>DEWF01000007.1 GCA_002363545.1 Christensenella sp. UBA3217 | reverse complement strand
TGTGCTAACGCACTCGATATGCACTTCGTGCTCGATATGCGGCAAGCCGCTCGATATATTGCTACGCAATTAGCAATTCGGAATGCGGAATTCGGAATGCGGAATTAAGAATGCGGAATTAGGAATGCGGAATTAGGAATGATACAAATAATTATAAAAAACAAAAAAGAGGGCATAAACGCCGCAGATGTGCCCTTAAATGCCCTCGTAAATAATAGTGACGGGACCGTCGTTGTGCTGCATGATCTGCATATCCGCGCCGAACACACCTTTCTTTACGGGCACCCCCAAGGACGCCACCTTTGCACAAAAATACTCGTACAGTTCGTTGGCTCTTTCCGGGCGTTCCGCACCTGAAAAACCGGGACGGTTGCCGTGTGACACGTCCGCAAGCAGGGTGAACTGGGAAATGGATAAGATCTCCCCGCCGATATCGGATACCGATAGGTTCATCTTGCCGTTTTCATCCTCAAAAATGCGTAGTTTCACAAGTTTTTCCGCCAAGCGATCCGCGTCCTTCTCGCTGTCGCCCACGGCTACGCCCACGTAAACCGCAAGGCCTTTGCCTATCTCGGACACGAGTTTGCCGTCCACTTCCAAGCGGGTGCTTTTTACTCTTTGAACCACAAGTTTCATCGTTTGTAATACCCCTTGATAACGGCGCTTGCGCCAATTCTATCCGCGCCCGCCGCAATAAATTTTTCCGCGTCCTCCAAGGTGCGAATACCGCCCGCCGCTTTGATCTTAACGTTCTTTCCGATATGCTTTTTGAAAAGAAGCACGTCCTCAATGGTGGCACCGGCCTTGGAAAATCCCGTGCTGGTTTTGATATAATCTGCGCCTGCTTTGGTCACGATCTCGCAGAGCATGATCTTTTCTTCCTCTGTTAAAAGGCAGGTTTCAATGATCACTTTCAGCACCTTTCCTTTGGCGGCGGCGCGCACGGCGGAGATCTCATGCAAAAGATAATCGTAATCTTTTTCCTTTGCCTTACCCACGGCTATTACCATATCCACTTCAACCGCGCCCTTACTAATGGCGTCTAAGGTTTCAAACACCTTGGTTTCGGTGGTTTGGTATCCGTTCGGGAAGCCTATCACGGTGGTGAGAGGGATGGCGTCACCGTATTTTTCTTTTAGAAAGGGAATGGCGGCAGGGGTCACACAAAGAGAGGCGGCTCCCGCTTCGATCCCTTCTTCCGCAAGGGCAATAAACTCCTCTTGCGTGGCGGTGACGGAAAGCAGAGTGTGATCTATTTTGGAAAAAATCTCTTGGGGTGTCATAATAACCTCCGGTTTTATGGTTTCATTATATCTTAAAGTGCTGTGACTGTCAAACGCGCGAGCGTCGGCATATTATTCAGGAGGCGTATTGTCATTTCTTGCAAAGGGTGGTAAACTATATGTGAGGTGACAATATGATCAATTGGGCGTACATGGAAGTTTTGGCAAAAAAGCATCTTGCCTCGCTGATTTATAACAGCGAGTATAATTTTGATTCACAAGTGATACGCATTGCGGATAAGATCTTTGCCGAAAGATCGGTAAAGATGATCATGATAGCAGGTCCTTCCGCCAGCGGCAAGACCACTTTTTCCAATTTGCTTGCAAATCGCTTGGAATTTCGCGGGGTAAAGGTGCACCGCATTTCCACCGATGATTTTTTCATCGATCGTGACAAGATTCCAGTTTTGCCTTCGGGGCTTTTAGACTT
Organism: Christensenella sp. UBA3217; assembly: GCA_002363545.1. Classification (GTDB taxonomy): domain Bacteria; phylum Bacillota; class Clostridia; order Christensenellales; family CAG-1252; genus CAG-1252. Next base: position 22,917 of record DEWF01000007.1, on the reverse strand, counting down.
GGATTCCTTAAACGCCATGGACGTGAACTTTCTTTCCTTTACCTTGCAATCTCTTTTGGAAGGCAAAAGTGCAGTCATTCCCCGTTTTGACTTTTTGGAAGGGAAAAGGGCGGGAGATACCAGGGAGATCACTCCCGAAAAAGAGGATATCATCATCGTAGAGGGCATCCACGCGCTCAACCCCGTCGTGCTGGGAAACGGCGGCAAACGTGACGATAGGATCGTTGGTATTTATATTACTCCTCGACGTGATTTCGCGCTGCCCAGCGGCAGAACGATCGCTCCCGTGGAGCTTCGCTTGCTCAGGCGCATTTTGCGTGACTTTTATTCGCGCGGCTATTCTCTTGAAAACACCCTCACCCAGTGGGATGAAGTGTTGCGGGCAGAAAAGGAAAATATCTATCCTTACGTGCACCGTGCGGATTACACGGTGGATAGCGTGTATGATTACGAGTTGTTGGTTTATAAACGTTGCTTGGGCAATTCCTTGGATGCTTTCCCCAACAAATGGACGGATAACATTCGCGAAGTGTTAAAAGAAGTATCCGATATCCCCAATATTACAATTCCTTCCACCTCGCTTTTGAATGAGTTTATCAAGGGTGGTGTGATAGAGTGATAATATAGTCGGTGTGATAGAGTAAAGAAAAAGGACGTTGCGAGGAAGCAACGCCCTCATTTTTAATACATTCGTTTATTTCAGCATAGCGTCAAGTTGCTTTTCGATCTCGGCGCGATCCATGCCTTTTCCGATAAACACGAGTTTGATCATCTTATCACCAAACTTTTCATCCCATTCCGCGGCAACTTCGGGAGCCATCAAAAGGATCTCCTGTTGCTCTTGTTTGGAAAGGGAGGCCACCCAGGGACCCGCATTTACCAAACTCTTTTGGCTGCCCGCTTGTTCAAACATATACATGTTGTCGGTATCGCGGGAGATCCACACCACACCTTTGGCGCGAATGACGGTGGAGGGGAAGTTGTTGTTTGCCCAATCAATGAACTTTTTGGTATCAAAGCGGGCTCTGCGCTTGTACACAAAGGTGGAAATATTGTATTCCAACACCTCGCCTTCGGGTTCTTCCTCTTCTTCCAATTCTTCCAAGCCCTTGATCCAAGCCGCCGAGCGGGACGCGGTTTCAAAATCAAAGCAATCGGTGCCGAGGATCTTATCGAGGGGCACTTCGCCTTTCACCGCTTCAATGATCTCTGCCTCGGGTTGCAAAGCGCGAATCACGCTCTCCGCTTCTTTGAGTTGCTCTTTGGTGACGAGGTCAGTCTTGTTCACAATGATCTTGGTGCAAAATTCGATCTGTTGGATGATCAGGTTTTCAATATCGTCCTCTTCGATCTCCTCTTTCATCAGGTCCTTTCCGTCCCCGAATTCTTCCGCAAGGCGCAGGGCATCCACCACCGATACCACGTTATCCAACTTCACGGTCATATCGCAGTTTTTGGTGTTTTCGTGAATGTATTCAATGGTTTGCACGATGGGCACAGGCTCGCAAATGCCGCTGGCTTCTATCAAAATGTAATCAAACTTGTTGGAAAGCACAAGTTCCCCAATTTGCTTGATCAGATCCTCTTTGAGGGTGCAGCAGATACAGCCGTTTTGAAGCGGCACGAGGCTGGCGTCCTTTTCTTGTACCACGCCGCCCGCCGCCAGAAGGCTTGCGTCGATATTCACTTCGCCGATGTCATTTACGATCACGGCAACTTTATAACCTTTTTGGTTGTTTAACACATAGTTCAAAAGGGTGGTCTTGCCGGCGCCGAGATAGCCGGTGAGCAAGGTAATAGGAACGATTTTTTGCGTCATAGAAAAGCCTCCTAAAATGGTTTTCGTTTAATAGTATAACGCGCTTTTACCTTTTTGTAAAATGGTTATTCGTCCGTGATAAGGCTTTCGCCTTGTTCCCCTCTTTTTTCGTGCGTGCGGAAAACTTGGCGAAACACCAAAATGATCATCACAAGGTCAATGGCAAAGTTTATGATCCAACTGATGGGGTAAGACATCCAAAGCGCGCGCGTGGTGCGATATTTGCGGAACAAGGTATATACCCACACGATGCGGTACACGCACACCGAAAGAAAACTCGCAAAGGTGGGGAGCAGGGAATAATTCATGCCGCGCATACAGCCTACCAGCACTTCCACCACCCCACAAACAAAGTAGAAGGGCAGGATCACCATCATACGCTCACCTGCCACCTTTACCACTTCGGGATCGGTGGTATAAAGCGAGGCAAGGGGGTGCCGTAAGAGCATAAAAAGCCCACCGAGTATAATTCCCACTCCCATTTCTATCAAACAGCAGTTGAGCATCACTCTTTTGATGCGCTTATACTTGCCGGCACCGTAGTTTTGACCGGAAAAAGTGCCGGCAGTACCCGCCACCGCGTTCATGGAAGTATAAATAAAAGCTTCGAGGGAGATCCCGGTGGCGTTTCCCGCGATCACGGCGGCGGAAAAGCCGTTCATGGCAGATTGAATGATAATATTCGCAATGGAAAAGAAGGAAGAAAGAACGCCCGAAGGGAGTCCGATGCGCAAGATTCGGCGCAGTTGTTCTTTGTGAAAGCGCAGTTTTTTCAAAGAGAGGCGAAGCACGCCTTCTTCGCGCATGAGCGCAAGCACCACGAGCAGAGCGGAGATGTACTGCGATACGATGGTGGCAACCGCCACGCCCGCCACGTCCATCTTGCCCGGCACCACCAAAAGAATATTCAGTCCCGCGTTGATCACACCCGCTATGGTCAAATAGAACAGGGGGCGCTTGGTATCCCCTTTGGCGCGAAGCAGCGCCGCGCCGAAATTGTACACGATATTGGCGGGAGCGCCGAAAAAGTAAATAAAAAGATAGGTGTGCGCCTTGTCTATCACGTCCGGATTCGCGTGCATCCATTCCAAAAATTGCCTGGCCCCCAGCGTGCCTATCAACATGATCACAAGCCCGATCACAACGGAAAGGAGCATAGCGGTGTGCACGGTGCGTTCCGCTTTCTTGGCGTTTCCTTCCCCTATCGCTTGCGCCATCACCACGTTTACGCCCAGCGAAATGCCGATCGCTACGTTCACGAACAGGTTGATGAGAGAATTGTTGGAACTGACCGCCGCCAAGGAGATCACTTTGGTCTTAGAAAAATTGCCTATCACGATCAAGTCTACCGCATTAAACAGCAGTTGGAGCACTCCGGATAAAGCAAGAGGAATGGCAAATGCCAATATCTTGGGCAAAAGCCGTCCCGTGGTCATATCCATCTCTTTGTTTTTCGTGAGAAAACTCATACAGAAGTTATTTTAATAACTTGCTTGTCCCTGTGTCAATTTTATACGCCGGTTTTTATTGCTTTCCCGCACGGAAAATGCTACTATAAGGCGAGAAAACATTCGGAGCGAACTATGTACACGCTGGTTTTGAAAAAAGGTGAGGAAAAGCGCGCGGATAAACATCCGTGGATCTTTGCCAATACCGTGCAAAGGATAGAGGGTAAGGACGCGCAGGGTTCGGTGGCAAAGGTGGTCACCTCTTCGGGCAGGCTCGTGGGGTATGGGTTTATCAACCATGCTTCCAAGATCATCGTACGCTTGATGACCCGTGACGAAACTCCCATCGATCGTGCTCTCTTCCTTTCGAGAGTGCGTGAGGCAAAGGTGCAAAGGGAAGCCTTGGGGTATTCGGATAATTATCGCGCCGTATTCAGCGAAAGCGACGGCTTGCCCGGTCTTATCGTGGATAAATACCGCGATCATCTTTCGGTGCAGATCTTGACTCTCGGCATGGACCTTCGCCGCGATATGATCGTGGAGGTTTTGCGCGAGGTATTTTCTCCCGCTTGTATTTACGAAAGGAGCGACGTTGCCTCCCGCCTGAAAGAAGGGTTGGAGGAGAGAAAGGGATTGCTTTACGGCACCCTTGATCCCGCTCTTACCATTACCGAAAACGGGTTGACCCTTGCAATAGACTTGGAAAACGGACAAAAAACCGGTTATTTTTTGGATCAAAAGGAAACGCGCGCCGCGATCGTCAGATATGCTTCGGGCCGCCGCATGTTGGACCTATTTTGCAACCAAGGAGGCTTTTCCTTAAACGCCGCTAAGGGAGGCGCAAGGGAAGTGACCGCTGTGGACGTGAGCGAAAGCGCATTGGCGCAGGTGGAAAAGAACGCCGCGCTGAACGGCTTTTCTTGCATCCGCACGCAAAAGGAGGACGTGTTCGCTTATCTTCGCGAGCAAAAACGCGCGGGTGAAAAGTACGACCTAATCGTGCTGGATCCTCCCGCCTTTACCAAAAGTGCGGATACCGTGAAAGAAGGGTACAAAGGATATCTCAGCGTGAACGCAGCCGCGCTTGCTCTTTTACAAAAGGGCGGGGTGATGTTTACTTGCAGTTGCAGCCGATTTATGACTATTCCCCTCTTTTTAAAGATGGTGGAAGAAGCAAGCGCCCTTGCCAAATGCGAGGTAAAACTGTTGGAAGTGCGAACCCAAGCCCCCGATCACGCCGCAAAGGTTTCGCTGGATGATGCTCTGTATTTGAAAACGGTGGTTTTGATGCGCGTTTGATCTCTCTTAAAATATTTTGTATTTTTCAAGCGTTGGGCAGGAGAAATGCTTGACGCTTTTTTTATGTGATGATATAATACATTTGCGAATGAGTCGCAAATTCATAGAACGATGAAACAGTACAGTACCGAACAACGCAGAGCCATTCTGCAATACTTGGAGAGCAAGCACGACGCTTCCGTGACCGCAGGGCAGATCGCGGAAGCTCTTTGTGCAACCGTCAGCAAGAGCGCGGTGTACCGCAACCTTGCCGATTTGGAAAAAGAGGGCAAAGTGGTGCGCGTTTCTCTTGCGGGGGATCGCTCGGTGGGGTATCGTTATGCGGGCAGTCACGCTTGTGCGGGCAAGATCCATATCTCCTGCGTGCGTTGCGGCAAGACCGAGCACGTTTCCGCTTCGGCGGCGGCTCGCTTTGAGCAAGCCCTTGCGCTGGAAGATGGGTTCTCCTTAAATAAAGGAGAATGTTTGCTCTTTGGCGTTTGCAAGGATTGCAGGGGGGAGGTGTGAAATGAAAGTTGCTTCCCGTTTGTTAGTCCTACTTTTGATCTTGTCCGTTTTGTTTTCGGTTGTTTTCGTTGCGTTGGAAAGCGGGCACGATTGCCACGGAGAAGAAAGTTGTCCCATTTGTAAGATCTTAGCCACCCTCTCTTGGGTTATGGCAGCGCTTTGTTTACCGCTTTTGCTGCTTTTGGGCTTTCTTCAAGCGGAGAGGCAGGGCGCACGCGAACGGAAAAGCAGTTCTTTTATTACCTCCATTCGTTTAAAAGTAAAATTGTTGAATTGAACCCCCTTTTCATTCTTTCTTTTTCCCGCCGTAGGTGGGGCACAACTTAAACAAGGAGGTTTTTTATGAAAAAAAGTATTACGTTGATTGTATTGGTAATTATGCTTTTTGCCGTTTTTGCGGCATTTACGGGTTGCGATATGCAAGAGGACGATCGTTTGCAGATCGTGGTCACCATTTTTCCTGAATACGATTGGGTCATGAACGTTGTGGGGAAGGATGCGGATTGGGCAAACGTCACGTTGCTTCTTGATAGCGGGGTGGACTTACACAGCTATCAACCTTCTGTGTCGGATATGGTTTCCATCTCGAAGGCCGATCTGTTTATCTTTATCGGGGGGGAATCGGATGATTGGGTACCCGATGCCCTGAAAAACGCCACGAACAAAAAAATGCACAAAATGAATTTGCTCTCTCTTCTTGGCAGCATGGCAAAGGAAGAACAAGCCGTGCAAGGAATGCAAGAAGAGGAAGAAGAGCACGAACAAGGGGGACATGATGACGAAGCGACGGAGTATGACGAGCACGTTTGGCTCTCTTTGAAAAACGCGTCGTATTACGTGGGATTGATCCGTGACGAACTCTCCGCCATCGATCCCGATCATGCGGAAGTGTACGCGGCAAACGCGGCCTCTTATATCGGGCAACTGACCGCTCTTGACGGACAGTATCAAGAGATGGTTTCCGCAGCTTCCCGTAAAACGGTACTTTTTGGGGATCGTTTTCCCTTCCGTTATCTTACGGATGATTACGGTTTGACTGCTTGTGCGGCGTTTTCCGGTTGTTCGGCGGCGGCAAATGCAAGCGTGGATACCATCGTGAAACTTGCGGAATTGGTGGATCGATATGAGCTGAAGGTCATCTTCAAGTTGGAAAGTTCTGATGGGTCTATTGCGAAAAGCATTAAAAATGCAACTCGGAACAAGAACCAACAGATCTTGGTGCTGGATTCCTTACAATCATCCACCAAAAAGGAATATGCCGCGGGTAGAACGTATCTTGCGGTCATGAACTCGAATTTGCAAGCACTTACCACGGCGCTTACCGCTTAAAAGCAAAACCGTTTGTATTAAAGAAAAAAGTGCGCGATCAAAGCGCGAATAGGAGAAGTATGGCACAATTAGCATGCAATCATTTAACACTCGGCTATGAGAACGGGGCGATCCTACGGGACCTTTCCTTCTCGGTCGAGCAGGGGGATTATCTCGCCATCGTTGGGGAAAACGGTTCGGGAAAAACCACTTTGATGAAAACCGTCCTCGGGTTGATGAAACCGCTCAAAGGGGAGATCTTGTTCGGTGACGGTTTGAAAAAGTTCGAGATAGGCTATCTGCCCCAACAGTCCTTTATTCAGCGCGACTTTCCCGCTTCGGTGTGGGAAGTGGTGCTTTCGGGCTGTTTGAGCATGGGCAAGTTTCGTCCATTTTACGGTAAAAAGGAGCGGGAACGCGCTCGTAAAAACATTGAAAAAATGCGCCTAACCGAGCTTACCAAACGCTCTTATCGTGAGCTGTCGGGCGGGCAGCAACAACGCGTGCTTCTCGCTCGCGCTCTTTGCGCCACCGAAAAGATCCTGCTTTTGGACGAGCCGGTTTCGGGGTTGGATCCCAAGGTGACGGCGGAAATGTACGAGATCATAAAAACCCTTAACCAAGAGGGCATCACCATCATCATGATCTCACACGATATTCGTGCGGCTTTGCATTATGCCAATAAGATCTTGCATATCGGGAAAGAAAACTTTTTCGGTTCGGTGGAAGGGTATCTTGCCACGGAGCGCGGAAGGGAATACACGGCGGAGATCGCGGAGGAAGGGGACTATGAGTGAGTTTTTTCATAGGTTAAACGACTATTTGCAGTTTCCTTTCGTGCGCTATGCTCTGATCGTGGGCGTTTTGATCGCGCTTTGCTCCTCTCTGTTGGGAGTCACTTTGGTGCTCAAACGCTTTTCCTTTATCGGGGATGGTCTTTCCCACGTGGCGTTCGGCGCCATGGCGGTGGCGGCGGTGGTGGGGCTAACCAACCAAATGATGATAGTAATGCCCGTTACCATTCTTTGTGCGATCTTGCTTTTGCGCACCGGCTCCAACGCACGCATGAAAGGGGATGCGTCCGTGGCGCTGGTTTCGGTGTTTGCGCTGGCGCTCGGTTATCTTTTAATGAACATTTTCCCCACTTCCTCCAACGTGTCGGCGGACGTGTGCGGTACCCTCTTTGGGTCCACTTCGGTGCTCACGTTGACCAAAGTGGAAGTATGGGTATCGGTGGGACTCTCCCTTGTGACGGTAAGCGTGTTCGCCATCTTTTATAACCGCATTTTCGCGGTCACCTTTGATGAGAGTTTTGCAAAGGCAACGGGGGTAAAAACCACCCTTTATAATCTTATCATTGCCGTGATCATCGCGGTGGTCATCGTGCTTGCCATGAATCTCGTGGGGTCTCTTTTGATCTCTGCGTTGATCATCTTCCCCGCGCTTTCGGCAATGCGTGTGTTTAAGAGTTTTCGCTCGGTCACCATTGCATCGGTTTTGATCTCGATGGTCACGGCGTTCGTGGGGCTTATCCTTGCAATAGGATTGAAGCAAGGTTTGCCCGTGGGACCCACCATCGTGATGGTGCAGGCAGGAGCATTTGCCGTGTTCTTTATTGCGGGAATGATCAAACAAGGGGTAAAGAGATGAAAAGAGCAATGTTGGTTTTGTTGCTTTTAACTTTGATCGTTTCCCTTTATGCTTGCGGCTTAGAGGAAAGTTATACCTTGAATGAGGATACTTTTTTCTCGTAATGACCAATATGCAGTATTATCCTGATGCAACTTCATGTTTGTACGCAAAAGGGGGCTGTAGCCCTCTTTTTCCTTTTCCCTCTTGAAAAGAGAAGCGTTTTTATGGTATAATCAATTTATAAAATTCCTCTATAAAGGAGAACACTATGGGAGAATACAGTAAATTTATTGCAAAAGAACGCAGAGCGGTGCCCACGCCTAAGAGCATGGTCAACCCTGATGGGACTTGCGTTTTCGGCACCTTTGACAAAGAATTTGAGGATATGGATATTCTCAAACTCAAACATCCCACTGCACTTCCCAATTGTTTCAATCGTTTGAAACTCACCCTTTGGGAAGCCACCGAAGTGCATCTCAAAAACGGCGTTTTGCTTGCCGTGGTGTGCGATATGGGTATCTTCGGTAAAACGATGAATATCTTTTACGATAAGCGCACCAAAAAAGTGTACTGCTGGGATACCAACTTGAAGAGTAAGGATACGGTCATTGCACCCAACCTGATCAACGGTTCCGTTGCGGAAGGGGAAACCCCGGTCAGCCACGTGAAGTACGTGAACAACTTCCAAGACGGCAAGTGTGAGTTGAAAGGCAATCACAAAGGCAAGTGTTTGATCTCTGCGGCAAGAGAGGATAAGCCTCTTTCCAAGGCCATCAAGGAGAATTATTCCGAAGCGGAGATCGAGTACGATTTCACTTTGACCCGCTTATCCGATCCCTGCGTGGTCAGCATTCCCTTTGATAAAAAGCGCCCCCGTCCTCTTTACAGCCAAAAGGATTTCTTTAAGGCAGAGGGCAGGCTCGTGATCAATGGTGAGGAGATGCTTTCGGATGATGAAACCGTGGCGGTGGTGGATGATCACAGAGGGTACTATCCCCGTCGTGCTCACTACGATTGGGTCACCACAATGGGAAAATGCGAAGTGAATGGGGAGAAAAAGTTCCTTGCTTTCAACCTTACTCGCAACCAGTCTATCGATCAAGATAAGTATAACGAAAATATTTTGTGGCAGGAAGGCAAGTCCAGCTTGCTCCCGCCCGTCACCTTTACTCGCACTCCCGAAACCAAGGACTTTAAGAATTATGCCGAGTGGATCGTTAAGGATGAGCACGACATGGTAAACTTGAAGTTCAAGGTGTACGGGATCAACCCGATGATCATGCACGCGTTGGTCGTGAATATTGACTATTACGTGACCTTCGGTGAGCTCGAAGGTTATGTGCGCGATGAGGACGGCAACAAGTACGTCTTGGACGGCATGATGGGCATGGGCGAAGATAAGACTCTTCTCCTTTGATCTTGTTTGATCGGAGCCGCCGAGCGATCGGCGGCTTTTTTTTTCTGTTTTTCGACTTTTGCTTTTTGTCTGGCGCCTAAAACAAGCCGGTTTTCACCAAAAGAGGTTTGCGTCTTTTGAGAGAATAAGGTATACTGAAAGGGACGTATGTTTTTTAAGGAGGGTATTATGAAGGCTGTTGTGTCTAAAAAAATGGTAAACGTCATTAATGCGATCGTATTCTTGATCGCAGGTATTCTGTTCTGCATATCGGTTTCTCTCGGAGAAACGTATCTTTGGTTGGTTTTGGGTATCGGTGTGCTTTTGATCGGTTTGATCATTGCGGTGGGGGACTTTTTGCAACAAAAAAGTTTGATCACGCGCACGGTCATCATTGGCAGTTTAATAACGGCGTTCGGCATCTATCTGCTTGTGCATCACGAATTGGTGGCTACCGTAATGGGGCTTATCCCTTACGTGCTCATCGTGGCGGGCGCTTGTATTTTCTTGGATTCCTTCTTGCTTCACTTTGTGCGTGATAAGGGGAACACCAAGGTGTTCGTGTTGGAATTTGTGGTGGGTATTGCCTGTATCGTATTCGGTATCTTAATGCTTGCGGTCAACGGCTTTAAAGATGATATCGGTATTGTGTTCGGCATCTTCTTGATCTTGTACTCCGTTTACATCCTTTTCTACACGTTGCTGGAAGACAGTAAGAGAAAAAAGGGGTCTAAGTAAAAAAGTGCAAACAATAAAAAGCGCTCATTCCTTTCGGAAAGAGCGCTTTTTTTGTTTTTTGGGATCATTGTTTGGAAAGAGTTCTTAGGTATCTTAGGGCGTTCACGATCATTAAAACGTAGCACACCGTTTTGGGTAGCATCATCATGCCCGCCCAAGTATATCGGGAAGCCAAGAGTACCGTGATCATATAAAACCCGAAACTAAAAAATACGAGCAGATAGGTGTATTTGAAAAAGCGGTCCTCTTTTGCCCAAAGGAAGGAAATGCAAACAAAAAGGGCACCCATCAGCAAAAAGGGAACGTTGCGTAGGATGGCAAACAGCTTAGAGGGATCTGCCTCAAACCAGCCGTTCTGCGGCAGGGCAAGAAGAATAAAACGAGCCAGCGCAAATAGTAGAAAAGCAAGGGTCAGGGGAAGTGTGTTTTTCTTTTCGTATCGCTTTACAAAAAACCAATAGAAAAGCAGGTAAAAAAGCGTCATGGTTACCGAGGTGATCAGTTTTCCCAGCCCGAGGGAGAAGGTATGGTTTTCCAAGCCATCTCCCAAAAGCCCCCACATGCGCGTGATCAGGTGAAAAGCGTCCCCCACGCCAAGGAGCAAGGTCATCAGCCCAAGGAGCAGGAGAGAGTTTTCCCGTCTTTTCCCGTATGCCACCAAAAAGATCACACCCGCACTAAGGGCAAAAAGCAGGTATCCAATTTCGAATATCGGCTCCATGATCTTTTGCATCGCTTTTCTCCTTTTAAGATCGCTTTCTTTATCTTATATGATCGTGTTATCTCTGTCAAGAGGGGCATATGGGCGGAATCGTATCGTAACGAAAAATAATTTTCCTCAAACACAAATAACCTATTGACAAGGTAGGTTGGTAATGCTATAATTTGCTTTGTGGAAAAAAGGAGGTAGCAGATGGAAGCCTATATGGACAATGCGGCAACCACCAAAATGAGTTCTGCCGCTATCAAAGCAATGCTTCCTTATTTGGAAGAAGAGTACGGCAATCCCTCCAGTTTGCATTCGAGAGGGCAAAAAGCCGCGGAAGCGTTGGAAAGCGCAAGAAAAATGGTTGCGGAGTGTCTTGGCGCCTTGCCCAAGGAGATCTATTTCACATCGGGCGGAAGCGAGGCGGATAACCAAGCCATTCTTTCGGCGGCAATGATCGGACTGCGAAAGGGGAAAAAGCACATCGTTACCACCGCGTTTGAGCATCACGCGGTTTTGCACACCTTGCTCAAACTTGAAAAACAGGGGTTTGACGTGCAATATCTTTCGGTGGGCAAGCAAGGCAACGTGAGTGCGGAGCAAGTTGCAAAAGCCATTCGTGAGGATACCTGTTTGGTCACCATGATGACGGCGAATAACGAGATAGGTTCTATTTTGCCCATTGCCGAGATCGGGGCGGTGTGTCGTGAAAAGAAGGTGCTTTTTCATACCGATGCGGTGCAGGCGGTGGGGCATATCCCCGTAAACGTGCAAGAGATGAAGGCGGACATGCTTTCTATGTCCGCGCATAAATTCCACGGCCCCAAAGGGGTGGGCGTGCTTTATGCAAAAAGCGGGATTGCACTTACAAACCTCATAGAAGGGGGCGCCCAGGAAAGGGGCAAGCGCGCCGGTACCGAGAACGTGGCGGGCATCATGGGAATGGCTGTGGCACTTCGTGAAGCGACCAATCACCTATCGGATAATATGAAAAAGGTGTCGGCGCTTAGGGATAAACTGATCGCGGGGCTTTTAAAGATCCCTCATTGCGTCTTAAACGGTGATCCCGTGCATCGTCTGCCCGGCAACGTGCATTTTTGCTTTGAAGGTATAGAGGGAGAAAGTTTGCTTCTTTTGTTGGATGAATTCGGGGTGCAAGGGTCTTCGGGATCGGCTTGTACATCGGGTTCTTTGGATCCCAGCCACGTGCTGCTTGCCATCGGCCATCCGCATGAGATCGCGCACGGTTCGCTTCGGTTGACTTTATCCGAATACACCACAGAGCAAGAGGTGGATCTTGCGTTAGATGCCGTGCCCAAAGTGGTGGAGCGCTTGCGCAGTATGTCCCCCATTTGGCGCGACAAGGTAAACGGCAACAAACCTTTTATATTATAAGGAGAAGAATTATGGCTTTATACAGTGAGAAAGTAATGGATCATTTTAAAAACCCCCGCAACGTAGGTGTGATCGAAAACGCGGACGGCGTGGGGGAAGTTGGTAACGCCAAGTGCGGTGATATCATGAAGATCTATCTGAAAATAGAAAAAGATACCATCACAGACGTAAAGTTTGAAACCTTTGGCTGCGGGTCGGCTATCGCCTCCAGCTCCATGGCAACCGAACTGATCAAAGGAAAGCCCCTTGCAGATGCGCTGGAACTGACCAACAAAGCGGTGGCGGAAGCCTTGGATGGGTTGCCTGCTTATAAAATGCACTGTTCGGTACTGGCTGAGGAAGCCATCAAAAAGGCTATCTTGGATTATTACGAAAAGAACGGCATCGCTTACGACAAGGAAAAGTTTGCGGAAAGCGAGTGTCACGCCTGTCATTGATCCGCTTGAAAGTAAGAAAAGAGGGAGAGCTCAAAACTCTCCTTTTTTTTGAGAAAAATATTTGAAAAATCGCTTGACAGTCACATAGGAGCATGGTAAAATCATATTAACCTACGATGTAAGTAGGTTGAAAGGAGAAAACCATGACTACGCTTTTGGTAATATTGGTTAGAAAAAACTTTCGCTTCGGACGAATGTGCGATCGATGTTGTAAGAAATGACGCGCACGCTTTTATCGATCAAACAAAAAAGGAGAAAATTATGTCTAACTATAAATTCGAAACATTACAGATCCACGTGGGGCAGGAGAGTCCCGATCCCGCTACCGATGCGAGAGCGGTACCCATTTATGCCACCACTTCTTACGTATTCAAAGATTCCGCACAAGCGGCAGGCAGATTCGGCTTGACCGAAGGCGGAAACATTTATACCCGCTTGATGAACCCCACCAGCGACGTGTTTGAAAAGAGGATCGCGGCTTTGGAAGGGGGCGCCGCAGCGCTTGCCACCGCTTCGGGATCTTCCGCTATTACCTATGCCATACAAAACATTGCCACGGCGGGTGACCACGTGGTTTCATCGGTAAACGTGTACGGTGGTACCTATAACCTTTTGGCGCACACCTTAAAAGAGCAGGGCTTGTCCGTCACCTTTGTAAACCCGTCCGATCCCGAAAACTTTGAAAAAGCCATTCTTCCCAACACCAAGTTGCTGTATGCGGAAACCTTGGGCAACCCCAATTCCGACTTGATCGACTTGGAAAGCATATCCGCCATTGCGCATAAGCACGGCATTCCCCTCATCGTGGATAACACCTTTGCCACCCCCTATCTGCTTCGTCCCATTGAGCACGGCGCGGACGTGGTCGTTCATTCCGCCACCAAGTTTATCGGCGGACACGGCACGGTGATGGGCGGCGTTGTTGTGGATAGCGGCAAGTTTGACTGGGGGCAAAACGACAAGTTCCCGGGGCTCAGCAAACCCAATCCTTCCTATCACGGGGTGGTGTTTACCGAGGCGTGCGGAAACCTTGCTTATATTTTAAAACTTCGTACTACCTTAATGAGGGACCAAGGAGCTACCATCTCCCCCTTCAATTCTTTCTTGCTCTTGCAGGGGTTGGAAACGTTATCCCTTCGCTTGGAGCGCCACGTGCAAAACGCTTTGAAAGTGGTGGAGTTCTTGAAAAACCATCCGCAGGTGGAAAAGGTAAATCATCCCTCGTTGCAGACGGGTAAACAAAAAGCGCTTTACGACGCCTATTTCCCGAACGGCGCGGCGTCCATCTTTACCTTTGAGGTAAAGGGGGATGCGGAAAAGGCCAAAAAGTTTACCGAGAGTTTGAAACTGTTCAGCTTGCTGGCAAACGTGGCGGACGTGAAATCGCTTGTGATCCATCCGGCGTCCACCACCCATTCCCAGCTCAGCGAGCAGGAATTGCTTGCCGCAGGCATCAAACCCAATACCGTGCGCTTATCCATAGGTACGGAGCATATTGACGATATTATCGCAGACCTTCAAGAAGGCTTTGCGGCAATCGAATAAAGAGAAAGAACAATCCAAACAAATCAATTGGGCGGGTTGCGAAAACAAGGCGTATGCTGTATAATAAAAAAAGCGCTTTTTGTTTCGAGCCGTCCCATGGCTATCGAATAAAAAAAGGAGAATGAAAAAATGGCTACTATTTACACTTCGGCAGACCAACTCGTAGGAAAAACTCCTCTTTTGGAGCTGACGCATATTGAAGAATCATTGAACTTACAGGCAAAGATCTATGCAAAATTGGAATACTTTAATCCCGCGGGATCGGTAAAAGACCGCATTGCAAAAGCCATGATAGAGGACGCGGAGCAGTCTGGCAAATTGAAGCCCGATTCCGTGATCATCGAGCCCACCTCGGGTAATACGGGTATCGGTCTTGCCTCCATTGCTGCGGCAAAGGGGTATCGCATCATCATCGTGATGCCTGAAACCATGTCGGTGGAACGCCGCCAACTCATGAAGGCATACGGCGCGGAGCTTGTGCTTTCGGATGGCGCAAAAGGTATGAAAGGAGCGATCGCCAAAGCGGAGGAGCTTGCGGCTGAGATCCCCAACAGCTTTATTCCCGGACAGTTTGTTAACCCCGCTAACCCCGCTATCCATCGCGAGACCACCGGTCCTGAGATTTATCAGGATACCGATGGGAAGGTGGATATCTTTGTGGCAGGCGTTGGAACGGGCGGCACCTTAACGGGTGTGGGTGAATACTTAAAGTCCCAAGATCCTTCGATCAAAGTGGTGGCGGTAGAGCCCGCAACCAGCGCGGTACTTTCCACGGGTGTGCCAGGGCCGCATAAGATCCAAGGCATCGGCGCGGGGTTCGTACCCGCCGTGCTCAACACCAAGATCTATGACGAGATCATTCCCGTGGCGAATGAGGACGCTTTTGCCACCGGCAAATTGATCGGCAAGAAGGAAGGCGTGCTCGTAGGTATTTCTTCGGGTGCGGCGGCATGGGCTGCCATTGAGCTTGCCAAGCGCCCCGAAAACGCAGGTAAAAGCATTGTGGTCCTGCTTCCCGATACGGGAGATAGATATCTATCCACTCCGCTTTTTGCAGACTGATCAATAAATTACAGAGGTAAGTATGAAGATTTCAACGAGAGGAAGATATGCTTTGCGCGTGATGATCGATCTTGCCGAACACTTTAACGGGAATTATATCCGTTTGAAGGATATCGTGGAGAGGCAGGATATTTCGCAAAAATACGTGGAAGGGATCATGACCGATCTTTCCAAAGCGGGCATGCTGGACGGTCAGCACGGAAAGGGCGGCGGTTATAAGCTCAACCGCGCTCCCGAGGAATACACGATCGGAGAGATCTTGCGCATCACCGAAGGGGATCTTGCCCCCATCGCTTGCTTGGGCAAGGGGGCGGAACAGTGCGTTCGCGCCGAGGAGTGCAGAACGCTCCCCATGTGGAAAAACCTCTATAAGCTTATCAACGATTATTTTGACGGCATCTCCCTTGCCGATTTAATGTCGGATGAGGGCGGCGGCGAAAATTACGTGATCTGAAATACGATGAAAAAAGGCAGTCGTTTGACTGCCTTTTTTTATGTTCTTTTTTTACTCAGGATACCTTTTTAATAAAGAGATAGTAATTTCTTCCCTCCACCACAGTCGCGCCCGTCGGTTGCGTAAAGTTTGCTTCGTCGGTCAGAAAATCGTTGGTATTATTGACATCCTCATATACGGAAGCCGAAACATACACGTTCGTTGCGTGGAGCAGCGACCAACCCAATGCCCAAACGTCGGTTGCGCCCGTATAGGCATAGGCATTTTCAATATACACCGTATCGAGATTCTCACAAGTGTTAAAGGCGCCGTCTGCTAAATTTGTCAAACCGCCGGACAAGCGGACCGTTTGCAGAGCGTCGCAGTGATAGAACGCCGAACCGGAAACGGTCGTTACGCTATCCGGAAGGATGAGGGTTTCCAGGGCGGTGCAGTTTGCGAACGCATAGCTCTTTATGACCTCAACGCCATCGGATATCGTCAGATCCGTTAAACTTGCGCAGGCTCGGAAAGCTTGCTCTCCAATGGTCTTCACGTTTCCGGGAATGATGATCTCCGTAATGCCGCTTCCGTAGAACGCAAAGTCGGCAATCGCCACCACGTCATCGGGGATCACGCTGTTCTTGCTACCTACGAGAAGAACGTGCGTTGAAGTGTCGATCAAGGCATTCAACCCGCTTCTTGTATCATAGACGGTATTTTCCGCATCAACCGTAATGCTCTCCAAAGCGGGACAACTCATAAAAGCGGTTCCTTGAATGTAAGTCATTGTTTTCGGGATCGTAATGCTCGTAAGGTTGGAACAATAACTGAAAGCATTCGAAGGCAGAGAAGTGAGGGTATTCGGGAAAGATATCGTAGTGATTCCGCTTGTTTGGAAGGCTTCCGAACCGATGGACTGTAAGATGGATCCGTCGGCAATGGTCACGTTCTCCAAGTTCACACAATTATAGAAAGCGTTATTACGGATCCATTTTACCGATGCGGGGATGGATACGCTGGTCAGAGAGGAAAGTTGCGAGCCGATATTATAAGGCACGGTCATTACCCCTTCTCCGAAGCTGATCTCGGAAAGACTATTGCATCCGTAGAAGCAGTTTAAGTTCGCATTGTTTTTGTAAAGCATTGCCATTTCGCCATCCACCGCATTCCAGTAAAGCGTTTCCAGATCCGTGCAGTTTTGGAAGGCGTATCTATCCACCTTGGTCACGCTCGCAGGCACCGTAAAGGTGGTAAAGCCCGCTCCGCCGTAGAATGCGTAGCCTCTTATCTTGGTGCAATCCGAGTCAAGCTCCAGATCGCTTTCGTTGCCATCGTAGAAGCAGGCTGTCTTTTCATTTCCGTTCACGTAATAATACACGCCGTTCGTTGCCCGTTGCAGGTGGGAAACGTATCCCGCGTCATTGGTGATAACGGCGGGGTATATCTCTCCGATCGGATTGCTGAAGGTGCCGTTGGTGCCTGCCGACAACGAAACGGAGCTCAAATTCACGAGTTCGCTGAGGTTCCTCATACCGGTAAGGGCATTCTTGCCGATCGATGTTACGGTGCTCGGAATGGTGAGCATGCGAATGGTCAAGTTGTCCGTAAAGGCGTTTGCCGCTATGCTTTGCACCCGCACGCCGTTGTTATAGGCAGGGATGGCAAGGGTGGTTTGGGTGGCGCCTGCCGCGGTCAAACCGGTAACGGACAACGAAGAGTTTGCGTTCACGGAATAGGTGAACAGTTGCTCTTCAAAACGCACGTAAAGAATGAGCGTATCGCCTTCTGCCGACACTTGGTTAGCCGCAAGCGTCACCAAGGCATCGCCGCTGCCGTCACTAGCGGTAAACCAACCCACCGCATTGTAGCCTTCCTTAACGGGGAAGACGAGCGCGGTATCCTCATTGTATTTATGCTTGGTGGGGTAGTTTTCAAAGGTGGCTCCTTGGATCTCACCGCCGCCCACCGTCTTGTATTGCAGATCGTACTCTTTTTCCTGCCATTTTGCTCGTATGGTCAAGCCGTTCAAAGGCATGGTAGCGGGAATTTCCGTATCCCATCCGTCAAAAGAATAGCCCGCCTTGGTCGGGTCGGCAGGGATGCTTTCCGCGTTAATTGCCGTGCCGTAGCCTTGGGTGATGGTGCCCACCGTAGTTTCGCCCGAAAGGAAGGTGATGGTGTATTCGGTGGGCTCGTAAACTGCCGTGATGGTGGCAGTGCCGCGCACGTCGTAGTGTCTGATGTCTGCTATCACACGGTTAGAGCTCGGCGTGTAATGATAGATGGCGGTGTCGGGCGGAGTGTTGTAGTTCAGGTAAACCTTTCCGTACAGTTCGCCTTCAGTAACTTCCCAATGCAGGAAGGTGTACCCCTCTTTTGCGGGCGCGGTAAGGTCGAGCGAGTTGGGGTACCAATAGTTGGTTTGTTGATAATTGACGGAGGTTTCGGTATCGTCCACAACCCTCGTAAGGGTGTAGGTCTTATGGACCCATTGACTGTAAAGAATGACCTCTTCGCCTTGGGTGGTGCTTAGATTAACTACTTCCTCGCGGTCCACATACATGATCGTATTCGGGTTCGGGTCGGTCCTATTGTCAAAATCGGTGGTCCATCCCACAAAGTCAAACAGTTCCTCCACGTACTCGTTGGCTTTCAAATGGGCGGGCATGTCGTAAGTCATCACTTGATAGCCCATCGTGTTGGTCTCTTGCGAATTCGAGCGGCTTCTGTAAGAGATCACGTAGGTGATAGGCGTCCACTTTGCGTAAAGCTTGATGGTCTTATTTTCAAACGCTTCCTCTTGGAAAGCGGTCACTGCTTCTCCCGTGCAGTTGCTGTTCAGGTAATATCCGCCAAAGTTGTAACCGGTCCTATCGGGTGTATCTAAGGTAACGCTCGATCCCCAAGTGTAGGTGGTGGGATAATTCTCGTCATGCTCTCCCGTAAAAGAGGCATCTCCCTTATCGTAATAGGTGATCGTGTAGTCATCCGAGTTCCAACGCGCGGTGATTGTCAGGTTTTCCGCAGGCATGGTGGCGGGAATCTCCGTATCCCATCCGTCAAAGCTGCATCCCGCTTTTCCGGGGTCTTCGGGGGCTTGTATCTCGGTGGCGTAGTCCTGCGTGATCGTAAGATCATCCTCGCCGTTATCAAACACGAAGGTGATCGTGTATTGGTTGATGGTGTAATGCGCGGTGAGGGTGGCGTTTCCGTAGTTTAAGGAGAGCAGGGCGCCACCCATCAAGTGGATATCTTCCACCCAATTTCCGTCTGCGGTGGTGACAACAAAGTAGTCAAAGGTATAGCCCGTCTTGTTGCTTTGTTTAATGGTGATCTCGTCCAAGATCGTGTAGGACAGGGTGCTTTCTGTGCCGTCCTCCGAATAGGTGAGAGTGTAAGTAATGGGCGTCCACACGGCATAAAGAGTTACCGTTTGGTAGTTGGTGGTAGAGAGTTTGCATACGCTTTGTTTGTCCGCAAATACCGCTTCTCCGTCTTCACTCGTTGCCCAACCCGCAAACTCATAATAGTCCTTGTTGAAGGCGTTAGCCGTGAGTTGCCATTCTTCGTCGTAGGGCAAATAGCGTATATCCTCCATATCCCCCTCGCCGCCGTTCGCGTCAAACTCCACGTGGTAGCGGATGGGGTCCCAAAGCGGGGTGAGGGTCAGATCTTCCTCCACCTCGGAGGGCACGATTTCATGAATATAATTTTCGTTTTGATCCATCCAATAAGCAAAGTTGTAGCCCGGTCTTTCGGCGTCTTCCAAAGAAAAGGGATCATCCCCCGAAAGGAAGGAAGAAATGCTGTTCGGATTGGTCACGTCATCACCCGTATTGTAAGTGATATGGTATTCGTTATTGGGTATCAAGGTGGTTTCTGCCGTTATCTGCACGTTTTTGGCGGGCATTATAAAGCGGTAGTTTTCATCGTAGGCAAGGTCATCGCCGTACTGAATGAAGGAGGAATAATCGCCGTAATGCTGTTGCTCCCAAGGGCGGATGTGCAGGGCAGAAAGATTGTAATTTGCATGACACGTGAAAACCACCGTCAGTTCTTCGTCACAATAAGCATAACTATTTTGGCTGAGCTTGGTACCGTTGCTTCGCATCACGTAAAACTCTTTCAACGAGTCACAAGAATCGATCTTAAGGGTGTAGGAACGGGGAGAAAGGCTGGCGGATATCGTCACGTTAGTATTTCTTACCGTGAAGTAAGCAGAATTGCTACGGCTGTTTAGCAGGGTGCTTCCGTTTGCATCTTGCACCTGCCAGTTGTTGAAATCATATCCTTCTTTCGGCGTGCAGATTAGGTGCACCGAGTCTCCGTAATGCGCTTGGATGACGTTATCGGTGGAATCGGAAACGGTGATGGTGCACTTGCCGGCAAGGGCGGAGTCCACCGTTAGAGTGTAAAAGACCTCTTCCAACGTTACCGAGATCGTCACGTTGGATTCCGGCATCACGAAGCTCCCATTCGTTACAACCACCTCGTTTTGGTCGTCGTCCGTTACCGTCCAGTGGTCAAGTCGATACACGTTCGTATCGTAAATATCCAAGGTCAGCTGCACTCTTGTCCCGGCGAATACCATATCGCTTTTTCCCGAAGGAAGTGAATAGTCTATATACGCGTGGTCGTTATGAGACGTTACCACCATATAAGCATTTGTGGATATCTTTACGAAGGTGCCGCTTACCGTCACGTTGCTTTGCGGCATCAGGAAAGAGGAGTCCGTCACAGGGATCTCGTTATCTTGGCTGTCCTTCACGGTGTAAGAAAGGAAGGTGTACTCCTCGTTCTCTTTGTAGGTAAGGTGGATGGGTTCACCGGGCTCCGCTTTGGTGCGAGAAGCGGAAATGCTTCCGCCCGTTGCGGTTTGCACTTGAATGGTAAAGGAGCCTTGCTCTTGCGTTTCCGTGTCGGGGTCTTTCTCGCCAAAGAGCGAGCAAGCGGTAAATAGGGCAGTAAAAGTAATGATCAAAAGCAGGGCGCACAGGATAATAAAACCTTTTCTTTTATTCATGTTTGCGATACCTCTTTTATAATATCTACTTTAATCATATCACATTTTTTATGTTTCGTATCGGTTATTTTAAGGAAATATTAGGAAAGTATATATTACAAAAAGGTATCATTTGTTTATAACAAAAAAGAAGCAGCCGTTTGACTGCTTCCGCTTGCGTGTTCGTGCCGTTTGTTACTCGCCGTGAAAGAGGTCGGAGGTGATGTAATCCACCCCGCACTCATATGCCGTCTCCAGTTCGTAAGGTTGGTTCACCGTCCATACGTTCACCTTCAGCCCCGCATCGTGAAAAGTCTTCACCAATTCTTCCGTTAAAATGGTGCTGCGAACGTCTATCGAAATGCCGTTAGACAAACATAAGTCAAAGGTTGGGTCGTTTTCCGTTTGCGAAAGATATTGCAGTTCAATAGAGGCATCTGCCTTTTTCACCTGTTGCAGGGCGCCGTAGGAAAAGGAAATAAAGCAAACCTTTTTGCGGTCATACTCGTTATCTATTATATTTAAAATCTTCGCAACGCTCGTACTGTTGAAATAATCTTTGAGCTCAATGACCGCCACCTTACCCCCTTGTTTGCAGGCTTGCAAATAGGTTTCAAAGGTGCAAAGGTAAACCTCCGAATCGGTTTTATCGTTATAGATCGGATTGGCAAGCAGGGCGGAAAGTTTGGTAGAGGATATCTCCTTTTGCGTGCCGTCCGCGTAAAGAACGGTGGCGTCGTGATTACAAACGAAGTAATCGTCCTTGGTCTTGCGAATATCGGTTTCTATGCCGTAAAAACTCATGCCCGCCGCAGCAACGAAGGCGGATTCCGTGTTTGCGGGATAGGCATGGCTGTATCCTCTGTGCGCCACGAATTTCGGACCGACAGGCTCCGCTTTGCGTGCGGAGGAAGCGGGAGAACAGGCAGAAACCGCCCCCATCAAAAGCGTGGTGGTTATCATGGAAAGAACGGTTATCAACTTTTTCCTTAATTTTTTATCCATATTTCCTCCTCCTACCTTGATAGATACCATATTACAAAGCATAAGTCAATACGATTTTCAACAAAAAGGTATTTTGAGCGGTTGAGGGGGGGTGCGTACGGAACATTTATCCTTGTAAGAAATTCGAGCGGAGCTTCTTTGCGAGCGACGTTATCATTTGCCGATAGGCATTATCATGTGAGGCAAAGCCGAATTATCATTCAAATTCGCCGAGGACTTGTTTTAGACGGCTATGCCTTATGATAACTCGGCTATCGCCTCGAATTATAATTCGCTTCGCTCATATGATAATCAAATCCGCAGGGCGAATTTGATATAAAAAGGACTAATTCGGGTGTGCGAATTAGTCCTTTTTGGTGGAGATGATCAAAACTAAAATGAATTATTAAAGAATCCGCCCGATCACGCGAATGCGTGTATATCATTGCGCCAAAGGCGTCGTATATCATCAATACATAGTATTGCATATCATCAAATCGAAGCGGATCATATTATACACGGCAGAGCCGTGATGATATACAAGGGACAAGCCCTTGATGATATACCAAATCTCGCTTCGCTTCGATTTGGATAAAAAACAGTCTAAGGCGGGTTCGATTTAGACTGTTTTTGGTGGAGATGATGGGCGCGACGCGTCAAAAAACGCCACAGTGCGGCGTTTTTAGCCAAAGCGCGTGAAGAAGCTATGCTTCAAGCGGTCGACACCCCTTGGGGTTCGGCCCGCCGAATGACAACAAAAAAAGCTCGGACGAAAGCCGAGCTTGTTTTGGTGGAGATGAGGGGGTCTCCTCTTGCTCCTCGCAAGGCAAATCGTTTTGTTCGTGTTCTGCCTTACTCGGAGCTTCGGTCAGCCGCTAAAAAAGCCGCACTGTGGCTTTTTCTTAACGCTCTCGGTTCGACTCCCCCTGTTAAGTAAAAAAAGACTTCGGTCGAGGGTTCGACCGAAGTCAGCTTGGTGGAGATGAGGGGGTCTCCTCTTGCTCCTCGCAAGGCAAATCGTTTTGTTCGTGTTCTGCCTTACTCGGAGCTTCGGTCAGCCGCTAAAAAAGCCGCACTGTGGCTTTTTCTTAACGCTCTCGGTTCGACTCCCCCTGTTAAGTAAAAAAAGACTTCGGTCGAGGGTTCGACCGAAGTCAGCTTGGTGGAGATGAGGGGGGTCGAACCCCTTACCTCTTGAATGCC
>DEWF01000011.1 GCA_002363545.1 Christensenella sp. UBA3217 | reverse complement strand
TCTATTTTGTTCGTCTATTATTGCAGTAGATGTTTTTTTAATTATAAGAGATTGCTTTTAAATTTGTCAATATTAAATCATTTTTTCATTTTATTCTACTTTTTATATTTGTTTCCTTACTAATCTGTGGGGCGATTCAATCAATATGTTCATCTATTGCAATAATAGATGATAAAAAGATTTTCAATTTGTGTCTTTAAAATAATTAGAATATTTTCCCAAGTTTGTTCATCATATCCTGTTTGTGTTCCATCATCGAATGAACATATCTGTTCAGAGTGACGGTCGGAGATTTGTGTCCCAATATTTCAGACAAGGTTTTTATATCCATTCCACATTCTAATGAACGAGTGGCAAAGGTATGTCGAAGGGAATGAAAACCATGATGTGATATAACAAGTTTTTGCTGTAATAAGTCAAAACTTCGTTGATATGATCTAACCGATATTGATTTTCCATTGCTTGAGATAACGTATTCTGAATTGCTTCTTTTCTTTAAATCTTTTAACAGTGGTAATAACTGTTTTGGAAGCGGTATTATTCTTCGCGAAGAAGACGTTTTTGGTGTATCCTCTATTTTTATGTATTTACCGTCTTTCCCTTTCCCATCATGGCACGATCTAAGTACTGACAAGTGACCGCTTTGCAGATCAATGTCGCTCCATTTCAGTGCAAGAAGTTCACCAACGCGAAGTCCGGAGTAAAGACATAACAACACACCGAACATCTTGTTTTTTTTACTACTCAGTACTGCTCGTTCTATTTTTTTTTGATCCTGAAAAGAAAAGCAAGTTATATCTTTTTCTTGTATTTTCGGACGTTTGATTCTATTTGCCGTATATTCTTTTGTGTATCCCAGCTGAAATGCGGTCCTTAGGGAGGACTGTACTACATTTATGATGGCGCTTACTGAATTCGCGGCCAATCCTCGACCTGTTTTTAAGTTCCCGTTTTGCATCCATTCCATTATACAGTGTTGAAGAAGTGCAGGGGAAAAGTTGTCCAATTCATATTCACCCATTTTGGGGATTATATGGTGATTTACGATTTCGGAATATCTACGATGGGTTCTTGATTTTGTGGTTGGTTCAACATAAGTTTTAAGCCATTCAGTTAACCAATCTTTGTATCTCATTTGTTTTATCCTCCTTGACAAATAGATTACTATATCAATAATACAATTAAGGTTTGTATTCTTCCAGTAGGTTTAACAAACAAAATCGACATTTCCTTTTTGTAGTTCGCTTATAATTCCATCGTAGCCACCAATTGGTACAAGCCAAGCAAAGTGATGGTTAAGCATGTTTGATCTAAGGTCCCGTTAACAGTAGCAGTATCAATTTCATGATATGCATGTCAAAGGCGAAGCAGTTTTGCGTAGACAGTAAAGGTTAGGGCTATGCCCGAAAAATAAAAGCCCTTTGATATTGAAGTGTACCCCGATTTTGAGAGGATCTTTACTTGTTTTTCTCTGTGGCTATTAATCCCGATGAAGACCTTCCGCAAAAAAATGAGAAATTGCAATTCGGCCATTGACAAAATAAAATGTATTTGATAAAATAATATTTGATAAAATATAAATTAGGAGGCGGAAGGATGGAATACGATTACAAAGACGCAATGAAGTTGCAAAACCAACTTTGCTTTCCGCTTTACGCGGCGGCGAGAAAGGTGGTCGGTCTTTATACCCCATGGTTGAATCCGATCGGATTAACGTACACGCAGTATCTTGTGTTTATGGTTTTGTGGGGGAAAGACGAAATAACTGTGGGTGAGATCTGTTCCGAATTGAAGTTGGATAACGGCACGCTTTCACCGCTTCTGAAAAAGCTTGAAAAGGACGGATTTATCGAAAGAGTCCGAAGCAAAGAGGATGATCGCAAGGTTATCATTTTTCTGACCGAAAAAGGGCGGGAGTTGCAAGAGAGAGCCAAAGACGTGCCGCGGAACGTGGCGAGTTGCATCGCGCTGCCACCCGAGAAGGCGCAGCTACTGTATTCTTTGCTCTACGAATTGCTTGGAAAACAAAATAATGTATAAAAAAGGAGGAACCGAAATGTCAACGATCTATGATTTTACGGTAAAAGACAGACAAGGGAACGACGTGAGCCTGTCCGAATATAAGGGCAAGGTGCTCTTGATCGTCAATACGGCAACGGGGTGCGGTTTTACGCCTCATTACGATCCCCTTGAAAAAATGTACAAAGAGATGAGAGAAAAGGGCTTAGAGATTTTGGACTTTCCCTGTAATCAGTTTGCCGATCAGGCGCCCGGGAACGATGAGGAAATCCACTCTTTCTGCACGATGAAGTTCGGCACGGAGTTCCCTCGCTTTCAAAAGATCGACGTCAACGGCGAAAACGCAAGCCCTCTCTTTGTTTGCCTTGCGACGGAAAAACCCTTTGCGGGATTTGGGAAAGGCATTAAGACCTTCTTCTTGAAAAAGTTTGCCGATATGAATAATAAAAAATACGGCGACAAGGCGTATATCAAATGGAATTTCACCAAATTCCTCGTTGATCGCGAGGGGAACGTCGTTGCTCGTTTTGAGCCGACGGTCGATATGAAAGAAGTCGAGAGAGCCGTCGCCGCCCTTTTGTAAGAGGGGAGGAAAGATATGAGAATAAGATTGAACGAAAACGAAGAGATCGTGAAAATCGTGCAAGAGGGGCTCAAAGCCAAGGACGGATATTGTCCTTGCAGGGTGAAGAAGCTACCCGAGTTTAAGTGTATGTGCGAAGAATTCCGCAAACAGATCGCCGATCCCGATTTTGAAGGACTATGTCATTGCGGACTATATTATAAGGAGAAATAAGAATGATTATTAAAGCAGTCAAATTCAGAAAAGACGGATTTTACACCCAGCCTTTCGCATTCGGTGGCGAAGAGGGAATGGACAAGTTTGACAAGAACGTTCGTTATCGCGGTAGCTTGCAAAATTACTTGATAGACACCGGCAGCGAAGTGATTTTGGTCGATACGGGACTTCCCGCAGGCACCCCCGAAGAAAATCCCGACGAAAATAGTTTGATATACACCGGCAAGGATATTTGTTCTTATATGGAAGCCTTTGCGGCTTTGGGATACAAGCCCGAGCAGATTACGAAGATCCTTCTCACCCATAAGCACGGGGATCATTCGGGCGAGCTCCGTTCTTTCCCCAATGCAAAAATTTTCGTCAACGAAGAAGAGGTATCCGCCGCAGAACTGCAAGGGTTAGATAATATCGTTCCCGTTAAGTTCACGGATGGCGCGTATTATAACTTCCCCGAAAGCCAAAAGATCGCGGACGGCATTTACTACATCAAAGCCAAAGGACACACCAACGGCAACAGTATCGTGATCGTGGAGAGCGACGGACTTTTCTATATGCTCCACGGCGATATTACCTACGTTGACGAAGCACTTTATGAGAACAAACTATCCGTTGTATTCGAGGATCCCGCAGCGGCGAGAATTACGCTTGACCGCGTGCGCGATTTTATCCGCAATCACCCCACCGTTTACTGTGGGACGCACACGCCGCAAGGGTACGAAAACCTGGAAGCCAAGCGCGTGATGGACCTTGACCATCCCGTGGAAACCATCTTCCCAAAAGTGGAGTTCACAAAGAAGGAAGCATCGGGTAAATACGTTTGCTCCATCTGCGGCTACGTGTACGATCCCGCAGAGCATGACGGCGTGGCATTTGAAGACCTCCCGGAAGACTGGAAGTGCCCGCGTTGCAAACAGCCGAAGAGTAAATTCAATCCGGCGTGATCTAGGGAGAGGAGGGTGAAATGAAAGCGTTAGTAGTCTATTTCAGCGCAACGGGTACGACGGCGCGGGCGGCGCAGAAACTCGCGAGCGAGTTGAACTGCGGTACCTATGAGATCAAGCCCGCCGTTCCCTATACCGCCGCCGACTTGAATTGGATGGATAAGAATTCACGTAGTTCGCTTGAAATGAAAGACAAGGCTTCCCGTCCTGCTATCGTGAAAGACGGGTTGGACGTGTCCGGCTACGACACCATCTTCATCGGCTATCCCGTTTGGTGGTACACCGCACCAACCATCATCAACACTTTTTTGGAGTCCTATGATTTTTCCGGAAAGAAGATCGTTCTTTGGGCAACGAGCGGTGGTAGTGGGCTCGGAAAGGCAAGAATAGATCTTGCCGCAAGCGCAGCGGCTACCATCGTGGACGGGCGCATCCTAAACAGCGAAAAGCAAATTTATCAGTTTGCAGAGGAAGCCAAAAGGAATGGAAGATAACGAAAAGAAATACGATAACAAATATCTCTTGGAGAGGCAACTTGAAATGATCAAGATCTTTTACGAGCGAAAACTTCTCACCAAAGAGCAGTATGAGTATGAAGTTCGGACGTTGACGACGAGAATAAAAACGGACGAGAAAAAAGATTCTTAAAATAGTTTTTACAGGGTGATTATCGGTTCGCAAAATACATAAAAATGCTCGGCAAATACCGAGCATTTTTTGAACTGTTAACCGGACTTGGAACTGGTGACCTCGTCCGCGTCGCGCTTTTATCCGTCGGACAGGGCGGCGCTTCGCTTCTCTCTGTCGGTGACTCCTAAAGCGCTCCTTCTCCCCAAGATATCTCTCAATATCTCGGGGACCCCATTTTGCGCACAACGCCCTTGGTAAGGACTCGGGTAAACAAAAAAGCACCCTTTGAGAGAGCTAAATAATGACTTCATCTCGATTTATCACGCGAATGCGTGCATGTGATCCGCGAATGCGGTGAGCGGCATGGAATCAGCCAGGATGGCTGTATGGAATCAAGCCGATAAAACGGCATACAAGAATACTGTTTGATAACATGCACGGCTTTGCCGTGATGACATACGCTTACGGCGAATTACATACCAAGCCTCTTTCCCATTGGCTTGAATAAAAAATGCTCGGCGTTAACCGAGCATTTTTTGGAGCTGCTAACCAGACTTGAACTGGTGACCTCGTCCTTACCAAGGACGTGCTCTACCGACTGAGCCATAGCAGCGAGCGACTGTATTATTATATAAAGATTTTTTGCCTATGTCAATAGAAAAAATCCTTTTTTTGCCCAATTTTTCGGGAAAGAGAAAAGTGAGGGAAAAGGGGGAAGGTTGTCGCTTCCGTTTTCTCTCACTTATGCAAGCGGTCAACTTGCCGCTGCGATCCTTTCCGCAAGTTGTTGGTACGCTTTTTCGGTTTCGCCTTTGTGTTTCAGATTAAACACGGTGATCTTGCCGTTTTTGCGTTTTAACATAATATAATTATGTTTGTTCTCCGAATAGGTAAGGCGGAAATGCTTGCCGTACTCGGCATTTCGATAGGTGCCGAAGTCTTTGCTCATGCCGCCGAAAGAGGATACTTTTTTAGCGCTGTAAGATGAATCCAACAAAAGGATCTCCTCCACGTCCGCATACGCCGCGCTCTCTTTATGCGTAAGGAAAGAGAGGGTGTAAGAATCCGCTTTCAGGTCCACCTTTATGGAAGAAAAAATAATGGTCAGAGCAAAACCAAGCCCCGCCGCCACAAAGAGAAAAACCACGATAAGGATCCAACCGATCACGTTTTGACGATGCGGTTTTTTCATCTTACCACCAATCCTTTTCCTTAAACTTGATGTCGTCGTAATACTCGCTGTACTTTTCCTTGAATTTTTTAGCGTCCTCGCCGCCGTACTTTTTCAAGAGTTCGGAGAGTTCCAAGTCCTCGTAATGGATCGCTTCTTCATCTTGATATTCCGCCATTCTGGCAAGTTCCCGTTCGTTCACTTTTTCCTCCGATCCCATCGCAAAGGCGATGCGCTTACAAGCGTTTTAAAAACGTTGCTCTTTTTATTTGTGATAGCTTGCGTTATGCAAAATGGTTTCCGCGCGATACAGTTGCTCCATAAGAACCACGCGGAACAGTTGGTGCGGCAGGGTAATATCCCCGAAGGATAAGATCTCGTTTGCCTTTTTCTTCACCTCTTCCGCAACGCCGTTGCTCCCGCCTATCACAAAAGTGACCTCGCTGTTGCCTTGAAGAGCGGAGCGGGAAAGAAGCTCGGCAATATCCTCGCTTTTAACCCTTTTACCCTTCACGTCCAAAAGCACCATTTGTCCCTTGACTCTCCTAAGGATCCCCTCGGCTTCCGCCTCTCTTTTTTTAGCGGGATCATCAAGATGGGAGGCTTCTTCCGCTTCCGAGATCTCCACCTTTACCCATTTGCCAAGGCGTTTTACGTATTCGTTTACCGCCTCGCGGTAAAAGCTTTCTTTGATGCCGCCCACGGCGACCACGCGAATTTTCAACATATGGTTATTATACCCTTCAAGAGCAAAAAAGTAAAGGGAAAAGCTTCCTCCTGCCGCCGTCCGAGAGAAAAGTGAAACGATCGCAAGAAAAAAATCAAAACTATTTTTCAAATCGCGTTTACAAAACGCGCGCGTCTGCATTATAATATTTGAGTTATTATTTAACTCTTTAAGGAAGGAAGAACAAATGTTAATTGCCATTGATATTGCCGTTATCGCTCTGTATCTTGCGGGAATGATCGCCATTGCGCTTTACACCAGAAACAAAGCCAAGACCGTGAAGGATTATTTGCTTGCGGGCAAGAAGGGCCTCAACGGCTGGATGAGCGCTTTTGCGTACGGCACCACCTACTTCTCCGCCGTTATCTTCATCGGTTATGCGGGTAAGTTCGGATACGGCTTCGGCCTTGCCGCCGTGTGGATCGGCATCGGCAACGCCATTGTGGGCGCGCTTCTCGCTTGGATGGTGCTTGCACGCCGCACCAAGAATATGACGGTAAGGTTGGACGCAAAGACCATGCCGGACTTTTTCAGCAAGCGCTACGGTGACGACAAATTGAAACTTGTTTCCGCCGTGGTGATCTTTATTTTCCTGATCCCTTACGCCGCATCGGTCTATAACGGCCTCGGCAATCTTTTCAGTATCGTATTCAAAGTGGACGCTTGGATCGTCATGCTGGTGCTGGCGGCGGTGACGGCGTTTTATCTGTTCCTCGGCGGTTATATCGCCACTTCGCTTACCGACTTTATTCAAGGCATTATCATGTTCATCGGCGTGATCATTATGGTGTTCTTCTTCCTGGCTTCCGAAAAGGTGGGTTGGGGCGAAGGCTTGAAAGCGTTGACCGATGCCGATAAAGGCCTCTTTATGGGCGGCGCAACTCCCGGCAAGTATATTTACGGCAAGGAAATGACCTTGATCTTCCTCGTGCTGTTAACTTCGTTCGGCGTGTGGGCGCTCCCGCAAACCATCCACAAGTATTATACCGTGCGTGACAAAAAGGCCATCAAACAGGGCACCATCGTGAGCACCGTCTTTGCGCTCGTGATCGGCTTTGGCGCTTACTTCATCGGCGGCTTGGCAACGCTTTTCTACGATAAAGCGCCGGGCGGCAATACCGATAACGTGATCCCGCACATGATCAAGGATACCCTTCCGAACGGCTTGCTCGGTCTCATTGCGGTGTTGGTGTTGGCGGCGTCCATGTCCACTCTCGCATCGGTTTCCCTTGCATCCTCTTCGGTGGTGACCATTGATATTTACAAGAGTGTGAAAAAAGAGGCGTCGGACAAGCAGGTGACCTTGTTGATGCGCATTCTTGCGTTGGTGTTCGTGGTGATCGCCACCGTGATCGCGTATTTGAACAGCAAGTTTAACATTACCGCCATTGCCTATATGATGGGGCTCAGCTGGGGCACCCTTGCAGGCTGCTTTATCGGACCGTACGTGCTGGGCGTCACTTGGAAAAAGGTCACCCGCGCCGCGGCTTGGACTTCGGTCATCGGCAGTTTGGTGCTTACCTTTGTGCTCATCGTCGTGTTGGGATACGATAAAGGCGGTTGGACGGGCGTCAGCTTCGGAAAAGCGGTGCAAAACGGCGTTGGTCTTTCCCCGATGATCGGCGTGATCTGTATGGCGTATTCCATGATCTCCACCTTCCTCGTTAGCTTGTTTACCAAGCAATTGCCCGAAGAGCGTATTAAAGAGGCGTTTGAAAAGCCTATCGAAAACGAAATTCTTCCCACCGTTCGCGCCAAATAAGCGAACGCGGATGCCAAAAGAAACCAAAAAAGGAGTACAGCAATGATTTGGTCAAAGAATGAAACTCTCCCCAGAAGCGAGATCGAAAAGATCCAGCTTGAAAGACTGCAAGAAACGGTCAAGCGTGTATACGAAAAGGTTTTGCCTTATCGCAAAAAGATGGATGCCGCAGGCGTGAAGCCCGAGGATATCAAAACGCTGAAAGACCTTGCGAAATTGCCCTTTACCACCAAGGAAGACTTGCGTGACAATTACCCCTTCGGTCTGTTTGCGGTACCCAAAAGGGACCTCGTGCGCGTGCACGCTTCCTCGGGCACCACGGGAAAACCCACCGTTGTGGGCTATACGCAAAAGGACTTGGATACCTGGACGGAATGCGTTAGCCGTATTGCCGCCATGGGCGGGGCAACGCAAGACGATATGGCGCAGATCTGCTTTGGCTACGGCATGTTTACCGGCGCGCTCGGTTTGCATTACGGGTTGGAGAACATCGGCGCTACCATCGTGCCTTCTTCCACCGGAAACAGCGAAAAACAGATCATGTTCATGAAGGATTTTGAAACCACGCTCCTCGTGGCAACGCCTTCCTATGCGCTCCGCCTTGCCGAAGTGGCAAAGGAAATGGGTGTGGACATTCAAAAGGAACTCAAAGTGAGGATCGCCCTCGTGGGTAGCGAACTGTTGACCGAAGCGATGCGCGAAGAGATGCACAAAGTTTGGGGCAAAGATTGCTTGGTCACAAGCAACTACGGCATGAGCGAACTCATGGGCCCCGGCGTGTCGGGTGAGTGCGAATACCTAAACGGTATGCACATCAACGAGGATTTCTTTATTCCCGAGATCATAGACAGCAAGACGGGCGAGGTGCTTCCTGCCGGTTCCAAGGGTGAGCTCGTGGTCACTTGTATCTACAAAGAGGCACTTCCCCTTATTCGCTATCGCACCAAGGACGTCACCCGTTTGATGTACGAGCCCTGTAAGTGCGGCAGGACCACTTGCCGTATGGAGAACCTGGACGGCAGAACGGACGATATGTTAAAGATCCGCGGCGTGAACGTGTTCCCCGGTCAGATCGAAGAAGTGCTGTTGCACACCGACGGCATCGGCCCGCATTACGAGATCGTGGTCACGCGTGAAGGGCACTCGGACAAGCTGGAAATTCGCGTGGAACTTTTGAAAGCCACCGATGATTATAAAGAACTGAAAAACATTGAAAACGCCATCAAAGCAAAATTGCGCGTGGTGCTGGGGTTGGATGCCAAGATCAGTTTGGTTTCCCCCAATACCATTCAGCGTTTTGAAGGCAAAGCAAAGAGGATAAGAGATTTGCGCAACAAGGAGGGAGTATGAAAAAGTTATTACTTGGAAACGAGGCGATCGCGCGCGGCGCATACGAAGCGGGTGTAAAGGTATCCGCAGCGTATCCCGGCACCCCGAGCACCGAGATCAGCGAAACCATTGCAAAGTACCCGGAAGTGTACGCCGAATGGGCGCCCAACGAAAAGGTGGCGGCGGAAGTTGCCATCGGCGCTTCCATCAGCGGGGTGAGAAGCATGTGCTGCATGAAGCACGTGGGCTTGAACGTGGCGGCGGACCCGCTCTTTACCTGCGCTTATACCGGCGTGGGCGGCGGCTTGGTTGCCGTTGTGGCGGATGATCCCGGCTTGTACAGCTCGCAAAACGAGCAGGATACCCGCATGATCGCAAAAGCGGCAATGATCCCCGTGATCGAGCCGTCGGACAGCGCCGAAGCAAAGGCGTTTATCAAACGCGCTTTTGAGCTCAGCGAAAAGTACGATACTCCCATTATTTTGCGTTCCACCACCCGCCTTTCTCACTCGCAGGGTATCGTGGAGCTTGAAGACCGCACCGAAGTGGCGGACAAGCCCTACGAAAAGCGCATCGACAAGTACGTGATGATGCCGGGTATGGCAAAAAAGCGTCACCTGTTCGTGGAAGACAGATTGAACCGCATGGCGGAAGATATGGCGTCCGACCCCTTGAACCGTGTGGAATACGGGGATAAAAAGATCGGCTTTATCACGAGCGGCATTGCTTATCAGTACGTAAAAGAAGCCATGCCCGAAGCCTCCGTGTTAAAACTCGGCGTGGTAAACCCGCTTCCCGAAAAGTTGATCCGTGAATTTGCCGCCAACGTGGATACCCTTTACGTGTTTGAAGAATTGGAACCTGTCATTGAGGAAAAAGTGCGTGCCATGGGCATCAAAGCGATCGGCAAAGAGGTGTTTACTCGCCAAGGCGAGTACAGCGCGAACTTGCTCCGCAAAGTGGTGCTTGGCAAGACCGATTACGAGGAGGCCATGGCGGGCTTGCCCGGTCGTCCCCCTGTGCTTTGTCCCGGTTGCCCGCACAGGAGCGTGTTCTCGGTGATGAAGAGCCTGAAACTGCACGTGATAGGTGATATCGGCTGTTATACCCTCGGCGCGGTTGCCCCCATCTCGGTGATCGAAACCACCATCTGCATGGGTAGCAGCATCTCCACCTTGCACGGCGTGGAAAAGGCAAAGGGCAAGGAGTATATCAAGAATTGGGTGTGCGTGATCGGTGATAGCACCTTCCTGCATACCGGCGTGAACAGTTTGATCAATTCCGCTTATAACAAGAGCAGCGGCACGGTGGTCATTTTGGATAACCGCACCACCGGCATGACGGGACACCAAGATCACGCCGCCACGGGTAAGAACCTGAAAGGCGAGCCCGCACCCGCCATTGATCTCGTGGAACTTTGCCACGCGATCGGCGTGAACAGAGTGCGCACCGTAAGCGCCTTTGACCGTGCGGAACTGACCGCCGCCCTCAAAGAGGAAACGCAGGCGGATGAGCTTTCCGTCATTATTACCAAGGCGCCTTGCGTGCTTTTGAAAGGAAACGTTTTCCCCAATAAGGTCTTTGTGAACAATGAAAAGTGCATCGGTTGCGGCGCTTGTATCACCTGCGGCTGTCCGGCACTTTCCAAACAGGATAAGAAGGCAAAGATCAATCCCGAAATGTGCAACGGATGCGGCTTGTGCGCTTCCTTCTGCAAGTTCGGCGCGTTGGAGAAAAGGGAGGTAGTAAGATGAATACGAATATCATGATCGTGGGCGTGGGCGGACAAGGTACCCTTCTTACCAGCCGTATTTTGGGCGGAATTGCCATTGAAAAGGGGTACGACGTAAAACTTTCCGAGGTGCACGGCATGGCACAGCGCGGTGGCAGTGTGGTCACTTTCGTTCGTTATGGTGATTGCGTGCGCGAACCCATCGTGGAAGAAGGGCAGGCGGACGTGCTCATTGCCTTTGAGCGTTTGGAAGCGGCGCGTTATCATCACTTCCTTAAAAAGGGCGGCGTGATGATCGTGAACGACGTGGTGATCGAACCCATCACCGTGATCTCGGGCGCCACCACTTATCCCACGGACGTTTTGGATAGTTTGGAAGGAAAATACAAGATCGTAAAAGTGGACGCGAACAAGATCGCCGCGGAAGTGGGCAATCAACGCGTCTTTAATACCGTTGTGCTCGGTGTGGCGGCGCGTCACATGAACGTGGAAAAGGAAGTGTGGCTGAAAGTCATCGAGAATACCGTACCGCCCAAGACGGTGGATATTAACAAAAAAGCATTTTTAACGGGTCTTGGAGAATGATTCCTAAGGAGAACATATGATTTGGAATGAAAAAATGGAAACCATGAGCCGCGAGGAAATGCGCGCGCTCCAAAGCGAAAGACTCGTTGCCACCGTGAAAAGGGTGTATGAGAACGTTCCCGCTTATCGCGCCAAGATGGACGCCATCGGGCTCAAACCCGAGGATATCAAGAGTGTGGACGATCTTACCAAACTCCCCTTTACCACCAAGGCGGATCTAAGAGATAATTACCCCTTTGGACTGTTTGCGGTGCCGCAGGATGAGATCGTGCGCGTGCACGCATCTTCGGGCACCACCGGCAAGCCCACCGTTGTGGGATATACCGCAAAGGATATTGAAATGTGGGCGGAGTGCGTGGCGCGTTGTATGACCATGGCGGGCATCACCAAAAAGGATATCGTGCAGGTGGCGTACGGCTACGGCCTCTTTACCGGCGGCCTCGGCGCGCATTACGGTGCGGAGCACATTGGCGCAACCACCGTTCCCATGGGTACCGGAAACACGCAAAAACTCGTCACTTTGATGAAGGATTTCGGCGCCACGGCAATTGCCTGCACTCCCTCTTACCTCTTGCACATTTCCGAAGTTTTGAAGGAGAGCGGCGACGTGGATCAACTTAAACTGCGCGCGGCGGTTTGCGGCGCGGAGCCTTGGACGGAAGAGATGCGCTTACAGATCGAGCGCAACCTTAACATCCACGCGCACGATATTTACGGCCTTTCCGAGGTCATGGGTCCGGGCGTTGCCTGTGACTGCGAATATCACGCGGGTTTGCACGTGTGCGAGGATTATTTCATTCCCGAGATCATCTCTCCCACCACCTTGGAGCCCCTTCCCGAGGGAGAAACGGGCGAACTTGTGTTCACCACCATCTCCAAAGAAGGCTTGCCCCTCATTCGCTACCGCACGCGCGATCTTACGTCCATCACGTACGGCAAATGTAAGTGCGGCAGGACCACTTGCCGTATCAGCCGTTTCAAGGGCAGGTCGGACGATATGCTTATCATTCGCGGCGTGAACGTGTTCCCCTCGCAAGTGGAAGAAGCGCTTCTTTCCATTGACGGCGTGAGCCCGCATTACCACATTATCGTGGACCGTGTGAATAACCTGGACACCTTGGAGATCATGGTGGAAGTGGATGAAAAGTTCTTCTCGGATGAGATCAAGGGTTTGGAAGCGCTTTCCGTTAAGATAGGCAAAGCGGTGCAACAGATGATAGGCTTGAACGCCAAGATCAAACTTGTGGAACCCCGCACCATTGAACGCAGCATGGGCAAGGCCGTGCGCGTGACCGACAAACGTAAATTGGTATAAAAGGAGGCAAAACTATGCAAGCGAAACAATTATCGGTATTTATCGAGAACAGAGAAGGCAGATTGGATGAAGTGCTCGCAGTCATTAAGACCGCAAACGTGAATATCCTTTCCCTCAGCTTAGCGGATACCAGCGAATACGGGCTTTTGCGCTTGATTGTGAGTGATCCCGCCGCTGCGGACGCCGCCCTCAAAGCAAACGGTTTTTCGTCCATGCTCACCGACGTGCTCGTTGTGCGTTTGGCAAACAAGGTTGGCAGTTTGCAGTCCTTCCTTGCCGAGATCGCAAAAACCGATATCAACTTGGAGTATATGTACGGCTTGACCATTGAAAAGGAAGGAAAAGCCTCCTTGGTCATCAAAGCCTCCGACCTCAACAAGGCTTCTGCGATCCTGCTTTCCTCGGGCGCCGAGCTTTTGACGGCGGAAGATATTGCCGCGCTGTGATATGATCGTTGATTTTCACGCACACGCGTTTCCGGACGCTCTTGCCGAGCGTTCGGTGGCGTTCCTTGCCGCCAAGGCGGGGATCGAACATTATGCGGATGGTACCGTAAAAGGGCTTGCCCAAGCGGCAAGTCGTATTCACGCAGACTGTGCGCTCGTGTTGCCCGTGGTCACCAAACCCTCGCAATTCCATTCGGTAAATGCTTTTGCCAAAAGGATAAACGATGGGGAATTCAACGCCATGGGGGTGCGCCTGTTTTCCTTTGGCGGCATCCACCCCGATAGCGAGGATATCGCAGGGGAAATGAGAGCCATCAAAGAATTGGGGCTCAAAGGGGTAAAGATCCACCCGGATTATCAGCAAACCTTTATAGACGACAAGAAAAATCTTACCATCATTGAAAAAGCGGCGGAACTCGGGCTTTTGGTTTCGGTGCACGCGGGGTTGGACCTTGGGTTTCCGGATTGCACCCATTGCACACCCCTTCGCGCCAAAAACATGCTCAAACTGACCGGGGCGGAAAACGTGATCCTGGCGCATATGGGCGGCTTTTCCATGTGGGAAGAGGTTTTGGACCTTTTGGTGGGAGAAAAAGTGCGTTTTGATACCGGCGTTGTGGCGCGCTATATGGATAAAGGGCTTGCTACCCGCATGATAAAAGCGCATGGGGCTGATAAGGTGCTTTTTGCCACCGACACGCCTTGGGCAAGTTATGAGGATAGCTACGAGTTCGTCACTTCGTTGGATCTTACCAAACAAGAAAAAAATAAGATTTTGGGCGAAAATGCCGCAAAATTATTGGGGATAAACTATGATTTGTAATGAGAAAATGTATGCACTCGGCGCCAAGCGCTCCGTGATACGAGAACTGTTTGAGTACGGCAAAGCGCGCAAGGCGCTCGTAGGGGAGCAAAACGTTTACGATTTCAGCCTCGGCAACCCCAGCGTGCCGCCACCTTCTGCCGTAAAAGAGGCGCTGATCCGCCTTTTGGAAACCCAAAGTGAGATCGCTTTGCACGGTTATACTTCCGCACAGGGGGATAAGGGCGTGCGCGAAATCATTGCCCGCCATTACAGCGAGGAATTCGGCTTTGCCTTGGACCCCGAACTCATGTATATGACCTGCGGTGCGGCGGCTTCTTTGACCATCACGCTGAACGCCATTGTGAAGGATCAGGCAGATGAAGTGATCGCTTTCGCGCCCTTTTTCCCGGAGTATCGCGTATTTGCCGAAAAGGCAGGGGCAAAACTTGTGGTGGCGCCCCCCGCGGAAGGGTTGGATATAGACGTGGAGGCTTTCCGTGCGCTCTTGAACGAGCATACCCGCGCCGTTATCATCAATTCTCCCAACAACCCTTCGGGTGTGGTGTATGCCGAGCAAACGGTCAAGGCGGTGGCAAACGCCCTCAAAGAGGCGCAAAAGAAGTTTGGCACCACCATTTATTTGATCTCGGACGAACCCTATCGTGCACTCTTGTTTGACGGAAAGAAAGCCACGTGCTTCCCCCGTGAGTATGAGAACACGGTGGTGTGTTATTCCTATTCCAAGGCGCTTTCCTTGCCGGGTGAAAGAATAGGCTATATTGCGGTATCGCCTGCCGCCGTGGAAAAGCAGGAACTGTATCTTGCCGTGTGCGGGGCGGGGCGTGCCCTCGGCTACGTTTGCGCGCCTGCGCTTTTCCAACGTTTGGTAGGAGAATGTGACGGCTTAACTTCCGATATAAACGTGTATCGTGAAAACCGTGATATCCTTTATTCTGCCCTTACCGAAATGGGCTTTACCTGCGCTTATCCGTCGGGAGCCTTTTATCTTTTCGTAAAGGCGCCTTCGGGGGATGCAAACGAGTTTTCCGAGGCGGCAAAAGCCTTGGATATTTTGGTGGTACCTTCCGATAGTTTCGGTTGTGAGGGATACGTGCGTATAGCGTATTGCGTTTCCACCGATCTGATCAAAAGGAGCCTTGCCGCCTTTAAGGAACTGGCAAAAAAGTACTTTGTCTGACCCTTCTTGCCCTCTTGCGCACCAACGAGCGCACATCGCGTGTTGCAACGCAACAATTCGGAATTAGGAATGCGGAATGCGGAATGGGCGGAGACGATAGAAGCAAGGGAGCGTTTTTATTTGTCATCCCGAGCTGTGCCGAGGGATCTCGATCCTCATGAAAACTCCGCGTGTCGATTCCCTTGTTGTTTCGATTGATGAGATGTTTCGACTTCGCTCAACATGACATATTATTTGTCATCCTGAACGAAGCGGAGCGAAGTTGAAGGATCGCCGCGTACATATAATCAAAACGGAACGGAGTGACCCTTATTGCGCTCCAATGAGCGCATATCGAGTTACGAAGTAACATATCGAACGGCTTTGCCGTATATCGAGTGCGTCAGCACATATCGAATCGCAACGCGATCCTTAATTCCGCATTCCGAATTCCGCATTATAATACGCGCCAACGCCGCGCTATACGCAGTCTTAAAAAAGGAGAATGATAATATATATGAACGCTGATAATTACATTAAAACCGATGCCGTTACCGACCTTATAAAGATCGAAATGGAGTCCGGCAGCAGCATGGTGGTGCAACTGGACGCGAAAAACGCCCCCATCACCGTTAAAAACTTTCAGTCCCTCGTGAAGGACGGCTTTTATAACGGCCTGATCTTTCACCGCGTGATAGCGGGCTTTATGGTGCAGGGCGGTGACCCCACCGGCACGGGAATGAGTGGGAGCAAGCAAACCATTAAGGGTGAGTTCCGCATGAACGGCGTGCCCAACACGCTTTCCCACCGCCGCGGTGTGATTTCCATGGCGCGCACGAATTATCCCGATTCTGCCTCTTCGCAATTTTTCATCTGCCACGATGACGCCACTTTCTTGGATGGGCAGTACGCCGCATTCGGCTGTGTGGTGGAAGGGATCGAAACGGTGGACGAGATTGCCGCGGCAAGAACGGACGCCATGGATAAGCCTCTCTCTCCGCAAAGGATGAAAGCGGTTTATTTTGTGCAAAAGGGCTAAAAGCCCTTTTATTATCCTCGTAAAAGGGGCAACCTTGACGCTTTGCTCCCTTCGTGGTATAATTAAAAGTGCACAGGCTACGCAATGCGGAATTCGGAATGCGTAATGCGGAATTGTCTGCGTTTAAACATGCACGTCCCTTTGTACCCTTTCCGGGGTCCCCGCAAAAATTTTTGTGGGGTGGTTATAAAGGGGGATCGTCTGCCGACATAGTCGGGAGAGGGGGATTTTGCTCGATATGCGGCAAAGCCGCTCGATATGTGCTTTGCACTCGAAATGTTTTGCTTTGCAAAACTCGATATGCGCTTGTTCCTAGCGCAAGAACGGAATTGCACCTTTCCGCAATGAATTGCAACCTAACGGTTGCGTGAATTGACCTGTCGGTCGTGAATTGCCTTACGGCATGAATTGCACTTTGCGGTGCATTGCGGTTGTAATTCAATTCATGGAGTGAAGCGAGAAATCATGGCGGAGCCAAATCATGACGGCAACGCCGTCGAATCATCAATTCGTGCGGCAGTGCCGTATATTGCATTCCCGCTTGCGGAATAATTAAAAGGGATTATGTACCACATTATTTATAACCCCAGCTCGGGGCAAAAAAAGACCAAGAAAGCGGCGGAAGAAGTGATGCTCGCCTTAAAACAGGCAGGTCACAACGCTGTTTTTCACCCCACCGAGTGGAAAGGCCATTGCACCGAGATCGTGCGGGAGATAAACGCTTCACCGGAACCGCAAAAGGTACTCATCATTGGCGGGGACGGCACTTTCAGCGAGGCGTTGAACGGCGTTACGAATTTTGAAAGCATCACCTTTGGCTTGATCCCTTGCGGGACCGGCAATGATTTTGCCAAAAAACTCTCCTTACCCAAAAAGCCCAAGAAAGCGGTGGCTCGCATTTTGAAAGGGGCGGTGAACCGCATAGATTATTTAGACCTTGGTTCTCGCCGCTGTTTGAACGTGTGCGGGCTCGGTATGGACGTGGACGTTCTTGTAAAGTACGCTTCCATGAAGCATTTCCGCGGCAAGATCAAGTATTATCTTTCCCTCTTTTACGTGCTTACCCATTTTAAGCCGCACCGCGTGCGCTATACGGTGAACGGTGTGGAGAATGAGCAGGACGTGTTCATGGTGGGTGTTTGCAACGGCAGTTATATTGGCGGCGGCATGGCGATCGCACCGGGCAGCAACGTTAAGGACGGTGTTTTGGACCTTGTGGTCATTGATAACATTAAAAGATCCAAACTCCTTTTCCGATTGATAGCGTTCCTGCGTGGTAAAATAGATAAACAACCCTGCACCCACACCTTCCGCAGTACCGAGGCGCAGGTGGAAGTGCTAAACGAAGGCACGGGCAAGATCCAAGTGGATGGTGAGGTGATAGACACCGCGCGCATAGATGCAAAGATCGTGCCAAACGGTTTAAAAATGTTTCTTTGAGCGTTGCTCGTAATGCTATAAATACACAAATTATTCCATTAACTAATATTATTTTATTTAATAAATTAAATAAAATAATATTAGGATTTAAAAGGTTGACTTTTTTTATAAAAATGGATATAATAATTACCAAGGAAAGTACCTTGGTCTAGCCAAGGTCTGGGGGGATTTCATTTATGGGTCTCCCATTTTTTTTAGGAGAGTAGGTCGTTTGATTAAAGCAATTTGAACATGAAAAAGTTTTATACATATGATGAACAAATAGAAAAAATGATTTCCGATGGTTTGATTATTGAGAACCGCGATGAAGTTTTATCTTCTTTAAGTGACATAGGATATTATCGGTTGATAAAAGGATACTATGGCTTATTTGTTGATCGGAGTGGATCAAAACAGACGGGTGGGCATGTAAAATACAAGGAAAATACGAGATTTGAAAATATCAAAGCCCTCTATGATTTTGATTTTGAATTGCGGAATACTATTTATAAAAGGATGTCAACAATAGAAACGTTGATCAAATCGGTGGTTTCTTATGTGTTCTCAAAGCATCATGGAATTGATCATAACTTGTATTTAAAAGAATCGTGTTTTAATGCGAATAATAAGAACAAAGCAGAGATTGCCCGTTTGATTGAAACCTGCAATGATACGATTGCAGAAACAAGCAATGCCAATTCGGGCTTTTATCGCGTATATATTGCTCATGCCTTGGAAACGTATGCTCAAGTTCCCGTGTGGGCAATGTTCATGGTTTTAACCTTTGGTAACGTATCAAAGTTCTATCAATTAATGATTCCGGAAGAAAAGGCTGAAATAGCTTCCTTTTTTAACGTGAGTGATCTTGAACTTGAAAATATTTTGAAAATAATCGTTAAATTCAGGAATATTGTGTTTCA
This sequence comes from Christensenella sp. UBA3217, assembly GCA_002363545.1. Classification (GTDB taxonomy): domain Bacteria; phylum Bacillota; class Clostridia; order Christensenellales; family CAG-1252; genus CAG-1252. The sequence goes on along the minus strand of DEWF01000011.1, from coordinate 75,829 downwards.
CCACGAAAGGCTATATAATGCAAGGCTTCCGAAAGAGCGTCTTTCGCAAAAATTGAAGGTTGCCAAAAGTCTTTCCATTCCCAAAAACAAGTCCGGAGAAAATAAATACGGAAGAAATGATTTTTTGTCATTATTGATCGCAATGAAGTATTTGTTAAAGCAATTGGACTTTGCAGGTTTAATAGAGGAATTGGATTTGTTGTTTGAGCAACTTGAAAAAAGAACGAGCGAGAGTTGTGTAAAAGCCGTAAAGACGGAGATGCGTATTGCAAAAGTCAATTTGGATACGCTTGTAAAAATAAAGGTTTAATGTTGGAGAGTTTTGTGGAACTATTAGCCGCGGCGGCGGAGAAAAAAGAGGAGAGTGATAAACTCTCCGCTCTTTTATTGCTCCCCGAGGTGTGCTCGGATGGGCGGCTCTCCCGCCATTACCGTGCACGGGTAAAACAACTTGACCCGATCGTGAATGCTTATAATAATTACACCCGCTCTCCAAGTTCGGCGGGGGAAGAAGCGTTGGAGCGCGCCATGCTCCTGCTTTCCGTTGAGGAACGGGGGGATTCTCTCACGTATGCGGGCGCAGGCGTGTGCGTACGCGTACGCAATATAAATAAGGATAGCCTTTCGGCGGAAGAGTGCCTTCGCACGCTGTGCAAGGCGGCGTCCCTTGGGGAGTACGCACTTAAAGAAAACAGCGCGGAGTTTGTTCGCGCCGAATGGATGGGGGAAAGCGTGTATCCGCGCCTTTGTGCGTTTGCTCGGGACGCGCTCGGAAATGGCGTTACCTTTGCCTCTTACCCCGTTTTGTGCATTTCGGAAGTAAAAGAAGAAGAGATACGCACCGATATCTTTTTGAACGGGGGAAAGGGCGGTCAAAACGTGAACAAGGTGGAAACGGCGGTGCGCATGACGCACATCCCCACCGGCGTGACCGTCCTATGCCGAGAGGAACGCTCCCAACTGCAAAACAAAAAGAAAGCCGCAAAGCTTATTCGTGAGCGCGTGAAAGAATTTTACCGCGCCGCCCAGCGCGCTCTTGTGGAAAAAGCCCGCAGCGAAGCCCGCTAAAACGCGGCACTTCAATTCGGAATGCGGAATGCGGAATGAAGGGTCACTTCGTTCCGAATAGTTGCACCCTTTGTAAAGGGGGATCGTCTGCCACCGCAGGTGGGAGAGGGGGATTTTTAACCCCCCCCCATTCCGCTTTGCTTCGCTCCGCGCAATCAAGCCCCCCTTATAAGGGGTGTAAACAATTCCGCATTGCGTTGCCGCCTATCGAGCACGAAGTGCATATCGAGTTGCAAGGCAACATATCGAGTGCGATAGCACATATCGAGTTTTACAAGGACTGAGATCCCTCGGCACAGCTCGGGATGACAAATAATATGTCATGTTGAGCGAAGTCGAAACATCTCCACAGCTCCGCTTTCCACATTGCGCAGCCCATTCCGCATTCCGCATTCCTAATTCCGAATTGCTGCGCCCATTCCGCATTCCGCATTCCGCATTCCAAATTGCTCCGCTCATTCCGCATTGCGCAGCCCGTTTTTCCTCTAAACTTGCCTCATCCGTGTACACTTTTGCATTTTTGCCCTCTCAATTTGTCTTGCGGGGTTTACGATTTTGTTTTTTTGAAAAAATTCTCCTTTTGTCACCCTTGTTTTAGGGGGTGATCACAAAAAATGCGGATTTTTCGTGTAATTTTCTTGTGAAGAAAAGCATAATAAACATTAAGAAGGGGGTGATTTTGTTTAAGAAAAGTTAAGATTGCTGAAAAAATTTTAAGAGACCCTATTGAAATTCGCTTTTTTGTATGGTAAAATACTCATAGAAAGAAACGGCAGGGCGTTTAAGTGACTCTCTGCCACAAACAATTTGTTTAGTGCAAAGTGTTTAAGGAGGTATTGAATTTATGAAAAAACGTTTACTTATCACTTCCATCGTGATGATGCTTGTGGTAGCAGTGGCTCTCTCCACCGCAACCTACGCATGGTTCACGAGCAACGCAAGCGTCACGTCTGAAGCAGTCACCTTGACTGCGGCTTCCAACAACGCGGCTTCCTTGGGTATCGGTTGGACGGAAACCGGCTCGTTCGGTCCTTCCATCACCCCGGAGAGCCCCGCGAGCCCCACAACCTTTGCTCCGGCGCTTCCCAACGAGTTAACTAATGAAACAACTAAGATCCAAAAGACCGGCGATGCTGGAGCGCACGAAATCGCTTTTGCAACCGAATTTGCAACCCCGAATGCTTCCGGTGATATGGTGTTCCTCGGAAACGGTTCTTCCACCACTCCTTACAATTGGAACAATGGCACCGAGCAGAGCTTCTTTATTAAGAACCTCTCCCCTGCAAGCACCATCAGCACCGTCACCTTGACGGCAACCATCACCGGCGATGCTGCGGCTCTTTTGAGAGTTGGTGTGTTTAAGTTTAATGAATCTTCCGGTGCTTACGAGTTGCAAGGCGTTTTGGCTAACACCACCGACTATACTTACACGGTAGTTGCCACCGATACTTCTATGAGCGGCGCCAATGGCACTTACTTCAAGAAGTATCTCGGTCAGTATGTTGCGGCTGTGGCGGGTACTGCGGCTCAAGTCACAGAAGGTTCCGCGGATTATGAGCAAGGTGTCACCACCGCTCCCGCCGGTAAGTTCTATACCAGAAGCGCTGAGACGACCAACCATGCAGAAGTGGCTTATGGCACCATTACTCAAAACAATTCCGTCAATGCTATGACCACCACCTACTGCGTAGAGAGCATTGTTGTAGCGACTGGTCTTGAGGCTTTGCATACCGAAGAATTCAAGGTGCTCGTGTGGGAAGACGCTGTGGCTCTCGGTGATACCGAGCAGGGCTTTGTTGGCTCCGTTGCTTTGACCTTCACCGCAGGTGCTGCAAGTGTTCCCAACGATTAATTGATAGCATAAGATTTGCTACTAAACACGAAATTAAGGGTATTCCCGGAAAGGGGATACCCTTTTTCGTATGTAGAAAGCGTATTAGAGCACATCTGCTTTGTTTCTAACGGCAGGGCGCTGAAATCACGTACGACAAAGTACGCTCATTCATCGCCCCTTGTTGAGCCTTGCATCTGCACTCTTCTACGCTTTCTACACGTGTTATTTAATAACAAGAGAACTGGGCGTTTGTCTTCCGCTGCTCTCTGCTGTCACCGGCAGATGAAATGAGATAAGCAATGCGGAATTCGGAATGCGGAATTCGGAATGGCGGGTCACTTTGTTCCGATTTGATTATGTGTATTCGGCGATCCCTCCGCTTCGGACAAAGCCCTTCGGTCGGGATGACAAATAATATGTCATGTTGAGCGAAGTCGAAACATCGCCGATTATTAAAAAGTTGAGTGCGAACACTTTCGGGTAGAGTAGAGGGGCTAATTCGGAATTCGGAATGCGTAATTCGGAATTAAGGATCGCGTTTCGATTCGATATGCACTTCGCACTCGATATACGGCAAAGCCGCTCGATATGTTACTTCGTAACGAGATGTGCGCTCGTTGGAGCGCAATAAGGGTCACTTCGTTTCGGCATTAATAAAATGATATGCGGCGATCCTTCAACTACGCTTTGCTCCCTTTAGGATGACAAATAATAATGTCATTCTGAGCCGCGAGGAACGAGCGTGTCGAAGAATCGCCGATTACAAAAAGACAGGAAGAGGAATCTTTTTTTGTATCACCTCCGGTGACATTATGTACCGACTTGGTCGGCATGATGTATCTCGCTTTGCTCAACGCTGTCTTCGCCTATCGGCTCAGACAATTCCGCATTCCGAATTCCGCATTCCGAATTGCGCAGCCCATTCCGCATTGCTGCGCTCGTTCCTCGCGCAAGGGAGGTGGGTGTATAAATGCATAAAAATGTGATTTTTAATATTTTTTGCATAAACACACTATAAAAACGAAAAATAAGAGAAAAAATTCTCAAAAATTCAAAAAATATGCACAAAAACGTTTGACACGGCTTGGGCAGGGTGGTAATATAGGCGTATCAATTCCAAAAAGGAGTACGAAAAATGAAAAAGATTATTGCAATTATTTTGACCGTCATTACGGTTGTGGCTTGTGTGAGCATGTTTGCCGCTTGCGGTAACGACGATGGGGAAGCGGTCATCAAGATGATCGACATCGAACTTACCAGTGAGGATTACGGTTATGCAATCAAAAACGGTAATACCGAGCTTTTGAATAACGTAAACGCTTTCTTCGTTGCCAAAAAGTCGGAGATCGAGAACATCTTTGTCAAGTACACCAAGGCAGATGCGGATCTGGAGTCTTACGGCAAGGCGTATAAGACCACTTCCACTGATCGTGCCAATGAGTTGGTGGTAGCCACAAACTTGGACTTTGCTCCCTTTGAGTATGTGAACGGCAACAAGATCGCCGGCATTGATATGGAGATCGCAGAGCTTCTTGCAGCCTACCTTGGTAAGACCCTCGTCGTGAAGGATATGGAATTTGATGCTGTAGTTCCTACCATTCAAAACTTGGATACTTGCGATATCGGCATGGCGGGCTTGTCCATCACTCCCGCAAGAGCGGAGTTGATCACCTTCTCCAACCCGTACTACAATGCGGCGCAGGTACTTGTGGTCAAGGAAGGAGATAGCACCTTTGCCGGTTGCAATACAAAGAACGAAGTTGAAGCTAAGCTTCGCAGCCTCAGCGGTAAAGCTGCAAACTGCGGCGCGCAGACCGGAACCACCTCCGTTGGCTACATTGAAGGTGATTCAGAAAGCGGCTTCGATGGGTTTAGTAATTTGACTTGCTCTCCCTATGACAGTGCGGCTCTTGCCATCCAAGATATGTTGAACGGCAATCTTTCCTTCGTGGTGGTGGATAAGACCACGGCAATAGCGTTAGTAAGAAGTTTCAATAATTAATCATGAGTTTTCTTGGAACGCAATCCTCCTTCGCCGTTCAAATGAATTGGGCGAAAAGGTGGAATAAATTCGTAAAAGCGTTTGTCAAGAATGAAGGATATAAGAGAGTCTTGGAGGGCTTGAGTGTTACTGCTCGTATAGCCCTCTTCGGCTTTTTGATAGGACTTGTTCTTGGCAGCATCGTGGCAATCGTGAACATTGCCTCCCGCCGCAGCAAGGTGGCAAAGGGCTTTAACGTGGTGGGCAACATCTACACAGCTTTTTTCCGTGGTACCCCCATCGTGGTGCAACTTTTGTTGGCGCACTATGTGATTTTCCCGATCATTGGTCTGACCTTGGATTCTCTTGTGGAAGCCATCTTGATTTTTGGCCTCAACAGCGGCGCTTATGTATCCGAAGTGATGCGTTCGGGCATCCTCTCGGTGGACGTGGGGCAGCTGGAAGCAGGGCGCGCGGTTGGTTTGAGTTATACTTCCACCATGACACGCATCGTGTTACCGCAGGCGTTTAAGAACGCGCTTCCCTCTCTCGGAAACGAGCTTATTGCGCTTGTGAAGGACACATCGGTGGTGAGCTTTATAGCGGTCATAGATCTAACGCAGGCTTTCCGAAAAATAGGGTCGGGCACGTACGAGTATTTTATCCCGTACATTTTCCTTGCGCTGTTCTACTTGGTGATCGTTTTGATACTCACCCTTTTGATAAAACTTTTGGAAAGGAGGCTACGTAAAGGTGACAGACGATAATATGAACGTTGCGGTCCCTCCCCAACAAAAAAGTGATAAAAAACCTTTGATTGAGGTAAAGTACCTTACCAAAAAATTCGGCAACCTCTTGGTGCTGAATGAGATCTCCACCGATATTTATGAGGGAGAGCGCGTGGTTATCGTGGGCCCCTCCGGCGGTGGCAAAAGCACCTTTTTGCGTTGCTTGAACGTGCTGGAAGACCCCACGTCGGGTGAGATCATCTTTGACGGTGACGACCTGACCGACCTCAGGATCAACATCAATACCTGCCGCCAGAAGATGGGCATGGTGTTTCAGCAGTTTAACCTGTTTAACAACCTCACGGTGATGAAGAATATTATTCTTGCGCCCGTGATCGTGAACAAGAAAAAGCTGCGCAAGGCAAAGTGGAACAACCTTACCATGAATTGGTATAACAAACGCCTTGAAAAGAACCGTGACAAGTGGAACGCCGCCGTGGATAAAAAGCTTGAACGCTACCGCGCCATTATTGAGGAGAACAACAAGCTTCTCGCTCCCGTGGAGGAGGCGTGGCAGAAGACGCGTCAGGCGGTGGAGCGCAACGGCAAGACCTTTTACACCTACGATCCCGCGCTTACCAAGCAAAAGCTTGCCATTGTTAAAAAAATTGAGGATGCCGAGCGTGCGTTGGACCGCACCAAGTACCCCGAGCCGCGCACGAGAATAGAATTGCCATTCAAAAACAGCAAGGAGATCAAGGCGCAAGCCCGCACGGAAGCAATGGAGCTTTTAAAGCGCATTGGTTTGCAGGAAAAGGCAAACGTGTATCCTTCCACCTTGTCGGGCGGACAAAAGCAACGTATTGCCATTGTGCGTGCGCTTGCCATGAAGCCCAAAGTGATGCTTTTTGATGAGCCCACCAGCGCGCTTGACCCCGAAATGGTGGGAGAGGTTTTAGACCTTATCAAGACCATTGCGGATACCGGCATGACCATGATCATCGTCACGCACGAAATGGGCTTTGCCCGCGAAGTGGCAAGCCGCATCTGCTTTATAGATGGCGGCAAGATCAAGGAAGAGGCTGCACCGGAAGAATTCTTTAATGCGCCCAAGGATCCTCGTTTGCAGGAGTTTTTGTCCAAAGTTCTCTGATCGCGGCGGCGTATAGCAGCGCATATACATTGTTCCAACTCAAATACCCACAGTTATGTACAAGGAGTACACGCCTGTGGGTATTTTTCGTTGCGCCTCGCTCTGCGTGCAACACCCCAAAGAATTTGCAATTCTTCGGGGACCCCAACGCACGCTGCGCTACTCTCCGCCGACGCTTGCGGGAGGGGGAAAATAATGCGGAATTCGGAATGCGGAATGCGGAATGCGGAATGCGGAATGCGGAATTATGGATCGCGTTGCGATTCGATATGTGCTATCGCACTCGATATGTTGCCTTGCAACTCGATATGCACTTTGTGCTCGATATGCGGCGGAGCCGCGCGATAGGTTTTGCAGAGCAAAACATATCATTCATGGCCGCTATTGGACCTCGGAGGGGTTCACGCCTCATTCAAGGCGATGCGCAGTAGCGCATAACTCCCCGCAACAAGAAAAAGAAGCAGTCCGAAGACTGCTTTTTGTTGGTGGACATGCGGGGCGCGACGCGTTAAGAAAACAGCACGGTGCGCTGTTTTTAGCCAAAGCGCGTGAGGAAGCTATGCTTCAAGCGGTTGAATCACGGAGGGGTTCGCGCCTCATTCAAGGCGATGCGCAGTAGCGCATAACTCCCCGCAACAAGAAAAAGAAGCAGTCCGAAGACTGCTTTTTTGTTGGTGGACATGCGGGGAGTTGAACCCCGGTCCGTGAAGGAAACCACAATTCTTTCTACACGCTTATCTTACGATTATTGTCGTTCAGGGCTGTCCGTAAGCGGGCTACCATGTTCCAAGCCGCAACTTTTCAGCCTCTCCCGCGCGGCAACGGGAAAGTGCCGTTCCCTACTCTGAATGATGCCGATTTTGCCGTTGTAGGACCGACAGATCGACAGATGGCATTAAGCCGCCATCAATTCAAAATTGTTGTTGTCCGTTAATTGAACAATTTCCGTTATAAGCAGACGAGCCTGCTGCGTGCTTAAACTGCCACCTCGCTCCGCGTCGAAGCCGGTACATGCCCAAGTGAAGATATTGTATCATATTCCGATTTCTATTGCAAGTGACTTTTTTGAAGGCTTTTGCGCGTACGGCGCGAATGAGGAAAACGACAATTCCGCATTCCGCATTCTGCATTCCGCATTCCGCATTCTGCATTGCATAGCCCATTCCGCATTCCGAATTCCGTAACAACATATCGAGTGCGATAGCACATATCGAGTCGCAAAGCGACATATCGAGTGCGTCAGCACATATCGAATTCTTGTATCACCTCCGGTGACATGATGTACCGACTTGGTCGGCATGATGTATCTCGCTTCGCTCGACGCTGTCTTCGCCAATCGGCTCAGACAATTCCGCATTAGTTAATTACTCTATCGGCAACGCGGCGGTGAGCCAGGTTTGAAAGAAATCAGTTAGGTCCTGCCCGAGGGAGGCGGAAAGGGAAGAGATCAGGGCGTTTGGCGTGGCGGTTTTTCCGTCATAGCGGCAGGCATAATCCAAAAGGGCGGCAAGCAGGGGGCGGTAGCCGACCTTTTCGGCAAGTTCGGCGTATAATAGAAGCGCGCCGCAGTACACGCGATCATAATACCCTTCGTTCAACTCCGCAAGCGTTTTATCAAAACGGACGCCATCCTGTCCCTTTATGGCAAGACGGATGGAAAACGCCTCGCGTGCTTTGTTTATTTGGGCGCGATAAGCGTTTTCTCCCGCCTTTTCGCGGTAATAACACGCCACGCTGAATTCCGCCAAACCTTCATCCAGCCACGGGTAAGTGTATTCGTCGTTTCCCACCTTCCCGTACCACCATTGGTGGGCGGTTTCATGCAAGATCACCTCTTCTCTTTGCAATTCGGAAAGGGCGTTTGACACAACGGAAAGGGCGCTGTGTTCCGCTCCCGCTTCGCAAAAAGGCATGGATACCACGGTGTAAGAGGCATAAGGGTAGGTGCCGAACAGGCGGCTGTAAAGAGCCAATCCGTCCTCTATCTTTTTGAGGGTTTTGGCGGCGTGCGCATCGTTTTCATAGTAGTATTTGATAAAAATGCCATCATAGGACGCGCTGACGGATCGCAGTTTTTTTGAGGCAACGAGTGAGATGTCCCTCGCACCGCTAAGGGTATAGGTAAGGTGCCTTTCCGTCCCTTGTTTCTCCCTACCGATCTCCTCGGCGCTTGAGGCGCATTCGTACTCTGCGGGGAGGGTAAGTTGCAGGGTAAAATCCGCACGTTCGTGGGAGAATGGGTCCCCGTGATCCGATAGCGGGCAGGCAAAAAATTTGCCATCTCGGAAGGGGCAGAGTTCGGGATAAAAATGCGCCAAAGAATAGTATCCGTCGTAATGTCCGAGGTGGTGTTTGATCTTGGCAAGTTTGATACGTTCGGTTATACTAAGGCGTATGCTTTCCCCTTTTTTGAACTTGCGGCCAAAACGGATGGTCAAAATGCTGCCGTCCTGCCCGAGATCATAGTCTTGAACAGGCACCTCGCCCTCCACCGCTTGTATTTCCACGTTGCCGTAGCTTTCGCTAACTTTTCCGTAGGCTTCGCGTACTTTGGCGGGTCCCACCGCGCTGTTTCCTTCCGAATAGGTGGCGGCGTATAAACGCAGTTTGAGGGCGGAGATCCCCTCTGCAGGCGCGGCGCAGGTGATCTCAGTCGTCACCAGCAATGCGTTTTCCGATGGGAGTAGGGTGGCTTGAATATCGTAATGGGTTTGGGAAGGTGTTTTTGCGTGAGAAGGATCCGCGCACCCCACAAAGCAGAGTGAACAACAAAACAGGATATAAAAAAGGGGCGCGAAGATTTTCATTATTTACGGCTGTTTACGGTAAGTTCCACCAGTTTGCCTTTTAAGCGGGCTTTGCGCAAGAGTTCCGCCGTAACGATCTCATCTTCGCGTGCGATCAGGTCGGAACCCTTTCCTATGCTTTTTACCACCGTTCTGCCAAGCAGAAAGTTATAATTGTTCTCCCCCAAGGTGCTTTGTTCAACGGGGATGGGGGCAAGCGCTTGGGTTTCTTCGGCGGGGGCGGGGGCCTGCCACGCGGATAGTTCCACAAGGGTCATTTCCGCTTGCGTTGCCAAAAGGGGTTTGCTGCTTTGCTTTTTTGCGGCAGGGCGGCGCGGCGCTTTGCTCTTTTTTCTAAACAGCAACTTTTCATGCGCGGGAGCGCGCAAGACCACCGCGTTTTTTCCAAAACACAATACGGTGGCGGGGTCAAGCTCGCTATCTTGCGTGAGAAGGGAAAGGACCTTGCCGTTTTGCTCTTCATAACAAACGTCCCGCAGAACGCCGTAAAACCTGCCGAGGGTATCGTACACCTTTGCGCCTATCGGACATTCGGGACGGTTGGTTTCATTAAGGGCGCCGAGGTTGCGCACCACCAAGGCATCACCCTCGCCGAGGATACGATCAAGAGGGAGAAGAAGCCCTTCGTCACGCTCTTCGGAAGATACCTTACAGCCGCGCAACTTGGAGAGTTTTGCATCGGTATACCCGTTGGTGACGATTCCTGCGATCTCACCTTCTGCGGCGGCAATGATCTCTTTGGATAGGGAGTCGGTGATTTTTTTCATATCGAACCTCACTTTTTGCGATTATTTTATGGTTATATATATTGCGGGGTGGCGTTCTATATGCTTTGCACGCCATTTTCCGCAAAAAACAGCCTTTTCCCTTTCTCCTTCGTCACGATACGCCGATATCCGCCGGTTTATAATAGATTATAAAAATAGCGTAATAGGGTTGTCATAGGAGGGTGCGATATGCTAAAATGGAACAAAAAGGAGGCTGATTATGGCTAACATCACGAAGGATATGCTGATAGGCGAAGCCATTCGGCAGGGGAATTCGCAGGCTATTGCGGAGGTCCTCATGGACGCGGGTATGCACTGCCTTGGCTGTGCGCTTGCACGCGGTGAAACGGTAGAACAAGCGGCTGCCGTCCACGGGCTGGACATCGACGAACTCGTCGAGAAACTCAATGAGGCTGCCGAAAGCTAAATCTGCAATTTTACCCATTGCGTTATCGTTTCTTTTATTTGCATTGATTTTTGTTCAATGCATTTTTGTCACGCAAGGGCGTGCGTACGCGCAGGAAGCGCCGTATTCGGAGTTGATCACCGATTACTTTTCTTTTAACGCGCCCACGCGCATTGCCGCAGGGGACGGTATGGTTGCCGTGTTCGATAAAGGCAATATCGTGCTGTTCGGCGGTGAGGGACGCAAGGTGTTTTCCGCCGGTGTGACTAAGTGTAACGAGCTTTGCGTTTCCGAAAAGGGCATTTTTTTACTTGCCGGCGTGAGCGAAGAGGAAGAAAGCGAAACGGTGATCAAGTGCTTTGACCTTACCGGTGCGGAGCGCACTCTTTCTTTTCCCACCGAAAGCGTTACCGATATTGCACTTTCGGGGAACACGTTGTTCACCCTTTCTCCGTTGCTGGGGCTCAAAGCCTATTCTTTGACGGATGGGAGTGAATTGGACGCTTTCGTGCCCGGTAAGCAGTATTTGGGATATATGGACGTTTGCGGAGAGGATATGGTGTTTTTATCCTGGCTGAAAGGCATCTTCCGCAAGCAGGGAGATAGCGTGGTTTCCATCAACAACGGAGAGGAAGAGATCGGGTCCGACTTTGCAGTTTGCGGGGAGGATCTTTTTTACGTAAAAGAGGGCAATATCTGCCGCTACGGAAAGGGCGTTTTCTTGCAAAAGGACGGCGCGCAAACGGCGGACGCCACCTTCTCTTACGCCACGGATTTTGCGGTGGCAAACGGTCGTGTGTACGTGCTGGATGCGGCGGCTTCCGCGGTAAAGATTTATTTGGAAGACAAGACCTTTGAAAAGATGATCGGGTCATACGGCAAGGAAATGGGGCGTTTGTATTACCCCACGTCGCTTTCGGTCAAGGGCGACTTGATAGCGGTGGCGGACGGACGCCGTGTGAGCGTGTTTTCAAAGGAGGCTCCCCGTGCCTTACTCGGACGATCAATATCCGATCCCACCAACGTGGTCTTTGCGGGGAACAAAGTGTATTTGGCGGATGACGGCGGACTGTACGAGTACGGCGCCGATCTTTCGCTCGTGCAGGATTATTCTTTTGCGGAGGGGTGCCGTTTCGTGGCGGCGGGTTCGGACGGCAGGGTGTTTGCGGCATCCGGCAAAAACGTGTACCGAAAAGGTGCAAACGAAGAGTATTTTTCCCCGTTTATTACGGCGGATAAAACGGTGGACGGACTGAACGTGGGCATGGGCGGCAAGATCCTTTACCTGCTTGCGGGCACAACCCTTACGGCATATTCGCAGGAAGGGGAACGGATCGGTTCGCTGGAAAGGCCGGAACGGGTAAAGAGTTTTGCGGTGGATTACTGCGGGAACGTGTTTTTCCTTGCGGGGAAAAAGGTGCTTCGCTATGCGCGTACGCCGGAAGGGTACTCTTCTCCCGAAACCTTTGATCTGCCCGCCGAGTATGATGAATTTACCGATCTTGTATTGGACGGGGAAGGACGCGTGTATCTGCTTGCCGATCATAACGTGATCGTCTATCAAAAAGCGGCTTTTAACGTGTGCGTGGATAGCGATTTTACCGACGAAGTGCCAAACGCTTTCCCGCTTTTTGTTTGCGAGGTGACGGCGGAGCGCACCATTGCGTATGCCGCGCCCGATAATTTTGAAGATATCGTGGTGATCTCCAAAGGGCAGAAGCTGCTGTGCTATGCTTCGGTTTGGAACGCGGGGGACGAATACCTGCGCGTGGAAACGGAAAAAGGCACGAGATATATTCCGAAAGGGGATGCTATGATCTTTTCGGAAGGAGAAGCGCCCTTTGCCAAAGCGCGTTGCGTGCTTTCAGGCGTGGGCAGCAATTTGGTGGGGGTGGACCTGTATGCCGAGCCGTCCAAACTTGCCGTTCAAAAGGGGAGGGACCCTCTTTACAAAGCCTTGGGAGAGGATGCGATCCTAACGGTGGAATCGGTGGTTGCCGTGGACGAAAGCGGACGGGACGTTTGGGGCTTTTACCGCGTGAGCTATCAAGGCGTCAACGCTTACGTGCTCAAAGAGGACGTGATGAGCGCGGATGACGAGCCGGATCCCATGCCCCCCGTGTATCGCGCCAAGGTCAGTTCTTCCGCTCTCGGAAAAACGGTGCCCATTTATAAAGAACCAAGTCGGTCCGGCGAAGTTGTTGCGCGTTTGACCGATGGAAGCAAGATCTATTTGCTTGAAAAGTGCGACAAAAACAAGGAATTTATCATGGTGCTTTACGGCGAGGAAGTTTGCTACGTGCTTTCCGAAAACATCAAGGAAGGCGGGTTGTCCGGCGGGCAGATCCTTGCCATCGTGCTGACGGTGGTGGCTGCCGTTGGAAGCGTGCTCACCATCCTCATCATGCGAGCCAACAAAAAGCACAAGAGATATCGTAAGGAGTGATTATGGGAAAGAACAACAGGTTTCGGCACAGAAAGCCGCAAAGACCGGCGTCCGATTACAAGCCCCCTTATTCCGATGACGTGCTCGCCATGTCAGTGGAAGGTCTTAACTTATCGGTGGAAACGCTGGACGTTTTGCAAAAGGGCGGGATAAAGACCCTTGGGGATATTCTCTCTCGCCGCAAAAACGATATGTACAAGGTGCAAAACTTTAACAAGAAAAGATTGTTCGAAGTGAGCAATGCCATTGCGCCTTTGGGGGTGGATTTCCGTCCCGATGAGCCCAAAGTGCAAGATGGCAAGCAGGAGCCCGCGCAAAGAAAAGAAAACGGGCGCGAAAGAGAGGATAGGCTTGACGGCAACCGCGGCAAAGATCGTTCGCGCGACGACCGCAGAAAGGACGCCCCTCGTGACGAGCGCCAAAACGCAAAACCTCACAGAGAGGGGGTGCGTCCCGCCGAGGATAGAAGGCGTGCGGAACAGGAAAATGCAGACCGCCGTGACTTTGACAAGAACAAACAGCAGGGCGGAAAAGATAAGCAAAACGGACGGGAAAAGCAGGATAATTCGGTGGATTTTTCCAAGATCTTCCCGCGCGAAAAATTGGTGCACTCTCCGCGCATTGAAATGAAAAAAGATCGCTTCACCAAGTTCCAAAGAGCGGGCAGGTGGGGCTATAAGGATGAAACGGGCAAGGAAGTGATCCCGCCCATTTATACCGAAGCGCTGAATTTTAAGGAAGATATGGCGGCGGTGGAAATGAACGGGTTGTTTGGCTTTATCAACCGTGAAAACGTGCTGGTGATCCCGTATAAGTACGATACGGCGGGCAGTTTCTCGGAAGGCTGGGCAAACGTGTCGCTCGGCGAGAAATGCGGCTACGTGGATCAAACGGGCAAAGAAACGGTTCCTTTTATATACGATGCCGCAACCCCCTTCACGGGAGAGGGATACGGCAGAGTGAAAAAGGACGGCAGGTGGGGCAACATTACCAAGGACGGAGAAGTGAGTTGGCAGTAAGCCCTCTAACGATTTACGAAGGAATACGAAAAACGTCTGAACGATACAAAGTAGTCGCCTTTGCGACAAAAGGGGAAAAAGAATGGAAGAAAACAAGACCATTGAACAAACGGAAAAAAAGAGCATGCTGGTGATCAATCACCTGAAAAAGAAGTATCTCAACAGCAAGCGTTATTCGATAAACGATTTGACGCTGGACCTGAAAGAGGGTGAGATCTTTGGCTTTTTGGGACAGAACGGTGCGGGTAAATCTACCACCATCAAGTGCATCACCGGCATTCATCCGTACGATAGCGGCGAGGTGATCGTGTGCGGTCATGATATGAAAAAGGATCCCATCGGTGCCAAGAAGAATATCGGATACGTGCCGGATAATCACTCGGTTTACGAGAAGCTGACCGGCAGAGAGTACGTGAACTACATTGCAGACCTTTACCGCGTGCCGCTTTTGGAGCGTGAGGAAAGGATGAACCGCTATTTGAAAATGTTCAAGATCACCTTTGCGGCGGATCGTCAGATCAAAGGATATTCGCACGGTATGAAGCAAAAGATCTGTATTATTGCCGCCTTGATCCATGATCCCAAACTGTGGGTTTTGGATGAGCCGATGGTGGGCTTGGACCCGCAGTCCATGTTTGACATCATTGACGAAATGAAGGCGCATACCGCAGAGGGGAATACCGTGTTTTTCTCCTCGCACAATATCGACTTGGTTTCCAAACTGTGTGATCGCGTGGCGATCATTCACGACGGAGAATTGAAAGCACTCATCGACCTTCACGAAGAAGGCAAGCGCGAAACGCTGGAATCGGTGTTCCGTTCGCTCACGATGGCGGAGAATAAAGCATGAGATCGTATTGGACCCTTTTTCGCCTCGAATTAAAAGCGAGGTTCGGCGCGCGCGGTATGGGCAACCCCGTCTTTACCGTGATAAAAACCCTCATTTTCTTGGCGTTGGTGCTTTTGGTGTACATGGCGTATATCTTTGGGGTAAAGCAGCTCATCGAAATGTTTTACCTTTACGATATGAGTACCGAATTCTTGGTGCTGTTTATTGCCATATCACAGGTTTTGCTGGTGCTGTTCGGTATCAGTTCGGTTATTAAAAATCTGTTCCGAAGCGGTGATAACGAGCTGTTGATGCGTTTCCCCGTAAGTGCGGTATCGGTATTCGCCGCCAAGATCTCCATTTTCGTGTTATATCAGGTGATCTTTACCGTGCTGGTGGAGTTGCCCGTGTTTATCATGTTCGGCATTACCACGGCGCAGGGGTGGAGTTATTACGCGCTCCTTCCCGTGGTGTTGGTATTCAGCATCATATTGCCTCTTGCCATCTCCAACCTTTTGGCGATCCCCGTCATGCAGATCAGTTCGCGCACGAAAAACATGTTTGCACTCTCTTTGCTGATATCCGTCATTATGGTGGCGGCGGGCTTTGCCATCTATATGAACGTGATCCAAGGCGTGGTGGACTATATGAAGGAA
Source organism: Christensenella sp. UBA3217 (assembly GCA_002363545.1). GTDB lineage: Bacteria > Bacillota > Clostridia > Christensenellales > CAG-1252 > CAG-1252. Next base: position 60,135 of record DEWF01000011.1, on the reverse strand, counting down.
GAAGCCATGAGCTTTTTCAGCAAAAAGACCATGGTGCAGGTATCCAAAGCCTCCAAGTATATTTACCCCTCCAACTGGTTTGCGTATATGCTGATCGGTAAGTGGCGGCTTGGGGCAAGTTTGCTTTCCTTCTTGGTGGTATCCCTTTTTGCGGGCGGGGCGGTCTTGCTTAACAAAAAACTTTATTTCAGCACCATTCTACGTGATATAGAGGGAAGCGGCGCCACCTTCACCAAGGTGACCAAAAACAAGATGAGGAGTCCCATGTGGGCAACCTTCCGCAGAGAGTTTTTGGATATCTTCCGCAGCAGCAATTACAGTTTCCAATACCTTTGCATGGCTGTGGCGGCTCCCGTCATGGTGTTTTGCTGCAACAGGTTGGCTTCCAGCATGGGTGAGAATACCATCGGTGCGGTGATCGTGCCGGCGCTTGCTTTGATGGTCATGATGATTTTCTGCGCGATCATTCTCTCCTTTGCCGCCTCTTCCGTTTCAAGAGAAGGGGAAAACTTTTATCTTACCAAAATCGTTCCTTTGTCTTACAGGACGCAGGTGCTTATCAAACTTGCGCTGTATATGGCGGTATCCACTCTTTCTTTGCTTGTGACGGCGGTTTTGATCTGGGTCACGGGACAAATCGAGGTGCGGTATGCCTTTGAAGCGGCCGGCATCGCCTTTTTAACGTCGGTGGCTATCACTTGTTTTGCAATCAAGCTGGACATCAAGCGTCCGCAGTTTGCGGTGGGCGGCGACGGAGAACTTTCCGTGGGAAGCCTTTCCACCTTCGTGACCCTCTTTATCGGCTTTACCGTTTCGGTTTTGTACGGATTGTTCGGTATGGTCGGCATCTTCCTGTGGGGCACGAGCATGACTTTCGGTATCCTTGTGGGAGTATCGGGGGGATTGGCTTTGTTGGCGGCGCTTTGGCTGATGATCGGCTTGAATAAGCGGTACGAGAGAATTACGCAGAGATAAACTGTAAAGATGAAAAAGTTTGTCATTGTACTGCTTTTATTGGTGCCTCTCATCGTGCTCTTCACGATCACCGCTTCGGGAATGATCATTTCCGCGGAAGTGGCTATTGCGATCGAGAGTTTTGAGCTTAGGCACTTAGGGGAACCCGTTACGGAAGTCACGATCAATTATCGGGAATACTCTTCAAGGAACAAGAAGTATCAATTGATCCCTCGCTATTTCCCGGGCGTGGCGCAAGTGAACGGGTTTACTTGGTACAGTGATAACGACCAAGTGGCTACGGTGGATAAAAACGGAAACGTGAGCTTTCACAACTGCGGTTTTGTTAAGATCACGGCGCAAAGCGTGGATAGCGTATCGGTCAAAGCGTCTTGTACCTTCTACGTGGAAGATTCGGAGATCCACGACGTGAGCATTTACTCGTATGCTTCCGAGCTCATCGTGCATCGCATACAAATGCGGGTTTATGAAACCGAACAGGTGCAAGCCTTGATCAACCCTTACGTGGCGCTGGCGGGAGATCCCGCATACGCTTCTTCCGATCCTGCGGTTTTTACCTGCGATCAAAACGGCGTGCTTAGGGCAACGGGTGAAGGGAGCGCAACGCTCACCTTGCTTGCAAGGGATAAAAGAGGAAACACCAAAACCTGCTCTATCCCGATAGAAGTATCGGGCAGCGCGCTCGTTAAGCAACGCGTCGTGTACGCTTACGGCGAACAAGCGGATCTTACCCCCTATCTTGCAAGCGGCGTGGTAGTGGGCGGAAATAACGTTGACTTATCCGCGTTGGCAGCGGGAGAGCAAATGACCTGCACCGTAAGGTCGGGAGCGGAAGAGTGTGCGCTCACGCTGGTCAAGACGGCGAATGAGCATATGATAGGCATTGCGGGATCCGAAGTCTTGCATAAAGAAGGCTGGGGGAGAAACGTCTATTTGGCAGTGGGGCGAAAACTGCACCTATCTCCTGTGGATCTGATTACTTACGAGGGAATAGAGGGCGTGCAAATAATGAGTTCGGATCCGAACGTGCTTGCCGTGGCCGAAAGTGCGATCGAGGCGCGAGCCACGGGGAAAGCCACGCTTACCCTGCAAAAAGAGGGATATGCACCCATGACGATCGAGATCGTGTGTGCCGTTCCCGCGAGTTATTTCTCCTTGAACCTGGACGCGGATCAAGATAGCGTGGGGCTTGGCTCCACCAGGGTTTACGGCAACAGGAGCATTTACGACGGAGAGATCGTAAACGGCATTCGCATCACGGCGGAAAACTTGTACCCGCTAAACAGCGATCCAACGCTTTTTACCTATTCGGTGGATAGCGAATACGCCTCGGTAGACGCAAACGGCTTGGTCACCTTCCGAGAGGATGCGGTGGGAAAGCAAGTGACCGTTACGGTAAAAAGCCTTTTCTCCATCAACGGGCTTTCGCGCTCATACACTTTCCGTAACATCGTGAAAGGCGTAAACGTGGGCTTTGGCTTGGGCGCAAACGTGTTTGACGAGAAAAAGGGAGAAAACCCCTCTTTCGCACCATATTACGACGCCTTGCGCGTGCAGTACGAGAGCAGGGATACCGCCTTGGTATTTCAAACCAACGTGTATCTGCCAACCCGAAAGCAAATGGAATCTTTGGCGGGCGAGTATCAAAAACTGTGCTTCACTCGAGATATCTACGGGAACGGCTATAAACTGGACGGACAGTTTTACCAATACTCCTTTTCCAGTTCCCTCTTTGAGGAAGGAAAGGACAGTCAGTTGGAAGGGTATGAGGAACAAACGGGGGTCACCATAAGCGACCTATTCGTAAATTCCTATGCGCCGGTGGGAACGGATTCTAAGGAGAACTTTACCGAACTCATGCGGGTGGGCGGCATTCCTGTGCATCTTTGTTATCAAAAGCGGGGTGACTTTGAGGTGCGTTTCCGCTATTGCGCCTTCCAATACGCCTATTCGCATCTGCTCTCGTCCGGCGGGACCATCTCCTACGATGGGTGCGTGTTCCGAAACAGCTCGGGGGTGTCGTTGCTCGTGCAATCCGCGGATGAGTACACGAACAGCGTTTCGGTGCATAATTGCATCTTCTCCAACTCCATCTCCCTTACGGGACTGGTGGTAAACGGTGGATTTCCGGTGGCAAAAAACGCTCCCGTGAACTATAACGCCTTTTCCTGGACGGGCAACAACTATATCTACAATTGGAAAAAGACGGAAGAAATACGCTTGGATATCATTCCCTCGGGCATCCTGAACGATAAGACCATGGAAGCCTTAATGACCATGCTGAACAACAAGCTCAACGAATGTGCCAGAACCAGCATGATAGGGGATATGAATGCGGGCATCAAATATAAAAAGGGAAAGGACACTTACGCAAACTTGGGCATCCTGTTTATAGACTATTGGCGTCCCATTCACTTTATCATAAACGAGCCGAGGGAAAAAACAACGGACGGTTTGAAGTTGGAGATCAATTGCGAAACGGCATCCCTCGTTCCCTTTAAAATGAGTTTGGTGTCACTTGGAGAAATAGCAAAGCGATTGGCGAGTACGATGTTGGATCTCGACCATGCAAATATGATGTTAACGAACAAATCACAAGATGGTTCCTACAATACGGAACCGGGCGAAAGCTATAAGTTGGACCAAAAGACGTTCGACAGGCTTCGCGGCGAGGTGTAAAAAATGAAAAAAGTTATAATTTGCCTAATTATGTTGATCCCGATCTTGGTCATTTTGACCATTGATGCCAGCGGTATGTTGATCGCATCCGCTCTTGTGGATATCCCGGCGGAATCGGTGGTGATCAAGCACGGCGGAAAAGTGCTTGGCAGCGAAGAAGTAAACTTTGAGGATTACGATAATACGGGCAAAAAATTCAATTTGTTCTGCGAGGTTTTCCCGGGCATTGCCACGGACGAGATGATCTGGGCGTCTTCCGATCCCTCCATTGCGGAGATCGTGGATGACTCCAAGAGAGCAGACGCCACCGAAGTAAAATTCCACGATTACGGCAGCGTGGATATCATTTGCACCTCTAAAAAGAATTCTTCCATCAGCGCCATTGCCACTTTGTATATCGGCGGACAGGTGCTGGGATATATTCAAATATGCGACTATCAAGGAAACGTTTACGACGCGATCACTATGCCTCTTTACGCAAGCAAGAGCCTTTTGGCTTCGGTCAAACCCGCAAGCGCCGCAAAGGGTCACAAGATCGTGTGGGCAACCTCAAACGAAGATATCATTTCGGTGAACGAAAACGGCGTGATCTCGGCAAAAGGACTGGGCGAAGCCACCCTTTCCGCCACTGTCACGGCAAAGGGAAAGACGGTTTCTTGCAGCGTGCCCGTGACGGTTACGGATACCGCGCTTGTCACTCAAAACATGGTGTATGCCTCGGGCAACAGCGTGGACCTTACCGAGTATTTGTATAACGGCGCAACGGCGGATGGCGGTCCCATCGTGGATATTTCCGCTTTGGCTCCCTTTGAGAGCCTGGACGTTACCGTGCGCAAGAGCGGAGTGACGGATGTTCTTCGTGTGACCAAGATCCAAAGCGCATCCACTCTTTTGATCAAGGATTATTATGCCCTTTCGCAAGGGGCGTTTGACGCCTATTTGGCGGCAGGTACCGCCAAGTTCGCTTTGCAGGCAATGCTCCCCGACGGCTCTATTCCGGAAGGGGAGGTCACTTGGTGTTCCACCAACGAGAATGTGGCGGTCATGCAGGGTAACGTTTTGCATGCGGTAGGCATCGGCAGGGCGGAGATCTATCCGCAAGGTGAAACCTACGGAGCGGGACAGCGCATTGAAGTAAAGGTGACCAATCCCGTGGAGGCATTTCGTTTGAAGGAAACCTTGTTTGGGGACGCCGTGGGCCTCAGACAAGAGCGTGTGTTCGGAAACGTCACCTATCTTAACGGAGCTTATTCTAACAATTACACGTTGAAGATCGCCTCTTCCTCTCCCGCCGGCGCCAAGCAGGAAGCGTTTACTTTCAAGAGTATGGACGAAGAGGTGGCAACGGTGGATAAAAACGGCGTGATCACCTTTGCAAACGATGTGGACGGCAAGACGGTGGAGATCGTGGCAACCGCTTACAACCAAGAGGGTATGCCCGTCACTCGGCAATACACCTTCCATATGGTGAACGGCGTGAACATCGGCACCACGGTGGGTGCCCAGCACTTTGATAAAGCTAAGAACGAAACCCCTGACTTCTCTCCCTATTGGGATCTGAAACAGGTGGCGGCGGATCGCAGCGTGAAGTCCGTTGTGTTGCATACAGACGTGTATTTCCCCACGAAGGAAAGCGGCGGCACCTCCATTTTGAATACCACAGCATCTTTCTACGGCAACGGCAAAAAGTTGGACGGACAGTTCTTCGTTCGTTCGGTGGAAGATACCGAAATGCTTTTGATGTGGGATTTTGCAACCTTTACCGATATGCCGGAAAAGGTGGATATCCGCATTTACAATATGAATATGCAGGCAACCCTTCCCACCAGCGAGGACTCCAAGGAAGCCTTTACCGAGCTAAATAGCAAGGGCGGTGGCGCGATCGGTGCAAAGAACCCCTATCCCGATGGGGAACACAACTTCTCTTTGACCGTGACGGGCGCTTTGTTCCAATACGCTTACGGACACGTGAATATTTCCATTGGTGATTTTGTGTTTGACGGCTGTATTTTCCGCAACAATTCCGCCTCCGCCATCGTGCAACAGCAGGCGCATTACGGTGTGGCGAACGTGAAAATTCGCAACTGTATTTTCAGCAACACCATTGCTCCCGTGAGTATTGCGTGCGGTAATTTTGACGATATCTTGGATAGATACAGCGGCAAAAAGACCTTGAAAGCGCAATGGGGCACCTTTGAGCTGGAAGGGAACAATTACGTTTACAATTGGAAAAAACTCGAAGAAGTGCAAATGAACATTCTTCCCAAAGGGTTGGATAACAGCAACGCGAATGCGCTGGTGGATATGTTCAACGGTTATCTCAGTAAGGTGATACGTGAGGCGTTTATGAGTTCCGATCCGGAAAACCTTTACGTGGATAAAAACGGGGATACGTGGCTCAACTTCTCCTTCCTGATGATTGGCGTTTGGGATAATATGAACCCGCAATTCAACGCTCCGGAAAGCGAGGAATACGGCATTAAAGTAAATTACGATGAGAAACAATATCAAAACTGGGAAGTGTATGCGGATAAAGCCCCTTCCATCGGTGCTTTCTTAAAGAAGGCAATGAAGGCGATCGGTGTGGACTTAAATAAGAACAAGACCTTCCACGTGATAGCAAAAGATTCCAAAGGCAAGTTCAATACCAAGCCGGGTGAAACGTATACGATAGGTGAGGAGTTATACTCTCGTTTGAGAGGGGAAGATTGATCCGTTTTGAAAAATGAAAAGATTTGAAAAGAGGCTCGGGCACCCGAGCCTCTTTGGTAAAGGGTTTGCTCTTACTTGCAGCCAAAGCCGAAGTTGGGAGCGTCCTTGCAGCCGCAACCGCCACAGCAGCAGAGGATCAGATAGATCCAGAGGATGGACTCGATGTTGCAGCCGCCGCACTTATTGCCGCCGCAGCAGAATAAGAGGAGAAGAAGCCATAAGCAATCGTTATTACAGAAACCGTTCATAATATGTACCTCCGTTTTTCCAAAGTGTCTTTTTGGGTTCCTACTCCATCATACGCTCCGTTTTTGTGATTTGCTACTGTCCCGCGCTTGACTTTTTTGCGCGCGCACTTTATCATTATAAATACATTCCTTTATTACTCTGTTTGCAGGAGGTTTTTATGGCTAAACTCACGATGGATAAACTTACGGCGCTCGCAAAAGGACGCGGCTTCGTATATCCCGGCAGCGAGATCTACGGCGGCTTGGCAAATACCTGGGATTACGGCCCGCTCGGCGTAGAACTTAAAAATAACATCAAAAAGGCTTGGTGGCAAAAGTTCGTCACCGAAAATCCTTTGAACGTTGGTTTGGATTGCGCGATCTTAATGAACCCCAACGTATGGGTGGCGTCCGGTCACGTGGGTGGTTTTTCCGATCCTTTGATGGATTGCAAGAGCTGCAAGTCCCGTCACCGTGCGGATAATTTGATCGAGGAGTATAACAAGAAAAACGGCATTGAAATGAACATTGCCTCTTGGTCACACGCCGAAATGGAGAATTACATTAAGGAAAAGGAGATCAAATGTCCCATCTGCGGTAAGGCGGATTTTACCGGCATTCGTCAATTTAACTTGATGTTCAAGACTTTCCAAGGCGTCACCGAGGATTCGGTGAGCACCCTCTATCTGCGCCCCGAAACCGCGCAGGGCATTTTTGTAAATTTCCTGAACGTGCAAAGGACCTCTCGTATGAAGGTGCCGTTCGGTATCGGACAGATCGGTAAGTCCTTCCGCAACGAGATCACTCCCGGTAACTTTATTTTCCGCGTGCGTGAGTTCGAACAGATGGAATTGGAGTTCTTCTGCGAACCGGGCACCGATCTGGAATGGTTCTCCTATTGGAAGAATTTCTGTAAGGATTGGCTTCTCTCTTTGGGCATTAAGGAAGAGAACTTGAAGTTGCGCGATCACGATAAAGAGGAGCTTTGCTTCTATTCCAACGCCACTACCGACTTTGAGTATAAGTTCCCCTTCGGTTGGGGCGAATTGTGGGGCGTTGCGGATCGTACCGATTACGACCTCAAAGCGCACATGAAGGTATCTGGCAAGGAGCTTTCTTACCTGGATCCCAACACCAACGAAAAATACATTCCTTACGTGATAGAGCCTTCGCTCGGCGTGGAGAGAATGGTGCTTACCGTTCTTTGCGATGCGTATGACGAGGAAGAGTTGGAAGGGGGAGATACCCGTGTGGTCATGCACTTCCATCCCGTTATCGCGCCGTATAAAGTAGCCATTCTGCCTTTGCAAAAGAAGGCGCTTGGGGATAAAGCGACCGAGATCTATCATTCCTTGATGAAGAAGTTTTCCGCTACTTACGATGAGGCAGGCTCCATCGGCAAGAGGTACAGAAGGCAGGATGAGATCGGCACGCCTTTCTGCGTGACGGTGGATTTCGATACCCTTGAAAAGGGCACGGTGACGGTCAGAGATCGTGATACGATGAAGCAGGACGTGGTGTCCCTTGACGCGCTTGAAAGTTATATTGCGGAGCGCATCAAATTCTAATCGTCAAGATCTTACAGCATTTTGCATTTTATACGTAAATAAAGGGATACTCTTTCTTCGGGAAGCGGTATCCTTTTTCTTATGGGAAGATGTATCGTGGTGACCTCGGGAAAGGGGGGCGTGGGGAAAAGTACGATCACAGCCACTCTTGGAGTGGCACTTGCGGAAGCCGGGGCAAAGGTTGCCTTGGTGGATGCCGACGTGGGACTCAATAACCTGGACCTCGTTTTGGGGGTGGAAAGCGCCGTTGCGTATGACGTGTCGGACGTGGAAAAGGGCAGATGCCGCTTGACCGAGGCATTGGTGGTGCACCCCTTTATAGAAAACCTTTCTCTTTTGAGCTCGCGCGCCCTTGCAAGCGGGGTATCGCAACGGGCATTTGCCGCCGTGATAAGCGCTTTGCGACGTGGTTTTGATTATATTTTGATAGATTGTCCCGCGGGAATAGACGAAGGGTTTCATCGCGCGGTATCTTGCGCGGATGAAGCGTTGATCGTCACCACGCCTGTGCCCGCCAGCGTGCGCGATGCGGATAAGGTTTCCGACCTGCTTTCCGCCTATCGATTGCGGCGGGTGGAAGTGATCGTGAACCGAGTAAGGGGGGATCTTGTGCTCAAAGGAGAGGTGCTTGGCGTGGGGGACGTGGGTAGCGTGCTCCGCTTGCCGGTGGTGGGCAGTGTGCCCGAGGATGACGAGGTGCTGCGTTCTGCAACGGTGGGGAAGATCACGGATAGAGAGAGCAGACATTATCGTGCGATCTGCTTGATAGCAAGCCATATCATGCTTGGCACGAGTTCTTTGTATGATTGCACGGCAAAATATCGCGGGATACTTGGGTTGTTCCGCAAGAGGGCAAGGTGATATGCGAAACGCGGCAGTTGGGATAGAGCGTATAAAAAAGGTGCTTTTGCAGGACAAAACGGGGGCGCAAGAGGACGTGATCGCGGTGCTTCGAAGCGACCTTTACGACGTGCTGGACAGTTATTTTGAGGTGGATCCGCAGTCCTTGCGCGCGGAAGTGGCGGTGGACTCCTTCGGCGGCTATGAGGTAAAGATCTCGGCGCGTGCTTTTCGCGTCAGAAAGGTGGGACACACCGGATAGTCTATTTTGGGCTTATTGCGCATATTCTCTCTTTATGAGAGTTAAAACCGTTAAGAGAATAGTAGGGAAAGGGTACGAGAACCGTTGTGTGATCGTAAAAAGAAGGATGCCCGATTTCCTCTTTTTTTGTTTTCTCTGCCTGTTTGGGATGACGGTTTATTTGGTGTCGTCGCTGTTATTTTACGCGCTATTTGCCCATGCTCAAAGTGTGTGGGCGTATTCGCTTTGAAAGTCCGCGCGCATCCGCTCTTTTGGGCGGCGATTTTGATCTATACTTTGTTTGGCGGAGCGCTCCGTTATTTGATGGCATTTTCGGCGGTATCTTTTCACGAATTGGCGCATTATGCCGTTGCGCGGCTGGCGGGGGCAAAAGAGGTAAAGGTCACTTTGATGCCATACGGGGCATCTATGCGTTTGGAAGGAGAAACGCCTCACCTCGGCGCCATTTTGATCGCGGGCCCCTTTTGCAACCTGACCCTTGCCGCCTTTCTGCTTTCCGCTTGTTGGATCACGCCGGAGTTGTACGGCTTTTTCAAGGGATTTATAGGGGCAAACGTGATGATCGCCACCCTCAACTTGTTGCCTGCCTATCCGCTGGACGGGGGAAGGCTCGTGCGCCTTTTGTTCAAGGGTAGGTGGCGCTTTCTTTTTACCGATCTTTGCACGCTCGGGCTAGGCGTGATGTGGCTGTGGTTTTTCCTTTTGGATCACAACGCGGCGCATTTGGTCTTTTCCTGTTTTATGCTTTCCTACTTTTTTGCGTTTTGTGTAAAGCGTCCCATCTTGGTTAAGGGGAGCGACCCGCTTTTTGCCCTTGTGAAAACGGATGAGGACGGACGATTGCGTTCGGTTTACGTGGGGCGGGGAAAAAGCAGGCAGAAATTGAAGCCCGATCAGATCACGCGGCTTTGTTTGAAATACCCTCGGGAAATGCGGGTGGGAGAGGCTCTTTTGGCGGAAAGCGGGAATGTGGGTTAGGATATAAATAAACTTGTTATTTATATCGCGGTATGCTATAATGAACGAAAGAGGACAGGATGACGTTAGAAGAAATACTGCTGAAATCGGAAAAACCCGCCAGATACAGCGGCGGTGAGTACAATACGCCCGATATGGAAAAAGCGTGCGACGTGCGCTTTTGTATTTGTATGCCCGACCTTTATGAAGTGGGCATGTCCAATCTTGGGTTGAAGATCCTTTATCACGTTTTGAATAATCAGGAAAACGTTGTGTGCGAGCGCTGTTTTGCGCCCGCGCTTGATTTTCGTAAATTGCTTTCCGAAAACGGACTCCCCTTAATGAGTTTGGAAACCAAAAAGCCTCTCCGCGAGTTTGATATGGTGGGCTTTTCGGTGCAGTATGAAATGCTGTATACAGGCATTCTCTACATGATGGACGCGGCGGGCATTCCCTTTTACGCAAAGGACAGGGACGACAGTTATCCCATCATTTGCGGCGGCGGTCCTTCTGCCATCAACCCCGAACCCATTGCGGACTTTTTTGATCTTTTTATGGTGGGAGAGGGGGAAGAAACCATCGTTTCCTTAACCTCGCTTTACGCAAAATGCAAAGCCGAGGGAAAGAGCAAAAAAGAGTTCCTTGCGAAAGCGGAAAAGATAGAAGGGGTTTACGTTCCATCCCTTAACACGCCCGAGCACCGCAAGACGGTGAGAAAGGCGGTCATAAAGGATTTTGATTCTTGTTTTTATCCTGCGCGGCAGTTGATGCCCACTTTGGAAGTGGTGCACGATAGAGCCATGCTGGAACTGTATCGCGGCTGTCAGAACGGATGCCGTTTTTGTCAGGCGGGTTATTATTACAGACCCATTCGCTACCGCAGTGAAAAGACCGTCCGTTCCCTTTGCGAGCGTTTGATCAGAGAAACGGGGTTTGACGAGATCTCTCTCGGCTCCCTTTCCACGGGGGATTACCCCTATTTGGAGCAGTTGCTTGCCAATATCAATCCTCTTGCCGCCAAAGCGCACGTGCATTTGGCGCTCCCTTCTCTTCGTTTGAGCTCATTCAAAAAGGAGTTTGCGGAGAGCAGCCGCAAGAGTTCTTTGACCTTTGCCCCCGAAGCGGGCACCCAGCGCCTCAGAAACGTGATCAACAAAAACATCACGGAGGAGGATATCCGCGAGGGGCTTTCCGCGGCGTTTGACCAAGGCTACACGAGCGTGAAGTTGTATTTTATGATGGGGCTTCCCACCGAAACGGACGAGGACTTGATGGGAATTGTGGAGCTGGTGCGAATGATCCGCCGTCTTTTCTATGAAAAGCACAAAGGCGGGATCAATATTTCGGTCAGTTGTTCGGTGTTTATTCCCAAGCCCGGCACCCCCTTCCAATGGGAACCGCAGATCTCGGTGGAAGAGATGCGCCGCCGCCAATTCCTCGTGAAAGACGAACTCCGCAAGGTGAAAGGCGCTTCTTTCCATTATCACGACCGTGAAACCAGCGAGTTGGAGGCCATTTTTGCGCGCGGGGATAGGGCGCTGGCTCCCGTGATCGTTCGCGCTTATCAAAAGGGCGCCGTATTTGACAGTTGGACGGAATACTTCCATTACGATATTTGGGAAGAAGCTATGCGTGAGATCGGGGTGGATAAGCAAAAATACCTCGGGGCACAGCCTCTTGATAAGCCCCTCCCGTGGGATTTTATCGATATCGGCGTGAGCCGCGCTTTTTTGTTGAAGGAGAGGGAAAAGGCTTTCCGCTCCGAATGTACGCCCGGGTGTGATAAGGGGTGTCAGGGTTGCGGCGCCATGCGCTTTGCGCCCTGTGACGAGGTGAAAAAATGATACTCGTGCTCAAATATTACAAACGGGGAAATATGGCGTATATCTCCCATATCGATCTCCTTCGTCATTTCACGCGTGCATTCCGCAGAGCGGGTTTTGAAATAGAATACTCCGAGGGCTTTAATCCGCATATGCTCATCAACCTCGGTACGCCGCTCCCCCTTGGCATCTCTTCTTCATCCGAATATCTTACCGTTCGGGCAAACGTTGGCAAACAAGAGTTTTTGGAGCGCTATAACGAGGTGGCTCCGCAGGGGTTGGAAGGTGTTGCTTCCTTTGCGCCCAAGGTGAACCCCAATATTGCGGGACGCACGGTTGCGGCTGATTATGCGGTGAAGCAACGCGGTGCAGAAGTGCATCGCAAGGAGATAGAGGGCATTGTGAACCTTGCTTCTTTTGAAATGCCCATCACCAAGAAAGGGGAAACCACCGTGAAAGAGGTGGCGCCCCTTATCAACGCCATCAAGCTTTATCCCGATAGTTTGAACCTCTGCTTGGCGGCGGGCAATACCACCCTTCGTCCCGATAAATTCGTGGAGTACCTGGCAGATAAGTTTGGGTTTGAGGCAAGGGCAATAGATCTTTGGAAATACGAACAATACGTGCGAAACGATAAGGGCGTTTTGTTGGAAATGGATAAATACCTGGCGGGGTTGGAAGAATAAAGCGCGTTGGCTTTTCCCCCGAAAAGTGCCTTTTCCTCGCGTGCTTGCACAAAGGCGCGCATAAGTTATATAATTACTTTATGGGGCGGGAGCGTGCCTATAACGATAGACCCTTCCGCATGACCTTGCGAAAGTACGCAAAGCATAACTTGCACAACGTCGATCACGTAAAGCGGTGTCAATACAACCCGCCGAACCCAACCGGTCAGACCAACAACCAAACAACCCCAAAGAGCTCGTAGAAGGGTTGCGGATACGAAGCTTGACCGACGTGCAAAGCACAGTTCTATTCTGTCGATTGCGTAGAACGGTGCGAACAAGGTTGCTAACAAAAAATGCAGTCGGATAAATAAAAAAAGATAAACTCAACGAGCTCGTAGAAGGGTTGCGGATACGAGGCTCGACAAGAGCGCGAAGCATGGTTTTACGTTGTCGATTGCGTAGAACGGTGCGAAGACAAGGCGAAAAGAACAAGCAGTCGATAAAATAAAGAATAACCCCAAAGAGCTCGTAGAAGGGTCGCGGATGCGAGGCTCGACAAGAGCGCGAAGCATGGTTTTACGTTGTCGATTGCGTAGAACGGTGCGAAGACAAGGCGAAAAGAACAAGCAGTCGATAAAATAAAGAATAATCCCAAAGAGCTCGTAGAAGGGTTGCGGATGCGAGGCTCGACAAGAGCGCGAAAGGAGCGTACTCGCTCGTACGTGACTGCGCGCGCTCGCAGGCAGAAACAAAGGAGACGCGCCCTTAAACGAGCTCGCCATAGGAGGGAAGATGAAACTCAACTACAAACGCACAATCAAAGTGGGACTTGCGTTCGCTATCATCATGCTGTTTTGGACGGCATATGACTTTGTTATTCCCCTTCTTTTGGAACGAGCCTTCGGTCTTTCCAACAGCTTGCGCGGCGTGATCATGGGCATTGACAACGTGCTCTCCCTTTTCTTGCTTCCCATTTTCGGTAGGTGGTCCGATAAGATCAATACCCGTAAGGGCAGGCGCACGCCTTTCGTGTTTATCGGAACCATTTTGTCCGTGGCAATAATGATCTTTGTGCCCATTACGGCAAGCGCTCAGTTAAAGGACGCCAAAGCCTTGCGTGATGAGGTTTACGCGGTGGAAAGCACGGCGGAGTTCAATTACACGGCGGCACATGAGCGGAGTTATACCATTGGCAATGAGGAGCATAAGGTAAAAACCTACACTTCGTCCAACGAGTTTTATACCATGATGTATTTGACCAAGTCCAAATCGGGCGTGGGGTACGCATACTCCGATCACGAGTATTTGAAACTCAACGGCAAGGATTCTTTAGAGCAATATCTCACCATAGCAAACCGCGGCATTAAAAAGATATCCAAGTCGGGCGGTAAATACTATTTGGGAAGCGGCGCGGAAAAGGTGGAGATCACCAAAGATGAGTATAATACCTATTCTTCCCAAAATGAGGAATATAAAAAATACGTGGAACCCGGCATTGCCGTGTTTGCAAGTGAAGAGGTGAATTCCAAGATCACCCAAAAGCATCCCGAGCGCATAGGCGTGTACCTTGCCGTGCTCTTCCTGGTGTTGGTGGCAATGGCAAGTTTCCGTTCCCCCGCCGTGGCGTTAATGCCGGACGTGACGCCCAAACCTTTGCGTTCCCAAGCAAACGCCATTATCAACTTGATAGGCGGTTTTGGCGGTGCGGTTGCCTTTGTGATCTATACGGTTGCCTTCTTCCTATCGGAGAGTCCCTTCTTCCAAATCTTTGCGATATGCGGTGGCGCCATGATCCTATTGTTGGTTGCATTCATGCTTTTGGTGAATGAACCCAAGTACGTGAAGGACTGCCAAGAGGAGTGCGAGCGATACGGCATCAGCAATGATGACGAAGCGGAAGAGATCGTTTCCAAAAAGGAAGAGCAGGAGGGCCTGTTGTCCGATCAAACTGCCGAGGGCGCTTTGGAAGAGGGCGAGCAAGAGGTGGTGCAGGATAAAGAACCCGAAGAGATTCTTTCTCCCGAGGAGCAAGAGCGCAGGCGCAAAAAGAAAGAGCGTGCTTACAAGCGCAGTTTCTTCTTTATTCTCGCTTCCACCTTTATGTGGTTTATGGGATATAACGCTATTTCTTCCAACCTTTCCGTTTACTGCACCAAGGCACTTAACCAATCCGCCGCGGTCGCTTCGGTGATCTCGGGCGCTTCTATGGCGGTATCCGCGCTTGCCTTTATCCCGGTGGGTATTCTTGCGGTAAAGATAGGAAGACGTAAAAGCGTATTGCTTGGGTTCTCCCTTGCGGTGGTATCCTTCTTCTTGGTCTTCTTCTTTGTAAAACCCGACCATATGGCAAAATATCTGTTTGCCATCTTCTACCTGATCTCGGGCTTTGGCCTTATCATTACAAACGTGAACACCTTCCCGATGGTGCTGGAACTTTCCTCGTCGTCCAGTGTGGGAAAATACACGGGGTATTACTATGTTTCCACCATGGGCGCGCAGGCGGTGACCCCCTTTATTTCGGGTTTGGTCATGGATAACTTCTCCGACCAATACCTCTTCCTCTATTCCGCCATCTGCGTGGTGATCGCCTTTGTGTTTATGTTCTTCACGAGATACGGTGATTCCAAACCCGTTCCTGCGGCATCGGCGTTGGAGTATCTTGGCGCCGGCGACGATTGAGCGGCGTATAGCGGCGATCAATCGTCGCTTACTACCTCGTGCGCGAGCAGTCACATACGAAAAGTATGCTCATGTCCGCTCACTCGGAGAGCGCTAGCCTTATCACCACTCTCCGCCGCTCAATAAGGCAAATGGTACGCTCCCGTCCGAACCGCTTGGCGAGCCTTGCGGCTGCACCACTCTTCAAAGCCTCAGGCGAAAGCGAAGCAATGCGGAATGCGGAATTCGGAATGCGGAATTGGCTGCGCAATGCGGAATGCTGAATTCGGAATGCGGAATTGGCTACGCAATGCTGAATTCGGAATGCGGAATGCGGAATTGGCGAAGACTCTTGAAAACGCATTCGGAACGAAGCGACCCGTGATGCAAGAGAGGAGCGAGTGTGTATCGAGTTTTCGCGGTGCGAAAATGTATCGAGCGTAAAGCGCATTTCGAGCCGACAGGCATATCGACCGATAATGCGATATAGGTGCAATTCTCATACGTGATCTCATTGCGTGGCAAAAATAGTATTACAGATAAGCCCCATGCGGGCAGTTGGAGGAAAAAATGAAATTTGATTGCGAATTGGTGGGCAAAGTAGGTTCCATGGCGTTGATAGACAAAAAGCGCAACGCGCTCAGTTATGATACTGTGGCGCGCATCTCCGCCGACCTTCGTCCGGGAGATATTTGGGTCACGTCCGGTGCTGTGGAAGTGGGAAGACTGGATTATATCAAACGAAACGGTCATGAGATCGATGGGGATGATGAATCCGTAAAAACCGATTACAGCGCGCAGGGACAAACCGTGCTCATGAATACCTATCGTCAGTTTATCGATCCCAAATACAGCGTTCGCCAAATTCTTGTGGAGCATCAGCATTTTAACGATCCCGAAAAGAGGGAACATTTGCATGCGCTTTTAACGCGTTCGGTTGCGCAGGGTGCCATTCCCATCATCAACTATAACGATGCGGTCAGTTGCGAGGAAACGCGCAATTTGGAAATTCGCAATTTGAAACTCAAATCTGCCCACGTGGTGCAGTGCGTGGATAACGATGAGACCGCTTCCCAAATCGCTTGCTTAATGAAGGCGGAAACTTTGCTTATTATGACTTCCACCGAGGGAATTTATTTAGACAGCAAGGATAAGTCTACCCTTGTGCCTGTGATAGGCGGAAAGGATATTGAGGAACTGATCAAGAACGTGGAGTATCACCAAACCCTTTGCGAAGGAGCGAGCCGCAAGGGTGCAAACGGCGCCTTTGCCAAATTGGAATATATCAAAGAGCCTTTGAAAAACGGCACCACCGTGATCATCGGTAGCTCCGCTTATACCATTCCGGAGTTGTTGTCCGGCAACGCGCCACGCACTCTCATTAAGGTGAATTAACGCGCTCTCTTTATACAAGCGCGAACCGGGCGTTTTGCCGGTTTGTTATAAATTTAAATTCGATTTGAAGCCGTCAAAAAAGTTGTCGGCTTCTTTTTTTAGTACCTCTTTCGGGAATGATTTTTCCTTTTTTTTACATACTACCCGCCGGAGGAATTATGAAAGCAACGGGAATATTGAGAAGAATTGACGAACTCGGCAGAGTGGTGATCCCCAAGGAGATCCGCAAGAGCATGAAGATGCGGGAAGGAGAAGAATTGGAGATCTTTACCACCGAAGAGGAAGTGGTTTTGAAAAAGTACAGCGAACTTTCGTCTATGGAACTGTTTTCCATTGATCTGGTGGGTGCCATGCACAAGGCGTCCGGCAGATCGGTGGCGGTGGTGGATGGCGATAAGGTGATCGCCTCGGCGGGGAAAGGGGTGCCGCCCGTGGGCGAGGGGATCACGGAAGAGTTGCGCCTTTTGATCTCGGCAAGAAGACAGGTGACCCTTTCGGAAGAAAAGTGCCTAACGATGGGAGAGCAAAAGGGAAGAGGACAGATCATTCGTCCCATTTTGGCGGCGGGAGATCTTTTCGGCGCTTTGATCCTAACTTCGCAAGAGCCCCTAACGAAGGCGGACGAGCAACTTGCGGCAATGGGGGCAAATTTCTTTGAAAGGCAGATCGACAGATAACCGTTACGGCAGACGGGCGGGGGTGCTCACCGTTGTTTCTTTGTTGGCAAAGGTGGTGGGCGCACTCTACCGTATTCCGCTTACCAATATCATCGGAGCCGCGGGCGTAGGGCTGTATCAATTGATATTCAGTATATACGCCCTTTCTTTGGCTTTCACTTCCGCCTTTTCCGCCACCTTGATCTCCAAACGGGTGGCTTCTTGTTTGGCAGTGGGGGATGATGCGGGTGCCAAAGGATATTTTGTGACAGCGACGGCGGAGAGCCTGCTTTCTTCGCTGCTTGTAGGTGCGGTTCTCTTTTTGTTCGGTGGGAAAATTGCAGAGGCGCAGGGCGCGGCAAGCGGTGGTGTTGGATATCGTGTCATAGCGCCAGCCGTTGTGTTGGTGGCGCTTCTTTCTGCGCTGAAAGGGTGGTTTAACGGGAATATGGACCTCATGCCCACCTCGCTTTCCATTATGATAGAGCAGGGAGTAAAACTGTCCGTGGGCATTTTGCTTGCCTCGCTTTTTCGTTCTCGCGGCGTGGCGGTGGCGTGCGCCGCGGCGCTTGGTGGGGTGACCCTTTCCGAACTTGCCGCTACCCTTACCGTTGCGGTACTTTACTTGATAAAGCGTGAAAAGGGCGGATTTATGAAAGTGCCTTTCAGGCGGGTATTAAAGGAAGGGCTCCCTCTCCGCTTGAATGGATTGATCCTGCCCGTTTCGGTGTTTGTGGATGGACTCATCATCGTGCGCTTGCTTGGGCGCTTTGGCTTAACGAGGGGGGAGGCGGTGGCGCAGTACGGCATTTATTCGGGTGCCATCAATTCCATTGTGAATTTTCCCGTGGTTCTGGTGATCTCCCTTGCCATAGCGGTGATCCCCTTGATCTCGGCAGGAAAGGCAAAAGGGGAGATAGGCACCATCAAAGGAAAAGCTTCGCTTACCATCAAACTTGCCCTCGTGATCTCTCTTCCGTCCGCTTTGGCTTTGATACTGCTTGCCCCTCATGTGGTGGCGCTTTTGTACCCCGTTTTCAACGTGCAGGAAAAAGCGATCGCATCACGCCTTCTTGCGGTGGGGGCGGGAAGCGTTATTTTCCTTTCTCTTACCCAAATCTATTCTTCTCTTTTGCAAGCGATAGATCGAGCGGACGTGGCGGCGGAAAGTTTGGCAATTGCCATGTTGGTGCGCGTGGGACTCACCATCGTTTTGGTGCCGGTGATGGGTATTTTGGGCATTGCGGTGTCAACCCTTCTTTCCTATGCGCTTGCCACATTGCTTTCCCTTCTTAAATGGTTGCAATATACCGGCAGGAGCGAAAACGCGCTGAAAACTCTTGCCACGGTGACCGCTTCGGGTGGTATAATGGTATTGGCGATCCTTGCCCCCGTGTTCTTGGTGGGCAGTCCGCTTTGGTCGCTGCTGTTATCGGCGGTGATCGGGTCGGTGGTGTACGTGATCGCCGTTTTGAAACTCAAAGTATTCACGCTTGGCGAGTTGCGGTGCATGCCGCTCTCTTCCATCACTACGAAAATAGGGAGATAGTATGACGGATAATTATATCGTTTCAGCTTCATCACTTTTGACCAATCGGGCATTCTCCGTGCCGGACGGTGCGTCGCTTACCGTATCGGGCATCACGAAAGAATCCTTCCCCGAGGTCAAAAGCAAGCTCTTACATATCCTTGGCAACGGTCCTTGTGAGGTTGCGGGGCGTCAAACCCTTTTGACCCAAGCGGAGAGCGCGGGAGAGGTTTGCGATCTTTTTATTCCCGCCACCGATTTTTTGCAAAAACAACGTTTCGGTTTTTACGATCTTATCTATATCATCCATCGTCTGCGCGATGAGGACGGTTGCGAGTGGGACAAGGCGCAAACGCATGAAAGCATTCGTTCCAATGCGGTGGAAGAAGCCTACGAGCTCGTGGAAGCCATCAACAACCACGACCTTGACAACATGCGGGAAGAAACGGGTGACGTGCTACTGCAAGGGGCGTTCCACGCCGTTATGGCGGAAGGCGCGGGTGAGTACGATATCTCGGACGTGATCAGCGAGCTTTGCAAAAAACTCATCTTTCGTCATCCGCACGTGTTCGGTGAAGTGAAAGCGAACAACGCCGAGGAAGCGCTTGCCGCCTGGGAAAAGGCAAAGATGGCGGAGAAAAAACAAAGGAACGTCACCGAGCGCATGACACACGTGGCGGAAACGTTGCCCCAAAGCATGCGCGCTTACAAGGTGCAAAAATACGCCGCAGGCGTTGGTTTTGATTTTGCCACGGCGGAGCAAAGCGCCGAAAAAGTCACGGAAGAATTAAAAGAGTTCTTATCCGCTTCCGAAGAGGAAAAGGAAACGGAAGGGGGCGATCTTCTCTTTGCGGCTATCAACACCCTTCGTAAGAGAAAGGTGGAGCCCGAAATGGCGCTGTTGCGTTCGGTGGATAAATTCGTCAGACGCTTTTCCGAAGTGGAAAAACGGGCAACCGAAAAAGGGGTAGAGTTAAAGACGGCGGGGCTGGACGTGCTGGAAGAGATCTATCAGCAGGTGAAACGTGAAGAATAGTCCCTTGACGATAGGCAATATAGCCCTTTCTTCGCGGGCGCTGTTTGCTCCCATGGCGGGGTATTCCGACCTTGGCGCGCGCTATCTTGCGCGGCTGTACGGCGCGGGGCTCACTTACTCTGAGATGGTAAGCGCAAAAGGGCTGGTATACCAAAACAAGGAAACGCAAAAACTGTTGGACAAAAGCGAAATAGAAACCCCCTTTGCGGCGCAACTGTTCGCTTCCTCCCCCGAGTATTTGTTCAAGGCGGTAAAACTTTTGCCCTCGGATATCGATATCGTGGATATCAACATGGGGTGTCCCGCACCCAAGATCGTAAAAAACGGGGAAGGGAGCGCGCTTTTGAAGGATCCTCTTCTCGCAGGAGAACTGGTTGCTGCGGCGGCGGAAGCCTCTGATAGACCTGTGACCGTAAAGATGCGCCTTGGATTTGAGATGGGCGTTTTTACGGCGGATAAGGTGGCGCGCGAAGTGGAAAAAGCGGGCGCGAAAGCGGTGACCGTGCACGGCAGATACCGCGAGCAAATGTATGCCGGTCAGGTGGATAAGGATAAGATCCGCGCGGTCAAAGAGAGCGTTGCTATCCCCGTGATCGCAAACGGGGACGTGCGCAGTGTGAAAGATTACGAAACCATGCTTGCGGCAACCCTTGCGGACGGTGTAATGATCGGGCGCGGCGCACTCGGCAATTATAAAATTTTTGCGGATATATTGGGAAAAAAGGTCGATCGTAGTGAGAAGGAAAACATTCTTTTGCAGATAGACTTTTTGAAAAAAGAGTATCCCGAAAGGATCGTGGTGAACTTAATGAAGTCCCACGTTTCGGCTTATGCTTCCGGAAAACCGGGCTTGGCAAAGGAGATCCGTGACCGCGTGCATCACACAACGGATCTTGCGGAATTGCTTTCTTTGGTGGAAGTTTATTTTGGTGGTGAAAAATGAAAAAGACAGTAGCACTTCTCTTGTGTATCCTATTCGTGGCGGTGTTTTTTACCGCGTGTTCGGAAGCATGCTCTTCTGCCGGAAATTGTGCGCATTCTTGGGCGCTCACGGCGTTCGTGACGGAGCAAACGGAGGTTCCTTTCGCCGCAGAGTTTACATGCGAAAAATGCAAGCAAAAGAAAGTGGATAGCTTTACTTATAACGATATTGATATCCCGCTTATCTCTTTAACGGGGGATCTTTCCGCGATCGATGAAGCGGATTCTGTATCCAAAGACATAAAAGTCATAGTAGGCTTTTCGTATCAAAGCAAAGAGGAGAGTTTTTCCTGTGTTGCGTCTGTGAAATATCAGGGCAAAAGTACCGCTTCTTACGCAAAGAAAAACTATTCCGTGAACCTTCTTGAAGCCGATTCTACCACGAAAAAGGGAGTGACTTTCCAAGACTCGTGGGGTGCCGGAAGCAAGTTCGTTTTGAAATCCAATTACACCGATCCGAGCGCGGCAAGGAATATCGTGCTTTCCGCATTGTACGGAGAGATCGCGCACGACCCGAGATTGACAGATCCTTACGAGGAGCTGGTAAACGGCGGTGCTGTGGACGGATACCCCGTGCTGCTTTACGTGAACGGTCAATATCGCGGGCTGTATGATTGGAATATCCGCAAAGATGCTTGGTTGTTCGGCATGGGAGATGACACGGCGGGCGAGGCTGTGGTTTGCGGCACGGAAATGGACGTTATTAACGGTGACGACGGACTGGTGATCTATCCGGAGGAGGGGCGTCCTTCCAAGGCGTGGGAATACGAATACGTAAATGAGAATTACGGAGAAGAAGGCTGGGCGGTCGAGTCCTTTAACGAGATGCTTTTTGCCATCAGAAACGCAGATTCGGCTCAGGTGAAAAGCGTGATAGCGGAATACACCGAATTGCCGCGGTTGTTGGACGTGATCTTGTTTAACTGCATTTTCGGAGCGGAGGATAATATCACGGGAAATCACGTATTTTGCACCTATGACGGCAAAAAATGGGCGCCCGTTCCTTACGATCTTGATCGCACTTTGGGCAGAAGCGGTGTTTCTCTCGTGGAGCCCAATGCCGATCTTGCGGAAGTGATTGAATGCAACCTCTTGTATAAGATCGTTTTGGAGGCTTATTTTGAAGAAATCTGCGCGCGTTATACCTCGTTGCGTGATAGAATTTTGACCGTGGAAAACGTGATGAGTCTATTTGAAGAAAAACTGCAAGGGGTGGATGACCGCTACTTTGCCGCCGAGTTGCAAAAGTGGCAGGAGGCTACTTGGTTGGAAAGTGAAAATGCGGCGGAGATCACCGGGTTGCAAAAAGAACTTGACTTTATTCGCTCTTTTCTCGCGGGTCGCTTTGCGTACTGTGATACCTTTTTCACAAGCGAAAACTGAGTAATATATCCTTTTTTATCGTTCCGCCTCCCAATTTGCGCAATTTCGTTTTACAAGCGCGCGCGCGGAGGCGTATAATAAAGGAAAATAAATCTTTATGAGGTGTTTCTATGGATAAACTTACCGTAAAAGACATTGACGTAAAAGGCAAGAGGTGTCTTGTCCGTGTGGACTTTAACGTCCCTATGAAAGACGGCGTGATCACCGATGAAAACCGTATCAACGGCGCGCTCCCCACGATCAAGTATCTTGTGGATCAGGGTGCGAAGGTTATTCTTTGCTCTCACATGGGCAAGCCGCACAACGTGCTCACTCCGGGCTGGGGACTGAACAAGAAAGAGAAAGCCAAGCTCGAAGCGCTTCCCGAAGCGGAAAGACCTGCGGCAGAGGCGGAGATGATGGCAAAGGCGGCAAAGGATATCACCAAATTTTCCTTGAAGCCGGTTGCCGTGGCACTCTCCAAAAAACTCGGTCAAGAAGTAAAGATGAGCACCGATTTCGTGGGTCCCTGCTCGGATAAACTCGTTTCCGAGATCAAGGACGGCGAAGTTGTGCTTCTTGAAAATACCCGTTTTGATAAGGGTGAGGAAAAGAGAGATGAAGCGCTTTGCAAAAAGCTTGCTTCCTATTGCGACGTGTACGTGAACGATGCGTTCGGTACCGCTCACCGCTCTCACGCCACCACCGCGGCTATCGTGGAATACGGTTTTGTGAAGACTGCTGTCTGCGGCTTCCTCATTGAGAAAGAGCTTTCCGTGATGGCGGATACCTTGGAGCATCCCGCTCGTCCCTTCGTGGCGATCCTCGGCGGTGCCAAAGTGGCAGATAAACTGAACGTGATCGATAACCTCCTCAACAAGTGCGACACCTTGATCATCGGCGGAGGTATGAGTTATACCTTCTTAAAGGCCATGGGCTACGAAGTGGGTACCTCTCTCTTGGATGAAACCAAGATCGATTACTGCAAGGAGATGATGGCAAAGGCGGAAAAGTTGGGCAAGAAGTTCCTGCTCCCCGTGGACGTTGTGACCACTGCGGAATTCCCCGATCCCATTGACGCTCCCATTGAAACCAAGGTGTTTGACCGCGATCAGATCCCCGCAGACAGAATGGGTATGGATATCGGCCCCAAGACCCGCGCTCTTTATGCCGAAGCGGTGGCTTCCGCCAAGTCCGTTATTTGGAACGGCCCGATGGGCGTGTTTGAGAACCCCACCCTTGCGGCGGGTACCATGAGCGTGGCAAAGGCCCTTGCGGATGCCAAAGACGCTATCACCATCATCGGTGGCGGCGACAGCGCGGCGGCAGTTGCGCAGCTTGGCTTTGCGGATAAGATGACCCATATCTCCACGGGTGGCGGCGCCAGCTTGGAACTCTTTGAAGGCAAAGTGCTCCCGGGCATCGCATGCTTGAACAATAAGTAATTTCGGCGTATATCGAAGAAAATAAAGTGAGGTAATAAAATGAGAACTCCCATTATTGCAGGAAACTGGAAAATGAACAATACCATTGCGGCTACCAAGGCGTTTGTCACCGAACTCATTCCCCTTGTGAAAGATGCCAAGGCGGAAGTGGTGATCTGCACTCCGTATACCGATCTTGCCACCGCGGTGGAGCTCACCAAAGGCACCAACATCAAGGTGGGTGCGGAAAACGTGCACTGGGCTGAGAAAGGCGCTTTCACCGGTGAGATCTCTGCGGATATGCTCGTGGAACTCGGCGTCACTTACGTGATCATCGGTCACAGTGAGCGCAGACAGTATTTCGGTGAAACCGATCAAACGGTGAATGCTCGCGTGAAGGCGGCGCTTGCCAAGGGTTTGAAGCCCATCATTTGCGTGGGTGAAACGTTGGAAGAGCGCGAGGGCGGCAAGGTGGAAGAAGTGTTGGTTCGCCAAACCACCGAAGCCTTTAAGGATATTGCCAAGGAAGAGCTTGAAAACATCGTGGTTGCTTACGAACCCGTTTGGGCTATCGGCACCGGCAAGACCGCAACTGCCGAAGTGGCAAACGACACCATCAAGATCATCCGTGATACCCTTGCCAAACTTTACTGCCCCAAGTGTGCGGAAGAAAAGGTGCGCATTCAATACGGTGGCTCCATGAACCCCAAGAACGTGAAAGAACTCATGGCCATGCCTGAGATCGATGGCGGTCTGATCGGTGGCGCAAGCCTCAAAGCGGTGGATTTCAGCCTCGTTGTAAACTATTGATCTTATGGCAAAATTACACGCGATCGTCATTATGGACGGCTTCGGGATCAATCCCGAGGTGAAGGGAAACGCGATCAAAAGCGCGGGCACTCCTTATATTGACTATTTGATGAAAACCTATCCCACCGTGCAGATCGGCGCGAGCGGACTTTCCGTGGGCCTTCCCGACGGTCAGATGGGAAACAGTGAAGTGGGACACACCAATATCGGTGCGGGCAGAGTGGTGTATCAAGAGCTCACTCGTATCACCCTTGCGGTGCAGGACGGCTCCATTTCTAAAAACCCCGCCATCGTTTCCGCTATGGAGAACGCAAGGGACGGCAAGGCACTCCACCTGATGGGACTTTTGTCTTCCGGCGGCGTGCACAGCCATATCGATCATCTGATCGGCATCCTGAAAGCGGCAAAGGAAAAGGGCGTGGAAAAAGTGTTTATCCACTGCTTTATGGACGGGCGCGACGTGTCCCCCACCAGCGGCGTCGGTTTTATGAAAGAGCTCACCGATTTTATAAAGGAATCGGGGAGTAACGCAAAGGTGGCTTCCATCACCGGCAGGTTTTACGCCATGGACCGCGATAACGCGTGGGACAGGGTGCAAAAGGCTTACGATATGATGACGCTGGGCGAGGGCATCAAAGAGAGTGATCCCGTGCTTGCCATGCAGCACAGCTATGAGAACGGCAAGACGGATGAATTCGTGCTTCCCACCGTGATCGTGGATGAAAAGGGCGAAGCGATCGGCAAAGTGAAGCAGGGAGATAGCATCATCTTCTATAACTTCCGTCCCGACCGCGCGAGAGAGATCTCCCAAGCCTTCATTTATCCGGATTTTTCCGCATTTGAGAGAAAAACCGGGTTTTTGGCTCCCAAGTACGTTTCCATGACTTCCTACAAGGCGGAATTCGAGCCCTATCTCCAAGTGGCGTTCAAGCCAACAGGGCTCGAAAACACCTTTGGTGAATACGTTTCCAAACTCGGGCTTAAACAATTGCGCATTGCGGAAACGCAAAAATACGCTCACGTGACCTTCTTCTTTAACGGCGGAAACGAAACTCCGTACAAGGGAGAAGATAGGGTGCTTATCCCCTCTCCTCAGGTGGCAACTTTTGATATGAAACCCGAAATGAGCGCACCCGAGATCACGGATAAAGCCATTGAACTCATTGAGTCCGAAGTGTACGACGTGATGGTGCTCAATTACGCCAACTGCGATATGGTTGGTCACACCGGTATTATGGAAGCGGCGGAAAAAGCCGTCACCACCGTGGATAATTGCGTGAACCGCTTGGTAAACGCCATTTTGAAAGCGGGCGGTATGGCTATCGTCACTGCGGACCACGGCAATGCGGACGTAATGATCGCGGAGGACGGCTCCCCCATGACGGCGCACTCCTTGAATCCCGTTCCCTTCATTTTGGTGGATGACCGCTATAAGGGAGCAAAGCTCATGGAAGGCGGCGTGCTGGCGGATATTACCCCCACCTTATTGGATGTGATGGGGATAGATAAACCCGCTGAAATGACCGGCCACAGCCTTATCGAGCGCGTATAACGGCACATTTGCTTTGTCACTAACTGCAAGGCGGCGAAATCACGTACGGATAGTACGCTCATTCGCCGCCTTTTGTTGTTCCTCGCAACTGCACCGTTCTCCGCGCTCAATTGTGTCAAAACATGCTTATGTATTATTATAAAAAAGAAGATCAAATGATGTGAAACTATGAAAGCAATTCTGAAATCGTTCAAAAAGTTCAATTGGCGTTTATGGCTTGTTCTTGCCGTTACGTTATTGATCCCCGCGCTCTATCAAACGCTAAGGATATTCTTTCTTGGCGATCTTCCCGGAGATTGGGGGGTTAACATCGCGTCACAACTATCTTGGGTAAACCTGCTTTACGAGATAGCGGAAGAAGCTTTTATCTTGCCATTATTCTATTTGCTCGGTAAATCGCTTTGTTCAAAAGAAGATCTTGAAAACAAAACAAGAACTGGATTGCTTGTCAGCGGTAGTGTCTATTTCTTGTTTTCGGTTTTGATCATGGCATTGGCAAAACCACTTTGTATTTGGATGGCAAGTGATCCTTCAACGTTGAACGCCACGGTTACATATATACGCTTGGAAAGCATTTCGTCAACAATCCGCATTTTGTCCAAGTTTATTGTGGTTCTCTTTGTTACGATGAAGAAGGATAGGTATATGTATCTTTTGCTTGTTATTCAAACGGTTTTAACGATGCTGTTAGATACCTTCTTTATCTCGCAATTATCTTGTTCGCTTGACCTCGGGGTCAACGGTATCGCTATCTCAAATATCATTGTTTCGGTTGTCAGCGTTGTAGTTTCACTTCTATTCCTTCGTAGGGAAAACATTCGTGTATTCAGAAAGAAAAAACCGGAATTCGGCTGGTTAAAAGAATATGGGAAAATAGGATTGTTTTCAGGTTTGGAATCTTTTGTTCGAAACGTTGCGTTTATGTTGATGGTGTCTCGTTTGGTAAACGTCATATCGGAACAAGGAATATATTGGGTCGCCAACAGCTTTATTTGGACTTGGTTGCTTTTGCCTGCCACTGCTTTGTATGACGTGATCAAAAAGGAAACTGCGGAAACAATAGATAGTATTAGCACGAAAACACTCGGGTATATCGTGATTTCCGTTTTTTTCAGCATCTTGTGGTTTGCATCGATTCCACTTTGGAAACCTTTTGTTCGATACGTGTTAAACAGTGATGATTACGAAAAGATCTTTTCCGTTGTTTTGATCTCTTCTCCGTTCTATATTATGTACATTTTCAATTGCATTTTTGATGGGACGATTTATGGGCGTGGGAAGACGATCTACATGCTGATCGAAAGTATTTTTACGAATGGGATCTTCTATGTAACGATGTATATTTTATGGAAGACGGGAATATGGACACCAAGCTTGATTGGTATCGCATTGATGTTTGGGATCGGTATGGCTGTTGATTTAATTCCTACAATAGGTTGCTATTTTTATTTGTTGAAAAAGGAAAGGGTCAGAATTGTTTTTCATCTTAAAGGTGAAAGGAACGAAAATCAATAAAGAAAACTTTTTTAGAAACAGGAAAGAAACAAATAATAAGGAATGAAAATAACCGAGAAAAATCTCGGTTATTTTTCGGTTAATTTGACGGCGTGTGTCATCACTTATCCGTGCTTTCAAAGAATTGCACGGGGTCGAGTTTTTCGCCATCGGCGTTCCATACTTCAAGGTGCAGGTGAGGGCCTTTGTGGCGCTCAAAGGTGCCGCTTTCCGCAATCTTGCCGATCACGTCCCCTTTCTTAACTTCTGCGCCAACCGTCACGTTCACGTCACTGCCCAGCAAACTGTAAATGGTTTTCATGCCGTTTTTGTGCAGGACCACCACTTCGGTGCCGCGGAGCACGCTTGTGGTGATGCTTTCCACCTTTCCATCGTAAACGCATTTTACCTCGGTGCCCGCTTCCGCCGCCACGTCGTAGGCTTCGTGGGTTGCCCATTGGTTCAAGGTGGCGTTATACACCAAGGTGTCGTTTGCGAACACGCCCACCGTTTCACCCTCAAAAGGCAGGGAGAACAGTACCTCTTCCGCGCTCGTTTGCTCGGTGGGGTCGGTAGGTTCCGTTTGTTCTTGCGGTTCCTCTTTGCCCGCCACGTTCACAGCGTTCACTTCGCCTTTTTGTTTGAGGGCATAAGTGACAGCAACCATGGTGGCAATGGCGATCACGCATACGATCATAAGGATTAAGTAAAGATTCTTTTTGATAAAGTTTGAAAACTTTTGATTTTTGGCTTTGCTTTGTTTTTCCATATCTACCTCCGTCACAGTGATTATGGACGGGGAAAGGGAAGTTATACTAAAAAAGAAAAGTTTTTTTACACTTGGCACTCTTGCTTTTTCTAAGGTTCTTGACTATCCATAGAGGATAAATTATAATAAAAATATGAGAAAGATAACGGTAGCGGGATACGGATTTATCGAGCGTTTGGGGGCGGATGAAAGTTTGCTTCTTGTGAAAAACGCCGGGTTTGACGGCATAGATTACCCTCTTTACGAAGAAGATCGCAGAGAGGAGTTTTCTTTGGACGGCGGGAGTGATCCCGCGGCGGCAGCGCGTGTTCGTTCGGTGGCAAACTCCTTGGGTCTTTCGGTGGGGCAAACGCACGCTCCTTTTGGGTATCGGGCGGATGACGGCAGCACGCAGGAGAGCATATTGGATATTTATAAGCGTGCGGCGGAAGCCACGGCAATGCTGGGTGCCAAGGGAATGGTGTTGCACCCCGTGAAGTTTGAAGATTGCAAGTACGGCTATCGCAGAGAGGAATGTTTTGATTTGAACTTGGAACTGTTTTCTCGCCTTGCTCCCTTTCTTAAAGGTTGCGGTGTGATCGGGCTTTTGGAAAATATGTTCATCAAAGAGCAAAAGGACGGGTTTTCCCGTTTGGTGCCAACCATTTATTCCACGGGAGAGGAGCTTAGCCGCGCCGCCGATACGTTGGGCGAGCAGTACGCGGTGTGTTTGGATAGCGGACACGCCTTGATAACGGGGGAAGATATTCCCGCCATGGTGCGCACCATAGGAGATAAACTGTTTGCTTTGCACCTGCATGACAATACCCGTGAGAGGGACGATCATTTGCCCCCTTATTTCGGCAAGCTGCCCTTTGCTTCCTTGCTGGGCGCACTGAAAGAAATAAAGTATTCGGGCAATTTGAATTTTGAGGTACGCTTCACCTCGGTGCCGAAGGGTGCGCTTCCCACGGCGTTAAAGTACGTGCGCGATATCGGCGTGACGTTCAGGCAAATGTTGGATGGAGAATGATATGAAAAAATGCTTGATTCATACGGAAAAGCCCTATGAAGTGGTGATCGGCAGCGGCGTAAGCGGCAAGATCGGAGAATACTTGACTTCGCTCGGGCTAAGCGGAAAAGTGTTGGTCGTGTCGGATACCAACGTGGCGCCTCTTTATGCGGAAGGTGTGGCGGACGAATTGGTCTATCATGGGTTTGAGCCGAGCATTTTTACCTTTGACGCGGGAGAGGAGTCCAAAAACCTGAGTACGTACGGTGATATTCTTGCCTTTCTTGCGGAAGATGAATTTACCCGCACCGATACCGTGCTTGCCCTTGGCGGCGGTGTGGTGGGTGACATGGCCGGCTTTGCGGCCGCCACCTATATGCGCGGTATCCATTTTATCAACATGCCCACCTCTTTGCTTGCGGCCATAGATTCTTCCGTGGGTGGCAAAACGGCGGTGGACTTGCCGCAGGGCAAAAACCTTGTGGGTGCCTTTTATCAGCCCGAACTCGTGCTGTTTGATACCGATTTTATGAAAACACTTCCCTATGACGAGATACGAAACGGACTCGGCGAGGGGGTGAAGTACGCCGTTTTGGAAGGGGGCGAGATCTTTGACATTTTGAGCGACGGCCTCACCTCGGACAATTTGGAACAGTTTATCTATCTTTCCGTGGAAGCCAAAAGGCGCATTGTGGAAGAGGATGAAAAAGAGGGCGGCGTAAGAAAGTTTTTGAACTTGGGACACACCATTGCGCATGCGGTGGAAACCTTAACAGAATACGTGGTGCCGCACGGCTTGGCGGTGGCGTACGGTGTGCGAATGATGGCGCGTTTTGCCTGTGAAAGAGGGGAACTTGCCGAAGAGCAGTATGCAAAAATTGAAGGACTTTTACTTGCCAACGACCTTGCTTTGGAACTCAATCCCATCTCGGAACTGATCCCGTATTTTGCGGCGGATAAAAAGAGGGCGGGGGATATGATCACCCTCGTTACCATTGCGGGCATTGGGGATTGCCGTTTGACAAAGCTCCCTCTTGACGAGCTGAAAAGCTATTTCGGAGTGGAATGATATGGCGGACTACTGTTTGATAGGGAAAAGGCTGGATTACAGCTATTCCAAAGTGGTGCACAACAAACTGGGGTATGATTATGACCTCATAGAGGTCAAGGAAGAGGATCTTGCCTCTTTTGTGTTGTCCCGCCGCTATAAAGGGTTTAACGTGACCATTCCTTACAAAAAAGCGGTAATGCCTTATTTGGATGAGATATCCGAGGAAGCGCAAGCCCTTGGCGTGGTGAACCTTGTGATGCAGGAAGGGGACAAATTGGTTGGCTATAATATGGATATTCGCGGCATGGAGTATGCTTTGGACCGCACGGGGGTTTGCCTGAAAGGGAAAAAGGTTTTGATCCTTGGGTCGGGCAACACCTCGCTCACGGCGGAGTACCTTGCCAAGGAGCGCCAAGCGGGTGAGATCATAAAGATCTCGCGTGGGGGTGAAAACAATTACGAAAACCTGCATTTGCATGCCGATGCCTCGTATCTTATCAACACCACCCCTGTGGGAACCTATCCCGCAAACGAGGACTGTCTCATTGATCTTTCCCTTTTCCCCGCTCTTGAAGGGGTGCAGGAAGTGATCTATAATCCCTTTAAAACTCGCCTTGCCATGCAGGCGGAAGCTCGAAAGTTGCCTGTTGCCACCGGGCTGGATATGTTGGTGGGTCAAGCCATTTATTCGGAAGAAAAGTTTTCCGGCAAAGCTCCGAATAGGGCGGATGCGGATCGAGTGGTAAAAGAGATCCTTGCGGAAGAGCGTAATATCGTTTTGATCGGCATGCCGTCCTGCGGCAAAAGTACGGTGGGGCGCGCTTTGGCGGCAAGACTCGGCAGGGAATTCAAAGACAGTGACGAGGAGATCGTAAAGGCGCACGGAGAGATCCCTGCCATCTTTGCAAACGAGGGGGAAGAAAACTTTCGTTTTTATGAAAGCGAAGTGCTTTCCGATCTTACCAAGAAACACCGCTTGGTCATTGCCACAGGCGGCGGCGCGGTGGAAAAGCAAAGAAACCTTTTGAATATGCGGCAAAACGGCGTGATCGTTTACTTAACGCGCGATCTGAACCGTTTAACGGATGAGGGCAGGCCGCTCAGTCAAGGGGGCAAAATACAGGAGTTATACTTACGGCGCGCGCCGATCTATCAAAAGGCGGCGGACGTGACGGTTGCAAACGAAGGCAGTATTGCCCAAACGGTGGAAAGCATCGTAAGAGAGGTGGAAAAACTATGAAATTGCTGGTGATCAACGGCGTCAATTTGAATATGCTCGGAGTGCGCGAACCGGCTCTTTACGGGAAAAAGGATTATAAGACCCTTGTGCGGGAGATCAAAGCACACGCGAAAAAAATCGGTGTAAAGGTCGCTTGTAAGCAGTCCAACTGCGAGGGAGAGATCGTTACCATGATCCAACGTGCGCTTGGAAAGTATGACGGCATTGTGATCAATCCCGGAGCGTACACCCACACGTCGGTTGCTATTTTAGACGCTTTGAAAGCGGTGATGATCCCCACGGTGGAAGTGCATTTGACGGACGTGGACGCGCGCGAAGAGTATCGAAAGGTCAGTTATGTTTCGGAATACGCCTTTTTGCGCGTGACGGGCAAGGGCTTTGACGGATATTTTGAAGCAATGGACGCCATCAAGGCAAGAGGAGCAAAGCAATGAAGATAGCAGTGGCATCCGATCTGCACGGGTCGCTTTTGTACGCCCGTGCTTTTTTCCAAAAGGCGGATGAGCTGGGCGCGGATAAGGTCCTGCTCCTTGGCGATCTTTACTATCACGGGGTAAGAAATCCCCTTCCCGATGGCTACGATCCTTTGCGCCTTTCGGAATTTTTGAATCAAAACGCGCATCGGCTGATCGTTGTGAGAGGGAATTGCGACAGCGCCGTGGATCTTACTGTTTCCGCTTTTGATTTTGTTGAAAGCGCGGTGCTCATGCTGGGTGAAAAACGCGTGCATGCTTCGCACGGGGACAAATTCGATATTGATCATCTGCCGCTCGGAGAGTATGATCTGGTGCTGTACGGGCATTATCATACGGGCTTTATCAAGGAGAAGGGGAACACCATCGTGGCGAATCCCGGTTCTACCAGCCTGCCCAAAGGCGGCACGCCGCGCAGTTTTATCCTGTTAGACGAACAAAGCGTTTCCCTCTATTCTTTGGAAGGGGATCTTTTGGATAAAAAAGCATTATGATAGACTTGCACCTGCACTTGGATGGGTCGCTGACCCCGCAGGATCTTTTGTGTCTTTCCCGCTTGACGGGAGTAGCTCTTCCCACGCAGCAAGAGGAAGAATTGCGCGCCCTTCTTACCTTTGACGGCCGCGGCACCTTGAACGATTATCTTACCAAATTCGATTTACCCCTCTCCGTTATGCAAAGTGCGGAAAGCGTATATTGCGCCGTTTCCTTGCTTGGAAAAAGACTTGCGAAGAAGGGCTACCGTTATGCCGAGGTGCGTTTTGCGCCCTCGCTTCATACCAAAAACGGAGCAACCATCCGTGAGATCGTTCAAGGGGCGGTCAAGGGACTTTCCGATTGTGAATTGCCTATGGGTATCCTTCTTTGCTGTATGCGCGGTGGAAAACAAGAGGATAACCTTTTAACGGTGGAGAGCGCGGCGGAGTTTCGCACACAGGGCGTTTTGGGGGTGGACCTTGCGGGTGCGGAAGCATTGTATCCCACCGAGAACTATCAAGAGGTGTTTTCCTTGGCGGGAAAACTCGGATTGCAAATTACCATACACGCCGGAGAAGCGGCGGGAGAGGATAGCATTCGCGCCGCGTTGGACATGGGCGCCAAAAGAATAGGGCACGGCGTGGCGGCAAAGAGTGATGACTTGCTGGAAAGATTAAAGAAAAACGACGTTTTGATAGAATGTTGCCCCACCAGCAACCTGCAAACGGGAGCGGTGACAACGCTAAGTGAGCACCCGATCAAGAGGTTTTTATCATACGGCATTCCCGTGGCGCTCTGTGCGGATAACATGACGGTGTCGGATACGGACGTATTCCGCGAATGGGAAAAAGTAAAAACCGCCTGCGCGTTAAAAGAAAGCGATCTTGCAGGAATGACGGCGGCTGCCTTTGCCCACCGTTTTTCTCAAATGTAAACGAAATAAAAGTCCCACCCGAACCGAGTGGGACTTTTTTACGAGCATAGGTTAAAGCAAAATGCAGATCATGCCGCCTCTGCCTTCGTTTACCATCTTGCCGAGGGTGCGGCGCACTTTGTTTTGTGCGTCGGCGGGAATGCCCGAGAGTTTGTTCGTGATCTCTTCTCTTACGAGGGCGCTCAGCGATTTTCCGAAAAGGTTGGTATCCCAAATTCCCTTTTTATCGCTTTCAAATTCGGAAAGCAGGTATTTTACCATCTCCTCGCCTTGCTGTTCGGTTCCCACAATGGGGTTTACCTCGGTGTTTACGTCCACCCTCATGATATGCAGGGACGGAGCGGAGGCTTTGAGTTTTACGCCGCATCTGCCCGATTGCTTAAAGATCTCCGGCTCTTCAAGCACCATTTCGTCCAACGAGGGCGGCACCACGCCGTAGCCTTTTTCTTCCACTTCCGCAAGGGCGTCTTTGAGCTTATCGTAAGCGGCGCCCGCTTTGGCAAGGTAGCGCACGTAAGTCATCATGCCGTATTCTCCGTCAATGGGTGTGCCGGTTTCCTCCGAGAGCACCTTGTAGAATAATCCTTCTGCGGGAAGGATGCGCAAGGTGGCTTTGCCGCAGGCGGCGTCTGCGCTTTGCAGCTCTCCCGAAGAGAAGTATTCGCTGCTGTCCGTAAGGTGCGAAAGGGCGGAAACGTCCTTCATTTTTTTTACGTTTTGTACTCCTTCGCCGATCTTTTCCACCAGATGCGCAAGGATACTGTTCTCTTCGCCTAACGCTCTCATCCAATCGGGAAGGATAAAGTCCACGGTTTTTAAGGGGAATTCCAACAGCACCTTTTCAAGCACTTCACGGAAATCTGCTTCCTGCATGGCGGTAAGGTCTTTTGCAAGCACCGTCACGCCGTAACGTTCGGCAAGGGCGTCGCGCAGTTTTAAGGTGTCGGGCCCCATAGGGGTTCGAGTGTTCAAAATCATCACAAAAGGCTTTCCGAGCGCTTTCATCTCCTTGATCACGCGCTCTTCCGCCGCCACGTACGCAGCGCGCGGGATATCGGTAACAGAGCCGTCTTGCGAAACGACCACGCCGATGGTGGAATGATCGCGTATGACCTTTTCGGTACCGATCTCCGCCGCCTTTTCAAAGGGTAGTTCCTCTTCCTGCCACGGGGTGCGCACCATGCGAGGCTTGCCGTCCTCTTTATCACCTTCCGCGCCATCTACCATATAACCAACGCAGTCTATCAAGCGCACTTTTGCTTTTACCTTTTCGCCCACGCTCATGGTAACGGCCTCTGCGGGAACGAACTTGGGCTGTGTGGTCATTACGATTTTTCCTCCTGCCGATTGCGGCATTTCGTCGGTGGCGCGTTTTTGTTCGTTCGCGTCTAAAATCTCGGGCAAGATCAAAGTCTCCATAAATCGTTTGATAAAAGTGGATTTTCCCGTTCGAACGGGGCCCACCACCCCGATATAGATGTCGCCCTTCGTTCTCGTGGCAATATCGTTATAGAGATCAAATTTGTCCATACATGCCTCCTGGAATAGTTTCCGTAATTTATACGAAAGGGGTTTTCGGATTATGACAGGTTTTTCGGGTGATTTTTCTTACGTATGCGCGCGTATCGTTTTGATTGCAATTCAATATGGCGTATAGTATAATAAAATCATTCTTTTTCAGGCGGTGCGTATGGAAAAATTTTCTATGAGATCTGACCGATTGGAGATCAAGGGGAAAGCAAAAGGCGGGAAGGTAAAGGTCGTTAGATACGACCGCAGTTTCCGTTCGCGTATCATACAAGATCAAAAGGCAAAAGGCTTTTATAATTCTTTCAAAAACTACTGCTTATCCTTTGAGCGGGTAAAGGTGCGTCCTTCTTGGGGCGCCGAAGGGTTTCAGGTGGGAACCGAAGTGGTGGTGAAACTTGCTTTCCTGGGCGGAGCGCTTTGCGCGCTTTTCTCTTTGGATCCTTCCCGCTATAACCAAAAGGATTATCCGCACGGCGATCTTTCCTCATTCAAGGAGCATAAAAACACGCCGATGATGGTGCCCCTTCGCACGCCTTCCGAGTATAAGTTGGCGCGCAGATTGGCAGGAGATGCTTTCACTTCCCGTTGTTCCTACACGGTGGATGATCCCGTTCAAGCGGATTATGCCTCCGCTCTTCCCATGGAAAAGGATGACGCCTTGATCAAAAAAGGTCTTATCAAAGTGTCCGAAACCGAAATGGGTGAATCGGATGCGAAAAAGGCGCTTGCCGCGGCTTTGCAGGCGGAAGCGGAAGAGGAAAAGATCTTGGAGCGCTTGGGCAGTAAGCGCCGCACGAGCAAAAAGGCAGGTGCGGAAGAGGAAAAGCCCTTGCAAGAGATGACCTCTGCGGATGAACCCATGGAAGATATCTCCGCGCCCATCGTGCAAAAGAGCGCGGCGGAAGAACAGACCGCCCGGGAAGAGGTTGCGCCGAAAGAGGTTGCGGAGGAAGAAAAGAAAGAGCAAGAGATAACGAGCGCCGAGGATATGGTGGAAGAGGTCGTGTTCGAAATGATGGAAGATGAAAGCGAGCAAGTCCCCGAGTCCCCTGCGGAAGAACCTTTGGCGGAAGAAAGCACGCTTGAAGCCGCGCCGCAAGAAGTGCAAGAGCAAGAAGTGCAAGAACAAGAAGCGCAAGAACAAGAGGCGCAAGAAGAAGCGCAGGAAAAGGAAGAAAGCAAAGAAGAGACCTCCGAAGAGAACGAAGAAGAGGACGTGGAAGAGGTCGTGTTCGAGCTGGGGGAGAACGGCATTGTGATCGCGGTCACCTATGATCGCAGTTTCACCGCTCGCTTGATCCAAAACGAAGTGGCAAAGGCTTATTACAGCGAGATCAAAAATCATTGTTTGTCTTATGGGTTGAAACCGCGTATGTCCTGGAAGGCGGAGAGCTTTTATCTTGGGCGCAACACCTACGTGCGCGCAAAGGTAAACGGCAAGACCCTTTGCTTATACCTTGCGTTGGACCCCAAAGCTTATGAGGACAGCACCCTTCCGTTTAAGGACGTTTCGGACAAAAAGACGTACGAGAAAACCCCCATGCTGGTGCGCGTTCGCAGTGACCTTGGATTAAGGCGCGCCAAGAGGCTGATAGAGGTGATAGCAGAGCAGGCAGGGCTAACGAAGAAGGAAACGCCATTGGTGGATTATGCCGCGGCGCTTGCTTACGAGCAAACCGATGCTCTTCTTGAAAAAGGGCTTATCAAAAAGGTGAAAAAGGCAAGCGAAACCATAGTCAGAGCGCAGCAAACCGAGAGTAGCGAGCAAACCGATAAAAAAGCGGAAACCCCGGTTTTGCCCATCGCGTCCGAACCTGAGCAAGAGGAGCCGGAAGAGGTGGTGTTTGAACTTTCGGATGAAGAAATCGAGGACGTGACCTTTGAGCTTGCGGGCGAAGAGGAAGAAGAGGACATTGAGGACGTGACCTTTGAACTTGCGGAGCAAACGCCGCAGGAGCAAAGTGCCGGCATGGAGTCTTACGGCGTGGCGGGAAAAGAGGAAAAGCTGGTGACGTTGCGCAAGTACGTGAGAGGGTTTAGTGCCAAAATGTGTCAAGGGGACGTGGAGCGCAAGGAATACTATGCGGCCATCAAATCCGCTTTGCTTTCCTTCCGCGGCGTAAAGGTAAAGGCAAGTTTCCCGGGTGAAACCTTTAAGAAGGGTGCCAAACCCCTTTTGAAGTCCCGTATTCGCGGCAAGGCACTTTGCTTGTTCTTTGCGTTGGATACCGATAGTTATAAACAAACCATCTATCGTCAGCAATACAGGGGCGATACCAAGGCGTATGTTGCCACTCCCATGATGGTAAGAGTAAAGAGCGAGCAGGGGCTCAAACGCGCCATGCGCTTGATCGAAGAGTTGCAAAGGGTGTTTGAACTCAAAGAGGGAGAGGCTGTTTCCGCCTTGGAAGTGCAAAAGCAATACCTGTATGAGGAAACCCCCGCGTTGGTGGAAAAGGGGCTTATCAAAACGCGTCTGGTGACTGTCACCGAGTACGAAGCGGAAGCGATTTTGAAAAAGCAAGCGAAAGGATAACGCGAGATCGCTACGCAATTCGGAATGCGGAATTCGGAATTAATGATCGCTTTGCGATTCGATATGTGCTAACGCACTCGATATGTCGCGTTGCGCCTCGATATACACTTTGTGCTCGATAAGCGGCGTTGCCGCGAAATGCGGAATGCGGAATTTGGAATGCGGAATTTGGAATGCGGAATTCGGAATTGCTGCTCGTACGCTATGCGATCGATAGGTTGCTTTGCAACTCGGTATGCGTTTTTCAAACGCGAGATTCTTAATCGATTTTGATTGATTTAAAAAACGTTTTTGAACGGGTGATCCGATCAGTTTGTCATGTCCAAACGCTTTTTCCATTGTTTTTCCGAGATAAGATCGGGGAAAAGTGCACGATAGGATCTGCTTGCCTTTGTGTGGCGGAAAAGAAGTTTGAAGAAATACCCCACCAAGCGGAAACAGGTTTTGATCAGCACCCACAGACTGCGTTTGGTGACAAACCCCGTTTGTGTGATCGGGTTAAATTGCACCACGTGTTTTGCCCGATAGAAATCGTTCGGATTGCCCGCGGTAAGATCCACGATCCTGTAATCTTGCTTTTTAGCGGGAAGCAGGTATCCGTTCAGCGTAACGGCTTGCACGAAAGAGGCGCCTTTATAGGGCTCGGAATGCAAAATCGGGCGGGAGAGATCGTAGCCTTGTTTTTCCAAATCGGCACGAGAGATCTGTTTTTCGCCAAGGGCGGCAAGGGACTTATGCAAAGCCATGGCGTCGGTTTTTTGAAAAACATTTGCACCGGCGAGGAAATCGCTATATGCTTTGAAAACAAGATCGAGCGAGCGGTAGCGGTGGAGCGAGAGTTGCTTTGCCACCACGTACAAAAGGTTTTTGAAGTGATACAAGGCGCCGAGTTTTGGGCGGTGCAATGCGTTCAAGATCAGTTTATTGCGCTCGTAATAGTAATCCAAAGCGGAACTGAATTTGTAATTAAAATCCTCATGCCAAACTCCTATCCCGTTCAAAAGAAGGATATTGGCATTTGCGCGCAGGCAATACTCCACGTCGTCGATCTTAATAAAGAAGGGGAGCGGTAAGCCTATTTTTTTTGCAAGAGCCACCGAGAAACAGTTGAACCACCACCCCGAATAATCGGCGGTAAGATGGGCGGCGTTTTGCACCAAAGCGGCGCGCGAACGAAGGTCTTGTTTTTTGTTATGCGGAACGAGTTTGCTGCCCGTCCATTCCGCCCCCATCTCCATTTGCAGGTAGGGTCTGTCCGAAAAGAGCATGGAAGCGCCGATGATCACGTGGTCCGGTTGCGTCAAATAGCGCAAAACGGCCGCCGTGCGAAGAAAGATCTCGCTGTCAAAGGAAATATCGTCGTCCGTTAAAAGAATATGAGTAAATTCCCCGCTTTCCGTCACTTCCAAGATGCCGCGCGTAAAACCGCCCGAACCGCCGAGGTTTTGGCTGGGGAAAAGGCGTGCGCCCCGAACGTCTTCGGGGGAAAGGGTGTTTCCGTTATCCACCACGAACACGCCGAAAGTATCCTTGGGCAGAATGCTTGTGAGGACGGCAACGTTCTTTTTCACGTATTCTTCTCTGTGAAAGGTGGTAATGGCTATTCCGATCTTTACCTCACGGAGCGGGGTCTCCTTTGCCGTGATACAGCCTCCGAAAAACGTACAATCGCTTTTGGCGGATAAAGAGAGCCAAAGGGTCCCCACCTCTTCGGGAAGAGCAATAGAGAAGGTGACCTCTTCCTTTTGGGAGGAAAAGTCGATCTCCTTTTGCAAAAGATCCGAGTAACCCACGGCGCTATCGGCGGGGCGGGAGAAAAAGAGACGCAAGCAACCCTCTCCTTTCACCTTCAAGTGATAGGTAAGGGTGCGAACCACCGTGTTTTCGTAATAGGGTGCGGCGTCAAACACGTTAAAATAACCGTCCAAGCACAGGGTCTCCCCCTGCGGGACGAGCAAAGATCCCTCGTGAATGGTCACCTTGCCGTTTTCATCATGATAATAGAGTTCTTTTTCTTCACATACATCCTTTTTCGGGAAAAGAAAGGTGAAGAGACGATCGGAAGCGGGCATCAGAGTTTTTGAGAAAGATCCTTTATATATTCTTTTACTTTATTGCCGAAAGGCGAGCGCAAAGCGTATTCGATATTGGCTTGCAAAAAGCCGAATTTATCCCCGATATCGTAGCGGATCCCCTTAAATTCGTAGGCATATGCCCCTTCGGTCTTTAAGATGGAGCGGATGGCATTTGCGAGGATGATCTCTCCTCTGTCAAAGGGAGTTACCGCAAGGGTATCAAACATGGAATAGGGAAGCACGAAGCGTCCGAGAGAGCAAAGATTGGAAGGCAACTCTTCGATGGGGGGCTTTTCCACAATGTCTTCTATCTTGGCAAGTCCGTCTTCTATCTTTTTGTAGGAGATAACGCCGTATTTTATTGCTTCTTCCGGTTCGCGCATTTGGCAGCCCACGATGGTCTTGCCGCCCGTTTTGATAAAGGCGTCCACGAGCTGTTTGGTGGCGGGGCAATCGGGGTT
The DNA here is from genome assembly GCA_002363545.1 of Christensenella sp. UBA3217. GTDB lineage: Bacteria > Bacillota > Clostridia > Christensenellales > CAG-1252 > CAG-1252. The sequence goes on along the minus strand of DEWF01000011.1, from coordinate 19,991 downwards.
ATAGATCACGTCATCCCCGAACAGCACGCTGATGGGCTCCCCATTTGCAAAATCCCGAGCAAGCAGAATGGCGCTACCGTTCCCGTTCAAGACCTTTTGGGTGGCATAATGGAATTTGACCGAAGAGAGCAGGTCGTTCAGTTCTTCCAAAGCGGGCTTTTTCAAATCATCGTACAACTTGCGGGGCGAAAAGTAGGTATTGATCGCTTCCTTGCCGTCGTTTACGATAAAGAGAATATCTTTGGCGCCCGAAAGTACCGCTTCTTCCACGATATAATGCAGGGTGGGCTTATCCACAATGGTCATCATCTCTTTCGGGATGGCTTTGGTGGAGGGTAAAAACCTGGTCCCGAGCCCCGCGGCGGGGATCACTGCTTTGGTGACTTTCATAATCGGCTCCTTATTATTGTTTTTGGCAGTCCGCCGCATAGGCGGCGCTAACCTTTTCCGCATCATCGTACATAACGATCTCTCCGTCTTTGATCCATAAAGCACTCTTGCACAGTCTTTTTACCTGAGATGCCGAGTGGGATACCAAGAGAAGGGTAGTGCCCGTTTGTTGCAGAGAGGAGATCTTTTCCGCGCACTTTTGCTGGAAGGCGGCGTCCCCAACCGCCAACACTTCATCCACGATCAAGAGGTCGGGCTTTACGTCTACCGCTATGGCAAACCCAAGACGGGCGATCATACCGGAAGAGTAATTTTTGAGGGGCATATTCATAAATTTTCCAAGTTCGGCAAATTCCACGATGCTGTCGTATTTTTGTTGCATTTCCTTTTTGCTGAACCCGAGCATTGCGCCGTTCAGGAACACGTTTTCCTTGCCGGTGGCTTCGGGATCAAACCCTGCGCCGAGTTTCAAAAGGGGCACGATGGACCCGCGCACTTTAATGGTGCCTTCGGTGGGTTCAAAAATGCCGGAGATCAATTTTAACAGGGTGCTTTTCCCTGCGCCGTTTCTTCCCAAGATGCCAACGCTTTCCCCGCGATTCACGTGGAAAGAGATATTTTTTAACACCTCCAACGTGTTGTATTTTAATTGGCGCTTTACGAATTTTATGCAAAACTCTTTTAGGTTATCTATTTTCTGCGCGGGCATGCGAAAACGCATGGACACGTTGCTTACTTCCACAAGGGCGTCGGGTGCGACGTTTTCTTTTTCGCTTTTTTCTATCATCTTTTCGTCGTCCATAGTGCACCTTAAATATACAACAAGAATTTTTTCTTGGAAAAGTGGAAGAACACAAATCCAACGGCGCACATTCCGATGCTCCAAGCGCAAAGGACCCCGTGCGTTAAGAGGGAAGGCACGTTGCCGAGCAAGATTTGACGGAAGTACGTCACATAATAATACATGGGGTTCAGTTTTAACAAAAATACCGCTTTGTGATGTTGCTCGATCATTTCGAGAGAATAGAAAAGCGGGGTCAAATACATCCATAACGTGAGAAGCACCGAGTAAATATGCTGGATATCACGAAAGCGGATGTAAATGGTGGCAAGAATAAAGGATATGCCCAAACAGAACAGCGCTAACAGCGGTAGGTAGGGAAGAACGGTTAGCAATAAAGTTGGGTGGAAGCCTATTCCCGGCTTGTGTAAAGAGATCAACATCACAACGAACAGCGCGATCATGGAAAAGAGAAAATTCACCACGGCGGAAAGCACGTTTGAGATGGGAAAGATCTCATGCACGATGCGGGTCTTGGAAAGAAGGTCGTAATTTTTAACCATGCAGGGGAGCGCGTTGGAAGTGGCGGTGCGAAGCAGCCCGAACACGATATTACCCGAAAGGATATATACAGGATAGTACAAGCCTTCCATCTCTCTTCGGTTGAAGATCAAAGAGAAGACCATGGCGATCACGATCATGTTCAGCAAAGGGTTCAAAACCGTCCAGAGAATGCCAAGTACGGAATTGCGGTACTGATTGCGGACGTTTCTGTTCACCATGGAAGTAAGCGTGTTTACCGAACGCTTGAACTTTTGCTTTTTATCGGAGTATTCAAAATACTTTTTTTGCATCGATACCTCTTATGTATTTTCATCGCACCTGCGCGCAGTAAACTATTCATTTAAAAACTATAACATACTCCCGCGCGAGCTGTCAAGCCGTCACAAAGAGGGCGCTTGCTTCTTTTGACGGAAAACACGGGCAATCTAAGTATTGATGAAAAGCAAAAGGGTTATTCCTTAATAAGGAAAATGCGCGCTTTGTGCGCTTGTTTGGATACGGGCAGTTCCCCAACGAGGCGTTTTAATTCTCCGTCCACGCAGAAGGGCGTTTCGTTTGCAAGGGTAAGGGTGGCGTTTTTGATGGAAACAAAGGTGATCCTCTTTCCGCGGTGTTCCTTACCAAAGCCCATAAAAAAGGCGCGGAAGAAGGGAAAAAACATGCAAATGCGCCCCCAAAGATTATCCTTTTTGGGCGCTTTTATCAAGAGCAGTTGCAAGTCATCAGAATTGTCGCGGTGCAGGCGATTAAAACGAAACCCAAAACAGCGTTTGGCATTGGAAAACATCACGAGCGTGTAGGTGTCTTGTAGGGAGAACGTGTCGCATTCTATCTTGGCGGGAATGCGATGCACTTTGTAAGAAGCCAGCACCTTGGAAAAGTAGGCAAAGATCTTAAAACGGCGTTTGAGTTTGGCGCTGGGGGACTGCCCGATATCGGTAAAGGAACCCGCCGCCGCCACGTAAGCAAAATCCACGTTTTTGATCCTGCCCATTTTGGCAAGAGAGCACACGCCGCTGCCTTGCATCCCTTTTGCCGTTTCGTTAAAGGTTCCGAAAGGAAGATAGTAAATATCCAGCTCTTTATCGCGGCAGATATTGAGGGCGTGGTTTAAAGTGCCGTCACCGCCGCAAACGATCAATCTATCCACTCCGTCCACAGTGTAAGTATCCTCACGGTCACGAATATACTTTACCGTGACGGCGCACCCCTCGGCGTATTTTTCAATGAGTTTTTCCTCACGAACCTTGGAGGCGTTCCCGCTCAATGTGTTGATGACAAGCAGACAGTTCATTTGACCTCGACAAAAAAATAGTTTATAATAAATTATTATACACAAAGTGTGCCCTTTATGCAATGGGTTTTGCAAGGATACACATACTAGAAAAAACTATGTACAAAGCGTTTAAATGGGTTATGGACAGATTGCTTGCCTTGGTTGCCTTGTTGGTGACGGGGCCTTTTATTGCTCTTTTGGCGCTTGCGGTGGCGATTGACAGTCCGGGCAACCCGTTTATGGTGCAAAAGCGTGACGGCTATAAAAGAAAAACCATTAAGGTGATCAAATTCCGTACCATGTTTTCCACCAACGTGGCGTTTGACGTGGACCATGCCGTGATCGCTTCGGACAACAAATCGGTAACGCGGGTGGGAAGGTTCCTTCGTCGTTCCAAGTTGGACGAACTGCCGCAGATCATAAATATTTTGAAAGGGGATATGAGCTTTGTGGGCCCCCGCCCCCTTTTGCCGGTTTACACGCCGCGCTACGAGAGATGGGAGTTTCAAAAGTTTGCGGTGAAACCCGGTCTTACCGGTTTGTCGCAGGTGAGAGGAAACGGCTATCTTTCGGTAAAGAGCCGCAGTTATTACGATGCCCTTTATACCGAAAAGATATCGCTGTGGACGGATTTTAAGATCCTGCTGATGACGATCGGGGTGATCTTCCGCGGAGAAGCCGCGTTTATCAAAGAAGCCACCGAGCAGGAGATCGCGGAGATGAAAAACCGCTATCAACCCGCAGAAGAAACGGTGCCGAGCGAGCCTATTCCCGTTGCCGAAAGTGAAAAAGAGAAAGGATCGGATCAAGACGAAGAGCAAGATTCTTTGCCAAAGGAAAAGCAATAAAGGCTTCGTTTTAGCGATTGCGGCAGTTGCCGAACAAAAAGGAGGAATGCATGATCAAACTTCTCGTGTGTTGCCATAAAGAAAGCGAGAAAGGGGACGATCTGCTCGTAACGGTAAAGGCGGGTGCGGCGCTCAAAAGGAATGACGCGCAGTTTGACTTTAACGATGACGATGGTGAAAACATTTCCCTTCTCAATCCCGCATATAACGAGATGACCGTGCTGTATTGGGCATGGAAGAATTATGATAAACTCGGGGATCCGGATTACCTTGGTCTCATGCACTATCGCCGCTATTTTTACTTTGACGCAAGGCGGGAAGACGTGCGCCTTCGTACCAAGGTGCCCAAGGAGCTTTTTAGGGAAAAATCCCTACTATCCGAGGAACATTTGGAATTGCTTTTGAACCATGGGGTCTTTCTTTGTCCCCGTCCTTCCAAACGCTGGTCCGTTTATAAGCATTACGCCCTCACGCACCATATTGAGGATTTGGACGCCGCCATTTCCATTTTGAAAGAGATCGCCCCCGATTACGCGCAAGCGGCGGACGAATACCTGGCGGGAAAAGAAAGTTTCTTTTTCAATATGTTCGTTTTCCCGAAAGAGATCTTTTTCCGTTATGCGGAGTTTATTTTCCCCATACTCGAACGCTATGCGGACGAGCGTGGTCTCAGCGAAAGGATGTTTGTTTCCGAGCGCTTGACGGGTATCTTTATCCATCAACTGATCCGTGAAAAGAAAACGCCCGTTTATTTGCCCGTTCTGTACAGGGAGGGCACGTTGAAGGAAAGGGTAAGCGCCTTTTTCAGCGAATGGAAGCAGGGGAAAGGGCTCAAGGCAAAGGCAAGGGCGGCGGCAAGATTATTCTTGCACAGAAGAAAGGAGAGTAAGCGGATATGAATGCTTATGAAATGGTAAGAATTGCGGAAGAATCCGTTAGAAAGGTCACTTCTTTCGTGCCGGACGTTGCCATTGTTTTGGGAAGCGGATTAGGGGCGTTTGCGGAAGAGGTGGAGAATCCCATCGTGATCGGATCCGATCGCATCTCGGGTTACGCCAAAAGCACGATCAGCGGGCATTTGGGGCGCTTGGTCTTCGGCACGCTCAGAGGAAAAAAGGTGGTGATCCAGCAGGGTAGGGTGCACTATTACGAAGGGTATGAGATGAGCCAAGTGGTACTGCCCGTGCGTTTGATGTGTGCGCTGGGAGCCAAGACGGTCATTTTAACAAACGCGGCGGGCGGGATCGACCCGTCTTACAAAGCGGGAGATCTTATGGCTATCACCGGACAGATCTCGCAGTTCGTTCCTTCTCCTTTACGGGGTGAAAATGACGACGAATTCGGTCCGCGCTTTCCCGATATGAGCTGTGTCTATTCCCCTCGATTGATCGCGCTTGCAAAAGAAGGGGCGGCAAAGGCGGGGATCACCATGCACGAAGGCGTGTATATCCAGGTGAGCGGTCCGCAGTTTGAAACTCCCGAGGAGATCCGAGCGTTCCGCGTGCTTGGCGCAGATGCGGTGGGCATGAGCACGGCGGTGGAAGCCATTGCGGCTCGCCATATGGGACGCGAGGTAATGGGCATCAGCTTGATAGCCAATCCCGCGGCGGGCATTTCCGAAGAGCCGCTTTCGCATGAGGACGTGAAGCGAGCGGCAGATGCGGCAGGTAAAAAGTTCGGAGAAGTCCTCAAGTTCGTGGTGGAAAAAATGTAAAAGAGAAAAAGGGAAAAACGCTTGCTTTTTCTCTTTTTTTTCATTATTATCAAAACAATATATTTTACAAAAAGGAGACGATTATGGCGCGCATTTACGATGAACCATCCCGCACGTTTGGCGAATACTTGTTGATCCCCGGTTATTCCGGTTCCGATTGCACTCCCGATAAGGTCAGCTTGCAGACCCCTCTCGTGAAGTACAAAAAGGGAGAAGAGAATTGCCCCATCACTTTGAATATCCCGATGGTTTCCGCCATCATGCAAGCGGTTTCTGATGATAATATGGCAATCGCTCTTGCCAAGGAAGGCGGCATCAGTTTTATATTCGGGTCGCAAAGCGTGGAAAGTCAAGCCAACATGGTGCGCAAAGTCAAGTCCTATAAAAAAGGGTTTATCGTAAGCGATTCCAACTTAAAGCCCACTTCCACCTTGCAGGACGTGCTTGCACTCAAAGAAAAAACGGGGCACAGCACGATGGCTGTCACCGAGGACGGCACCGCCTTCGGCAAACTCGTGGGCATCGTTGCCAGCCGAGATTATCGCGTGGGACATACCGCGCCCGACGCTCCCGTTTCCAGCTTTATGACCCCTCTTGATAAACTTGTCACCGCAGGCGAGGATACCACCCTCAGCCAGGCAAACGATATCATTTGGGATAATAAGATCAACACTCTTCCCCTCGTGGATAAAAAGGGCAACCTTCGTTTCCTTGTGTTCCGTAAGGACTATGATTCTCACAAGGAGAACGCGAACGAACTCTTGGATTGCCATAAGAGTTATCTGGTTGGCGCCGGTATCAATACCCGTGATTATGAAACGCGCGTTCCCGCTCTTGTGGAAGCAGGTGTGGATTGCTTGTGCATCGATTCTTCCGAAGGATATTCCGAATGGCAAAAACGCACCATCGAATTTATTCGTGCAAAGTACGGCAATCGTGTCAAGGTGGGTGCGGGCAACGTGGTGAGCGCAGAAGGTTTCCGTTTCCTTGCCGAATGCGGCGCGGATTTCGTTAAGGTGGGTATCGGCGGCGGTTCCATCTGTATCACGCGCGAAACCAAGGGCATCGGTCGCGGACAAGCCACCGCCGTGATCGAAGTGGCAAAAGCGCGCGACGAATACTTTCAGGAAACGGGTATTTACGTGCCCATCTGCTCGGACGGCGGCATTGTGCACGATTATCATTTGACCCTCGCTCTTGCGATGGGAGCGGATTTCGTCATGCTCGGCAGGTACTTCTCCCGCTTTGACGAAAGCCCCACCGCCATCGTGAAGATCAACGGCACCTATATGAAGGAGTATTGGGGGGAAGGCAGCGCCCGCGCTCGCAATTGGCAGCGCTATGACCTCGGCGGCAAAGCCTCTCTCTCTTTTGAGGAAGGGGTGGATAGTTACGTGCCTTACGCCGGCAAACTGAAAGACGGCGTGGCAATGACCACCGCCAAGATCAAGAGTACCATGTGTAACTGCGGCGCAAAGACCATTCCCGAATTGCAGGAAAAAGCAAACCTTACCCTCGTTTCTTCCACGAGCATCGTGGAGGGCGGCGCGCATGACGTGGTGCGCAAAAACGAGATAAGATAATTTGATTCTCACAAAACACACGGCGGCAAAGGTGGGGAAAGATCCTGCTCTTGCCGCTTTTTCTTTCGTTGTATCTTTTCGTTTCGTCACACGGTGCGGGCACATGGGCGCTTTTTTGTAGGGATTATTTTACAGAAAACAAGCATTGCTTTTTATCACTGTAAGTGATACAATACAATTATGAGAAAGAAGATATTGCTTTTTGCCTTTCTATTGAGCATGTTGGCCGTGACCTTGGCGTCATGTAGTCTTTTCGGCGGCTCAAAAACGGAGAAAAAGCAGCTTTCCGAGGAGATGATCTTTTCCTTCTTCGTGGGGGATACTTACGTTTATTCGGGGCAACCCATTGAATTTGAAAAACGAAACCTTGACGTGCGGGTGGATGGTCGCTACGTTTCTTGCGATTATTTTGATATGACTTTTTCCGATAACGTAAACGTCGGTACGGCAAGTGTGACCATAACCGCCAAGCCGGAGAACCCCACGGTGCAGGGAAGCGTGACGGTGCATTTTTATATTCAGCCGAATAATAGTTATTATTGCAAATCCACCGATGACCTGGCGGCGGTGTTTGCAAGCCCGAACATACAGGGCGTGACCATGTGGATCAATTACACCATTCCCGAGGATAGTACCGTTATCATTCCCGCAGGCAAAAGTCTTTTGTTGCAATATGGCTATCGGTTGGAAAACCACGGCAAAATAGAAAATTACGGCACCATCAAAATGACGGGTGCCCATCTTTCCACCGGGGGGCGCAGGGACAGCGAGTTGGAAAACTACGGCACTATCAAAAACCACGGGACCTTTACGATATTGGATCATGCGGTCATAGATGATTGCGGCGTGTTCACCAGCGATAACACCATTTCCAACGCCGGCACGGTGTATCTCAAAGATCAAGATAAACCCTTTTTGTCACAAGAGCAAGGGGGTGTTAAATACCTTCGCAAGCGCTTGACGGCGGAGCATATCCTCGTGGATGGATGCGTTTGCAAAAAAGGGTATTATTCCTATTCCCCAGCCGTGACGTTGGCGGATTGCAGGGATAGGGATTTTACCACAGAGTATTTTGATAACCTCGGCGCGGGGCAAGGACGGGTCACCGTTACGATGTATCCGAGGGCAAAGGATTATTACGGCGAGGCAACCGCGCTTTTCACCATTGAAAAAGGAGTGGAAACCGCCGCCGATCTTACAGAGCTGAAAACGCTGTCGGATAGCGGGAATTTTTACGAGTATAAGATGTCCGCATTGACCATTCCCGGTGGGGATTCCTTCTCGTTAAGAGAAGGGGATATCTTGACCCTCACTTCCGACCTTACGGTGATCGGCACCTTTGCAAACGGCGGAATACTCAGTTGTGATTCTCTTTCCGTTGGCAATGACGCTTGCTTTACAAACGGCGGCAATCTCAGCACGCAAAAGGCCATACAGGTATTTGGTTCCTTTACCAACGAGTGCGCGGGCGTATATAGCGCGGGAACGGGGGTGCAGATCAGAAAAGCGGGTACCTTCCTGAACCAAGCCGATCTTTCCGGGGAACGGGTGGTTTCCATAGACGGCACCTTCGTGAATGAAGGCAGTATGACCATCGCCAACGCGTATACCTTCGGCACCCTTGTCAATCGCGGCACGCTTTGTTTCCCGCAAGGGCTTAACATTTCTACCGCAGGCAGTTTTGTGAACGAGCAGAGCGGTATTGCCACTCTTTCGGCGGATAGCAACTTCCGTAATTATTTTGAAAACCGCGGTACCGTCGTTAGCGAGGGCAGGTTGGCGGTGGCGGACGGCAGCACCTTCCTCAACACGGGCAGCTTTGATAACAGAGGCGGCGTTTGGGCGTTTGCGCCTCTTGCCGGGGTTTCGGGCGAGGTGGTCATCCGCAAGTATTTGACGGATGAATCCGTGCTTTTCGAGGCAGATTACACGGAGATCATTTATGACAAAAACGAGCACGTGCCTGCCTTTACCGTGGATTCCGAAACCTTGCCTACCGATCTTTATAGGTTAAAACTTCGTTACGTAGGGTCGGAAAAAGACGTGGATACTTGCGTGGCTGCGGGCGAGGTGCAAATGACCGTCACCATCCTTCCGATTTACTGCATGTACGCCGGTACTTACGTATATTCTTACACCATTTTGCATGCAACGGCGCATATTGAGAACAAAAATGATTTCCTTGAAGTGTACAGTGACGCAAGCTATGATAACATCGTTTTGGAAACCGATCTCACCCTTACGGGATACTCCTCTTATTACATCGGAAGAGGGTGCACGTTTAACCTAAACGGACACAAATTTACGGCAACGGATCGATCCACTTTCTCCCTATACGGCACCTTGATGGGAGGGGCGCCTCTCCCTGAGTCCCCCTCGGAAGAAGCGGTGAGTATTTTGATCACCGAAAACGCCGATTTTCATAATTACGGCACGTTGGTAAACGATGGCATTTTGTTGGCAAGAGGCGCAGCGAATTTCCAAGGCAATGCCAAAGCGTATCTTTCGGACGTGAAAGGCAGCATCGTAAACAACGGTGCGATCTATACCAACGATTTGTATCCCTTGTACGTTACGGGAGAGGGCAAAGTGTATCGCCGCACTCTTGCCACCGTTTTGAACGGCTGCGTCGTGATGCCCGTCGTGGAGTACGACGGCACCCATCAAACCCCCGTGCCCCAAGCGATCGCTTACAAAAGCGCCTCGGTTTCCGTTGATCGTTTCCGTTACGAATACGATGAGAGCAACAACGTGGCTGCGGGCGATCTTGCCTTTATCCGCTTGATCGTGGCAAGTTCTTTCGATTCCGATTTTTACGGGAAGGCGGATATGAATTTTTCGATCCGAAGAGGTGCCACGCAGGTGAATAACGTAGGCGATTTTCTTGCCGCCGCCGCGAACGTGAATTACGACCGTATCCGTTTGACGAACCATTTGCTTTTGACCCAAGAAGTCACTCTTAGAGACGGGCAAAGCTTGGATATTTCCTCTTACGAGCTTTCCTTCTCGGGGAACGGAAAGTTGGTTTACGGCAAGAATTGCCGTCTTTTGCTCACGGCAAATACGGAAGAGCGTTTTCTGAAGTACTTTTACGGAGCGGACGAGATCACGCTTACCGCCGATATCGGTGTGGCGGATACCCCCACGGAGCTCACCTTCCCGAAGGATTACCGCATCCCCAACGTGACGGGAGGGAATTACCTTTCCACCGTGGTGCACGCAAACGGTTTTTCCTTCCTCGGCGGATTGAAGATCGTAAACGGCATGATCGAGAACTTTGCCATCACGTTGGAAAACTCTTCCGACGAGGAGAGCACGATCGGCAGCGCCGTGCCCACCGCCGTCAATCAATTTGCACTCGTGTACGGCGCTTGCACGGAGGAAACCTACCTGACCCTCAGGAACTTTACCGTGTACGGAGCCAAGATGGGAGGAGGTACCGGCACCGCACAAGAGGTAAAACTTACCGCGGAGAATTGCGGGTTTTATGCGGACACGCGCCTTGCTTCTGCCTGCGCTTTCACCGTCAGATCCACGATGACCGCCGTGTGCGAGTTCACTTCCTGTGAGTTTGAGGGGGCGAACGCTTTCAGGGCGGATCAGGGGGACCTTACCTTTACTTCTTGCTCCATCTATTCCTGCGATAGCTATTCGAATAGTTACAGTAGCCATTATGGGGACGGCGTTTTGTTGAATTATTACGGCAGGCACGGCTTGCACGCCTCCTTTGTCGATACGCATATCACGAGCGTGTACGGAAACGGCATACATCTGCACAATGCGAACAGTGCGGTGACCCTTTCGGTGGATAATGCCACCACTTATAGCGGGCCGCTTTTGAAAGTGCTGAGTTCAGCCGATTAAACCCATCCCATAAAAAACCCTTGCCTTTTGCGCGCGTTATGTATATAATTTTTTATAGACATTTTCACGGGAGGTGCGCGCTCATGGTCAAGCTCGAATTTTACAGAGTTTTTTACGTGGTTGCCAAAACAGGTAATTTATCCAAAGCGTCCAAGGAACTCTTTATTTCCCAACCTGCCGTGTCTTACGGGATCAAACAATTGGAAGAGCAGCTCGGCGGCAGGCTTTTCGTGCGTACCGCCAAGGGTATGGAACTCACTCCCGAGGGAAAAATGATCTACGAGTACGTTTCCCGCGCTTACGACGAATTGATGGCGGCGGAAAACAAGTTCTCTCAAATGAGAGGACTGGAAGAGGGCACGGTGCATATCGGTGCGTCCGATACCATCAGCAAATATTTTATTCTTCCCCGCATTGAGCAGTTTAAGAAAAAGTATCCCAAGATCAGCATCAAGATCACCAACCGCACCACGGATGAGATCATGAATCTGTTAAAAGCGGGCAAGGTTGATCTTGGCTTTATCAACCGTGTGGATGATACTCCTTTTGCGGGTATCAAACTCACCCCTTGCGCCGATATCGGCGAATGCTTTGTGGCAAATGCGGACTATATGAAGCGCATTACCGCGCCCCTTTCGGTGAGTGAACTCACTTCGCTCCCGTTGATCCTTTTGGAGGAAAGGTCCAGCACCCGCCGCGCCGTGGAACGCGCCATTGAGGATTTGGGCGGTAAACTCAATCCCGCCTTTGAGCTGTGCAGTGTGGATCTTGTGGCGGAATGCGCCAAAGCGGGTTTGGGCGTGGGTTGCGTCACCAAAGAGTATATCGGTAAGGAACTTGCAAGCGGAGAGCTCAATATCGTGCCGCTTTCCTTCCCTCTCCCCAGAAGAAAGATCGCCATGGCAACGCTGGACGGTATGCCGCCATCCTTTGCCACCGCCAAATTGGAAGATTATTTTAACACCATCGCACCTAAAGGTGCGAAAAAATAAAAGGAAGTCATACTATGGATTCGATTACTTTGCGCAAACTTTACCTTGACTTTTTTAAGGCCAAAGGGCACGCCGTGATTCAAGGCGCCTCTTTGATCCCGGAAAATGATCCCACCGTGCTCTTTACCACGGCGGGTATGCACCCCCTCGTTCCCTATCTTTCGGGTGAAAAGCATCCGCAGGGAACTCGCTTGACCGACGTGCAAAAGTGCGTCAGAACGGGCGATATTGACGAAGTGGGCGATGCCACCCATTGCACCTTCTTTGAAATGTTGGGCAACTGGTCGCTGGGAGATTACTTTAAGAAAGAGGCTATCTCTTGGAGTTTTGAGTTTTTGACCGAGGTGTTAAAGATAGACAAAAATCGTCTTGCCGTTTCGGTCTTTGCGGGGGATGAAACCGCACCGCGTGACGAGGAAGCCGCAAGCATTTGGATGAAGTGCGGCATCCCTGCGGATAGGATCTTCTTCCTGCCCAAGAAAAACAACTGGTGGGGCCCCGCCGGACAAACGGGTCCTTGCGGCACCGATACCGAAATGTTTATCGATACCGGCAAACCCAAGTGTTCGGATGATTGCTCTCCCGCTTGTGATTGCGGTAAGTATATTGAGATCTGGAACGACGTGTTCATGCAGTATAATAAGCAAGCGGACGGCAGTTTTGCTCCCCTTGCGCAAAAGAACGTGGATACCGGCATGGGCTTGGAACGCACCCTTTGCATCCTGAACGGCTATAAGTCGGTGTATGAGACAGACCTTTTCCAAGGTGCCATTGCCAAGCTTGAAGAGCTTTCGGGCAAAAAGTATGGTGAAAGTGACGAAGTGACCAAGGCCATGCGCATCATTGCGGATCATATCCGCACCGCAACCATGCTCCTCGGTGACCAAAGAGGCGTGACCCCTTCCAACGTGGACCAAGGGTACGTGCTCCGTCGTTTGATCCGCCGCGCCGTGCGTTTCGGCAGAGTGATCGATTTGAAAGAGGGCGCGCTCGGAGAGATCGCAAAGGTGTATATCGATCAGTATAAGGATATCTATCCCGAGATCGGTGAGAATCAGGAAAAGATCCTTTCCGAATTGGATAAGGAAGTGGCGCGTTTCTCCTCGGTGTTGCAACAGGGCTTGAAGGAGTTTGAAAAGGTCATCTCCTATCTTCCCGTCAAAAGGCTTTCGGGTAAGACGGCGTTCAAGTTGTACGATACTTACGGCTTCCCCATTGAAATGACGGTGGAGCTTGCCAAGGAGATCGGCTACGAGGTGGACGTGGAAGGCTATCAAAAGGCGTTTGAAGAGCACCAGCAAAAATCGCACGCGGGCGCGGAACAGCGCTTTAAGGGCGGCTTGCAGGATAACACCGTGGAGGTTACGAGGCTTCACACCGCCACGCACCTTATGAACGCCGCGTTGCGTACAATAGTAGATGAGAACATTCGCCAAAAGGGCAGCAACATCACGGCGGAGCGCTTGCGCTTTGACTTTAATTTGGACCGTCCTTTGACGCAAGAAGAGATCACCAAGATCGAGCAGTACGTGAACGATGCCATTGCGGCAAAGGCGGACGTTGTTTGCAAGGAAATGACCGTTGCCGAAGCCAAGGCAATGGGCGCCATAGGCGTGTTTGACAGCAAGTACGGCGAGAAGGTGAAGGTTTACGCCATCGGCAACTTCAGCACCGAGATCTGTGGCGGACCGCACGCGGCAAACACCGGTGAACTCGGACACTTCCGCATCGTAAAAGAACAAAGTTCTTCCGCCGGCGTCAGAAGGATCAAGGCGGTTCTCGAAAATAACTAAGAAAGGAAAGAAACATGTGCTTTATCAGTAAAAGAACCAAAGAGGACATCATGAACGTCCTCGATAAAGACCCTGCGGCGAGGAGCTTTTGGGAGGTGTACTTCACCTATTCGGGTGTGAAAGCCATCCGTATGTACCGTCGCGCGCATTGGTTTTACGAGCACGGTCACAAGTTTATTGCCCGTGTGATCTCTCAGCGCGCCAAGAAAAAGACCGGCATTGAGATACACCCCGCCGCTAAGATCGGCAGACGTTTGTTTATTGATCACGGCATGGGCGTGGTGATCGGAGAAACGGCGGAAGTAGGTGACGATGTTGTGATCTATCAGGGCGTGACCTTGGGGGGTAGCGGCAAAGATAAAGGTAAACGTCACCCCACCATTCAAGACCGCGTGATGATCTCTGCGGGTGCCAAGGTGCTTGGACCTTTCACCGTCGGGCATGATAGCAAGATCGGTGCAAACAGCGTTGTTTTGAAGGAAGTGCCGCCGCACTCCACCGTGGTGGGTGTGCCGGGCAGAGTGGTCAAGCAAGGGGACGTGCGTATTGCGGATATGGATCAGATCAAACTCCCCGACCCCATTCTGGAAGAGTTCAGACGCTTGAACCGTCGCATTGAAGAATTGGAGCAAAAGGCGGGCATCCCCGCACGCAAGCAGCCGGATGATGCCGATATCGGCATTGAGCTGCAAACGAAAAACAAAGAAAACGAATAACACGGAGAAGTATGAGAGTTTATAACACATTGGATCGTGAAAAGGAAGAGTTTACCCCGATCATGGGAAACTTGGTCAGGATGTATTCCTGCGGCCCCACCGTTTACAGTTATGCCCATATCGGTAATATGCGCACTTATATCTTTATGGATCTCCTTAGGAGATCGCTCCGCTTTTGCGGCTATAAAGTGAAGGGCGTTATGAACATAACGGACGTAGGCCACCTTCTTTCCGATGGTGACGAAGGTGAGGATAAGATGCAAAAGGCGGCTCGCAAAGAGGGCAAGACCCCTTGGGAGATCGCGGCGTTTTATACCGAGGCGTTTTTTAAGGATATTGACGCTTTGAACGTATCCCGTCCCGAGATCATTGCCAAAGCCACCGACCACATTCCCGAAATGATAGAATTCGTGAAAGGGCTGCTTGAAAAAGGCTATGCTTACGAGATATCGGACGGCATTTATTTTGATATAGGCAAATTCCCCGGCTACGGAAAACTCTCCGGTCAAACGGTGGATGAAAAAGAGGCGGGCGCCCGCATTGAGGAAAACAGCGAGAAGCGTCATCCCGCCGATTTTGCCCTTTGGAAAAAGGCAGATAAAAACCACATTATGCAGTGGGAGAGTCCGTGGGGAATGGGGTTCCCCGGCTGGCACATCGAGTGCAGCGCCATGAGCAAAAAGTACCTCGGAGAGGTGTTTGACCTTCACACGGGCGGCATAGACGCCGTGCCCGTGCACCACGAAAACGAGATAGCGCAAAACGAAGCGCTTGCCGGCAAGAAGACCGTAAACTATTGGATGCACGGGGAATTTATGATGGTGGACGGCGGCAAAATGAGCAAGAGCCTCGGAAACGTTTATACCATTTCCGATTTGGAAAAGAAAGGCTATTTGCCTCTTGACTTCCGCTATTTCTGCCTGAATGCGCATTACCGCAAAAAGCTGAACTTTACCTTTGAAGGGATGGATGCGGCACACACTTCGTATGAAAGGTTGCGCAACGCCCTTTACGCCCACAAGATGAGCGCCACCGCCACCGATCCTGCCGTTACGGCGGACCTGATGAAGCGCTTTAAGGAAGCGGTGGAGGACGATATGAACATCCCCTTTGCCTTGGGTGTGCTGTGGGAAGCGGTAAAACTGCCCAAGAGCAAGGATATTTATAAGTTGGCATTGGAGTTTGATAAAGTGCTTGGTTTATCGCTTGACAAAGTGACCGCGCCCGCGCCCGAAAAGATAGAGGTGCCGGCTGAGGTTGCGGCTCTTGCCGAAGCTCGCTTTGCCGCCAAGAAGGAAAAGAATTGGGCGGAAGCGGATAGGCTCAGGAATGAGATAGGCGAGATGGGGTATCTTATTAAAGATACTAAGGATGGGTATACGATCGAGCGCAAATAAGGGCGGTAGCGTATAGTGACACAAATATCATCGAGCGTAAATAAAGGCACATCTGCTTTGTTTCTGCCTTCAAAAACGCGCAGTTACGTACGAATAGTACGCGCCTGCGCGTTTTTTCGTCGAGCCTCGCATCTGCACATTTCTTTACGCTCGATGGTCGGTTTGTTTGGGGATGAGTCTGCAAAGGCGTTTCACCCGTTTTTTCAAAGAGCATTCGTCTTTGCAGAACTCTCTGCTGTCGCCGCATTGTGGGAAGAGTAGGAGGTGCTGCCGATTCTTACTGTGTCCTATACCTCGTAACTGTACCTTTCTTTACGCTTGATGAGTAAGTGATTTGTTTTATTGGGGGGAGATAGCGTTTTTAGGCGCTCCTACCCGTTTTTTCAAAGAGCGTTCGTCTTTTCCCCACTCTCCCGCTCGCCGAGTTTTAAAGGATAGGAAGGAAGAGTTTTAATCGTTTTTGATAAATAATTCTTTTTCTATCCACGCCATCAAAAGATCGGTGATCTTTTGCTGTTGGTCGCCGGATAGGGCGGTGCCGAGCGGCACGTGATACCATTTGTTCAAACAGCCGCGGCAACAGCAGGCGCAGGCGTGCTGCGCAACGAATACGGGGTGTCCGCGCATGGGTGTTTGTTTGCCGTCGTTTGGAATAAAGGCGGGGGCAAGGCGGCTATTTACAAACTCATCCGCATGGGCACGAATGGCGTCCAATCCGTGCTCCAGAACGTACGCCTTATCACTTTCGGAAAGGTGAAAGCGAGAGCGAAAAGGGGATCTTGCTAACTTTTGAAAGGCTTCTTCAATGGTCATCGTTTTAGGGACTCTATAGGGACTTTTAGGGGTTTTACCACTTGTTGGAAACGCGCTCGGCAAAGCCCACCGCTTTTTCAAGGGTCACTTCTTCCCCCGAGCCAAGCATCACCTTACCTTGGAAGGACCCGAAAACTTGGTTTTGGTCCGAGGATAGCATCAGCACTTTCATCTTTGCCGCACGGTTCAAGATGGGGGTAAAGGTAAGGTCAAGTCTGCCGTCGGGGGAGGTTATTTTCCAAGGGGAAAGATAGTCGAAAGAGCCGTCCTCTTTTTTCGGAATGGCAAACTCCACGTCCGTCAATTTGTCCGCCTCGCCGTTCACGTACAGCACGTTTTCCGTGGCGTATGTGGGATCCCCAAAGCCGCAACCCAAATTAAAGCCGAACTTTCTGCCATCCGCAAGAACGGTATTCAAACTGCTCCAATACCAGGTGTTTTTATAGGGCCACACGCCGCGCCCCCAATCCAAAAGTCCCATGTTAAGAGGGGAATCGTCCAGCGTATAACTCTTTTCCCCCATTTGCACGTAGCCTTCCGCGTGCATCAAATTGATCTTTTGATTGTAATAAAATGCTTTCCTATCTTCTTTGAACGGGGTGGCAATGCACATTCTGTCGTGCGGCATATCGTTCAGTTTCACGTCAAGGATCAACGGTTTCTTTTGGTAAAACTCCTGAAAGTGGCAACGGATATGGCGCTCGTTTTCTTCCACGTGAAAGGACATTTCGATTTTTTTGCCTTGATAAACGGTTTCTCCCACGTCCGCAGAGGGGGGCATGGCAAATTTGCCGAAGGTAAAAGGGATCACTTTGCTCTTGGTGTGTTCAAAAGGAGTGTCAAAATCCATAAAAGAAGCGGATATCAGCCCCATATAGCTGTTATCCGCAATGGTGAGCGCCACGCCGAAATGATCGTTACCGAAATAGTAATAATCCCATTCCTTTATGCGAAAGGCAGAGGCTTTGATGTCGTTTCGCTCATAATTCCACTCTTCTTTTGTGGAGTATCCGGGCGTTTTCAAGCGTCCTTTTGCATCCAACAGATCCTGTTTTTCTTGGATAAAGTTTTGCATGACACGCCTCCCGTATTTGCTCTGATTATATGATACTATACCCGTTTCAAACCGTCAAGCGGGCAATTTTTGCATTCGCGTTTGTTTATTCTTTTTTTGCATTTTTCGACATAAGGATATAAAACGGAGGCAATATGAAAGAGAGCATTAAAGAAAGAGTGTATCAAATTGCGGCATATATCACGGAGAGCGGGGCAACGGTCCGAGCGGCGGCGCGCGTGTTTGACGTGAGCAAATCCACCGTGCATAGCGATATGACGGTAAGGCTCCCCCTATTAGACAAAGGGAGTGCTCGCGTGGTCAAAGCCATCTTAAACAAAAACAGAGAGGAGCGCCATATTCGCGGCGGAGAGAGCACCAAGAAAAAATACGGAAAAATGCGATAAAAAGAAAGTTATTTGTTCCAGAGATTGTAGCGATCGGGATGCACGATGGCGGAAAGCATGCTCTTTCTCACGTCGGGTATTTCAGCGCGGAGATCTTCCACAAGCTGCTTCATAAATTCTCGCCTCGTGTGCTTATCGGCAGGGCAGGGATTAAACACCACGGGCAGTTCCAACCTGCGTGCCGCGCCGCGAATATCCTTTTCATCCACGTACAAAAGGGGACGGATCACGGTGGTTTGCGTGCGGGTTAAATAGCTTGTGGGGGAAAGGGTGGAAAGTCTGCCTTCGTGCATAAAGGAAAGCAAAAAAGTTTCCAAAACGTCATCCGCATGGTGTCCGAGCGCCACCTTGTTTGCGCCTTCTCTTGCCGCAATGGAGCAAAGCGCGCCGCGGCGCAGTTTACTGCAAAGGCTACAAGGATTGCTTTCTTTGCGGATATCGAATATGATCTCGGCAATATCGGTTTTTTCCTCAATAAAGGGAACTTCACGCTCTTGAAAATAGGCGCGCAGACGGTCCATTTCTTCCTTTGAAGTTTCCTTAAAGCCCATGTTGATATTGACGGCGATCAACGAAAACTTTTCGGGGGAGAACTTGGAAAAACGGTACAGCGATTCAAAAAGGATCAAACTATCCTTTCCGCCCGAAATACCCACGGCGATCTTGTCCCCGTCTTCTATCATATGAAAATCCTGCACGGCGCGACGCATGGCGCTTAAAATCTTTTTCATGATCTGAGTATAGTACAAAGGGCAAAAAAAGGCAAGCGTTTTAGGGAGGATTAAGGGAGAAAATGAGCAAAAGGATCGTTCAAACTTTAACGGCGCTTTTCGGCGAAGGGTACTCACTTGCCGCCATTCTTGCCGTGATACCCGTGACCGAAATAAAGGGAAGCATCCTCTGCGCGGCGGCACTCGGGAAACCTCCTATTCTCAGCGCGCTGGTTGCTTATTCCGGCTCACTTTTGCTATGCGCTTTTCTTGCCTTGCTATTGCCCAAAGCGGCTGAGAAAATGGGAAAAATCGGCGTGATCGCTCGGCTGTTTGCCTTATTTACAGGCAGGATCAAACGTCAGGCGGATAAGCTGCGTGAGAAGGCAATTGCGGAAGGGAAAAAGGCAGATCCTATCTTTTTCGGCGTGTTTTCCTTCGTTGCGCTTCCTCTTCCTATGACGGGGGTTTGGGCGGGTGCATTGCTTGGCACCATGCTTGGGCTCAAAGGGAAAAGATTGTTTGGTGCTCTTGCGGCGGGAAACTTTGTTGCGGGCGGGATCGTACTTGCCGTTGCGCTTTTTGCGGGGGAGAATGCGGATAAAGTTTTCGGTGCCTTTTTAATGCTTGCCGCCATTCTGTTCGTTTTAACGCTGATGAAGCCCTGTTTGAAAAAATATTTTATTCATAAAACAAGGAAAACGAATCGGGTAAAAGAAAGCGCAAAAATGCGCAAATAAGGGTTTGATCTATAAAGGCATTCTTTGTTTTTGTGTGGGATCTAAGAAACAAAAAAGCCTCATTCGGCAAGCAAATGAGACTTTTTGGCAGGAGTAGTAGGAATCGAACCTACACCATAGGAGTCAGAGGCCTATGTGCTGCCACTACACCATACTCCATCGTCGAGTGTTATTATATAACGCTTTTTTTAAGAATGCAAATGTTTTTGAAAAATAATTGGATTTTCGCATAAGAAGAAAAAAATAACGGGATTTTTGTTTGACAAGGGAAGTAAATAATGATATTATTTTTTGCGTCACGGATATGACCCATTAGCTCAGCCGGTAGAGCACTTGACTTTTAATCAAG
>DEWF01000010.1:148743-173437 GCA_002363545.1 Christensenella sp. UBA3217 | reverse complement strand
CGCTCAGGATGACAAATAAAAGTGGTCATTCTTGCACAAAAAAAACAATTCCGCATTCCGAATTCCTAATTCCGCATTGCATAGCCTATCGAGTGCGTTAGCACATATCGAATTCTTGTATCACCTTTGGTGACATGATGCACTTGCCAAAAGGCAAGCATGATGTATCTCGCTTTGCTCGACGCTGCCTTCGCCTGTCGGCTTCGGCAATTCCGCATTCCGCATTCCGCATTAATCACCCGCCCTCTTGAAAGCGGGAGCGGTAGTGTGATATAGTTTAGATATGGAAAAAAGCAATATTGAAAAACTGCAAGAAATCATAGATCACTCCCGGCGTTTGGTGTTTTTCGGCGGCGCGGGCGTAAGCACCGAAAGCGGCATTCCCGACTTTCGGAGCAAGGACGGACTGTACAACCAAAAGTACAAATTCCCGCCCGAATATATGCTGTCGCACGAATGCTTTATGGAGCGCACGGAAGACTTTTTTGAGTTTTATCGTGACAAGATCCTTGCTTACGAGGCAAAACCCAACGCGGCGCACCTGTTTCTTGCACGCTTGGAACAAGCGGGAAAACTTTCCGCCGTGGTCACGCAAAACATAGACGGTTTGCACGATGATGCGGGTAGTAAAAAGGTATTTGAACTGCACGGATCGGTCAGGCGTAATTACTGTACCCGTTGCGGCGCTTTTTATACATTAGATGAAGTCAAACGCCAAAAAGGTGTGCCCCACTGTTCCTGCGGCGGCGTGATCAAGCCCGACGTGGTTTTGTACGGCGAAGGACTGGATGACGATACGGTGACGGGAGCGATACGCGCCATTGCGGAAGCGGATACCTTGCTTATTGCGGGCACATCCCTTACCGTATATCCTGCCGCGGGGCTGATCCGCTATTTCAGAGGAAGGGACCTTGTAGTGATCAATCTCGGAGGGACCGAACCCATTCCCGGTGCCTTCGTTATAAATGACCGAGTGGGCAAAGTGCTTGCACAAATCAAGATACGATAAAAGGAGGGAGTATGTCTAAGAGAAAACCGAAAAGCAAAAAGTTTAAGATCATTCTGACGGTGGTCCTGTGTTTGATCCTCATTCCCATCTTGACCGTGGGCGGATATTTTGCGTACGTGATGATAGCCTATTCCCGCCTGCCCGATAACCTTGCCTTGGAACCGCACGGTACCGCCGCCCTATCGGAAGTGCACACCGAACAAACTTACACCATCGTAACCCAAAACCTGGGGTTTGGCGCTTACGTGCAGGATTATACCTTCTTTATGGATGGTGGCAAAGAGTCCTGGGCGCGCAGCCGCTCTTCGGTCAGGCAATGCATAAACGATGGTTGCAAAGAAACCCTGCTGTTCGACCCCGATTTTGTGTTCTTCCAGGAAGTGGACTTTGATTCCACCAGAAGCTACCATATAGACGAAAGTAAATTGATCATGAACCACTTTGAAAACTATGCTTATACTGCCGCCGTGAATTACCATTCACCCTTTTTAATGTACCCTTTGACCAAACCGCACGGCGCTTCCAACAGTGAGATCTTGACGCTCTCCCGCTACGAGATCACTTCGGGGCTCCGCCGCTCCTTGCCCATTTCCACGGGGTTTAGCAAATTTTTGGATCTGGACCGCTGTTATAGTAAATCGCGCATTACGGTGGCGGAAGGAAAAGAACTTGTGCTCTATAACGTGCACCTTTCCGCATACGGCGGCAGCAACAAGATACGTACCGGACAAATGACCATGCTTTTTAACGATATGAAAGCGGAGTATGAAGCAGGGAATTATTGCGTGTGCGGCGGGGACTTCAACCACGACTTTACCGGCACGTCCACGCAGGATCTAAACGGCGGCGAGGGCAAGGCTTCCTACGGCTGGGCACAACCCTTCCCCGCCTCTCTTTTGCCCGATTGTATTACCCGTTGCACTTCTTACAGTGACCTTACTTTGCAACCCACCTGCCGCAACTGTGACGTTCCCTACAAAGAAGGCAACTTTACCATTATTGTAGATGGGTTCCTCGTGACGGCAAACGTCACTTGCGTGTCGGTGAGCAACCATTACACCGCGTTTACTTATTCCGACCACTGCCCCGTGGTGATGCAATTCCAACTGCATTGATAAATTCCGTTATGAAAAACGGGACGGCAAATACCGTCCCGTTTTTTATAGCGCTGAAAAAAATTACATGTTCAAAAGATCTTTCTTCTTTGCCTCAAATTCTTCCTGCGTGAGCGCACCCATATCCAAAAGCTCTTTCAACTCTCTGAGTTGCTGGGTATCCACCTTTTGCGCAGCGCGAGGAGCAAATGCCGAGGCTTTGTTGCCGGAAACCGCAGCTGCTTCCGAGTTGAAGAAGAGAGAGATGGTGGAAGCCAAGGTGCCGAGCAAAACGAACACACCGGACGCCACGGCGCCCGCGCCGATCTCCACGTAATCGGGATTATAACCCATTATGACAATGGTAAGGCATTGCAGAATAAAGGTGATGAATGCGAGCGTACCGAAAACGCCAACGCAGACTTTTGCGGATTTTTTGGAACCCGCGTCACCTTTTTTGATCAAAGTTTGAATGCCGATCACAATGCTCACGACCAAAAGCAAGCAAGTTAACGCCAAGGTGGCGGCAACTCCCGCAAAGGTATCGTCAAAGTTCTCCATGCAGTCAAAGCCGGTGACCACGTCACCCACGAAAGGTGCCGCAAACAAAGCGAGCGCAATGACGCAGAACACAACACCGCAACATGCCAACACAAACTTTACAATTTTCTTGTTCATTTTAGATCCTCCATGTTGTTTTTTTGGGAATCAAAAGGCAGCAAATTGCACAATATCATCCTTGAATGGGAATATTATAGCCCGTATACGGGCAATTGTCAATAAAATAATCTCATTTTACAATATAGCCATGATAGTATACGATAAGCTTTGGGAGACCATGAAACTAAAAGGCGTCTCACAATACAAGCTGATAAAGCAATTTGGCGTAAGCACCGGGCAACTTGATCGTTTGAGAAAAAATGAAAACGTTAGCACGTATACTCTTAACAAACTTTGCACCGCCCTGCATTGCCGCTTGGAAGACATTGCGGAGTTTATAGAATAAACGCTTTCAAGAAATAATCCTCTTCGGAGAGAACGACCGCTTCAAACGATGAAGGCGCCGAGGATATCGGGCGCCTTCTTTCGTAAGCGGAGGAGGTCGGGGCGCGAAGTTTCTCGCCCCTTCCCCCCGCTTTTGCTTGTCGGAAGCCCGACGCCGTGATATAGTAGTTAGCGTATGAACACAAAGGAACGTTTTCTATCCGGATTCAAGAAAGGGATCCCCGTCGCCATCGCCTATTTGGCGGTCTCTTTCACCTTCGGTCTGGCTGCAAGGAGGAGCGATTTCCCCTTGTGGTTCGGCGCCTTGATCTCCGCCACGAACCTGACCTCCGCGGGTCAATTCACGGGGATCGAGCTCCTACGCCTCGGCGCGGGCTATCTCGAGCTGACCCTTGCCGTCCTCGTCATCAATCTGCGCTATGCCCTGATGAGTTTCTCCCTCTCTCAGCAAGTCAAGATCCGCATCCGCCCCGCGACTCGATTCGCGATGAGCCTCTTCCTGACGGACGAAGTCTTCGCTCTCGCGAACGAAAAGGGAAGCGCCGTCACCCCCGCATACTATTTCGGGCTCGCCACCCTCCCTTATCTCGGCTGGCAGATCGGGACGATCGTCGGATACCTCTCGGGCGGACTCTTCCCCACCCGCGTGATCGCCGCCGCGGGCATCGCGATCTATTGCATGTATATCGCGATCTTCCTCCCGCCGATGAAGAAGCACAAAGGAATCGCCCTCGCCGTCCTTGCGGGCGCCGTGATCTCCTGCGGGCTATACTATATCCCCGGATTGAATAAGATCCCGATGGGGTTTCGGGTGATCCTCGCCGCCGTCGCGGCGACCCTCGCGGCAGCAGCCCTCTTCCCGAAAAAGGATACGGCGGAACAAAACGACGAGACTACGGATCGGGAGGCGGAGCAATGAACCTCACATACCTCCTGATCTCCGCGGCGCTGATGTTCGTCGCCACCTTGGTGCCGCGCGTCCTGCCCTTCGTCTTCATCAAGAGAAAGGTCACTTCTCCCTTCCTGAAGTCCTTCCTCTATTATCTCCCCTACGCCGTCCTCGCCTCCCTCACCTTCCCCTACGTTCTCTACGCCACGGGAAGCCTGCCCGCCGCCGCGATCGCGACCGCTGCCGCCCTCCTGATGAGCTTCTTCGAGCTGAATATGGCGAGCGTCGCCGCGATCTCCTTCCTCATCGCCTTCGGACTGGGATATCTCTTTTGAAAAAGGACGGCACCCGCCGTCCTTCTCTTTTCATTCTTATAATTTGATTTTCAATCGGAAACGCCGAGAAGATAATCCGTCGAGACGTCAAAATATCCGGCAAGCTTTACGATCGCAGAGGCGGTCGGCTCCTGCTTGGCATTCTCCCAATAACTGATGCTCGCATTCTATTGTTGTCTTTAACATCTACTTTGTCGATCCACCATAAAAGTCATCCAAGAAAACTTTTTTCATTGACTCAAACTCTTCTTGTGTAATCGCCCCATCATCAAGCAAACTCTTTAGCTCCCTAAGTTTACTTAGTTCGATACTCTTAGTGCCCACACGGGACGGAACTTCTTTTTTTGTTGCTTCGATCCCATCCTCGGCATGTTTGGAGATTTCCCAACCTTCGGAATAGCAAGAAACAATTGATGCTACTGTCCCCACAAAAGCCATTACTCCGGACGCAATCGCACCGCCACCAACCTTAAAGATCTCAACATCTTCAGTTTTTGAAAGAACAAGCGTACAACATTGAAGAATAAGCGTTATGAAAGCGAGCATACCACAGAAAGCCAATGTAGGCTTTCCTAACTTTTCATTCATTATACTTTCATTTTTAATGGCTTTGAAAGTTATATATGCTGAAACCAACAATAAAATACATGTAAAAATTAAAGCTATAAGAACTCCAATAAATCCATCCAATGCATCTTTAACACATTCGAATCCGCTTATCGAAACAGTAAATATGTCTGTTGATACAAACGGTGCCGCAAACAAGACAAGCGCAACTATGTTGCATACGAGACCTAAACAAGCCAAAATGTAGCGAATCACTTTTTTGTTCATGCACTTCTCCTTTCTTTGAACGAATGCGACGACTGAAAATTGAATGCATTCGCACAATATTTACTTTATTTTACTCTAAGCTTCTTAGATTGTCAATTCTAAATATTCTTACTTTATTAGAATAGAATCATGTACGGCGAAAGAATTCGGGAATTACGGAAAGAACGAAACATGTCGCAGAAGCAGCTTGGAGAGGCTATCGGCGTGGACTTTCGTACGGTCAGCTTTTGGGAAACCGAACGCTATGAACCGAGTATTTCGCAGATCATCAAGCTCTGTAAACTATTTCAAGTAGAATCCGATTACCTGCTTGGATTGATAAATTAGAAAAAACCTTGACAGTATTTTTGGCAACAAAAAACAGAGGTCCCCGAAAAGACCTCTGCTTTTTATCTTTATTTGTAAACTCTATCGAGCGCGGAGAGTGGTGCAAATAACAATATTGAATAAGAGCAAAGAAGAGTGAAGATACGAGGCTCGACATAAACTCGCTATCGCTCGAATGATAATCGCTCCGCGAAATGATAACTCGCTATCGCTCATATGATAATTCACTTCGTTCACATTTGTAGGACACTCATGCTTCTGCAAGAGCGCGGAGAGTGGTGTAGAGACGAGCGCTCTTTGAAGAAAAGGGCAGGCGCGTACTCCTTGTACGTAACTGCCCTTTGATGAAATAGTTAGCGAAAGCTGCCGTTGGGGTCCCCGAAGAATTGATAAAATTCTTTGGGGCGCTGGCAGCGAAGTATATGCGCCGCTATACGCGCTCGGCTTATTTGCCGAAATAACGGTCGAGCAAGCCCTTAAACGCCTTTCCGTGTCTCGCCTCGTCCCTCGCCATTTCATGCACGGTGTCGTGGATGGCATCGAGCCCGAGCTCCTTCGCCTTCTTGGCAAGGGCGGTCTTGCCCGCCGTGGCGCCGTTCTCTGCGTCAACGCGCATTTCGAGATTCTTCTTCGTGCTGTCGGTGAGGACTTCGCCGAGGAGCTCTGCGAACTTGGCGGCGTGCTCCGCCTCCTCCCAAGCTGCCTTCTCCCAGTAGGCGCCGATCTCGGCATAACCCTCACGATACGCGACGCGCGCCATGGCAAGGTACATACCCACCTCGCTGCACTCGCCTTCGAAATTACTCTTCAACCCGTCGTAAATCTCTTTATCCACGCCCTTAGCGATGCCTACGACGTGCTCAGCTGCCCAAGTAAGGCTCTCCGCCTCCTGCTTGGAAAACTTATTGCCGGGAACTTTGCAAACCGGGCAAAACTCGGGAGGAACATCCCCCTCGTGAACGTAACCGCATACGGGACAAATCCATTTAGCCATAATCATCTCTCCTTTCTAATAAAATGCAACGTGGATCGGGCACACAACCTGCCCTCGCACGCTTTTTTGATTATAACATAAATCAAAAGCCGGCGTCAATAGTCTGCCTCCCCTTCTAAACAAAATGACGGATACAAAAAGAGTACGGCAAATCTGCCGTACCCTAATTGCGTTTGAATTGGTTTATGATATTACAAATGTCAATACCGGATATCAAAAAAACTCCATTTTCTTGGGCATTTTGTAAAAAAAGGCGCCTTTTTGCATTATATATGAGCAAAACTAAGAGAGTTTCAGAACTTTATGCGGGCAAAAATGGGGTCGTGATCGCTGGGGTAAACGCCGTTAGGACGCGCTTGCAACACACCGGTATCCAAGAGGGTAATACCCTTGGGAAGATAGATATAATCTATGCCGTGCGAAAGGTCACTCATATCCACCTCACCAAAGCCGGTATAGGTGGCGCCGAATACGTCCCCGCGGAAATCCTTACTATCGCGAAGCATCTCTTCAAAGGGAGCGAGGCAAGGTTCCCCCTTCATGGCATTAAAGTCCCCCGTTACAATGGTTCTATCTAAGGCGCCCTGCTCCGCAATATGATCGGCAAGCACGCGGAGTTGATTGATTCTGGTTTGCTCGAATTTATAATCGGGATGAGTGTTATATACGGTAAACTGCGAACCGTCACGATCACGAAGGGTGGCAAAGGTGGCAATACGGCAATGCACGCTTCCCCAACTCTTGCTGATAACGTCCGGCGTTTCGGAAAGCCAAAAAGTACCTCTCTTTAACAAAACGAAGCGCTTGGCGTTAAAGAAGATCGGGCAGGCTTCACTGTTTTCAGAATCATCGCGGTAAGTCATAACGCCCGCATAGCCTTTGAGATGCTTACGAAAATACGCGTACTGCACCGGTTTTACTTCTTGCAAGCAAAGGATATCGGGCTGCATTTTTTGCACGTTTTGTAAGCAATAGCGTGCACGGTAATACCAATGACGTTTGCCGAGATCCCTGTCGTCGTTGATAAAGCGAACGTTAAAACTCGCAATTACGATCTCCCCCTGACGATCGGGCGGGGTGACTTTTTTGCGGGAAAGCGCGTACTTGGCGCGCGTAAAAAAGGAATAGGGTTTCATTTGTTCACTCTTTATCAAAAGATCACCTTTGCATAGATCGGATAGTGGTCGGAAGGATACACTCCCTTATACTTTGTATCCACCCTGCCCACTTTGATCACGTTTGTGGTTTCGGGCACGTAAATATAATCCAAGCCCATCGGAGCATCGGGATCAATACCATAGCCGTTAAAGGTGGCACCGTCCCCGTAATTGTTCTCCACGATGGTATCAAAGGTTTTGCTATCTTTTAAGAAAGCATCCAGCGGCGCAAGACCTTCGTTGCCTCCCGGCAACTTTCTCTCGGAATTCAGATCCCCCAAAACAACGATGCGATCGGCATCGCTCTCTTGTGCCTTTTGCGCGATCACGGAAAGCTGCTTGATCCTGGCGCTCACGCTCGCCCAATCGGGATGGGTATTATAAACGGCTATCACCATATCGTTGGTCTTGTCACGCAGCTTCACGAAGGTGGCAATGCGGTTTTCATCGCTCTCCTTGAACTTACTCATTTTTTCCGGCGTATCGGAAAGCCAGAAAGTGCCGCTTTCCAACAACTCAAAGCGCGCCACGCTGTAAAAAATGGGGCAAGATTCGCTGCGATCCCCCTTCTTATCACGATAAGACACCACGCTTGCATATCCTTCCAAATGGTTGGTCAAAAACTCATACTGCCCGGGTTGCACCTCCTGCGCGCCCAAGATATCGGGTTGCACGGCGGCAATATTTCTGAGATAGCCGTCCGCACGTTTATACCAACGGTGCGAACCCATATCTTCTTTTTTGAAATTGAACAGTTTTTCCTGCCTGCGGATATTCGCACTCATTAAGGTGATGGAACCATCCGCCGCAACGTCGGGAGCCGACACGATACGATCGATGGAAAGATATTCAAAGTATCCAATGCCCGCCATGGTGGAAAGAACCGCGATGCCCGATGCAAACACGAGCGCCACGAGAATGATCATTATTTTACTTTTCTTGGATATTTTTTTCATAAAATAACCCTCCGAACTCTTACATTCTACAAAAACCCTTTCATTATGTCAAATAAAGAGCCGCGTTTGCCGCCCGCCGCGGGGTTTAGGAGAACAGCTTTTCAATGATCTTGCGATTTCTTGCGCGATTGAGCTCAAAGTTTTCAAGCTCGGCGCGATCTTCCTCTGTGAGGAAAAGGTCCATTATTCCATCCCGGGTGACGGTGGAAAGAACGGGTTCTCCCCCTGCCGTCACACAAAGATCCTGATAATACAACGGCGTTCTGCCAACGTAAAACGCGCCAAAGTCAAAACCCTCTTCGGGGTCCCCTCCAAGCGAAGAATCCTGCAAAGCGTCCTTGATATCACGAGTGAGCGCAAAAGAGCACTCCTCGTGCAGTTCATTGCTGTCACCAAAGGTGACGCGCGGAGAAAGAGATTCGTGAAAGGCTTGATCCTCGGGATCCAACTCCGAAAACTCCACCGTGATCTGATAAGAACGGCGCATCATCTTTTTGCCCTCTTCTTCCTGCTTGATCAATTCCGCAATGTACTTTCCGTACTGCTCGCTCGTCATATTATCCCCAAAATAAGCGCGAAACTCCATGGAGGTTTTGTTCGGATCAAAGGTGCGCGCACGCTCTATATACGCGCGCTCACGCTTTTCGATCAACTCCTCGCGCTCACGAAAAGCTTTTTCCAGCATGGACATTTCAAAGGGGCGTAACAAACAGTTGGTGGCACAGGTTGCTTTCTCACCGATCTCAATGGCAAAACGCATTACCGTGGCGCGTTCCTCCGCCGTTAAAGTGCCTGTGAATACCACATTTCTTCCCATAGTTCCTCCCACAGTCCGCGTGAACGGACAAATTGCATCGTTTTTAATTTATTATAACGCTTTTGCGATAAAAACACAATATTTAGACGTAATTGGGGTATTGACACGCAACATTTGGTATGGTAAAATAAAAATAACATTTTTGTCTAAGGGAGGTAAATCAAATGACAAAAACCGAATTGATCAAAGCAATAGCCGCAAAAGCGGAACTCTCCAACGCTCAGTCCGCCAAGGCTTTTGACGCCGTTATCGACGCGATCACCGATGCTCTCAAAGCAGGTGAAAAAGTTTCTATCGTTGGCTTCGGAACCTTTGAAGTAAAAGACATTCCCGCGAAAGAAGGCGTGAACCCCTTCACCCACGAGAAGATCCAAATTGCTGCCGGCAAAAAGCCCGTGTTAAAATTCGGCAAGGCTTACAAAGACGGCTTTAACGCGTAATTCAAAAAAACACCTTAATAAAAAAAGTCGGTGAGGAGCCGACTTTTTTATTTGCCTTTTTCTCCCTTTCAAGGAAGTTTTCGGAGAGATCACTCCCCTTCCGTTTCCGTTAAACAAACGCCCGTTTCCCCATCCGTTTCGACAAAGGAAACGTCTATGGTTTCCCTTAAAGAAGTAGGCACGTTTTTACCCACGTAATCGGCGCGAATGGGAAGCTCGCGGTGTCCTCTGTCCACAAGGACGGCAAGTTGAATAGTGCGAGGTCTGCCCTTATCGAGAATGGCCTCTATTGCCGCGCGAACAGTACGACCGGTAAAGAGCACGTCATCTAACAAGATCACGTTTTTATTGATGATATCGCAAGGGAAGTGCGAACTGACCACCGAGGCGTCCTGCGAAAGCTCGGTAAGATCGTCACGATAAAGGGTGATATCCAAGGAGCCACAAGGCACTTCCTTGCCCTCTATCGAGCGAATATTCTCCCGAATGCGCTCCGCCATGGGAACGCCGCGCGTACGAATACCAAGCAGCACGAGATCATCCGTGCCTTTGTTTCTCTCCAAAATCTCATGAGAGATACGTACCAGTGCGCGCAAGACGGCAGCTTCGTCCATCAATACGGTTTTTTTCTTCATAATTTCTCTACCTCATCGGCAAGACTTTGCAACGGGTTTTCCTCTACCAGTTCGATCTTTCCGTGGTCCGCAAGCGAAGCGATCTCGGGATCGATGGGAAGTTCCTCCACCGGCTTTTTGGTATCACGGCGCAGTTTTTCCGCCTTGCTTGCACCGAAAATGCGGTGCTTCTCCCCGCACTTTGTGCATTTAAAATAGGACATATTCTCCACGAATCCGATCACAGGCACATTCAATAGCTCTGTCATTTTGACCGCTTTTTCCACGATCATCTCCACAAGGTCTTGCGGAGTGGTCACCACGATCACGCCGTCCAAGGGAAGCGATTGCATAACGGTCAAGGGAACGTCGCCCGTGCCGGGAGGCATATCCACGAACATATAGTCCACGTCCTTCCAGATCACTTGCGTCCAAAAGTTTTTGACCATACCCGCAAGAACGGGGCCACGCCAAACCACGGGATCGCTCTCGTTCTCCAAAAGGAAGTTGATGCTCATGATCTGCGTGCCGAAGGCAGTTTGCATGGGAAGAATGCCGCTCTCATCACCGTACGCCGCTCCCTTTACCCCAAACGCACGAGGGATGGAAGGACCGGTGATATCCGCATCCAAAATAGCGGCGCGATACCCGCGACGCTGCATCGCAACCGCCATTAAGGAAGTGACGAGGGATTTACCAACGCCGCCCTTTCCGCTAATGACGCCTATTACTTTTTTTACCTTTGACAGTTCGTGCAGGCGTTCTTTTTCTATCCCACCCTTTCTTTCCGAACAGTTTTCTCCGCAAGAAGAACAATTATGATCGCAAGCCATGCTGCACCTCACAGATTTAATGGCGATATTATAGCACGTTCAAGGGGAAAAGTCAACGTTCGACAAGGGGGCTGAACCCCTTAATACAAGAAAAAGCGCGGCTCTTGTTGCCGTGCCTTTAAAACATAATCAAATGCAAAGTGAAAGAGTGAAAAAGAAAAGAAGGGCTTGCTTGCAAGCCCTTACTCTTACAGATTTTTTCTTGACGCAAGGAAAGACTTGGTCTTTTCGCTTTGCGGTCTGCCGAACACCTCTTCGGGGGTGCCTGCTTCCTCTATTACGCCGTTTGCCATGTAAATGACTTTATCCGCCACGTCACGCGCAAACTCCATTTCGTGCGTCACGACGATCATGGTGGTGTCGCTGTCTTTGAGTTCGCGTATGACCTTTAACACTTCCCCCGTCAACTCGGGGTCAAGAGCGCTGGTGGGCTCGTCAAAGCACAGGATATCGGGGTTCATTACAAGCGCGCGAGCGATGGCAACACGCTGTTGCTGTCCGCCCGAAAGTTGGCAAGGATAAAAGTCCTTTTTCTCTAAAAGCCCCACGCGATCCAGAGTGGCAAGCGCACGCTCTTTAAGGCTGGCAAACTCCTGACTTTTTTCAAAGTGCAACCTTTGCTTAAAGGAAAGATCCTCTTTTGCCATAAGGGTGGGAGCAAGGAGCAAGTTGCCCAGCACGTTCTTATGCGGGAAAAGATTGAATTGCTGAAACACAAGCCCAAAGTGCAACCTCTTTTTGCGCAAGAGTTTATCGTTGTTTTTGAGTTTCTTCTTTGCCGCCGCTTCGCTCACGCCGTCATACAAAAGATCATCATTCAAACTGATGGTGCCTTCATCCGCAAACTCCAAAAAGTTCAAGCAACGCAAAAGCGTGGTCTTGCCGCTTCCCGAAGAACCTATGATCGCTAGCACTTCTCCTTGTTCAAGGGAAAAATCGATGCCTTTCAAAACCTCGGTCTTGCCAAAGGATTTTCGTATGCCATTTACTTCCAAGTACGCCATATCGATCACTCCTTATAAAACGCCATCTTCTTTTCCAAGAAGCCGAAAAGCAAAGTTAAAAGTCCCACGAAAACCAAATAGAACACGCCCGAATAGAAGATAGGCCAAATCAGGGGCGGGAAAGTCGTGGCAAAATTCTTTGCCGCCAAAATGGTTTCCACCACGCCGATGGAATTGGCAAGCGCAGTATCCTTTACCAACGTGATGATCTCGTTACTCATGGGCGGGGTGATCTTTTTGATCACCTGGAAAAGCACGATATGCCTGAATATCTGTCGCTTAGTCATTCCCAGCACCAAACCCGCTTCGTTTTGTCCGCGGCTGATGCCTTCGATGCCGCCTTTGAAGATCACGGCAAAATAGCAAGCGTAATTGATAATGAAAGAGATCAAAACCGCAATAAACGCGCCGCCCGCATCCACTCCGAAATTAAAGTAGAACCACTTGTCCACCTCGTTCCAAAAGTTTACGCCGTCATTCAAAATGCCAGGGGCAAAGTACACGATGAAAATTTGAAGCATCAGAGGGATGCCCCGAATGATCCAAACAAACACTTTGAGCAAATACTTCAAAGGTTTGAATTTGCTCATCAAACCAAAGGCGATGACCATCCCGAGAGGGATAGCCACCACCAAGGTAAACACAAAAATCAAGCATGTAAGGGCAAAGCCTCCGAAGAGGCTTTGCGTCACATCAAAAAACGTCATAAGTAGAAAGATTGATTATTACGCCACAAAAACGGATTGGATCCTGTTCACGTAATCGATATTGTACTTCTCTGCCAAGCTCTCCAAATAACCGGTCGCAAAGAACGCCTGCAAAAGAATATTCACTTTATCTCTGAGAGCCGCGCCTGCTGCGTCCTTTCTGAAACCGATGGCATAATACTCCAACTCAAAGTAATCAAAGTTATCCACGATCACGATGTTGTTGTAGCCGTTGCCCGCAGCATTATCCGCAAGGGACTTATCTACCACCGCGAAATCAGCCGTGCCGGAATTCACTTCGTTCAAAGCATCCGCCTGAGACTTCAAACCCTTCTTCATGAATTTGACATCCTCATAGTCTTCTTCCAACCAACCCACACCTGCGTCACCGGCGGAACCGATTTCATAGGCAATGATCTTTTTGTTAAAAGAGTTTTCATCGGTGAAAGCAACGTTCTTGTTCCTGATCACGCACTGCTCGTTGAGCATGTAATTGATGGACATATTCACGATATCGCTTCTAGCCGTGGAAACGCCGTTGATCTTATCACTGCTGTTTGCGGTAAAGCCGTTCCAAATGCAGTCGATAGTGCCGGATTCAAGCTCCAAATACTTGTTGGACCACTCGATCTCCTTAAACATAACGTTGTATCCCAAAGCGTTGAACACCGTGAGGGTGAGCTCGGTATCAAAGCCGACCCACTTGCCCTTTTCCTTGTAGTTCATGGGAGCCGCATTGGTGACGCCGACCGTGATGTTCTTGGTTTTGGTCTCAATATAGGGTTGAGAGGAACCGGAAGCACCGTTGCAACCCGCGAAGGCGCAAACGAAGGTGGCAAGTGTTGCCACGGTGAGCAAGCAAGCGATTACAGCTGCAATTCTCTTTTTCATACTATTATTTCTCCTTTTCATAACCTTTCACGCCCGAATATCATTTGAGCGTGAAGTCATTATAGCACGGGGAAAAAGACGTTGTAAAGCAATTTAGCGTGATAAAGTGAAAAATTATCGATTTTTCTTTTTTCGTCATTTTTTCTCTTACTTTCTCCCGCCCTGAATCTTTACGGCAATGCCGACACTTGACAAAATTTTCAACGGGCATTACTATAAGTAATGGGCAATAGCCCCCAAAGAGGTGAAAAATGGAACAAGTAAAACCCATGGAAACGGCGCTTTCCGAGGAATACGTGATCGAAACAAGGAGTCTTACCAAGCGTTTCCCGACTAAAGTTGCCGTGGATCATATCAATATGCACGTCAAAAAAGGGGATATTTACGGGTTGATCGGTAAAAACGGTGCGGGTAAAACCACCGCCATGAAACTCATCCTGGGAATTATGCGCCCCTCTGCCGGTCAGATCAAACTTTTCGGATCCACACGCCTGTTTAAGATGAGGAGCCGCATCGGCTCTTTGATCGAAACGCCGGGCTTTTATAAAGGGTGCACCGCTTTTGAAAACATGAAGCGCTTCTCCATCGTTTCGGGCGGCACGGACCAAGAGATCAACGAGCTGTTGGACTTCGTCGGACTGGGGGACGTGGGCAAGAAAAAGGCGGGGCATTTTTCTCTTGGCATGAAACAGCGCCTCGGCATTGCCATTGCCCTGCTCGGCAACCCCGACCTTTTGATCTTGGACGAGCCCATCAACGGTTTGGACCCCACGGGCATGAAAGAGATACGCGATCTGATCTTGAAGCTCAACCGTGAAAAAGGGGTGACCTTTATGATCTCCAGCCACCTGTTGGATGAGCTTGGCAAGATAGCCACCACCTACGGCATTATCAATAACGGTGAGCTTGTGGAAGAAATCACGGCGGAAGAGCTGGAAGATCGCTGCCGCCAAGGCTTAAAGATAGCGGCGGACGATATAAACCAAGCGGAAGCAATCTTAAAAGAGAGCGGCTTTACGGATATCAGCCACCGCGGGGAAAGTTTGCTTGTGCACACCGATCTCACCCGCTCTGCCGAGATAAACACACTGCTTGTCAAAAAGGGAATTGCCGTTTCCGAACTGACCGTGTTGAACTACGGCTTTGAAGACTACTTTATTGAAAGGTTGGGTAAATGATATGAAAAAACTGATGCAACTTGAATTTCGTCGTCTTTTAAGAGCCAAATCCTTTTATATCTGCCTGGCTATTTCGCTGGCAATGGTGCTCATCACCGGCGTGACCACCAAAGTGATCCTTGCCACCATTGAGTCGGAAGAAGCGCTTTCCGCTTTCGGATACGACGTGAATCCCCCCTCTGCCCTCAGCACGATGAAGGGGATCGGCGCCTCCTCCCTTCTGATGGTACTTGCGGCGTTTATCACCCTCTTTGTGACGGAAGATTATCAGGGCAATACCATTAAGAACATTTATGCAAAAGGTTACTCGAACGACCTTGTGTTCTTCTCCAAGTATCTTTCCACCCTTGTATCCTGCGTGTTTATCGTGCTGGCGACCGCCCTGTTTGCCTTTTTTTCCGGGCTTGCGCTCTTTGGCGAGGTAGGACACACGGGACACTTCTTTGCAGGGTCTATCGTGGCGATCCTATTCGTATTGATCGCGTACGTGACGATTTACTTCATGGTGGCAATTTGCATTCGCAAAGTGGGCGGCGCCCTTGCCATCAGCCTTGTGGGACCGGTGGTGCTCGCTTTGATCTTGATGCTTCTGGATTCCATTTCCTCCAAAGTGACCGTTTCCGACTATTGGCTGGACGGCATTTTGACCAACCTTTCGGAACAAGACGTTTCGGGAAAAACTTTGATCCTTGCTTTTACCATGGGCTTTAATATGCTTGCTGGCAGCTTGCTGATAGGCTTTTTCGTGAACAGAAAAAAAGATAGATAACGTTATTTCATAAAGATACAAAAAGGGCTCGGTTTCCGCCGAGCCCTTTTTCTTTTAAACGACCAACCGCCTCTTTTTAACAAAGTGCATCAACCGTACTTTCTCTTGGGCATATTCATAAGCACGATGGCGCCAAGCACGTACACGATGCCGAGGATCTTCGGGAAATCGTGCGACTCCCCGTAAAAGAAGATGCCGAGCAAACACGCCACCAAGGGTTCCACGGCAACCAAGATCGCCGCACGCGAAGGTTCCACCCTCTTTAAGCCCCAAGTATAGAAGAAATACGGAAGAACCGTGCAAAGCAAAGAAATACCCACAAACCAAATCCACAGCGAGGGTTTGGCGGAAAGAAGTGAGAATACCCCTTCCACCCGGCAAATGGGCAAGGATGCCAAAAAGGCAAACAAGAAGGTGTACGCCGTGACGGTCATGGGATCGTACTGCTTGAGCCCAAAGGTGCCAAAGATAGTATAGAGCGCATAGAAGAGCCCCGCCATCACACCCACCAAAGCCACGATGGGACGAACGGAAGCGCCGTCACTCACCACGCCCGAAACCAAAATGCAACCGATAAAGGTCATGGCAAGCGCTAAGATCTTTTCCGTCTTTACCTTTTCCTTAAAAAGAAGCGCGGAAAGGATCATTACGAAGATGGGGGAAGTATAAAGCAGCACCACCGCAACGGAAGCCTCGGAATGAATGATGGTATAAAAATAAAAGGTGTTGAACAATAACACACTCACCACTCCCGTGCCGAGGAAGATCCAAATATCACGCAAACGGATCTTGAGGTGTGCGGGAGAGAAGATGAGCGCTATTAACAAAAAGACGGGGGCGGCAAAGAGCAAACGCACGAAACAGATCT
The DNA here is from genome assembly GCA_002363545.1 of Christensenella sp. UBA3217. GTDB lineage: Bacteria > Bacillota > Clostridia > Christensenellales > CAG-1252 > CAG-1252. The sequence goes on along the minus strand of DEWF01000010.1, from coordinate 156,716 downwards.
GCCTTGCGGAGAGCCCTGCTGCCGAAAGTTTACGAATAAAAAGACTGATCACTCCCCACAAAATACCGGAGAGTAAGATCGAAAGAATGGGAAGTATACGCGGAAGAGTCTTTTTCATCTTCCTTATTATACACTGTATAGAAAGGAAAGTTCAATTTTTTATAAGGAATCATTGCTATTTTTTTTAGGGTATGCTATTATATCCAACGTACGAAAGAAAAGTGCGCTTCCGTAGTTAAATGGATATAACAGCCCCCTCCTAAGGGGCAGTTGTGGGTTCGATTCCCGCCGGGAGTACCAAAAAAGCAGTCCTTTTCGGGGCTGCTTTTTTGCGTGCGAGCGACGAGAATCGAATAGGGAGCCGCTTGCAAAGCAAGCGCTTTGCGATAGCAAAGGGAAAGTGCTATGATGCACTTTCAGCGGGTAGGCCCGTACAGACGGGGATTCCCGCCGGGAGTACCAAAAAAGCCTCTTTGAGGCTTTTCTTTTTTACCGTTAGGGAATCGAACCTAAAGGTTCACGGCTTCGCCCCTCCAGGGCGCGATCATAGATCCCGCCCCGCTTTGGCTACCGACAGCGCACTGTGCTGTCGGCTTAACGCGTCGCGCCCGCCGGGAGTACCAAAAACACCTCGCCGAACAGCGAGGTGTTTTTATGTGTTTTGCGAACCTTGAAAGCAAAACATACAACATGCACCCTAACGGGGTGTACATCATGCCACCGCCTATGGTGGTACAACTATGTCTTCGCAAAACATGATGTATCGCGTTTGCGACATTATGTACTTGCCTTTGGCAAGCATTATGTTCTTCGCTTCGCTTGAATTGCTTCGCAGACGGGGATTCCCGCCGGGCATTCTTGTTGTTCTCCCTTTGGGAATCGAACCCAAGGGTTCACGCGCCTGAATTGATCATTCTAAGTATCGTTTTGCTTATTTCCCCTGTTCCTTCAAGGCGGCTTTTACCGCCTGCGCAAGTTGGTCGGCGCAAGAGGTGTTACGCCTGCCGCAGGTGTTTCCTTCACAAGAAGTGACGATCTCTTCCGCCTTTTTCTTTTCAAGCAGTTTTGAGATCATTTTCAAGTTCCCGTTGCATCCGCCGAAAAAGCGGATATCGGACACCACACCGTCCGTTAGATCAAACTGAATGTGTGTGGCGCAGGTATCTTTTGTTTTGTAAATATAGGTCATTGCAGAGCCTCCTTGATTGCTTCTTCCATTTCTTCCGGTTTGACGGTGGGGGCAAAGCGAGAAAGTACGGTACCATCCTTTCCCACGAGGAATTTGGTAAAATTCCATTTTATCCTTTTACCAAGCACGCCGCCCTTTTGGGACTTTAGGTATTCATATAACGGTTCGGCATCCTTGCCGTTTACTTTGATTTTGCCAAACTGCTTAAAGGTAATACCAAAGCGACCTTTGCAAAACTCAGCTATCTCATCCGACGTTCCGGGGGCTTGTCCCAAGAATTGATTACAAGGAAAATCTAAAATTTCAAACCCTTGTGGGGCGTAGCGATCATAAAGATCCTGCAAGCCGTCGTACTGCGGCGTGAACCCGCAGCCCGTTGCCGTGTTTACGATCAAAAGTACCTTGCCGCGATAGTTTTCCAGCGGCACGTCATTCCCTTTATTATCTTTAACCACAAAGTCATAAATCGTCATAACTAAAAACCTTTTGATCAATAATTATTCGCGCTGATCTCAAAATAACTTTGCGGGTGCGCGCACACGGGGCAAAGCTCAGGCGCTTTATCCGACACCACGATATGGCCGCAGTTGCGGCATTCCCAAATTCGAATCTCCCCCTTTTGGAACACTTGCCCCTGCTCTATGTTTTTAAGCAACGCACGGTAGCGTTCCTCATGACGCTTTTCAATTGCCGCCACCCCGCGGAACTTTTTGGCAAGCTCGGGAAAACCCTCTTGCTCAGCCGTTTTGGCAAAGGACTCGTACATATCCGTCCATTCAAACTGCTCGCCATCGGCAGCGGCCGCCAAATTTTCCGTAGTATCACCAATGCCCGCAAGCTCCTTGAACCACAGTTTTGCGTGTTCCTTTTCATTATCCGCCGTCTTCAAAAAGAGGTCGGCTATTTGCTCGTATCCATCCTTCTTTGCCTTGGATGCAAAATAAGTGTATTTGTTTCTTGCCTGGGACTCGCCGGCAAAAGCTTCCCACAGGTTCTTCTCGGTTTGGGTGCCGCTGTACTTTGTTTTCTTTTCGGACATATTCTCCTCCTCTCTCTTAGCGCAAAACACCGCTGCGCAAACGAAACTGTTATACGTTCATTATACCAAAAGAGACGCGGAGGGTCAATAGAATGCGTTTGCGCCTTAGATAAAGAATCATAATATAACGCGCCTCTGTGAACGATCATTAAGGCACTTTTCAACTACTTCATCATTCTCGTCTCCCTTGAGAATGCCTTGGAGGCACCTCTCACAAAGCTCCCGATCAAACGGACTCGGAGCCGCCTTGGAAGAGTACAGATACGAGGCTCAAAAAAAACACCTCGCAATGTAACGAAGTGCTTTTTACTCAATTGACTTTGGAGAAAGGTTTGGATGCAAGGCTCGCATCATTTTCTCGGAGCCGCCTTGGAAGAGTGCAGATACGAGGCTCAACGAAAAACCGCGCAGGCGCGTATAAGCGTACGTAACTGCGCGGTTTTGAAGTTAGAAACAAAGTAGATGTGCCCTGCCGGGGCGGCTCCTTTATTTGGTGCCGAACAAACGGTCCCCCGCATCCCCCAAACCGGGAAGGATATAGCCGTTTTCATTGAGCTGACGATCCACGGTAGCCACGTAGATCTGCACGTCCGGATGGGCTTTGGCAAGGGTTTCCACACCGATGGGCGCTGCAATGATGGACATTTGCTTAATATTCTTGCAACCACGCGCTTTGAGCATATTGATAGCCGCAACGGCGCTACCGCCCGTGGCAAGCATGGGGTCCAAAACGATAACGGTCTTGTTCTCAATACCATCGGGAAGTTTGCAGTAATACTCACAGGGCTCCAAGGTCTCCTCATTCCTGTAAAGACCGATATGACCGACCTTTGCGGTGGGCAGGAGGGTATGGATGCCGTTCACCATGCCAAGACCCGCACGAAGTACGGGCACGACCACAACGCTCTTTTCTTGCACAACGGTTTGGCGGCAGAGTTCAAGCGGGGTTTGCACGTCTATCTCGGTGGTGGGAATGTCTTTCAAACTTTCAAATGCCATCAAGGTGGTGATCTCTTCCACAAGCTCGCGGAATTCCTTCATGCCGGTGGTTTCGTTTCTCAAAATGGCTATCTTATGATTGATAAGGGGATGATTGAATACTGTCACGTTTTTCGGGAAATTCATGTTTTTCTCCTTTACGGCAGGAAGGGAGACCGAGGTCTCCCAACTTGCTTTTTAATATTTATTTGTATGGATTATTCTTTGTCTTCCGCTTTGTCTGCAGCGGCCTCTTCGCTCGCGGGTTCACCCTTGATCTCAAAGTCCGCCTCGGGAGCAACGGCGCCCGCCACAAGGCTTTCAACACCATCGTCCGCATCCTTCACTTCAAGCTTGGCATTCTTCTTCTCGATGAAGTTCATAAGAGCGTACACGGCAATGCCGAGGAGAAGCGCGGTAGCGATAGAAGTGATGGTGATGGTCTTTCTCACTTCGCCGCCGTGGGACAGAGCGTAGGGGATCTGGATGGACAAGCCGCCGATACCTGCGATAAGGATCGCGGATACGGTGAAGAGGTTCTTGTTCTCGCCGAGGTCAATGTTCTTAAACATTTTAAGACCGCTGACTGCGATGAAGCCGTACAAGGTCAAGCACACACCGCCCATCACGCAGCTCGGAATGGTCTGAAGCACAGCCATCAGCGGGCTGAAGAAGGAGAGGCAGATACACATGCAAGCCGCCACAAAGATCGTGCGGATGGAAGCGTTCTTGGTGATTGCAACGCAACCGACGGACTCACCGTAAGTGGTGTTGGGGCAGATACCGAAGATGGTACCCGCGATGGAGCCCACGCCGTCGCCGAGGAGGGTCTTTTCGAGACCCGGCTCGCCTTCCACAAGGTCGCGGCCGATGATGGAGCTGAGGTTCTTGTGGTCCGCAATGTGCTCAGCGAACACCACGAGCGCCACGGGGATGAAGGCGATGGCGATCTCACCGACGCCCGCACCATTCAGAAGAGTAGCATTATCGTGTGCGCGGAGGATATCGCTATTGACGTGTCCGTGCACCAATTCGGAGATGGCTTCCATCAAACCGAAGCGGGGGCAATCCAGGATGGCGGTGACGCCCACGAAGGCGGCGTGCCCATTGGAATTGAGCTTCACGAAGTTCTTGACCACGGGACCCCAGTTGATGATCTTGAGATAGTCCACGTCAGCGCAGTAACCGATGATGGAGAAGATGGAAGCTACGGTATAACCGACGCCGATACCGATGATGAAGGGAATGAGCTTCATGCCCTTCCATCTCTTCTGCGTGGAGCAGATGATGATCACGGCGAAAGCGGAGAGACCGCAGAGGAGAGCCACCAGGTTGTAGCCCGCATTCACGATGCCGGCAGGACCGTCTGCGGCATACAAGTTGGAAAGAGAGAGATTCGCCACACCGCTTGCCGACACGATATCACCCATTGCGTTACCCGCAAGAGAGAGACCGATCAAAGCAACGGTCGGCCCGATGATAACGGGAGGCATAAGCTTGCTGACCCACTTGCTACCCGCGAAATGGATCACGATAGCAATCACCACGTACACCAAGCCCGCAAAGATGGAACCGATGATGATACCGCAGTAGCCGTACATGGTAGCTACGCCGAGAGAGCTCAGGAACGCAAAGGAACTTCCGAGGAAGACCGGGCTCTTGAATTTGGTGAAGAGCAAGTACACGATGGTACCCACGCCAGCGCCGAGGATCGCTGCCGGAATCTGCATGGGCAACTTGATGATGGTCGGCACAGCAATGGTCGCCGTGATGATGGCGAGCAACTGCTGAAGCGCAAAGACCATCAGTTTTCCAAACCGAGGCTTGTCTTCAACGTCATAAATAAGACCGTTTTTATTCATATGAATACCTCCATAATAAGATCGAACACATAAAAAAAACCTTGCCGGCATAGAGTGCGACAAGGTCATAAGCAAAATTATTCACTCAAATCTTGTCGATATCTCGTATCGCCCTTAAAGATTTTCATCACAGTAATGATATCACAAGGCATTAAACCCGTCAACTGTTTTGAACAAATAAACGACAAAATTTTCAAAGAAAAAAAGAAAGGAAAAACAACTCCCCATACCCCCCTATTTAATATAGATATACGTGCGCGAAACGTGGCGAAAAAAATGAGCGCGACGAAACGATCCGCAGGCGCACTTTTATTGCTGCCATGCGCGCTTGGAGAGTAGTGCAGAGGCAAAAAACAAGATGAATTTAATCGCATATCTTGTTTTACGAAACAGTGACGGCTTAGAGTGGCGTGAAGACAAACGCTCCATGATGAAAAACTGTGGAAAGCGGATATTATTACAAAGTTAAGTGAGCGTGGAAAGTGGTGCTCAAACGAGGCAAAACAAAAATAGAAAAGAGCAACGAAAACTATGCACGCCTAAGTGACGGCGCAGAGTGAAAGGAAGCGTAATGAAAAAAACACAGGGGCATCTCCCATTACCATCATGCGCGGTTGGAAAGTGGTGCTCAAACGAGGCAAAACAAAAATAGAAAACAGCAACGAAAACTATGCACGCCTAAGTGACGGCGCAGAGTGGTAGGAAGACAAACGCTCCGTGATGGAATAATGTGGATATTATAACAAAGTTAAGTGAGCGTGGAGAATGGCGCTCAGACGAGGCGCGATGAAAAAATCCCGCAGGCGCATCTCCTATTACCACCATGCGCGGTTGGAGAGTGGTGCAGAGGCAAGCGCTCTTTGAAAAAAGGGGCAGGAGCGTACCGGTTCGTACGTGACTGCCCGTTTTTGAAATAGTTAGCGCAGGATATGTGCCGCTATACAAGCGCGCACTATACACCGTCACTCAAAGGGTCGTATGCGATAAGACGCCCCTATTTGTTTTGCTATCTCGGCACACTCTTGCTCTTCCTCTTTGGTGAGGGTGGTGGCAACGGTGGTCAAAACCACTTTGGGAACGTACTCAGTACACTGTTTGGCAAAGGAAAGCAACGCTTGATAGGAGCCCGCGCCGAAACGAGGACGCACCTGCTCCATATAGCGCGCTTCGGACGGGGTGTTCAAACTGATGGAAACCACGTCTATGAGCCCCGCAAATTCGGGAGCGATGGACCTGCCGTTCACAAGATCCCCAAGTCCGTTGGTATTGATGCGAATGGGCTTACCGTAAGTCTTTTTGACAAAGGCGGCAATTTCAAGAAGATCGGAAAGACGCTCGGTGGGTTCGCCAAAGCCGCAAAACACCACTTCCTCATACTTTGCGATATCGCGGCAGGCAAACTCCGCCTTGATCTCCTCCACCGAGGGTTCCTTGGTGAGCCACAAGCGATCGGAGCGCCCCACCTTGTCCGTGGTGTTGCGCAAACAAAAAACGCAAGCGCAGGGGCAGCGATTGGTAAGGTTAACGTAAATTCCATTATGTACTTCGTATAATATACTATTATCCATATTTAGCTTTTAGGTTGCGTAATAGCGCTCCTTCGCCGGCACCACCAAAAAAAATAATCTGTTTTTTGGGGACCCCAACGGCAGCGTTGGCTAACTACCTTTTCCTTTTTTCATATTCTCTATGCGCAAGTTTCTCGTGATCAATTAAGAAACCACATCATAGTCGGACGAACGAAACGCGCGCTTTGCCTTGTCAAAATACTCCTTTTTCACCAATATGTAATCGGTGTTGTAAGTGGAGAGCGCAAAAAGCGGAATACCTGCTTCCGCAAGCGTTTGCGAAATGCCGGCAAGGATGCCCACGAGGGAAAAATTTAACTGCCCTTCCACTTGGAAGGCGCACCAGCCGTCCTCACGGGCAATTGCCCCCTGCGGCACTTTGTCGGATTCACAAACGAGAGAGATCTCGCCCTCCACGCAAGAAAGGGAATAAAAACCGCCAAGCGGCGCCGGAACAGCGCTGTACTTGCACACGCTTAGATCGTAAGGCAACGCAATAAGACGCATAATACTCCTTTTATAAGAGCAGAGAGAATTGCTTCTCTCTGCCCTGCCACACACTACAAATAACCCTTGTGAAACTTATTTCAGCGAGGGACCTGCCTTAACGAGAGCTTCTCCCTTTTCGTTGGTGGTGTACTTTGCAAAGTTCTTTACAAAGCGAGCGGCAAGGTCTTCCGCCTTGACCGTCCACTGAGAAGCGTCGGCATAGGTGTTTCTCGGATCCAAGATATTGGTATCCACGCCGGGGAGCTCGGTGGGCACTTCCAAGTTAAAGTAAGGAATGGTCTTGGTGGGAGCCTTGTTGATATCGCCGGACAGGATCGCATCGATGATACCGCGAGTATCTTTGATGGAAATTCTCTTGCCGGTGCCGTTCCAACCGGTGTTCACGAGGTACGCCTTAGCGCCGCTCTTGTTCATCTTTTTCACAAGCTCTTCCGCATATTTGGTGGGATGGAGCTCCAAGAACGCCTGCCCGAAACAAGCGGAGAAGGTGGGGGTGGGCTCGGTGACGCCACGCTCGGTGCCCGCAAGTTTTGCGGTGAAACCGGAAAGGAAGTAGTATTGGGTCTGCTCCGGAGTTAAGATAGACACGGGAGGCAACACGCCGAACGCATCGGCGGAAAGGAAGATAACGCTCTTTGCCGCGGGCGCGCTGGAGATCGGGCGCACGATGTTCTTAATGTGGTTGATGGGGTAAGACACGCGGGTATTCTCGGTGACGGACTTATCCGCAAAGTCGATCTTGCCATCGGCATCCAAGGTGACGTTTTCCAAAAGCGCATCTCTCTTGATGGCGTTGTAGATATCGGGCTCGGAGTCCTTGTCGAGGT
>DEWF01000010.1:148459-148678 GCA_002363545.1 Christensenella sp. UBA3217 | reverse complement strand
CATAGCAACCACCTTCAAAGTTGAACACGCCGTTATCATCCCAACCGTGCTCGTCGTCGCCGATCAAAAGTCTTTTGGGATCGGTGGAAAGAGTGGTCTTACCGGTGCCGGAAAGTCCGAAGAAGATGGCGGTGTTTTGCCCGTTCATATCGGTATTTGCGGAGCAGTGCATGGAAGCGATGCCCTTCAAGGGGAGATAGTAGTTCATCATGGAGAACA
>DEWF01000010.1:59588-148393 GCA_002363545.1 Christensenella sp. UBA3217 | reverse complement strand
TCTCGCCGCCGTACCAGGTGTTGATGATGACCTGCTCACGGCTGGTGATGTTGAACGCCACGCAGGTCTCGGAATTCAAACCGAGTTCCTTATAGTTTTCCACCTTTGCCTTGGAAGCGTTGTACACCACAAAGTCGGGCTTGAAGTTTTTGAGCTCCTCCTCGGTGGGTTGGATAAACATATTCTTGATAAAGTGCGCTTGCCATGCCACTTCCACGATGAAGCGGACCGCCATGCGGGTATCGGCATTGGCGCCGCAGAAAGCGTCCACCACGTAAAGGTCCTTGCCTGCAAGCTCTTTGAGGGCAATATCCTTCACGGTTGCCCACACGCTCTCGCTCATGGGATGGTTATCGTTCTTATATCCCTCGCTGGTCCACCAAACGGTGTTCTCGGAGTTTTTATCCATCACGATGTATTTATCCTTGGGGGAACGGCCGGTGTAAATACCCGTCATCACGTTCACTGCGCCAAGTTCGGATACCTGCCCTTTCTCATATCCGGTGAGAGAGGGATCAATCTCCGCCTCGTAAAGGGCGTCGTAGGAAGGATTGTGCGTGATCTTGCCCACGTTTTGGATACCATATTTTTCCAATTCTGCTTTGTTCATTATCAATGCTCCTTTCATAAGAATTGCGTACTGTTGCGGCAAACTATTGTTAAACAATAGTCAGCCGATACTATATTAATCTGCTTATCCCCTTTTTGTCAAACAACTGAAAGCAATCCGCAAGAATTTGTCGCAGAAAAATCAAAAGCGCCACTAAAAAGAAACGGATCGAAGGTCATTCTTCCGCTTCGAGCAAAAAGGTGACGGGACGAAAACCGTCGTTGCATGAAACCATGGCACTATACGGGTTTTTCATCCATTCCCCATAAAAGCAGCCGCCGCCTTCCGCCAACTTTTTCACAAACGGCGCTAAGGTTTCTTCCCAGGCGATCTCACACAACCCCTCGGGGCGCTCTCCGTTTTCGGAATAAAACACCGCGCCCATTTTGGTGCGGCAAGGGGACGTGAGGGGGCTTTCGTACTCTTTGATAAGATCGGTGTAAACCGATCTTCTTATCACGGTGATCTTTACTCTTTTCATTTTGATTCCTTTGCGCCGAAACAAGGCGCGCGTTTACTTTAATGAGCGCAAATGCTCTTTTACGCCGTCAGGGATGCGATAGCTTTCCAACGCCTTTCGGATCCCCTTTTGATACACGAAGGGGGAGAGGCGTTTTTCTTCAAAATACGGAATCGTTTCCTCATAACGCTTAGCAAGCGCAGTGGCAAAGTACCAAGCTGCCATCATGTTCACGTAATACTCCTCCGAGCGCACCGCCGCCACCTTTTCAAGATAGAGGGGAGTAAAATCTTCGTCCAAAAAGTGCTGCATCAACATGCCGATGGCAAAGCGCACGGTATAGGTTTTTCCCGAGGCAAGCCAGCGATCAATAATAGGGAGAAGCGCCTGCTTGTTCTTTTTGAAAACCTTTGGGGACATTTGGTCGCAAGTTGCCCAATTGTCTACGTAAGGCAGAAAGCGTTCCACCTCGGCAAGACAAGAATCAAAGTTTTTGATCTCGCATAGTAAAAAGGCGTGCAATTGGTTTTCATCAAAGGTATCATGCGGCAAAGCGGCAAGAAAAAGCGGCGCGTCCTCTCGTTTGGCAAACTCTTTGGCAAGCGCGCGCAGGTCGGGCGTGCGCACACCGATAAAGGTATCGGAAAGCACCGTGGGGATTAGTGCGCTTTGAAAGTTTCGGTATTTTTCGTCACGCAGAGCAAGAAGCCGCTGCTTTATCTCCTGATGGATCATTTTTGCCCTTCCCCTTCGATCTGTTCCTCTTGCATGCTACCTTCTTTGTTCTTCGAAAGCAGAGAACCCGTGTGAGAAAGGCGCTTACGAAGGATGGGAACGGACGCACAATAGCAAACCAAAGTGAGCACCGCAAAGATCAACACGAAAAGGTTTACGTCTTCCGTCCATTGCAAAGCAACGACTGCACCCGACAAAAGCGCCATGGCGCAAGGGATCACGGGAGTAAAGTCCGCCACACCGCGGCGCATATAACGCAATAACTGCCACCCAAAAGCGGGCACAAGCAGCAAAACGGCAAGAAACTCGGAGATAAAGAAAGGCACCCTTAACGCAAGGCGCATAAAGGAAATATAACAAACGGGGATGCTCATGGAAAAGAGGGTAATATACACTACCGAAAGAATGACGACCGTTTTATCCTCTCCGCTCATGCAGCAAGCCACGCATTTCACGATCATGGCGCCTATCAAAAAACCGTACGATACAAACTGTACTCCCGCAAGGGTAAAGCCCGTGTGCATCATGCCACCGAACAGCAATACGGTGGCAGCCACGCACCATTCTTTTGCGTGCTCTTCAAACAAATACTCTTTTCCGCCTCGCAAAGAACGCCCCACCATCACAAACAGACGCACGAACAGCACGCTCCCCGCCGCCAAAGAAAGGGCTGTGACGGCATAAGCGATATAGTTAAACGTCAACTTGGCGTTCAATGCGTATTCCGCGCCGTGCGTTGGGCTCAAAATGACCGCCGCCAGACGCTCGGAAAACAAGATGATAAAATACAGGGAAAAGCCTGCAATGGTGAGAAGGTTCAAAATTCTTTTGCGTTTTTCAGTCATACCACCCTCCGAACACATTTTACCACACCCCAACAAGAAGTACAAGAAAGGCTATGTCCTATCCGGTCTTGTGAGGATATACTCTACGATATCAATGATCCCCCTGTTGTTCTTTCCGCCCTTGGGAACGTATTTCAAAAACCGCATCCCCGCCTTTTGCATGGCGCGACCCGATTTGGGGTTTTCACTATCGTGCTTTGCGGTGATCTTCTCCACTCCCACCTCGTCAAAAAGAAAGTTGTAAATGGCTTTTAAGGCTTCGGGCATCAAACCGCGTCCCCAATAGGAACGACCCATACAGTAGCCCATTTCCGCCGTTTGGCTCTCCTCGTTACAATCCACCACGCCGATGCTTCCTATGGGTTCACCCGTTTCTTTATATTCCATTGCCCATTGAAAAAACGCGCCGTCTTTATATGAATCAAGCCAAAGGGAAATAACCGCCTCGCTATCCTTCACGCTTTGGTGCGGTTGCCAAGTCAGATACTCGGTGACGATGGGGTCAGACGCCCAATTACGGTACATTGCCGCAGCATCCTCCGCGTGAAAGCGACGCAGGATCAAACGTTCTGTTTCTATGGTTTTGGTGCCGAGTTTTTTCATTTTTTACTTTTCTTTCCCTTTGAAAGGTCCCCGCCAACGGCAAGGATCAAGTTGTGCAAAAAGGCTACGTTTTCCACTTCCTCCACGAGTAGCATTTCCTTTGCTCCTACGTACGGAAGTTCCCTTCTTGCCTGCGGCATAAGAGCAAGTGCGGAAGGAGTGGGTTTTACCAATAATCGGTCGTCATAAATACCGCCGAACACAACGCCGTGCGTATAAAGGATGAATTCCCCCATCATGGCACGATAAGTTACGGCGTCCTCTTCGGACAGTTGTTCCAAAATATAATCTAAGTATTCCTTTGACGAAGGCATATGGACCTCCTTTATGGCAAGCTCCGTTATCCTAACGGCGATCTAACAAAACGAGCGTTTCCACATGCATACGCTTACGCAGTGAATATCCGATTGAAGCACTACGAAGTATGGGCTTTTCGCTCATCAAGATAACTGTTTTATAAATCAACCACCCTGTTTTGCAGTGGTGATGGATGCTATTAACAACTTCCTGATTTTACTGCATTTAGAGAACAATCCTTTATGCTCTTCATCCGTTATTATTCTTGAGTCATGAAATATATCAAGCCAATAATCTGTTTCATAACACTCTTTCAATGCGATTTGAAACTTATTGATAAAATCAGCCTTACTTGAGGCATAGTTTGCTTCATGTATATTTGCACCGATACTCGTACCGCTACGAAGCAATTGACTTATTATTGAAGAAGCTCTCTTTCTCTCTTTTATGATATCACAAGTGTTAATAATTTCAACTGCAAATGCTTTTGATAACAAAACCAATTGATTTTCAGACATACAAAACTCCTTTACATATGAATTGACGGCGTTACCGTCATGAATTGGCTACGCCATGATTTCTCGCTTCGCTCCGTGAATTGAATTGCAACCGCAATGTGCCGGTAGGCGCAATTCATGTCGCAAGGCAATTCATGACCGACAGGGCAATTCACGCAACCGTCAGGTTGCAATTCATTGCTTGCGTAGCAAGCACAGCGTTTCGACATGCGGGGTGGACGGAAACATATCGTAAAGTTCCACGCTGTTTATCTTGTATTTTTGCGTCAAACGGGCAAGGTCGCGCGTTAAGGTTGCGGGAGAACAGGATACGTAAACGATGCTTTCGGGGGGATAAGCAAGAAGAGTATCCACCACCTTTTCATCCAGCCCTGCACGTGGTGGGTCCACCACAAGCACATATTCGCCCAACTCCTCTGCAAGGTTCGGAAGCAGGTTTTCCACCTCCCCGCAGAGGTGCCTTACTTTATCCGCCACGCCGTAGCGCGCCGCGTTTTGGTTGGCATCCTTCACGGCATCGGGTATCACCTCTATGCCGATCACATTCTTTGCCTTGTTGGCGAGCAAAGCGCTCATGATACCGGTTCCGGAATAAGCGTCCACCACCGTTTTGCCTTGCGGGATACATTCGACAACGCGGCGATAGATGGCTTCCGCCACCGGGAAGTTGACCTGTAAAAAGGCAAGGGGCGATACCTCCCAAACGCCGCCGCAAATCTCCGCGCGAATATGATCCTCTCCCATCACGGTGCGAATGTCGGAGGTGAGGATCACGTTATTGCGCAAAGTGTTTTTGCAAAGGTACAAACTCACCTTACCGGGAAGCGTCCTTTCAAGCAACTCCGCAAGAGCCTTTTCCTGCGGGATCTTACTGCCGTTCACAACCAAGATCACGCTGTACGTAAACCCGCCGTCCAAAGGCAAACGCCGCGCCACAAGGTGCCTTAAAAGTCCCTTACCGCTCCTTTCATCATACACCGACAGGTCGTTATTCTTCACAAAGGATAAAACACATTTGATCAGCGGCTCTATCCACTCCCCGTGCAAGGGGCATTTTTCAAGAGAGAGCACTTTATGCGTGCCGCGCTTATACATGCCAAGCACAGGCTGTCCATTCTCAACCCCAAAGGGCAACGCGATCTTGTTGCGGTATGCGTCCGCCCCGCTGCCGAAGAAGGGGATGTCCCCCGGCTCGATCGCGGCATTTTTGCGAAAGAGAGCGCGCACGTTTTCCGTTTTGATCTGCCGCTGCAAGTCGTAAGGAAGATGTCGAAGAGTACAACCGCCGCATTTACCGAAAAGCGGACAATCGGGAACAAGGCGATCGAGCGATGGGGAAAGCATTTTGATGATATGTGCAAAGACCACAGAGCCTTTTACTCTATCCACCGCCACCTTCACCTGTTCCCCCGCCATGGCATAGGGCACAAAAAAGGTATACCCATCCGCGTGGGCGACCCCCTCTCCTTCCATGCCGTAACTATCTATGCGCAGTGTAAAAACGTCTTTTGCTTTCATTTATCAATACGGGCGCACTAGTTCATAGTACGCCCGCCCTGTTTTGTTTGCCTAATACTTATTTAACAAGCACTTTTTTGAGTTTTGCAAACCTCGGCAAACCGTCTTCCAACGGAGCCTTGCTGTCCCCTTGGATCAAGGGAAGAGCGTAATCCACGTAATCCTGCGTGAGCCCCTTTCCCGCGGGAAGGATCCAGCTCTCGGGGATCTTCTTTTCGGTATTTGCCGCAAGAGCCACGTCCATGAGTTCGGTCGTGCAAACGTAATCCTTACCCGGCTTACGAACCAAGCAAACCATCTTGTCCGTGGTGCCCTCAACGGCAGCCTGCACCGCCTTGGAGCCGCAAGCAAAGGCTTCTTCCACGTCCACCTTGCTGGCAAGGTGAGCCGCGCAGCGTTGGAGCAAACTGAATTCGATGGCACGTGTCTTAACGCCGAGCTTCTCTTTTACGAGGTTAGCAAGCATGGCGCCCACGCCGCCGAGTTGCGCGTGACCGAAGAGGTCGGTCTTGCTGGCGGTAAATTCGCCCACGTAAGTGCCTTCCTTGGTTTTGATACCTTCGGAAACGACAACCATGCACTTGTTATCGTTCTTGGCGCAAACCTCTTTCACGCTTGCAAGGAATTCATCAATATCAAAGGGAGTTTCGGGCAGGTAAATAAGATCCGCACCCAAGCCCTTGTAAGAAGCAAGTTGTGCTGCCGCGGTGAGCCAACCGGCGTTTCTGCCCATCACTTCCACCACGCACACCATACCGGTGTTATACACGGTGGAATCCAATTTGAGTTCCATAATGGAAGTTGCCACGTACTTTGCCGCACTGCCGTAGCCGGGGCAATGGTCGGTGCCGAAAAGGTCGTTATCAATGGTCTTGGGCACACCCATCACGCGGCACTCATAGCCGGACTGCGCCATGTACTTGCTGACCTTGTTGCAGGTATCCATGCTATCGTTTCCGCCGTTGTAAAGAAAATAACGGATATTGTATTTCTTAAACACTTCAAGAAGTCTTTTGTAATCGGTTTCGTCCACATCCGCGCTTTTGAGCTTATAACGCACGCTGCCGAGTGCGGAAGAGGGGGTGTTTTTCAAGAGTTCCAGCTCTTTCATATCCTCTTTGGAGATATCATAAAACTGCTCGTCCAAGATACCTTTGATACCATGCGCTGCGCCGTACACGTTGGTGATAACGTCGCTGTGCTTGAGCGCTTCGATAAAAACGCCCGCCGCGCTGGAATTGATGACGGACGAAGGACCGCCCGACTGACCGAAAATCAATGCTCCTTTTAATTTGTTCATACTTTCCTCCATAAGGCATATTGCCTTGTATTATCTTTCCCTATTATCGCACGCGAGAAGAAATATCGCAAACGTTTTTCACAAACTCAGCATTTTCGCCTGCTCGTAAAGCACTTCGTCAAAGCGCGGAGCAATGGCTAACGCCTCGGAAATGGGCAGATCTATAACTTCCCCGCCCTTTACGCCAACCACTCTGCCGCCTTTGTTATCCTTCAAAAGCTCCACCGCTCTTACGCCCAAACGGCTTGCCAGCACCCTATCCTCCATACTGGGAGAACCGCCGCGCTGGATATACCCAAGCACGGTGGAACGGAAGGAAAGCCCCGTGCGTTCTTTCAGTTCGCTCATCACTTCATCCAAAGGCATGGCGCCCTCCGCAAGCACCACGATGCCGCTGGTTTTTCCCACCGCTTTGCCACGGTTCAGAATGGACGCAACGTCATCAAGATCCACCGATTTTTCGGGCACGAGGATCACTTCCGCGCCGCCCGCAAGCCCTGCGTGCAAAGCGATCTCACCGCTGTGCCTGCCCATGACCTGCACGATGACCACACGGTCGTGCGAACTCATGGTATCACGCAGATTGTTGATGGCGGAAAGCGCGGTATTCACCGCGGTATCAAACCCAATGGTGCGGTCGGTATAACCAAGGTCATTATCGATCGTGCCAGGCACGCCCACCGTTTTAACGCCGAATTCTTTCCAAAGATCGTTCGCGCCGCGTAGCGAACCATCACCGCCGATCACCACCAAACCGTCTATGCCGCGTTCGGAAAGGACTTCCGCCGCCTTTTTGCGCCCTTCGTATGTGGTAAATTCCACGGAACGCGCCGTTTTCAATATGGTGCCGCCGCGCTGAATGGTATCGGACACGCTCCTGCGGGAAAGCATTTGCAGATCTCCCTCGATAAGGCCGCAGTACCCGCGTGAAACGCCGTACACCTCTATATGATGAAAGTTTGCCGCTCTGACCACCGCACGGATGGCGGCGTTCATGCCGGGGGCGTCTCCGCCCGAAGTTAAAACCGCTATTCTTTTCATAAGCCGCTCCTTTTTTATAATGCTATTATAGCATTATTCCGCACAGTGGCACAAGTGATATTTTTGAAGGGGAGAGAGAAAATGCTCGTGACAAAAAACGACAAAACGCGCCCCGCGAAAAAAAATATACACTTGATAAATGCAACGAGAATATGCTATGATAGTAATATACGCAAAACAGCATAGGCGCCGCTTTTCAAAAACGCAACGCGCCGATGGGAGGTTATTATGAAAAAGTTGCTCGTTCTTTCCCTTGTTTTGGTCTTGGGGCTTACTTTGGTTTTCACAGCCTGTTCCAGCCCCGTGGAAGATGACGAACGGCACTTAAGCATTTTTGCGCACGTGCAAGTATGCGAATCATTAGAACTCGGCAGCGAATTCGGTCCCGTTCCCAATATGGAGTTTGATGCTACCATAACGGATGAGGAAGGTCTTACCATGGTCCCCCGTTCTTTGATCACGGATAACACAACATCCGATGTGGAGTTTTCCATGGCATACCTGCATTATGACGGAAGTAATTTTACCTTCTTTAAGCCGCAACAGACTTCACCTCTTTTGCTTTTTAACGATCCCATTTACGTTCAAAACATTTCCGGAAACAGTTTGACCTTACATCTGGATGCCACCTTTGCCGCAAGCGAGGAAAGCAGTCGTCTTTCCGCATTGCGCCTTGCCATCTTTGCGAAGGACGAATCCTTCCCCGACGCGTACGTTTTAAAGGGTGTTTTGGCACCCTATGAAGAGGCGCCCGTTACTTACGGCATCATTGAAGAAGGAAATACGCCTGCCTCCCTTGCCAACCTTCCCGCCACCACCTCTCTTGACCTTGGCATTTTAACGAGCTACCAAACCAGAGAGATCGTTGCCCTTTTGTGGTTGGATGGCAACGAAGATACCGGTCTTATGGAGAGCGTCACTTATACGGTGAGCCTTTCTTTCCACTGCTAAATCAATCTGTAAAGCAATACCATAAAAAGGGTCCCGCGCACTCTGCGCAGGACCCTTTTATCATAATTCAAGTGCTCTTTCAGTACAAACCAAAAAAATCAACGCTTTACTTCTTGCGTTCTTTTACTTCCACGTTTTCGGGCCCTACCACACCGTACAGCTCCGCTATCAAGGCATCGCTATCCGCCACCGTTTGATCGTGACGGTAATACTTGCCGTCTATTTGGAAATACACTTCGATGGGGCCTTTGAACGCCGAGCAGATCTCTTTCACCCTCGGGTAAAGGGCGGCGTAATCGTGCGGGAACTTTACGATGAACACCACGTTTCTCTTGGGCGCCTCCGCCGAGCCTTCCGCGGCGGCATCGGGCTTTTTCCATTCACGCACCGCGCGAACGTTCAAGCTGTACATGCCGTCCTTGTTTTTGAGGGCGCCGTCTAAGAGAACGATATTGCCTGTTTTCAAAAGATCCTTGTAGCGGGTATAGGTATTGCCAAAGGCAATGGCTTCCATCGTACCGTCCAAGTCCTGCACTTTGAAAACCGCCATTTCGTTGCCCGTTTTTCCCACCTTTTTGGTCACGTCCAAAAGCATGCCCGCCGCCGTCACCTGCGCGCCGTCCAGCGAAGGGATGGCTGCCGCTTGCTCCTCGTTTTCCTGCGCGGCAAGCGCCGCCTCTTCTAGTTCAATGACCTGTGCGGTGGTAAACGCAACCGACTTGTAGGCTTCCTTGTAATCTTCCAGCGGGTGGCCGGAAAGGTAAAGGGAGAATACTTCGTATTCATTCTCCAAAATTTGCTTTTTGGGTAGTTCCGCCATCTTTACGATATCGATATCCGAATTCAACTCCTCTATCTCGTCAAAGAGGGAGAATTGTCCCGACTGCTTGCGCTTGTTATCTTCCGAGGTGGCCGCCATGGCTTGTTCGTAATTGGCAAGCAAGGTGGCGCGGTTTTCTCCCAAGCAATCAAAGGCGCCTGCCTTGATCAGGTTTTCTATCATGGCACGGTTGGGCATGACCCTTTGACGGCGGAAAAAGTCAGACAGATTCTTATACGGACCACCGCTCTTTCTTTCCTCCACCACGTGGCGCGCCGCGTCCTCTCCCACCGCTTTTACCGCAACCAATCCAAAGCGAACCGTTTTGCCGTTTGTGGTAAAGAACACGTCCCCTTCGTTGATATCGGGCTTTAAAACTTCCACGCCCTTATTGCGCAGGTAATTCACGTACTTGGAAACTTCCTTTTGGTTGGTGATGCGGTCATTGATAACGGCGGTGATGAACTCCGGCGTGTAATACTTTTTCAAATAAGCGGTTTCATAGGAAAGCACGGCGTACGCAGCGGCGTGCGATTTGTTGAACGCGTACTTGGCAAAGTCCGCCATATCGTCAAAGAGCTTGGTTGCCACTTCTTCCGAAGCGCCGCGCTTCAAAGCGCCTTCCACCGCGGTGAGCTTTTTCTTTTTATCCTCGGGCGAACCGTAGAAGAATATTTTCTTTTGCTCGTCCATCAACTTGGCTTTCTTTTTGCTCATGATACGGCGCAAGATATCCGCCCTGCCGTAGCTGTATCCGGCGATCTCACGCGCGATCTGCATCACCTGCTCTTGGTACACCAAACAGCCGTAAGTCATTTCCAGAATGGGGCGAAGCCTTTCGTCCAAATAGGTGACCTTTTCGGGGTTGTTCTTGTTCTCGATGTATTTGGGAATACTGCTCATGGGGCCCGGACGATAGAGAGAGATACCTGCAATGATATCTTCGAGCGAGGTGGGACGAAGTTGCATCATAAAGGCTTTCATACCGCCGTTTTCAAGCTGGAACACCGAGTCGGTATCACCCGATGCGATAAGCTTATACACCTCGGGGTTATCATAGCCGAGTTTGGAGAAATCCACGTCCACACCGTGGTTCTCTTTGATATAGATCTTTGCCTTGTGCACGTCAGTCAGCGTGACCAAGCCCAGGAAGTCCATTTTGAGCATGCCCAACGCTTCCACTTGATCCTTGGGGTATTGGGTGGTCACCACTTCCCCGTTTCGTTGCAGGGGCACGAAGTCTCCCACGATCTCCTTACAGATCACAACGCCCGCGGCGTGCATACCTGTGTTTCTCGGCATGCCTTCCACTTTGAGCGCCATATCCAGCACCTTGCGGATCATGGGATCACTTTCGTAAAGTTGGATCACGTCCGCGCTCTTTTGCTCGTTGTGCTTGGGATCTCTTCCCAAAATACCTTTAATGGTCATTTTGCCGTTTGCTTCGGGGAGCATTTTTACCAGCTTGTCCACGTCCGCATAAGGCACACGATACACGCGAGCCACGTCCTTAATGGCTTGCTTGGCGGCAAGGGTACCAAAGGTAATGATCCTGGTGACGCGCTCGGGGCCGTACTTCTCGCGCACGTACTGGATAACCTGTTCTCTGCCTTCCATGCAAAAGTCAATATCAAAATCGGGGTTGGACACGCGCTCAACGTTCAAGAAGCGCTCAAAGATCAAGTTATAACGGAGGGGATCCACGTTCGTAATGCCGATGGCATACGCAATGATACTGCCCACGCCGCTACCACGTCCCGCGCCAACGGGGATATCGTGACGGCGCGCATAATCGATAAAGTCCCAAACGATCAGGTAATACTCCGCAAAACCCATCGTGATGATAACGGAAAGTTCGTATTCCATTCTCTCCTTGATCTCATCCGTGATCACGGGATAACGATTTACGATGCCCTCGTACGCAAGCCTGCGCAAATAATCGCCCGGGGTTTCGCCCGTAGGGGGCACGTAGGGCGGGAAAAGGGGCATTTTGAACTTGATCTCCACGTTGCACTTTTCGGCAATTTCCAGTGTGGTATCCAGCGCCTCGGGAAGGTTTGGAAACAGCTCTTCCATCTCCTCCCCGCTCTTAAAATAGTAATAAGGACCGTTCATACGCATACGCATCTCGTCATCAATGTAATGCGCCGTGCCGATGCAGATCAAAACGTCCTGCATCTCCTCGTCCTCTTTGTCTATATAGTGCACGTCATTGGTTGCCACCAGTTTGATGCCGAGCTCACGGCTCATCTTGATAAGGTTTACCACCACCTTCTTTTCATCGGGGATCTCGTGGTTTTGCACTTCAAAATAAAAGTCATCGCCAAACACGTCCTTAAACCAAAGGGAGAGTTCGCGGGCACGATCGAATTCATCGTTTCGTATCGCGCGCGGAATGATGCCCGCAATACAGGCGGAAAGGCAGATCAACCCCTCGGAATGCGCCTTTAAGGCTTCAAAATCGATTCTCGGATGGGTATAAAAGCCGTCCACCCAAGCGATGGTGTTCAATTTGCAAAGGTTATAATAGCCGGTAAGGTCTTTTGCAAGCAGGATCAAGTGATAGGTTTGGCTGGTTCTCTCCTTGACCTTTAAGTCCTCGCACATATAGAACTCACAGCCGATGATGGGTTTGATTTTAAGATCCTTAAAACGTTTGTAATCCTCTTCGGTGGGGAACACGTCGTCGGGAGATACGTCCTCTCCCGCCGCCTTTTTCTCTTCCACGATACGCGCTTTGACCACCGACTCAAAATCCGCCTGAGCGGCGTTGAAAAAATCTACCGCACCGTACATATTGCCGTGATCGGTTATGGCCACGGCGCGCATACCAAGGTCCCTTGCCTTTTTGAAAAGGCGGTCTATTCTGGCGGCGCCGTCGAGCAGGCTGTATTCGCTGTGTAAATGTAAGTGAACAAAATCTCTCATAAGGTTCTCCGTTTACAGAATGCTTTTCAATTGTTCGATCGCGCGAGCCGCATCCCGCCCTTCGGCAACCAGCAGCAATTCCGCGCCCTTTTTATAAGAGAGGGCAATGATCCCCATCAAGCTCTTGGCGTTCGCGCCCTTGTCACGGTAAACGATGCGGATATCGGCGTTATATGCCGCCGCCCTTTCCGCCACCGTTTTGGCAAGGGAAAGAGATAGATCCTTTAACGCAATATGCTTGCTTTTCATTTGCCTTCCTCCCTGATCTTCTCCGCTAACTCGTGCAACTTTTGCAAGCGATGGTAGAGCCCGCTCTTGGTGATCTTTTCGGGCAAGCGTTCCACAAGTTCATCCAAGGAAATATCCGCGTGCTCAATGCGCGCTTCCGCCACGTCCTTGATCTCCTTGGGCACCCCGATAAAACCGCAGGTCGCGTCACGCAAGGTGACAGCGTCATGATATTGGCGGATAGCCGCGGAAACCGATTTGTCGGTATTGGCAAGCATCAAGTTCCCCGCGCGCGCCGTTTTACCGTCCACGTATTTTTGCACCAGCATGTCCTGCAAAACGAGCACGCTCTTGTTTGCCCCCATCAAGGCGCAAAAGTCCGAGATGGTTTGTCCCTTACGGGTGTGCAACGTGATCTTATTGCCCTTTTCCGATTTGCTGAGAAGAATATCTTCCTTTTTCAAAAAAGCCAAGAAAGCGTCCGCATCACTTTCCAGTTCAAACACCATTTCCAAGCGCAACCCTTCCGCCGCGCGGGTCAAACTGCCCACGGAAAGATACACGGCGCGTGCGTACTCTCCCGCATCCTTTTCCGAAGCGATCTTGCTTTTTACGCCCAGGTCAAAGGAAACGATCTCTTCCTTTTCGCGCTTGATCTTGCCAAGGTCGGACAAAAGGTCCAACGCCGCCTTGCCCCGCATTTCAAAGCAATACACGCGGTTGCGCCGTTTGTCATCGGGATCCACGATGCTCACCTCGCCGTGATAGCGATAATGCTCGCGCATATACCCCGCCATTTCCCAAGCAAGAAGGTAATCGTGGGTGGTATAGGAAAGATAAAGCCCCTTTTCCTCTCTGCCGAGGGCACCGCCGAAAGAAAGCAGCGCGGAGATATAGCGATCTCCCGCTCCCGCCCCTTCCAAGGCGTGCAATTCTTCCTTTAACTCTTTGTCGGTGAGCATATTCTTTCCACCTCGTAATCCAGTCTGACGCCGCAAAGCGCCGCTACTCTTTCTCTCACAAGTTCAGCAAGCGCATAATACTCCTGTGTGGTTGCCGAACCTTCGTTCACAATAAAATTACAATGCTTGGCGGATAGGAGCGCACCGCCGATCCTCTTGCCTTTGAGTCCCGTTTGCTCAATATAGATGGCGGCGGACGTATTCCCCGTTTTGCGAAACACGCTCCCAGCCGAACGTTCGTGCGGTTGACTGCTAAGCCGCTTGTTCATCATCTCACGCATACGCGCTTTGATGCTCACGCTATCTCCTTGGGCAAGGCGCATTTTCATGGATAGCACCGTTGCACCCCGGGGGAGCACCGCCGAGTGATATCCAAAGGTCAAACAAGAGGCGGGCAACCTCACCACCTCTCCTTCCGCCGAAAGAAAGGTGACCTCTGTAAGCAGGTCCGACAGCATGCCGCCGAACGCGCCCGCATTGGTGATGACGCCACCGCCCATCACCCCGGGAATGCCGCAAAGGAATTCCGCGCCGCAAAGCCCCGTTTGTGCCATACGTGCGGCAAAAAGAGGCATTTTAACACCTGAGCCCACGCTGACTTCACAGCCGCGCGCTTGCAAAAGATCAAAACAAGCAAGGGACAAAAGCGCGCCGTTATAGCCTTGGTCCGGCAAGAGCACGTTGCTCCCACCTCCGATCACACGCGAGGGGACCCTTCTGTCGGATAGAACCTTTAATGCAAAGCGCAATTCCTTGACCGAACGCGGGCTGATCACACAGCGCACTCTGCCGCCGCTCCCAAAGGTGGTGAGCCTTTCGGCAGATACTCCCTCGGCAAAGGGGATCTCTCTTTCTCGTAAAGCCGTGATAGTCTTTTCCATATACCGCCTCTTTTAATGATAAACGGTATAATATATGTTTCTCAGCGATCGTTTGCTTTTTTCAGTCTTTCTTCCAGCTCTGAGGGAGCGCTGTACCCCATCTCCTTCAAACGGAGAGAAGCCACGGCGGCTTCAATGACCACAAAGAGATTCCTGCCCGCCTTGACGGGTATTTCCAGTTTGGGCAAACTGACGCCCAAGATCTCTTGGGTCAAGCTTTCCGAACCGATACGCTCGTAAGTTTTGCCCTCTTCCCAAGCAACAAGTTCAAACACGGCGTCCACCGATTTGTTTACGCGCACGGCAACCGAACCGAACAAGCGTTCCACGTTTATGATGCCCACACCGCGAATTTCCAGCATATGGCGGATCATATCGGGCGCACGACCGATCAGCACGCCGTTCTTTTTGCGAATGATCACGCTGTCATCCGCCACCAAGCGGTGCCCACGATGCACCAGTTCCAACGCCACTTCACTCTTTCCTATGCCGCTCACACCCGTTAAAAGCACTCCCGTGCCCGCCACGTCCACCAGCACGCCGTGCATGGTGATCTCCTCGGCAAGCAGATCGTTGATATAATCGGTGATGGCGGAGCCTATCTGCCCCGTGATGCGGGAAGAAGTAAAGAGCGGCACTTTGTATTTTTCCGCCGCCGCAATAAACGCGGGAAGGGGTTTGATATTACGTGCAATGACCGCGCAAGGGATGCCGAGAGAAAAGAGTTTATCTATCCTTTTTGAAAGAAGCGCGGCGTCTAAACTCATGGCAAAGCTCATTTCCGCACTGCCGAACACCACCACGCGACTTGCCGCAAAAAACTCCTCGTATCCCGCAAGGAAAAGGCCGGGGCGGCACACCGCCGAAGTGGAAAAATGCAGTTCCGCATTTTGCTCTAACACCACGGCTTTGAGCCCGAGCGCGGCGGCAAAATCCGCGGCGCATACCGCGCTGGCGTCCTGCCTTTCTTCCTTTGCCGTGTTATAGCGTCCTAACATTTCCGCCTCCTTTTCACTCAAAGATCGTTATCCAAGATGCGTTCTATCAAACGAGCCACGCCCCCATCCGTCACCGAGGGCACGATCAGATCGGCCTTTTGTTTCAATTTATCCACGCCGTTTTCCACCGAAACGCCGAGCCCCGCCGCTTCCACCATGGAAAGGTCGTTTAAGTTATCGCCCACTGCCACCGTTTGTTCCATGGGAATACCAAGGCGTTTGGCAAGCGCGCGTAAGCTGTTTCCTTTGCCCGCATTTGCCGAGGTCACTTCCAAAAAGATGGGGGAACTTTTGGTCACTTCCGCCTCTTTGCCAAGGTACTCGGCAAGGGCTTGGATGTGCCCGTCTATCTCGCTGATGCCCAAGATGCCGATAATCTTATTGGTAAACGCCATTTCGGGCAAAAACTCACTGAGCGGACGACCGAGATAAGTGGGACGAGCCTCGCAGTAATCGGCATACGCCTCGGAAAGCGGATTCTTTTCAGCCGTGTAAAACGCCATATCGGCATACGCGTGGCACACGATCCCTCTGCTTTCAAAGTATTGCACCGCCTTGCTCGCCAGCTCGGGAGAAAGAGGAAAACGCTCCAACACTTCCCCGGTGGAAGCGCGATAAATGGCGCTGCCCTGACAGGCTATCACCTCGTCATCCACCTCGCCTATGCAAGGCAATTTATGTAAGATGGAAGCGAAAACACGCCCCGTGGCAATTACGAACTTGCCACCCGCACGGCGATACGCCGCAATGGCTTTTTTTACTTCGGGATGCACCCTTTCTCCGTCGTAAACGGTGTTATCAAAGTCACTTGTGATCAGTTTGTATTTCATTTCTTCTTGATACTCCCGAAAGGTTGGGTTATTTTTTATTATAACTTATGCACTACGTAAAAATCAACCCGTAGGCGCGCGTAATAAGAGATCTATTTCGCGTTTTCTTTGAAAAACGCGACCACCTTTTCCGCAAGAGGGGCGGGAATGCCTTTTACCGAGGCTATCTCCTCCGCGGTGGCGTTTCTGAGTTCATCCAGCGAGCCAAAGGCTTTGTGAAGCGCCGCCACACGCTTTTCTCCCATTCCCTCAATATCCAAAAGCATGCTCTTTACACTGCGTTTTCCGCGCAGTTTTCTATGGAAAGTGATGGCAAAACGGTGCGCCTCGTCACGAATGCGTATGAGTAGCCGAAGTGCAAAACTTGACTTGGGCAAAATGATCTCCTCTCCCGAAGGGAGCACGATGATCTCCTCCCGCTCCGCAAGCCCGATCATGGGAATGCTTTCCCCCGCTTCCTTCATGGACTGCATGGCGTAATGCACCTGCCCGATGCCGCCGTCTATCACCAACAGGTCGGGACGAGTTCCGAAGGAAGCGTCCTTGCCCTCTTTGAGCCGCGCAAAACGGCGGTCCAACGTTTCTTTCAT
This sequence comes from Christensenella sp. UBA3217, assembly GCA_002363545.1. Classification (GTDB taxonomy): domain Bacteria; phylum Bacillota; class Clostridia; order Christensenellales; family CAG-1252; genus CAG-1252. The sequence continues at coordinate 131,278 of DEWF01000010.1, read as the reverse complement.
GCAAGCAAAATCATTGTTTCCTTCCACCGTTTTGATATGGAAGGTGCGGTACATTTTGGCGTCCTTTTCCCCTTTGGTGAAAACCACCATGGAGCTCACTTTATCGGTGCCGCTCGTGTGACTGATATCAAAGCACTCTATCCTGTCAAGAGTGGAAGAAAGCGAAAGAAGATCCGCAAGTTGACGGCAGGCGCCCGTGGTCAGGCGCTCTTTGCGCGAAAGTTCCGCCGTACTGCGGGACAGGTACTCCATGGCGTTTTTCATGGCAATATCCGCAAGCTGTTTGCGCACGCCCGCTTTGGGGGTGGATACCGCCACCTTTTCCCCCTTCTTTTCCGAAAGGAGTTCTGAAAGCGCCGCCGCATCGGGCAGTTCTATGGCGCTCACCACTTCGTCCGCCACGATGCCGCCATCATAATAACGGTTGATAAAGCTGGAAAGAGTGCCCGCAAGATCTATGCTCCCATCCCGAATGGCAAATTTTTCACCGCCTACCATCTTGCCGCCGCGCACAATGACGGTTGCCACCGCCATGCCGTCCCCGCCCGAAGCCAGCCCGAAAATATCCAGGTTAAAGTCCTTGGGAAGGGCGGCGATCTGACGGCGGATCATCTTGTCCAACGTGGAAAGCGCGTTGCGGTAGCGCAGAGCCTGCTCGTACTGCATGGCTTCGGAGGCTTCTTGCATCTTACGCTCCAAATTCTCCTTGATGGTGTTATCATTTCCTTTCAAAAAGGAGATCACGTCCTGCAACACGCGGTGATATTCTTCGCGTGATACCGCCCCGCTGCAAGGCGCCAAACACCGCCCGATATGCGCGTTCAAACAGGGGCGATGGTTTTTGGGGATCTTATCCATATTTAACGAGCAATCACGAATGGGAAACGCGGAATGAATGAGCCTAAGCATCTCGGCAGCCGATATGCCCACCATATAAGGACCGAAATAACGGGCCTTGTCCGCTTTCAGGCGGCGTATCACCTCCACCTTGGGGAAAGGTTTGGAAGTATCTATTCGCAAAAAGGGGTAAAGTTTATCGTCCTTCAAAAGGATGTTGTAAAAAGGCTTGTGCAGTTTGATCAGGTTGTTTTCCAGCACGAGGGCTTCCTCTTCGCTGCGCGTGATCAAATAATCAAAGTCCGCAACCTTTTGCACCATGGAAAGCACCTTCTCCGCTTTGGGAGAGGCATTAAAGTAAGAACGCACGCGATTTTTCAAATTTTTCGCCTTGCCCACGTAAATGATGGCGCCACTTATGTCACGCATCATGTACACCCCGCTGTCTAGGGGGAGCTCCTTCAATTTCAATTTGATCACATCGTTCATACCGATATTATACTACATAATATCGGAAAACAAAAGAGGGAAAGCGCGAGAACGTAAAAATATGCGGCAATAACGCCGCATATTTTTCTTAACCATTTTGCAAAGTCTGTTTTTACACGATCAAACTAATAAACAACCTTCCGATCGTGGAGGCTATGGGATATACGGTATCACGATTTAAGAATAACAGCACCGCTCTTGCAAGTTCCGTACCTGCCCCGGTCCCATCCGGCGAGAGAAGCGGCATTGCCGCCTCCTTTTGTTCTAAAGAGGGAATGAAGGAATCGATAACATCCGAAAGCTCTTTATCCTGCGCAAAATGAATGGATAGGATATCTATTTGATAAGATTCTTCCACCTCTCCGGATGACGCCTTCTTTTCCATAGACAAACTGATATCTCCTCTATCCAACGTAAAGGAATACGCCTTTTGTCTGCCGTTTTCCCAGGTCAAACGGAACTCAACGTTCAGTGATCTGTCATTTACCCAATGTGCTTCCAAGGCGTAGGTTATACTTCTGAATCGCAATGAAAGCAACAGACCGTCATTATAATCTTCCGTATTCAAAACGAAATCTATACAATCACCGTTACGCGCTAAATCCGTTAGATTGATCTGGAATAACGAATCAAACACCTTTAACAAACTCTTCAATTCATCATTGCTCAAATGGATGTCAGCTTGATTACCGTCTATCCAAATATTATCGCTTTCAATAACTTTAAAGAACGAGCCCACGCCGGAAAGAATATCCGCAATGGAGAAAGAGCCCACCGCTGCGCTTGCGGATTCCGCTTCCTTCAGAGCGTAATAATACCGCACCAGATTGGGCACGAGCGCATAAGAGAACACGATTTTAGCGCTTTCCTTGGCAATTGTCTCTCCATCATTATAGCAAATAAGAATGCCCCTTTCTTCATCCCATTCCAAACCCTGCCAATTATCAAGTCCAAGCCAACGAAGGATCTCATTCTTTACGGTGTCACGATCAAAAAACTCCAACGTGTACCATTGCGAGCCGTCATCCAAACCAAGCATGGTGCCGCTCACGCATAGGATCTTTTCCTCCTGCTCGTAAGTGACGGTTAGGAAGTTGCAAGCATAGTACGGATCAAAATACGTGCCCGGCGATTTTTGAATGTTCAACACAAACTTTGCTTTGCTGTTCGTCTTGTTTTGCAACAACTCAAACAGGTTGACTTCCGATACGAAGCGGAATCGATAAGTGCTTTGATCTTGGGGCAAAGATACGGTCACGTCCCCTTGGATATCGATATCGGTCGGATTAAAGTACTCCGCCTCTTCTTTTACCCTTTCGGGGATCACGTTAGACAGAGTATTGTCGGCAGAGAAGGTGAAATCTTGCAGGGACAAACTCAATGCAAATCCTCTTGAAAACTCAAATTTCTTTCCGGTTTCATCCGCCGAGAAATAGAAACAACTCTCCGGGATATTCACGCTGAACTCCAATCCGGACAGTCTATCGCCGTTCAAAGATCCGGCAAGAGAGATATGACCAAGCAAGCCGTGCATCGTTCTGATGTCAAGCCCCATCTCATTTAAGAAAGGAATTTGATCGAGGTCTATGCCGAAGTCCGCGATCAAATCAGCGATGTACGCCATCGCTTCACCAAGATTGATATCCACGAGGACGCGCTCGCCGTCCTCGCTTTCATAGCCGTGCGCCAAAAAATCGAGAACGCCTTCCATGAGGTCACCATTTTGAATGCCATACCAGCCGAGGAGATCGCTGAGACCGTGCACGTCGTTCTCGTAGTAGTTGCCCTCGTCCCCTTCGTATTCACTCTCAAAGATGCCCTTGCCCGGGTTCTCTGCTGTCGGAGAGAGGATCAAATTCAAGAGAGAAAGAACGTTTGCGTAATTGATATACTTGGGTGCCCCATCTCCCACTTTAACGGTAAGTCTATTCTCTTCTGCCATTTCGGACCCATCGTAAAACACCCCTAACAGTTCTTTGCCCGATGCACTCATCAATCTTGCGGCAATTTGGGTGTTACTCGCGTTTTTGCGATCGATATTTGCCCGAACGTTCAGCGAATATTTTATATCGTACACTTGCAAGGCTAATGTACCTTCCACGCTGAACCTGCCGGTGACGCTCTGAGAGGTCACTTCATTCACGGAATAAGCCATGGCTTCGATGATCGCGTTCAAGTTGTCGGAAGCAGCGTCGTCGGCATCTATTTCGATATAATCCGTTGTTTTGGTGTGTTCTCCTGCCCATCCATCATACACTATGGTTCGTGCATCCTCCTCAAACGTCAATTTAATGGATCCACTATTCCAAGATGCCACAACGGTATAGGTATAGGTTGCGCTTTTGAAAGTAACTGACCAACTCGGAACACAAGCTACACCACGTGTATAAAAGTTAAAAAGGCTCTGAGCCATAAGATCAGTTTTTAAATTATAGGATTGATTTGTGATGGTCTCTTGCGCATGAATCATCAGCCAGTTCTTCAAATAGTTGCTTATTGACGAACGCATTTGCGCAATTTGCTCTTCGGAAACAATGAACGGAAGAGTCACGGATGCACAATTCACAAACGCGTCACTCGCGATATCCGTGACGGTATCCGGTACTTCGAGCTCCAATTGATAACAAAAATAAAACGCCCCGGATCCAATGCGCGTTACACTCGCGGGAATGACCACGGATCGCAACGCTGTGCACCAGGAAAATACACTTGCACCAATTTCCGTGAGTTCGATTCCCTCTTCAAAAATAACGGAACTCAACCACCGGCAATCGGCAAATGCACGATATCCGATTTCTACTATGGTACGCGGGATCACGACCTCATCTATCGTGTTTCTTCCCCCAAATGCATTATCCAAAATGCCGGTAACGGGCTTTCCGTTATAGGAGGAGGGGATCACCACGCGGGAGGGCATATCCTGATAGCGCGCCATGATCGCGTAAGACTCGGTTTCTTCATCATAGATAAAACGGAAATAAGAATCGGGAGTGGAGGCATTCTCATCCTGAACCGCACCACCGGAGGGAGCGCCATCCTTACCGTTGGTGACGGTAAAGTTAAAAGTTTGACCGTTGGTGAGCGTGATGGTATAAGTATCCACCAAGCCTTCGGTCTTGGTTTTATCCACGCTCTTAATTCCTACGCCATCCACGCCATTCGTGCCGTTTGTGCCATTGATACCATTCGTACCATTGGTTCCGTTTATACCATTGGTTCCGTTTATACCATTGCTTCCGTTTGTGACGGTAAAGGTGTAAGTTTGACCGTTGGTAAGGGTGATGGTGTAAGTATCTATCAAGCCATCAGTTCCGGTATGTTCTATCTTCAAAATGCCAACGCCGTCATCCCCTTTTTGTCCAACGCCATTCTGTCCGTTGGTGACGGTAAAGGTGTAAGTTTGACCGTCACTGAGCGTGATGGTGTAAGTATCCACCAAGCCTTGCGTGCCCGTTTTGTCAATGCCGGTAATGCCAACGCCGTTATCACCCGCGGCTTTTACGCCGCTATCCATTTCCCCAATGAACCAGTTGCCGTTACTTCCGATATGCGGAGTGATACCGTTTTTGCCCGAAGACCCTATCAGGGTGGCGAGCCAATCGTTCACCGTACCGGAATACCCGTTTTCCACAGCGAGGTCATACGCGCTTTTGCCCGATTCCCCTTTGAAAGCCGCTATCAACTCTTCCAAAGTGCCCGTGAACCCCGCTTCTTGTGCGTAAGCGTACACGGTGGCAATGCCGTAGTTCGCTGAATCTTCGTTGCCGGGAGTTGACGAAAGTACGTCACAAGCAACGAACAACAGCAGCGAAAGGCTGAGTGATAAGATAACGAAAATAAGCAAAAACCTTTTCATTTTTCCTCCGGGGCCGTTTGTAAAACAAACGTGTGTGGTGTAATAACTATATTATAATTCTCAATTTTTGAGATGTCAACCCGTATTTCTCAATAATTGATACACTAAAAGCATGAATAACAATTTCAAAAACAATCTGAAAAGTTTGCGAAAGGAAAACAAAATAACGCAGCAGGACTTGGCGAAAGCCCTTCACATTACGTTAAAAACCATTTCCCATTGGGAAACCGGGTACACCGAACCGAGCATATCGCAAATTTTGGAATTAGCAGATTTTTTTCACGTGGATCTTGAAGATCTGCTTTGCTGACTATCAGAAAAAATTTCCCTCTCCCACCGATGGTGGCAGACTATCCCCCTTTGCAAAGAGTGTAAAATAGGTGCGTTTTTAGGCTCCTACAATTCCGAATTCCGCATTTCGAATTAGACATTGCATAGCTGATTCTGCATTCCGCATTCCGCATTAGGAAATTCCGCATTACGCATTACGCATTCCGCATTAGAAAATCCCCCATTCCCGCTTATAGCGGCAATCAAGCCCCCTTTAAAACCACCCCTACAAAAAACTTTTTGCGGGGACCCCGGAAAGGGTGCAATTCTGCATTACGCATTCCGAATTCCGCATTGGAAAATCCCGCATTCCGCATTTTTCAGTTCACCCGGTCACAGCCGCATCCGTTATTATCATTTTGGTTTCCTGCCACGAGGAAGGAGAGCGCAAGGATAATGAGGGTAAGGTTCTCGGTGGTAAGAGAGCCGTTGCCGCCAAAGGTATAGATCAATAAAAGCAAAAGCATCAAAAGCATGCCGCTATTCAGCATAGTTTCCTCCTTTTTCGCCGTTTTTACATAGATTCGTCAAAAGCCGACTTGCTTCAACCTTGACAGGAGTGGTATATGCCCCGTAGGATAAAAAGGTGAAAAAAAACGGGCGATCCCTATCTCTTTCCGAACACGATGAAGACGTTATCAAATACTACCTGCCAAAAAACGAAGTGGTTGCGGACTTGGCGGATTTTTTCTCGGTATTCAGCGACGCCACGCGGGTAAAAATTCTTTCTTCTCTTTGCATAACCGAAATGTGCGTGACGGACCTTTGCCTGATGCTCTCGCAACAACAAAGCACCGTTTCACACCAACTTGCCTTTTTGCGCGCCCTGCGCCTTGTGAAAACAAGACGCAAGGGAAAAGTGATCTATTACTCCCTTGCGAGTCCCTACGTGACAAGAGTTTTAGACCTTGGAACAAAGTTTTTGGGATATTGATTTTATTGTTTTAAAACCTTAGACAAACGCCTGTTTAACGTATCGTAAAGTGAAGTAAAAGCAAAATGGAAAATCACGAACACGATCGTGAGCCCGAGAAAAATGCAAAAGTATTGTTGCCAAACGGGAAGGTTTTCCAAAAAGGGAAAATCCGCACGAGAAAGCCCGATGGCAAAATAGCACCCGAGGAAAGAAAGGTTTGCAAAAGCGATCTCAATGGGCAGAACGATCACCCTCTTTTTTAAGTATTTACGCAAAAAATAATCCAAAATGGGATAGGGCCCGAAGATGATCACGAAAGGAAGTGCCGCTATATAGGAAACAAAGATAAAGGAGAGCCCCGCAGCCGCGGCGTAAGCAAGAATGGACCCGCGCGCGCTCCCCGCCATCATGGGAAGGGTGAGCACCACCGACGCAACCGCCAAAAAGGTGACGGACAGCACGTTCAAATAATAAGAAAGCACCACCGCGATCACTGCGAATGCCGCCGTGATACCCGATAGCGCTATCTCTCTCCCAGTGATCTTTTTCATTCCTCAGCAACAACGAATGAGGTCACCGCCCATGCACTCACAGCAACAATCGGCGCAGATCAAACTGGCGCAACAATCGCTCGCGCTGGCGCCGCGACCGTTTTGTTGCATGTTCTCGTAGGTATCATAACTGCGCTGTCTTTCGGCGGAAGCACGCTCCCCGCCCCCCTGCTCGTGGTTTTTCATTCTATCCAAAGTATCTTTGTACTTTTGGTTGTCGGGATCCATGTTGATCGCCATATCAAGCTGGGCTTTTGCCTCGTAATTCCAACCCTTGCCGTGATAAACGGCGGATTGATAATAGTGCCACTCCGCGTCACGCTCGGACACTTGATCCAGCGCGGCTTGCGCGGCGTCAAAGTTGCGGCTCTTCAAATGATCCGCCACCACGGTATAAACGCCTTTGATCTCGCTGCCACCCGAAAGAATATCCATCGCTTCACGATAAGCCGTTTCCAATTCCGAAAGTTTTTTGGCGGCTTTTTTGCCTTCGTCCCCTTCGTTGTGAATAGCGGCACGATACTCCTCGCGCAACCTCTCGTATGCCTCTTGGACTTCTGCCTGCGTGGCGTTCTTATCCAGTCCAAGCACTACAAACGGATTTTTGAACATTTGTCATCCTCCTTATTCAGTACGGTACGGATGCGGCTACGCAATCCATACCAAAGCACATTCGTCACAACTCCTTCGTTTTCGCCCATATCCATCTCGCGATAGGCGTCCTCCACACTCTTTACCAAGTCCTCCATAATAAAGGCAAGATCTTCCCCTTTTTCTTGGCGCAACTGTGCGAAGGTATCCGCGCCGAAGGTCCTCTTAAAAGCATTGAACCTGTGTTTCTTTACGTCCTCATCGTAATCGTCAAGGGCGTCCATAAAGTACACGTATTTTCCTAAAAGGTACCCTATCTGCTCCAACGCGGGAGTGTTTTTTTCCCCTGCGAGGGCGGCAAACACCTTTTTCATCATATCGGCAAAAGGTTCCGCCGCACCGTTTAACATGGTGCCGCACTTTTCCTCCTCAGTCTGCCGCGCCAAGCACTCGTCCGCAAGGGAAGCAAAAACGGGTTCTTTTTTTCTTGCCTTTTTGACCTGACGCGAAAATGCCAACCTGCGAAGAGGTTTACTATCGCCATCCGCTTTATCATCCGCTAGTTTGAGCCCCGCAAGGATCAAATTCAGCCTTGCGATCCTTTTCATCAAAGGGTTTGCCGCGATGATCGGACGCTTTTTGGGGTTTAGGATACACCCTTTTTTAACCACTTGTGCCTTTTCCCCGAGCACGTCGTGAAACAAAAGCCCGATAAAGGCAATATCGTAGTTGACCGTCAAACGAGCGATCTGCCCGCTCTCCTTTTTGGTGGCGTGACACAACCCGCAATAATAGGCGCGAAAAAGGACATAGTCCTTCATAAACATATTCGGCTTATCGGGAGTCACGTATCCAAACATCAGTCAGCCACAAATCCTATCTTTTTCTTTACCTTTTGCAGGGTACGATAGGCAATATGCTTTGCCTTTTCCGCTCCCTCTTTCATAATGCGCTCCAACTCGCCCTTATCCGCCAAATACTCTTGGTATTTCTTTTGGATGGGATCAAGCGCCGCCACGACCGTTTCACCTACCGCCACCTTAAAGTCCCCATAGCCTTTGCCTTCAAAGCGCTTTTCCGCCGCCTCAATGCTTTCGCCCGAAAAGGCGGAATAAATGGAAAGCAGGTTGGAAATGCCCGGCTTCTCTTCCGAGAAGATGATGCGGTTATCACTATCCGTCACCGCACGCTTGAACTTGCGCATGATGGCGTCGGCGGGGTCAATGATGGAAACCGTGGCGTTCTGATCCTTATCAGACTTGCTCATTTTTTCCAGCGGGTTTTGCAAACTTGTGATCTTTGCGCCCTGCTTGGGGATATACGGCTCGGGTACCACAAAGGTTTCCCCATAACGGTTATTGAAACGCACCGCAATATCGCGCGCGAGCTCCAAGTGTTGCTTTTGGTCCTTACCCACCGGCACCAAGTCGGCACGATAAAGAAGAATATCCGCCGCCATCAGCACGGGGTAAGTAAAAAGTCCCGCATTGATATTATCCTCGTTTTTACGGGATTTATCCTTGAACTGGGTCATTCTGTCCAGTTCTCCGATATAGGTCATACAAGAGAGTATCCAAGCAAGCTCGCTGTGCTGCGGCACGTTGGACTGCACGTAAAGAATGCTCTTTTCGGGATCCAAGCCGCAAGCGAGAAACTGCGCGAAAAAGGAAAGTGTGCGCGCGCGGAATTCCTGCGGGTCCTGCCTGACGGTCAATGCGTGTTGGTTCGCAATGGAAAAGATGCACTCGTTTTCATCCTGCAAAGCAAGCCAATTTTTCACGGCGCCGATATAGTTGCCTATCGTGATACATCCTGTGGGTTGAATAGCACTGTAAATTCTCATGGTGTTCCTTTTATCCCTTTACTTTGGCAAGTACCTTTTGCTTGATCTCCTCACCCGAGAGCACGTCGGTAAAGCGCGGCTCCATAGTTTCCAGATCACGAATGCCTTCCGGCACATCCATGCCTGTTAAGAAGTGCAATTTTTTAACTGCCTTAAAGGGATCTTCCACGTAATTCTCGCCCACCGCTTCGTACACGTCCTGCGCAAACTTATAGGGGTTCGCCGTGGAAAGCACGATGGCGGGAGAGGTATCACCGGAAGTTAAATAATAGTCGTTATACACGGCAACAGCCACCGCCGTGTGCGGATCAACCACATAACCGTATTCGTCAAAGGTGTTATAGATGGTTTCCATGGTTTCGTCTTCATCCGCAAAGCCGCCCTCGAAGAAGGGAAGCTTGCGCTTTAAGTCGGTGGGGTCCACTTGATACTTGCCGGTTTTCTTCAAAGAATCCATCAACGCGCAAAGCGCCTTGTCATCACGCCCCGTGTACTCAAATAGAAGACGCTCCAAGTTGGAGGAGATCAAAATATCCATTGAGGGAGAGATGGTTTTATGGAATTCTCTCGTGGCGTCGTATTCGCCCGTGGTAAAGAAATCCGTAAGCACGTTATTGATATTGGAGGCACAAACGAGTTTGTTCACGGGGAGTCCCATGCGCATGGCGTAATACCCTGCAAGGATATCTCCGAAATTTCCGGTGGGAACGGCAAAATTCACCTTATCTCCCACGGTGATCTCATTGCTTGACAACAGGTCCGCATAAGCGGAGAAGTAATAGGCGATCTGCGGGAGCAGTCTTCCCCAGTTGATACTGTTTGCGGAGCTCATCACGTAACCGCCCTCTTTAAGAGCGTCACGCACCGATTGATCGGTAAAGATTTTTTTCACAGCGGTTTGCGCATCGTCAAAATTCCCTTTGATGCCCGCCACGTAGGTATTATCCCCGCCGGTGGTGATCATTTGGAGTTTTTGCATGTGTGCCACGCCTTCATCCGGGTAAAACACCATGATCTCGGTGCCTTCCACGTCCTTAAAGCCTTCCAGCGCCGCTTTGCCGGTATCCCCGCTCGTTGCCACGAGCACCAAGGTCTTATCCTTTTCCCCACGCTTGGCTCTGCAAGCGGAGATGAGTTGCGGAAGCACCGTAAGCGCCACGTCCTTAAAAGCATAGGTGGGACCGTGCCACAGTTCCAAGATATAAAGGTCTTCCTCTATCTTGGTGAGAGGGCAAGCGTCCTCATCGTCAAAACGAGCGTATGCGCGGTTTGCTATTTCCAACAGTTCCTGCTCGGAAAACTCATCCAAATAGCGGCTCATCACAAGAGCGGAGCGCTCCGCATACGACATATCCCCCATCGCCTTGATCTCGTCAAGGGTGATCTGCGGGAAGGTTTCGGGAACAAACAGTCCGCCTTCGGGACTGATCCCCATTAAGATGGCTTCACTGCCCGATACGCGGCAGGAAGCGTTTCGCGTGCTGATATATTTCATGTAAGATCAATTCACCTTTTCGTTTTCGTATCCCTTCAAGAAGGAGGGCAGTTCATCCGTGCTGGCGGAAAGAACGATCTCCACCGCGCTGTTTTTGCTTGCCTTTGCCACTTCGTCATAGAAGTACTGCATATCCGCCACGCTCTTGCCCGTAATGCGGTGCGCGCCGTCGATATACAGCATATCGATATCGGAATTGGACGCCATAACACCCTTCACAAAACCGGCAAGTTGCTCCTCGGTACCCACGCCGAAGTTGCCCGCATTGATAACTCTGATGTTGTAATTAAGGTCAAAATTGTAGCGATCCACGTAAGTGATAAAGACAATACTTCCGGCAGTTTTATCCACCATGGAATTGGCTTCATCAATGAGTTTCAAAGTTTTGCCGCTGCCTTTTGCGCCGTAAACGATCCTTAACATAATGATGTCCTCCTTTGGTTTTTCTTTTCTTATTATACAATACACGCGCGCGAATTTTTACATTTTCGTAAAAAAACGCAACGTGTTTGTTTGCTTAACGTTTCTCCGCAAGAAGAAGGAATTTCTTATAACGAGCCTCGTCCGCCTCTCTGACAAGCTCGTTGAGCTCATCGTCACTCATGGCGGGCACACGACCGCTCGCGTACATCTCGTCCACCTTTGCCTTGATAGCCACGATCATGGGATCGGACTTAGAAAGCTTCTCCTCATCCGAAAGAGCAAAGTGGTTGTTGATCCAATACGCAATACCTGCCAAGCCGCTGTTGTTATCCACACATACGGTAGGCGGACGGTTCAAGATCTTGGTGGTGTTGAAGATGTTATAGATCTCCTCGTCCTTCATCAAGCCGTCCACGTGCACTCCGGCGCGCGTTACGTTGAAATCGCGTCCCACGAAGGGAGTGCGAGGCGGGATCTTATAGCCGATCTCCCTCTTGAAATAATCCGCTATCTCGGTGATGACCGAAAGGTCCATGCCGTCCGTGGTGCCTTTGAGCGAAGCATACTCCACCGCCATTGCCTCCAACGGACAGTTACCCGTTCTCTCGCCAATGCCGAGAAGAGCGCAGTTTACCGCCGAACAGCCGTACAGCCAAGCGGTAGCCGCGTTGGTGACCACTTTATAGAAATCGTTATGACCGTGCCACTCCATCTGCTCGCTGGGCACCTCTCCGTAGCGCCACAAACCGTAAATGGTTCTGGGAACGCTCCTCGGAAGAGAGGAACCGGGATAGGTAACGCCGTAGCCAAGGGTATCGCAGGCACGCACCTTAATGGGAATGCCGCTCTCCTTGGAAAGCTTCATGAGCTCACGCACGAAGGGGACCACGTATCCGTAAGAATCGGCGCGGGTAATATCCTCCAAATGAGCGCGCGGCACAATACCTCTGTCCAACGCCTTTTTGACGATGGAAAGGTATTTATCCATGGCCTGAGCACGGGTCAAGTGCAATTTATTGAAGATATGATAGTCCGAGCAACTGACGAGAATGCCCGTTTCCTTAATGCCCATCTCTTTCACGAGCTCAAAATCGGAATCGGTGGCGCGGATCCAGCTGGTGATCTCGGGGAACTCATAACCAAGCTCCTGACAGGCACGAACCGCTGCTCTGTCCTTCTCACTGTAAAGGAAAAACTCGCTCTGTTTAACTATGCCTTTCTTGCCGCCCAAGCGATGCAACATCTTATAAAGATCCACGATCTGCTCCACGGTGAAGGGGTGCATGGATTGCTGTCCATCACGGAAGGTGGTATCGGTGATCCACAGTTGCTCCGGCGTGTTCATGGGCACGGTGAAAAAGTCAAATGCCGTGCGAGGCACGTTCTCGTAATCAAAGAACTCACGGAACAGATTGGGCTCCGCCACATCCTGCAAAGAGTAAGAATAGGTTTGCTCCTGCAATAGGTGTTTGTGCGTATTGTAGAATATCATACTGCCTCCTTCGGTCAATCGTCCTGACTGCCTTTTAGAAGTTCATTTTGTTCGTTGAGGGCGAGCGCATCCAAGATCTCGAGCATATCGCCATCCAAAAATTGTTCCAAACTGTAAAGCGTCATGCCGATACGGTGGTCGGTCACTCTGCCCTGCGGATAGTTGTAAGTGCGGATCCTTTCGCTGCGGTCACCGCTGCCCACCTGCGCCTTTCTCTTTTCCGCATATTCCTTATCCGCCGCCGAACGATAGTAATCGTACAGTTTGGACTTTAACACTTTCATCGCTTTTTCTTTGTTTTTGATTTGCGATTTTTCGTCCTGACAGGTCACCACAAGTCCGGTGGGAAGATGGGTGATGCGGATGGCGCTTTCGGTCTTGTTCACGTACTGACCCCCTGCGCCGCCCGCACGGTAGGTATCGATTTTCAGATCCGCCTGATTGATCTCCGCGTCCACGTCTTCCGCTTCGGGAAGCACCGCCACGGTGGCGGCGGAAGTGTGGATCCTGCCCTGCGATTCGGTGGCGGGCACCCTTTGCACGCGATGAGCGCCGCTTTCGTACTTCAACTTGCTGTACGCGCCTTTACCCGACACGATGAACACCGCTTCTTTCACACCGCCAAGGTCGGTCATGTTCATATCCACCTCTTCGGTTTTCCAATGCATCCTTTCTGCAAAGCGCATATACATACGCATCAGCACCGCACCGAACAGGCTTGCTTCTTCACCGCCCGTGCCCGCGCGGATCTCGATCACCACGTTTTTATCGTCGTTCGGATCCTTGGGCAAAAGACGGATCTTTAAGGTATCTTTGAGTTCACGCAGTTTTTTCTCCGCGTTTTCCTTCTCCTCGGCGGCAAGGGCAATGAGCTCGGGATCGGTTTCGCTTTTGAGCATTTCCTCACAATCCTTTGCGTCCTTTTCCGCCGCAAGGTAGGCGTCGTAATCCGCCACGATCTCGCTGAGAGAAGAATGTTCTTTGGCAACCTTTTGCCATTCGTCCTGCTTAGCGATCACTTGGGGATCGGCAAGTTTATCGGTGAGTTCAAGATAGCGCTCTTTCATCGCTTTGAGTTTATCAAGCATCTTTTACCACCTTTACCACGCGGTCGTGTCCTTCCAAGTCTTTTATCACGGCGGTTTTCCCCATGAACGCAAACAGCGCGCTCACTTGTTCCCCTTGATCATGACCGATCTCGGTCAAAAACACGCCGCCTGCCGTTAAGTGAGCGGGAAGCTCTTGGGCAAGCCTTTTGTAATATGCCAAACCGTCTGCTCCGCCGTCTAAGGCAAGGCGCGGCTCCTTTTGAACGAATTTATCCAGCGTATCCACCTCCGCCGAAGGGATATAAGGCGGATTTGCCGTGATCATATCGTAAGTTTCGGTGATCCCATCGAAAAGATCACTCTTGATAAAGGTGACGGACGCCCCCGTTTGTTCTGCGTTCTCCTTGGCAAGAGAAAGCGCATCCTCGCTGATATCCGAAGCGGTAACATCTGCGCCGCTCTTCAAAGCCAGCGCGATGGCGATCGCCCCGCTACCCGTGCAAATATCCAGCACACGGGCTCCTTCTTTCACCTCTTTTAACGCCTCTTCCACCAGCACCTCGGTATCCCCCCTTGGGATCAGGGCGCGATGATCGGTCTTCAAAGCGATGCCGTAAAACTCGGTTTTTCCGATAGCGTATTGCAAGGGTTCTCCCTCTTTGATCTTTTTGGAATAGGCAAGCGCTTTTTCCGCTTGCTCCTCGGTAATTTGCTCCACGGCGGCAAGAGCGCTGCGCTCCACCCCCAAAACTTCCACAAAGATCCAATCCGCAATGGCGTCAGGCTCTCCGGACTCTTTCAAGTCGGTAAGCACGTTTTGACGAATGATGCGATAATCCTTCATAATGCGGAAACGCACGGTGGGGATGCTTTCATCCGCATCCATTGCCATTACCGTCTTAAAGGCGGTAAGGGATACTTCCAACATGCTGTCATCCGGCTCGCGGGTGGTGAGTTTTTGGAACCACAACCCGGGCTTTTTGAGCACACGCACGAAACCGTTATCAAACCTGGCAAGACCTTTCAGCACCTCGTACGCCACGCCCGCCACAACGGGAAGCAACGCAAGGCGGGTAGAAAACACAACCAAGAAAGCAAGCGGCTTATTCCAACCGAAATGGGCTTGATAATAATCAATAGCGGGCAAGAAGGCACTTGCCAACACGCTTACTAACACGGTTATCACGAGGAAGCTCGTGCCGCAACGATCGTGCTGCCTGCTCATACGCCTCGCGTTTTCCACCGTCAATTCTTCCCCCTGCTCAAAACAGGTGATGACCTTGTGCTCCGCCCCGTGATACATAAACACCCGCCTGATGTCCTTTACCAAAGAAACGAGCACCAAGTAGGAGAAGAGCACGAGCAAACGCACCCCGCTGCAAGCAAGGTTGTACCAAACGCCTTTGAGGGCAACGCCCGGGATCATATTAAGCAACGTTACGATGCCGAGCGGCAGCGCAATAAAAAGCCCTACCGCAAACACCACGCCCAGGATCACGCCGATATAGATGGCAATATCCATCACGTTCTTTTTGGTTTTGGAAGCAAGCCACATTTCAAACTTGCCGGGTTCTCCCATATCCTCACCGTAAAGCTCGGCGGAACGGGTAAGCACGCGCGAACCGACGATCATCATATAGAAAAAATTCAAGAATCCGCGGAGTACGGGAACTTTCTTCCACCATTTATTCTCCTCGGGGATCCTCGACGTTTCGACTTCGATCCTGCCGTCCGAAGTGCGCACTGCGGTGGCGACGCTTTTTTCGCCGCGCATCATTACGCCTTCCAATACGGCCTGACCGCCGATCTTCGATACGAACTTTCTCATATAATCACCATCGGAACGCAATATGCGTTCACCTTTCGTGAAACGGTACAAAAAATGCGTTGTCGCAAATCAACAACGCACCTTTTGGATTTTCTTTATTTACTTCTGTTAAAGCGGTTGTTGAACTTTTCTACCCTGCCGCCGGTATCAATAAGCTTTTGCTTACCGGTGAAAAAAGGATGGCACTTGGAGCAGATATCGACGGAGATCACGTCGGTCTTCTTGGTAGTGCCCGTTTCAAAGGTATTGCCGCATGCACAGACAACAGTTGCTTTTCTGTACTCGGGATGGATGGACTCTTTCATGATGATACACCTCTTATGAATGTCTTTATATGCTGTTATTATACTTACCAATGGTGCGCAAGTCAACGATTTTCACGCGATATTCGATTTTTTTATAAAAAATTAATACTTCTTTTTTTACCAAATGCCCATTCTTTCCGTCAGCCAAGCAACGTAAAGTACAGTCCGAGCGACTTTAACATGTTTTGCACGATAAACAAAAGTCCCACTGCAAAGAGGGCGCCGAGGGCAAAGGCGGAAAGCACCACAATGCCATTTTCCGCCACAATGATCTTCAAAAGATCCCGTTTGCTTGCACCGGAAGCGGAAAGCAATGCGTACTCGCGCTTTCTGTCACGATGAGCGGCAAGCGCGGTGTTAAGGTACCCTGCAGCGGCAAAGAGCAACACCAAAAACTCAAAAAGCGTGAACACCTTGATATAGGACGAAGCAAGTTTCGTCACGTAAGAGAAGGCGTCCTCAGCATAATACACCGCTCCGGTAAGGGAGTACTTTTGTGAAAGACGGGAATACACTTCCGCCCCGCCATTGACCAAGCAGGTGTTCGCCCCGATCTCCGCACCCAAGCCCGAAAGATCGGTAAACACCACGGTCAACGGGCTATCCATCATGCAAGCAAGGGTAAAGAGGACGGGCTTTCCGTCCAGCGTGATCTCCACGCTGTCCCCGATCTGCAAGCCGAGTTTCATGGCAAGACCGCCACCCATGGCGATTTTTCTTTCCCCGCGAATGGCGTTCACGTCCACCCCGTACTCCGCCGCCCGAAAGGCTTGTTCAAAATCCTGTGAGCGAGCGGCTATCAAAGAAACGGTGTTGCCTTGCTCTCCCGTGATGGGACAGCGGCTCTCGATATAGCAAAGATAAGCGCCCGATACCCCCTCTTCGTTTTTTACGTCGTTAGCAATGGCTGCAAGTTCGTCTGCGCTTGCCGATATCATGATATCCGCGCGGAACAATCTCTCAAAAGAAGAAAGTTGGGTATTCGCTTCCCCCAAGAGAACCGCCACCGACACGACCGCCGCAACCGCAATGGCAAGCAAACGTGCGCCCGATTGGGTGTGACGCTCGCACTTTGCACCCGAAGCTGCTAAATAAACCTTGCCGAGCCGCGGATGATCCTTGGTCAAACGGCACAAAAGGATGGATACCCCTTTGATGGCAAGCGGCATGAATGCAAAGAGAAAAGCCAGTAGCGAAAGCGAAGCGAAAATACCCACCGTAAACGCGGCTGAAACGCTTGCGAACGCAGTGGCAAGGAAAAGCGCAACGAAAACGGCACCCGTCAAAAGCGCGGGCATTTTTTTCACCGTCAACACGGGAGAATGTGCGTGAAGGGTATCGTAAAGAGAGGCGCACGAAAGGCGCAAAACGGGCAAGAGCCCCGAAAGCAGCGAGAGCCCCAGACCAAAGCCGATGCCTGCAAACACCGTGCCCGCTCCAAGGGAGAAATCCGCAACCGAACCCGTCAGCGCTCCGAAGATGGCACTCACGCCGAAACTGCCCGCAATGCCCAGCAAACTGCCTACCAAGCCGTATAAAAGCACCTCGGCAAGAAGGTAGAGAGAAAGCACACCGCTCGTGGCACCAACGCTCTTGAAAAGCGCCGCCGTTGCGATCCTGTTTTTCACAACGAGAGTGACCGCCGTATAAATGAGCACCGCGCCCAGCGCCGCCACGATAAGAGCGATCACAAAAAGCAATATGCTTTGATAATTGAGGGTGATCTCCACGTTTTTGTCCTTAACGGGGGATTGCACCTTGTAAGTGGGGAGCGCCGTACGGATCGCCTGCAACGCACTCTCTTTATCCATGCCCGATGCTTTTATCTTTTCTTCGGAAATATCCGCGAAAAACTTGTTATATGCTCGTACTTCGTCCCGCTGGAACAACAAGCGAGAAGCCACCACTTCCGAAAACAGCACGTTCACTTGGGAAAAGATGCCCTCGTCTTTTGCAATACCCGCAACGCGCAGAGTGCTCTCTCGGTCGGACCCATAACGCGAGGCAACCAAATAATCCCCGGTTTTGACCCCTATTTTTTGCGCAAAGGCGCGTGAAAGTACCACTTCGGTTTGTTCAATGGGTGCGCGCCCGCTCGCATAGTGAACGGGGTTATAGAGGCTCAACTCTTGATAATCCGCCGAGTAAACGGTGGCAAAACGCGGTTCACCCCCCTCTTTCCCGAGGGCGGCGTAAAAAAGATAACCTTTGCGAAGCTCCCCATAAGGGGAAACCGCTTGCTGTAATTTTTGATATTCGGCGCCATCCGCCGTCAGGTAATACGCGTCGTAAGAATATTCCGCCGAGATCTCCCATTCCGAGCTGCCCGAAAGCGCCTGATAAGAAGCGATCGCGGTTTTTTGAATGGCGCTCCGCAGAGAAAGTGCGGAAGCAAAAGTGGCCACTGCGATAGCCACCGTCAAAAGGATCATGATCGGCTCTCCTATCTTTCGTTTCAAGCCGAGTAGAATGCTTTTTGCGAACATCACGCCAAACTGCCGTCCTTGATCGTGATCACACGATTACCGTATGCCGCGCCCTGTTCGCTGTGCGTCACTTGCACCACCGTGACGCCGTATTTACGATTCAGATCGGATAATAAGGTCATGACGGCGTGCGCGTTTTCGCTATCCAAATTGCCCGTGGGTTCATCCAGCAAAATGACCTCGGGATCGTGGATCAATGCGCGCAAGATCGCCGCACGCTGCTGTTCACCGCCGGACAAAGTGCCTGGGTAAGAATCCAGCACGGCGCCCAAGTGGGTGAAGGATACGAGTTCATCAAACTTTTCACGATAGAGCGATGGCTTTTTTCCATCCAAGATCAAGGGCAATAAAATATTATCACGCACCGTCATGGTGGGGATCAAATTAAAAAACTGATACACAAAACCCAAACGGGTACGACGCATCTTGGCAAGCGCTTTTTCCGAAAGAGAAGCAATATCCGTTCCTCCCAGTTCCACCTTGCCGCCG
Organism: Christensenella sp. UBA3217; assembly: GCA_002363545.1. Classification (GTDB taxonomy): domain Bacteria; phylum Bacillota; class Clostridia; order Christensenellales; family CAG-1252; genus CAG-1252. Next base: position 112,298 of record DEWF01000010.1, on the reverse strand, counting down.
TCGGGACGCATCACACCCCCCATAATGGAGAGCAAAGTGCTTTTTCCGCTTCCGCTTTCACCGGTGATGGAAAGAAAATCTCCTGATTTTACCGTAAAAGACAGGGAGTGCAAGATCTCCCTTTTGTCAAAACTTTTGCTAACGTTCGATACCACGATATCAGACATATTCACCTCACCAGATCCGCATATTTTACATTTACAACCTTTTCGAAAGAGCAAGGCGCGGTGCGCAAAAAGACGCCGAGTTTTCCCGCGCTTGTGACGATCTTGTCAAAGAGGATCGCCGTTTCATCAAAAAAGGTGGGAAAGGGTTTTTTCATACCGATGGGACTGCACCCGCCGTGCACGTATCCCGTTAACGGAAAGAGCATTTTTTGCGGAAGCATCTCCACGCTTTTGACCCCCGCCGCTTTCGCCGCTTTTTTAAGATCCAACGTTTGCGCAACGGGTATTACGAAAACGTAATGCGAAAGATCGGAGCCCACCGTCACGAGCGTTTTGAATACGCAGGCGGGATCGCACCCGATGGCATTAGCCGCGCTCACCCCGTCCGTGGGGATCACGGAAAGGTAGATGGGCTCGTAGCTTTCCCCCTGCGATTCCAATATGCGCATGGCGTTGGTCTTTTCGGATTTTTCCATATTTTCTATTATAATTGTGTTATTATTATTTGTCAATAAACGGGCGGGCGTGAGATTTTTTCTTGACTTTCACCGCCCCGTGATTGTAGATTGGATACATGAACGAAAGCACACACAACGGAAAATGGATCCGCTACGCATTTCTCTTTGCCGCCGCCATTCTTTGGGGGCTTTCTTTTGTGGTACAGGCAGTTAAGGAAGTAGCCCCATTCACCTTTACCGCCACCCGTTCTTTTATTGGATCGATTGTGCTCGTGCCGGTGTTTCTGACCATGGACGCTTTGCGTAAAAAAAGGGGAGGAGTCCCTAATCTCTCCCTTGAAGAGAAAAAAAACGCAAGGCTTACCCTTTTACTCGGTGGGCTGGTGTGTGGCGTGGTGATCTGTACTGCGGAAAACCTGCAACAGTTTGGCATTTCACAAAATATGGAACCCGGCAAGGCGGGATTTATTACCGCCATGTATATTGTGTTGGTGCCTGTGATCGGACTGCTTCTCGGCAAGAAAAGCGGGCTTTTTATTTGGATATCGGTTGCGCTTGGCGTGGGGGGCTTGTACCTGATATGCGTGAAAGGTGCTTTTTCCGTTAACACGGGAGATCTCTGCTTGATCTTTTGCGCGGTAGCTTTTGCGGTGCACATCACGGTGGTGGACTATTTCGGAAACAAAGTGGACGGCGTGAAACTCAGTTGCCTTCAATTTTTGTTCTGCGGCGTGTTTTCCGCCATTGCCGCTTTGATCTTTGAGCGGGACGCCTTTTCTTTTTCCGTGCTGCTTGCGCATTACAAAGCCTTTTTGTATATGGGCATTTGTTCCTGCGGCATAGCTTACACATTCCAGATCCTCGGACAAAAAGGCACCAACCCCACGGCGGCTTCCCTCATTATGAGTTTGGAAGCGAGTTTTTCCATGCTCTTTGGCATGCTGATAAAGGGAGAAATGCTTTCTATGCGGGAGTGGATAGGCATATCGCTTATGCTGATCGCCATTGTGCTTACCGAAACCAAAGAGCTCTTTTTCCGAAAGCGCACCCAAAACACGTCTGATTGACAGGCTTTTCCTTTGGGTTCATGATTGACTAAATTCTCGCGCGTGTGTTATAGTGAATAGGATGAAACGTGTTTTTGCATTGCTTTTGATCATCGCTCTGCTTTGCCTGCTTTCGGCGGGTCTTTTTGCGTGCGATGAGAACGGGCAGGCTGTCACCTTATCCCAAGAGGAGCTTGCTTTGCAATGCGTTAACGCCGCCTTCCCCGCGGGTGAAGACAACGCCTCAGTGGCAACCTCCCTCCTCTCCCTTTTTAAAGAAGCGGGGTTGGAACAAGCGGAGATGCGCACCGCCCTGCTTGCTTTGAAAGAGCATGCAACGGAGATAGGAGAAGCACTGCTTGCTTTGAAAAACAACGATTTTTCCGAGGAGGGATACAGCCTTTACCGCCCCGCTTTGCAAGTGGTGGCAGACAGCGTGAGCCCCGACGTGGCGGGCAGTGTGTTTTACACCGTGGCAAACCGCCTTTTTGAAGAGTTGCCTTACACGAAAGAGGACTGCAAAAAACTTGCCTCTCTCCTGCTCGGACAGGACGCCGCTTTCGGCACAAGTTTGCTGGATAGCCTTCTTGCGGGAGAATTAAGTTCCATTGGAGAAAGACAGATCACCACCGCCCTTTACGGTCTTTCCGCTTCTCTGCGTGCGGCGGTGGGCATTAGCAACGGAGCAAAAGAGACCCTTCGTTCCTTCTTAAACAGCATAATAGAAAACTATTCGGCGGAAGAAGAAACCGATCCCGATATGCAAGAGGTGGTGGAGCGTAGCAAAACCTTGCTTACCTCTCTTTCCGATCTTTTGGTCTTGCATTACGATGAGCTTCTTACCTACGGCGCGGAATACCTTTCGGTGGGGGGCGCACGCGCCTTGCTCGGTCTTCCTTACGAAAAGCAAGAGAGGACCTTGTACTACGGATACCTTTATTCGGAATGGGAAGCGACCCTTATCTCGGAAGAACAATACCAAGCGCGAGAGGGAGGCTATGACGAATACCTTTCCCTCCGCCGCATCGTGAGCGGCTTTACCGTGAACGGAGAGTTCCTTTATTTTACGGATGAGGAAACGTCACTTGCGAACAAGGTGTACCGTCTGTATGCCGCCATTCGTGCTTACGACGCCGTGAGCGATGAAAAGCAAACCGCCCTGCTCGCGGCCTTTAACGAATTGCTTTCCGCTTTTACGGATGAGCAAGACTTGTTATCTTCCTTGTTGGATAAAGAGTTAATAGAAGAGGTGCAGAAGGAGCCCGTTTCCCAAAACGAAATGCTTGCCGCCTTGCGTTCTCTTTCCTCTTTTGACGCTACGGACGGACTGACCGAGAAGGAAAAGGCAGACGCACTTTCCTCCATTGCCGTTTTTGAAGGGTATTTGCATGCCTATTTACCCAAGATCTTTTAAAAGGTTTCGGAATAAATAATAAAAAAAAGAGACGGTCAAACCGTCTTCTTTTTTTACGCAATAAAAGCCGCCACTCAGCACTTGATCAAGATCTTTAAATAATTGTTCTCGCTGTCTATGGACTGGGTAAACGCATCGGGCGCGGCAAGAAAATCCACCGTTTTATCCGCAATGTTATCCACCTTTACAATGTTATTTGCAAGCAAGTTGATGGCGGCATCCATATCTGCGGCGCCATTGTTAATGCCCACGACCGAGAGTTGCCTGCCCATGATGGCGGAGATATCCGCATTCAATTTGCTTATGAAGCTATCGTACCCAACGATACCCACTTTGCCCCCTTCCGCCGTGAGGGAGAATGCCAGTTGCGGTTGCTGAGAGGAACGGCACTCGAAAACGGTGCAATCCGCCATTTTGCCGCAGGTGATCTGGCGGATACGGCGAGCGGCATCCTGCTTGGAAGAATTGATGCGGTAATAGATGCCGAAATTTGCCGCTTCGGCAAGCTTTTTCTCCGAACGATCAATGATGATGGGAATTGCCTGATAGTAGATGGCAAGTTGGGCAAAGATCAAGCCGAGCGCATTCGCGCCGAGGATCGCAACGTACTGTTCGTGCTTTAAATCCAACTTACCGATCAAACCCGTGGCTATGCTGATGTATTCGGCATAAACGCCCATATCTTCGGTGATGGTTTCGGGAAGAGCACACACGGAATCCTCCGGCACCACCACGTAATCCGCCAAATAACCGTCCGTATCCAACCCCTTGGTCAGAAGGCGGCCCTTGCGGTCACGCACGTAAGGAGAAAGAAGCACGCGCTCCCCTTTGCGGAAGCGGCTTTCCGGATTCACCTCGCTGATAACGCCGGTGGCGATCCTGCCCGGAACGATGGGAAGAGTGATATCGCTCTGCCCTTCATAAACGGCGATATCCGCGCTGGTCAAGCCAAGTTTGGTGACTTTTACCTTCACGTAATCAGGGCGAAGTTCCCCTTGTTCCTCCTCCATAGAGAGGGTCCTGGGCCCCACGATCTTCCATACTTTCATACTGCACCTTCCCAAATAGAAGTATTGTTATTATATCACGCGCGAAGAATAAAGTAAAGTGGAAAGACGATCTCTATGCCTGGCGTGTCACAAGGCAAACCCCCTTCCAAAAAAACAAAAATCACCGCAAAGCCTGCGGTGATCGTTTACCTTGTTTTCAAAGGAGAGGATCCAACTTATCCAATTCTTCTTGATATTTCTTGGGTTCTTTTAAGAAAAGGACCTTTGCATTCGGGTATTCGTTTGCAACGCGCATCTCGGCGTTTTTCCCCGTTCCGCTCCCTGCATAAAACACAAAAGTAAGAGGCTTGTTCTCCAAAGAAAGAGAGGATAACACCGTGTTGATGGGGGAAGAAATGCGGGCGTTCCAAATGGGGGAACCTATGATGATATGGTCGTACCCTTCAATGTTTTTATTCCAATCCAGCAAGGCGCTCTTTTTTTTGGTCAACGCCAAAAAGCCGCCTTTTAAAATTCCGAAAAAGAAAGAGCGAGGAAGTGCTTTTTTCATTTGCACTTTGCGAACCTCCGCTCCTTTGGAGGCAAGGCGCTCCGCCACCAGATCCCCACTGCCCGTATAACTGAAATAAATAAACAAGGTTTTCATTTTTACTCCTTGGGGTCCCCGAAAAAATACAAATTCTTTGGGGTGTTGGCAGCGCCGCAGATGCGCCCTTATACGCGCTCGCTACGCTCGCGCGTTCCCCGCGCGCACAGCCAACGCCACCGCACCCAAAAGGCCCGCATCGTTTTTAAGCTCCGCCGCCTTTACTTTCACCCTATCGTTAATGCTGGAACCGTACACGATCCTATTCAAGCGTCGGGATACCTTTTTGATAAAGTAATCCCCTTGATTGCTGATTCCGCCACCGATCAAAACCACGTCCGGACGGAAAATATTCACTAACCCGACAAGCCCCTGTGCCACGTAATTCACGTAATTGCGGATCACGGTCTCGCCCGCTTTGTCACCTGCTTTTGCCGCGTCAAAGGGAACAATGCCCACTCTGCCTTTTTCTGCCCACAGAGAAGCAAGCAAACTATCGGGATGGCGAGCAACCATTTTGTCGGTTTGTTTTAAAAGTGCGGAAGCGGAAGCATAGGCTTCAAAGCAACCGCGATTGCCGCAACTGCATTTTTCTCCGCCCATTTTAATAACCATGTGGCCGCCTTCCGCACCGGCGCCACCCATGCCGGTGATCATTTGACCGTTGGCTACGATACCGGTTCCGACGCCCGTGCCGAGCGTGACCAAAACCACGTTCTTCAAGCCCTTTGCCGCACCGAAAACCGCTTCGCCGAGAGCCGCCGCGTTGGCGTCGTTTTCAACAAAAACGGGACAGGATAGGTGCTTTTCCATTTCCTTTACGATGGGCGCATGATCCAACTTGATGTTGTTGGAATACACGATCATGCCTTTCTTGCCATCCACCGTACCGGGGGTTCCCATACCTACGGAAACGATCTCCTTCTCCTCAATACCCGCATTCTTTGCAAGGGTCTTGATGTAAGAAGCCGTTTGCTCTGCCATTTCGGCGCAGGTGATGCCTTCTTTGGTGACAAAACTGCCCTTTGTGATGATCTTTCCTTCTTCTGTTGCGAGGCAACACTTGATGCTCATGCCGCCAACGTCTACGCCTGCGTAAATCATACTACTCACCTCAATTGATAAATTCTTCGTAAATCGCATTGATCGCTTTTTCGTAATCTTCGCCCGAAACCGCAACGATGATATTAAGCTCGCTGGAACCTTGGTCGATCATCTTGATATTCACGCCCACGCGAGAAAGCGCGGTGAAAAGGCGGGAAGCGGTGCCCGGCTTATACGCCATGCCGTGACCCACGGTAGCTATCAAAGCAAGGTCAGACTGGATCTCCACGCGATCGGGGCTGACTGCCTCGCGGATGCCACCCACAAGTTCTTGCATTTTGCCGCCTATTTCGGTATCCGCCAAAATGAGGGTCATGGTATCAATACCGCTGGGCAAATGTTCAAAGCTCATGTTCAGGTTTTCCAGCACGGAGAGCAACTTTCTGGTGAAGCCGATCTCGTTGTTCATCATGGATTTTTCGATCAAGATGCTTACAAACCCTTTTTTGCCCGCAATACCGGTGATCAAACGATCGTGATGCAACACGCCGGGCAGGATCATGGTGCCGGGATTTTCGGGTTCAAAGGTGTTTTTGATATTGATGGGGATATTGGCTTTGCGCACGGGGAAAATACTCTCGGGATGGAGCACGTTTGCACCCATATAGGAAAGCTCACGCAATTCGCGGTAAGAAAGCTCAGGGATGGGTTTGGGATTTTCCACAATGCGGGGGTCCGCCGTTAAAAAGCCGTTCACGTCCGTCCAGTTCTCGTAAATATCCGCCTTGACCGCACGCGCAATAATGGCGCCGGTGACGTCACTGCCGCCACGGCTGAACGTGCGGATCTGACCGCCGGAAGTGCTGCCGTAAAAGCCGGGGATCACCACGCCGCCCTCTTTTTTGGAAAGGTATTTGCGAGCAATATCATTGGTGTATTCCGCGTTGAATTGACCGTTATCCGCAAAACGCACGATCTCGCGCGCGTCCACAAATGCAAAGCCGAGATACGCCGCAAGCATCATGGCGGAAAGACGCTCCCCTTGCGCCGCCGCAAAATCGGGAATGGGGGAAGCTGCTATGCCTTGCTCTATCTCGGTAAAGATGGCGGAAAGGTTGATCTTTTCCTCCACGCCGAGGTCCTTGGCTATTCCTTCAAAACGCTCGCGTATGGGTGCAAGTAGAGATTTAAGGGGCGTACCCTTTCTGCTCTCGGCATATGCATTCAGCAAACTGTCGGTGATCTTAATGTCCTTTGCAAAGCGTTTGCCCGGCGCGGAAACCACTATGTACTTTCTATCCGCATCGGCGCGGATGATGGATGCCACTCTCTTGATGGTTTCGCCCGACGCCATGCTACTGCCGCCGAATTTACAAACTTTCATATCTGTCTCCTTATTAAAGCCACTATGTGGCTTGCTTTTGTTTTTCTATTTGTTGTGCTCTTGCGCTATTTATCATAACCGCACACGGTTCAAGGTTCTACTTCCGGCCCCCGTTTGAGGGCATAGACGCGCGCAGATCAAGGCTCGACAAGGCAACGGATAGGAGCGTACTCCTTGTACGTGACTATTCGTTGACGAAGGCAGAAACGCAGAGCTGCTTTTTTCATACCAAACCCACCACTCTCCCAAACCGTTTAATATACGGTAAGCAGTTTATAGGGCTATCACTCTCACCCGTTTGAGGGCATAGACGCGCGCAGATCAAGGCTCGACAAGGCAACGGATAGGAGCGTACTCCTTGTACGTGACTATTCGTTGACGAAGTCAGAAACGCAGAGATGCTTTGTCATATTCTCGTATCCTGCCCACCCGTTTGAGGGCATAGACGCGCGCAGATCAAGGCTCGACAAGGCAACGGATAGGAGCGTACTCCTTGTACGTGACTATTCGTTGACGAAGTCAGAAACGCAGAGCTGCGCGATGGATATGCCCTCAAACGATTTTGCGAGCCTCCAAGTAATACCTCTTCTCCTCAGCCTCCCCCATGGAGAAAGTTTTTCTGGGCAAGGAACCGTGCTTTACCACGTAAGGGAAAAGATCTTTCTTTTCCATGACAGGCATAAAGATAGCCACGCCATCCTTTGCTGCCGCCACCTCGGCAAGGTTGGAGTCGCCGTGGATATAATCCACAGACGCGCCCTCGTGCGTGGCGATATACGCGTCTAAAAACTCCTGCACCGCTTTAACGGCTTCGGCAGCCACCTTAGGCACAGAAACGCCGTACATTTTATCCCGATACAGCAAGGAGATGTGCCCCTCGCCGGACAAGGCGGAAGTCATTTCCTGAATAAAGGATTCCCCCACACCGAACACAACGCGGTGAATGGCTTCAAAGAGAAGGTCCTCATCGTAAAGGTTGACCACCTCCGCCAGTACGTAGCGCGCAGGATGTGTCTTGCGCTCTTCTTCGGAGAGGTTGGGTTTGATCCTATCCCACAACAGTTTTGCCGTGGCAACGGAATGGTTGCCGTCCCCCACCGCAAAAAGGAAAGGTTTCTCGCTCCCATAACGCGCCTGCATACGAGCGGGATCGTCCAAACGTTCTATCGCCTCTAAAACCTTTTCGGGCTCTTTTACCAAATACCCCTTGATACTGCCACCGTTCATATTAAGATCGCAAGAATAAAGAAGGTCTTTATCCGTCACCTTTGCCGCGACGGGTTCGATAACGGTCTTTTGCTCATCGTCTATTAACAAAAGCACGTGCGGGAGCTCCAACGGCGCGTGTTCGCGGATCTTCAAACGAACGGGAAGACGCTCTTTCACCGTGGCTTCGGTTGCGCGAATGGGAAGAGTGCCGGTGGTAAAATCATATTTTTCAAGGTCAAAAGCAAGGATAAGACCGGTGCGCTTGTGACCGTAAGAGGTTGTCCTTTCTGTTAGGATCACACCCTCTATCTCACGGAAAATATCTCCCGCAAGATACTTGTTCATATAGGAATTGATGCTTGCGATACGCGTTTCCATATCCCCTTTTTCCAAATAATACTCGGGGAAAATGATATTGAGCGCGGAAACTTCTCCGCAGTAATCTTTCAATTGTTGCCAATACAGCCCTTGCGAGGTGAATTGATCACAGGCGATGACCGCCCATTTTTTGATATCCACGTTTTCTTTCGGTAAGAGCACGCGCGGGATCTTCACGATGTCCTTCATTATCTTCTGCTGTTCCTCCCAAATTGTCTGGAATTTCTGCGGCTGAGATCGGTGATGCCGAAAGCGGTATCCAAAGCGTCCATCAACTTTTCACCGGTGATATAACGCTTGATATCTCCGTTTTGCACCAAACTGATGATACCGGTCTCTTCACTCACTACGATGGTCAACACGTCGGTTTCTTCGGTGATGCCGATCGCGGCGCGGTGACGAGTGCCAAGGTCCTTACTGATGGCGGGGTTTTGTGAGAGAGGCAGGAAGCACCCTGCCGCCAAGACCATGTTGTTTTTGATGATGACCGCACCGTCATGAAGGGGCGCATGCGGGTTAAAAATGCTTTCCAATAAAGGAGCGGAAAGAACGCCGTTCAAACGAATACCGGTATCCAACATATTGGAAGAAATGATGGTGGGACAAACCACGATCAAGGCGCCGATATTGTTTTTGGAAAGGTTTTGACAGGCTTTTACGATCTCCCCCGAAGCATAACGAAGGTCATCCTCGTTGCGGGAGTTATGTAATTTGGCATACACGTTTTCCTCCGCTCGTCCGCCGAATTTGGCAAAGAGCAGTTTGAGGTCGGATTGATACACCACCGCGCTTGCCACGATGAAGATGATACCGAGGAAACGCATGATCTCCCTTGCAAAAAAGATGGATTTGATGGAGAAGAAGGCAATACAAACGTCCAAACCGACAAAGAGCACAGTGTACAAAACGAAAAACAAACCCGTGCGATAGTTCTTCTTGCGGAAGAAGAACACCATGATCGCCGTCAAAAAGATGACGAGCACCACCGCGTCCACGATGGAAAGCCACCCGAGGTTCTTAAAATAATCCATCAAAATTTCCATAATCACACCTCTTACAAACTACAAGTATAATATACTGCGCGTGAAAAGGAAAGCAAAACGTATTACTTTCCCTTCCGTTAAAGGCTCAGAAACGGAAAACATCGTCTTCGCCGTTCGTTTTCCTTTCCTCTTTCTCATTCGGCTCCTCTCTTCCCATGCCGAAAGGCCCTTGCATAAAGGGATCGGAGCGCATTTCTTCATAAGGATCTTGGTCACGATCTTTCGGTCCGGGTTGCGTCCATTCACTTTCCGTTCTACTCCCTCTGTTGCGAAGAATGAAAAACAGGAACACGCCCAACAGGATAGCCCCGCCGATAAAGGTAATCAGATACACCGCCAAACGATTGTTTAAGTCCGCCCCCGTGGTTTCCTTTGCGGCGGAAGAAAGCGCGGCGGGAAGTTTTTCACTCTTAACGCCCGCGATGATCACGTTTGACAAAGAAAGCAAGCGCTTTTGGGTATTAACGGAACCACCGTTCAAGCGATCGATCTCCGCAAGAGTATCCGCCGTGGTACCTTCAATATCTCTGCGCTCTTCATAGCGATACAAGCCGCAATCGTAAGACCAAGCACCGCTTAAAAAGTTCACGCAAGGGATCCCTTCTTCCAAGAAGAAGCGATTGGCGCCGAGAATGCCGAGGTGGGGATAGGCGTAAGCGTCCCCGCCGTTCCCGAAGGAAGTGGGCTTTTTGAATACGGGCGCGCTGCACACGTTTGCGCCGAAATCGGAAATGACGGAACGGAAAAACTTTTCCTGCGAACGCGGCACGTCATCCGCGTAAAGGTAATCATATTTACCCGCAGCCAGGGAGTCCAAGTTGATATACAAGGCAATGCTTTTTAACGCCACGCCGCATCTATCCACGTGGAAGGAATCCCCATACTCCATGCCACCCCAAAAGGCAATGGTGATATTATAATTTGCGGTATAATCGGAAAGCGCGTTGGCAATATACAAAAGCGCACCCACCGAAAGACCCGCCGTGGCGCCATGCCCCACGTTTTCTCCCTCGTAGCCGCCGTAATAGCACCCGATCAAGATGGTTTGGCTCTTATGATTATCCTTTTCACCGATCACGTGAGCGGAAAGATGGTGGTTTTCCCCATCGTAATAATCGAGCGAAACGGTTTTGGTGGTATATCCGTATCCGTCAAGAGCGTCTTTAAGATAAACGCTTGATGCAAGTTCACCCCCACTCAAAACGCTTCTTGCGGGGTGAGCGGATAAATACGCTTGCGCCAATTCATAAGGAGAGGGCGCCTCTGCAACCGCCGAACCTCCCATACAAAAGAGGGAGAGCATCAAAGAAAATAACAAAATCAACCACAAGCATTTCTTCATAACAGCACCCCCACGACAGTCATGATCAGCCTGAACGACATAATCACGATGGGCACGATGGATAAGGAGAAGGAAAACGCCTTTTTATCGTAATCGTGCGCGTAATTTTTCAAAAGATAAGAAACGTGCACCGCCAAGAAGGAATACCGAACGAGCAAAATGATCGCATCGGTAATATCCCCAAAGGATGGTAAGAACAAGGAGGGAAGCGCCAGCAATCCCGAAAGCAAGAAACAAAGGAAAGAGAAGGCAAGCGCGATGGATTCATAATCCCTATACCCAATGGGGAAGGGATAAAGCAACCCGCTGTTCCGAACGAAGATCCTGCCGTTGATGCGGAACGCCAAAAAGATGATGAGTTTTGCCAATGCCGCAAAAGAAACCACCATAAAGAACAGGGATATTCCCAAGAACGCACCGTACGGGAGACCGGCGGTGTAAGCAAAAGTGCCCACGATCATCATTACCTCTTTCAGTACGGAAAAGGTAGCCGCCACTCCCAAAAGCGCGTACATGAGGATCTTTTTTCTTCTTCTTAAAAAGGATATCATTTACGCCTCGCTTCGATCGCTTCTGCGATCGCCAAATCCATGGCGTTTTCCACGCCGATGTTTCCCGATTTATAGTCTTGTTCCAAACGATACATATTCATAAGTATGGTCAACAGTTGTTTGGAAGTATAATTTGCCGCCGACCTTTTTGCCTTGGTCAAGGGATAAGGTGAAACCCCAAGCGCTTTGGCAAGCTCGGCATCCGGCACGTTTTTTGCCAATTTTGTATGTAGCATCAAGCGAATATGGTCGGTGAGCCTGGTAAAGAAAGGGGAATACTCGCTTGCGTTTCGCGCAAGAGAGGACAAAACCTCGTAAGCTCCTTTATAGCTGCCTCGTGCGATCTGATCGGTAAAATCGTATATTTTATACGAATAACTCGGCTCCACGAAAGATTGCACCGTTTGCTCGGTGATCTCCCCCATTGCCGTGAGTTTTAACAGTTCGTTTTTAATGCGGGTCATGCTTTGCTCGGTATAATTCACGAGTTTTTTTGCCGCACCCTGCGTGATGCTCCCACCCATTTCTTCCGTAAGACGCACCACGTAAGGAATGAGCTCGTTTTCGGGCAACACGTCAAAGGTAAAATCCCGCTCTCCTTTGATCTTACCCTCGCAGTTATAAACAACGATCACCCCCGTGGGAGAGGGTTCCTGCAAATATTTTTCCAGCAGTTTCACGTCCGCATCTTTGAGCTTGCGGTCGCGTATCACCACGATCTTTCGGTCTGACATCATCGGGAAGTTTTGCACGCCGAAGATCGCGTCCTCCACCGAACGATCGTCCGAAAGCACCTCGGTATCCAACTCGGAAGAAAGCGCCAAAAGATCCTTATAGGCAAGCTCGGACCAATACTTATCCTCCCCGTCTATGCGGTACAGCGGGGCAATATCCCCCCGCGCTATTTGCGCCTTCAACTCATAATAAAGCATTATTCTTCCTCATCTGCGGTGGCAAGGATATTCGCGCCGCAATCGACAGGGTTTACAGCCAAAACGTCACCCGTTTTATACTGTCCTTGCACGCGAAACGCCGCCGCCCACAGCAATAGGTCCGCTATTTTATCCTTGGGAATGGGGCGATCGGTCTTAACGCTTACCACCCCGCCTTTCTCTTTCTTCAAAAGGGTGGTGACCACGCGCTCGGGATGAGAATACTCCGCCCTGCCGTACTTTTCACCGCGCGGACAGCCGTTGCCTTTTACGACGATCTCTTTTCCCTCTTCTTCAACCGTGAGCGAACAACCCATGGGACACATGATACAAGTGGTGTTCATCATTCCTCCGTATAGATCTTGATCTCCCCCGTTATGAGGCTCTTTTCGATCTCTATATTTTGCATTTCGCCCGGCGCCATCACGAGGGGTTTCTTGCGCTTGATCTCCTTGCCGCCACTCGTGACCACCACCGTTCTGCCTTTATACACTTTATCCACGCGGAAATACAGTTTCACTTTTCCTTCGCCCGGGTGCACCCTTTGCGGAAGAGCATAGCGCACGCCATCGGAAGGAATAACGGCTACCGTATCACCGCAGGGAAGCACGCCCTTTGCAAAGTCCGCCGCCGCGCGTCCCGCCACAAATGCCTCTTCACTCACGTTATCCACAAGATCGTGCACGTGCAGTACGTTTCCCGCAGAGAACACGCCGGGAACGGAAGTTGCGCGATACTCATCCACCATAGCGCCCGAAGTGACCGCCGCCATTTGCACCCCTGTGCCGCTTAAAAGGTCGTTTTCGGGAATGAGCCCCACCGAAAGCAGCAGGGTATCGCAGGGGATATACTCTTCCTTTTCAAGAATGGGCTGCATTTTTTCATCCACGGGAGCCACGTAAACGCCCGTGAGGCGCTGTTTGCCCGTCACGCGGGTGACGGTGGTGGAATAACGCAGGGGAATGTTATAATCGTTCAGGCATTGCACGATATTGCGTTTCAACCCGCTGCTGAACGGCATGATCTCCGCCACGAGTTTTACTTTCGCTCCTTCGCTGGTCATGCGGCGAGCCATAATGAGCCCGATATCACCGCTGCCGAGGATCACCACCTCTTTGCCAACGAGATATCCGTCAATATTGGAAAGCCTTTGCGCCATACCCGCCGTGTAAATGCCGGCAGGACGGGTGCCCAAGAGTCCTATTGCACCCGCGCTACGCTCACGACAACCCATGGCAAGGCAGATGGCTCCCGCCTGGATCTCCAAAAGACCCTCCGTAGGAGAAAGCGCGCGAACCACCTTTTGCTCGTTAAAGGAAAGCACCATCGCTTCCAAATACACGGTGATGCCACTATCCGCAAGAACCTTATCACGGAAGCGCTTGGCATATTCGGGGCCGGTCAACTCCTCCCCGAAATAATGCAAGCCGAAGCCGTTGTGAATACATTGATTGAGAATGCCGCCCAAGCGGGTGTCGCGCTCTAAGATCGCTACCGTTGCGCCTTTTTCTCTTGCGCCGAGTGCCGCCGCCATTCCCGCGGGCCCGCCGCCGATCACCACCACGTCAAACTTTTTCATAGCCCTCTTTTACCTCGTAAGGTGCAATCTCGCTTCCCTTATCCCCCATTCTGACCGAAGAGAGGGGAACGTTTAACTCACGGGATAAGATCTCCATCACGCGCGGACGGCAAAAACCGCCCTGACAACGTCCCATACCCGCGCGCACTCTGCGCTTTATCGCATCCACGGTATGAGCGGGAAGCGGGGACCGTATCGCATCCAAGATCTCTCCTTCCGTCACCTTTTCACAGCGGCAAACGATCCTGCCATATGCGGGATCCTCAGCCACTTTTTGCTTTATTTCCTCATCACTCGATTTGTTTAAGTGGAAACGAGCGGGAAGAGGCAAAAACTCTTTCTTTTTGGTGAGGCCAAGCGCCTCTGCCGCCGCCGCTGCCACGTACTCTCCGATGGCGGGCGCCGAAGTAAGCCCCGGCGAACAAATGCCGAGAAGCATAAAGTAATGCGGGAAACGAGCGGACTGTTCAATGATAAAATCGCTCCCGACCGCGGTGCGCGTGCCCGCATATACGCGTATAACGCTGCGAAGGTTCACCGCGGGGATCAAACGTTTTACTCCCTCTCGCACAAGATCCAGCCCCTCTCGCGTCACTTCGTTCTCTTCCGCCCTTTCATGCGGCACTTTGCGCGAAGTTGGTCCGAGGATCACGTTTCCGTCCGCGGTGGGCCCCACCAAAATACCTTTGCCTTTTTCATCGGGCAGAGGGAACACCACCGTGTTCACCACACCCGCTTCTTTGCTGTCCAAAATAAAATAATCGCCAACGCCGTGCGTTTCCATCGGGGCGTATTCTCCGATCAAGGCGTTCACTTCGGAAGCGCCCGCGCCCGCCGCGTTGATCACGTAAGAGGCGGTATATTCCCCTTTTTCGGTGCGCAAAATAAAGCCGTCTTTGCTTTTTTGCAGAGCGACCACCTTTTCTTCCAAACGGATCGTTGCGCCGTTTACCACCGCTTGATCCGCCTGTGCAATGGTGAGTTTATAGGGGGAAACCACACCTGCCTCGGGAGCATACAGCGCATACGTGATCTCGGGGCCGATATTTGGCTCCAAACGCAAGATCTCCTCACGGGAGATGATCTCGGTTTTAACGCCGTTGGCATCGCCGCGCGCCTTGAGCTCTTGCAGAGCGGGAAGCCCGCCCTCTTTTGCCGCCACCAAAGACCCAACCATGCGGTAAGGTACGCCGAGCGCTTTTGTTAAGGCAGGGAACATTGCCGCGCCTTTCACGTTAAAATAGGCTTTCTTGGTGCCGGGCTCCGCATCGTAGCCGGCATGAACGATGCCGCTGTTTGCCCTGCTGGCGCCCGAAGCAACGTCGCTCGATTTTTCCAAAAGCAAGATCTTTGCATTATAAGCGGAAAGGCTGCGAAGCACCGCCGTGCCCACCACGCCGCCGCCGATCACCACTACGTCAAACTTTTCCATATCACAGCTGTCCGAATTTCTCCCGATACAAATCTATCGCTTCTTTGATGATATCCAAAGCGCGCCCTTTTCCGAAGATCTCCATCACGGTGGTTTCCTTGTGTTCCAGTTGCTTATACACGTTAAAGAAGTGTGCTATTTCCTGCACGATATGCGGGGGCAGTTCTCCCACGTCCTGATAACTGTTATAGGTGGGGTCACGGAAAGGCACCGCTATGATCTTATAGTCAAACGCGCCGCCGTCTATCATGGCCATAACGCCAATGGGATAACACTCCACGATGGCAAGCGGAGCAATTTGTTCACTGCAAAGCACCAAAACGTCCAGCGGGTCCTTATCATCCGCATAAGTCAAAGGAATAAAACCGTAATTGGCGGGATAGTGGGTGGAAGTATAAAGCACTCTATCCAGAATGAGAGCGCCGGATTCCTTATCCAATTCGTACTTATTCTTGCTGCCTTTGCTGATCTCGATCACCGCAATAAAGTCCTGCGGAGCGATACGGGCGGGATTCATGTCTTTCCACAAATTCATGGGAAAACCTCCGTAAAAATAATCTATTTATTATTCTAACACTTAATAAATTATTTTTCAAGAAAAAAATGTAACGGAGCGCCTTCCCTTTGCCCCTTTTTTCACTGTTTTTACAGCAAAAAGCATCGCGCTACTTGCCAAAAGCCACTTTGCGCGATGCTCTCTCCGGCGCCGGTTCTTATCAAGGGGTATATTCACTGCAAGCGCCGCGTCCTTCTCGGACGGTGTCTTGCGTTTTTTCTTTTGCACACTGCATTTTATGTGGAATCAAAAAGAGTTGTGATGTATTCTGAAAAAATCGCTTGCAATGCTCTTTTGGTTATGGTATAGTAAATAAGCAAGCCGAAGTGGTGGAATGGCAGACGCGATGGACTCAAAATCCATTGTTGGCGACAACGTGTGGGTTCAAGTCCCACCTTCGGCACCAAGAGCACTCGTGAAAGCGAGTGCTTTTTCTTTTATTTGCGTGGGGCTTGAACGGGTGGGCAGCGCCGACTGAGAAACTGTGCTTTGCTGTTTAGGCGGCGCCAAATGCGGGGGAGCATTTGCCACCCCGGCAAGAGATAGACGTCCCACCTTCGGCACCAAGAGCACTCGTGAAAGCGAGTGCTTTTTCTTTTACTTGCGTGGGGCTTGAACGAGTGGGCAGCGCCGACTGAGAAACTGTGCAAAGCAAGTTAGGCGGCGCCAAATGCGGGGGAGCATTTGCCACTCCGGCAAGAGATAGACGTCCCACCTTCGGCACCAAGAGCACTCGTGAAAGCGAGTGCTTTTATTATGTATGCGTGGGGCTTGAACCATGCGGAATAATGAGGTTTTATTTGTTCTATGAAAAAAACTTTTTTTCGTGTATAATGAAAAAAGAGGTATTGCAAAAAATGAAACCCATCATTCTTTACATTCACGGAAAAGGCGGTAGCGCAAGCGAGGCGGAACATTATGCCCCGCTGTTTCCCGATCACACCGTGATGGGAATGGATTATAAAGCCCAAACGCCGTGGGAGGCAACAAAGGAATTCAACGATTTTTGGAATGAAAATACGCTAAACGATAAACGCGTGATCTTGATTGCCAACAGCATTGGCGCTTTTCTTGCAATGCACGCATTTTTCGGAAAAAAGATAGAAAAGGCATACTTTATTTCTCCGATTTGCGATATGGTAAAATTGATTGAAGACATGATGCGGGCGGCAGGCGTTTCGGAAGAAAGGTTGCGTAAGGAGAAAGAGATTCCCACCCCGTTTGGCGACACGCTTTCTTGGGACTACCTATCGTACGTGCGATCGCACCCGATCAAATGGACGGTACCCACAAAAATCCTGTACGGAGAAAAAGATTCTTTGACCGATCCCCAAACGATTTCGGACTTTGCCAACAAGATCCATGCGGACTTGACGGTAATGAAAGGCGGCGAGCATTGGTTCCATACCGAAGAGCAGATGGCGTTTTTGGATGATTGGATAAAAAAGGGCGATTGATTTCTTCGTTTATAACGAAGAAGGCGCGTCCACTACAAAAAAACCGGGGTGGACGGACAATCCATTGCCAAAACACGCGGCGCGGTTTATACTGACGGCGGAGGTGAACGATATGACAGACAAAAAAACGTTCGGATCCTTTATTAAAAACAAAAGGATAGAAAAAAACTACTCGCAAAAGGAACTTGCCGATCTTTTATTCATTACCAAGGACGCCGTAAGCAAATGGGAAAGAGGGATATCCTATCCCGATATTTCCCTGATCACGGATATTTGCCGTGTGCTTGATATTACCGAGCACGAATTCATTACCGCGGCGAACGATCCCGCCGTGCGCAAAGAAAAGACCCAAGCAAAACTCTTTCGCAGAATACGCAAAAGTTGGCTTTTGATCCCCACCATCGGCTACGGCATCGCCCTGCTCGTGTGCTTTATCGTGAACCTTGCTGTCAGCCACACACTCTCTTGGTTCTTGATCGTGCTTACTTCCCTGCTCACGGCTTATTCTTTTATACCCACCTTTTCCATTTTCTTTGAAAAAAGAAAGTTCTTGATCTTTTTCGGTTCGAGTTTTCTCTCTATCTGCCTTTTGCTACTTACTTGCGGCGCATATACCAAAACGTTGTTTTGGGTGCCTATTGCCTGCTTGGGGCTTGCCATTGGCTACGATATACTTTTTCTGCCCATCGTTTTGGCAAAAACCCAAGTAACAAGGTTTAAGTTCGTGATCTCTTTTGCGGGGGCGTACCTACTTACGTTGTTGCTTCTTGCGGTCACGCGGGCACACTTTACCTTCCCGCTCCTTCCCGCTGCTATTATCACGTCCTATTCTTACGCGGCGCCCATCGCTTGCACCATACTGTGTTTATTCGATTATGACCGCGTGCTCAAATCGGGCGTGTGCGTTTGGGTCATCACGGCGTTTTCCGCCTTCTTGGGGCTCGTGATAAATGCACTCTTCCACACCCATGTAAACCACTATCGCATCAATTACAACGACTGGCACAACTACACGAACGGGAACGTGAGCCTTATCGTTTTGCTTTCCTTGATCGGAATCGCCTTGGTCTTAACGATCATCGGTGCTTACCGACAAAAGAAAGAATCGGAAACGTACTAATCATTATCCACAAAAAAAACATCCCTCGGTTTGTTAAACTTTAACCGAGGGATTATTTATTTAAAGTAAAACACGTTTTCCAACAGCATATGCAATCGCAAGAAAAGTGCAGTTCCATCATCCGAACGTGAAGAGTGGTGCGTAGACAAACGCTCTGCTACACACCCCCTGTAAGCGCGTAGAAAGGTGCAGTTTTATCATTCGAGCGTGGAGAGTGGTGCGAAGACAAGCGTTCTCCTACACACCTCCTGTAAGCGCGTAGAAAGGTGCAGTGACGAGGCTCGGCAAGCGGGCGATCAGGAGCGTACTTTGCCGTACGTGACTGATCGACTGCGAAGACAGAAACAAAGGCAATGCGCCTTTATCCGCGCTTACAAAGATGACGGGCGAGATACACCCCCATAACCGATGCCATCATAAGCCCCCTGGTCCAGCCCGTGCTGTCCCCAAGGCAATGCAGGTGCGCAATGGACGTGGAAAGGTCCTCATCCATCTTGATCTTGTTGGAATAGAACTTTAATTCGGGGGAATACAGCAAGGTTTCTCCCGCGGCAAAGCCCGGCACGATCACGTCCACGCTCTTAATAAAGTTAATGATGGAAAGCATGGCGCGATACGGCATGGCGGCAGTGATATCACCCGCAACCGCATCTTTCAAGGTGGGACGAACGTTGCTGTTTTCAAGCTCTTTTGCCCAGGTACGCTTACCGTCTAAAATATCGCCGTAGCGTTGCACGAGCATTTTGCCGTCACCCAACATATTGGTGAGCTCGCCCACCTTTTTAGCGTACTCGATGGGCTGGTTGAAAGGATGGGTAAAATTATGCGAACAAAGAATAGCCAAATTGGTGTTGGGGGATTTGAGTTCCTTATAGGAATGCCCGTTCACAACGGCAAGATTCTCATCGTAATTTTCCTGACTGACAAAGCCGCCGGGGTTTTGACAGAAGGTACGCACTTTGTTCTTAAAGGGCTTGGGATAACCGATCAACTTGGCCTCGTACAGCACGCTGTTGATCTCCTCCATGATCTCATTCCTGCACTCTACTCTCACGCCGATATCCACGGTGCCGGGTTGGTGCAAAATGCCGTGCTTGGCGCACATCACTTCCAACCAAAGCGCGCCGCGGCGACCGGTTGCCACGATCACTTCGCGGGCTTGGATCCTTTCCACGTTGTTGCCGATCTTCACGTCCGCTCCCTTACAGGTCTCGTCCTCAATAATAAGGTCCAAACATTCGGCGTTAAAGTGCATTTCCACGCCGTTATCCAAAAGGTACTGCTCTATATCGTAATAGATCTTTTGCGCCTTTTCGGTGCCCATGTGACGAATGGGGCAATCCACAAGTTTGAGCCCCGCTTGGATGGCCTTTCTGCGGATAGCTTTGATCTCTTCGGGGTGTTCAACGCCCTCGATGTGCTTATCCGCGCCGAAATCGAGATAGATCTTATCGGTATAATCGATCAGGTCTTGCACCGTTTCATAACCGATCAAATCGGGAAGATCCCCGCCAACGTCTGCCGAAAGGGATAGTTTGCCATCCGAAAAAGCGCCAGCGCCCGAAAACCCGGTGGTGATGGCGCAGTTTTTGCAATTCACGCAAACGCCCGTTTTGCTTTTGGGACAAGCGCGCTTCTCAATAGCTGCACCCTTTTCGATAAAGGTGATCTTATCCTTACAGCCGTTTTTAATGAGTTCCAAAGCCGTGAAAATACCGGCAGGACCCGCTCCTATGATCAAAATATCCGTTTTCATAGTTTTCCCCTTTGGTTCATCCTTCGCACGCCCACCTTCGGGCACACACCAATCCATAATATCATAAAGAAATTCAAAAAACAACATATATGTATGAACTTTTTTTATAAAATAAAACGAACGGAAACCATTATTAAACTTTTTACAGCTTGCGTCATATATCAATACTATGGTAATAGGCATTATGGATAGCGGAATGGGCGGGCTGAATTTGCTCGCCTCTTTGATCAAATATCATTGTGGGGAAAAGTTTGTTTATTATGCGGATAACGCCAATCTCCCCTTTGGGGAAAAATCCCCCAACGAACTCAAAAACATTGCCCTTGCCGGCGCGGAAAAGTTGATGGAGAAAGGGGCAAACGTGATCATTTTCGGGTGCAACACGTTATCCGCCGTGGCGTTGGATCACGTAAGAAAGCGGGTCAAACCACCCGTGTTCGGGTTGCTTCCCCGTCCCGAATTGTTATACGGAAGGGCTCTGATGCTTTGCACGCCCGCTACCGCTCTTTACCTGCCGGCTTTGGAGGCAAACGTATCTCTTTTAACGCCCGCCCACCTTGCCTCTTTGATAGAAGCGGATCACCCCGAAAACAGGCGGATCGAACGCTATCTTTCTCCCTTGCTTTCCCCTTACGCGGATTGTGAATCGGTATATCTCGGCTGCTCGCATTATCTCTTTGCGAAAGAGGTAATAATAAGGCATATTCCCCACGCAAAAATGCTAAGCGGAGTGGACCCGCTTGCCGCGTTGGTAAAAGCGGTTTTACCCATAAACGAATGCAAAACGCCCACGGTAGAGCTTATGTTCAGCGCACAAAACCAAAGCGAAAGATATTACCGCTTGCTTCAATGCTTACTCGCATAAACCGCTCTCCACCCCCGCGGCTATCGCTTTGGCAAACGCCGGCACCACAAGGTCTATTTCTTTGGGGGTGACCACAAGCCCGCTCGGAAGAGAAGTTAAACGTTCCGCATGCGCCAAAAGCGGCACACCCACAGTAAGAAGGGGCGCGCCGAGTTGCTGCTCGGTCAGCGCATCTCTTTGGTTTCCCACGCCACCCCCCGGTACGATGGTTTGACCGATCTGCACCGCCCTGAAAAGACGCTCCGCACGGCGGGTAGCCAAGGTATCCACGCAAAGGATGATATCAGGCTTATATTCCCTTGCCACCCCCTTAATGACCGCAGCGGTTTCCAGCCCTGTCACGCCGAATACCGAAGGGGTAAGGGTGGCAAGATAGGAGACGGAGCGCTTTCCTGCGCAAAGGCATTTTACCGTTTCGGCGCCCAAGGCGTCCACCACAGCGGAAGGATTGCCGAGCCCCACCGCAAGAATGCGTTTTTTACTGCCCTCTACCATCTCGGGAAGAGTACGAGCAATGCCCGTGGAAAAGGCGCGCAAGACCCCTTCGTTTTCCAAGGGGTGCTTTTCCGTGAGCAGGGTAAAATACCTGCCTTTTTCTCGTAATTCCCTCCCAAAAGGCTGCTCGGCAACGAAACAAATGCGCTTGATATGCCGCCCCATTCGTTTCTCGCAAAGCGTGACGCCGCTCCCCGCTCCTTCCGCACTCTCCAAAGCCAATTCCGTATATCGATCCATAGGATTATGATGCAACTCATTTCATATAGTATTCGCACAATTTCCATAAAACGAAAATGATTTTTCAAATGATTATATCATCACACACTTTTCTTTTTGAAAGAAAAGTTGCAAAAGAAAGGTGGGGGTTGCGATCGCTTGAAGCATAGCTTCTGCACGCGCTTTGGCTAAAAAAGCCGCACCGTGGCTTTTTCTTAACGCGTCGCGCCCCCAAACCCCACAAACGCTTTTAATTGGTTCTTTGATCGCTCGCTTCGTTCGCGGAGAGAATTAAGAAAGTGCATCGTGACAAAAACTACGTCACAAAGTGTAGCGGGGAGCGCGGCTTCGCAGGTCAAAAGCCATGAGGGGTGAGTAGGATACTGCGTCTTTTTAACGCAGAGAAAGCTCACATCGTGCGCTCTAAAGCGTTTACAAGGAATCATCGATAAGACGGAACCATAAGATAAGAACTGCATTTGGTTTTTGCTTTCATAAAATAAAATATTATAAAAAAATCATTGCAAAACACGCGCCCGCTATGCTAAAATACTTAATACATGAAAATAAGCATAAAGGTGCATAGCACCGAAAGGAGTAAACATGCCTAACATTAAATCTCAAAAGAAGCGCGTACTGATCACCAAAGAAGAGTATATTCGCAACAAAGCGATCCGCTCCGAAGTTAAGACTGCAGTTAAGAAGTTCAACGCTTTGATCGCCGCGGGTGACGTGGCTGCCGCGGAAGCTCTGCTCCCCGCCACCGTGTCCGTTATCAACAAGGCAAAGAGCGACGGCGTTTATCATATCAACACCGCTTCTCGTAAGATCGCTTCTCTCAACAAGTCTTTGAACGCCATAAAGAAGTAATTCCCTTTATGCCCGAGGTAAAGATCCACACCAAAGAAGATGCCTATCGTCTTTTTGACGAGGCCGTTACGGCTCTGATCAACAGCAACTTTATCATCACGCAAAAGCCCATAACGGACCTTTTAAGGTGCTTGGTGTTCAGCGATCAATTGCGGGCATTTATTACCGATTGCAAGAAAGGGGTGGATTACGAATCGGAGCTCACCGCCGCCGTTGGGCGCGATGATACGGGTTATCTGTTCCTTCTTCCCAAAAGCAATAAAAGAATCATTGCGCTGGTCACCGGTCTTCTCCGTGATTTTGATACGGGGACACGATCGTTGACCTCTTTTATGCGCGATTTTTGCCCTGCCCCGGATAACAACGGCAGGTATAAGCTCTTTTGCGAAAACGTATTGCTTCCTTACAAAAAAGCGTTTAAGCAGTCCTTCCTGTACGATATTGACAGCACCGACCAAGGGCTGGATCACGAGATGCAAACCGTGGTGAACGATACCGTATTGGAAAGCGGCGCACCCCTTTTTGCCGCACTGAGAACTGTTTTTTGCGGAGATAACAAACTCTCCCAAAAGAAGAGAGATGACCTGATCTTTTTAACGGACGGGTTATACTACGCCCTTGAAAAAGGGGATCTCAAACTGATCAAAACCGTTTGGACGGGCATGAAGCTCGCCCTAACAGGCTACAAGAAAGCAGAGCGTAAATTCAGCGACATTTCGGAATTTCTTGCCCTCTACGCTCTGATTTAACGAGGTATAAAATGGCAAGCGATTCCACTTTGATCAAACTCATTCTTTTATACGCAATGGATAAAATGGACGTGGCTCTGGAAGAGGACGTCCTGACCGATCTTTGCACGAGCGATCACGATTGGATGAATTATATGGATTGCAAGGACGCACTTGCCGCCTTGGAAGAGGTTTCTTTCGTGCAAAAGAAAGCCGTGCAAAACAAGATCACCTATTCCATCACCCCGGATGGCAGAATGTGCCTGGCAAACTTTTATACCCGTATTCCCATCTCCCTGCGTGAAGAGATCAACACTTCGGTGAAGAACGATCGCATGAAGTACCGCCGCCGTCAGGAGTACATCAGCGACTACTATAAAAACAGCGACCAAACTTACACCGTGCACCTGCGCATCTTGAAGCCGGGAAGCAACGCCGCTTTGGTGGAACTGAAAATGATCGTGGAAAGCAGAGAAACCGCCGATTACATTTATAAAAATTGGCAAAACCGCGCGGGTTCCGTTTACAGCGCTCTATGCGACAACTTGCTGGATTGCTGATCGCGGGGGAGCGGAACGCACCAACATAAAAACCATTTACAACTGTTGAAAGAATAAAAGTTGAATAAAAAAGCACCGTGCCGTAACGCGCGGTGCTCTTATTATAACCGTTTTTATCTACCCGTGGAACCAAAGCCGCCGCCTGCGCGCGAGGTATCGGATAACGTTTCCGCTTCCTCAAACTGTGCGGTCAAATAGGGAGCGATCACAAGTTGCGCAATGCGTTCCCCCGCTTCAATGATTTGCGGAATGGCGGAATGATTATAAAGCGCCACCTTTACCTCTCCGCGGTAATCCGAATCGATAACGCCAACCTTGTTTGCGGGAGCAATCCCTCTTTTGGTGGCAAGCCCGCTGCGAGCGTACACGAGTCCCACGTATCCCTCGGGGATCTCCAAGGCAAGTCCGGTGCCGATCATGGCTGTTTCACCCGGCGCGATCGTAAGGGAATTACCCTCTATTACGGCGTAAAGATCCGCCCCCGCCGCCGAGAGCGAGCCGTAAGTGGGCACTTTTGCACGAGCATCCGTCTTTTTAACTTTTACGATCATCTTTCACTCCTTTTCCCCAAACAGGGCAAGTTTTATCCTTTGCTTTAACACTTCCAAATTCTCTCCGAACTTGGCGCTGATATACAGTTTCCCCTCTTCACGTTCCGCCTTATCTGCCTTGTTGTAAACGGTGATGAGAGGCACTTTTTCCGCTCCGATCTCACGAATAACTTCTTCCACCGTGGCGATCTGTGCCGCCATCTCGGGAGAAGAGGCGTCCACCACGTGGATCAAAAGATCGGCATAACGCACTTCATCCAAAGTGGACTTAAAAGCCTCCACAAAAGTGTGCGGCAAATTGCGAATGAACCCGACGGTATCGGTCATTACGTAATTTCCTTCTTCCGTCCATACGCTACGACTCACGCTATCCAAGGTGGCAAACAATTTGTTTTCCGCATACAGGTCGGAACGACTGATGGCGTTGATCAAAGTGCTCTTTCCCGCGTTGGTATACCCCAGCAAGGTCACGCTTTTGATGCCGCTTTGCTTGCGCTTGCGTCTGCGGAGATCTCTGCCCTCTTCCAAGGCTTTCAGTTTTTCCGTTAGTTCCGATATCCTACGGCGAATATGCCTTCTATCCGTTTCCAGTTTGGTTTCACCCGCACCGCCCATTGCATACAATCCGCCGCGCTGACGGCTCATGCTCTCCCCCTGTCCCACGAGAAGGGGAAGGGTATATTTTAAGCGCGCAAGTTCCACTTGCAACCTGCCTTCGGCGGTGGTGGCGTGCTTTTCAAAGATCTCCAAGATCAAGGTGCCGCGGTCTATCACTCTGCGCCCCAACCTTTCGCTGATGGCGGCATGCTGAACGGCGCTGAGCGGCACGTCAAAGATCACGATAGCGGCATCCTTGATTTGCGCTTCCATGGCGATCTCATCGATCTTACCGCTACCCACGTAATAGGTAGAATCCACCGTGGTGCGCTTTTGCATGATCCTTCCGACAGGCTCGTAATTGGCGGTTTCGGCAAGGCGTTTGAGTTCGTAAAGGGATTCTTCATCCCCCACGCCCACCGTGATGCAACGCGAATTGATCTCTTCCTTTACGGCGCCGCGGGCTTTACCCACGGTGTCGCACTCCACGATCATATCCAGCAAAGCAGCGTGGTCCATACCATCCAGCGATACGTCTATGATCTTTACCCCCGTGGGAGCAAGGTAACCTATTTCCATTTTGTTTGCGCCCTGCGCCGATACGCCAACTGCCGCCAAGCAATCGTAGCGCATTTCTTTTAAGGCGGAAAGATCCGCCGCGGAAAGGCGCGCAGATCCCTTGGGATGGGTATGGATCACGCGGATCTTGCTTTTGGAGTTTTCCCCTCTGCGTTTTCCGAGTGCCAACGCATCCACCTTTACGGCATCCCCCACCGAAATGGCTTCCACCCTGCCCGTGCGGCTCAAATACACCGAAACTTCCCGTCCCGTTGCCTGCGTAAACTCGGTGATAACGGCAAGAGTTTCCTCACTGACGAAGGAAGACTTATCGGTAAAGCCGAGATGTTTTTCAAGGCGCCATAACAGGGCCCGTTTTATACCGTCCGTATTGCCATGTATCATAACCTTATTATAATAAAAAAAGCGCGCATTATCAAGTCAAATATCCCTGCGGCATAAATTCCCTTACGGCAACATAATGTATAGTACTTTTTTTCGGGGGAACAGTATGAAAAAATCATTTATCGTCACCATCGTGTTTTTGCTTATTATGGGCATCAGCCTCTTTACCGCTTGCAACGGTTCCGACAAAAAGAGCGGCAAAACGGGCTTGGAAAAGAGAGTTAGCACCTACCATAACGCCGTTTACGTGGGCGCAAACGAAAACTTTAACGTAAGTTTTGTGACAGGTGAGGCGGAAAAGATCATTGTGATCGACGGCGAGGTTGGGGAAATGACTCCTTTTGCCACGCTGACGGTCACCCCGCTCTCTTCTTCTCTTTTTAATAATACCTATACCTATCTTTTGCAAGGGGAAACGGGAGAAAGGAGCGGCAACTTGGCAAAGGACGTGATCGGCGCCTCCTTCTCCGCCGAAGTAGCGGATACGAAAGCCATCGGTAAGATAGTGTCTGTAAAAGTGATCGCGGAAGGGATCATGGAAAGCGAGATCTCCCTTACCAACAAAGCGGAAGGTGCGCTCAGTTGGCGTGAGATCCTTTCCGTGGCGGAACGTGAACTTGCCGAAGTGATCCGGGCAGAAAGTGATACCGGCAACCTTAACCGTGAGATCTATATCAAACTTGTGAACGCCCTTGCGGACGCCGACCAGCCCTATTATTACTACGTTTCTTTCATTAAATCCTCTTCGGATTATTGGGCGCTGTTGCTTGACCCCGTCACGGGAGAAGTCATCAGTAAAAAAATATAACGATCATATTCAAAATCCTTTACAATCCTTCTTTGGAGTGTTATGATTAACGCAACCTATCCTGTGGGTAGGTAATAAATAACCGTTTTTCTTTGGGCAGGGAAACCGACCGGCGGTAATGCTGCAAATGCAGACGAGTCCGACAGCCCCAACAGTTGACGCGGTGAGATCCCGCGACCGCCAGTAAAGTCTGAATGGGAAAGAAAAAGGGATCTTTCGTCGCACTTTTTTTGCGGCGATCTTTCCTCCCCTTCTCCCCAAGGAAACGAAAGGAGGAGGTATGAGACAAACCGCAACCATAGCAAAATACGCTTTGATGACGGCACTGGTGGCAGTTGGCACTTTCGTCGTACGTATTCCAACGGTAGCCACCGATGGATACATTAACCTTGGGGACGCACTCGTACTCTTCTGCGGTGTGGTGTTCGGCCCGCCGGGCGGCATTCTTGCAGGTGGACTTGGAAGCGCGCTTGCCGATTTGATCTCGGGCTACGCCCATTGGGCTCTTCCCACCTTTCTGATCAAGGGGCTGGAAGGCGGGATCGCGGGAATGCTGTTCCCGGTTTTGAAAAAAACAAAATGGAATCGCTTTGCCCTTTCCGCCATTGCCTGCGTCGTTGCGGCTGTGGAGATGATAACGGGCTACTTCTTTGCTTCTTGGGTCATGAAAGGAAACGCCGTGGTGGCTTTTACCGGCGTGCCGGAAAACGCCATTCAAGGCGGAGTGGGCGCAGTGCTTGCCAACTTATTGCTTTTTGCCACCTCGCGCAACGGAGCGTTTGCATCGGTGATCGGAAAAAATCAATTTTACGAGGAGCCTAGGCATATCCCCCCTCAAAGCAACGATACGCAAAAATAAAACACAAAAAACGGTTCCGCTTGGGAACCGTTTTTGTTTATCCTCTCACAACGTCTGTGACCGTTTTGATCTGCAACAGTTTGTTCTTTACCGCCAAGAGTTCGTCCCTACCGGCAAGTTCGATGGTCACCTCTATCTTCACGTTTTTATCCTTATCCACCGCGGCGGCGATATGGGTCATTTCCACCCCCATGCCGCTAAACACTTCAGTGGTTTGGTTGATCGCAGCGGTGCTGGTGGCAAACACGTAAAGGGTGGCGGAGAATTTGCCCGCCGCCACGCCGCTCCATTCTGCTTTGATCAGCCTTTCCGTTTCCAGCGTGGAAACGTTTTCACAGTCGGCGCGATGCACGTTTATCCCTCTGCCGCGGGTGATATATCCGATAATGGCGTCCCCCGGAAGCGGGTTGCAACACTTACACATATGCACCTGCATGCCGTCTTCCCCGTCTATCAGCACGCCGTTTCCGCCGCTTGATCTTTTTGTGGTTTGCGGTCTGACTTGCTCCTTGGGCACGGTTTGCAAATAGCGGTGCACGAGTTTATCTATGATCTGCTTGGTTTTGAGTTCCCCGTATCCGATCGCGGCAAGCACGTCTTCTGCGGAAGAGAAACTTTGCTTTTCCACCGTTTCGTAGATCCAATCGTCCACCATGAGTTCCTTGGCGCTGTACCCTGCTTTTTTACAAGCCGCCACCAGCATATCCCTGCCGATGCGGATATTCTCGTCACGCATCGTGCGTTTGAAATACTGACGGATCCTTGCTTTGGTGGAGGGGGAAGCCACAAAACGCAACCAGTCCCTGCTCGGTTTGGCATTGGGAGAAGTGATGATCTCCACAATGTCACCCGTTTTGAGTTTGGTGGAAAGCGAAACGATCTTCATGTTGATCTTGCCGCCCACGCACTTGTTGCCCACGTCACTGTGGATGGCATAAGCAAAGTCCACGATGGTGGAACCTGCGGGAAGGTTTTTCACGTCACCTTGCGGGGTAAACACAAAAACCTCATCATTAAACATTTCGGTTTTGAGCGAGTTCAGGTATTCCGCACTATCTTCCACGTCACTTTCGTGCAACGCCATCACCTCGCGGATCCAACGGATCTTTTCATCCAACGTGCGATCGGTCTTGCCGTCTTTATACTTCCAATGCGCCGCGATACCGTACTCCGCCAAGCGGTGCATCTCGCTCGTGCGGATCTGCACTTCAAACGGATTTCCGTAACTGTTCAGCACCGTGGTGTGCAAGGATTGATACATGTTGGCTTTAGGCATGGCAATGTAATCCTTGAAACGACCGGGAAGCGGCGTCCACATGGAGTGCACGAGGCCCAACACGTTATAGCAATCCTTTACGGTATCCACAATGATGCGGATAGCCACCAGATCATAGATCTGATCAATGGAAGAGTTTTGCCTTTGCATCTTTCGGTAAATGCTGTAAAAGTGCTTGGCGCGCCCGTTGATCTCAAAATGGATGCCCATCTCTTCCAGCTTGACGCGAAGTTCCTCGGTAACGTTTTTCACAAATTCGTCACGCTGCTCCTTTTTGGAGGCGATCAAATTCACCAGTTCGTAATACTCTTTGGGATAGAGATAGCGCATGGAAAGATCTTCCAATTCCCCTTTCACCTGCGACATACCCAAGCGAGCCGCAAGAGGAGCATAGATCTCCATGGTTTCTTTTGAGATTGCCACCTGCGCGTCCTCGGGTTTGAAGGAGAGGGAGCGCATATTGTGCAACCTATCCGCAAACTTAATAATGATCACGCGAACGTCTTTTGCCATGGCAAGAAGCATCTTCCTAAGGTTTTCCGCCTGCGCTTGTTCCTTGCTCTTAAATTGCAATTTGTTGAGTTTGGTCACCCCTTCCACAAGGGAGACCACCCCTTCACCGAACTGTTCGATAAGTTGCTCGCGCGTAACTTCGGTATCTTCCAGCACGTCGTGCAAAAAGCCCGCCGCTACCGATTCCGCATCCATGCCGAGATCGATCAAGATGTTTGCCACGTGGCAGGGATGGATGATGTACGGTTCACCGGACAAACGGAACTGCCCCTCGTGCGCCTTCTTGGCAAGAGAAAAGGCGCGAAGGATCATTTCGCTCTGTTGCTCCGAATAGGTTTTTAACACCTTATCCGTTAAGGTTTGTTCATCCAGCACCACTTTGGTCATCGTTTCGGCTTTTCTCCTATATGCAAAATGATAATACGATTCCCTCTTTTCGTCAACTGCCTTTTTTGCTTACTACCAAGAAAAATGCCGCCATGGCAAAAAAGAACAGAGAAACGATGCCGCCCGCAAGATAAAACGCCCACACGGGAAGCACGCCGAAGGATGCCGCCGTTGGGTAAGAGATGAGTAGCATCACGCCGAAAAAGAGCAATAAAACTCCCCCCGCAACAAGCATCCATATCCATTTCATAAGCGCCTTACTCATAATAGATCTCCATTTCTTTTAACTCTTCGAGTGTGACCGGCTTCACGTTTGCGTCAAGCAACTCCGACACGTACTTTTCATAACCTGCCGTATTCTCAAAATAGTATCGCGAATAGGTGATGGATGCGCGCAATCCGTCATACCCACGCAACCCGAACACATCGGAGGTGTCACTGACGACGGCACCGCTCGTGCGCGCACTGTCCGAAACGAAGGCGTTGTTATCCCAAATGTTCGTGTACCAAGTATCCTGCCCGTTGTATTTGCCGCCGTAATACAAATGATACGACCCGACGATGGCACCCACGATGCTGTCTTGATCCTGCTCGGGAAGGGTCCCCACGAAGAAGCACCCCTTGAGAAGCCCGCCGCTTTGCCCTGCGATGCCGCCCGTATAATCGTAATAATCCCCTTGGGTAAGCGCCTCTACCCGTTGCGTTTGACGGGAGAACTGAATGGTAGCACCCTTGTTGTTCACGGCGGCTACCCCGCCTGCCGTGCTGTTATACGAATCAGAAGAAGCGGTCACCTCGCCAAGGCCCGAACAACCTTCGATCATTCCCAGCAAAGCATAATCGTTGGTCACCGTGTTAAAGGTGACTATCCCGCCCGCAAAGGCACCGCCGTTATGTGCTGTGGCTGTCACGCTCCCTTGGTTGGTGCACTTAAAAAGGGTACCCACGTTGGTACAAACGATGCCCGCCGCATAAGCCGAGCAAACATCCTCGCCCGTTTGCAGTTCCAAAACGTCCACGACCGCGCTGATGCTCCCCGAAAAGACGCATCTTTCGATCACACCGTGATTGGTATCGCAAATGCCCGCCACGTTAGGGTTCCATCCCTGTAGCGTAGTACGTTGGGTGAGGTTCATTTCCACCGTGCAATCGTGCACACTGCCTGCCGAAAGGTTTTCCCCCACGATGCCGGCAAGGTCCACGTTTTCCGCTGTGCAACTCCCTTTTGCAAGGCAGTTTTGAATGACCCCTTCGTTCTTTCCGGCGATCATGCCGAGGTAACAGTTACCCCTTTGATCGCCCCCTATCGTGAGATCCGCCTGCACCGAGCAGGAGGTGATCTTCCCTTTGTTTGCCGCCACCAAAGCGGAAACGTACTCACCGCCCTTTTCCCATTCTCCCTCCGCGATCACGCGAACGTTTAATAAGGCGCCGCTGTTTTCCAATATGACGGCATCCCCCTTAAAGTCCTTCGTGAGCAAGAAAGTCACGTCCCTGATTTCCCCCGAAAAGCGTTCGGCAAAGGGGGCGGACAGTGCGATCACGTGGTTTTCACCCCCTATCTTGGCAGAATAACTATCCACACCCTTGGCAAGAGTAATATCGCTTTTAATGATCATGGGTTGGTCTTTCGTAAGAGCGGAAAGCGCCGTATCGCCACTACGCACTTTCAAATACACGGCGGAAGTGCCCCATCCGAAATAAACGGACAAAAGCGCTGTGGTAAGCGCAAGTGCCACCCCGATCCCCAAAAAGATAAACGCCAAGCGGAAAAGCAGTTTTCTTTCCGCAAACGCAAGAGGCTCCGGCGGCAGGATCAATTTGTCTTTTTTTACCGTCACAACTTTCCCAATGCGGGTAAAATAGATGTTTTTGATCATGGGCAAATAACGCGTTGCGTTGGGATAAAGGGAATATAGTTTGCGTAACTTACCCCTTTCCCCCAGCACGGCAAGCATTTCCAAGGGAGAAACGTCCCGCCCCGCAAAATGGCGCAATGTTTTGCCCGCCTTTTTACGGAAGAGGGTATCCGCCGCCGCAAATCCGGGTTGGCGCACCCTCCCACGCTCCTTTATAAGATCGGAAAAATGTTTGGAAAGAATACGTTTTGCCCCGTAAAGATACACAAGAGAAAGAAGCGGAAAGTGTCCGAAAACACTAGAAAACACCTCGGGAGTGCAAAGGCTCCCAAAGGTTTTCACATCGTCCTTAACGATGCTTTGATAAAGTTTTTCGCGCACTTCTTGTTCCATACGTTCAACGGGTCAAAGGCAAATTACTTTTTTCTCTTGATGCCGCGATCAGCCGCCCATTGATCCAACAACTCGTAAAGATAAGCATCGTTCACCGCTTTGCCGTCCGTCACCTTGCGAAGCAATTCCGAGGTGGTGGCAAAGGATGATACCAGGTCATCGATGTTTTTGTTGCCTTCCTGAATGCCCGAGCGGATCTCATCGAATCCATCCTTGATCACGTTCAATTTGTCATAGTTTTCCTGCAAGGAAGAGGCAACGTCGCGATTGATAAAGTCGCTTACCCTCGTGACGCTTGCTTGGTAGTTTGCCACCGTGCGCTCCAACTCTTTTAGGTTATAGTTTTTCCTGCGTTCATCCAAAGTGGCTTCCAACTTTCCGATCTGCGTTTCGGCATCCGATTCCAATTTGGAGAGTGCGTCCAGCGTGCCTTCCAACTTTCCGAGGGTGGAAGTAAGAGAGCTCACCTGACGCTCGTATTTCTCGCTCCTCTCCAAGAAACGATCTATCTCGTGCGAAAGGTTTTGCGCCTTTTCCGCTTCGGAAGAAAGGGTTTTGTAAATGCGGTCGAGATTGCCCGTCACGTCCCCTTCAAAGGCGGCAGACAGCCTTTCGATATCCCCTTTCAAGCCGTCGTAGGTGTTGGCAAAATCACGCAGATTTTCCGTGATGGGAGTAAGCAGGTCACGATACTCTTTGAATGAATCAATCAAACTCTTTACGTCTTCCATCGGTATGCTCCTTTATTTTTTTAAGCCCTTGATCTTTCGGGCGATCTCTTTCTGTTCGTTTTTCATGCTCTCGCTATCCTTTTTGAGCAGTGCGAGAATGATCTTCATTGCGGCGGGATTGCCTTTCAAGCGATCGTAATGGCGAAGGATATGATAGTCCAGTTTTTCATCCGTTCCGCCCGAAGCCGCATCCAACAAGTCGGAAAGCGCGCTTTCCCCACCGAGTTCAAAGTACTCCTTTGCCTCTTTGATAAAGCCGTGCTCCCAATACGCCACGCCCGCGCCGATATAGTCCCCGCGCTGAACGAAATCACGCCACAAGGTGATATCCAGCACGGCCTTTTCCCCCTCCCTATCGTTAATGAGGTTGCCCGCGGCGTGCAAAGCGTTATCATACTGCCCAAGGCGGGTAAACTCTCTTGCGCGGCGGGCATGCTCCTCTTGATCCACCAAAGTGGAACCAACCGTGCTTTTCAGTTTTTCCACCGCTTGCGAGGTGGAGAGCGAAGAAAAGTTATCGGCAAAGAAGCGCTTGAACTGCGGCACCTCTCTTTCCTCCGCAACGAACAGGTGACGCCTTGCGCGGGAAACGCCCACGTAAAACAAATTGAAATAATAGCGATACAAGCTGTTTTCGTCCGCCGTCTTTCTATCTATCTCACTGCGGGCTAAACGCGCAAACTTTTCCGCATTGGAAGAAAGCACGTTATAAAGCACCACGGTATCGCGTTCCAAGCCTTTGATCTCGGAAACCGTTAAGATCTCTTTATTGGGAAGAAGCTTGCGCAAATTTTCCTTTTCCTCCCCGCTTGCCACCACGACGGTGAAATTATCCGTGCGTTCTTTTCCCATTCTGCGGGCAAAGTCCTCGGTTTTGAATGCCACGGCAAAAGAGCCATCTTCCGAGCCAACCGACCGAGCGGAAAGCACAAAACCGTGCACGCCGAAGGTTTGCCTGTTCAAATCGGAAAGCGCGGCAACCACCCCTGCGATCTCGGGGCTGTTTCGATAGTTATAACTGAGCTCCGCCACCTCCGTCACATCCCTTTTATACAAAAGGTCCTTCAAGCGGGCAAAGGAGAAATACGCAGGGTTCACCATTTGCGAAGCGTCCCCCACGCAAAACAGTTTGATCGCAAGGGAACGGAAAAAGGCAAGTTGCACCTCGGTAAAGTCCTGCACCTCGTCCAAAATAGCAAGAGAATACTCGGGAACGGGCTTGGGCTTTACAGCAAGGCAAGCAAGGTTTAAGTCCAAAAGATCCTTGGAAGCGATCTCCTCTCTATAACCCACCGCCAAATCGTAAATAAACTCCGCTTCCTGACGGGAGAACGCCCCCTTGCGCAGGTTCACGTACTGCTCTTTGCTTAGCATACCCTCGGTGGCTTTTCCGAACAAAAAACCGTATATCTCTTTATAAAGCACCTCGCGGCGAATGTCATAGCGCTGTAAGCGCTGGGCAAGTTGATAATTTTTAAGCCCTTTCAAATAGGCGGTGAAGGTACTTTCGTCTGCACGCGTCTTGTCCCCCACCTCTTTGCGGAAAAGATCTTCAAGCAAAAGGTAATCCACCTTGTTTTCCAAATAATCGGCTATCCTGTAAAGTTGTGGAACAACCGCTTCGGAAGGAGAAAGAGGCACGCCTATCAAGCGGCTGACCGCCAAGGTTTCGGAAGCGTCCGCCGCGCTTGCCTTTCCCTCTTCAAACACGCGAATGCACTCGCGCAAAGAAACAAGATAGTTTTCCACCTTACCTTTCACGTCCAAAAGAAGACCGCGTGAAAAGGTGCTGTACAACGTTTTACCTTGATACCCTGCGGAAGCCGCAAAAAGGATCTTATCAATACAAAGATTGGTCTTGCCGCTACCGGCAATTCCCTGTACCAAAAGGTTCTTCCCTTCGGTAAATACGATCTTTCGTTGCTCCTCATCCAAAAGAGGAAGATTTACTTCGGAACTGAACGTGCGATACAGTTTTCCGAAATGCGGCTCGGGAGCAAGAGCGGGCTCCACACGAAACTCCGTGAGTCCCTTTAACCTGCCGTCCCCTGCCGACGTGACGGGATAAGAGCGAAAATCGTAAAAGATCACAGAAGCCCCTCTCTCGCGACCGGGGGTGTTATGCGAAAAGAGCGCAAAGAGTTTTACGTCTTCCGCAAAAAAGCAGTACGCGCCCTCGCGCATGCCCGCCTGCAACGCCGCATACGCAAGATGCGTTAAAAGCAAATTCACGCCCGCGAGCTTTGCTGTGGACAAAGAAAAAGATTCCGTCTTGAAGACGGAATACTCCGTTAAATAGAGCGCGCCGATGTCGATGCTGATCCTTTCCGGCACCTTTTTCGCTTGCATGCTCTCTGCCATTTTGGGTTATTTCAAACTCTCCAAACGAGCGATGGTCTCATCGATCCACTTGATCTGAAAATCGTATTGACGAATGGAATACTCGGTGGCGTAAAGCCAATAAGCCGGTTTTGCCGCCGTTTCTTCCACATCACCGATGCCTGCCACCTGCTCCGAGATCTCCGCCCTTGCCTGCACGCAGATCGCGCGGTAATTCTTCAAAAGGGCAACGGCGTGATCCTTTTCCACCTTACCCGAGAAAAAGAGCTTCATCAAAAGCGGGTTGCGCACCACCGAAAGATCTTCCGCATTCCCCTCTTTGAGCCAGCGGATCAATTCCTGATTACCTTCTTTGGTAATGC
Source organism: Christensenella sp. UBA3217 (assembly GCA_002363545.1). GTDB lineage: Bacteria > Bacillota > Clostridia > Christensenellales > CAG-1252 > CAG-1252. Next base: position 76,458 of record DEWF01000010.1, on the reverse strand, counting down.
CGTAAACCCTTTTATTGGGGCGAGCGTCTTGCTCCACTTTGGAAGACACCACCCAACCGATCTCTTCCATCTTGTCAAGTTCACGGTAGATCTGGCTTTGGTTGGCTACCCAAAAGAAACTCAAAGACTCTTGGAAGAGTTTGGAAAGATCATACCCCGAGGACTTGCGAATGGTCAAAAGACCGAGTAAACCGTGTTTTAAAGACATAACTATATACCTTATCCCTTGTAATTGATAAGAATAGTATATTACACAAGTTAGTATTCGTCAATGCTTTTTGATTTGTTTCCAACATTTGCCTGTAAAGCATTCCCTACCACTCCCTTATAATGGAAGGTGGTGCTTATGAAAAAAATGCGATTTGTCTTTTGCCTGATAGGAGCCTTGTTGTTATTGATTTTCGTTTTTTCGGCGTGCTCCTTTTCCGATGATCTTTATAACAAAACGGTAATATCAAACGGATTCGCAAATCTTTACTCCGAAACGCCTTTACGTGAAAGCGAGCCCTTTTTGCAAGAGGAGCAGAGGGAAACCCCGCCATTCAATGAAAACGAGGTGGGAAACAGTCCTTTTGAAGAGCAACAAGCGGAGCCCCCTTCCCTGCAAGAAGAAGGGGAAGAAAGCATTCCCGCCCTCACTTCATACATATACCGCGAACCGTCAACCGACACCGAGCCATATACCGCCGCCTGCGCTAACGCAAACGTTCGCGTTCGGAAAGGTCCGAGCACCTCGTATGACACCCTTTCCGTTCTGTCTTTTGGTGACAGCCTGCCCTATCTGTGGCACGAGGGGGAATGGCTGGCGGTATGGGCGGGAGATCGCGTGGGATACATAAACGCAAATTACGCCTTCCTCTCTTCCACCAATCGGGCGATAGAAAAAACGATACGCGCGGGGCTTAACAAACTGGGCACTCCTTACGAATGGGGCGCCGCCCGCATCCTAAACGGAAAAGGGGAAGTGAGCCCCTATTTCACCGGCAATTCCTTTGATTGTTCCTCTTTCGTGCAATACTGCTATTACGTGGGTTGCGGCATCAAGCTCGGCAATTACACGGGCAGTCAGGCGGACTATACAGTGGGAAAGATCATAAGAAATTACGCTGACTTACAGCGCGGTGATTTTTATTTTACGGGGAACGGCACGATCTCGCATGTGGTGATCTATATTGGCAACGGCACGCTTTTGCAAACGTACAGCGCAAACGGCGGCCCCGTATCCCTTACCTCGGACGAAAGCTGGAAAGGCAAATTCCTGTCGGGAAGAAGACCAAACCTTAGCGTGATAGATCAGTTTTGCTGAAAAGAAAAAATATATTCCATATCAAATCGGGTTGTTGAAACCAAACAAGAACAAAACATAAAAAAACGCCCTCGCATCCATGCGAGGGGCTTTTTTACGATTGCTTTTTATAAATCAAAAACAACGACTGTTCTTCCTCCACGTGGAACTCAAAACCGTTTCGCATGAGTTCGCTTCCGCTTGTGGAGGCAATGGGCCAGCCCTCAATGGTGGACACGCTGTAATTGGCGCCGAGCAACAAGCCGTTCGGGCGAATGGTCTTCCACCCCTTTGACCCCTCGCGGGAATACAAGAGGATCATTCCCTCCTCCTCGTTGCCGAACTGCAAGGCGATAAAGCGGGAATAGGAGGTACAGGTGGTAAGCGGATAATAATTCTGCGAAAAATACTGTTTTACCTGCTGATAGTCCTGAATGATCTTTACGTAAGCGTCCTTTGCCTCATAGATGATATCCACATAAAACATCATGCAACCGCCTATCAAAGAGCGCAGGTCGTATTCGGTTTTTGCCTTGGGGTTTGCAATGGCGGAATAGGGAAGCCACATGCTCAGCCCGTAAAGTTGCATTTGCGCCGCCTCGGATAGGTCCGGCTTGTCCTTTTTGCATTGGTAATCACTGCGCCAAAGAGGTACGGAGCGGCGGCACATTTCCAGATCGATCCTTCTGCCGCCCGAAGCGCAGTTATCGATCAAAAGCCCGGGGATCTCCTCCACGAGGGCATCCAAATAGGCGTACAGACCCGTCACGTAATGGTTCTCGGCAAAGCCGCCTCTGCTGTCGTAATACTCGCGGTCCGCCCTCTCCCAATAGGCTTTGGGCACGGAAAAGTTAAAATCCTGCCGATAGAAGGACACGCCGTTTTCTTTTAAGGAACTGACGATATGCTGCACCATAAAAGCGCGCGCCTCATCGTTGCCCATATTCCACATATAATTCCTGCTGCCGTCCGAAGGCGCTATCAACCATTCCTTGCGCGAGGGATCCTGCGATATCTCTTTGTACAGGTCGGAATAGGTGGTCAAGCGCTCCGGCTCGTACCACACCAAGGTGCCCACGCCGTTTTCCGCCAAATAATCACTGACGGCGCCCAGTCCGTCCGGATACTTTTCGGTATCCACCTTCCAATCCCCTATCGCGTCACGCCAACTGCGGCAACCGGAAAGGTCGTACCAACTTGCATCGTACCAAGCGTAATCCAGCGCGTCCAGCACGCCCGCCTCATGCAGCGCTTCCACGTAAGTTTCCGTTCCCGCGGCGTTCGCGCTCAAGTGGTTATCCTGCCCTTCCGCACCCGCAAACATCAAAAGATTGGTTTCCCTATAGCCATCCGGCAAGCCGCGCTTGATATCCGCACGGAAATTGTTAAAGCCTTTCAGGGCATTCCCTCCCGAATACAAGCAAATAGATACGAGGGGGCTCCTAATGCTTTCCCCCGGTTCCAGATAACCGCGAAGATAGGTTTGCCCGATCTTCACGTGGGTATCACTTTTGGAAGAGAAACGAGCGGTCCAGCGACCGGACCAGCCTATGCCGATGGTACAGCCAAAATCGGAATCCGTTAAGTTGAAGAAAGGCAAATACACTTGCGAAGTTCTGCCGTCCTCGGTATCAAACACGTACTCTTTGGAAGTGACCTGTCTGGAATACAGCACGTAATCGTCGTTCCTTTCCTCACTGCCGCCGCTGAAATACAAGGTGGGTTCGGAAAGCGGCAAGGAGGAATCCAACGCCGAAAAGTGCGTGACCTCTGAGGAATTTTCGTCCCCTTCGTTTTTGAGGTATACCGTCCATTCCAGGGTAGCGGTTTCACGATAAAAAGCAGCCACTACAGTGGCGGATACCTTTTCTTCCGCGTTATAGAACACACGGGTAAAATCGGTATTGCCCTCTTCATTATCCTTGCGCTCGTTAAAGGTGATCTCCCATTCCTCCAAATGATCGCGGAAGCCGTCGCCGCCGAGAGCAAAGTCAAAGGCCGGCGTGGCACCCGCAAGAGAATAGTCCATCCAATCCAGCCCCAACGTCACGTCACGTTCGGTAATGGCGTAAGCCTCCGCACTCAGATTGGTGAAGCGGTGCTGATCGTTGGAGGAATATTTGAAGAGCCAGCCGTGCGGGAAGCTGTTGTAAGTTAAGATCACGGTGCCCGTGTAGATCCCCAATGCAAAGAGGGTGCTGAGGCACAGGAAGAACTTGGGATCACGCTTCCAGGCAAAAATGTCCTGTGCGATCGTGCAAGCAAGCTCAAAGGAGATCACGAACCCGATCGTGTAAAGACAGCGATAGGTACGGTTAAAATACAAGTCGAGGATTTTTTGCAATCCGAAATATATCCCGGAAAAAACGCTCGCGCCGACAAAGAAAGGAATGATCAAAATGATTTTCGGTATCTCGGGTCTTCTTTCAAAAACGGCAAGGCATACCATTAAGCCCGAACACAGCGCGAAGGTGATGTCGATCAACGTGATTTTCCAAGCGGAAAAGTACAAGACGTAAATGGAAGAATAAAAGACAGCGCCTGCCGCCACCGAGCAAAGGAGCACGAGTTGCGCCGCCAACAAAGAAAGCACTGGACGATGTTTTCTGTAAAAATCATTCATATTCAAATTATATTACGATATTATGCAAATTGTAAAGTTAAAAAAACTTGCGCAAAAAAAGCAGAAAAAAATCTTTTTCTTGCTTTTCTCTCCACAAAGTCACAAAATACGCTTGATAAAAGAGCTGAGTTTTTGAAAAGCCTTGCGATGGGTCTTTTTACCGGGGTGCCCCGCACGAACGTCCGAAAGAGAGGCGGCGCTTTGCACCTGCAAGGTATAAAGATCGGGCGAATCGATCTCTTTTTTCACTTCTTCCGTGAGCACGCCAAGATCGGGATACTCAAAAAAGCCATACACCAAGATGATTTTTCCACCTAAGCAAAGCAACTTTTTAACGAAGGCAACGAAACGTTTTTTAACCTCTTCCCTTTCCTTTGCCTGAACATCCTCGGGAAGGTCCGCCAAATAGGAAAAATCATTCGTACCGAGGGTGACCACGCGAAGGTCGGGACGGAAAGAGCCGTGATCCCACGGCGTGAAATTGCGGAAAAGATCGGTGTTATCGTAATAATCGGGAATGGCGTAAGGCGCGTACTTAGACTTATAGATGGGCCAGCCGCCCGCCGCGATCACGTGATACTCGGCGTTCAGCGCACACGCAGTCAGATAGGGAAACGCCTTGGTTTCATCCTGCTCCTTTGTTTGATACTCACCGTACTCATTGGGGCAAAGCACGCCGAAACCGGTGGAGATAGAATCCCCGATAAACTCTATTTTTAGGTCTTTTTGTTCGGAATAAGGCAAAAACCTGCCGTCCGTTTCGCAAGAGAGAAGCGCAAAGGTATTGTTTGCGGTTTCCGTAAGTTTTATGACCTCAAAGGTGTGCTCCCCTTCTCCCACGGCAGTCAAGAGCGTTTTGCTTCCGTTTGGCATGCGGATACGGCGGTGCTTGCCGTCTATCGTAAAACGGATATAGGCGTTTCGCCCTCTCTCGCTCGCCTTGCTCTCCATTTTCAAAACCAGCACGCTTCCCCTAAAAAGTCCCTTGGCGCTCGCTCCGGAATGGTTCAAAAACAGGCGCCCGTCTTCAACGTAGCGCCTACCTTGACAATAGAGGTATTCTTCAAAACGATCCGAATGAAGAATCATGACTGTCTGCCTTCTATCATGGACTTTACTTTCATCAAACGGATGGTGTTTGCCCTTTCCGCTTCATCCAGTTTCATGGTAATGTATTTGATGGTTTCTTGGAATTCGGGGATCATCACGAACTCCAACGCATTCACGCGGCGGCGATTTTTTTCGATCTCATCCGCAAGCATGTTGCAGGTTTTTTCCACCTCGGCAAGTTCCACGAGTTTGGGCAAAAGATCTCCCATCAAACCGATGCAACTATCCAATTCCCCCGTCACGGAGGCAAAGCCGTATGGGAATTCTTCCCCCTTTTCGCTTGCGTCCACCAAAAAGGCAGGGACTTCCACGCTCATCACGTTTTTGGAGCCGCTTTTTACCTTGACCCGTTTGCCGGGCACCGCAATGGCTTCCTCAATATCGGTGGGAGAAGAAACCGCCTTGGCAAGCATAAAGGATCCGAGCACCGATTTCAGCGCACGCTCCACCTCTTCGCGCAAGGCAAGATTACGCTTGATAAGAAGCATAAACTGTCTTATCATCTCATCCGACTTGTCTTTCAAAAGTTTGTGTCCCCTCGTTGCGGTTTTGAGCCGTCCTTTCAGACGGGTCAGCTCCATACGAGTGGGGTTCACTCTTGCCACTGCCATCAGTTCTCTTCCGCCTTCTTATAGTATTTATCGAGATAAACGTCCTTGATCCTTTTGAGTTCGGAACGCGGCAAAATGCCAAGCAGTTCCCAACCGATGTTCAAGGTTTCCTCAATGGACCTGTTCTTTTGGAAGCCTTGCGACACGTACTTTTTCTCAAATTCACCCGCAAATTTTGCGTACAGCTTATCCACCTCGGTCAAGGCGGCGTCACCCAAAATAGCGGCAAGCTCTTTGCACTCTTTACCGCGCGCATAGCAAGCGAAAAGTTGGTTCATCGTGTCCGCATGATCTTCACGGGTCTTGCCCTTACCGATACCCTTATCCTTCAAACGGGAAAGAGAGGGAAGCACGTCCACGGGCGGCACCACGCCGCGCTTAAAGAGTTCACGCGAAAGGATGATCTGCCCTTCCGTAATGTATCCCGTAAGATCGGGGATCGGGTGGGTCTTATCATCTTCGGGCATGGTCAAAATGGGGATCATGGTAATGGAACCCTTTCTGCCTTTGAGCCTACCCGCGCGCTCGTACATCGTAGCAAGGTCGGTATAAAGATAACCGGGATAGCCGCGTCTTCCGGGCACTTCCTTTCTTGCCGCGGACACTTCACGAAGCGCCTCGGCGTAATTGGTAATATCGGTAATGATCACAAGCACGTGCATGCCCTTTTCAAAGGCAAGGTATTCCGCCGCCGTGAGCGCCATACGCGGAGTGGCAATACGCTCGATGGCGGGATCGTTTGCAAGGTTCATAAAGAGGACCGTGCGGTCAATGGCACCCGTGCGCTTAAAGTCTTGAATAAAGAAATCCGCCTCTTCAAAGGTGATACCCACCGCCGCAAACACAACGGCAAAGTTCCCTTCGTCACCAAGCACCTTTGCCTGACGGGCGATCTGCGCCGCAAGGTTCGCATGCGGAAGACCGGACGCGCTGAACACGGGGAGTTTTTGACCTCTGACGAGGGTGTTCAAACCGTCTATTGCGGACACACCCGTTTGGATAAACTCATCGGGATAGTCACGCGCGGTAGGATTGATGGGCTGGCCGTTGATATCCAAAGACATATCCGCCAAAATATCGGGGCCGCCGTCCTTGGTCCTGCCAATGCCGTCAAACACCCTGCCCAGCATATCCACCGATACGCCAAGCTCCATGCTCTTTCCGAGGAAGCGCGCTTTGGAAGTGCTTATCTTTAACCCTTGTGAGTTTTCAAAAAGCTGCACGAGCGCTTTATCGCCCATCACTTCCAGCACTTTGCCGCGCCTGAGGTCACCGTCTTCCTGTCTGATCTCCACGAGTTCGTTATAAGTGACGCCGCTTACGCCCTCAACGAGCATCAAGGGGCCAACCACTTCACGGATCGTTCTGTACTCTTTAACCATATCAAATCTCTCCTTCGGAAATAAGCGCCGCCATAGACTGTTTGAGCTTATCCTCTATCTCATCCAATTTTGTCATTTCACTTTCGGGAATATATTTACTTCTGCCGATCTCTTCACGAACGGGAAGTGCCAAGATATCCTCAATATCCACACGGCGGGAAAGCGCGTCACGCCCGAGTTCATCCGAAAGCAGGATCAAACGGAGCATCTTGTGCTGTTTTTTCAAGGACGCGTAAGTATCCACTTCGTGGAAAGCGTTTTGGTGCAAGTAATCTTCACGAATGGACTTTGCCGTTTCCATCGTGAGGCGGTCTTCCTGCGAAAGGGCATCCATACCCACCAGTCTTACGATCTCATCCAAGGAAGCTTCCTCTTGCAAGATACGCATTGCCGCGGCACGCTGTTTTTCCCAATCGGGATCCACGTTTTTATCAAACCAAATATTCAATTTGTCGCTGTAAAGGGAATAACTGGTGAGCCAATCCACCGCCGGGAAGTGTCTTTTGTACGCAAGTTGCGCCGAAAGACCCCAGAACACCTTTACGATACGCAAAGTTGCCTGGCTGACCGGTTCGGACAAGTCACCGCCCGGAGGAGAAACCGCGCCGATCGCGGTGATGGAACCCATCGTATCCTCGCTGCCAAGCACCTTGACCATACCCGCTCTCTCGTAAAACTCCGCCAAACGGCTGGAAAGATAAGCGGGATAACCTTCTTCACCGGGCATTTCTTCCAATCTGCCGCTCATTTCACGCAAGGCTTCTGCCCAACGGGAAGTGGAATCCGCCATGATCGCCACGTTATAGCCCATATCGCGGAAGTACTCCGCAATGGTAATACCGGTATAAATGGATGCTTCACGCGCCGCCACGGGCATATCCGAAGTGTTGGCAATGAGCACCGTGCGCTTCATCAAGGGCTCGCCCGACTTCGGGTCAATGAGCTCGGGGAATTCGTTCAAAACGTCCGTCATCTCGTTGCCGCGCTCACCGCAACCGATATACACGATGATATCCGCATCAGCCCACTTTGCAAGCTGGTGTTGCACCACCGTTTTGCCGCTGCCAAAGGGACCGGGCACTGCCGCCACGCCGCCTTTTGCCACCGGGAACAAGGTATCTATTACCCTTTGACCAGTCACCATAGGCATATAAGGAGAGATCTTTTCTTTGATGGGACGGGGACGACGCACCGGCCACTTGCGAAGCATTTGCACCGCTTTATCTCCCTTTTCGGTTTCAATGACCGCAATATCCTCCACGATGGTCTTTTGCCCTGCGGCAATGCTTTTGACCTTGCCCGTCACACCCACGGGAACGAGGATCTTGTGATCGATCAAACTATTCTCTTTTACCACGCCGAGCACGTCGCCGGGTACTACCTTATCCCCCACCTTCTTTACGGGCACGAAATCCCATTTGCGCTCGTGATCAAGGGCGTCCACCTGCAAGCCTCTGCCGATCCTGCCGCCCGAAAGGTCGCGTAGTTTCACGAGAGGACGCTGGATGCCATCGAAAATACTCTCGATCAGTCCGGGAGCAAGTTCCACGGAAAGGGGTTCGCCGGTGGAAAAAACTTCCTCTCCCACGCCGAGGCCGCCCGTTTCTTCGTAAACCTGTATGGATGCTTTGTCCGCGCGGAGCTCAATGATCTCACCGATCAAGCCCTGCTTGCTGACGCGCACCACGTCATACATTTTACTGTCCTGCATGTTTTCCGCCACAATGAGCGGACCCGCAACTTTAATGATTCTGCCATTAGCCATTTTTTCTCTCCTCCACTTGCAAAATGTCCGTACCGATCGCCTTTTCCACGTCCGCCTTTACAAGGCGTCTGCCGTACCCTGTGCTCCCCGAAGAGGAGGGCAGCGGGATCACCGCGGGAAACGCCCTGGTTTTGTAGCGTGCGATCAGGTCGGGCAACTTTTCGGCAAGTTGCTCGGTGATGAATATGATATCGTAATTTCTGGCAAGAAGACGAAGTTTTTCCCTCGCTTCCGCCTCGCCTGTCACCGGGTAAGCATCCACCCCCACCGCTTTGAAAGCAAAGACGGTATCCGCGTCACCGAGTGCGGCGATACTGCTCTTTTCAGACATACAGTTCCCTCATTCTTTTCTTAATGATCTCCTTATCCACACCGTTTGCAATGCGGGCAAGGATGAGTCTGACGTTTTTGATCTCCCTCAATTTACCGATGTAAAAACCGGCGATGGGCGCGGGGGAGAACATATTATAGCGCTGCTTTTTAAGAAGGGATATCAGGGCATCTTCCATATATTTTTCGTACGCCGCCGTTCCCTCTTTGATACGGAGAAGCGCCTCTTGCAGAACGCTGTCCGCGCGGACTTTATCCGCCGCGTCCTCTCCGAATTCGTAAACTTTCATAAGGTCTTTTACGCCCAAGGTACCTGCCGGCAAAAGCATATCCTGCGTTTTTTCCCGAGAAAGGGAAGCCTTTCCCGCACGATACGCTACCGATACGTTTTTCAGGTCCGCAAGAAGCGCAAAATACTTTTGAATGACTTTATCCGCTTTATTAAGGCTGCTTTGAACGGTTTGATAGGCGGCTTTATCAAGAAGCACGTCCACCGAAGAAGGATAAAGAGCGTCACGCGAAGAAAGCTTTTTGAGCGCGGCAAAGGCTTCCGCCATAGCCGTGGGAAGCGCTTTCGTTTCCCCACTTTCCAGCGCGCTTTCGATCACCGCATACGTCAGCTGTCCCTCGGGCTTATACGCTTCCTTGGACCCACCGAAGAAGAAGGCTTTTGCCGCCACCTTCGCATTGTGAAAATCATCCGCGGTAAGAAAGAGTTCCAACCCGTAACCTTTGGTCAAGCAAGACTTGAAAAAGAGTGACGCTTCGCGCTCCGCGGCAAACAAAATATCCTCGTAAGTTTCCCCCGAGGGATAACCTGCTTCCGCAAGAAGACGCACCGCATCGTCCAAGGTATCCGCATCTGCGATACGTTGCAAACGATCAGCGCTGAGAAGCATGCCTTCACGCGACTTGATCAATGCGTTTTGATAAAGCAAACCTGCGTCCATATCAACCGAAAAGCACCTTGGAGCAAACGTCCTCTTCCGAACGAAGAGCAGCAAGCTCCACCTCTAAGGTGAGGTTCTTATCACAGTCCTTTCCACGAAGGACGATCCCTCCGTCAAAAGCACCTTTTTCTTCCGAAAGCACGAGCGCAAGAGAGGACTGCGCGTTTGCCTCGGCAACGATCGCCGCGGGGTTTATCTTTTTTGCGTCCGAAGCGGCAAAGATCACCTGATCCCCCTTATCCGCGGCGGAAAGGATCATCTTTACGAGGAGCGCGGGATACTGTTTGCTCTCCTTGATGCGCGTTAACGCCTCGCGATACGTTTCGGCAATTACTTCCTGTTTTGCTTGCAAAACGAGCTTGCGCCCTTCCAGCTCCGCCATCGACTTTCTTCTTTTGATGACTTCGGGGCGGGCTGCCGCCGCCATATCCCTTGCGCTTTGCAAAAGAGCGTTGCGCTCATCCTCAGCGGCAGAAAGCAAAGACTCCGCCTTTACCTGCGCTTCCGAAAGGATGTTTCGTGCACGCGCTTCGGCGTCCCCGATGATCTTGTCCAACAATTCCTGCTTAGCCATAATCAGAGAGCAAAGAACACGGCAAGGAAGGACACGAGAAGCGCAAGAATGGCGTAGGTTTCAACCATAACTGCCATAACGATCGCTTTGCTCTGCTCTTCGGGTCTTTTGGAGATAAGCGCCATACCGCTGACTGCCACTTTGCCTTGATGGATCGCGGATACAAGGCCCACGATGGCAATGGGAAGACAGCCGGCAAGAATGCCGAGACCTTGCGACATCGTGATCGCAGTGATGCCGTTAAAAACGTTCACCTTGATAAAGACGATGAAGGCAACCAGAAGACCGTAAATGCCCTGCGTACCCGGGAGCAACTGCAAGATCAAGCAACTGCTGAACTTATCGGGATCCTCACTCGTGATCCCTGCCGCCGCTTGACCGCCCATACCCACGCCGATCGCAGAACCGATGCCTGCAAGACCCGCCGCGAGCGCTGCGCCGAGGATTGCCAAAAAAGTGCCCATACTCATAAATCATTTCCTCCTTTATTGCTGAGATGAATATATTTTAGGTTAGAGCCCATAGGCTTGAAAATATGTCCGCCGCCCGTATAGAAACGGGAGAAAAACTCCACGTATTGGAGCCTGCTGTTGTGCACGTAAGCACCCAGCGTATTGATAGCGATATTGAACACGTGGCCCACCACCAAGATGACCACGTACAACACGTACCCTGCCACGGGAATAAGATCGCGCAAAATGCCGGCGATCAAATTCACCACCATTCCCACCACGCCCGTTGCCAAGCCAAGGCCGAACAAACGGCAGTAAGAAAGGATATCGCTCATAAATCCGGTGACGCCGTAAACGTTTCCGAACGCACCGATGATCTTGCCCTTCACGCCCTTTTTACCCATGGCGCCACCCACCAAAATGCCCACGCCGCCAAGCGCAAGCAAAACCAAGGCGGGCACCTTCAAAGAAGCGCACCCCTTCACCATGCCGCTCATAACGAAGAAGCCGAGGCCCACGAAAAGAAGGTACCAACTGCCTTCACCGAACAGAGCGGAAAGCGGCTTTTTGTTTTTGCATTTTTGCACGAAAGAAATACCCATGCCGAACAGGATCTGGAAAATACCGAACCCTACTGACAAAATAAGCATATACAGCGGCTGTTTCATGGGATTGAACATAACGGGCGGGAGCAAAGACTCACCGAAATAACCGCCGAACATGATACCCCAGATTAAGGTGGAAATGCCGCCCATACCGATGATCAAAAGCAGTTGCCCTTCCCCTTTCTTTGGACGTTTGATGGCGTATAAGCCAAAGCCGCCGAGCGCCAGGATCAAACCGTACGCCGCGTCCGACACCATAAGACCGAACAAAACAAAATAGAAGAACGCCACGAAGGGGTTGGGATCTATCTCCCTCGGAGAGGGTGCGGAATACATGTTCGTGATGCTCTCGTAAGGAGTCACCACGGGATTGTTCTTGGCAAGGGTGGGGTACACTTCATCGGGCAGAGGATCTTCGTAAATGGAACAATAGGCTACCTTTGCCTCTTGGAGCGCTTTTTCGGTGCCCTCTTGCATATGCGCGGGGACCCATGCGGAAAGCACGAAGGAAGTGGCGGTACGGAAAGATTGATCGGTGGCTTGCGCCTTTTCGTTTTCCACACGATAGTAATCAAACAGCACTTCCATATGCGGACGAATGGCCTCTTCAAAGGCAACCGCCTCTTCGGCAAGAGCGATCTCTCTATGATAGATCTCCTCTTTTCTTGCGCGAAGAGAAGTGATCTTTTCACTCGCCGTTACGTTAAAATCAAAGGTGCATTTGGAAAAAGAGAAGGAAGAAAGTTTTTCCAAACAGGCTTCTCTTTGTGCTTTGGGATATACCACGAACAAGGTGCTTACTCTTTGACGACAATCCAGTTCCGTCACGCTGAGCGCGGGAAGATCGGAAAGATCCGCCGCCGCCAACAGGTCGGACGGAGCAAGACCGAGCGCACATTCGCAAAACGCCGTGCTCCCGATCTCATGAAAGGGAATATCACACTTTTCATAAGCGGTAAGTTGCTCGATCAAGGAAGCGTTTCTTTGAAGTTCCCCTTTGAGCTCGGTTTCTTCGGCACTGATCTCACGCAGCCTTTTTTCCACGGCGTGTATCTCTTGGTGATCACTGCCCACACGATCGAACTCGTCAAACGCAACGTCCTGCTTGCCCGCGCGGATCTTTGCAAGCAAAGAATCCTTTTTGGGCTTGTACTCGGTGAGTTTCACCTTTTCGTCATGCTGTTTTTTTATAACTTTATCCAGCTTGTTTTTTTCGGAACGCCAAAAATCAAAACAAAAGGAGAGCTCCGCCATTTCGGAAGCGATAGCGTCCTCTTTTAAGGATGCATCCCCTTTTCGAAACCCTTCCACTTCGGACGTGCGAATGATCTCCGCACTGCCGGTGCGCGATAAGAGGGTAAGGATCTTTTCCTCATCCGCCGCATGCGCTATCAAAGTGAGTTTCTTAAAGGGTAGTAACGCCATACTTTTCAAACACGCGATCTCTCACACGATCCGCCGCTTCGGTGACTCTCCCCTCCGCGCCGTGCTTAACCGCCTGTGCCTGCTCTTTTCCTTTGGAAAGAACCTCGGCTTCTTCTTGTTTTGCCGCCTTTTCGGTTTCCTCTTCCAAAGAAGAGAGAAGATCCGCCGCTTCTTTTTTGGCGGCCATCAAGGCGTCTGCCGATTGCTTTTCCGCCTGCTGACGGATCTCCTTAGCACGGATGGAGGCTTCTTCCAAGATGCCCTCCGCACGCGCTTCCGTCTGCAAGATATCGTCCATGATCTCTTTCAGCATCTCTATTTCCTCTCATCCATCTCGGCAATGATCGCAAGACGTCTGTTATGTCTGTCACCCTCAAAAGGAGTGGTGAGCCAAAGGTCCACGAGCTTTACCGCCTTTTCGGGAGAAACCACTCTGCCGCCAAGGCAAAGAATGTTTGCGTTGTTATGCGCGGAACAAGCCGCCGCGGAAAACTCATCGGACAAAACCGCCGCGCGAATGCCTTTCACCTTGTTTGCCGCAATGGACATACCAATACCGGTGCCGCAAAGCAGAATACCCTTTTCACACTCACCGGACGCCACCGCTTCCGCAACTTTTTTTGCATATACGGGATAATCCACACTGGCGGTGTCAAAGGTGCCGAAATCAACAAATTCCACCCCTTTCTTTCCCAAATAATCCAAAACCGCGGGTTTTAAAACGATACCGCCGTGATCACAACCAACCGCTATACGCATAGTAGCCTCCCTCGCGCGAACGCATGTTTATTTACTCGATTATATAATAGTATTACACACGTTGTCAATTAAAATGCGCGCGCAATTCGGCAGGGGTATTTGCGTTTTGTTGCTATCAAAAAAAAATAAAAAACGAGATCCTTTTTCGGGTTAAGTCGATCAATTAAGATTTTTTGCGATTCTTCTCTCTGAAATAACGGTCTTTCAATCGAATGTATATCTTGGAAAGATCCAAAACGTAGCGGTTTCTTTCCGCAAAATCCATCTCGGAAAATTTGGCTTTATCGATGAGCCTACCGATGGGGTCTATCACACATTCGTCGCCCGAAAGCATCTCACGAACTTTGGCATACATTTCTTCTTCCAATGCGTAGCCTATCCCGTCTTCACGGTTTGCGGGGATCACTTCGGCAGTGGACGCCCCTTGCCAATACCCCTTTTTGAGCCTGTTCTTTGCCGACTGCGCAAGCTTTTTCAGTTCCGAATTTTCCTTCATTTTATCCACCTCTTTCCAAAATAGTGACTTCATTATAGTCCCTTGATTTTCCCTTGCGCAAGAGAAATAAAAGTCGAAAAAGCACGAACAAGATCGAATCGGGGAAATGCTGCGTATTTTTTCAAAAAACAACTTTTCTTTCACGCTTTCTCTCAGAAAAAACCAAAACCATTTGCCCTTTTTCTCTTTTCTGTTGAAAAGCCGCATCTGTTGTGCTATCATAACCGTATGATCAATTTGCCTGAGCGTTATCTTGAAAAAATGAAAGGCATTCTCGGTGCGGACTTTGAAAGATACGAAGCCACTTTTCGTATGCCCCCTGTGCGCGGGTTTTTGATCAACACGCAAAAAATAAAACCGCAGGAGTTTGACGCTCTTTTTCCGCTCCCTACCGAGCCGCTTTCCTATATGCCGAACGGCAGAAGGCTGTTATCGGAAGAAAAAGTGGGGGGCGACCCCTTATACGCCGCGGGACTTTACTATATGCAGGACCCAGGCGCCATGTCTTCGGTGGCGGCGCTTCCCAAGATCACGGGGCGTGTTTTGGATATTGCTGCGGCGCCCGGCGGAAAAACCATTGCCACCGCCCTATTAAACCCCGATGCCTTTATCGTGGCGAACGAAGTAAACTTTACGCGCGCGAAAATATTGATGCAAAACGTGGAACGGTTGGGCTTAAAGAACGTGGCCATCACGTCCCTGCCACCC
Organism: Christensenella sp. UBA3217; assembly: GCA_002363545.1. Classification (GTDB taxonomy): domain Bacteria; phylum Bacillota; class Clostridia; order Christensenellales; family CAG-1252; genus CAG-1252. The sequence continues at coordinate 61,383 of DEWF01000010.1, read as the reverse complement.
AAAGATTTTGCGAAATACACCCCCGAAAGTTTTGACCTGATCATTGCCGACCTTCCTTGCAGCGGAGAAGGCATGTTCCGAAAGGAAGAAGCGGCGGTTGCGGCCTGGAATGAAAATATAAACCGCATGAACGCGGAAAGACAGCGCGAGATACTTTCCTATACGCTGCCTGCCCTCAAAAAAGGCGGGCTGTTGCTTTACTCCACCTGCACCTATGCCGTTGAAGAAGATGAAGAGATCGTGCGTTTTCTTATGCAGAACGATATGCAATTGCTCCCCCCTGCCGAGCGCGTGCTTCAAATTACCGCAGCGGGCGTGAGCGAAAAGGGTGAAAACATGGAAAACGCAAGACGGTTTTACCCTTTTATATCGGAAGGAGAAGGACAGTTTTTTGCCCTGCTTCAAAAGCAAGGGGAGGCACTTTATACCACCAAGAGCATCCCCGCAAAAGTATCGGTGAACGAACGCAAAAAACTATCGGCTTTTCTTTCCAAACACCTTTCGCAGGAAGTGGAAGTTGTTAACAAACAGGCGGAAAGCTATTACGCCGTGCACCCCCTTGCCCGCACCCTACCCCTGCGTTATTTATCGGAAGGGGTGCGCCTCGGTGAGTTTTCGGGCGAAAAGTTTTTGCCCCATCATAACCTATTTACCGCTTTCGGAGAGGTTTTTATTAACAAAGAAGAGCTAAAAATGGGAGATCCCCGCTTGGAAGGATACCTGCGCGGAGAGGAGATAGAGGCAAAGTCCTGTGCGGAAGGGTACGTGGCAATCACTCTCGAAGGGCACGTTTTGGGGGGAGGAAAATGCGTGAGCGGCAAGATCAAAAATCATTACCCCAAAGGCTTGCGCACGAGATAACGTTAAAACAATAAAATCAATATAACGATCTGAAAAGCAACAAAAAAGTCCGACCGGACGATCCGATCGGACTTTTTATTATAAAACGATTATTTGAGCACGGCGTTTTGCGCAAAGGCTCTTACCGAGTTCACGCTGTTTTCCGCACTTTGACGAGTGGAATAGCTTTCCCCGAAATAACGCATTTGCGAACGGGTACTTGCGCGCAGGATGAAACGGAAGTTGCCGTTTTTATCCTCGTCTATCACGTAAACGCCGCTGTCCGCCGCCTTCTTAAAGGAATCGATGCCGCCTTTTGCGCCTTGCTCGGTGGTAAAGGCAGGGCTTTCCAACAACAGCTGACCGTTATTTGCCTTTAAAAGGAAGAAGAAACTGCCGTCTCTTTCTTCGATCTCATACTTTCCCCCGAGTTTATGGTCGGAAGCCGCGAGGGGTTTGATTTCCACAACAGCCGCGTCCTGATCCTGAGAAGTCACTCTCCTGATCGTATCGGTCAAAGCAAAGTTCTTAACGGATTGGATGGCACTCTCGGCACGCTGACGGCTGGCATACGTTTCCCCGTGATACAGCATTTGCGAGCGTGCGCTGGCTCTCAGAATAAACTTAAAGTTTCCGTTTTTATCCTCATCAATGGAGAACTCACCCACTTCCACGGCGTTCTTAAAGGTATCAATGGCCTTTTTTGCGCCCTGTTCGGTGGTATAGCCGGTGCTTTCCAAAAGCAACTGACCGTTATTCGCTTTCAAAAGGAAATAGAAACTTCCGTATCTTTTTACGATTTCGTACTTACCGGAGTTTTTTTTTGCGGAAGCGTCTTCATCGGAAGCATCGTCGGCAAGCACTTCCTTTTCCTCATGAGGAGCTTCGGGCTCAACCGGAGCGGGTTCCCCTGCGGGCGCAGCCTCTTCTGGAGCGGATTCTTCTGCGGGCTCTT
>DEWF01000010.1:3255-59511 GCA_002363545.1 Christensenella sp. UBA3217 | reverse complement strand
TTCTGCGGGCTCTTCGGGAGCGGGTGCGGGAGCTTCTTCCGCCGTTTCTTCGGAAGCAGCCTCATCGGAGGCTTCTTCGCCTTGTTCCTCGGCTTGTTCCCCATCTTTTGCCGCGGCAGCCGCCGCTTTTGCAGCCTTTTTCTGCTTTCTCTTCTTCTTGCTGGGCACTAAGAAGATCACCAAAAGCAAGCAGATCAAAAGGAACAGGATCACAACAAGGAGAAAGAGATTGTTTACAACCAAAGTTTCCCCTTTGAAGAAAGAATGCAAGTGCATCTTTTGCGCCAAAGTCCTAAACGCCTCGTTAATCTTATCCATACGGTCACCTCACACGCGCCTGACGGCGCGAAAATAACATTAAACCTATGATACTATATTTCTTGGCGTTTGTAAAGGATAATTTTTCTGCATCCGTTCATGGAAATACTACCACGAACGGCATTTTTCGTGTTATAATAGCAAACGGAAGGAGCATACGAAGGGAAAATGCTTACGAAGATCGGAAAAACCAAACAAGACGTGATAGAGGCTGCGAACTACCTGAAAATGGGAGAACTCGTTGCTTTTCCCACCGAAACGGTTTACGGTTTGGGAGGAAACGCTCTTGACAGCGAAGCAAGCAAAAAGATCTATGCGGTAAAAGGGCGTCCTTCTGATAATCCTTTGATCGTGCACCTTTCCACGTGGGATGAGATCCATTCTATTGCCCGTCCCACTCCTGCGGCAAAAAAACTGTACGAGGCTTTTTGTCCGGGACCCATCACCATGATACTGCCCAAGCTTCCCGTTGTGCCGGACGAAACCACGGGCGGCAGAAACACGGTGGCGGTGCGCTTTCCTTCGCACCCCGTGGCAAGAGATCTCATTGCTTTGGCGGGAGTACCCGTGGCGGCGCCCAGCGCAAACCTGAGCAAACACGTTTCCCCCACCTCGGCTGAGCACGTGTATCAAGACCTTGGCGGCAGGATCCCCATGATTTTGGACGGTGGGGAGTGTGACGTGGGAATTGAAAGCACCATCGTGGACTTAACGGGAGAAAACCCCGTGGTACTGCGCCCCGGAGATATTACGGCGGAAGAGATAAAGCGTGTGCTCGGCGAGGCGGATTACTATAAAGGGGAGATAAAGGAAGCACTTGCCCCCGGCATGAAATACAAGCATTATTCTCCCTCCGTCCCCTGTTATTTGGCGGACGAAAAGTCCCTAAAAACTGCCTTGGAAAACTTAACGGAAAAGGGAATAAACGCGGTGGTGATCGCCACCGATGATACGCTTGTCACACTTGGCAACTGCCCTGCCATTTCCCTGGGGTCCACCCCGCGGGAAGCACAACACAGGATATACGGCGCTCTTCGTGATTCGGAGAGATACCAAGCCGCGATCATAGAAGATCTATCGGACAAGAAAGAATACTTTGCGGCGATGGATCGCATTAAAAAAGCAACGGGAGGAAATAAACTATGAAGATCACCTTTGTATGTAGCGGAAATACCTGCCGCTCTCCGATGGCGGAATGCGCCATGGAGGAACTTTTGCGCGAAGAGGGAATAACCGGCGTGGAAGTGCAAAGCCGCGGCGTGGTGGCAAACGTGGGCGCAGACATTTCGGAAAACGCAAAAAAAGCGCTGGAAGACGCGGAGATACCCGTGAAAAAGCACGTGGCAACGCAAATTACCACCGACGATATTTTGGCAAGCGACCTTGTGATCTGCATGACCGAGCGCCACAAGATGCGTTTGGGCTCTCTCCCCAAAGTGTTCACCCTTCACCAAATGACGGGTTGCGGAGATATTAAGGACCCTTACGGCGGTGATGAGGAAACCTATAAGCAATGCCTTGCCGAGATCCTCTCCGCCCTGAAAAAGTTGATCCCCATTATCAAAAGGCAGTTAACGCTGTAAAAAGCAGTTATCCATTAAGCAAAAACGCCCCATAAAAACGGGGCGTTTTTTTGTTATTTTCGAGGACCTGATAGCGGAATGGTGAATTCGTTTACGCCCCTCGGAAAGGGTATAGCGATCGAAACGGAGTGACCCGCCATTCCGAATTCCTAATTCCGTAACAACATATCGAGTGCGTCAGCACATATCGAATTTTTGTATCACCTCCGGTGACATGATGTACCGACTTGGTCGGCATGATGTATCTCGCTTCGCTCGACGCTGTCTTCGCCAATCGGCTCAGACAATTCCGCATTCCGAATTCCGAATTCCGAATTACAAAACCTCGGCTTTGCCGTATATCGAGCACGAAGTGCATATCGAGTGCGGAACGCATATAATCGGCGATGTTTCGACACACTTGCTTCGCGCGTGGCTCAACATGACATATTATTTGTCATCCTGAACGAAGCGGAGCGAAGTTGAAGGATCGCCGCTTACATATAATCAAAACGGAACGGAGTGACCCTTGGTGCGCTCCAACGAGCGCATATCGAGTTACGAAGTAACATATCGAGCGGCTTGCCGTATATCGAGTGCGTCAGCACATATCGAATTTTTGTATCACCTTCGGTGACATGATGTACCGACTTGGTCGGCATGATGTATCTCGCTTCGCTCGACGCTGTCTTCGCCAATCGGCTCAGACAATTCCGCATTCCGAATTCCGAATTACAAAACCTCGGCTTTGCCGACTATCGAGCACGAAGTGCATATCGAGTGCGGAACGCATATAATCGGCGATGTTTCGACACACTTGCTTCGCGCGTGGCTCAACATGACATGTTATTTGTCATCCTGAACGAAGCGGAGCGAAGTTGAAGGATCGCCGCTTACATATAATCAAAACGGAACGGAGTGACCCTTGGTGCGCTCCAACGAGCGCATATCGAGTTACGAAGTAACATATCGAACGGCTTGCCGTATATCGAGTGCGTCAGCACATATCGAATTTTTGTATCACCTTCGGTGACATGATGTACCGACTTTGTCGGCATGATGTATCTCGCTTCGCTCGACGCTGTCTTCGCCTATCGGCTCAGACAATTCCGCATTCCGAATTCCGAATTCCTAATTATTTACTTCGTATCCCGCTTGGGTGACGGCGTCCACCAACGCTTGTTTATCCGCGCTTCCCTGCACGGTGGCGGTCTTAGCGGCAAGATCCACCTTCACTTTCTTTACGCCCGCAACGCTTGACAGCGCCTTTTCCACGCGCGCCTTACAATGCTCACACATCATTCCTTCCACCGAAAGTACAATATTCTCTTTGCTTACAAAACACATATCACATTCCTCCTTTTCCGAGCATTGTTCTTGACTCTCGGAGCGTTCTGTTTTAAAGTTTACCCCTTTATATCCGTTTATTCTGAGTGCGTTCGTGACCACGAACAAAGAACTGAGGCTCATTGCCGCTGCCGAGATGGTGGGAGTAAGTGCCAACCCAAGTGAGGCAAAGGCGCCTGCCGCCACGGGGATAGCCGCCACGTTATAAAAAAACGCCCAAAACAGATTGCCTTTTATCACGCGGAAGGTCTTTTTGGCAAGCAAGAGTGCGTCCGCAAGAGTGCGGATCTCTCCGTTGCCGAGCACCACGTCCGCCGCATCCACCGCCACGTCGGTCCCCGAACCCATGGCAATGCCCACGTCTGCCGTTTTTAAAGCGGGAGAATCGTTTATGCCGTCCCCCGTCATGGCGGTCACGTACCCTTGCTTACGGTAAGACGCCGCGACCTTTTCCTTATCCTCGGGAAGCATTTCCGCTTTCACTTCACGAATGCCCGCTTCTTCTGCCACCGTTTGCGCAACACGCAGGTTATCTCCCGTTAGCATCACGCGCTTATAGCCATAGGATGCCAAAAGATCCATGACCTCTTTGGTGCCCTCTTTTAATTTGTCCGCCAGCACGAACAGCGCAAGCAGCTTTTCCTCCGAGGCAAAGTACACCACCGTTCCGGCGGGATACTTTTCTTCCCACGTTCTATTTTGCGCAAAGGGAAGCAAGGCGCCGTTCCCGATATAATAGCGCGCTCCCGCAATGGAAACCACCGCGCCCTTTCCGGTAAAATATTCATAAAAATCCGCATGTTTCGCGCTTTCTCCGCAATACGATTTGATACACTCCGCAAGAGGGTGCGAGGAGGCTTCTTCCGCCGCCCGAACGAGGGAAAACACCTCTTGATCGGGTAGATCGGATAGGTTATGAAAGGCCACTACCTGTGGTTTCCCTTGGGTCAACGTGGCGGTTTTATCCAGCAACAGGCAATTCGTTTTGCTTAACACTTCAATACTTTCCGCATTCTTATACAGCACGCCGAGGGTAGCCCCTTTCCCCACCGCCGCCATGACTGCCACGGGAGTGGCAAGGCCAAGCGCGCAAGGACAGGAGATGACCAAAACGCTCACCCCGAAACGAAACGCCCTATCAAGGTCCCGCGTGACGCCAAGCCATATTCCAAAGGTCAAAATTGCAAGGAAGGTGACGATGGGAACGAAGATCCCCGCGATCTTATCCGCAGCCTTTTGTACGGGGGCTTTGGCGGAAGAGGCGGTTCGTACCATTTCCACGATTCGGGCAAAGGCGGTATCTTCCCCCACCTTTTCGGCGCGTATCAAAAGGTGCCCGTTTGTCACCATACCGCCCGAAACTGCCCTTTTGCCCTCTTGCACTTCTACCGGCAAGGATTCTCCCGTGATGGCGGAATTATCCAAAAAAGCACTCCCCTTTATAACCACGCCGTCCACGGGCAATCTATCCCCTTGGCGCACCGAGATCACGTCCCCCACCGCAATTTCCGAAGCGGGAACGATCACCTCTTTGTCCTCCCGCATCACGCGCACGGTTTCGGGGATCATTTTAACCAGTTTTTCTATCTCGCGCCCCGTTCTGCTCTTGCTTTTTTCTTCCAAATACTTACCGAGAGTGACAAGGGTTAGCACCATGGCGGAAGCCTCAAAGAAAACGTGATGCGCTGCCATTCCCGCAAAGCAAGTGACGGTGATGACCGAACTGTAAAGAAAGGCTACCGAGGAAGCAAGTGCCACCAAAGTATCCATATTGGGCACCCCTTTCACAAGGGCGCGCGTTCCGGCAGTGAAAAAGCGATGATTCACACCTATGATCACGGCGGAAAGCACCCATTGCACAAGGAATGACACCCGTCGAGAGGGCTCGGGCAAGCGTATCATTCCTCCCATGGAAAAATACAAGAGCGGCAGTAAAAAGGCGAGGGAGAACAAAAAGCGATTGCGCAAAGCGGTTGCTTCGGGCGCTAATCGATCTTGCTCCCCGTAAGCATAAACGGAATACCCCAGATCGGTGACGGCGGAAAGGATCTCGCTTTCCGGTAAGTCATCGTTAAAAGTGACGGTCATGCTCTTATCCATCAATGAGACCGACACTTCCCTGACCCCATCAATACGGGACACTCTTTTTTCAATTCCGAGGGAACAAGCCGAACAGGTCATTCCCCCCACACCGAACTTTTTCTTCATATTTTGATTATATCACAATTCCTCTCAAAGGATAAACACTCCGAACGCTTTTTGAGAAAAGCGTCCCCCAAAGGCGGGGGACGCTCCCTTTATTTATTCTCCTTTTTCTCCTTGGCTTGCTTGCAATAAGCGCATGCCGAGCAGCCGGAGCACCCGCAATCACAGGAAGGCTTACCCTTCTTTTTGGCAATGATACGGGATGCCACCACCCCTACCACGATCGCCGAGCAACCGCCTATCAAAAGCACGTACCAAAGCCATTCCATCACGACACCTTCTTAAAACGGAATTTTGCGCCCTTGTTATGCAGCACGATCATGGTTACCGCGCAGGCGATAAGCGCCGCAAAGATAAAGGAAGTCCACCACCACGATCCGATCAAGTAGATCATGCAAGCAACGATATAGGAAGTTGCCACCCAGAACAGAAGCGTCCAACGGAAGGTCTTTTTGTCCCCCAATTCCGCCTTTGCCGTTGCCACTGCCGCAAAGCAGGGAATGGTGGTCATGTTAAAGGCAATGAAAGCGATCAATGCGGGAATGGTAATGCCGGTTGCGGCAATCATTTGCACCACGCTATCCACGCCGCCAAGCGCTTCGTTTGCTTCAAAGCCCGCCGTGATGCAAGCCGCCAAAGTACCAAAGGTGGCAATGACGTTTTCTTTGGCAATGAGTCCCGTGATGGCCGCCACCACAAACACCCAACCGAAGCCTTTGAGCTGACTGCCAAAGCCGAGAGGGGTAAAGAGGGGTTGCAAGAGCCCGCCTATGCCTGCCAAGATGGAGCTTTCCATTTCCGCATCCTCCAAGTACCCCCAATTCCAGGAGAAGTGGCTGATGAACCAGATCACGATGGTGGAGGCAAGGATGATGGTGAACGCCTTTTTGATAAAGTGTTTGGCTTTATCGTACAGGTGGATCATGAGCGCCTTGAACTGCGGGATATGGTAAGCGGGCAGTTCCATGATGAAAGGCGGCACTTCTCCCTTCATGGTGGTGGAACGCATGATCAGCACGCTTGCTATGGCTACCGCTATGCCCAACAGATACATTGCGTACGTGATGAGGTCTGCGTTCCCCACCCCGAATTTGGTCACGATAGCGCCCGCGATCGCCGTCAGAATGGGCAACTTGGCGCTGCAACTGAAGAAGGGGATCACGCGAACGGTTGCCGTGCGCTCCTTTTTATCCGCAAGCGTTCTCGTGTTTGTCATGGCGGGGATGGAGCAACCGAAGCCCATGATCATGGGCATGAACGCCCTGCCGGACAAGCCGAAGCGGCGGAACATCCTATCCAAAATAAACGCCACGCGCGCCATATATCCGCTATCTTCCAAAAGCGAGAAGAAGAGGAACAGCAGCAAGATCTGCGGCAGGAAGGAAAGCACGGAGAACAAACCGCCCAAAATGCCGTCCACCACCAAGCCGCTTGCCCAGGCGGGAGCATCCGCCATGGCTTCACTCATACAGGCGGAGAGTAGCCCCGTTAAGGTATCCAAGGCGTTGAACAGGATCACACCCGGGCTGTAAACCGATTCCTCGTAGCCAAAGAAGGTATGCACGCTGATCTCGGAGAGGAAGGCGTCTATCTCGCTCACGAACTCCACGTCCTCAAACTCTCCGTCGTCATTCAGTACGAGGTCCACCTTGTACCCATCCGCATTGTAAAACGCAGTGTATTTTACGCCGTCGGCACTGTAGAGGTCAAGCAGCTCACCCTTATCATCCGTCAGCACGGTCAATTCGTTTCCGTCCTTATCAAAAAAGGCTTCTATCTTATTGCCCGCTTTGTCGTAAGCGAAGGGAACGGGTGCGAGTTCCACGAAGTCCCCGTTATAGAACACCGCTTCCACTTCGTTTCCGTCCTCGTCAAAGTAATGCTCGCCTTCCACAAGGTCCGCCTCCTTCACGAGGGTGTTGGTATCCATGGTGTAAGCCACCGTTTCTTTATCGAACACGCCCGCCGCACCGAGATACAGTAAGTCCTCGGAGAAGGTCAGGTGAAACACCAAAAAGAGAATGGCAAGGAAGATGGGGATGCCCCAGATCTTGTGCGTGAGCACTCTATCGATCTTATCCGACTTGGTCATGCTGAATTTGGGTTGCTTTTTGGAAAGCACCGGCGCAAAATTCTTGGAGATGTACTTATAACGGGCATCTGCCACCAGCGCCTCAAAATCATCGCCGAACACGTCGTCCTCAAAGGTTTCTTTGAATTCGCTGATCATGGGGAGCGTATCTTTGTGCATCTCGGTCTCAATGGAATCGTTTTCCACGAGTTTGATCGCATGGAAAAGCGGGTTATCCACGTCCTGCCCTTTGAGGGCGATCTTCACGTCCCCGATCAGGTGTGAAAGTGGCGTGCTTTCCAAAACCGTTTTCCCTTTGCGCGGAGTCAAACTTGCCTGATAGGCGCGCTCCATGAGTTCCTTCAATCCCGTTTCCTTCAATGCGGAGATCTTGATAACGGGGATGCCGAGCCGCTCTTCCAGCGTTTTCTCGTCTATCTTGTTCCCCATCTTCTCCACCGCGTCCATCATGTTGAGCGCAATGACCACCGGCACGTCTATCTCCATGATCTGCGTGGTCAAATAGAGGTTTCTTTCCAAGTTGGTCGCATCCACGATGTTGATGATACAATCGGGCTTTTCATCCAAAATGTAATTACGAGCAATCACCTCTTCGGGAGTATAAGGCGAAAGAGAGTAAATGCCGGGAAGGTCCACGATCTCCACCGGTTCCGGGCACTTTTTATAAGTTCCGGTTTTTTTATCCACCGTTACGCCCGGCCAGTTGCCCACGTGTGCCGTGGAGCCGGTCAAACCGTTAAAAAGGGTGGTTTTGCCGCAGTTCGGATTTCCCGCAAGTGCAAAGCGCTTCATTTTGCCACCTCCATCATCACGCAAGCTGCCTCCGTTTTACGAAGGGTCAATTCGTAGCCCCTCACCGTGAGTTCGATCGGGTCCCCCAGCGGAGCACGCTTACGCATCATCACTTCCGCACCCGGCGTGATGCCCATATCGAACAGGCGGCGCTTGATCTGCCCTTCCGCAAAGACCCTTTTTACCGTCCCAACGTCTCCGATCTCAAAGCTATCCAACGTTTTTTCCATTTCCATCTCCTTTTTTACGCGACGAAGATCTTCGTCGACAAATTTTTATCCAATGCGATCCTGCCGTCCTTGATCATTACCACCACCGAACCGCCGCTTGAAGAAAGCACGAGCAGATTGGCGTTTTGAAAGATCCCCAAACTCTCCAAATGCTTCTTTGTTTTTTCATCCGTGGCAATGCGTACCACTCTCAATTCCTTATTTAACGGTGCAAGCACGATGGGCATATCCTTTCCTCCCGACATCCTATGCGGACGCTGTATTTAATATGAATGTTATTTCACATTCGCACCATCATCATAGCACCCGTTCAAGCGCTTGTCAACAAAAATACGAAAATAATTTCATATTTTTTTCTTCCCCATTCTTTGCTTTGCATTTCCCTCTTATCGCATGCTTGTATGCGCGTATGCACATATATCCTTATTATACGTTTTTGCGCTCTGCCGCTTTGGACGCATTGCCAAGCGATCAGGTTTGGATAACTTTTTAAGCCTCGGGGGAATACTCTTTTAATGCGGCGGAAATTGCTTGACAACCAAGGCTGCAAGCAATATGATTTCTATAGATAATGATTAACCTGGTTAATCAAAGGAGCCGTTATGGAACTCGGAAAAGATAACCTGATGCTGAATACCATGAGCAAAGTGGTGACTGCTTTTCGTGACAGGCATTTGCTGTGCGGGCTGAATATGCCGGAACTGTTTGCCTGCCACACCGTGATGATTAACGAACAAATGCAAAAAACCACTCGCGCAAAGGATATTGCCAAGTCCTTGGAGATCAGCAAACCCGCCGTATCCAAACTGCTAAACAGCATGGAACAAAAGGGGTTGATCGTGAGGGAACACCGCGATGACGACAGGAAGGCGGTGTACGTTGTGCTTACTCAAAAAGCCATCTCCATTTTGGAAGAACAAAAAGCCACCGCGTCGGTCATGACCAAAAGGGTATTTGCGGAAATGGGAATGGAAAACGCCAAGCAACTGCTTGCGCTTGTGGATCTTTTTTATGAATCATACAAAAAAGTGGAGGGGCAACTGTGGGTAGACTGATAAAAGAACTCGGCAAGAAGGAACTGATCCTCTTTCTCTTGAGCGTGGGCATCATTGCCCTGCAGGTTTGGGCGGAGCTGGAACTGATAGACCGAATGCAGGAAGTGACAAAACTGGTTGTGGCACCGGGCGGCACCACCACCAAGGTGCTGTACGCCGGCGCAAAAATGCTGGCGCTTGCCACGGTGGGCGTGCTTTGCTCCGTTGCGGTGGGATACGCCGCTTCGGTGATAGGCGCAAACCTATCTTACAAATTGCGCGGGAAACTCTTCCATCAGGTGCAACTCTTTTCCATGGAGGAGATAAACCGCTTTTCCACGGCAAGCCTGATCACCCGCTCCACCAACGACATCACGCAGGTGCAAACCTTGGTTTCCATGGGTATGTTGGTGGCGCTGCGTGCCCCCATCATGGCGGTTTGGGCAATGAGCAAGATAGCCACCAAGAACTGGCAATGGAGCATTACCGTCATAGCGGCGGTGGTCATGCTCTGCTTGCTGCTTGCCTGCATCTTCTTGATCGCGGTGCCCCGCTTTAAAAAGATACAAAAACTGACGGACGATATTAACGAAAGGATGCGCGAGAACCTAACGGGACTGCGCGTGGTGCATGCCTTTAACGCAGAATCCTTTCAGGAGAAAAAGTTTGCAAATGCAAACGAAGCGCTTGCAAAAAACAACCTTGTGGCGCATCGGGTAATGGCATCCATCCATCCCGTGATGACCGCCATCATGAGCGGGCTTTCCCTTTCCATCTATTGGATAGGCTTTTATTTGATAGACGCCGCCAAGGCACCCGACAAACTGAACCTGTACAGCGAGATGGTGGTATTTTCCTCTTACGCGATGCAGATCGTGATGTCCTTTATGATGATGAGTTTTATCTTCATCATGTTCCCCCGCGCGATGGTTTCCGCAAGGCGCATCCGCGAAGTGCTTACCACCGACCCCAAGATCAAGCCCGGCGATAGAAAGGACGGGCTCCCCGGCGTAAAAGGCGAAGTGCGTTTTGAGAACGTGAGCTTTGCTTACCCCGATGCGGAAAACCCCATTTTGGAACACATTACCTTTGAGGCGAACGAAGGGGAAACCGTGGCGTTCATCGGCTCCACGGGCAGCGGCAAGACCACCGTGATAAACCTGATCCCCCGCTTTTACGACGTGACCTCGGGCGGCGTGTTCGTGGACGGCGTGAACGTAAAAGAGTACGACAGCCAAGCGCTGGTTGAAAAAATAGGATACGTTTCACAAAAGGCGGTGCTTTTCTCCGGAACGGTCACGAGCAACGTGACCTACGGAAACGAAGGCAGAAAGGAGGAAAGGGAGAACGTGTTTTCCGCCTTGAAAACCGCCTCGGCGTACGACTTTGTAATGGATAAAGAGGGGCAGGAATCGGCTGTTGTGGCACGCGGCGGCGCCAATTACAGCGGCGGACAAAAGCAACGCCTTTCCATAGCCCGCGCCCTTTACAAAAAGCCCGAGATCCTTATTTTTGACGATAGCTTTTCCGCCTTGGATTACAAGACGGATAAAGAGCTGCGCGCTGCGTTGAAAAAGCAAGCAAAAGGAACCACCCTGCTGATCGTGGCGCAACGAATAGGCACCATTATGGATGCGGATAAGATCATTGTGCTGGACGAAGGAAAGATCTCTGCGATGGGCACCCACCGCGAACTGTTAAAAACGTCCACCGTGTATCGCGAGATAGCGGAATCCCAGCTGTCGGAGGAGGAACTTGACAATGAGTGAAAGAGAATCTTACAGACGTCCTCCGCGCGGCCATATGGCAAGCATGATGGTGGATAAACCCAAGAGCATGAAAAAAGCCATTCGTTCCCTGCTCTCTTACGCCAAGCAGTACCTGCCGGTGATCGTGTTCGTGCTTGTTCTGGCCATTGCGGGCGCGGTGCTCTCCATTCTTGGCCCCAATTATATCAAAACCCTTACCAACACCATTCAAGAGGGCGTGTTCTCCCCCAATGGCATCAATAAGGCGCGTGCCACCCACATCTGCGTGACTCTGGTCGTCTTTTATGGTTGCGCCATGCTCTTTACTTACGGGCAAGGCTTTATTATGGCAACCATTACGCAAAAGATCACCAAGAAAATGCGTGCCGACATAAGCACCAAGATCAACCGTATGCCCCTGCGCTATTTTGATACCACCAGCTACGGTGACACCCTTTCGCGCGCCACCAACGATGTGGACCTGATAGAAGTGACCATGAACAGGAGCGTGGGCACCTTGCTTGGCGCGATCGTGCAATTCTTCGGTGCGATCATTATGATGTTTTACACCAATTACATCCTCGCCTTTGCCGCGATAGGCACCTCTTTGATCGGCTTTTTTGCCATGGGTATGATCATTAAAAAATCGCAAAAGCACTTTATTCGTCAGCAACAGCAACTCGGTGAGCTGAACGGCAAGATAGAGGAGATTTACAGCGCGCATAACATTGTAAAGGCGTACGGCACCGAAGCGCGTGAAGAAGCACAATTTGCCAAGTTGAACGCCAAACTGCGCGTTTCCAACCGCAACGCACAATTTATGTCCGGCTTGATGATGCCCTTTATGAGTTTCGTGGGCAACTTGGGCTTCGTGGTGGTGGCGATCCTCGGCGGCGCGATGGTGCTTTCGGGCAAGATAAGCTTTGGCGTTGTGATCGCCTTTATCATTTACGTGAACCTTTTCAACAACCCGCTTACCACCTTTGCAAACTCCCTCTCTTCCCTGCAATCCGCCGCGGCGGCAAGCGAAAGAGTGTTTACCTTTTTGGAAAACGAAGAACTGCCCGACGAACGGGAAAAGACCCTGCGCCTGCCCTCCGCCAAAGGGGACGTGATTTTTGATAACGTGCATTTCGGATACGATCCTTCGCGCGAGATCATGCACGGTTTTTCCGCGCACGCCTATCCCGGACAAAAAATTGCCATCGTGGGTCCCACCGGCGCAGGCAAGACCACCATCGTGAACCTGCTGATGCGATTCTATGAACCGGATAGCGGTAAGATATACGTGGACGGGGTGGATATTTCCACCTTAAAGAGGGAAAACATCCACGACCTTTTCGGTATGGTTCTGCAAGATACTTGGTTGTTTAACGGCTCCATTAAAGAGAATATCCGTTACAGCAAAGAAAACGTTTCGGACGAGAAGATCATAGAAGCGGCAAAAGCGGTTGGGTTACATCACTTTATTACCACCCTGCCCAAAGGATACGACACCGTGTTGGACGACAGCGTTAATCTTTCGGTGGGACAAAAACAGCTCGTTACCATTGCGCGCGCCATTGTTGAAGACGCCCCCCTGCTCATCTTGGACGAAGCGACCAGCAGCGTGGATACCCGCACCGAGGTTTTGATCCAGCAAGCGATGGATCGCTTGACGGTCGGGCGCACTTCCTTCGTGATAGCGCACAGGCTTTCCACCATCAAAAACGCGGACTTGATCCTCGTTTTGAACGAGGGTGACATCGTGGAGCAAGGGACCCATGCCGAACTGCTTGCCAAGGGCGGCGCATACGCCGAGCTTTACAATTCGCAGTTCAATTAAGAAAAAAACGAAAGCGTCTTTTCCAACCCACCAAAACACAAAAAAAGATCCTTTGCATAGGTAAGGATCTTTTTTGTTATTTGCGACCGTCAAACTCTGTTTGCCCCTTGCAATGCTTGCTTTATCCTTGAAGCAAGGGCGGGGGTAAGAGAAGCCTCGTTCAAACGCCAAGCCCAATTCTCGTTGCTGACGAGGGCGGGCGTGTTCATGCGGCTCTCCGCTCCGAGGCACAAAACATCTTGCATGGGAAACATTACGAGGCGCGCTTTGGATAAAAGCAAGGTGGCGCAGGCTATGCGCGTCAGATCCGCGTTATTTGCTTGCGAAATATACTCGCCCTTTGCCCCCTCGATAAGATCCACGCGCGTTTGCATTTCCTGCTTTTGCAAGAAAGGGTCTTCGGGGAAAGGCAGGATCAAGCGCGCGGCTAATACCTCTTCGCTTTCGCAATCGGGCACTTTTTTTGCCTTTTCAAACAAGGTGGAAGGAATGGGCGCACCAAGGACCGTGGCTTGCACCAAGATGGATTTTACCGCCGCAATGCGGTCGTTCCCCTCTGCCTCGTCCAAGAACCCACGAAAAGGCATGTTATCATGCGTGCCGGTATAACCCACCACGTTTTCCTTGTAATTGGCGGGTTTATGTTCCGACCAAGGATCGGCGTCCAAGCCGAATTCGTACACTTTCATACCGGGGAATCCCACCGCTTGCAAGGTTGCGCGTAGACTCTCGTCAATATACCCCAGATCCTCTGCCACAATGGGCAGTTGTGTCATGCCCGAAAAGAGGTCCGCGCCGGGCCCGGGCATCCATGTGCCGTGTTTGGCGTCCTCTGCGTCTGCATCTATGGCGTAAAAACGATCCAACCCGCGGAAGTGATCTATACGCAAAATATCAAAGCGCGTGAGTTCACGCAAAATACGTTTTCTCCACCAATCGTATTCGCTTTCTTTCATCTTTTCCCAATCGTAAAGCGGGTTTCCCCATCGCTGACCTTCCGAATTAAAGTAATCGGGAGGAACGCCCGCCACCTTTTTGGGTTTACCTTCTTCAAACAGGAACAGCTCGGGGTGGAAATACACTTCGGCGCTGTTCATTGCCACGTAAATAGGCATATCGCCAAAGATCTTCACGCCGCGCTCGTTGGCGTACGCTTTAAGTGCCTGCCATTGTTTTTCAAACAAATACTGTGTAAAAAGGTAAAACAGATAACTTTCGTTATGCGCTTTCAAAAATGATTGCGTGCGCGTTCTGATGTAAACGGAGTACCCATCACCCCACTCGGTAAACGGCTTATTGCCAAATGCCTCGGACAGCGTGGAAAACGCCGCGTACTCCCAATACTCCCCACGCTTTTCAAAAGCGATAAAGTCCTTATCCGTCCTATCAAAACGGGAAAACGCAAGGCGAAGCAAGCGTTGCTTTTGGGGGATCAAAGAGGCGTAATCCACCTTTTCGGTTTTTTGAAAATCGATCTCTTTTTCTTTCAAAAGACCACGCTTGACCAGATCGTACAAATCAATAAACAAAGGGTTCAGCGCACCCGCGCAAACCGAAGAATAGGGAGAATTCCCCTCACGGGTGGGCGTAAGCGGCAAAACTTGCCAAACGCCAAAACCCGCCGAAGATAGAAAATCCACAAAAGAATACGCGCCCTCACCCAATGTGCCGATCCCTTCTTGGGAAGGAAGGGACGAAACGGAGAGCAATACCCCTGCCTGTTTTATCACGTCACACCTCGTTTTTGATCATGTCCTCGTTGCTTTCGCGGCGAACGGCAAGGCTATCCTTACCCCCCTTCAAAAGCACGATGGCAGGTCTTGGGATACGGTTGTAATTAGACGCCATGGAATAGTTATAAGCACCCGTCACCGCCACTGCTAAAATCTCACCGCGCACCGGCTTGGGAAGGGTGACGCCCTCTTGAATGATATCACCGCTTTCACAGCAGCGGCCCACCACCGAACAGGGGAAATTCGCCTCCGCATTGGCGCGCGAAGCAAGATACAAGGTATAGGGAGATTCATACAGCGCATAACGGGGGTTATCCGGCATACCGCCGTCTATGGAAACGTAATTCTTGTACCCGGTGATGCTCTTAATGCTACCCACGGTATAAAGCGTCATGCCCGCGTCCGCCACCAAACTGCGGCCCGGCTCCAACACGATTTTCGGAAGATCAATGCCGATCTCCGCCGCGCGAAGTTTAATGATAGCCGCCATTTCCCCGATCACCTCGGCGTAATCGATATGCGGATGCGATTCGATATAACGCACGCCCAGGCCGCCGCCCAAGTTGAGCTCGGTGGGCACGAAGCCGGTTTTGGCACGAATGAGCGCAATAAAATGCAACATGATATCCGCCGCTTCGGTAAAGGGTTCGTGATCAAAGATCTGCGAGCCGATATGGCAATGGAACCCCACAAGATCGATATTCTTCAAAGAAAGAGCCAAACGGGTGATCTCTTCCGCCTGTCCCGTGGCAATGGGAGATCCGAACTTGCTATCCACGCTGCCCGTCACCACCGCCTTAAAGGTGTGCGGATCAATGCCCGGAGAGATGCGAAGCAGCACGCGCTGCCGCTTACCGACCTCGGAAAGGTGTTTTTCCAACGCCAACAGCTCGTCCGTATTATCCACCACGAAGGTGCCCACGCCGTGCGAAACGCCAAAGGCAATATCCGCATCGGTTTTGTTGTTGCCGTGGAAATACGCTTTGGAAAGATCAAAACCCGCCGCTTCCGCCGTATAAAGTTCGCCAACGGACACGGCGTCCACGCCGATCCCCTCCTCTTTTGCAATGCGATAAATGCCCTTAAAGCACAGAGCCTTAGAAGCAAACAGCGGGAAACTGCCCTCGCCAAAACACTCGGTCATTGCCTTTTTATACACGCGGATGTTTTCGCGGATGCGATCCTCATCCAAAAGCATCAACGGCGTGCCGTACTTCTCCGCAAGGGAAACCACGTCCTGCCCGGCAAAAGTCAGGTGCCCTTCCTTATTGATAGCAATATTTTTGTGCAACATACTTTTCTCCTGCGTTTGTTTTGTAAGCGGCGCGACCCGCTCTGTTTTTGTATTCTATAATTCCAAATTCCGAATTATCGGTCGATATGCCTGTCGGCTCAGACAATTCCGCATTCCGAATTCCGAATTCCGCATTCCGCATTCCGCATTGCGTAGCAATATATCGAGCACAAAGTGCATATCGAGTTGCAAAGCAACATATCGAGTGCGTCAGCACATATCGAATCGCAGTGCGATCCTTAATTCCGCATTCCGAATTGCTGCGCCCATTCCGAATTCCGAATTAAAGAATGCTTTCCAACCTCTTGGTTGCTTCAATGGTATTTTCCCTGCTGCCGAACGCCGTCAGACGGAAAAAGCCTTCGCCCGCTTCGCCAAAGCCTTCGCCCGGCGTGCCAACCACCTGCACTTTTTCCAGCAACAGATCAAAGAACTCCCAACTTGACATTCCGTTCGGGCATTTGAGCCAAATATACGGCGAAGAAACGCCGCCGGTGTGCCACACGCCCTTTTTGGTAAGCATCTCGCTGATGATCTTTGCGTTTTCCATATAGTAATCCACCAAAGCGGCGCACTGCTTTACTCCTTCTTGGGTAAGAGCCGCTTCCGCACCGCGTTGGACGGGATAAGAAACGCCGTTAAATTTGGTGGCTTGACGGCGCGCCCACATCTTTTTCAGGTTAAATCCTTCCTCGGTCGTAAGGGTCTCGGGCACCACGGTCCAAGCGCAACGCGTGCCGGTAAAGCCCGCCATTTTGGAGAAGGAACAAATCTCGATCGCGCACTTTTCCGCCCCTTCTATCTCATAAATGGAATGGGGATAATCTCCCTTGATAAAGGCTTCGTAAGCGCTGTCGAAAATGATCAAAGAGCCGCTGGTAAGCGCGTAATCCACCCAAGCTTTGAGCCCCGCCCTGTCGTACACCGCACCGGTGGGGTTGTTGGGAGAGCAAATGTAGATCACGTACGTTTCCCCGTCCAAAACGTCGGGCGTGCCGAGGAAGCCGTCCGCTTCTCCCGCTTCCAAAAGTTCAATGCGGTTGCCGCTCATCAAATTGCTATCCATATACACGGGATAAACGGGCGAAGGGATAAGCACGGTATTCCTGCCGAGGATATCCACAATATTGCCCACGTCGCTCTTGGCGCCGTCCGATACGAACACGTCATCCGCCGCCACCTTGATCCCCTTACGCGCATAATACGCCGCGATAGCTTCCCTCAAAAAGGTATGGCCGTACTCAGGGGGATAGCCGCGAAAAGTTTCTTTCACCCCCATCTCTTCCACCGCCTTTTTCATGGCGTCCACCACCACGGGCGCAAGCGGAAGGGTCACGTCCCCGATGCCCAAACGGATCACCGCTTTATCGGGATGCGCCGCCTGGTAAGCGCGCACCTTTTTCCCTATCTCGGAAAAAAGATAACTTTCTTTTACGCGACTGAAATTTTCGTTTACTTTAATTTTCATCATACCAATATTCTCCTTGATATACTTCGGTGGCGGGCCCCGTCATGGTGACGGCGTAATCTGCCCCCACCCGTATGGAAAGATCTCCTCCCAAAAGGCGCACCGTGATCTCATCTCCTGCCTTAACTCTGCCCGTTTTGACTGCCGCCGCAACCGTGGCGGAAGCGCCCGTACCGCAGGCATAGGTTTCCCCGCTGCCTCTTTCCCAAACGCGCATCAAAATGGTTTTATCGTCTATCATCTCCGCAAACTCGGTGTTCACCCTTTCCGGGAAAATGGAAAGCGTTTCAAAGGTGGGGCCGATCGCGGCAAGATCCATATCCTTTACCCCTTCGGTAAAGATCACGGCGTGCGGGTTGCCCATGCTGACGGCGGTTATTGCATACTGCTTGCCAAGAACGCTTACAGGCGCTTCTACCATCTCCGTTCCTTCAAACAAAACGGGAATGTCCTTGGGCGCAAACACAGCTTGTCCCATCTCCACCGAAACGCGCACCACCTTGCCCTGCTCCTTGAACAAACGAAGCGTTTTGATGCCGGATAACGTTTCCACCGTGATAACGTCCTTTTGGGTAAGGCCGTGATCGGAAAGATACTTTGCCACGCAGCGTATCGCGTTGCCGCACATTTTACCTTCGCTGCCGTCCAAATTAAACATGCGCATCTTGGCGTCCGCTTTTTCACTCGGCAGGATCAGCACCACGCCGTCACCGCCCACCGAAAAATGGCGAGGGGACATTTTTCTCGCAAGATCTTCGGGATCAAAGGAAAGAGGGAACGCAAAACAATCGATATAGATATAATCGTTTCCCGCGCCGTGCATTTTGGTAAAAGGGATCTTACGCATTGCATTCCTCCACGAGGGACTGCATGTTATAAAGTCCCGCCGGTTTGTTCACCAAATACTCCGCCGCGCGCACCGAACCCGATGCGAAAAGCGCTTTATCGTGCGCTTCGTGGGTGATGGTAATGGTTTCGGTTCCGTCACCGAAATACACTTCGTGTTTGCCCACAACGCTGCCGATGCGAACGGAACTGATGCCGATCTCCCCTTTTTCACGCTTGGAAAGACCGTTCCTGCCCTTCACGATAGGTCTGCCACCGAGGGTATCCGAGATCGCATCCGCAATCATGAGCGCGGTGCCCGAAGGGGCGTCCGCTTTATGGTTATGGTGCGTTTCCACGATCTCCACGTCATCCTCGGGAAGAAGAGCCGCCGCCTTTTTCACAAGAGAGATCAACAGTGCCACGCCGAAGCTCATATTCGCGCTGAAAAAGACGGGCACCTTCTTTGCCGCCGCATGGATCATCTGTTTTTCTTCCTCGGTTTGCCCGGTTGTTGCAAGCACCAAAGGAAGAGAGCGGGAAACCACGAAATCGGTCAGTTCCTTGGTGGCAAGGTGAGAGGAAAAGTCTATAACGACGTCCGCCTCTCCCTTGTAATCGGTCAAATTGCGATAGGTTACCTGCTCCGTGCTGTCCCCGAACTTATCCACGGCAACCACGGAGTGACCCGCGTTTTTTGCCGCCTTTAATACTTCTTGTCCGAGCCTACCGCAGGCTCCGTTTACCATCACGATCATATCACACCTCGATACCCGCTTCACGCATCAGCGCCACGAGCTTGTTTTCGTTTGCTTCGGTCATGGGAGTCAAAGGCAGACGGATGGAACCATCGCCGAACCCAAGACGAGTCATTGCCGCTTTTACGGGAATGGGGTTCACCTCGCAGAAAAGCGCGTCGATGAGTTTGTGATACTTGAACTGCATGGCGGCAGCCGTGCGGATATCTCCCTTCAAGAAAGCGTGACACAGGGCGGAAGTTTCGCGCGGGAGAAGGTTGGAAAGCACGCTGATCACGCCAACGCCGCCCAAGCTCATCAAGGGCACGATCTGATCGTCGTTGCCGCTGTAAAGATCCAACTTGCCGGATACGAGGGACATGGTTTCCACGATCTTGCCGATATTGCCGTTTGCTTCTTTGATGGCCACGATATTGGGCACGTCCGCAAGGGCAAGATAGGTGGCGGGTTCAATGTTCACGCCGGTGCGCGAAGGCACGTTATAAAGGATAATGGGACGGTTTACGTTTGCCGCTATCTCTTTATACATGGCAATGAGTCCCGCCTGAGTGGCTTTGTTGTAATAAGGGGTGACGAGAAGCAAGGCGTCCGCGCCCAAACGGCAAGCGTCCTGAGAAAGCTTGATCGCATAGGCGGCATCGTTACTGCCCGTTCCCGCAATGACGGGAACTCTGCCCGCCGCTCTTTTCACCACCGTTTTGATCACTTCCACGTGTTCTTCATCGGTAAGGGTGCTGCTTTCACCGGTGGTGCCCGCCGCCACGAGAGCGTCTATCCCGTTCTCGATCTGATAGTCCACCAAACGGCGCAAAGCGTCAAAATCCACCTCACCGTTTTTCATGGGGGTGATGATCGCGGTTGCCGCTCCTTTGAAAATGCTCTGTTTCATGTTGCTCCTCCTGCTCTTTTTCCTAAACTATATGCACGCTGCGGCAAAGGAGTGCACGAGCGCGCGGAAAAAAACTTTGTTTTACAAAAAAAATTATAGCACGCTACCGCGCGCATACGCAAACGTTTTATACCCGTGCGATGGGATATTTTCCCGCAAACGCAGCATATTAAAAACGATATGAAAAAAGCCCTTTGCACCCTCTTTCTCTTTTTTGCTTTGCTCTTTCCCTTTTCCTTCTCTTCAACAATGGCAGAAGAGGAAAGCCGCGCCCTGCCCGTCTTGATGTATCACTCGGTTTCCGAAACGCAAAAGGGCGTGTATTTTATTACCCCCGAGCAATTGGAAGGGGATCTTTCGGCGTTAAAGAAAAGAGGGTACACGTCCGTGACTCTTTCTGAGGTGATCGGGTATTTGAAAGGGTACCGCGCCCTGCCCGAAAAGCCCGTGCTTATCACCTTTGACGATGGGCACTATAACAACTTGTATTATGCTCGGGACATTTTGAAAGAACAGGGATTTACCGCCGTACTGCACGTGATCGGTTGCTTTACCGAGTATTCCTCAACGCACGAAAAGGACCACGTGGAGTATTCGCACTTAACGTGGGAAGAGATCGGAGATCTTGCGCGGAGCGGCGTGTTTGAGATTGGCAGTCACACCTATCGAATGCACGCGTACAAACCGCGTTTCGGCATCAAGAAAAAACCGTCGGAAAGTGCGGAAGAATACGAAGAAAATCTGTTAAAAGACCTGCGCCTCCTCGAACGTGATCTACTTGAAAAAAGCGGCGTGATCCCCCTCTCCTTTGCCTACCCCTTCGGTGCGTATGACAAAGAGAGCGAGCGCATTGTGAAACAAGCAGGATACGAAGCGATCTTTACTTGCTACGAAAAAGTGAACCTGTTAAAGCACGGCGATAAGCAAAAACTCTCCCGTCTTTATCGCATCAACCGTGACGGCACCCTCGGCACCGATGCCTTCCTGAATAAACATAAAATCGTCTGAAAACGTTCGATTTTTTTCTTTTCTTACCGAAAAATAGTTGTATTACCCGTAATTTGCTGTTAGAATAGCAATATATTACAGTTTTCAACGCAGCGCGTCCGGAAGAATGGGAGGAAAAATGAATAGTAAACTTTTAAAAAGCTGGAGCGCTACGATCTTGACCGCCGTATGCGGTTTGACTGCCTTCTTTTTGATTTTTGCCAATGCGGTGGTTTTTACCGAGATCGCAAACGTTAAGCACTTTTTTACCGGCGTGCAAACGGCATTGGGTTACTCCCTGAACGGAAAAGAGATGATCGGCTCCTCGGCGGGCATCATCCTTGCTTACGTGTTCCCGCTCTTCGGCGCCTGTATTATGATATTCGGCTCCATGATGGAGAAAAACCGCAAGATCGTGTTTGCCCTCGTTTCCGCGCTGATGGTGACGGGCGGCATACTTGCCTTGTGCAGCGTGAGTCTTTTGAACGGCGATTACTTTGGTGAGCCCTCTCTTGCGGGCGGTGCGATCGCATCGGGTATTTTCTCTTTGCTGGGTGGGGCTTCCGCTTGTGTTGCTATTTTCCTAAAAGGCTGATACGAACCAACCAATGAAGAAGGCTTCCTTTTCGGGAAGCCTTTTTTTGATCGCATTGTATCGTTTTTTCGTCCATTAAGGCGTATCATTTATCTCGTGACGGTAATGCCGTTTCCGATCTGCACGGAAAGCGAGATGCGGTCAGGCAAGCCGGTCCAAGCAAGGCGGATCTCATTGGTGCCATTCGCTCGAAGATATACGGTATTTTTCAAAGAAAGAGCGGCGGGAAGCACCCTTCCTCCGCAGTAATCGATATGCTCGCCGATAAGGTTCACCCGCCCTGCGGCGGAAACGGCAAGATCAAACATCTTACCTTGAAAGATCATGTTTTTATTGCAGCTTTTTTACCTTCTTTCGTCAAGAAAAACGGAGAGCGCTTACCCGTCACTCTCCGTTTGCTCTCCTTTTATCCTTTCTTGCAGAACGCCTGTTTTCAAGCCACCGAAATCACTTTTTGATATACTGCAAAATGATCTCTATCATCAGGCGCAATTCTTGACGCTTGTCCGTCTTTTTGTCCTGTCGAATGATATAGGCTTCCGTCGCAAGCTTTTTGCAAAGAGAAAGCATGGTATGGGTGGCGGAATAATAGAACAGATCCAGATCCCACACCTTCTTCACGCTGCCGTCTTGCAATCCGTCACGATATGCCTCGGTAAAAATGCCTTTGAACACGTCGAACTTGTCGGAATATTGCTCCAGATTGCGTATTTCCGAGCTGACGCAAAAGGTATCGAATTGGCTGAGAAAACGATAGTACTCGGGATGATCCACGAAGATCTCGTAAAAACAATAAAAGAAACGGGAAATCCTGTCAAAGCCTCTGCCTTGCGATTCGGTGGCAAAAAACTCCCCCACCTTTTCCTGCAATTTCATGGCACATGCCACCACGAGGTTGCTGCGCTTGGAAAAATAGCGATAGAAAGTCGCTTCACCGATGTTGCAGTACTCCGCCACGTCCCTGATCTTAACTTCCGCAATGGAGTTTTCGCAAAAGAGTTCGATGGCTTTGTCCAAGATGTAATTCCTTCTGATGTCCTTGATGCCCATTTTCTACCTCCGATTAGCGGCAACGCGCCGTTTTTCTCTTTTAAAAAAGCAAAAATGATAGTTTGCCTCACATTATTATAGTTCGTCTATCACTTTTTGTCAAGCGGGGGAATTTGCTTACCGAAATTCGAAACGAAACGAAGGATTTCTTCGGATATTTCCGCACGATACGCTTCTTTCTTCTGCCGGGAAAGAGGGTTATTTCCCCCTCTTTGTTCGATTATAAGCACTAAAAAGAGCGGTCTTTCCCCTTTCCTCTGTTTGGCAACTTTTTCTCAAAATGAGAAAAACCTTTCCCCGAGCACGCACAAGTGTGATATAATAAAATGCATGAAGAACTTTTCAAACTATTCATCGGACAAATTGCGTTACCTTGCCGTGGATATCGGCGCCTCTTCGGGCAGGCACATCGTTGCCTATTTGCAAGACGGCGTACTCCGCATGCAAGAGATCTATCGCTTTCGAAACGGCGTTACGGAAAGAAACGGACGCTTGTATTGGGATGCGGATAATCTTTTTTCCGAGATCGTTGCAGGGCTGAAAAAGGCAGGCGAGATGGGCCTTGCTCCGCAATACGTGGGCATAGATACCTGGGCAGTAGATTACGTGCTTTTGGATAAATCGGACCGCCGCATCGGCGACGTGTTTGCCTATCGTGACAAACGCGGTGCGGACGTGAAGGGAAAAGCGCATGCCGTAATGCCCTTTCCCGAGCTTTACCGCCGCACGGGCATTCAATACGCCCCCTTTAACACGCTTTATCAACTTTATGACGACCGTTTGACGGGCAAACTCAACGAGGCTCGCACCTTTTTGATGCTGCCCGATTATTTCCACTTTTTATTAACGGGAGTGAAAAAGCAGGAATACACCAACGCCACGTCCACCGGCATGGTGAACGCTCTAACGCACCGTTGGGATGAAGAGATCTTATCTCGTTTTTCTTTGCCCTCTTACCTGTTTGGGGAGCTTTCGCAACCCGGCACGGTTGTGGGGCGTTTTACCCCCGAGATCGCAAAGCAAGTGGGATACGATGCCACCGTGATCCTACCCGCTACGCACGATACCGCAAGCGCCGTGCTTGCCGCTCCCGTTTCGGACGGCGCCCCCTATCTTTCCTCCGGCACCTGGTCCCTTCTTGGGAAGGAAGTGCCCGCCGCCATTACCGGTGAAAAAGCACTTGCTTGCAATTATTCAAACGAAGGCAGCGTGAAGAACGCCTTTCGCTTCCAAAAGAATATTATCGGGCTTTGGATGATCCAACAGGTAAAAAAGGAGCTTGGCGACAAATACTCCTTTGCCGAGCTTGCCGAAATGGCGCGCCGTGAAAGAACAGACTGCGTGTTGGACCTTTCCGACCCTTGTTATTTGGCCCCCGAAAGCATGATCGGTGAGATCGAGCGCAAGACGGGGAAACTGACCCCCGGCGCCCTTTCTTACGTTATTTTTAACAGCCTTGCTTTGACCTACAAAAAAGCAATTGAGGAACTGGAAGAAGTGACAGGCGTTTCCGGCGACACCCTGCACGTGATCGGCGGTGGCTGTCAAAACGCCCTGCTCAACGAACTGACCGCGGCACATACCGGCAAAAAACTCACGATCGGACCGGTGGAAGCCACGGCAATAGGAAATATCATAGCACAAATGATCGGCACGGGAGAGATCAAAGATCTCACCGCCGCACGAGAAATCGTCAAACGCTCGTTTGACATATCGGAGGTAATAAAATGAACAGATACGAAAGCGCAAAAGCACTCTACCAAGCGGAGGGGATAGCCACCGAAAAGGCACTTGCCACTCTCCGTGAGATCCCCATCTCGGTGCATTGCTGGCAAGGAGACGACGTGATCGGTTTTGACGGAGCGGACTCTTTGTCGGGCGGCATACAAACCACCGGAAACTACTTGGGACGGGCCCGCACTCCCGATGAACTGTTGGCAGATATCGAAAAGGCGTTTTCCTTAATGCCGGGCAAAAAACGTTTGAACGTGCATGCCTGCTACGCCTTCCTTGGGGAAGACAAGGGCAAGGTGGATCGTGACGCATATACCTACAAACACTTTGCCAAGTGGGTGGAATTTGCAAAGCGCATCGGACTTGACGGCGTGGATTTTAACCCCACCTTTTTTGCCCACCCGATGGTGAAAGACGGGCTTACTCTCTCCTCTCCCGATGAGAAGGTGCGCCGCTTTTGGGTGGAACACGGCAAGCGCTGTTTGGAGATCGCGGCGGAAATGGGCAAAGCCTTTTCCAAGCCCTGTTTGGTGAACATTTGGATCCCGGACGGTTTTAAGGACGTGCCTGCCGACCGTTTGGGGCCCCGCCTTCGTTTGAAAAAATCTTTGGACGAGATGCTTTCATCCTATGATAAAGAGTACGTGATCCCCGCCGTGGAGAGCAAGGTGTTCGGCATTGGCGTGGAAAGCTACACCGTTGGCAATAACGAGTTTTATCAAAATTACGCCGCTTCGCGCGGGATCTGCTGCTTGCTGGATAACGGACACTATCACCCCACCGAAGTGGTGTCGGATAAGATCCCTTCCCTGCTGGCTTTTTACGATAAGGTGGCGCTTCACGTGACCCGCCCCGTGCGTTGGGACAGCGACCACGTGGTGCTCTTTGAGGATGAGCTCAAAGAGATAGCCAAGGAGATCGTAAGGAACGATGCAACGGATAAGGTGCTGATCGGGCTGGACTACTTTGACGCTTCCATCAACCGCATCTCCGCTTGGGTGACGGGAGAGCGCTCCATGCAAAAGGCGTTGCTTTACGCCCTCCTTTTGCCTAACGAGCAGATGAAAGCCTTGCAAGACAAAGGAGATTTCACCCGTCTGATGGTGGCGCAGGAACACGCCAAGATGCTCCCCTTCACCGACGTGTGGGCGGAATACCTTGCCCGTGAAAACGCAAGCGAAAACTATTTTGACGAGATAGCACTTTACGAAGAAAAAGTGCTCAAAGCGAGGAAATGATATGAAAGATATTTTGACAGCAAAGTTCATCAAGGAAATGTGCGAAACCACCGCCAACATGTACCGCCTCGGTTGGGACGAAAGAAACGGCGGAAACATCAGTTATCTTTTGAAGGAAGAAGAGGTTGCCGAATACTTGGACCTCGGCAAGGTGTTGCGTGAGATCCCCATCGGGTTTGAGGCAAAACCGCTGGCGGGCAAGATCTTTCTCGTGACGGGAACGGGCAAGTATTTTAAGAACGTGCAGGGGGACCCCGAGAACAACCTCGGCATCGTGCGCATCAAAGCGGACGGCAAAACGGCGGAGCTTTTGTGGGGCTATCGTGACGGCGGCAAGTTCACCTCGGAATTCCCCGCGCACATGATGAGCCATATGGCTCGCTTGCAAGCGGACGAGCAAAACCGCGTGGTCATGCACTGCCATCCCACCAACCTGCTTGCCATGAACTTTGTGCATGAGCTGGACGATCGCTCCTTTACCCGTTCGCTGTGGCAAATGTGCACTGAGTGCATCGTGGTGTTCCCGGACGGCGTGGGCGTGCTCCCTTGGATGCTTTGCGGCAATAACGAGATCGGGGAAGCCACCGCCGCCAAGATGAAGGACTATCGCGTGGTGGTTTGGGGCTTGCACGGCGTGTACGGCGCAGGCAAGGATATGGACGAAACCTTTGGCCTCATTGAAACGGTGGAAAAGGCCGCCCAGATCTATATGCTCACCTCTCACCTACCACGCATCAACACCATTACCGATGAGAATTTGGTGACCATTGCCAATCATTTTAAAGTGAACTATCGCAAGGATTTCATAGATTAAACCGTATGGAAAAAGCGCGGCGGACCTTGTTGGGTTTCAGTACCGAAGAGCAATTTGATAAAGAGAGGTACCATTCCCCTTCTCTTGACTATTGCCCCGTTTACACCTGGATGTGGAACGCGCCCGTCACGCAAGAACAAACCGACAAGCAACTGGACGAAATGTTGCGCTTGGGGATTCGCCGCTTTTATATTTTGCCCATGCCGAAGTCCTTCCGTCCCACCTCCTTCCCCACGCCGTTGGAACCGAGTTATCTTTCGGAAGGCTACTTGGACGCATACCGATATGCGATCGAACAAGCAAAAAAACGCGGCATGCAAGTTTGGCTGTACGATGAAGGGGGCTGGCCCAGCGGAAGCGCCTGCGGACAGGTAATGCTGCAAGATCCCTCTTTATCGCAAGAAACCATTCGCGTGACGGAAAGGGAGGCGAGTAAAGGAGAAGTTTATTCTCCCGAATCGGATACAGAAGCCGCCTTTTTCGAGGGGCAACGCATTCATTCCGGCTATACCTTCCCCAAAACGGGGCTTTTAGCGGAGTACCGCCGCGTTCGCACCTCTTTTCCCAAGATATCCTCCGCCGATCTGCCCGACGTGACCAAAGAGGGCGCTTGCGACCTTTTTATCAAACTCACGCATGAAAAATACAAAACACGCTTTGCCGACCTGAAAGCAAGCGGATTTACTGCCCTGTTTACGGACGAACCCACCGCTCCCAGACCTTTTCCTTATACCGATGAGATAAAAACCCTTTTCAAACAACAATTCGGAGAGGAGATAGAAAACTACCTTCCCGTGTTGATGGGAAAAGCAAAAACGAATGAACGATCCGCCGAAATCAAGATCAAATTTTTTGATATGCTGAGCCGCCTTTTCTGCGAACGCTTTTTGGATAAAGAGCGCGCCTGGGCAAAGCAAAACGGCATTGCCTTTTTGGGACACTTGGATAAGGATGACGAAGCAAACGGCTCGGTGACGGGCGGCAGTTTCTCTCTTTTGCGCGCCCTTCGCCGCTTTGACGTACCGGGGGTGGATGCCATACGTAGGCAGATCTTCCCCAAATGCGGTAAAGCGGGACTTTGCGACAACAAATTCTTCCCGCGTTACGCTTCCTCTGCGGCGGCGCAAACGGACGGACGCCACGCACTGACCGAAAGCTTTGCGGTGTACGGATGCGGGCTTACTTACGATGAAATGCGCTTTGTTATAAACTTTCAAGCGATGCGCGGTATAAACGTGTTTAACTTTATGATCTTCCCTTACGGAAGAACGGGCTATTTACAGGCGGGGCTTCTCCCCCACTTTACGCAAAACACCCATCCCGACCTTTCGGCGTTCAACCTGTATGCGGCGCGCTTATCTTACCTTTTCTCTCTCGGAGAGAGAGTGGCAAACACCGCCCTTTACGCCCCCTTTGCGGACGGCGTGATAGGAGAAGGTTTTGACAAGACCGCCGAAGCGTACGAAAAGGCAGGGAAAACCTTGGAGCAAAACCACATTCTCTTTGACGTGGTGGACGACGACTTTTTGCAGCAAGCGGAAGAGGACTCGCTTTCCTTTGGCGTGCTTGCCATGGGAAAAGCCGCTTACACCACCCTTGTGATCCCGCCCTGCTTATACCTTGCGGAAGAGAGCGTGAAAAGGATTCGCGCATTCGTTAAAGGCGGCGGAAAGGTGGCAACCACCTCTCCCAAGATCGCAAAGCGGATAGGCGTTCCCGTCACGAAAGATCTATCATCGCTCCCCTCGCCCCTGCCTTCGCACGGCGGGGAAAGTATCTCTTATGCCGAAAGCACTCTGAAAAACGGCAGGATACGCTTTTTGATGAACGAAGGGATCGCGCCCTGTATGCTGTCCTTACCCACGGCGGGCACCCTTCCCTATCTTCTCTTTCCCGCAAGCGACAAGGTGTATCGTCCGACCGAGGAAAAGGGCTTTTTCTCTTTTACCTTATACCCGGGAGAGCTCGTTGCCCTCTTGGAAACGGATGACGTTTTTGACGCTGAAACTCATGCGCTCCCCCAAAAGCGCTTGACTTTGGACCGTTTTTTATTCCGTCACACGCACAAACTTGTGATAAAAGAGCAAACGGAACGTTTGCCTTTACAAGAGGAAGTGAGCGAGATCGTTTTGCCCTCTCCCCGTCCCCTTTTCCCAAAGGATTTTTCGGGAAGCGGAGAGTATCAAACCACCTTTTCCCTGCCCGAAAAGGCAAGCCGCGCCCTGATCGACCTCGGTATGGCGATCGGAAGTGCGGAAGTAATATTGAACGGAAAAACTTTGGGGGTAAAGGTGATGCCACCCTATCGCTTTGAATTACCACTTGCTTACTTAAAAGAAAGCAATGAGCTGACCGTTCGTCTGACCAACACCCCCGCGAACGAATTTGAGCATACCGACTTATGGGCAAAATACCGTCCCTGGCAACTCGGGAACTATCGCAAGGAAGAAGGCGTTTTCCACGCCGATTCTTTCGCGGGCGGGCTATATGACAAAGTGAATATTTATTACGAATAACATAGATCTCTTGCGCTAATGCGGCGCCTGTGCTAAAATTGTGGAGAATTCGAGATCAAAGGGAGAAAGAAAGTGAAAGAAGTACCTATCAGTTCCATTAACAACAAGATGAATCAAAAACGTTTCAGTGACCTCTTTGCCAAAGTGGACGCCTTTGAAAAACGCATCCAAGACCCTCTGCTCAAAAAGGTCTTTCACAACTGTTTTTCCAATACCATTTTGACGACCCTCTTCTTTGAAGAGGACGGTTCCGCTTTTGTGATCACGGGGGATATTCCCGCCATGTGGCTCAGGGATTCTTCCGCGCAAGTGATGCAGTATCTTTATTTTGCCGATTGTGCCTCGGTGCGCGATCTGATCAAGGGTTTACTCAAAAAGCAATTTGAGTTTATTTTGATAGACCCTTACGCAAATGCCTTTAACCGAGAAGCCAACGGGCACGGACACATTAACGATCTCCCCACGAATTCCCCTTGGGTATGGGAACGCAAGTTCGAATTGGACTCTTTGTGCTACCCGCTGTGGCTTCTT
The DNA here is from genome assembly GCA_002363545.1 of Christensenella sp. UBA3217. GTDB lineage: Bacteria > Bacillota > Clostridia > Christensenellales > CAG-1252 > CAG-1252. The sequence continues at coordinate 29,926 of DEWF01000010.1, read as the reverse complement.
TCCCGCTATTATGCCGTCACGGGGGACGACTCTCCCTTTGACGACTTGTTCCTTCGCGCCTTTGATAAGATCATGGAGGTGTTCCGCACCGAACAGCACCATTCCTCTTCCCCCTATTACCACAAGATCGTGGACCGCACTGCCGATCATTGGTGCGGCAGCGGCGAGCCCGTTTCCGAAGACGGATTGGTATGGTCCGGCTACCGTCCGAGCGACGATAAATGTAAATACGGCTACTATATCCCCGGCAACATGTTCATTTGCACCGTGCTAACCAAACTGGCGCCCGTTTTTGAGAAAAGAGGGGACGCAAAGCGCGCCGAAACTTGCACTTCGTTGACCGCCGAGATCTCCGCCGCCTTGCAAAAATACGCCACCACCTTGGTGGATGGGAAGGAAGTTTACGTGCTGGAAACCGATGGGCTCGGCAACGTGAACGTGATGGATGACGCTAACATTCCCAACCTGCTCTCTCTCCCTTACTGCGAATATCCTTTCTTAGATAAGGAGATTTATCAAAATACGCGCGCACGCATGTTGACTACAGCTAATCCCTATTACTTCTGCGGCAAAGCCATCACCGGCATCGGCAGTCCGCACACCCCCAAAGATTACGTTTGGCCCCTCTCCCTAATCGTGCAAGCACTTACCTCCGAAGATCCCGAAGAGATACGCCGCTGTGTGTCCGCCGTCATTTCTTCCACGGGCGGCACCTATTATATCCATGAGAGCGTGCATAAGGATAACGACAAAAAGTTCAGCCGTCCCTGGTTTGCTTGGGCTAATTCCCTCTTTGCTTACCTGATATTGAACAAACAAGAACTCTTTACAAAATAAGTTTTTGATAAGCTGCAATAAGTGCAAAACAGTTTTCAAAAAAGGTGTCGAAAAACGACACCTTTTTTGTTTTAAAACGAAGGATTTTTACTTGATTATGGTTCCAAGTTTTAAGTTCTTATCGATGGTTCTGTAAAAACGTTTCCCATCAGGCAGGATCCTAACGCAAGTGATGGTCTTATCATCGTCCGAAGCTTCCAAAAGCGTTTTGCCGATGGGTACGGTGGGAGTGGAGCCCCCCGTTAGTACCATGCAGCCTCTTTCATACACCATTGCCAACCTTTCCATATCCGTATCCTGCTTGTGCGGCAAGAAAGCATATTCAATGGTGTGCTTGCCCCTATCCGCGGTGGGATCGGGCACTTTGGCAACGTCAAAGCCGTTCGGAGAGGTAAGAAGCGTGAGCCTCACCCTGCTATCCAACACGTCGTAGCCGTGCTTGGAACGGTTGAGGAGCGCAAAGCAATATCCGTCTTCACCCACCAGATCGGAATAGGTGATGGCGGGCACTTCAAATCTTGCCTTTTCGTACGGCGTATCTCTCTTTACCGGACGCTCCAACCTGCCAAAGGGCACTTTGTAGAAAGCGCGAGGATTTTTGACCGCCGTTTCCGCCGAAACTTTTAAGTCCTTGCCGTTTTCCCACCAATCGGCGTTCAGCACGCAACGGATCATAGGATCGTTTGCATAAAAGATAAAATCTTGCGTTAAGAAACTTGTGGGATAATCAACAGATGGAGTATGCCAGAGATAGGTTCCGAAGTAGGGTTTCTTTTCCGTCCAAATGCCAAAGGAGTACTTGGCCCTTACGACCACACGCACGGGACCTTGCTCCACCACTTCAAAATCAAAGCACTTAAAGTCCCAATCCTTTCCGGTAAAACCGAAGTTCCACGAATCGTAATCACGACTTCTTGTATCTTCCAGAACCTTAAAGTTGCCGATCTGACCGCCGCTGAATTCCTTTCCGTCAAAGATCAAGGACTTGATCACACCCTTTTCTTTATCAAACACAGCCTTGATCACACCGTTATCCACCGTGTTATCGCTAACGGTAATGCTGCTTTGCGGCTTCCCCTCGGCAAAAGTCAGCTTGTTGAAAGAATAAGGCTTCAAACCACCTATATAGGTAGCCGTCTTACCGTCAAAGGTTTTTTGATAAGGATACTTTTCACCGTTTGAGCCCACAAGATATCCGCAATCGTCTTGCGGGGCCTTTTCGATCACAACGGGAGCGTTTTCGGCAACCGAAAGAGGATTGAACACGTACGTTTCCTCTCCCGATCCAAGAGCCTTTTTGGTGACCTCACGGTCGGAAGAAGCAATGATCTCAAAGGCTTTGTCGTACTCTTCGTACATATCAAGATACACTTTAAGCATGGAGGTACCGGCAAGAATATCGTGGAACTGCCCAAACAACTCTTTCTCCCACGCCTTGGTGAGGTCACGATATTCTCCCGTGGCCGCTTGCAAACTTTCCGCATTCAAAAGCGCTCGTTCGCATTCGCGGTTCAAAAACTTGGTTTTGGCTTGCACCGTGTAAGTCTTTTGGTGAGTTTCCAAATATAACTCGTTTTTAAGAACGGGCAAGGTGGAAAGATCCTCGGTGGAAGTAAGCACGTTATAGAACTCGGTCATGCCGCAGAATTTGATATTCGGGAAGACCGTTTGCTTTTTGAGTTCGTCTATTCTATCCATCATGACGGGTTGCGGGCCGCCGCCGTGGTTTCCGTACCCCCAAAGGAGCGGGATATGATAAAAGCCGTCCGTCAGGTGGTGGATGCGCACGATCTTGGAAAGCTCGTCTATCTCAATATGGTTGGAATGCCCGGGATATTCGTGCAAGGTCAAGATCCTGCTGCCGTCATCGGCTTCCCACCAAAAATGGATATACGGGAAAAGGTTGTATTCGTTATAACGCAGTTTTTGCGTGACGAAATACTTTAAGCCGGCATTCACCATGATCTTGGGCAAGCCCGCATTAAAGCCGAACGCATCGATATTCACGCCACACGTTGCCTTTTTGCCAAACAATTCAAGCGCGGTTTTTTGTCCGAGTTCCAACTGGCGGAACCAACTTTCTTCGCCCACGCATTGGCAGTCCGTTTCGCACCACATGCCGCCTTGCGGCTCAAATTGACCTCTATCCGCCGCGGCTTTGATCTTTTTCCAAAATTCGGGATATTTTTCCTTCATATCACGCCACAGTACCGCGGAAGTTTCGCAGTACACGTAAGTGGGTTCCCTCTCCATCAAGGCAAGTTGGGTTTCAAAAGTGCCCTTCATGCACTCAATGGTTTCGGGGTATCTCCATTTCCAGGCAAGGTCAATATGGGAGTGACCCATAAAATAAATGGTGAAACGCTTGGCGTACGCCGCCACGGGAGCAAGCATATCCAACGCGGTTTGGATCTTATTCAAAATGCTGTCGTCACGCATAGCACGTACGCAAAAGTTTGCGGTATCCACAAGGCACTTTGACAAACTCTCTCTTTCCTCTTGCGTGAGTTTGGATTTGTTGATGGGCACCTCTCCTTGCACGTAAAGGTTTTCACGCCTATTGGACGTGGAAAGAAGGTGGCATCCGGAGCGCAAGGAACGCGCCAAATTCGCAATGCGATCGTTCGTTTCTTTGAGCCCTTTGAGATAGTAGCGAGTGACCAGATCCCCCACGGGGTTTTTGTTCGGGCTGTCTATTCTCACATAGACGTGATGGGGCTTGCCGTCCGGCGCGCAGCCGAGGTCAAAATGCCCGCCCATATAGGAATATATCGCCACCGCATGATCGTCACAATAGATATCAAGATCGTTCTCGGTGTAATAGGTAAACCCGTAATTCCCATACTCTTTTTTGTCAAAAAACTTGCTGATATAGGGAAGAGCAAGCGGCGCCATCATCCAACCCGTTTTCAAGTTCTCGGGCTTTTTTACGGTGGGATCGAAAAGAGGATGTTCCATCATGCTTTCCACCGAGGGAAGGGGCTGCTCTTCACTGCCATCCCAACCGTAATAGTTGCGTAGCACGGGAAAGGCGGTATCTTCCAAACATCTGGCAAAATCCAGCACGTCATCCAAAGTATGGCACTCGTTCTCACGGTAAAAATCAAGCGGCTTAAAATGTGCGTTTTCGGGTTTCATGTAATAAGACCTCCCATTGCGTTTCCTAAAAAACGCAGGACCTTTTTGGCTTTGCCAAAAGGTTACTTTTCATTATTATATCTTGCGGCGCATTGCCTGTCAATAAAAACCTTACTCTCACCGCTTTGCTTTTACTGCGTGCCGCGTAAAAACAACAAAAAAAAGAACACGAGCCACGGTTTCCCTTGGGCTCGTGTTTTTCTCTTTTAGTCGGATTTTCCTATTTTTTTTACTTGCTCTTTACCCACTGATCGTAGAAGGGGAGATACGCCTTGGTATTTGCCAACATTTGATCAAACAACTCGCGGGATTTTTCGGGAGAGATGCAAACGTTTGCATCATTTTGGAAGGCCTTGAACGCAAGCTCGTAATCACCCGTGATAGCCGCTTCCAAAGTGAGTTGCTGACCGTACACTACTCTATGCACCAAGGAATCCACACCCTTGGGAATGGCACCGGCACAAACGGGCTGCACGCCGCGAGCGGAGAAGAATGCGTTGGTTTCCACCACCACGCCGAGCGGGAGGTTGGTGATCTGACCGCGGTTGGGCATATTCACGTTGGTGACAAAGGGCTCGATACCGAGAATACCTTTCATCTGCTTTACGCCCTCTTCACCCGTCACGCGAAGCTCGAATTCTTCCTCACCGGAGAGCAGTTTATTGGTCTTATCGATCCTCTTGGCAAGGTCCGCTTTGCGCCAATCCACCGTGGTCAAACCGAACTTCCATTCCTTGACCGTTTCGGGACTGTGCAAATACCAATAACCGGGGCAGAACTCCGCAAGGTGACGGTCACCCGCCGCCGCGATCACGCCGTATCTTCTGAAAAGATCGAATTTCACGCGCTCCGCACTCACAAAGGTGTTGTTCATCCAATGGGTGGAACTATCCACGATATAACCGTCCTTGTAGTGCTTTTCCACAAACTCTTTGTAGATGGGCATCAAATCCTCATTGTGATAGTGCGCATCGGTGATCCAGGTAAAGTGATTCACACCCACCACGTTCACGTTCACGTCCTCTCTCTCCAAGAACTTGCCGTACTTCTCTTGATAGGCAAGGCCCAGGATCTTTTGGGTACCGAACACTTCGTGACAGCAACCGAACGCCTTGATCTCGGGGAAGAAGGCATACAGCGCAGCGGTACAAAGGGTCATGGGGTTGGTATAGTTGATGACCCAAGCGTTGGGGCAACATTTTTTAATACCTTCCGCGATCACTTTATACATAGGAATGGTGCGCAACGCACGCACGATACCGCCGGGGCCGACCGTATCGCCCACCGATTGGTAAATGCCGTACTTTTCGGGAAGATGCACGTCGCTTGCCATCTCGTCAAAGGTGCCGGGAAGAATGGAGATCACTACGAAATCCGCCTTGTCAAGAGCTTCTTCCAAGGTGGGCACCGCTTTGTAATGCCATTTTCCGAGCACGTCCTCTCTGTCATAAATGGAATTGCCGATCTTTTCGTTGCATTTTGCCGCTTCGTAATCGATATCGTAAAGATATACGGTACCGCTCATGGCCGCTTCTTGTGCAAGGTCGCTCATCAAACCGCGCGCCCAACCTCTGGACCCGCCGCCTACGTAAGCGATTTTCAAGTCGGTAGCTTTTTTGCCGTTATCAAGAAATTTCATAAAAATGATCCTTCCTTTTTGTTTTTCTTCATTATACAATGCGGCGATTTCTATATATATATGATAAACAAAAAAATTTTTCCTTTATTACATAATTATTTTCAAAAAATGAGAGGTTTTTTATTGACAAGGGGGTTTTTGCCCTCTATATTAGCAATTATGGAACACTTTCTCAGAATAGAAGAATCATCATTGCCCCAACTCACGATGCGGAAGTTGCACTCTCACCCCCATTACGAGGTGTATTTCCTTTATGAAGGAAAACGCAGCTTTTTCATTGAAAACGCACTCTATTCCATTGAGGCTCCCGCCGTGCTCATAGTACCGCCCTTTGCCATGCACAAAACCGAGGGCGGTGCTTTTAAGCGCGTGAACATTTACGTGACCGAAAGTATGCTGGATGACTTTCAAAAAGAGGTGCTTACCAGCCTTTCGCTTTCCTTCGTAACGCTGACAAGCGAGCAATCCGAAAAACTTTTGGATATTCTGCATTTGTCCCTTGACCGTCCCTTGGAACAGCACGCGCACGAGGTGGATAAAGCAAAGTTTGACTTTTTCCTGCTCACCCTTTATCATTTTGCAGAGAGCCGCTTGCCGCAGTCGGTGGAGCGCGAACAAAAGGCTTCTTCCCTTGTGATAAAAGCCATTAACTATATGAATGCGAATTATACCGAGCCCCTCACGCTGGATGATTTGGCGGAACGCGTTTACGCCACCAAACAAACGCTCAATTATCATTTTAAAAAGGACCTCGGTTGTACCCCCATGAACTACCTGTTGCGCTTGCGCCTGACCAAAGTGAAAGAGTTGCTTGCCACTTCGGAAAAGACCATTGAAGAGATCGCGGATTGCTGCGGGTTTTCTTCGGGGAACTATTTGACGCTTATTTTTAAGCAGAAGGAAGGCATATCGCCTACTTCCTATCGCAAAAACCGCAATTAGGCGAGCGCGCATTACCGCACGCATCCTGCTCTACCGCATCGCTCCCGAACAGTCACATACGGCATAGTATGCTCCTATCCGCTCGCTTGCGGAGCGTTTGTCTTCGCACGATCATGCGCCCTCACCGGGGATAGTTCTATTTGTTAATTACGAGTTTTTCAAAAGTTAGTCTGCGTGTTTTTTCGTTGTGCCTCGCATCTGCAACCCTTATCCACCCTCACCGAGGTATATCTTGTTTGGGAATAGTAGTTTTACGTGCTTTTCAATGTATCGCGGTGTGACCTGTCTCCGTTTGAAAAAAGACTTTTTATACCGACTTTTGTCGGTATTTTATTTGGGCAAGCAGGTTGTAACGGGAAGAAAGTCTTCCTTCGGTATTGACTATTTTGCGTGTTATACTGTATAGTATAAGTATCTTATTCTATTAAAGGAGACGTGATATGAAAGAATATGACGTGATAGTCGTAGGTGCGGGAAACGGTGGACTCGTTGCCGCCGCCACTACGGCAAAAGCAGGTTATAAGACTCTCCTCCTGGAAAAACACAATATTCCGGGCGGTTGCGCCACCAGCTTCATCAGAGGTAGATTCGAGTTTGAGCCTTCCTTGCACGAGCTTTGTGCCGAGGACGTATGCGATGATCTGCCCTCCTCCAAAAAGATCCTTGCGGATCTGGGGGTAAAGGTGGATCTTTTGCATGAAACCACCCTTTATCGTACGATCTGTAAAGACCCCGAATGCAGTTACGACGTGGTGATGCACGCAGGCAGAGAAAACTTTTTGAACGATATAGAAGCCGCGGTGCCGGGCAGTCGCGAAGGCGTTGCAAATCTTTTTGATCTGGTAGATAACATCAGCGACGCACAGCTCTATATGAATACCGGCAAGAACGGCCCCAAGATCAACCCCTTTGTGCTGATGAGCAAATACGGTGACTTCATGCGCACCGCGTCCCACAGCACGGAAGAGGTGGAAAAAGCGCTTGGCATATCCGAAAAAGCGCGTTCCATCATCAACACCTATTGGGGATACCTCGGCGTGCCGACGGACGATCTTGCCGCCCTGCACTTTATCAGTTTGCTGGTATCGTACTGCGTGGTAAAGCCCACCATGCCTTATCACCGTTCGCACGAAATATCTTTGGCGCTTGCACAAGCCTTTGAAAAACTTGGCGGAGAGATGCGCTATAACAGCGAAGTGACCCGCTTCCTTTTTGATAAAAAAGGAAAGGCGATCGGCGTGGTGGCGAACGGAGAAGAGCTTTACGCCAAAAAGATCATCTCCAACGTGATCCCCAACAACGTGATCAACCGTTCGGAAGAAAAAAAGCTCCCCACAAGATTCCGCAAAATGGCAAACGCCCGCAAGTTCGGCATGAGCTTCGTCACCGTGTATCTGGGGTTGGACCGCACCAAGGAAGAGCTCGGTATAGAGGATTACAGCGTGTTCATCACCCGCCACAGGAATGCCCGCGTGCAATTTGACACCAGAGCGGACTGCGGTTATTACGTGGTGAACTGTTTGAACGTACCCCTGCCCGATTCCACGCCCAAAGGCACTTCCACCCTTTTCTTCACTATTCCCTATATCCCGGGTGACTTCCCCGAGAACTTAACGGCAAGGGAGTACAAAGAATTTAAAAACAGCGTGGCGGAAAAGTATATCAAGGATTACGAAGAGACGATGGGCATATCCATTCGCCCCTATATTGAGGAGATAGCCATTGCTTCTCCCGTGACCTTTGCACGTTATCTTTCTACCCCCGAAGGCGCCATTTACGGGTACGCCAGTGAAGGATGGGATAACATTGTGGGACGTATTGCCATGGAAAAGATGGAATTCAACATTCCCAACCTTTATTTCTGCGGCGGACACCACACGAGAGGCGATGGGTTCCCCTCCGGTTACATCACGGGAGATATGACCGCAAGACAAGTGCTGAAAGACTTAGAGAAGGAGGGTAAATAAGATGAGCAAGTCCAAGATAAGCAAGTTGAGCCGCCTCGGGCTCATAAAAGTCATCACCAAAAGACTCGGCGCCATCCATAAAGGCTCCAAAGAAACCACCAAGGACCTGTACGCTTACCATCCCAATGCCCTTGCGCGCGAACTCCATCCCTCCGTGCAACATTTGATCGTGAAGGAAATCAAACCCTTTTCCAACGATATGAAGAGCTTTATTCTTGCGCCCGATCCCGAGCTGGGTACCGAGCGTTTGGCATGGTTCTCGGCAGGTAATTACCTTTCCATCGCAGCGGAAATACAAGGCAAGGTTTTCAAGCGCCCCTACTCCATTGCGTCTTCCCCCGCAGACACTCTTGAAGGTTTTTATATGATAACCGTTAAGAGAGTGGACGGCGGTATCGTATCGCAATACATTTTGGACAATTGGCAGGTGGGTCAAAAAGTGACCGCATCTGCTCCCCTCGGAGATTTTACTTACGAAAGACTGCGTGACGCCTCTACCGTGATCGGTATTGCGGGCGGCAGCGGCATTACTCCCTTCCGCTCTTTGGCAAAAGCCATTTATGAAGGGGACGAATCCTGCTCCCTCGTGCTTCTTTACGGCAGCAGGACCCTTGCCGACGCAGCATTCAGCGATGAAATATCCGAGATGGCGGCAAAGTGCGATAAGATCAAGCTCGTAAACGTGCTTTCCAACGAAGAGAAGGAAGGTTGCGAAAGCGGCTTTATCACGGCCGACCTCATTAAGAAATATGCGCCCGCGGGCGATTATTCCATCTTTATGTGCGGCCCGCAAGCCATGTACAACTTTGCGGATAAGGAGATAGAAAAACTCGGCATCCGCCGCAAATTCGTGCGTCACGAACTGTTTGGTGAGTACTTCCATCCCGAAAGAAACGCGGACTACGGCGGCAACATTGAGGATACTTTCACCTTGACCGTAACCATTGCGGGCGTGACCACCAAGATCCCCTGCAATGCCAACACCACCCTTCTGCGCGCCATGGAAGACGCGGGGCTCAACCCCCCTTCCGACTGCCGTTCTGGCAGATGCGGCTGGTGCCACTCCCAACTCTTGTCGGGTGACGTGTATGTGCCCGCCTCGGTGGACGGCAGAAGAATGGCGGATAAGATCTACGGATATATCCACCCCTGTTGCACCTTCCCCCTTTCCGATCTGGCAATAGACGTGCCGCCCATGCCCAAAGAGCATTGATACAAAGTTGCGCCTCGCCCGAACGGACGGGGCGCTTTCTTTCAAATATGACTGAAAAAACCACCCGCATTACCCATCCCTTTGAGCCTATTTACGATGAAAAAAGCCGCATTTTGATCCTTGGCTCTCTCCCTTCCGAAAAATCACGAGAGGAAGGATTTTACTATATGCACCCGCGCAATCGTTTTTGGAAGCTGTTATCCCTTGCTTTTGCCGAGCCCTTTCCTGAAATGAACGCAAAGGAGAAGTCCGACGCTTTGTTGCGCCACGGCATTGCCCTTTCGGACGTGATACTATCCTGCGAGATCCATCGCTCTGCGGATGCTTCCATAAAAAACGTGGAATACACGGATATTCCTAGTATTTTGCAAAAATCAAAAGTACAAAAGATTTTACTGAACGGCGCAAAAGCGCACGCGCTTTTTCTAAAACGCTTCCCCGAATATGCTGCGATAGCCTTCCTTCTGCCTTCTACCTCCCCCGCCAATGCCAAATGCGGCATGGAGGACCTTCTCGTTGCCTGGCGCCCTCACTTGTTATAAAAAAAGCAGGGGGAGTGCCCTGCCTTTTCTTTTAGCTCATCGACCATATCAGACCAAAATATAACCGCCATTACCATCCGAGCGGCAGTTTTCACACAAGCCCGCCCAGGCAAGGATCGCGGCGTAATAGGTGGATCTTCTCGTGGTGGTATCCCCAACTTGCTTGCCGTAATAGCGTAAACTGATAAAACCATCAATGGAATCTACCGGCAATTCGCGGGAACCGATCTTTGCGCCCCCCTGCGCACCGGCATCACCGCGGTACATTTTGCCGCCGAGTTCTTTTGCCTTTTCCATAATTGCGTCAAAAATCTCCCATTCGCAAACGAACCCGGGGAAACTTACGGGATGTACGCCTTTCTCAGTCAAACGGATCTCAATCTCGTCCCCTTTTAACATTTTGCAAAACGCCGTTCCGTTTCGCTCATTCATCTTGCGTATAATAATGCTGCTGGGCTTTTCTTCTTTCTCATTTATTTCCAACGATTCTACGATTCTCATTTTGTTTTCCTCCTTTTCATTATCCATCTTTCTATTGATTTCCCTTACTTGTGTTCTGATATCATAAAAACTCTTTCCGAGTTCCTGCGCCATTTTGGTCATATTCCCTTCGTGCTTTAAAAAAAGCATAACGAACGCAAGGTCCTCTTGTTCAAGCGGTAAAGCAGAAGCTCCGCCTTGCGAGATGGGAAACTCCCCTTTGATTTCAATACCGCATTCCTTGCATTTCAACACGGAAACATACATTTTGCCATTGCAGATTGGGCACTTTTCTATCATCTTATTTTCCATACCAGCCTCCTTTTATGGTTTGATTATAGCACACTAAAATTTTATAGTCAATAGTTTTTATCAATTAGTTTTATTTTTTATAACTATTATTTGACAAGCAAATTCCCCTTTCGTGTTAAAATGTTTATAAGCAAGATAATATAAGGAGATAATATAGATACAATAAAAATTTAAAAGGATTATAAATGAATTGATTGAGTTATCCTTTTATTCTTCCGTCAATCTGCCGTAATCGTTCCATTCCCCGAACATCTTGCCCTTTCGCGTTTGTTCAATGAGGTTGTTAAGGGCGCGGGAATAGGCTTTGGGATCTCTCTTTTTATAAAACGCAACGTTGTATAGGCGCACTCTTTGATAGAGGGGCGGAAAAGTGCAAAACACATTCCAAACCTTTGCTTTTTTTAACTCCGCCGTCACGTCCGCATCGGGCACGAAGGGAGCGTTTGTGGGTGGGCAAACCGCCCTGCCGCCATCCGTCATCAACCCCAATTTTTCCAGCCTACGCACACGTGCTTTGTTCAGTTCCGTCCAAAGGCCGTTGGGTTTGCGAGGTGAAAAACGTTGCACGAGCACGCCGTCCACCTTCTTTTGCACGCTGTCTATCCAGCCGAAGCAGAGTGCTTCTTCCACCGCGTCTAAATACCAAAGACAGTTTTCTTCCGTGGGCTTGCCGCGGCGCAGTTGCAAAAAGCATTCACACTCGGTTTTTGCATTTTGTTCAAGCCACGCGCGAAACGCCGCTCTGCTTTTGATCTCCGGATAAAAGTGTTCCATATCCCCCGCCTTTGGTTTTGCTTTTTTGATTATACCATTTTCCATGCCTTTTGGCAACGCCCCCCGGGAAGGGTTGCTTTTCCCCCACAAACCCCCGCTCACACCAATATGCTTGCATATTTATAAAGGTTGTATTATAATATTATTACTAAGATCGGGAGTGATCCCTTGGAGTAAAACTATGGAACGCATGTTTTCAACTTTGGAAAACGGCAGTCAGAAATATATCGGAACGGCGGATCTTTACGCCCGTTTCCTCCTGGACAACCAACTGAAAGATCGTGCACTTTGGCAAAAATTCGTCAAGGTTTTTTCCACGCGGGAAGACGGCGCGGATAACGGGTGGCGCGGAGAATACTTTGGTAAGATGATGCGCGGCGCCTCAATTACCTATCGCTATCTTCCGGATGAAGAATTGTATTCGATCATGGAAGAAACGGTTCGCGCATTGCTTGCAACGCAGGACGAACTTGGCAGGATCACCACCTATCCCACCGAGCACGAACTGTGCGGTTGGGACCTTTGGGTGAGAAAGTACGTTTTGGTCGGTTGCTTATATTTTTACGATATCTGCCGTGACAATGCTCTCAAAGAGAGCATACTGACTGCGATGCAAAAGCACGCGGATTATCTTATTGCCAACCTGGGTGAGGATAAAACCGACATTTTGGCCACCAGCGACCTTTGGGGCGGGATCAATTCTTCCTCTCTTTTGGAACCCATTGTGGAACTTTATAAACTCACCAACGAAGAACGTTATCTTACTTTTGCAAAGTACATTCTCTCTCGCGGCGGGTGCACGGGCGGCAACCTTTTGGACATTGTGGAAAAAGGCGAGCTTTTGCCGCACGAATTTCCCACCACAAAAGCCTACGAGATGATCTCCTTCTTTGAAGGAGTGCTTGCCTATTACGAAGCAACGGGCGAAGAGCGCATGCTTAGTATCGTGCGCCGTTTTGCGGACCTTGTTTGGGAAAACGAGATCACCGTGATCGGTTGTGCGGGCTGCAAGTCGGAGCAATTCAATCACTCCGCCATTATGCAAGCAGAGCCTGTTTCGGATAAAGTGATCATGCAGGAAACCTGCGTGACCGTCACTTGGATGCGCTTAATGGAGCGCTTGCTGAGCGACCTCGGCGAAGCCAAATATGCCGACAGAATGGAACTTTCCGCGCTGAACGCTTTGCACGGTGCGGTGAACCTTTACCACATCAAACAATACTGCAAAGAGGAACGCCGCCTTGTGGACGCACTTCCCTTTGACAGTTACAGCCCCTTATTGCATCACGCGCGCGGCGTGGGCATTGGCGGGTATAAAACCTTCGCGGATGGCGGATATTACGGCTGTTGCGCTTGTATCGGTGCGGCAGGCACCGGGCTTTACCCCCTTTCCGCCGCCACAAGGAGTAAAAAAGGATACGCGATCCATTTCTTTGAGAGCGGCACCATTCACTTGACGGACAGCGCGGTGATCGAAGAGATTTACTCTCCCGCCGCCGGAACTCTTTCCCTGCTTTTAAGCGGATTCCCAAAAACTCCCGTTGCCCTTTCCGTTCGCGTGCCCTCTTGGAGCAACGATCCTTCCTGCACCTTGGATGGTGAAGCGGTAGACGTGACGGCCGGCAGTTATTTAACGCTGGAACGCGTGTGGAACGATGGGGCCCGTTTGACCCTTTCCTTCCATCCCGCCCTTACCCCCATTCGAGTGAACAAGAGGACCGCCATTCGCTACGGCGCTTACGTGCTCACGCGCGACGAAGAAAAACAAGCGGGCAACATTATGAAAAAGATCGTGCTCCCCTATGAGGGCGCGGTGTATTATATGGAAACGCCGCAAGAGCCCGAAACCATTCGTCTGCGTTTAAAAACCAGAAAAGGGAAGGACGTGCTGCTTACCGATTATGCTTCTTGTGGGAAACATTGGCTTGCCCCGCGCCGCCGCATTACGGTGTGGTTTGAGGTGAAAAAAAGCATTTTGGGCATGAGGAAAACCAAAATCAAACGCGAACATTCTTAAACAAAAAGTCGGAGGTGACCCTTCCGACTTTTTTCATTATCTCAACATATCGTGAGAAAGCTTTTATTATCCTTGCGCCGCAAAAAACCAACCCGTAATATAACGCCAAACGATCAAAAAGAGAGTGGATACGATCACCGAGATCATGATTGCCATGGGGAAAACGGTAAGGGCAATGATAAAGCCGATCACTTTGATCCCCAAATCCACCGATACCGAGATGCGTAAAAACGGGATCTGCGCTTTTACGCAGGAATGGTGCCTTGCCAAGAGTTCCACGCTGATCTCGTTGCAGATCGTGATCATAATAACGTCCGCACCGTAAAGGATCTGCGGCACGATCTCACCGAGGTTTCTGCCCGCATACACCACGAAGAAGGGGAGCATGGAAACAAAGAACAGCATCACGATATTGGTCCACAGCACCCCTCTATCTACGATATCCACGCCGTGCCACAGATTATGGATATTGATCCATAAGCCACCAAGCCAGAAAAAGGCCGTGGCGTAAGCAAGGATCTGATAGCCAAGGGTGGAAAGATCGCTCCATTTTGTGCCGTCCGGAATTACAAATTCCAGCACGACAATGGTCATAATAATTGCCATAATGGCATCAAAAAACGCAACGAACCTGTCTTTTTTCATCTCGATTATTTTCCCTCTGTTTTACATGCTTGCTTTCAAAATGCGCACCAAAGCCGCCTTATCAAGGGGCACGTACGCCCAATCTTGCGAGGTATCGTCGTTGGCTAAAATGTGATCCGCCATATCCTCGATAGCCTCTTCTTTTACGCCAAGAGTGCCAAGGTGCATGGGAATACCGATGGACTCAAAGAAGGCATAAAACTCATCTATCACCTTTTGCGCCATTTCTTTATCCGACAGTTTTTTATCAAACCCGAACAGATCTTTACCAAGAGTGACAAAGCGCTCTACCGTGCGCTCCGAAAGGATCTCCTGCATCCAGCGCGGCGTGATAATGGCAAGCCCCGCGCCGTGCGTGATATCAAAATAAGCGCTGAGCGCGTGCTCTATGGAGTGCATGGGCCAACCGGAATAGCCGGAACCGTTTGCCAAAATACCGTTGCACCCCCAACTGCAAACGTACATCAGTTCACTCCTTGCCGCATAGTTCGTGGGCTCTTTGATGGCAATTTTTACGTTGGTCATGAGCGAACGAAGAGCGGCTATCATGATGCCGTCGTTAAACAGAGAATTGGGAAAAGAGAAAAACTGCTCCAACACGTGGTTGATGGCATCCGCCGTGCCGCATGCGGTTTGCCAAGCGGATACCGAAAAGGTGTACTGCGGGTCCAAAAAGGAAACGGCGGGGAACATCAGTTCGTCCAAATACCCGCGCTTGTCAAGGATGGCGGTGTTGGAGATCACACAGCCGCAATCGTACTCGCTGCCCGTGGCGGCAAGGGTAAGGATATCTACGATGGGAAGCGCGGCTTTTGCCTTGACCTTTCCCGAGATCAGATCCCAGCCTTCCCCATCGTACTTGGCGCAAACCGAAATGGCTTTGGAGCAGTCCAACACCGAGCCGCCGCCCACAGAGAGGATCACGTCTATCTTATGCTCTTTGCACAGTTTAGCGCCTGTGATCACCGAGGGATCATACTTGGGGTTGGGTTCAATACCGGGCAGTTCCACCACGGTAAAGTCCTTTAACAAGCGAAGCACCTCATCGTAAAGCCCCATCTTCTTAATGGAGCCGCCGCCGTAAGTCATGAGCACCCGTTTTCCGTACTGCGATAATACCTCCGGCAGGTCCTTGATGACCCCCTTTCCGAAGCGAAGTTGCGTGGGCGTGCCGTAAATAAAATTGTCTATCATAATTCCCTCCTTTTAAGGCACAAAAATGCCGCCTCCGTCAGTTGATCAAAAAGCCCTTACAGCCTTAACTCTTTAATAGTTCCAGATCATCAAAATACACGGTGCCGTCCCCGGTGATGTCTTCAAAGTTGAACTGGATGCGGAACACGTCCCTGCCGTCAAACTTGGTGCCGTCGTCCTTTCGGGTAAAGGCAGAGAGCGGGATCTCGAAAAAGCCTTCCTTCTTTGAGTAATTGTTCATGGTGTAAGAGAAGGTAACGTAATTGCTGTCCACAAGCTGCAAAACGATCCTGCTACCGTGATAGTCCCTCACGTCCATATAGAACTTTAAGGTATCGTATCCCTTGTTAAAGCCGCTTTCCAACACGAAAATGAAGTACTGCCAGCCCTTTCCTGCGGAAAGGATCTTTACACCCTTTTCATCCAAAGACACCGTCAACCCCTCGTGGACCTTCATATGGGAGCTAACGTAATCGTCAAACTGCTCTTCGCTTGCGTAATCAAAATGGTTGATCACGTAACGTTCGTTATCGCGCAAGGTAATGCCGCTGTTTTTGGCAACGGTCTCACCCAGTTCGTTCCGCGCGATCACCTTCACGTAATACAGCGTGCCGCTCGCGCGCAAGGAGGTGGGGAAGGTAAAGCGGGTATCCGAGGTGACCTCGTCCACGATGGGGTCCGTATAATTCACCCCGTCCGCCGATACGATCACACGGTACTCGTTTGCAAAAGTGGCGGGAGTATAGGTGATGATATAATTCTCTCTTTCCTCGCTGCCTTCGTTAATGGTGAACGCCAAGGGCGCGCTTCTCGCTATGTCCGTAAACTGCACGCCTATGATGGTGACGGTGGCGGCGCCATCCGCTTTAACAGTCACTTCTACCTGTCTGACTGCTTGCAGATCCATAATGCCGTCCACGCGGTTACTCACACATTCAAATTCCGAAAGCGCTGCGACAAACTCTTTCCTGCCGCTAAAATTATCCTCAAACTCGTACGCCCAGATCTCATAAGAGCCTTCCACAATGCGGAACAGCACCTTTGCGCCCGAATTCGTGCCGATCACGGTGAGTTTCATGCCCAGCTCGTTAAAGCCGATGGCGCCCCATTTTTCCAGTTGTACCGAACCGAAATTCTTTCCGTCATCTGCCTTTTGGATCTCGGTTCCCGTTTCCCCGTTGACCGATACGATGCGACAAGTCATCTGTGAGCCGTCCGGATGAATCTTATAAGAGGCGGGCGCGGCGGAAGTATAATCCAAAAGGTCTATCCCGTGGTTATAAAGGTCAGTGCGGAAGGGACTCATCAAAAAGCCGTCCTTGTTGTACACGTTCAAGAAGGGGCTTTTGCCAAAACCGTATTTGATATACACCGGCGCGGCAACGGAAGGGGATGTGACAACGAGTTTCCCGTCCTCAATGGTGGCGGTAGCGTCGTAATACTTGCCGTCCGCCCCCGCAAGCAAAAAGCCAACCACGTTTTCCCCTTGCGGCACACAAAGCCCTTCCCCGTTATCCACCGTGATAGTCACGCGGCTCCCCTCCACCACGTGCGAACGGTAAGTGGGACCTTGCGGCAAATAGTCCTCACCGTAAACTGTGGATAAAACAGACTTTTGCAAGCGCTCGGCAATATAACGCTTCTCGGTCGGATGGATATAGGAGGGATTCCCTCCGTCACAAGTGGCAATTAGGTACGCGTTTTCATCCGCCGCGCACGCCAATGCCTGCGATTCGCGCACAAAGGAAAAATCGTAATTGTTGCCGCTATCACCATCGTAAACGGGCAGTTGCACAATATAGAAAGGCAGCGTGTCGTTATGAAACAGCTCGCGCCAATTTGCCATCAAACCTTGAAGCAGTTGCTTATACTCGTTGCCTTTGGCGGAGTTATTACAGCCCTGATACCAAATCACCCCCGTAAACTCTCCGTTATGCAAAGGATAGATCATGGCGTTGTAATTCAGGTTTTTGGTTCCCACGCTACCGCTGTAATACTCGCTGCTCATCCAATTGGCAATGTTGGTATCCCCCTGCGCCGCGCAAACAATGCCGATGGGCACTCCCTTTGGCGCAAGCGCGGTGCTCAGCATGGAAGCGGTCATAAACGCCACCGCGGAATAATCCAAATAACTGTTATCGGAACGGCTGATCTTTGCCCACTTTCCGTTTTTCACGCTCTCACGCGGAGTGGAAGAAGTGGTGATGCTCATGGAAAAATATCGCATATCGCTATTCACGGCGTTATCCACGTCCGTTTGGGTGTAATCGGAATCCCTGAGTTTCCACCACATGTTGGACTGCCCGCTCGCCAGGTACACGTCGCCGATCAGCACGTCGGACAGCACGAGGGACTTGTCTTGCAAAAGGCTGATCGTGATCTCGGCGGGGGTGGCGTTCGCCTGCATGGCGGGAAGGGTAAAGGTAAAAGCGCCCGTTTGATCGGAAACGGCGTAATACCTTGTGCCGTAAAAATCCATACACAGCAAAACGTTTGCCGCCGTACTCCCCTTGATAACGATGGGCTTGCCTCTTTGGATCACCATGTGCGATTTGAAGGGATCGCAAAGGGAAATGGACGCCCTTTGCAAGTTTGGCTCGTTTTCACCCGCCATGGTTTCAAAATTTGCTCGATAGCAAGTTCCCGTATCCTTTCCAACAACGGATATCACGTACTCTTTGCCGTACTCCAAACTCTCTTTCGGTTGGTAATGCGGCACGTTCACTTCGGCGCTTTCCACCTCCGTTCCTGCGGCGTCCTTGATCGTCACGGTAAAGGAGAGATCCCCCTCTTCCACCCAATCAAAGGCAGGATTAATAACCGTTTTCCCATTGACTGTTCCCTGTATCTCAATTTCCTTGCTGTTCACAGATTTCACCTCGTTTTCCGTTTCACATCCCCCCACCGTGAGGGTGAGCGCAAAAATCAAAAGCAATATAAAAAGAAAAATGGATTTTTTCATGGTTTTACCTCTTCTCCGTAAAATGCAAAGCGTTTTTGCTCGGCAGTATCCCTAAAAGCACGAAGACAATATTTGCCGCCCCGCTGTTTAACTGCTTTTATTATACACTCTTTTTATGATCTATTCAAGACCGATATTCTGTTAAAAATGAAAAAAGGTCGACAAACGTCGACCTTATGTTGTTTTTCTCCTTCTGTTAACGGGGCGTTCCGAAAAAGATCAGCGCATTTCCACCCTTGCCGCGGCCCCTGCCTTTACGGTGATCTCCCTCGAGAGCTTCTTGCCGTCACAATAGATCACAATGAGGTACTTGCGGTCGCTTTCTCCGTTGTTTTCGGCATACGCCTCAAACCCGGCGCCCACCTTTTTGCAACGGAAAACGTTGGTGACGCTTTGGCTCTCGTTCAGCACGAGTTCGGCATCGGTATCCGCATAAAGCTCCACCCGAAGCGAATCGGGAATGCGGTCGTAAAGGCTGGTGCAATCGGGCTGATACGCCACGCCGCCGCCCACTTTCACGTACATAGGCAAGCCTTCCTTTTGGAACATGGGGGCGTTTGCCGTGATGGTTTGATCCCCCACAAAGCGCTCTTTGGTCCAATTGTTTACCCAGTTGCCCTTGGGAAGGTACACTTCTCTCTTATCGGTATCGGCTTGGGTGACGGGTGCCACGAGGATATGCTCACCCAAATAGAACTCATCGTCCACGGCATACAGCTTGGGCTCATCCATATGATCGTAAAAGAGCGGACGAATGATGGGCTCCCCGGTGCGCGAACCGTGAATGGCGTAAGAATACACCGTGGGGATAAAACGATAACGATACTGCAAGCAATCGCGGTAAAGCTCCCTTGCCTGCTCGGGGCAGTTCCACGGCCATTTGGCGGTGGAATTTTCCCCGTTGTGCATGCGAGGCATCGGGCAGAAGATCATGCTTTGGCAAACGCGCCTTGCAATGTTGTTGATCTCAAACTGCATTTCGTCCGGCGTAAGGTCGGTGACAGAGCCGCGCATAAAGCCGCCAAGGTCATAACCGCACAGCGTAAAGCCCGCCATGCCCGCGTTGATGATATACCAAATATCTTCCTTAAAGCGGTGAATGCCGAATTGGGTATCACCCGCCCAGGGAAGAGCGTATTTTTGACTGCCGATGCCGCCGCCGCGCGAAAGCGACATGTGCCCCTGCACGCCGTTTTCCGCCATTACTTCGGAGATCACGCGGTTCCACATGGGTCCGAAAAGATTTCTGGACGGAATGCCGGGAAGCACCTCACCGCTCACACGGTCCGAATGGTCGGTCCACCATTGGGTGACGCCGTCCTTGATCCTCGGCACAAGAAAAGTTTTATAATACTCCACGCCGCGCTCGGTCGCCACGTCGGGAACCGTTTCGGTTTTCACCTGGCGAAGAAGCCCCTGCGCAATGGCGGGAATTGCCGTGGAAGGCTTAAAGGCGCAGGAATTGATATGGAGAACGGTTTTGATATTCTCCTTCATGAGTTGTTTGATCATACCCACGCCGTCCCCAAAATCGGGGTGCCAATTATAATCGTCCGAGGGATAGCCCCAGCCGCTTGCATAATCACGAATAAAGTTCACGCCGCCGCGCCAAGGTCCGTCTATCACAATGGCCTCGCAAGGATAGCCCTCGCGCCTCATGCGCCCCATATCGTCAATGGCACCCTGCGCTCTTTCAAAACTCAAACTGCTGCACCAGTACCCCATCAGCCACTTTTTGGGGAATTGGTTGGTGCCAACGATCTTTGCATAACTCTTGGTGATCTCGGAAGTGGTGCCCACAAAAACAAACACGTCGTAATCGCCTCCGGGCGCGCTCAAAAACCACTCCTTTTCGTTGGTCTTTGCCATATCGAAATACACGTGCGGCCACGGGTTATTGAAAAAGAAACCGTACCCCGCCGAGCTGATAAAATAAGGGATGGGGAAGCCGCCGTAATCACCCACGCGCGCACCGCCCTTTTCCGCAAAAATATCCGCCGATTCGCCCGTCCTATCCACCTTGTAAATGCGGGCGCCGAAGCCGGAATACTTTTCCTCCCCCATGCGCTCGAATTCGGTATAACTGCGCATGCCCGAATACTCCGCGGGAAGGGAAGAGAAGCGAGCGCCGCCGTTTTTGGTACGCAAAAGGGTTTTGCCGTCCGCAGAACGGAAAGAGTACTCGTTTGTGTTCATATCAAACACGAGGGTCAGGCGTTTGTTGGAAAAGGTGATCACGCCTTTTTCCAAAGAATAGTCGTAAGGCAGGCTCTCCCAATTTGTTTGAATGAGCCCCAAACGCTCGGTGACGGTCTTATCCATGCAAGCCCCGGGCTTGGTGATCCTGAGCCTGATCGCGTTGTCAAAGCAGTTTTCCATCACGATGCCGTACCCAAGCGTGGTAATAACGGTCACGCCCTTTTTGTGCCTATACTCTCCCTTAAAAGCAAGTTCGGGGGAGGCGTAATCCTCCGTTTCCAACAGTTGATCTATATACTCGGAATCGTACAAGGCATCCGGATGGATCTTTAACACCTTTTTCATTTTCTTCTCCTTTTTTGCAAAAAAAGCTCGGCTGTATTATACACTTGCCGCCCGCAAAAAGTCAATTTCATTTTGCGCCGCCCCTCATTAACTTACCGTTTTTTCTCTTAAAAGAGAAATCGCAATTGCAACCTTGCGATTCATACGGGCAAACTTGACTATTTGCCGCATTTGTGGCATAATAAATGTGCTACACATTCCGTATACTGCAAAAGAGAGGCACTTTTCTCGGTAAAAGTGCTTCCCGTATCTCTTTTGCAGGGAAGTGTGTAGCAACATCAGGGAAGCATTTTTCGGTGCGTTCCCGTAAAAAGGAGCGCACTTTTTTTGATAATTACTTTTTGCGGACACGCGGAAATTTACAACGGGCGAGAAGAGTTGCATGGCAAAGTGCTTTCCGCGATCATGGAGCATGCAACGGGAGAAGAGGTGGTTTTTTATTTGGGCGGCTACGGAGATTTTGATTGGATTGCTTTGCGCTGTTGCAAAGAATACAAGCAAACGCACCCCGATGCAAAACTGATTTTTGTTTCACCTTATTTGGATGAAGTTTATTTTAAAAGAAGAGAAAGATATATTAAAGAATGTGACGGAATAGAAGTTGCGGAAGTGGAAAGCACGCCAAAGCGATTTGCCATTCTCAAGCGCAACGAATGGATGGTAAAACACTCCGATTTCCTGATCGCATACGTTAAATACAGCTGGGGCGGCGCGGCAAAAATGCTGAAATATGCCGTCAGCCACAAGAAGCCCTTGGTGAATATTGCAAAGATGCCTTAAAGAGGCGCTTATTCAAAAGATATCTTATTGATCCCAAGCGTTTCATCGCGCAGGCGGTCCGCCCTGCCCGCGGCTTTGTGCAAAAAGATCTCCGCCGTTAAGGATATCTTGGCTTCAAAAAGATGCCCGCCAACGATTCTTCCCTCGCTTCCGGCGCAGGTGATATGTAGGTGGACGTAGGGACTCTTGTCCTTGGTGGTCACGTTTCCCGCCAAGCAGACGATCTCGTGATTTGTGTGAAAGTGGAAGTGATCGTAATCGGAGCGCGCAAGGTCAAAAACGCCCACTTCAAAATCATCCGTGGCGCCAATGCCCGAAACCGAAGCGAGGGTCAACTTTTCCTTCTCTGCCACTTCCGACAAGCATTTTACGATCTCATCCCCTTTGTCAAGCCGCACGAGTATCGTATCCTCAAAAACTCTGTATTCCATTTCCCCTCCTTTCGGTGATCGGTAGCGCCGCATGCTTAGGCGCATTGCGTCATGCGTTTTGTTCCGTTTGCTCCCCTTGTTCTTGTTCGACTGCTTCCTGCGCCTCTTGCTCCCGTAGCTCGGCTATCATCTCCTTGTTCATGTCATCGTATGCCGAAAGCATGGGCATGATCACCTCGCCTCGTTTGCGGGCAAAATAGTTCTTGGTGACCTCCACGATCTGTTTGCTCAAAAACAGCAATGCAACAAGGTTGGGGAGCGCCATCATTGCGTTAAACATATCGTCCATTGCCCACACAAAGTCGGATTTTACCATGGCGCCCACAAACAACAGCCCCACGTACAAGAACTTAAAGATCAGCGCCGCAATGTCCCCCTTCTTTCCAAACAGATATTGCACGGCTTTTTCCCCGTAATATGCCCATGCAAGAATGGTGGTAAAGGCAAAGAGCGGCAAAATGATGCTGAAAAGGACCCGTCCGAAGGTGCCAAAGGTTTGGGTGAAGGCAAAGGGAGCAACCGCACTTCCCGAAAGGTTGTTGGCGTTGCCCGCAATGTCGGTAAAATCATAAACGCCCGAGGTAATGCAAACCGTTAAGAGGGAAAGCGCCGTGAGGGTGCAAACCACAAAGGTATCTATAAACACTTCCATAACGCCCCACAATCCCTGCTTGACAGGCTCTTTGGTTTCGGAAGCAGAGTGCGCAATAACCGAAGAACCAAGGCCCGCTTCGTTTGAGAATATGCCGCGAGCAAAGCCGAAACGCATGCCTCGCATGATCACATAACCCAAAAAGCCGCCCGACACAGAACGCACCGAAAAAGCATTGGCAAAAATGAGCCCAAAAGCCTTGGGAATTGCCACGATATTGATGCAAAGTATAACGATGGACATAAGAATGAATATCAGCGCCATAAAGGGCACGATATAGGAAGAAACCTTACCTATGCGTTTAATTCCTCCAACCACAATAAGCGCGGTAAGCAAAACGATCACCACACCCGTGATCACCGCTATCAGCACCGAGGTTTTACCCGTGATGGAATTTTGCAAGGTGCCGGATATGGAATTGGATTGCACCATACCCATACCAACAGCCGCCAAAGAACAGCAAAAGGCAAAGATGAGCGCAAGCCATTTTAATTTCAAACCGTTTGAAATATAATACATGGGGCCGCCGCACATTTCTCCCTTTTTATCCTTCTTTCTGTAATACAAACCCAGCACGTTTTCGGAATAATTGGTCACCAGGCCGAAAAAGGCAGATACCCACATCCAAAAAATAGCACCCGGACCACCCGCAATAAGCGCGGTGGCAACGCCAACCATATTGCCCGTACCCACCGTTCCCGAAATAGCGGCGGAAAAAGCCTCGAATTGAGAAACCGTTTTTGTGTTAGCCTTTTTGTTTTTCTTTTTCCCAATGGATTTTACCATGGGCACAAAGGTGGATGACATGGCGGTGCCAAACTTTCTCACTTGCAAAAAACGCGTTCTGATACTTATGAATATGCCGGTAGCAAGAATTGCCACGATCATGGGAATGCCCCACAGGATATTATCGTTAATATAGCCGATCGTTTTGTTAAGCCCGTCCATGTGCCTAATAATCCCCTTGTAAAAAAAAACAAAATGCAACTTTTATTATAATAAATATAAGCCCAAAACGCAACTTCTTGTATGTTCAGATGTGACAGGTTTTAACGTTTTGTTCTCTGTTTTCGGATTATTTAAAAAACAATGTCTCATTTGAATTGGGCAAAAAAGATAGGAAAAATTGCACAAAATGCTAGGAAAACACGGGATATATGAGAGAATCAGGATAAAAAAATTACCTATTGAAACAAACTAGTGTTCGGATCTTAATAGGTAATTCGAATTTTTAATAAACATTTTTTATATTTTATTAGCTTTTTAATTGTTCCAATGTCCACATTTGCAATTGATACATAATTGTCGCATAGTTTAAATAATCAAAATTGCGATTCCCTGCCTCTTTTTTCGCCAGCGCCAAGACTATACTATTGCAAAAATTTTCATGATTGTCACTTTTCTTATAATAAATCAAATCTCCTAAATCTTCCAATTTCTTTAACTCATTTTTTTTGTTTTCAACAGAGAGCCGATAAAACAGATCTATATAATTAATACCAATGCTAGCACGAAATGCTATTTTATAATTAACATAGATATTCGTTGTCGCAAATTCGATTCTGTTTTTTGTACCATCACTCGTGCATTCTTCTGCAATTTTGGTTCTGCAATACTCTTCAAAAAACTTTACTGCTGCTTCAACATTAAAAACAATGGGTTTGCATTGCAAAATAGATCGACACATAATTGCAGATAATTTATGCATATCTAAAAGAGGTTTCTCTTCTGCAGGTAAATACTGTTTCTTAAGCCATTCTCTTTTTTCTTTATAAATTTTCTCTAGCTGTTTTTTGTATGTTTTCTCATTTTTAATGAAAACCTTACATTCGCGTTTAAAGTTTTCATCCATTTGCAGATACGCTCTATCTATTGCTGGCTTTATTGCATATTTCCAAAAATCTTCAAAATGCATCATATATTATGTTTTGTGTATTAACCTTTAAAATGCGGATATTGATTATTCTTTTCAAAATATGAAAAATATGCATTAACCTCTAATCCCTTATTTTCATTACCTACTAAAGATCCAATAATCTCATCAGCAGTAGCCGGATTATGATCACGGTAATTCCGCAGTTTCGATGAGATCAACAGTCCTACTAAAAACAATAAAAATAGAGCTATCACTACAATCATAAGAATTTCCATAACTCATCCCCCTCCTTCTATCCAGATATTTTACTCACATTCTTAGTTTTACCATATTCTAGTTTACTAAACTTTCGTGCGTAAAGCAAAAGAATTACGGTTATAATTATGAGCAATATAGAAAAAATGTATTTGATTTTTTTACTATTTGCTCCTAGAAAAACTATATAAAATATAGAATATACAATAACCAAAGAGAATGAAATCGTTGAAATGAATTCAAAAACATCATTTCCCCTTGTGTTTTTTCCATTGTACGCAATCATATTTTTTAGCATAAATGCCCCTACAAAAGTAATGGTTGTCGGTGCGATTCCATTAATCAGCGTTTTTACAATATTAAAAACACTATAATCGCCAATTAACACAATTGCTGCAATTGTGATTGAAATTACGATTCCATATGTTAGAATAATTGCATTCCTGAATTCTTTCATCTTTTTCCTTAGCTCAACCAATACTATAGTATTTTATCATCTTTTTTTCAGTTAGTCAACATTAATTCTAACTTAAGTTAAATGATTAAGTTAAACTTTGTATCTTTACATATAATTATATAATTTATAGAGATGAAAAATCAAGTTCAATGTCACTTAATATGATATAATATCACAGAAAAAACTTTCAACCTATCTAGGATACATAAATGAATCTTTCGGTCATCGCGGAAAACAACGCACTGTGTTGTTTTCTTTTCGCTCTCGTTGGTTTTTCTTGGTTTTGCGTTTTGATTTTCTTCTCTTCAATAAAAAACAACCTCTCTTTTCGAGCCCTACAAGTTAAGTAACGAAAAAAGGTCAAACCGTTTGGTTCGACCTTTGTCCCGTTGTCTTTTCTTCACAAAATAGCTGTCCTACCTTTGGGCTTAAACCTGACATGTTGGAGTGAAGTTTTCCCAATATATTATGCTGATATAAAGTTATTTATCGTGTTTTGAGCGTGGTATTCAATACTCCGCATATAATTAGACATAAATGCGTAGTCTATTTCACCGTTTGCTTTAACAGGTAATTGTATTGTTTCTTTTCGAAGTAAATCCGGAAACAATCCAAAACTATACGAGTATTTCTGTGCAATTGGTTGCAAGCATGCAGTAATGAATAAGCAAGCATATTTATCTATTTCCATAGTATCTATATAATAGATACCTCTTCCAGAACCCCACTCCCGCTCTTGATAAAAAAACGTTGCATTCTCTGCACCAAAAGATATTACCTTTGCTGGGTTGATGTTTCCATTAGGTCTTTTAACATAATACTTTATACCATTGTTGAATTTACTACGTACCACATATGGAATTCCGTTCGTTTCTTCGGTCACTTCTCTCGTATGATACACTTGTGGTTTTACTATTTTTGGAAAAATGTCTCCAATACAAAACTTTCCCCAAGAACCAGTATCAACTACACAAGGCTTTAAGCCCTTCGCTGACCGCAACGCAGTCAGCGAAG
>DEWF01000010.1:0-3165 GCA_002363545.1 Christensenella sp. UBA3217 | reverse complement strand
CAGTCAGCGAAGAGCTGACCGCAACTTCCAGATTTCGCATATATTGCTCCATATATGCGAAATCTGGATTGCCTGTCTCATCAACAGGCAATAATAATGAATCCTTTTCCATAACTTCTTTTTTCCATTTGTCAACAAAAGCGTATTTTCTTCCTGTTGCTTTGAGCAATGGAATCAAAAACAATGCAACATATCTGTTCATTTCAAACTTTGGATACAATACATTTACATCGTCTGAAGCCCAAAACACTTGGTCTTGATAGAATGCCTCACCAACGGACCCATTGTACGTAATAGTTATAGTGTTTGCGGGATGTATTCTTTCTGTATTAGAAATTTTTGCAGTAACTCCGTTGTTAATAGCACTTGCACCAATAAATCTAATATCTCCATCTCTCATCTCTGCTTTTGTTAATCTCGTCCCTTTTACAACATTAAACAGTTTTTCTATGGTAAACGATTTCCACTGTGTAACATCAACCTTAATCACGATTAACATCCTCCATTTTAATGACTATACTACCCTCATCTGTCTTTGTTACTAAACTGTTGTACATTACTTTAGAAACTAGCTTCTCACTAAACTCCTTGACATCTATTTCTTCTTTAAACATCAAATAATCCATCATGGCCTTAGAAAAATCTTCTTCGTATATTTCAAATGGTTTTTCAGGCAACTGATAGCTGAGATGCTCTTTAGGCTTCAACCATTGGATGGTCTTATCTCCTGCTTGTTTTTTAATGATTTCCACCCATCGGTTTTCTATAGCTTGCCATTTGTCTTTAATATCCTGTCTTCCTTGGTTTTTTACGGTTTCCAAACCATCATCTTCAATATAACAAGCAAAAATTTCATCATCGTTTTGTTTAACGCACGCCTCAAAGATGAAAATGGAAGTTGTTACACCGCTGAATGTCTTTTCCGGCAACTTAATGATTTTTTTAAGTTTACTATGGTTTAGAATCTTTTTACCACGGCTGTCTTTTTCCAGTTTTTTATCTGGCAAAATGAATGCGCACATTGTGTGTTCTGGAACATTCTTTAACACATTATCTACAATAGTTAAACATCCATATTTGGATTCAAACGGTGGATTCATCAACACTTTTGAAATGTTTTTACTCCGAATCCAGTCACAAGCCTCTTGCGACCTGGTATCTAATTGTTCAAGATTCGTCTTTCCATCTTTGTGAATAAGCATATTTGCACAAGCAAGCGCATAGATCTCTTTATCAACCTCGATACCATATAATTGAATATTCTTAATTTCTTTTGCTTTATTGGTTTTAATTCCACCCGCTTCTTTTATCATATTGCACATTGCTTTAACCAAAAAAGCACCAGAACCACAGGCGGCATCCAAGACTCTGTCATTTTTATTGACGTCAATAAGTCTATACATAAAAGATGTAATATGATCCGGCGTAAATACTTGCCCGCTCTCAGACTTCTTCTTGTAACGGTTAAATTCATTAAAGAAGATACCCATCACATCTTCGCCGTTCCAATAATCTGAGTTTACACATTCAGAAATTTCTGAGACCCATTCAATAAAATTATCTATTGCGTCTTGATTCGCCTCATTATTCATCTTGATTATGGAGTAAATTTCCGTTAGCAAATCTAGTTTTAAGTTTTGTTTTCTGCTTTCTTCAAGTGATTTATTCAACGTGCTTAAAATAGAATTCTTCATTAATGTGAAATCCATCTTCTTAAAAAGCAACGCACCATATCTTTTGGCTACCAGTGCGCACGCCGTAAAAATCATCCTATGATACAAATTTTTAATACCAAAATCAATGTGCAAACAATCATTAATCTTTTTTGTTAATGCGTAAATGCGTTGTTTATCTATTGTGTTTTTTGAGCAAAGAGAAAAATAATACTCCTTATTTTGCAATTCATTAGATACTTCTTCTAATTCAATATTGTTCAAGAAAACACGAATATCTACACCATTGTAAAGTATACCTACGACTTGTTTATATTCCGTAAGAACAACGTTGCAATTCTTGACCAACTCGTCAACCCATTTTTTTAATGTAATATCTTCTTGAGAAGATTTCGTTTCAAGGATAATAGCAGGAAATGAAACATCATCAGATAGATACCAACCATCAGGCTTATTGTTATTTCCTTTAAATCCTAACTGATTAAACGTGGTAATTTGACCAGTCCCCTGTCGGATCCCATTCTCTTTTTTATCAAACCCTAGAATGATTTTCGAAGAGTCCCTGACTTCATCTTCGGTCATAAAAGATAACTTTGTCATTTGTTGTGTTCCTCCAAACCTTTTTCAATTATCTCTGTTAAAAAATCGTTAATGCTATAAGCATAATTGCCTTTATCCTTTTCTTTTTGCACCTTATCGCGCACTTTTTTATAAGTGTCTGGTGGCAATCGCAAAGGAAACATCTTTTTTTCCGCTGTTGGCGTTTTTGTTTTGTTCATTACCGCCCTCCAATAGTGATATCATAATATCTTGATACTATGATATCATAATATGAAATAAAATTCAAGTAGATAAATAGAAAAAGAGTAAATTTTTGGGGAAAAACAAATAGTGAAACGATGTAAAAAAATCAATATCGTAAGTTCAAGTCTTACAGGATATAAAAAGGCAGCTATAAATTGCAATCATTTTGGGCAAGCGTAAAAATGAATAAAAATTGAAAAGCGATACAGAAATGTACAAAAAATTGCAATAAAAAAGGCAGATTTGCATAAAATCCGTCTTTTTTATTTGTGACAGCTATTATGTCACTAATCATGGCGCTCGTTGTAGGTACTCTGCTTGCCTTGCTCAATGCAAATCGTTTTTACAGTTTTCTGCATTTCGCAAGGCTTCGGCCAGCCGCTAAAATCGACAGAAGTCAACTGTCGATTTTTTAACGCTCTTTTCGAGCCCTACAAGTTAAGTAACGAAAAAAGGTCAAACCATTTGGTTCGACCTTTGTCCCGTTGGCGCTCGTTGTAGGGCTCGAACCTACGACACTGCGGTTAACAGCCGCATGCTCTACCGACTGAGCTAAACGAGCAATTTGGGCTCCCTTTGTAGGGACTACTTAGGGAGCAGTGATATCCGGCGGCGTCATCGTCTCCCGGGCCGTGACCGACCAAGTACCTTCAGCGCGAAGAGGCTTAACTTCCGTGTTCGGGATGAG
>DEWF01000004.1:79360-117681 GCA_002363545.1 Christensenella sp. UBA3217 | reverse complement strand
GCTTTGCTCGACATGATGTACTTGCCTTTGGCAAGCATTTGATTTTGATGGTTGTTTAGGCTAGTGTTATTAGTAAAGTCCCGGCTATTTGCATATCCGAAGTGCATTGACTCGATGGTTTCGTTTGTGTTAGTATTAGACCATGAAAAAAGACAAATTATCAGACTTGTCATTAGAATTTTCTTGTCAATGCGTGGCTCTTGCAAAAGAATTACTTGCGAAGAAAGAGTCTGTCTTTGCCGATCAAATAAAAAGAAGTTCCACAAGCGTAGCTGCAAATATCGCCGAGGCCGGGCATCCGCAGAGTCGGGCGGATATGATCTCTAAATTTGAAATAGCATTAAAAGAAGCGTTTGAAACGGATAAGTGGTTGCAAATTTTAAAGCAATCGAATCTTGTGGATGCAGAAACCTATGACGCTATCAATAAAAAGGGAACCAAAATAAGAGTGCTCCTTATAGCTTCGATCCGCACCTTGAAAGAAGGCAATAAAGTATGACCTACCGCATCATTCGATCAAACAGGCGCTCGCTTTGCGCTCAAATAAGGGAGGGGCAGCTCGTGGTGAGGGCGCCAAAAGAGGCGTCGCAAGGGGAGATCGAGCGCTTTCTTTTAAAGCATAAAGATTGGATAGAAGCCCATCTTACAAAAGCCCAAGAACAAAAAAGGGCGTTGGAGCATTGCCCCAAATTAACGCCCGAAGAGGTGCGAGCGCTTCGCGCAAAGGCAAAAAAGGTGATCCCCGAACGCGTTGCCTATTATGCGCCTTTGATAGGGGTCACGTACGGGAAAATTACCATTCGCATGCAGCGTTCCCGCTGGGGCAGTTGCACCGCAAACGGAAACCTCAGTTTCAATGCGCTGTTGATGCTTGCGCCGCTCAGCGTGCTAGACAGCATTGTGGTGCATGAGCTTTGCCACCGCAAACAAATGAACCATTCCCGCCGCTTTTACGAGGAAGTTCTGCGCGTGTATCCCGCCTATCGCCAAGAACGCCGTTGGTTAACAAAAAACGGCCATCTGTTGTTTGCCTCGGTGAGCAAATAAGGCAATTATTAAAAGGGCGAAAGCAATGTGCTTTCGTCCCTTTTGTATTCCCAATGAAGTATGTTTTTTTGATTTTTACTTGTTGATTTGTGGATTGTTGGTTATTCCCAAGATGTAGTCGACGGAAGTATTATAATAATCGGATAGGGCAATTAAAATGGTAGTTGGAATATCGCGTTGTCCGAGTTCATAGTTGCTGTAAACCTGTTGAGAGCAGTGAAGTATCTCAGCAAGATCCTTTTGTTTCAGATCTTTGTCTTCCCTTAAATCTCTTATTCTTTGATAAACCATACAATATAACCTCATAGCCTTCTCGTATAATGAGATTATAGGAAACCGCAAAATGCAGTATTGACTTATACCGCAAATTGCAGTATAATTATTAAGATATTTTGAAAACTGAGTTCGGGGAGTAAGTAATGAAAAAAATACTTTTGTTAGTTATCATCGCTGTGCTGTTTTTTATTATGGCGTTCGGTTGTTCTTGTTCCGGCAGGAGGGGAGTGTTTATTCCCGAAACAGACACTTCGAACATCATCAGCCTTGATTTGAGTAATTACAGTTACTATTTGTCAATTCGTGATGTTGTCACGTCTTCGGTTTCAGCGGTAGGTGGGGCTTATCATGCGGTTTGTCACGAGGTGACGATAAGCGGTGCAGTGTATGGGCTATATCGTAATTGTTCGTTATATTATATAATGGTGGGCGGTGATGCGGAAGTGGAGCATGAAGTAAAACTAAATGCTGCAGGGTATGGAGAATTTAAGTATAATACCTTGAGCTACAGAGACACAAACATAAGAGGCGTTTCTTATGTTCGCGTTGAGGGTGAAATCGTACAATAAGAGTTTTTAAAAAAAGGATCGTATTTATTTTTCCTTATAATACAGCATGCAATGGCAATAGCCTTCGTAAGTGGGGTCGGCTATCTGCTCGCGGAATTCCTTGCACATGCACTTGGTGTCCTCGGTGCGTTCGCGGCGGCAGGGGCAGTATCCCCCCGACTCTTTCAAGCCTTGTTTTACAATATCCACGATCTCGTTATTTTCATTGAATCTTACTTTCATAGGTTCTCTGCCTTTTGTTTTCTATTCCTAGTATAACACAATTTTGGAGCGAAAAACCAAGCACAAATGAAAAGGGCGGAATAATATATTGCAAGTGGGAAGAGATACATACCAAAGTATGTCGCAGAGGAGGACGTTCTCTGCGTATAAGGAGAAAAATATGTTTGGATGTTGTAATTCTTTGTTCTCTTCCTCTTGCCGTTGCAGAAGATGCAATGGATGCGGTAATTCCTGCGGAGGAATCACCCCCATGCCGATTCCCGTTCCTACGCCCATTCCCACGCCGCCTTCGCCCGCACCGATTCCTCGTTTGCGCGGATTGGAAGCAACTTTGACCGCCGGTAGCGGAGGAACGGTTGCGAACGGTTTTCCGATTCCCTTTAACAATCTCGTATCGAATAACGCAATAGGGGCAAACTTCGTGACCGGGGCGGTCACACTCACCAGGCCGGGAACTTATCTTGTAAATTGGTGGGTCGCAACGGATATAGACGAACCTAACGCGGCTACGAAAGATCAAGCGGCTACCGTCAGGCAAGCGGGCCGGCAAATCTCTTTCTCGGTGGCGTTGAACGGGAGTATCGTTTCAGGTTCGTACGCACCTTGCTGGGCGGGGCAAGTGAACGGAAGTTCGTTGGTCACGGTGCAAAGCACGCCCGCCACGCTGCAAATCGTTAATAGCTCGGGTCAAAACGTGCTCCTTGCCCAAACCACGGCGCAAGCAGGGATGACGATCACCCAACTTGCCTGATCGCCCGGCGGATAAAACTTGTTGCTAAGCACATTCTCTTGCATAAGGTTTGAGATAATTGCAAAATATCCCTTTCCGCAAATAGCGCACAGCGCAACGGAACGAAAATCAAATCGTTCGGAGAAGGGTTGCAGATGCAAGGCACGCCAAGGTTCGGTGAATGAGCGTATAAAAACAACCCCAAATAGCGCAGAGAGTGGTGTGGGCGCGAGGCGCGACGAGCATTGGCGAATGAGCGTACTCCTTGTACGTGATTTCGCCAATGCGAAGTCAGCAACAAAGCGAACGCGCCGCTATATGCGCTATTTTCTATAAGTGGAGGGGGAGAATAACAAGATAAGAGGGAAGATCTCCAACCTGCCAAACAGCATCTCCAAGGAAAGCACGCATTTGGAGAAGGAAGTGTAGGCATTGAAGTTTGCCGCAGGCCCAACGCCGTCAAAGCCCGGGCCGATATTGCTCACGCAGGAAAGGGAAGCGGAAAAGTTGGTAAAGAAATCCCCTGTTTTTTCTATGGAGATCAGCAGGGTGCAAGAGATCAAGATCGCCACCCAGATCACGAAGAACACGCGCACGTTGTCAATGGTGTTTTGTTGCACGGTCTCTCCTTCCATCTTTACGGTGATGATCTGACGGGGGTGCACCATCTTTTTAAGGTCCGCATGGGTGGATTTACCAAGGATCATCAAACGCGACATTTTAATGCCGCCCGCCGTGCTGCCTGCCATGCCGCCCGTCATCATCAGGAAAAGGAATATGCCTTTGGAGAAGGTGGGCCAAGAGTTGTAATCAATGGAAGAGAACCCGGTGGTGGAACTCAAGGAAAGCACCTGGAAAGAGGAATAACGCATGGCGCTACCGAAGTTGCGAATGGAATCCACCGAATAATAGATATTGGCGGCCACCGCCAAAATGGATATTATCACCATGGCGGTAAAGGCAAGGGCCTCTTCGCTCTTTAAGGCTTTTGCGGCGTGTCCGGTCAAGATCAGGAAGTACAGGTTAAAGTTCACCGAGAAGATGAACATAAACACGGTGACCACCATCTCAATATACAAACTGTTATAAGAAGCAATGCTCGCGTTCTTTACGCTGAAACCACCCGTGCCCGCATTGGCAAGTGAAGTGGTGACGGCGTCAAAGATGGGCATATTACCGCAAAGCAGAAAAAGCATTTCCAGCAGGGTAAAGAAAATATATATCGCGTACAGAATGCGCGCGGTGCGTCCCATTTTGGAAGTTAATTTGCCCACGTTGGGGCCGGTGGCTTCCGCACGGAAGGCGTGAATGATGCCGCTGTTTTCTTTGGGAAGGATGGCAAGCACGAACACCAGCACCCCCATGCCGCCTATCCAGTTGGTAAAACTGCGCCAAAAGAGAATGCTCTTGGGCAGGCTTTCCACGTCGGAAAGAACGGACGCGCCGGTGGTCGTAAAGCCCGATATGGTTTCAAACAGGGCGCTTGCGTAATTGGGAATGGCTTTGGAGAGCACGAAGGGAATGGCACCAATGGCGGCCAGGGCAAGCCAGGCAAATGCCACGATGGCAAAGCCTTCTTTGGCATAGATCTTTTTATCTTCCCCTTCCGCTTTGATAAAAAGGGTGGGAACGCCAAGGGCAAGCAGGGCAAAGAAGGGGATCAAAAAACTCGAATAGGTGTGTTCGCCGTAATAGGCGGCCACCACAAGGGGCAGGAGCAGCATGACCGCTTCTGCAATAAGGATCTTTCCGAGTATCTTTGCTACTGCTTTCCAATTCATATTATTTCAAAATTTGGTCGAGTTCGGTCACCTGTTTTACGCCCGTGACCACCAAAACTTTGTCATGCACGGCAAGCGCGGTATCGCCCGAGGGAAGGATAAACGCCCCGTCACGCACCACGCCGCACAGCAACACGTTGTTTTTGAGTTTTAGGGACTTCAAGGGAATACCTACCCCCGCAAAATCCTCTTGCACGGTGAACTCTATGGCTTCCGCTTTGTCATGGATGCGGTAAAGCGCGTTAATGCCTGCGCCGTCATCCACTTGTTGCGCGCGCACGAAACGCACGAGTTGGTCCGCTATCACTTCACGGGGAGAGATCACGGTATCCAAGCCGAGCATACGCACCATCTTGGCAAGGGTGGGGGAAGTGATCTTGGTGATCACTTTGGTATCTCCGAGAGAGGATGCGTAAAGAGAGATAACGGAGTTTTCCTCGTCTATGCCGGTAAGCGCCACGAAAGCGTCCGTGCTCTTCAAGCCTTCCTCTTCCAAAATGTCGGTTTCGGTGCCGTCCGCACAGATCACGGTGGCTTTGGGCAGTTCTTCGGCAAGTTCTTTGCAACGCTCCTCGTCGATCTCAATGATCTTTACCTTCACGCCCTCTTCCAAAAGGTTCTTTGCCAAATAGAAGGCGATCCTGCCGCCACCCACGATGATGACGGATCTTGCTTTTTGCTTGAACACGTTGATTCTTTTGGAAAGTTCAAGCAGATCCTTCTCTTGCGCGGCAATATGCACAAGGTCGTTTGCTTCCAACACGAAATCACCGCTCGGGATATACACTTTGTTCCCTCTGGAAACCACCGCAAACAGCATTTGTCCGCCGGCAGTCGTGGCGGCGTCTTTTACGCTCACGCCGCGGATCGGGCTGTTTTCCGAAATGCGGAATTCGGTCAGCGTGACCTTGCCCGATGCAAAAGAATCCGCCGAGATAGCGGAAGGGAATTTCAAAATTTGCTGAATTTCCAGGGCGGTACGATACTCGGGGTTAAAGAACATATCCACGCCGAGTTCGTCTTTCAAACTTTCCAAAGAGGAGAGGTACTTGGGATCCCTTACTCTGGCAACCACGTGCTTTGCTCCCATCTTTTTGGCAAGCACTGCCGAAAGAATGTTCAGTTCGTCACGCAAAGTGCACGCAAAGAAGCAATCCGCTTTTTCCACCTCCGCATCCGCAAGGATACGGCGTTCCAGACAAGTTCCCACCACGCCTTTGACGTCGCTTTTGTTCACGATGTCTTCAACGGTTTGATAATCTTCGTCCACGACTGTTACGTCGTGCTTTTCCTTTAATAGGCGAGTGGCGAGTTCCCCGCCGATCTTGCCTATACCTACGATGACAACTTTCATACCGTTCATATTACACCATTTGCGCGCCATTGTCAAACCAACGGATATACTCAAATGTTCCCCAATCGGATTATTTATAAAATAATCTTTGTAAAAAATATCGTAAAAAAGTTTGACAAAGCAAAAACGGCGTGCTACGATATGGATACAACTGAATACTTTTAAAGGCTATGACGAAGACCGTCCGGTGTGTAGTATCTTTCAGAGAGTCGGTGGTTGGTGTGAACCGACAGAAGCATATCAAGACTATCCCTTCCGAGCCGAGCGCCGAACGCTTTGCCGTATCCACGTCAGCGGCAGATAAAAGAGCAAGTAAGCGGCTCCGTGATGCTGCGTTAATGCTAAGGGATTGATGGATCCCGAGAATGAGTGGCGAATTTTATTCGCAATTTGAGTGGTACCGCGGGTAGTGAACCCGTCTCAAAGCTGATCGTTTTGAGGCGGGTTTTTTTATCGAAAGTCGCCCCGATGATCCGCAAGGAGTTTCCATCGCGAGCGAGGAGCGGTGCTAAAAGGCGCGTGGCGCAACTTCTCCTGTACCTGCCGAACATCGGCTGTCTTGCGCCAATAAAAGGAGAAACAATGACAGAAAACAATCGCTTAAACGAGATCGCGGAACGCATCAAGGAACTGAGGGAGATCTTTGCCTACTCACAGGAGGAGATGGCGGAGAAGACCGACGTGACCATTGCGGAGTACGCTATGTACGAAAGTGCGGAATTGGATTTTCCCTTCACTTTCCTGCATAAGTGCGCTCTTGCGTTCGGCATTTCCATTACCGATCTTTTGGAAGGTCGCAGCGCGCACCTTTCCTCTTACACGGTCACGCGTAAGGGGCAGGGCATGGAAACGGCAAAGGAGCAGGGTATCGATATTCAAAACCTTGCGCCTCTTTTCAACAAAAAGATCGCGGAGCCCTATTACGTGCGCTACGAGTATGATCCCGCCCTGCAAAACCAACCCATCCACCTGAGCAAGCACTCGGGCCAGGAGTTTGACTATGTGATGAGCGGCAAACTCAAAGTGCAGATCGGTGAAAACATTGAGTATTTGGAAGAGGGTGACAGCATTTACTACAACTCTTCCACCCCGCACGGCATGATCGCGGTGGACGGCAAAGATTGTTTGTTCATTGCCGTGGTGCTCCCCGGTGAGGACAAAGAGGAAAAGGTTGTGCGTGAAACCTTGATCCCCACCCACGCGGTAAACGAACCCACGGTGAGCGATGCTTTTATCAAGGTAAAAGAGGACGACAGGGGCTACCCGCTGTCCATTGACTTCACGAACGACGATAAATTCAACTTCGCTTTTGACGTGGTGGACGAGATCGCCAAAAAAGAACCGGACAAACTTGCCATGTTGCATGTTGCCAAGGATAAGACCGAAAGGCGCTTTACCTTTGCGGATATGAAAAAAGCCTCCGCACGTTGCGCAAACTACTTTAAGGCGCTCGGCATCAAGAGAGGGGATAGAGTGCTCCTCGTTTTGAAGCGTCACTATCAATTCTGGTTTGCGATCCTCGGTTTGCACAAACTCGGTGCGATCGCCATTCCCGCAACCTGCCAACTGCAAGCACACGATTTTGAGTATCGCTTCCAGGCGGCGGGCGTAAAAGCCATCGTTTGCACCGCGGACGGCGCTGTGGCGGAGCAGGTGGATATCGCCGCCAAAACTTGCCCCACGTTGGAGATCAAGATGCTGGTGGGCGGTCAGCGCGAAGGCTGGCATGACTTTGACGAGGAGTATCCTCTTTACAGCACCCACTATGCTCGCGCAAAGGACGCTCCCTGCGGTGAGGACTTAATGCTCATGTTCTTCACTTCCGGCACCACGGGATACCCCAAGATCGCCGCGCACAGTTATAAGTATCCGCTGGGTCACTATATGACCGCCAAGTATTGGCACGGCGCATCCCGCAACGGCTTGCACTTTACCATTTCGGATACCGGCTGGGGCAAGGCGCTTTGGGGCAAACTGTACGGACAATGGCTGGCGGAGAGCGCGGTATTTACTTACGACTTTGACCGTTTTGACGCCGCGGATATCCTGCCCATGTTCGCCGCGCACAAGATCACTTCCTTCTGTGCGCCGCCCACCATGTTGCGCATGATGATCAAGCAGGATCTTTCCAAGTACGATTTTTCTTCGGTCAAGCAAATGACCACGGCGGGCGAGGCTCTGAACCCCGAAGTGTACTATCAGTTCGAGAAGGCAACGGGCTTGCAGACCCGCGAAGGCTTTGGTCAAACCGAACTCACTTTGATGATAGGCAACCTGATGGGAGGCACCCACAAGGTAGGCTCTATGGGCAAACCGGTCCCGGGTTATGACGTGACCATCTTGGACCCCGAGGGGAACCCCGTGCCGGACGGCGAAACGGGAGAGATCTGCGTGAATGTATCCGAAAGGGTGCCGCGCGGCTTGTTCAAGGGGTACTATCTGAATGAGGAAAAGACCCGCGAAGTGTTGCACGACGGTTGGTATCACACGGGCGATACCGCTTGGCGTGACGAGGACGGCTTCTATTGGTACGTGGGAAGAGTGGATGACGTGATCAAGTCTTCCGGCTACCGCATCGGACCGTTTGAGATAGAAAGCGTCATCATGGAACTGCCTTACGTGTTGGAATGCGGCGTTTCCGCCGAACCCGATGAAGTAAGAGGGCAGGTGGTCAAAGCAAGCATCGTTTTGACCAAAGGTACTACTCCTTCCGAGGAGCTCAAAAAGGAGATCCAAGAGTACGTGAAGAAGAATACCGCACCGTATAAATATCCGAGGATCGTTGTATTCCGCGATGAATTACCCAAAACGATCAGCGGTAAAATACAAAGAAATAAACTGTAAGACGGAGTAAGAATGAAAAGGACGGATTTGGACGGAAAGATCAAAGAAATGGCGGAGCGCATCCGCGAACTCAGAGAGATAGAAGGACTTTCGGCGGCGGAGATGGCGGAAAAGACCGGTGTCACCAAAGAGGAGTACGAGATCTGTGAGCGGGGCGACAGCGATCTGAACTTTACCTTCATTTATCGCTGTGCGAAAGCGTTCGGCGTAAACGTGACGGATATCATCGAGGGGTATTCCCCCATGCTGAACTCTTATATCGTCACTCGCGTAGGAGACGGTCAAAAGATCGCGCAAGCGCACGGTATGACCTATTACAACCTTGCCTACGCCTTCCAAAACAGGATCGCGGAACCCTTGTTCGTGCGCAGCGTATATGACGAAGCCGCGCAAAACAAGGAGATCGAGCTCACTTCCCACACCGGGCAGGAGTGCGATATCGTGATCGAGGGCGCGCTCAAAGTGCAAGTGGGCAGTCACGTGGAAGTTTTGCATGCCGGCGACAGCATCTATTACGATAGCGGCACCCCGCACGGCATGATCGCGGTGGAAGGAAAGGATTGCACCTTTTACGCCATCGTACTTAACCCCACCGGCGAACCCATTCCCGAACTTACGCCCGCAAAAGCCATTATGGACGGCGCCAAAGCAAACCGTGACGACAGAGAACGCGCGTATAAAAAGTTCATTGACGTGACGGAAGATGAGCACGGCACCCCCACTTCCATCCAATTCAAAAACACCGAAAAATTCAACTTTGCTTTCGATATCGTGGACGCGGTGGCGGACCGTGAACCGGAAAAAATGTGCATGTTGCACGTTTCCAAGGATCTTACCGAGCGCCGCTTTACTTTCCTCGATATGAAAAAGGCCTCTTCCCGTTGCGCGAACTACTTTAAGTCCCTCGGCATTAAGAAGGGGGATAGGGTCATGCTGGTGCTCAAAAGGCACTATCAATTCTGGTTTGCCATGTTGGGTCTTAACAAACTCGGCGCCATTGCCATTCCGGGCACCAACCAACTGCTCGAACATGATTTTGAGTATCGCTTCAACACCGCGGAGATCGGCACCATCATTTGTACCGCAGACGGGGATACCGCCCATCAGGCGGACCTTGCGGCGGCAAAATGCCCCTGTTTGAAAAACAAACTCATTGTGAACGGTTCCCGCGAAGGGTGGCGCAGTTTTGACGAGGAATATCCCTTGTACAGCACCCATTTTAAGCGTACCGAAATGTCCCCGGGCGGCAACGACACCATGCTGATGTTCTTTACCTCGGGCACCTCGGGCTATCCCAAGATCGCGGCTCATAACTATAAGTATGCGCTGGGTCACTTCCACACCGCCAAGTATTGGCACAACGTGGACCCGGACGGCTTGCACCTTACCATTTCGGATACCGGCTGGGCAAAATCCATGTGGGGCAAACTGTACGGACAATGGCTGTGCGAAGCGGCTACCTTCGTGTACGACTTTGATCGTTTTGACGCTGCCACCATCCTGCCCATGTTTGCCAAGTATCATATCACCACCTTCTGCGCGCCGCCCACCATGCTCCGCATGATGATCAAGCAGGATATCTCCAAGTACGATTTTTCTTCGGTGCGCCACATGACCACGGCGGGCGAAGCGTTGAACCCCGAAGTGTACCGTCAATTCGAGAAGGCAACGGGCCTGCAAATTCTGGAAGGCTTCGGTCAGTCCGAGTCCACGATGATCATAGGCAACCTTGTGGGTGCCCCGCATAAGATCGGTTCCATGGGAAAACCCGCGCCCATTTACGATGTGGCTCTTATGGATGCGGACGGCAAGCTCGTGGCGGACGGTGAAACGGGTGAGATCGTGATCAGCTTGAAAAACGGCTCTCCGATCGGACTCTTTACCGAGTATTATCGTGATCCCGAAAAGACCAAGGAAGCGCGCCACGACGGTTGGTATCACACGGGTGATCTTGCCTGGCGTGACGAGGACGGCTTCTATTGGTACGTGGGCAGGGCGGATGACGTGATCAAGTCCTCCGGCTACCGCATCGGGCCCTTTGAGATAGAGAGCGTTATTATGGAACTGCCTTACGTGTTGGAGTGCGGCGTATCCGCCGTTCCCGATGACGTGAGAGGGCAGATCGTCAAAGCGAGCATCGTGTTGACCAAAGGCACCCAGCCTTCGGATGAGCTTGTGAAAGAGATACAGGAGTACGTAAAGCACCACACCGCGCCTTACAAGTACCCCCGCGTGGTGGTCTTCCGTGACGAACTGCCCAAGACGGTTAGCGGAAAGATACAAAGAAATAAGCTTTGATCCCCGCGCGCGCGTTTGACACGCCGCCGAAAAAAGGACTATAATAACTAAATACACTAACAGGTACGATTATGAAAAGGATAACTCTGATTCTCGGCCATTACGGCAGCGGAAAGACCAATATCGCAGTGAACCTTGCCCTTTCTTATCGCAAGGAGAGGGAGCATGTTGCGATTGCGGATCTTGATATCGTGAATCCTTACTTTCGTACCAAGGACAGCTTGGACCTGTTAAACGAAAATGGCATTCGCTTGATCGTATCGGATTACGCGAACACCAATATCGACATTCCCGCGCTTCCGCAAGATATGTATGCGGTGACGGACGATAAATCGCTCACTTGCATTTTGGATATCGGCGGGGATGACAGAGGGGCTCTCGTGCTCGGCAGGCTTCGCCCCGAGATCTTAAAAGAAAATGATTACGAAATGCTTCTCGTGATTAACAAATATCGTCCCCTGACGGCAGACGCTCCCGCCACCCTTGAAGTGATGCAAGAGATCGAGGCGGCGGCCAATATGCGCTTCACGGGCATTATCAACAATTCCAACCTCGGCAGAGAAACCACGGCGGAAGCGGTGCTTGCTTCTCTCCCGTACGCCGAGGAGGTATCCAAACTGACTTCTCTTCCCATCGTGATGACCACGGTAAAGGAGGAGATCGCACCCGAACTGATGGGTAAGGTGGAAAACTTGTTTCCTCTTGCCTTGCAGAAAAACTTTATAGAAAGCAAAATAAACTAAAAGGAGATGGCTTATGGCAAAACTGACGTTTCGGACAGATAACTGCAAAGGCTGCGGATTGTGCGTGGACGTATGTCCCAAGAAAGTCCTGCAACTCGCTCCCGACAAGATCAACAAAAGAGGGCATCACCCCGTGGAGGCGGCCCGTCCCGATGACTGCATCGGTTGCGGCTCCTGCGCGATCATGTGCCCTGATTTCATTATCAAAGTAGAGAGGTGAATTATGGCTGACAAAGTACTCATGAAAGGCAACGAAGCGATCGCCGAAGCAGCGATCAAAGCAGGGTGCCGGCATTACTTCGGCTATCCCATCACGCCGCAAACCGAAGTGGCGGCGTATATGGCAAAGAGAATGCCCAAAATAGGCGGCACGTTCCTGCAAGCGGAAAGCGAGATCGCAGCGATCAACATGGTTTATGGTGTTGCGAGCGCGGGTCTTCGCGTTATGACTTCCTCTTCCAGCCCGGGCATCTCCTTGAAGGGTGAAGGTATCAGTTATCTTGCCGGTGCGGATCTTCCCGCTCTCGTGGTAAACGTGCAGCGTGGCGGTCCCGGCCTCGGCGGTATCCAACCCAGCCAGTCGGATTACTTCCAATCCACGCGCGGCGGCGGCCATGGCGATTATCATATGATCGTTTTGGCTCCTTCCTCGGTACAGGAAATGGCGGAACTTACCGTAAAAGCGTTTGAACTTGCGGATAAGTACAGAATGACCGCCATGGTTCTTGCGGACGGAACGATGGGTCAAATGATGGAGCCCGTCAGCCTTGATTTTGACGTGACTCCGCCCCCCGAGAAGCCTTGGGCAACCACGGGTACCGAGATGAAGCGTAAGCACAATATCGTGAATTCTCTTTCTCTCGTTCCCGAAGAGTTGGAAAAACTGAACATCGCCCGTTTTGAGCGTTACGAGCAGGTAAAGCAAAACGAAACGAGATATGAAGAATACATGATGGATGATGCGGAGATCGCTATTGCGGCGTTCGGTATCGCGGCGCGCGTGAGCAAAAACGCGGTGAACGAAGCGAGAAAGCGCGGCGTTAAAGTGGGCTTGATCCGTCCCATCACGTTGTGGCCTTTTCCCGAAGCACCTTTCAAGAAGGCGGCGGAGCACGTAAAGCAGATCATTTCCGTGGAACTCAACATGGGTCAAATGATCGAGGACGTGCGCTTGGCGTCCGAGTGCAAAGTCCCGGTCACCCTCTGCAACCGTGTGGGCGGTATGATCCCCTCTCCGGAGCAGGTGCTTGACGCGATCTTGAAAGCAAGTAAGTAAGGAGGTAGCAGATATGATAGTTTACGATAAACCGCACGCACTTTTGGACGTGCCTCTCCATTATTGCCCCGGTTGCTTGCACGGCGTTGTGCACAAGTTGGTGGCGGAAGTGATTGACGAACTCGGCATCGAGGGTAAGACCATCGGTATCGCACCGGTGGGCTGCTCCGTTATGGCGTATGACTATTTCGCTTGCGATATGATCGAAGCGGCGCACGGCAGAGCCCCCGCAGTGGCTACCGGCGTTAAGAGGGCGGACCCCACCAAAGTGGTGTTTACCTATCAAGGTGACGGCGACCTTGCTTCCATCGGTATGGCGGAAACCGTTCATGCCGCGGCAAGAAACGAGAACATCACCGTGATCTTTATCAACAACGCGATCTACGGCATGACGGGCGGACAAATGGCGCCCACCTCCCTCGTGGGACAGGTGACCCAAACTTCTCCCTACGGCAGAGATCCCAAACTCTGCGGCTACCCCATTCGCGTGTGCGAA
The DNA here is from genome assembly GCA_002363545.1 of Christensenella sp. UBA3217. GTDB lineage: Bacteria > Bacillota > Clostridia > Christensenellales > CAG-1252 > CAG-1252. The sequence goes on along the minus strand of DEWF01000004.1, from coordinate 104,045 downwards.
CTGCTTTCCGAATTGGAAGGTCCGGAGTATTTGGAGCGTGTGACGGTGAACAGCATCCCGCACATTCGCGCCGCCAAAAAGGCCATCAAAAAGGCTTTCATGAACCAGATCGAAGGCAAGGGCTTCTCCCTCATCGAGGTGGTATCTTCCTGCCCCACGAACTGGGGTATGACGCCGCAAAACGCTTTGAAGTGGATCGAGGAAAAGATGCTTCCTTACTATCCGCTCGGCGTGTATAAAGATAGATCCAACGGGGAGGTGAAGAAATAATGAGCACCAAACAATACCTTTTTTCCGGATTCGGCGGACAGGGCATCCTCTTCGCGGGTAAATTCATTGCATATAAAGGTTTGATCGAGGATAAGCAGGTCAGTTGGCTTCCCTCTTACGGCCCCGAAATGCGTGGCGGTACCGCCAGTTGCAGCGTGATTGTTTCGGACGAACCCGTGGGCTCGCCCATCGTTACCTATCCCGACGTTCTCGTGGCTATGAACCTGCCTTCTCTCGATCGTTTTGAGAGCAAGGTGGCTCCCGGCGGCGTGATCTTCTTGGATTCTTCCTTGATCGAACGCAAGGTGGAAAGAACGGACGTGACCGCTTTTTACATTCCCGCAACCAAACTCGCCGGAGAGAACGGGTTCCCCACTCTTGCCAACATGATCATTGTGGGCAAGATCTTAAAGGAGCTTGGCGAGTATAATGACGAGGGCTTGAAAGCCGCGCTCGCAAAGGTCATCAGCGCGAAGCACGCGGATATGATGGAGGTCAACCGCAAAGCGATCGACCTCGGCGCAAGTTTATAAGGAGAAATTATGGAAATCAAATTTGTTAAAAACACGAATCCCAAGACCATGCCCCCCGAGGACACGCTTGGGTTTGGCAAGTATTTTACCGATCATATGTTGATGATGGACTATACGCCCGACAAGGGTTGGCACGATCTTCGCATCGTTCCCTTTGAGAACTTGTCCATCCATCCCGCTTGCACGGCGCTCCACTACGGCTCGGAGATCTTTGAAGGGTTGAAGGCATATCGCCGCGCGGACGGCGAAGTGCAACTCTTCCGTCCCATCGAGAACATTCGCAGAATGAATAATTCCGCCGAAAGGCTTTGCCTGCCCGAGATCCCCGAGGATCTTGCGATGTTCGCTCTCACGCAGTTCGTGAGCGTGGAAAAGGCTTGGACTCCCCACAAGAAGGGCACATCTCTTTACTTGCGTCCCTTCATGTTCGGAAACGATGAGTCCCTGGGTGTGCACTCCGTGAAGCACGCCACCTTCGTGATCATCGCTTCTCCCGTGGGCAGTTATTACAAAGAGGGCATCAACCCCGTGAAGATCATGATCGAATCCGAGGACGTGCGCGCGGTGCGCGGCGGTACCGGATACGCCAAGTGCGGCGGCAACTATGCCGCTTCCAACCGTGCGGGTAAGAAGGCGGAAGACAAGGGCTATTCCCAAGTGCTTTGGCTGGACGGCGTGGAAAGAAAGTACATTGAGGAAGTGGGCGCAATGAACGTGATGTTTAAGATCGCGGGCAAGATCGTCACTCCCAAACTCACCGGCTCCATTCTTCCCGGCATCACCAGAAAGAGCTGCATCGAAGTGTTGAAGAAAGAGGGCTACACCGTGGAAGAAAGACTTCTTTCGGTGGATGAGCTTGGCGAAGCATTGAAGAACGGCACCCTGGAAGAGGCTTGGGGTTGCGGCACCGCGGCGGTGGTTTCCCCCATCGGTGAGTTGTGCTATAAGGACGTGAAGTACACGATCAACGGCGGCAAAATAGGCGAAGTCACGCAAAAACTGTACGACACTTTGACCGGCATCCAATGGGGTGAGATCAAGGATGAGTTCGGTTGGACCTGCGTGGTAAAATAGCCAAACAAAAAAACGAGGTAATAGGTATGGAAAAAATCAGAGTAGCGACGAAACTTTGCGGAAACGAAAACGATTTGTCTTTTAAGGAGAAATTTGAGATCGCCAGGCTTCTTGAGAAGCTATGCGTGAGCGTGATCGAATTCCCCGAACTATCGGACGGCAAAGAGGACTCGCTACTTCTTCGTACCTGTGCTTCTTTTGTAAAAAACAGCATTCTGTCGGTTGCGGTTTCGAGTCAGGCTTCGGTGGACGCGGCTGCGGCGGCTCTTGCGGGTGTGAAGAACACCGCTCTTCGCGTGGAGGCTTCTCTTTCTCCCGTGGGAATGGAATATCTGCACCACAAAAAGGCACCCAAGATGCTGGAATGGATCCCCGAGATCATTGCGGCGGCAAAGAAAAAATCCGCGCGCGTGTATTTCTGCGCGTTGGACGCCACCCGTGCCGAAGAGGACGTTTTGAAGGCGGCGCTCCTTGCGGCTGAGCAGGCGGGCGCGAACGCCGTGTATCTTTCGGACGATGCGGGCGAGATGCTTCCGGATGAATTTGCGCTCTTTGCGGAAAAGTACGCAAAGATGCTTTCCATTCCCGTGGGTGTGGCTTGCTCGGATAAGAGCGGCTTTGCGCTTTCTTCCGCTGTGCTTGCGGTAAAGAAGGGTGTAAAGGCGGTGCGCACCGTGCTTTCGGAGGACGGCGTGTCTTTGGAGGCCCTTGCCGAGTGCATCAAAAACAGCGGCAATAAAAACGGTCTTGCCACCGATATCACTTATACCGAATTGCACCGCGCAAGCAAACAGATCGCGCAGATCCTAAGCGGGTCGGAGGGTAAGAGTCCCCTCGCTTCGGCAACCACTCTCGAACAGAAGATCACCTTGGACGATAAGGACGATAAGGAAACCGTGGCGGAAGCCACCGTTAAGATCGGCTACGACCTTTCGGAGGAGGATAAGGATAAGGTTTACGAGGAATTTTTACGCGTGGCGGCAAAGAAAAGAGTGGGCGCAAAGGAGCTTGACGCGATCGTGGCGTCGGTGGCTCTTCAAGTGCCCGCTACCTATAAACTCGAAAGCTATGTGGTAAACAATGGCAATATCATTCGCGCTTCGGCGCAGATCACCCTCTCCAAAGCGGGAGAGAAAATGCAGGGCGTTATGCTGGGCGATGGTCCCGTGGACGCGGCGTTCCTTTGCTTGGAGCAGATCATCGGCCGTCACTTTGAACTTGACGACTTTGAGATCCAATCCGTCACCGAAGGAAAAGAGGCAATGGGCTCCGCTTTGGTGAAACTCAGAAAGGACGGCAAACTTTACTCCGGTAAGGGCATTTCCACCGATATCATCGGGGCGTCCATCCGTGCTTATCTCAGCGCGGTGAATAAGATCGTGTACGAGGAGGAATGATATGAAACTTTGTTTTTCCACCAAGGGATGGCACAACTCCTCCTTTGACGACTTCTGCTCTCTGGCGGTAGATCTCGGCTTTGACGGAGTGGAGTTGCACAACATCCATAATAAATTGTTTACCGATAAAGACGGCGCGTTTCACGACTATGCGGCGGCAGCCACCTTGCGCAATCTTTATTTGAAAAAACTTTCCATTCCCTGTATTGACGCGATCTGCGACGTGGCGGATGGCGCCAAAGCGGCGGAAGCGGAAGAAGAGATCTTAAAGTGCGTGGAGATCGCAAAAAACCTTAAAATTCCCTATCTGCGCGTTCGTGCGGAAGCGCACGAGGATCAAGAGCAAGCGGTTGCCTGCGTAAAGGCGCTCATCGCTCGGGTCCTGCCCGCGGCGGAAAAGGCAAAGGTGACCGTTGTGATGGAAACGGCAGGGCTGTTTGTTTCCAGCGCGCTTTTGCGTGATTTGTTGCAGAGTTTTGCCTGCGATTCTTTGGCGGCGCTTTGGAACTTCTCGGCGGCGTACTTCGGTTCTTCCGAACTCCCTGAAACCGTGATACAAAACCTCGGCGCGTACGTAAAGCACGTGCACTTGAATGACGCCCGCAAGGGACAAAAGGGCACGGAATATTGTTTGCTCGGGGAGGGTGACCTTCCTGTCAAAGAGATGATGGCGGCGCTTCGTTCGGTGAATTATGACGGCTTTATCTCCCTCGTTTGGAACCCCGAGTGGTGCCCCGAACTCAACGATATCGAAGTGATCTTCTCGCAGTTCGCAAGTTATATGAAACAATTCGGCGATACGGCAAAAGGGGAGCACGCGTTGTATTATAACAACCGTCATACCGGCCGTTTCGTTTGGAAAAAGGAAGTGTTGATCGATGAAACTTTCCCTTCCGTGCTGGATAGAATGTGCGAGGAGTTTCCCGATCAATACGCTTTCAAATATACCACCCTCGATTACACCCGCACGTATACCGAATTCCGTGCGGACGTGGACGAATGCGCTCGCGCGCTCGTGGCGCTTGGCGTAAAAGCGGGCAGTCACGTGGCGGTTTGGGCTTCCAACGTGCCGCAGTGGTATATTACCTTTTGGGCAACGGTGAAGATTGGCGCGGTGCTCGTCACGGTGAATACCGCGTATAAGATCCACGAGATCGAGTACCTTTTGAAGCAATCCGACACCCACACCCTCGTGATGACCGAAGGCTCCAAGGATACCCATTACGGCAAGATCGTGGCGGAACTTTGCCCCGAGCTTGCGGAGAAAAAGCCGGGTGAACCTTTGCATGCCAAGAGGCTTCCCTTCCTGAGAAACGTGATCACGGTAGGGTACAAACAAAAAGGTTGCTTGACCTGGAATGAAGCCATCAAGCGCGCGGAAGAAGTAAAGCAGGAAGTGATCCTTTCCATGGCGGCGGCCGTTAATAAGCATGACGTTTGCAACATGCAGTACACTTCGGGCACTACGGGCTTCCCCAAGGGCGTTATGCTCACCCACTATAATATCGTTAACAACGGTAAATCCATCGGCGACAGAATGGATCTTTCCACGGCTGATCGCATGATGGTGCAAGTGCCCATGTTCCACTGCTTTGGCATGGTGCTGGCTATGACCGCCACCATGACGCACGGTGGCACCTTGTTGCCTTTGCCGTATTTCTCCGCAAAAACGTCGCTCGCTTGCATCAACAACGAGCATATCACCGCTTTCCACGGCGTGCCCACCATGTTTATTGCCATGCTGGAACATCCGGACTTCCCCAAGACGGATTTTTCCTATATGCGCACCGGTATCATGGCGGGTTCTCCTTGTCCCATCTCGGCTATGAAGGACGTGGTGAACAAGATGAACATGAAGGAGATCACCATCGTGTACGGACAAACCGAGGCTTCCCCGGGTTGCACCATGAGCTCTACCGATGATTCGGTGGAAGTGCGCGTGGGCACGGTGGGCAGACCTCTTCCCGAAATCGAGTGCCGCATTGTGAACCCCGAAACGGGTGAGGATTGCCCCGATGAAGTGACGGGTGAATTCCTTGCGCGCGGGTACAATATCATGAAAGGGTATTACAAAATGCCCAAAGCCACCGAGGCCGCCATTGATAAGGACGGGTGGTTGCACACGGGTGACTTGGCTTGCCGCACCAAGGAAGGGAACTTCCGCATCACCGGCAGGTTAAAGGATATGATCATTCGCGGTGGTGAAAACATTTACCCCAAAGAGATAGAGGAATTTATCTATACCCATCCAAAGGTATCGGACGTGCAGGTCATTGGCGTGCCGGATGAGCAGTACGGTGAGGAGATCATGGCGTGCATCATTCTGAAAGAGGGTGAAACCATGACTGCGGATGAGATGAAGGCCTATATCGGCGCGAATATGGCTCGCCATAAGGTGCCTCGCTACGTGGACTTTGTGGATTCTTTCCCCATGAACGCCGCCGGCAAGATCTTAAAGTACAAGATGCGTGAGGATGCGGTGCAGAAATTAGGTTTGCAGAAGGCGGCGAAGATCGTCACCGCCTAATTTGGTGGCGTATAAAGGCGCATCTGCTGCGTTCCTTGTCTGCGCCTCGATGAAATCACGTACAAGGAGTACGCTCATTCCCCTCGGCTTGCCGAGCCTTGCATCTGCAACCTTTCTCCGCCACCAAATGGCGTGGGATAACGGTTGACGAATTGAGGGTGGTCGGACATCGACACGGGGAGTACACGCAAACCCTCCTCTTCGGAGAGCGCTCGTCTTTACCGAGCTCTGCGGCGTCGATTTCATTTTGGGTTAGCAAGTAGGCGCATCTGCTGCGTTCCTTGTCTTCGCCTCGGCGGAAATCACGTACAAGGAGTACGCTCATTCCCCTCGGCTTGCCGTGCCTTGCATCTATAGCCTTTCTCCGCCACCAAATGGCGTGGGATAACGGTTGACGAATTGAGGGTGGTCGGACATCACGTACAAAAAGTACGGCAATAAAGCGGTGAAATTGCTACGCAGTGAAGTTTGACTGCGTAAAGTGAAGTTATCTTCGATAGTGAAGTTTGCGCTCGTGGCGCAAGTTGCGGTAAAATTGTCATCCTTAACTTCTCGCATAGCGAGAAACTTCACTTCTGTAAAAAACTTCACTATGAGCAAAGCGAATAACTTCACTTTGCGGGCATCGCACGCAAAATTTCACTTTGACGAATGACCGAAAAACGCGCGATTATTCGCGCGTTTTTTAAGGAGAAGAATACAGTACCGCTATACGCTGTCATATAATAGAAAGATGATCAACCTAACCGTCGGAAAACCGCATAAAGTTCTTTTGAGGTATATATTACCTCTCTTTTTGAGCGTGGTTTTTCAGCAGATCTATAACATTGCGGATAGCGTGGTGGCAGGCAAGTACATTGGTCAGGAAGCGCTTGCCGCGGTGGGCAACAGTTATGAGATCACGTTGGTACTTTTGGCGTTTGCCTTCGGTTGCAATATGGGTGCTTCCATCGTTACGGCAAAAAACTTTGGCGCAAAGAATTATACGGAGATGAAAAGCGCCATCAACACTTCTTTGCTCAGCACCCTTGCCGTCACCCTTTGTTTGATGGCGGTTGGCTTTGCTTCGGCAAAACCGCTGTTGAAACTGTTGAATACCCCCTCCGAGATCTTGGGTGACAGCCTTGCTTACCTCTATATCTATCTTGCGGGGCTTTTGTTCTTGTTCTTTTACAACGTATCCACCGGCATTTTTGCCGCGCTGGGGGACTCGGTTCGTCCCTTTATCTTCCTCGTGATCTCCTCGGTGGCAAACGTGTTTATGGATATCCTCTTTGTGGCGGTGTTCAAAATGGGAGTAAAAGGGGTGGCGTGGGCAACCTTTATTTGCCAAGGGCTTTCCTCTGCGGCGGCGTTTACCGCGCTGATGCTCACCCTCCGAAAAGTGAAAACCGAGAGCAAGCCGCGCCCCTTCTCCAAGGGAGCGTTTAGGGACTTTTTGCTCGTGGGCATACCCAGCACTTTGCAACAAAGTTTTATTTCGGTGGGGAATATTGCGCTCCAAGGGCTTATCAATACCTTTGGCACGCCCACCATTGCGGGTTATTCCGCCGCGGTAAAGTTTAACAACTTTGCCATTACCAGCATGCACCAGGTGGGCAACGGTGTTTCCAATTACACCGCGCAAAATCTTGCGGCGGAAAGGCGGGACCGTGTGAAAGCGGGGCTCTGCTATGGCACGTTGATAGCGCTTTGCATAGGGCTTTTCTTCTTCCTGGTTTACTTTTTCTTAAACCGTTATATCATGCTCCTCTTCTTGAACAAAGGCGATAAGCAAGCCATTTCGGTGGGGCATGACTTTATGACCATCGTCACACCCTTTTATCTTGTCATAGCGGGCAAACTCGTGGCGGACGGCGTACTGCGCGGTGCGGAAAAGATGGGGCGCTTTATGGTGAGCACCTTTGCCGATCTTGCCCTTCGCGTTGGGCTTGCCTTTGCGCTCTCCGGCACCTACTTAGGTTCTCGCGGCATTTGGTGGTCATGGCCCATCGGCTGGGGCGTTGCCCTCGTGCTCTCCCTCGTCTTTTGCCTGTTGGTCATCCGCAGCAAAAAAGCGCCTATGCGGAAAGAAGATTGCGAATAAACCTTTTTTAACACAAAAAAATCCGCCGATTCGGCGGATTTTTCCGTATATAACACATTTTAATTCTTCAAACCGAGAAAATAATCGGCAGAAACGTCAAAAGCAACAGCCATCTTTTTCAGCGTATCATAGCCGGGCTTGGCTTTGCCTTTCAGCCATTCGCTTACTTGGCTTTGTTTCACGCCGATCTTTGCCGCAAAAGCCACTTGCGTGAGTCCTTTCTCGATCAAAAAATCTTCCAGTAAATCTTTAAAATCCAACTCTTCCATATTCTTATTTTATAGAAATTTCTATAACAATTCTTGACATATAGAATATTCTATAATACAATCGTGGTGTCGGGTTTTGCCGATAGTAACACGTTTTTGGAGGAATTATGAAAAGAATAGGGATTGTTTTCGTTTGTTTGCTTATTGCAGCTGTGTTGTGTTTTGGCGCATGTGGCGTGAGGAATGTTGTGGATAATCTTTCAAGCGGGGGAAGCACACCGGAAGACTGCTTTGATTTTTGGTCTATGAACGGCGGATATCGCATTGCCGCACATTATAGGGATCTAATGCCTGCGAAGGTGATCCTTCCTTCCGAACACGACGGGCAGAATGTCGTTGCCATTAAGGATGGCGGGTTCAAGGAGCTCACCATTGAAGAAGTGATCATCCCCTCCACGATCAAAACGTTCGGGTATGAGGCTTTTTGTAATTGCACTCGTTTGAAAAAGGTCACCCTTTCCGAAGGGCTCATCACGTTAGATGATCGTTCGTTTTACGGCTGTGAATCTTTGCAGAGCATAGTGATTCCCAATACCGTCGCATCCTTAGGGGAGCTTACTTTTCGTGATTGTTTCTCTTTAACTTCGGCAGTTCTTCCGGATAGCCTTACGGTGATAGATTACGGTACCTTCCGTGCTTGTTCTTCTTTAACCACCGTGACCATCGGCAGCGGTGTTGAAAAGTTGGAGGAATATGTGTTTGAAGATTGCAGTTCACTTTCGTATATCAACTATCGCGGAACAAAAGAGGAATGGCATTCTATTATAAAAATGCAAGGCTGGAACTATAATACCGGCAACTATACGATCCATTGTACGGATGGGGATATTGCAAAGTAAGAACCGATCTGCCAATAAAAAAGATCGAGAAGAGCCCGCTTCTCGATCTTTTTTGATATCGCTGTTTAGAGAGGAGAAACGCGCGGATACGAGGCTTGATTCCATCTCACAACGCTCGGGCGCGGAGAGTGGTGCAGGGACGAGCGCTCTTTAAAGAAAAGGGCAGGTGCGTACTCCTCGTACGTAACTGCCCTTTGATGAAATAGTTAGCAAAGTATATGTGCCGCAATGCACGCTCGCTTTACTTAACAAGACCTTTCGCAAGCAGCAGTTGTGCGATCTGCACCGCGTTGGTAGCTGCGCCTTTGCGGATGTTATCGGCAACCACGAACAGGTTGCAACCGCTCTCCACGCTATAGTCCAAGCGGATGCGCCCCACGTACACTTCGTCGTGGTTTTCCGCATAGATGGGCATGGGGTACTTGGCGTTCTTGTCGTCATCCACCAACACAACGTTGGGGAAGGATGCCAGCGCCTCTTTAATGCCTTCCAAGGTGCAGGGCTTATCAAATTCCAAATTAATGCTTTCGCTATGGCCGTGGAACACGGGCACGCGCACGGTGGTTGCCGTCACGCGAAGGTCGGGCCTACCGAGGATCTTTCTGGTTTCGTTGATCATTTTTTCCTCTTCTTTGGTGTAGCCGTTGTCGAGGAACACGTCTATTTGCGGGATCACGTTTCCGAAAATGGGGTAGGGGAACTTCTTGGGAGCAGCACCCTCAATGCCGTCTTTCAGGTCGTTATATCCCTGCACGCCCGCGCCGCTCACCGCTTGATAGGTGGAGTACACCACGCGCTTGATATGATACTTTTGGTCAAGGGGCTTCAAGGCAAGCATTGCCTGAATGGTGGAGCAGTTGGGGTTTGCGATAATGCCGTGGTTCCAATCAACGTCGTCCGGGTTTACCTCGGGAACCACGAGGGGCACGTCCTTATCCATGCGCCATTGGCTGCTGTTATCCACCACGATAGCGCCTTGCGCCGCAAAAATGGGAGCAAAGGTTTTGCTGACCGAGCCGCCCGCGCTGAAAAGGGCAATATCCACGTTCACTTTCTTCACGTTTTCTTCGGTGAGTTCGATCACGGTGTGGGGTTTGCCCATAAAATCAATGACCTTGCCTGCGCTCTTTGCGCTGGCAAAGAGATAATAATTCTCCACGGGAAGTTTGCGTTCCGTAAGAACTTCCAAAAACTTGTTGCCTACCATGCCCGTCGCGCCAACGACGGCGAGATTGATCTTTCTCATAATGCCTCCGTATTCAGCGTTATACGCTGTATCTGCATAAATGCTATCAAAAAAACCGTTAATTGTCAAAGAATTAACTTATATTTAGTTTGATATTTTAAAATTTTAGTGTAAAATAACTGTGAGGAGTGACTATGAGCAGAGTTAATTTATTGTTAAAACTGACTGTCGATAGAGACAGACGCACCAACACAGGAGAAGTACACCAGCATTCCTTCAAGCACGCCATGAGCGTCTTTTCGGAGAATTTGCGCAAGATGCTTTTGATGAACGTTGTTTATACATTCATCTTTGCGCTTCCCTTTCTGTTCTGCGTGTTCATTTGGCCCAACCTTGCCAAGGATTATTTCTTCACCACCGGTAATTATAACTTTATCGGGCATATCGGCATTGGTTATCCCGGCGTGGTAAACACCATGGCGGAAGGGTATACGCACTTGTTCCACCATTATTTCACCGTGTATATCCCCGTGCTTACCGCTTCCATCGTGTGGATGGTATTCGGCTTGTCCGGCTTGTTCCACTGCATGCGCGGTTATATGTGGGGTGAAAACGTGCGCCCCGTAAAGAGCTTCTTCCGCGGCATCAAGAGGCTTTGGAAGCCCTTCCTTGTGACGGCGATCGTATTCGGCGCCTTTATGTGCGGCTTGTTTTACGGCGCCTTTTGGCACATCAGTTTGATGAAAACCACGGGGGCAACCGGCGGTTCTTGGACGCTCTTTATTTTCCTGATCATTTTCGGGTGGGCGGCCATCAGCCTTTTGTACTACCTGCTCCCGATGTTCGCTTGCTATCGCTTCAAGATGAAGGACGCTCTTAAAAACAGCGGCATCCTGCTCTTGGTGCTTTGGTTCCCTGCATTCTTCACCACTGCGTTTGCCGTAGGTTTGTTCCTGCTGTCGCTCATCGGCTCCATCGTGGGCTATTTGGTTGGCATCTACTTGTTGGCGCTTGGCTTCGTAATGATCGCGGGCGTGTGGACGAGCGGTGCGCAAAAGGCATTCGGCAATTGCATCGTGCCGCAGTTTGAAAGCGCTCAATCGGGCGGCAAGTTAAAGGTGGAAGCGCGCAGAGGCGTGAACCCCTATAAAGAAGCAAAAGCCAAAAAGAAGGCGCAGGAAAAAACCGCCGTGGGCAAGGCGAGCAAAGCAAGGGCGGAAAAAGCCGCTCCCGCAGAGCAAGACGCCGCTCCGGAAAAGAAAAAGAAAGTGACTACCAAGAGGGTCAATTATAAGAGGAAAAAATAATGGACAGCATAGCGAAGGCACTCGTTTTTGACGGGCAAGTGAAGGTGGTGGCTTTCAAAACCACCGATCTTGTAAACGAAGCGATCGATCTGCACGGGCTTTCTCCCCTTGCGGCGGAAGCTCTTGGCAAGGTGCTTACGATGGCGGCGTACATGTCGGGTGAGCTCAAAGGGGAAAAGGAGAAACTCAGCGTTCACGTGCAAGATAAAGGAGTGCTCGGCTCCATCATCGTGGCGGCGGATAGCGGTGCCAAGGTAAGAGGGTACGTGGAACATAAGGACGCCACCCTTCCTCCTCTCGGAAACGGCAAACAGGACCTTTTTAAGGGCATTGGAAACGAGGGCTTTATCACCGTGATAAAGGACCTGGGGCTCAAAGATCCTTACGTGGGCAAGACCGAACTCGTGCGCGGCAATTTGGAAGAGGATTTTGCTTGGTATTTTACCCGCAGCGAAGGTTCTCCCACCGCTTTGGCGCTGGAAGTTTTGATCGGTGAGGATGGTAAATGCACCTCTGCGGGCGGCGTGCTCGTGCAACCCATGCCGGGTTGTCCCGATCATATCCTCGTGGTGGTGGAAGATATCGTATCCGGCTTTGCGAATATAGGAGAGATCTTAAAGAGCAAAGAGCCATCGGACATTTTGAAAGATTATTTCGGGCATTTCGAGATAGAGTACTTTCCCGAAACCAAGCCTTGCTATCGCTGCAAATGCAGCCGTGAGCAAATGAGCAACGCGGTCATTACCCTCGGCAGGGGGGATTCGGTAAACCTTCTGATGGAAAGAGGGGAGATCGAGGTGCTGTGTCATTTTTGCGGCAAAAAATACATATTCACCAAACAGGACGTAATCGATATTTGGAGAAAATATGATCATAAAGTTTGATCAATCTCCCGAAGAGTACTTTCGTCTTTCGCGCTTGGCGCTGGAAAGGAAAGAACCGGATCGGGCAATGATTTACGGAGAAAAAGCACTTCGCGGCAAGGGAACAACGGAATACAAGTTATCCCTTGCCGAAATTTTTCTTATGATGGGTCGCTATTCGGATGCGGCCGATCTTGCCTTGGACGCTCTTTGCTACGGGCGCGGAATGAGAGGAGAGATCTACGATATTTTGGCGCGTTCCGCCGGTGAAATGGGGCTTTTTTACGAATCCTTGCATTACATTGCGCAAAAGGCACATTACGAAGAGGACGATGATGCTTTGGACGCCATGGACGAGGTCATGCAGGAGATCATGGGCAAAGAGCAGGAAGAGGAAAATCTTTTTCTTGTGGGCAAGCAAAAAAAGACGGATGATTCCCTCATGATGATGCAGGCTTCCCTTGCCTATAATCACGGGGAATATCAAGAGGCGTTTCGTTGTGCGAGCGAGGTGGAGCAAAGCTCTCCGCACCACGCGTCCGCGCAGGCGCTCACGTTGCGCGCGCTTATCAAAATGAAAGAGGATGAACAGGCTATCCGCGCTGCGGAAGAGATCGTGGCGGAGGACCCGCAAAACGCTTATGCGGTGTACCTTTTGGTGGATAAATTCAAAAAGAAAGAGTACCTTCCCCTCTTGCGCGAGGTAAAAGGGAGCAAAGAGGAATTGTATTTTGCCATCGCGGCGGCAGAGCGGTTGGAAGAGCATAAAGTGGCAAAAGCCATTGCGGAACGCCTGCTTGCGGAGAATCCTTACGACAAGGAAGGGTATTTTATTGCGGCGGCGGTGGCGCTGAACGGGGGTGATCGGACGGAGAGTGAGGACCTTTTGAAAAGGCTCTTTGCCCTTTATACGAGTTATCCCGCGCCGCTTATTTTGAAAGGCTGGCGGCGGCTGAAAAACTGCCGCGTTCCCTATCAAGGAAAGATGCCGGGTGAAGTGTTGCAAACCTTACGTCGCCACGTGCGCAAAGGGAATAAGAGCGCCGAGGACTTCGTGTGCTCTATGCTGACGGACGAAAGTTATCGCGCTTCGCTTTTGCTCCTTTTGGAAGAAGGGGACCGCATGGTGGCGGGGGAAGTGCTGGATAGGCTCGGCGAGGCAAGCAACAAACAGGTGGATGGTTTTTTTGCAAAGCTGTTGATCCGAAGCGGGGTGGATCTTTTGATCAAGCGTGCGGTGCTGGCGGAGTTGCTGTTCCGCAAGCACAAGGGCAGGCTCCCCATAACGCAGTTTTTAACGCCGTGCGGAGTGTCCTGCGCGAAACCCTTGCATTACGAGTTGTACCCCGAGGAACTTCGTGAAGCGTATATCAATGTGTATTCTTTCGTCACTTGCATGACGGATGGCGCGGGAGAAGAGCGGGTGCGTGATCTTGCGGAAAAAGCGCTTGTTCTCGGTCTTGGTGACAAAGAGCGTGCGGAAACAATAGGCGGGGCGTTTATTTGCAGGTTGCTTTCGGAAGATCTTGTGCCGGCGGGTGCGGGCATGCATACCACCGAGGATTCCTGCCGCTTTATTATGACTTACGTGTTTGGCGTATCTCGTTTTTCTTTTGTAAAAGCCAAAAGGCTTGCGGCTTTGCTCGGCGATTGATTTTTCCTTTTTTGGGTAAAAATGCATTGGCTACTGCATATCCTTTGATATGAAGGTATTTCGCGGCGTGCGCGTGGCGGCGCTCTTCGTGGGCTCGGTGGTGGGCGCGGGATTCGCCACGGGGCAGGAAGTGCAGTTCTTTTTCGGAGGCGGCAGTGTGGTAAATCTCCTGACGGCTTCTCTTTTTATGGCGCTTGCCTCTTACGCGTTTTTGGATATGGGGGGCAAACGCATTCCTTGTGATAAAAGGCTTTCTCTTGCGGCGGATACGGTGGTGACGGCTTCCTCTTTTGCGGTATATTCCGCCATGATCGCGGCGGCGGAAGGGGTGCTGTTTTCCCTCACCGGGGTGGCGGGGTTTTCTTCCATCCTTGCGGTTTTGGTCATGCTCTTTGCGGGAAAGAATACAGCGTGGCTTTCTTCTCTCAACTTGATTGCCGTGCCGCTGATGGCGGCGGTCATCGTGGTGGTAGGCGTGCGCGTGGGCGGCGGGCAAAGCGGCGGGGCGCTGCATCCCATCCGCTCACTGGCTTACGGTGGCATGAATTTGCTTTTTTCCGGCGCGCTTATGATGAAAGAGGGGGCAACCTTAACGCGTTCGGAAAAGGTGATAGCCGCGTTTTTCTCCGGCGTTTTGCTCTTTCTTATGCTGCTTTTTATGTGGCGTTCGGTGTCAATGGGACCCAACACGGCAATGCCTTTTCTTAGCGTGGCTTCAAGGGGCGGCTTAGGGACTTTTGCCTCTGTTGCGCTTCTGCTTGCCATTCTTACCACCATGGCAAGTTGCGGCTATCTTGTTTCGGATCGCCTGTCCTTGCTTTCTTCCGATCGTGCCTTTGCCGCACCTCTCGTCACGCTTGCGGGCATCCTCGTTTCCTCAATCGGATTTGCTCCCCTCGTCCGCACCGCCTATCCCATCGTGTCGTACTTGGGGCTTGCCGTCACCTTCACAGTGCTCTTTTTTGCCCTTTGGTCGCTATTACAAAAAACGGCGATGAAACATCGCCGTTAGTTAGAATGGATTGGCAAGCAGCAATTGAGTATTTTGTTTCTTTTAATCTCTTGCGAATATATCTCTTGTATAAACTTTGTCTTTTACATTCTTGAGAGAGTCGTCATAACGGTTGGCTATGATAACGTCTGATTGTGTTTGAAACGTTTCTGCATCATTTATGACGGTATATCCGTTAAAGGTACTTTCTTTGATGGTCGGCTCGTAGATCACGATGGTCGCGCCCGTCTTTTTAAGACGTTTCATGACTCCTTGAATAGAACTCTGTCTGAAATTATCCGAGCCGCTTTTCATCGTTAAGCGGTAAACGCCAATGGTGATTTGATCCGGTTCTTTGCCGCTCTTTTCCGCCATGGCAAGAACTTGTCCGCTAATAAAGTCTTTTCGGGTTTTGTTGGATGAAACGATCGCATTTATCAAATTGTTCGGTACTTTATCAAAGTTTGCCAAGAGCTGTTTCGTATCTTTGGGTAAGCAATAGCCTCCATATCCAAAAGAAGGATTATTATAATGATTTCCTATGCGAGGGTCCAAGCAAACGCCCTGTATGATATCGGAGGTATTTAAGCCTCGCATCTCTGCATAGGTGTCTAATTCGTTAAAAAAGGAAACTCGCATTGCCAAAAAAGTATTTGAGAATAACTTAACGGCTTCCGCTTCCGTGGTGTGCATTAATAAACGATCGATGTTATCTTTTAAGGCGCCCGCACAGAGCAAGTCGGCAAATTTGCGAGCAGCGCTTAGTGTTTGCTCCTTTTTGTTTACCGTACCCACAATCACTCGGGAAGGATAAAGGTTGTCGTACAAGGCTTTTCCTTCGCGCAAGAATTCGGGAGAAAAGAGGATCTTGTCCGTATGATATTTTTTGCTTATCTCCTCGGTAAAACCAACAGGAATGGTGGATTTGATCACGATATAAGCGGGAGTGTTCGCACGGAAGGCATCATCTATAACTTTTTCCACGCTGGAAGTATCAAAGAAGTTTTTCTTCTCATCATAATTGGTTGGGGTGGAGATAATGATATAATCCGCCTCGGCGTAAGGCGCGTGCTCTCCCGTAACGGCATGCAAGCGGAGATCTTTTTCTTTTAAATAAGAAATGATCTCCTTGTCATCAATGGGAGAAATACGCTCGTTTATGGCGTCCACTTTTGAGGGTAATACGTCCACTGCCGTTACGTCATTTTTTTGCGCAAGCAGTATTGCGTTTGATAATCCTACATATCCTGTTCCGACTACTACGATTTTCATGCTTCTTTAACCTTATTTATGTTTCTTTTTTCTGAAAAAATCCCTAATTTTTCTTGGGAAATACGTTATTAAACGACCGACTCTAAACGACCAGGATTTCTTAATGTCGCTTAACTGCGTGCTTAAACTGATTATTTCTTGAATACTGCCGCTGTTTTTTGTGGACGATGAGTTCAGAATGTACTCATTATAAATCTGAAACAATGGGTTGATCAGTTGTTTGTTGGGAATAGAAGGATCATATTGCCGCAACAAATTATAATCAACGTTGCCGTTTAGTTTTGTGGCTATGCCGAAAGCAACAAGATTCCCTTTACAAATACTTGCCGAAATGACCGGTTGATATTCATAATTGATGCGATTATAAGTAAGATAATGCAATTTTGCCAATTTATGAACTTTAGACCACAAAAGGATATCGTTGAGCGCAAGCATCATATCGTTTACTTTTTTAAACGTCCAATTGATTGCTTTTTGACCGCACCTGTATTTGTAAGTAATGTCAACGATGGCGTAGAATTTTTTAGCCAAGGTCATGGCACGGACGAAGAATTGCGGGTCTTGATACCTGCTGTAATTAGGGAAGAAGAGTTTGTTGTCTAAAAGGAATTTGCGATTGTAGATAAAGCGATGGAAACTATAATCGAACTGATAATCATAATAAGATATTAATCCTTCTTTATAGAAAACATTGTCCCTATTCAAGCCTTCAAACGTTGAGATGATCTCATCGCCTTGTTGCATTAAGAAACTGCCGCCGCAAATCAGAACATTGTTCTTTTTGGCTTTCGTGTATAGCTTTTCCAATACGGAGTGATTCGGATACCAATCATCCGGATCCATAAAGGCGATAAATTCCCCATGCGCATTCATAATGCCGGTGTTTCGGGCAGAACCGACACCTTTGTTGGGGGTGTTAATAATGACCATGTTATTGTGTTTCTTTTTGTAGGATTCAAGGATGCGTTTAGTGCCATCCGTAGAACCATCGTTAACGCAAATGACTTCAACATTCGCAAGCGTTTGCGCAAAAACGGTATCCAAGCATTCTCCCAAGTATTTCTCCATATTGTAAATGGGGAGTATCACGCTGACTTTATAAGAGGGATTTGCTTGGCAAATATCCTCGTAGAACGGGGTGTTCTTCGCATGTTTCCAGAAAATATCTGCAAAACGTGCTTCAGGTTTATTCCATGGCTTAATGGGGGATGCAAAGTGGATAATACCGGTATCGATCAAAGACTCGTTAAAAATGTGTTCTTCCTCGTCACTAAGTGCGTATATCGTATTTTTAGAGAACAAATGATTCCATTGGCAGTTCCATTTTCCACTCAAGAAACAAACTTGCCCAAACAAAACCAAATTTAGGGAGTCTTGGTCGGGGAATAATAGGTCTGTCTTTTTACTTAAAATCTCAGCACATTTGGTTCGGATGTCAAGCATTTGAAATTTTGCACAATTCATTAACAGGACGCCCGAATTAAAATATTGATCAATGGGGAGATTCAGTTTGGTTTCCACGTATTTTTTTGTCACATTATTGCAAACGTTATGGATGGCACCAACGACTTTGTCTCCGATATCCATATTATATAGTTCGGCACAATCGCGTAACAGCATCAAATCGCAATCAAGATACAGGACTTTTTCTCTGTCTTTTAGAATTTCGGGTATCAACCATCTATAATACATTGCGCGGGTGAAGTGCCCGGTTTTGTAATAACAATTGGATTTTAAGCGCTCGGAGACATTATTGAATACGATACGGAAATGATCCGTTTGCATCGTTAACATCTTGTTTATTTTCGTTTGATCTATTTCCTCGTAGAAGATGTGGATTTCATAGTAATCGTTTTTGTTTGCATTTTCTTTAATGGATTGGATCGCAACGGAAACGTAGGGCAGATAATTGCTGTCTGATCCAAAAACAATAGTGATGGGATTATCGGATTTTAAAACCTCCAAGGGATTCGCACAAATTGCCTTTAATCTTGCCAAGTCTCCCGCAGGGAAAAGTTTTTCGTTGATTTCTTTTTTTGCAAACGATGCGTTAAATTCGTCTGCGAAGAATTTGATGAACTCCTCGCGGAAAGAAGGTGCAATTCTATTCAGTGTATAGTTATAGTTGTAATATTTTCGCACATAATAAATTCCGATAAAATTCGAATAAAGTGTGGGATCACTTTTTAAGAATTCATAGATGTGTCTGTACTCTTCGCTTGCAAAATAGACTTTTCCTTTGTTGTTAATAGAGGAATTGATGTTGTCTTGTCGGTAATAATAGAAAGCATCTTCCGTATAATATATTTTCGTTGCACAACAAGTGGTCAAAAACCAAAATCCGATATCTTGATAAGAAGCCCCCGGTGTTTCTTGGTGTTTAATGTTGTGTTTTTCCAAAAAGCTTTTCTTGTAAATGCCGCTCCAAGTGGTGTTGAATTGAAATATGTCCAAACACGTTGCAGGGTTGATAACGGTTTTATAGCATTTTGATAAAGAATTCAGTTTGCAGAAAACAAGCTTCGGATCATGGCTGAAGTCTCCCCAAAACTTGTAGTAGTTCCCTTTAACGATGTCGGCATCCGTTTTCTTTGCGAGATCATAAAGCTTGGCATACATTGTTTTATGAATTAAGTCATCGCTTTCCAAAATCGCGATGTATTCACCTTTTGCATGAGCCATGCCAACATTGACGGCGCGTCCGTATCCGGCGTTCTTTTTGTCTATAATGCGGATTCTCTTGTCCTGCTTGGCAAGTGCTTTCAATATGGATAAGGAGCTATCGGTAGAGCCGTCATTGACACAAATGATTTCTATATCCGGTAATGTTTGATCCATAGCGCTTTGCACGCACTCTTTGAGATATTTTTCAACATTGTAAATAGGGATCACAACTGAAACTTTTACATTCTGTTGTGTGTCAAAATTGATTAGTTGTATGATGTCGCTTTCCGTTTTTTTCATTATTTATACTCCTTGCAAGTGTCTCTTTTGTGAGAATAGGTCGGTTACTTTTAATGCATTTTCTTCGCTTTTATTATAAGTTTATCGATATGAAGCGTTGTATTTTCCGCTTTTCCCGGTTCCCCGGTGTAAATCCTTAATTGAAGGTTTTGTGCAGATGACCCGAGGAGAAATTCCGCATGATCTGCGCCCATTAAAAGTTTTCTTTTGATGAGCAATGCGTTTTTCTTTGTATCCTTAATTCCGATCGCATATTTTTGTATATCTTCATTTGTGCTAAAAGCCCCTTTTGCGGTGATACGATAATAGGTGTTGGGGGTCAAATCGAAATCCAGAGCATATGCATTGTATATGGATTCGGATGCAGTGATATCCAAGTTTTCCCGGTCGTATACTGTTGAGAATTTTTTATCTAAAACAAATGTGGGCTTTTCCAGTTTTTTCTCATTAAGCAGCAACCACTTGTTGCTCCAAAGTTCGGAAAACAGGACATATAAATTCTCATAGTGATGGAAATCAACTGTTTCGGAAAACAGATTTTTCAAAAACATTATCGGGAAGTGCATACAATAATCTTCCTGCGCATTATGAGGTTCGTCCGATACGGCGGAATAACACCACACGATAAGATTGTTCTTTTTGGATATACCATAGCGTAAATCCAAATCCAACTCGTCGGCTAGGCGGGTCAATGCAATCTTATCATCAGCACTATACACATTCCCTACGATAATATACTTTGTTTTGTTGTTGCGGTTTATCCAATGCGTGATCGAATTGCGATGGAAACGGTCTTCCTCCGGGTTTTGCTTTGTGATTTTTTTGAAAGAATCGTAATAGTGATAATCTTCCAAATACAGCTGAGGATTTATTGCGATACACGTAGAGCCTTCGATATAAGAAGCAATCTCAAAAGATGCGGCAGCTCCGCCGGAAGAACTGTAAAAAACGATATTCTCGTTGGATATGTTTAGAAAAGCAGCAATTTTGATGATTATTTGTGAAAGGATCTTTCGATAATCTTTTTGTTTGTCTCCATAGTACCATCCCAGTCTGAGACCTTTATGTTTTTCATACATGGGATCGGCTATGTTCAGCATGCTTCCTTGCATAAAATTGCACCAAGACCAACGCTTAAATTCCGGGTACTCTGCCATCAGAGTTCCGTTTAAAACTACAATCAAAGGAAGGTTGGGTTTATTATGGAAAAACATCTCAAACGAAACATTTTTGTATTTGATAGAGAATCTTCCTTCAGGGATGGTTTGTATATTGTCTAAGTCGATCTCGGGAATGGTGTCAGGCGACAGTAAATCCGAATTATGAGTCGTCATCATTCTTTTTACTTCGGTCTTCCCGTTCTCGTCTACGCAATTTTGAATCTTTATGCCGGACAGGCCTGGCATGAATATGCTTTCCAGTAAAGATCCATTCATCATAAGAACGCCGCCTCTTCGTCGTTCACCGCTTTCAGCGCGGCGGCGATCACTTTGTCCATGTCGTAATATTTGTACTGTCCGAGGCGGCCGCCGAAGATCACGTCCGGGCGGGTGGCGCCCAGGGCGCGGTACTTTTCGTAAAGAGCGGTGTTTTGCTCGTTGTTTACGGGATAATAGGGCTCAACCCCCACCTTCCATTCGCTGCTGTACTCGCGGCTGATCACGGTTTTGGGTTGTTTGCCAAATTCAAAATGCTTGTGCTCGATGATTCGAGTGTACGGCACTTCGCGCGCGGTGTAATTCACCACGGCGTTGCCTTGATAGTTATCCGTATCCAACACTTCGGTTTCAAAGCGGACGCTTCTATATTGCAACGGCCCGTAGCAATAATCGAAAAAGGCGTCTATCGCACCGGTGAAAAGGATCTTTTTGGCAATGCCTTCGTGACCTTTTATAAAGGTAAAATAATCGGTATTCAAAAGCACGTCCGCCCCGTGGATCATCTTTTCAATGATTTGGGTATATCCCCCTTCGGGAATGCCTTGGAAGCGGTCGTTAAAATAATTGTTATCGTAAGTGAAACGCAAGGGAAGGCGCTTGATAATAAAAGCGGGCAACTCGCTGCAGGGGCGACCCCATTGCTTTTCGGTATAGCCCTTTATAAGTTTTTCATACACGTCCCTTCCCACAAGACTGAGAGCCTGCTCTTCCAAATTTTGGGGCTCGGTAATGCCAAGATCCGCAATTTGATCCGCAATGATCTTCTTTGCTTCGGCGGGTGTTTTGATCCCCCACATTTTGGAGAAGGTGTTCATGTTAAAGGGAAGGTTATAAAGCTCGTCGTGATAGATCGCCACGGGAGAATTCACGTAATGATTAAAGGTGGCAAAGCGGTTAATATAGTCCCAAACGGATTTATCCGAGGTGTGAAAAATATGCGCGCCGTAACGATGGACTTGAATGCCTTCCACCTCTTCGGTATAAATGTTGCCGGCAAGATGGTCGCGCTTTTCGATCATCAAGCAGGATTTGCCTCTTTGCATCATTTCATGAGCAAAGACGGCGCCGAAAAGGCCTGTTCCCACTATCAAATAATCGTACCGCTTCATCGTTTTTCCTCAGTTATTAGAATGTCCGTTTGTGCAAGCCTTATGCGTTCGCCCGCAGGGAAGGTATAATTTTTGCTTATATATATTATTATAAAGGTTTATTGGCTTTTGTCAATAATTTAAGGCGGAGAAAGTTATAATTTGTGCACCCGTATTGTTATAAAGTTTTGTCTAATGCCGTAAACAGCAATTGGCAGATTGGGGGCGGGAACCGCGCTTTTCTGTGCAGGGAAAAATTTCCTGTTAAAAAGGGGCGCTCAACTCTTGACCCGTCGCGGGAAATAATGTACAATCTATATGAACATTTGTTCGCATTGCGCCGAAGGGAGGGGCGCGTGGCATGGAAAAGCAACGGACTTACTTTTGCATAGACATGAAATGCTTTTACGCATCGGTGGAATGTGCCGAGCGGGGACTGAACCCTTTTGAAACTTGTCTTGTGGTGGCGGATAAGGAGCGGGGAAAGAACGCGCTTTGTTTGGCTATCTCCCCCAAGATGAAATCTCTTGGCATTCGGAATCGTTGTCGGCTTTCCGAGATCCCCGCCGGGGTGGAATACCTGACGGCGTTGCCGCGCATGCAACTTTACGTGGACTATGCGGCGCGCATTTACGGCATTTATTTGAAGTATATGGACAAATCGGATATCCACGTGTACTCGGTGGACGAGTGCTTTTTGGACGTGACGGATTATTTGAAGATATACGGCAAGACCCCCGCGGAATTTGCCAAGTTTTTGATTGAGGAAATAGGGCGGGAACTTAAAATACCCTCCACGGCGGGCATTGGCACCAACTTGTATCTTGCCAAGATAGCGCTGGATATTACCGCCAAGCACAGCGCGGAGCATATCGGTTATTTGAGCGAGGCGGAGTATTGCAAAACGCTGTGGGATCACACTCCCATCACGGATTTTTGGCAGATCTCCACCGGCACGGCGCGCCGCCTTGCAAGCCACGGACTGTACACGATGGGGCAAATAGCGCACGCTCCGGAAGAGTTGCTTTACAAGATCTTCGGCATAAATGCCGAGCTTTTGATAGACCACGCCCACGGACGGGAGAGTTGCACCATTGCGGATATCAAGGCGTATAAGAGCAGGTCCAGATCGGTATCCAACTCTCAAATTTTGCCCAAGAATTACACCTTTGAGCAGGCGGAAGTAGTTCTTATGGAGATGGTTTTGGAAGGGTGCGAACGCATGATGCGGCAAAAAGTGATAGCGGGCGGCGTGTCGATTTTTGTGGGATATTCCTTTGGCACCATTGCGCCCACGGGCGGCAGATTGCGGCTGGATAACGCCACGGCGCTTTTTTCGCGGATACGGCCTTATGCAAAGTGCATTTTTGAGCAAACCACGCGGCAGGACGTGCCCATTCGGCGGCTTGCGGTTTCTTTTGACGGCATTTTGGACGAAGGATGCGAAGGGTACGACTTTTTTACCGACGGGGAGAAGGTGGAAAAGGAAAAACGCGCGGAAAAGGCGGCAATAGAGATCAAACGTAAGATGGGAAAGAACGCGATCTTGCGGGCAATGGACCTGGAAGAGGGCGCCACGGCAATAGAGCGAAACGGCATGATAGGCGGGCACAGAGCATAGGTTATTGGAGTAAAAAGAGAATAAGAGAAAAGACCCGATCAAGGGACTTTTTAGGGAGAAAGTATGGCAATGAACAGGGAAGACCGCGCAAAACAATTCCTTTCCTTTGACGCAATGAAAGGGCTTGGCGCGGCAATCAGAAGAATGGAAGAAAAGGCGGAACGGGTGGAAAAAGCGGAACTTGGCGAAGAGGATGCCGAGGCGATCTCCGTCACCCTTTCTCGTCTTACGCGCGGAGAGGGTGTGGAAGTCACTTTTTATCTCGGAGGGCATTACGTGACGCATACGGGGGTGGTGGATCGCGTGGACGAAGTGAAAAAGTTGCTCCGCTTGGGAGAGGAGGCGATCCCCTTTGAGGATATTCGGGGGATAAAAAGGATCTCGGAAATTCATTGACATTACCCGTGTAAATGAATACAATAGAGGTATCTTTTGAGGCTTTTTGCCTCAGAACGAACAGGAAGTGGAGAGTTGGCTGAGTGGTCGAAAGCGGCGGTCTTGAAAACCGTTGAAGTGAGAGCTTCCTGGGGTTCGAATCCCTAACTCTCCGCCAAATAAAAAGGCTCGATTATTTCGGGCCTTTTTATTTGGCGGAGACGGGATTCGAACCTAAATGTTCGAACGCTCGGAGCATAGCTCCTTCGCGCGCTTTGGCTAAAAACAGCGCACTGTGCTGTTTTCTTAACGCGTCGCGCCCATAACTCTCCGCCAAAAAAAACCTAAATTAAACACGCTTCAATTTAGGTTCTTTTTTATCCAAACCGCAAGGTTTGGCATATCATCACACCTTTAGGTGTGTATATCATCAAGGTGCTTGCGCCTTGTATATCATCACGGCTCTGCCGTGTATAAAACAATCCTTGCGGTTTGATGATATACGGCACTTTGTGCCGATGATATACAACTCTGCGAGTTGACGATATACACGCGTTCGCGTGACGGCAGGGATCGGAACGGAGGGATCACAAGATCCCTCTTTTTATTTGTTTATATCACCATCCGTGCAACGGATCGTATAATTGCCGGTATTATAGTTCCACCAGCCCTTGGATATGGCATTCCACTGCGCCCTGGTGCCTTGATAGGTGATCGAGGTCAAGCCGCTGCAACCGGAGAACGCATAATCCCCAATGCTCGTTACGCTCGAGGGGATCGTGACGGAGGTCAAGCCGTTGCAACCCGCGAACGCACCCTCTCCGATGCTCGTCACAGAGGACGGGATCGTGATCGTGGTCAAGCCGCTGCAATCCTCGAACGCACAATCCCCGATACTCGTCACACTCGAGGGGATCGTGACGGAGGTCA
>DEWF01000004.1:0-79274 GCA_002363545.1 Christensenella sp. UBA3217 | reverse complement strand
ATCGTGACGGAGGTCAAGCCGCTGCAACCGAAGAACGCATAATCTCCTATGCTCGTCACGTCGCTCGGGATCACGAGGTCGCCTTCCACCTTCACGCCGCCGATATAGAGCGACTTGGAGGAGGAGTCATAACTCATCAAATCATTAAGAGCGGAGATCGCGCACCATCCCGCTACGTCACCCGTATAGTAAATCGAGGTCAAGCCACTGCAATAACGGAACGCCCTCTCCCCGATGCTCGTTACGCTCGAGGGGATCGTCACGGAGGTCAAGCCGCTGCAATCCTCGAACGCACAATCCCCGATACTCGTCACAGAGGACGGGATCGTAACAGAGGTCAAGCGAATACAATTATAAAACGCATATTGATAGATTTCCGTGATGCCCGTGGGAAGAGTCAATTCAGTCGCCAAGCCTGTATATCCAATCAAAGAAACGTTCGCCCCATCCGTATAGAGAATATATCCGTTCTCATCCGTGCTGAGCTTGCTGACGTATTCGCTCGTATAGATCTCTTTCGCATAATATCCGACGTAGCCGTAACCGCCGCTACCTTTCGTGATATTGAGCGAGGACTGATTATAGACTTCCACCAACCTATCGCAGTCGTTGAACGCCCTATCCCCGATGCTCGTTACGCCGCTCCCGATCGTCACGGAGGTCAAGCCACTGCAATTATAGAACGCCCTATCCCCGATGCTCGTCACGCCGCTCCCGATTGTCACGGATGTCAAGCCGCTGCAACCATAGAACGCACAATTCCCGATACTCGTCACGTTGCCATCATCAGGGATCACGCTGTTATTGCAACCCGCAATCAAAGTTTTGCTCTCCGTTTCGATCAAGCAATTACCCGCGCTGTGATACTTGGCGTTCCCTGCTTCCACGGTGATCGACGTCAAGCCGCTGCAACCCGCGAACGCATAATTCCCGATGCTCGTCACGCTCGAGGGGATGGTAACGGAAGTCAAGCCGCTACAAAAGGAGAACGCATAATTCCCGATGCTCGTCACGCCCTCTCCAATCGTGACAGAGGTCAAGCCGCTGCAATTATAGAACGCACTCTCCCCGATGCTCGTCACACTCGAGGGGATCGTGACGGAGGTCAAGCCGGTGCAAAACACGAATGCCCCCTCCCCGATGCTCGTCACAGAGGACGGAATCGTGATCGTGGTTAAGCCGCTGCAACCGTGGAACGCATAATTCCCGATATTCGTCAACTGACTGCCCTCGGCAAAGGAGACGGAGGTCAAGCCGCGGCACCCATAGAACGCCCCCTCTCCAATGCTCGTCACACTCGCGGGAATCACGTAAGAGCCACTCCTACCTACAGGATACTGTACGATAGCACTCTCATCCTTTGTGTATAACACCTCATCTATGCTCTTATATATCAAATTATCTGCTTCCACAAAAATAGAGAGAAAAGGAAAAGCCGTTTCCATCACGAGCTCTACGCAAACGAACGCATAATTCCCGATGCTCGTCACGCTCGAGGGGATGGTAACAGAAGTCAAGCCGCTGCAACCGCGGAACGCCCAACTCTCGATGCTCGTCACCACCTTTCCTTGATATTGCGCAGGGATCACAACGTCCGTATCCGTGCAGGTGCCGATACCGGTCACTTCATAAGTATCGTCATTCTTCAACGCAAAAGCTAAGCCTTCACTCGACTTTTTCAGTTTTGCGATCACTTCGCTCTTGGTCGCGCCGCAGACGATGCAAGTATAAGTCCTCACCCCTTCCGCTTCCTCGGTGGCAAGCGTGGTGATCTCCCCATCATTCCAGGTGTGCGCGGCTTTATCCTTTATCTCTGCCGTATGTTCACACGTCGCGGCGTGCCAATGGTAATCGGCATCTTTCGACCAAATATCAGAAAAAGTATGTGTGTGTACCGGTTCCGGGTCAACGACCGATTCCGTTATGGTCTCGTTGCTTACATTCTCACAAGCAGCGAATACCAAGCAGACAGACAGCAGAATCAAAAACACTATGATCCCTATGCTCTTTTTCATTTCCCATTCCTCCTTGCGTGCCTAAAAAAAGGTACCGCCTCAAGCGAAACGGTACCTGCAAAAATGCACACCATCTCGCTTGCTGCGACACAACTACATAAATAGATAAGAAAGGTTTATGTAACACGAAATAGGCACATCCTTGCCAAGAGGATGATCCTTTCGTTACCTATTTAGTTGTATCGCGCCTATATTTTATCACATTTGTAATACAATTACAATCGATAGTTTTTATAGAACACGTGTCAACGTTTTTGATGTTAAAAGAATTCAACTTTCGTGACCGCCGCTCCGCCATTAGCGAATAATACGAACCCCGACGATCATAATTCGAGGTTCGTATTTTTCTTTGCGAATGATTATTTTGGAATAAAACTTTAATATCGCGTGGCTATCATTTATTTCCCATGCTTGATAAAACGAGATCAATGTCCTCATCCACACAAACGGCTCTGTCTTTGATTTGATCAGGGCAAATCGCCTCCCCGTAATTGATACAGACATACATAGCCTTTGGATTAGCATAGGTCATACGCCAAAACGGATATTTGATGATGACGGGCGTATTGCCGCCCACGCCAAGTTCGAGAAATACGATCTTTTTATCCGAATATTCCTGCAAGAAATCGGAATACCGTCCGCTCGCTTCATACCAACCTTCATCTTGAACGAACGTATCGTCGGCGCGGAGATTCATGCTCATTTCCCTGCCGCAGACGGGGCATTTCGGGATAAGTTGCGTCGGGATATGCATATCCTTTTGTTCGACGTACATTTTCTTCACAACCTCTTCGTTGTCATAGGTTTTGTTATGACAAGGCACACTGCATTGAAACAGTCCGAAATCGCCCTGCGTGTAAAAGAGCCTTCTCTTATCGAACCCCGCTCGCTGAAAGCAATGATCTACGTTGGTAGTCAACACGAAATACTCCTTGTCTTTTACAAGGGAAAGTAGATGGGAATAGGTTTGTTTCGGGATATCGGAATAGCGGTTGATGAAGATATATCGCGACCAGTACGCCCACTTTTCTTCGGGAGAAGGAAAGGAATAGAAGCCGCCGAAATACATATTGTCAATGCCGTACTTCTTGCCGAAATCCGCAAAGTGCGCTTGAAATCTTGCACCCGAATAAGTAAAGCCTGCAGCCGTGGAAAGACCGGCACCCGCTCCGATCAAAACGGCGTCGGCTTCGTTGATCGCACTCTTTATCTTTTCAATCTCTTGCGAGTAGTCTTTGATAGACTTCATAGTCTCTCTCCGTAAACACATTGAAAACCACCTTTTTAAGGTGTTTATTTCTGTTCTTCAAATACTCTTTGACCGTATGAATAGCGATGGTCGTCGCCTTTTCTATCGGATATCCGAAGACTCCCGTAGAAAGGCAGCAAAACACGATGGACGTTAATTCCATTTCGTCCGCTTTCATCAGGCAAGAGGTATAACAACGCATCAAGTCGATCTCGTCTCGTCTTATCCCCGAATAAATAGGTCCGACTGTATGAAAGATATACTTCGAGGGCAAATTGTAACTCGGTGTCACCTTGCAATCGCCGTTCGGTTCATCGTGACCTTGCGCTTCCATTACTTTCATCATATCTCGCCTTACTTGCAGCCCCGCGAAGGAATGGATGGCGTTATCGATACAGTGATGCCCCGGCACGAAGCAACCAAGCATTTTATTGTTGCAGGCATTGACGATAGCATCCGCTTTCAGAAGAGTAATATCACCTTTCCAAAGAGAGATACCATCCGGAAAATCGGCGACGTTCGTAATATCTTTACGAGATAGTATCTCTTGCAGTACGTCATCCTGTTTTTGATAAAACTCCTCGGACAACGCATAGGGCATCGTGATATTTTGAAGCGCGCGGAAAAGCGCCTCGTCCGGCATATCGGGCAAAGCGTCGATCCCGTTATATTTTTTCAGATATTCGATGCACCACTTTGTGCCGACCATTTTCTTATCCGCCTTATAATTCGTTGTTGTCGATCGAACGAATGACCTTACAGGGATTCCCCGCCGCAAACGAATTTGCCGGAATAGATCTCGTTACGACCGAGCCCGCCCCTATTACCGAGCCCGCGCCGATCGTTACTCCGCCGCATATCGTAACGTTTGAAGCGATCCAACAATTATCCTCTATCGTGATCGGCTTTCCGTATTCCTTGTCGGTCATTATCCCTTTGTCATTCATAAATATATTCCGCTCTTGATACTTCATAGGATGAAGTGGCGCAACTATGCTGACGCCCGTTCCCATAAAAACGTTCTTACCTATCGTAACGGGACAGACGTCTAAGACGGTCAGATTGAAATTCGCATAGGTGTTTTCCCCTATGGAAGTAAAACAGCCGTAGTCAAAATAGATCGGTCCCTGCAAATAGACGTTCTTTCCCCGCACAATACCCATTTCTTTCAACAAGGATTCTCTAATCTCCTCGTCTTCTTCCGTGGTTTGACTATATTTCAAACAAAGACCGTGGCACTTCTTTCGTAGCGCAAGCAATTCTTCGTCGCTCGGGTCGTACAGTTCTCCTGATAGCATTTTCGTTTTTTCGCTCATTTCACCGATTCCTTTATCACTCATTTTCTTTTATCTTTTCGGGTGCGGCGTAGAAATTATATTTCAACGCTTTGATTTCGGTCAAACGATAGGTCACGAATCTGCCATCCCCCGCCGTGTATAATTGCTTCGGGCCCGTCGGATCGTTCAGCACAGCTTCTTGCACCTCGACACGGTTATCCTCCACGACGGTCGCGGTCACTCGGAGCCAAGTGCCGCCATCGTACATTCCGCACAGTTCGATTTTCGGATTTACTGACAGCTGTTTGTAAATCTCTTTATGATTGCCGCAACAAATATAAGCATTACCTTCAAACTCTGCTACCGAAGAAAACGGGCGAACACGGGGCTGATCCCCTTCCGTCGTCCCGATAAAAAATACCTTGACCTTCTTTAATTCTTCAACAATCCTATTCATATGTGCCTCACTTAATACCCATTTCCGTTTTGATGTCCGAGTAAACGTCACCGACCGAAATGTTTTTCATTTCGTTTTCCATAATAATTCATTTCATGATCGCATTCAAGCAATTATCATCTGAACGAGCCGTTAACTAACCATTCAACTTTCATTACCACCGCTCCGCCATTAGCGAATAATACGAACCCCGACGATTAAAAAGCGAGGTTCGTTTTCGTTTTTTTAAAAGACTTATGAAGCGGCGGCGGCTCACCCCATCATGATTTTTCAGCCTGTGCAAAACGCCTTTCCGAATCTTTTGAAAAATATGAAAAATTATTCACATTTTGTTTGACGGGGATCAGTGCTTGGTGATAGGATAAATGCGAAAAGGTGAAATTTCTTTCACATTATTTCGATAAGGGGAAATCTCAAAGGAGAGGAAGGTATGAGCTTGATAGAATTAAAGGGCGTCAGCAAGATTTATAAAAGCGGGGAGCACGAATTGCGTGCGCTCGACAACGTTGATCTTACTATAGAAAAAGGAAAGTTTGTTGTCATACTCGGACCGAGCGGTGCGGGTAAGAGCACCCTTCTCAACATTCTCGGAGGACTTGACAGCCCCGATGAAGGTAAGATCATCGTAAACGAAAAGGATATTTCGGCATTGAGCGGGAATGCGCTTGCCGATTATCGCGCAAAGACGGTGGGATTCGTCTTTCAATTCTACAATTTGATCCCCACCCTTACGGTGCGTGAAAACGTAGCATTGGTTCGAGAGATCGCTCCGAATGCCTTTCCGGCGGAAAAGATGATCGCCGAGGTAGGGCTCGCCGATCACTTGAACAACTTCCCTTCCGAGCTTTCGGGTGGCGAACAGCAACGCGTATCCATCGCGCGCGCTTTGGCGAAAAATCCCGAGATCATTCTTTGCGATGAGCCGACGGGTGCTTTGGATAGCGATACCGGTGTGATCGTGCTGAAATTATTATTGGATATGGCACGCTCTTACGGTAAGACTATCCTGATCGTTACGCACAATCAAAACATTGCCAAAATGGCGGACGTGGTCGTCCGCGTGAAGAACGGCAAAATCATTTCGGCGGAAGAGCAGATCCCGCTTTCTGCCGACGACGTGGAGTGGTGATATGCTAGTCAAAAAGCTGTTTCGTACCTTTGGAGAATACAAAGCGCAATTTATCTCGATGATCCTGATGATCATGATCGGCGTCGGTATTTTTATCGGGTTCAACATGGAATGGGTGACGATAGAAAAGGATACGAACGCCTTTTATGAAGAGACTCATTTTGCCGATTATCGAGTTGTCAACGACGGAGATCTCGGCTTTACAGAACAAGATTTAGAAGCGATCAAAGCCATCAAAGGGGTGGATGCCGCCGCATTGTTTGCTTCGATCGACTTGAACGTTAAAGGCGAAGATAAAAAGACCCTTGCCGTTACGGTAACGACCTCGAAAGACGTATCCTTTTTCAAACTGATGTCGGGCGCTCCTTATGACGAGGCGGACGAAGAAGGAATTTGGTTGTCCGAGCGCTATGCCAAGGAAAACCATATAAAAGTGGGCGATACGATTACGCTATTCTATAACAGCGACATCCCTTTGATCGTGCGTGGACTCGTTAAATCCGCCGAATATCTGATCTGCGTGCCGGATAACGGTGCCGTTATGCCGTCTTTCGATAAATATGGTTTTGCTTACGTTTCGCCTGCGGCGTATCTCTCGCTGGCGGAATTTCCGATCTATCCGCAGATCAACGTGCGGTCTTCGCTCTCCGAAAAGCAATTCAAGAAGGCGGTCAACGCCGCGCTTGCCAAGACCACTCTCGTCTTGACTAAGGATGAAGTGATTTCTTATGCCGAAGTGCAAGGTGAAGCGAAAGAGGGCAAAACGATGGGAGCATTCCTTCCCTTGGTCTTCCTCTTGATCGCGGTCCTTACGATGATCACGACGATGCACCGCATTGCCGCCAAAGAAAAGACGCAGATCGGAACGCTCAAAGCACTGGGGTTCCGCGACGGAACGCTTCTCAGACACTACACCATGCTTTCCCTCTTCGTGGGGATCATCGGAAGTATCCTCGGGATCGGGCTCGGCTATCTCGTCTGCTATTTCATTATGAATCCGCACGGCGCGATGGGAACTTACTTCGATATGTCCTATTGGACGATGTACCTGCCGTGGTTTTCTTTCCTCGTGATTGCCCTTGTCCTCGCGCTCTTTACGGCGGTCGGGTACTTCTCGGTCTCGCGCATGCTGAAGGGCAGCGCCGCGGAGGCACTGCGACCTCTCGCGCCGAAGAAAGCCAAAAAGGTCCTTTTGGAAAAAACACCCTTGTGGAACAAACTGTCTTTCGGCATGAAGTGGAATTTGCGCGATATGATGCGCCACAAGTCCCGCCTTTTTATGAGTTTGCTTGGGGTGATCGGCTGTATGGTGATCCTCGTCGGTGCGATGGGAATGAAGGATACGGCGACGGAATTCATCGATTCGTACTATGAAGGCGCTATGAACTATAAAACTTGTATCTATTTGGATACTTCCGCATCGGATACCGCGCGTAACGAGGTGATCGAGCTTTACGGCGGCAACTATTCCGCTACGGTACCGGTGGAGATCGGAGAAAAAGCGATCAGCTTGACCGTTTGGTCCCTCCCGAATGACAAGATGCGTTTCTTGAAAGAGGACAATTCTTACGTCAAATTGACGGACAACGAGGCTTTTGTCTGCGCTCGAATCGCAGAGGAGTTTGGAGTGGGAAAAGGCGACACCATCAAGATCAGCCCCTTTGGAAAGAGCGAAGTGTATGAGCTGACCGTCGGCGGTGTTGCGCGGTCGCTTTCCGAGAGCGTGATGATCTCCGTTGATTATGCAAACGCGCTCGGGATCGAATACAAGGCGGATACGATTTATTCCGACACGCCGATCTCCGAGGTCGATGCCTCGCTTGTCGCCGTCAAAAACGTTCGAACTAAGGGCGAGATCATGGAATCTTTCGATAGTTTTATGGAGATCATGAACGAAATGATCCTGCTTCTCATCATCGCCGGCATCATCCTCGGCGTGATCGTGCTTTACAACCTTGGGTCGATGGGATACACCGAACGCTACCTTGAGATGGCCACCTTAAAAGTCGTGGGATTTAACAATAAAAAGATCGCAAGGCTTTTGATCGGGCAAACGATGTTGATCACCTTCTTCGGGATCATCCTCGGCTTCCCGCTCGGCGTGCTCGTCCTAAAATGGCTGATCACTGCGCTTGCGTCCGAATATGAGATGTCGCTTTATCTAGGACCACTGACTTATCTCGTTTCCATCCTCGTGACTGCGGGCGTCTCCCTGATCGTTGGCGTGCTCGTTGCAAGGAAAAACAAAAAGATCGACATGGTCGCCGCCTTGAAGGCTCCCGAATGATGCCGTCAACTCTATTGATCCGATCACAAATCGGACGCAAAACAAAGCACTGATCGACGTAACGTCAAAACTATCAAAAACGGAGGTAACGCAAATGACTAACAAACGGAATCAACCACCATTGATCGGACAGATCATGCGATTCTCGGGTCAGAAAAAACCGCTCTATGCTTTGAGTGTGATTTTGGCGGTGTGCGGAGTCGCTTGTTCTATCTTGCCTTACTATTTCGTAGCAAGGATCGTAACCAAACTGTTGGAAGGCGGTCACGCTTTTAAAGATTACGGGCTTGACCTTGGATTGATTGCGATCTTCTGGACGTTGCAGGCTGTTTTCCACGGCATTTCCACCGGTTGCTCACACGCGGCAACTTTCTCGGTGCTGGCAAACGTCCGAAAAGCCATCTGCAAGAAACTTACGAGAGTTCCCCTCGGCGACGTTTTGAACATCCCGAGCGGCGCCCTGAAAAACACCATCGTGGAGCGTGTGGATTCGATGGAGACCACCCTCGCTCACGTCTTGCCGGAGTTCACCGCGAATTTTGCAGCGCCTGTTGCGCTCTTCATTTATCTTTGCACGGTCAGTTGGCAACTTGCTTTGGCATCCCTTGCCACGCTGCCTGTCGGTGGGATATTTATGCTATTGATGACGCGCAACTATGCGGAAAACTGGGCAAATTGCGTGGAAAAGACCAAGATTTTGAACGACACCGCCGTTGAATACATCAACGGCATCGAAGTGATCAAGGCATTCGGCAAGGCGGACAGTTCTTACGAAAAGTTCAAGAAGGCGGCGTACGACGGCTCCCACTGCTTTATCGATTGGATGCGTAGCACCATTATTCCTTTCACTTGCGGATACGCCATCGCTCCCGCCACGCTTCTTGCGGTGCTTCCCGTTGCCGGTGTTATGTATATGCACGGTTCCATCGACGCAACGACTCTGATCACCGCCCTCATTCTATCGGTCAGCTTGATCCGTCCGTTGATGACGGTCTTCTCATACGGCGACGACATTACCAAAGCGGGAACGATCTTCGGCGAGGTCACCGAGATCTTGGATATGAAAGAAATGGAGCGCCCCGAAAACAGCCTTGCTCTTCCTCAAAACTCCGAGATCGATCTCAAGGACGTCCACTTTGGCTACGCGGAAGATAAAGAGATCTTGCACGGAGTGAACCTCCACATGCAAAGCGGCACTGTGAACGCCCTTGTTGGGCCCTCCGGCTCGGGCAAATCCACGATCGCGCGTTTGATCGCCTCGCTTTGGGACCCGTCGTCAGGTGAAGTAACCGTCGGCGGCGTAAATATCAAAGATCTTTCGACAAGCGATTTCAACCACTACGTTGCCTATGTTTCGCAAGACAATTATCTGTTTAATCGCAGCGTGATGGAAAACATTCGTCTGGGGAAAAAGGATGCGACGGATGAGGAGGTAATAGCCGCCGCTAAAAAGTGCGCTTGTCACGACTTTATCATGAGTTTGGAAAAAGGGTACGATACCATCGTCGGCGATGCAGGCGGGCACCTTTCGGGTGGTGAAAAACAACGCATCTCTATTGCTCGTGCCATGCTAAAAGATGCCCCCATCGTGATCTTGGATGAAGCCACGGCGTACACCGACCCCGAAAATGAAGCCTTGATCCAGCGCTCGCTTGCCGAGATCACCCGTGGCAAGACCTTGGTCGTTATCGCACACAGGCTTTCCACCATCACCAATGCGGATAAGATCTTCGTGATCAAAAACGGCGAGGTGGCAGGGCAAGGCACACACGAAGAATTGCTCGCATCTTGCAACACCTATAAAAACATGTGGGAGGCGCACGTTGAAGCAAAAGATGGCGCAGAGGAGGTGAAATAATATGAATACCTTGAGAAAGTTTTTCAAATTCGCCGATACTACCAACCGAAAAAGATTTTACGGATCCATCGTGCTCGGCATTTTTGAAGCGCTCCTGCAAGCGATGAAGATGCCTGCGATCTACCTGATCGTCAAAGGCGTCGTTTCCAACTCGCTCGGCACCGGAACGATCCTTGCCGCAACGGGCATCCTCGTGGGCAGTATCGCCTTGCAAATATTCATTTCCTGCTTCTCCAAAATGGCGCAAACCAGAGGCGGCTATGAAACCTGCGCCGATAAAAGAATCGAGATAGCCAACCACCTGCGTTACGCACCGATGGGCTTCTTTAACAAGAATTCTTTGGGGTACATCACCTCGGTCACTACCAACACGATGGAAAACCTTTCCGACGTGG
Organism: Christensenella sp. UBA3217; assembly: GCA_002363545.1. Taxonomy (GTDB): domain Bacteria; phylum Bacillota; class Clostridia; order Christensenellales; family CAG-1252; genus CAG-1252. Next base: position 68,607 of record DEWF01000004.1, on the reverse strand, counting down.
CAACGCGCGTGGTGATGTTGGTCACGCAAGGCGTATTCGAAGCGGCACTCATCAACTTGGTCCTTTACGTCTTTGACTGGAGGATCGGGCTTGTGGCAACGGCGGGCATCGTTTTCTTCTTCCTCGCAAATTTCTTTCTGCAAAGGAAAGCGCAAAAACTTGCACCGCGCAAGATGGCTGCGGATAGCGAGATCGTGCAAAAGACGATGGAGTTTATCGGTGGCATTGCCGAAGCCAAAAGCTACGGCATCAGCGCGGAGAATGATAAGGAGCTTTCCGACGCCATTGACGAAGCAAGCGCCATCAATACCGATATGGAACTTTCCTTCACTCCCTATATGGGGTTGCAGTCTTGGCTCGTAAAGATGACAGGCGTTGCGATGTGCGCGCTTTCTCTCCTCTTCTGCATCGGCGGAAGCATGGGCGTTGCGGAATGTGCCGTGATGCTGATCGCTTCCTTTATGGTATTTGCCGCGCTGGATACGGCGGGAATGTTCTCCGCTCTCCTTCGAGTTGTGGATGCCTCGGTGGATAAAGCGAACGAAGTGCTTTCCATTCCCAATATGGATATTGACGGAAAGGACATCCCCGTCGCTTCGCACGACATCGAGATGAAAAACGTATCCTTTGCTTATGAGGATCGCAAGATCGTGAACGACGTTTCCCTCTCCGTGCCGTCCGGTAGCACCGTAGCGTTCGTCGGTCCCTCGGGCGGAGGAAAGACTACGATTTGCCACCTGATCTCGCGCTTCTGGGACGTGGATGAAGGTTCCGTTACCTTGGACGGCAAGGATGTGCGCGAGTATTCCATGGATTCCTTGATGAAAAACTTCAGTTTTGTTTTCCAATCGGTCTACCTCTTCCACGACACCATCGCCAACAACATTCGTTTCGGAAGCCCCGATACTCCGATGGAAAAGGTGATAGAGGCGGCAAAGAAGGCGTGCTGCCATGACTTCATTTCTTCGCTTCCCAATGGGTACGACACCGTGATCGGCGAAGGTGGGTCCTCGCTTTCGGGCGGTGAGAAACAAAGGATATCCATTGCAAGAGCCATCTTAAAAGATTCTCCCATCATCATTTTGGACGAAGCTACGGCGAACGTGGACCCGGAAAATGAACACGACCTTATCGCGGCGATCAAAGAATTGACCAAAGACAAGACCGTGCTGATGATCGCGCACCGCTTGAATACCGTGCGTCACGCAGACAAGATCTTCGTGATCGATCAAGGTAGGATCGCCGAAGAGGGAACGCACGACGAACTGATGAAAAAGGATGGCATTTACCGCCGCTTTATCGATGCAAGGGTAGAAGCCGTTTCCTGGAAGATAAGTTGATCGGCTTTTTCCTTAAAAACGAACGTCAACAGAAAAAACGAACCTCGAAAAAACGAGGCTCGTTTTCGTTTTTTAAAAAGACTAATGAAGTGGCGGCGGCTCACCCCATCATGGTTTTTAGGAGTTCGTAAGCAAACAGGAAGTGCATATCCTTATCCGGATGGTTGAGTTTGTTGGCAAGCAGTTCCGTCACGTTCACGCCGTTTGCGGACATGGTTTTCCACAGCGCGTAGCAATCGCAAACGGGCACTTGGTTTTCGGCGGCAACCCTTTTGGCGGCGGCAACGTAATCATCCAACACGCCTTTTTTCATGCGCTCGGCAAAGTCCTTGGCAAGGTTTCGCATATGCTTGCTTGTGAGTTTGGGGCTTACGTTTTCATTCATGGTGTTGGGGGTCATAAACACACATTCCGCACCACTTTCTTTTATCTTGGCAAAAATGGCGTTCAAATTGGCGGAATAATCCTTTACGCCGCCTTTGCCGTTGCCGCAATCGTTCAGTCCGAAACACACAACAACCAAATCGGGAGAATAGGAGAGCACGTCGCGCTCCAATCGCTTCAAGCCGCCGGAGGTACCGCCTCCGCTGATGCCCGCGTTGATCACCGCGAGGGGAACAGAAGGATAGAGCTTGTGCAACATTTTCTTAAATACCTCGCTGTACCCCCATTCCGCCACGAACTCCGTTTCTATCGTGCTCGGAGAGGTTTCGTAGCAGTCAAAGCAGCCTTGGGTAACGCTATCACCCAAAAAGGCAAAAGTGATGGGTTTGCGAGCGTAAAGATCTTTTTGTTTCTCTTGTATTTTTTCAATTATTTTCATGCTGACTTCCTCACCTTCGTTCGGTATAATTATTTTATCATTCGGCGGGGGAAAAAGCAATACAATTCTCTTTTGATGCGCGGGAAGCGTGGTTTTGCGGCGGCGTTTAGGCGGGATCGTCAACGTTTTGTCAAAATGCTTCGCAGAGCGGCAAGATGCGCCTTTTTCGGACGAAGTGCACGCGGTATCATTATAAAAAAAGGAGAAGGTTATGGAAGCGATCTCAAAAAAAGTTAAGGTCACCCTTGCGGAAGAGGGGATGAGAAGTTTTGCCGAACAGGTGCGGGAATCTTCGCATGGCGGTAAGGTATTATTGTTTGCCCAGGAAGGCCGAACGGGAGATGATGCTCGGGCGGCGCTTGCGCTTGCCGGCATGAAGGTGGTCAGGCAGGATCTGAACAGGGCGGTGTTAAGCGACTATTCTATTTTGTCGGATCGCGCCTATCCCGAGGATTGCATGGCGGTGGCGGGCGTGGGAGGCGCGGCGCAGATGGAAGCGGCAAAGACGGTGCGTCTTGGCAAACAGGCGGCGCGCATCTTGTACCCTACCGAACTTGGCGCCCTTTGTGCCTTGGACGAAAGGAGTTTTTTTGCAACCAAAGGGGAGTTTTTAATGCTTCGAAGCGAGGGGCACAGCGTTCTTTTTGACCAAAAGGCACTTTGCGCCGCCAAGGACGTGCGCGCGGGGCTTGGCTTGCTTTTGGCGCGCCTGATAGAGGAAACGGATGGAGTTTACGAAGCGTTGATCCGCGAAGGAAAAAGTCCCGCGTCGGCGCTTGGCGTGCTCAGAAAACGCTTTCGCACCGCGGGTAGCCTTCGGGAAGAAGAGTGTGCCGCCGGCGTGGCAAGAGTGGCGTTTTCTCTATTGGGAGAAACCCCGCTCTCTGCGGGGGAGAGCGCGCATCTGCTTGCGATAGCGGCTGCAAAACAAACGGGCGGGCAGTATCCCGATTTTTTGTTCACTGCGGCGTATTGCCTATACGATTTGTACCTGCATTATTTGAACAAACTGCCGCTGGAACATTGCCCGCCACCCGATCGCGCAAGGTCGGTGGACGCACTGGGAGAAATGGGGTGGGACTCTTCTGTCCTTTATGCAAACGGTAAACTCTTTGCGGAAGGGTACGAAGCGCGCGCAAAGGCCACGGCGGAATATCGAGAGGATTTTTCCGAAGCTCTGCGAGAGGACTTTCCCTTTGTGAGTTATACCAGGCTGTATCGGCGCGCTCCGCGGGAAAAGGATGGCAAAAGGCTTTCCGCACGCGACCTACTTGCGCTATTATCCTTGACGGGGGAGGCGGTTTCGGGGTATCCTTTACTCAGACACATCAAAATGACGGGCATATTGGAACCTCTTTTGATAGCAGGCTGATAAGGAAAGATACCGATGAAAAAGCAACTGGAAAATGTTAAAATGTTTTTAATGGATATGGATGGCACCGTGTACGTGGGCGATCGCAAGATAGAGGGTGCTTTCGAGGCTCTTTGTGAGATCAAACGCCGTGGAAAACAGGTGGTTTTTCTTACCAACAACAGCAGCAAGACCCCCGAAAAATACGTGGAGAAACTTGCTTCCATGGGGTATCCCGCCACGCGTGAAGATATCTTTTCCAGCGGGGAAGCCACCATTCGTTTTTTGCAGGAACAGCGCCAAGGGAAAAAGGTGCTTTTGTTAGCAAATTCCGTTGTTTACGAGCAATTTCGCGCGGCGGGTATCCCCCTTGTGACCGAAAATGCGGACCTGGTGCTCGTGTGCTTTGATACAGAGCTGAATTATCAAAAGCTCACCCTTGCGTGCAACCATATCTTTGAGGGAAAAGAGTATATCGTATCCCATCCCGATCTCGTGTGCCCGGCAAACCCCTATCCCGTGCCGGACGTGGGCTCTTTTATGGCGCTTATCAAGGCGGTGACGGGGCGCGATCCCGATCTGATCGTGGGCAAGCCCTATTCCTTAATGGCGGAATATATTGAAAAAGATTACGGTTTGAGACCCGAGGAGATAGCCATGTGCGGGGATAGGCTTTATACCGATATCAAATTTGCTGTCAACAACGGCATGAAGAGCATCCTCGTTCTGACGGGAGAAACCACCCGCGAGGACTTGGAACGCTCCGATATTAAACCCGACTTGGTGCTAGACACCTTTGCGGACGTGCTGTCGCAAATATGATCTGCACCCTTTGCCCCAGACTGTGCGGCGTGGACCGCGAAAAAGCGGTTGGCTATTGCGGCGCGGGAAAACTCGCGGTGGTGGCAAGAGCGGAACTGCACTTTTGGGAAGAGCCTTACCTTGCGGGGTGCGGCGCTTCGGGGGCGGTGTTTTTTTCGGGGTGCAACTTAAAGTGCGTCTTTTGTCAAAACCATAAAATATCCTTTCATATTCAGGGGGAAAGCAAAGACGCCGCGGGCTTAGCGGACGTTTTTCGCGCGCTGGAAGACGAAGGCGCCGAGAATATAGACCTGATCACCCCCACCCCTTATGCGGACCTCATCAAGCAGGCGCTTGACCTTTACCGTCCCGCCTTGCCCGTCATTTATAATTCGGGCGGCTACGAACGGGTGGAAACCATCAGATCGCTTGCGGGGTATATCGATATTTATTTGCCCGATTACAAGTATTACGATAACGCTTTGGCTCTTCGGTACAGCGGCGCGCGCGATTATCGGGAGATAGCCGAATCCGCCATGCTGGAAATGCGCCGTCAGGTGCAGGACAAAGTGGAAAGCGGGGTTATGAAAAAGGGGATGGCTATTCGCCACCTGGTTTTGCCCACCCACGCGCAGGACAGTTTTCGCGTGCTGGATCGGGTAAAGGAACTGTTTGGCACAGAGGTGTATTTATCGGTAATGGGGCAGTACACGCCTTGCGGGGATCTCTCACGTTTTCCCGAGCTTAAAACTCCCTTAAAGTCCCTTGAATACAAGGCGGTGGTGGCACATGCGGACGCTTTGGGGTTTGTGAACGCTTTTATGCAGGAAGAAGGCTCTGCCACCAAAGATTACGTGCCCGCCTTTTTGCGTTAGCACCACTTAAAAAAACAAGAAAAACGCCTGCCTTGTTTTTTGAAAAGGAAACCTATTCCGCATTTGCGGATTTTTTTATGAGATTTTAAGAGTTTTTTGTTTCGATATATGATAAAATCAAAATATGGCATATAAAAGGGCTTTGAAAAGCATATCGTGTTTGATCGCAACGCTTTTGCTTGCGTGCGCTTTATTTTCCTGTTCGGGCAAAAGCGGCAACGGGGCGTATTTTGTTTCCCGTTCCTCTCGCAAGGCGCTGAGCGGAGCTCTTTCCGTGCCGCTTGGGGGGAATCGTTTTGAGTCCTTTTTGAACAGAGGTTATATAAAAGTATCCTCGGGAACGGGGGAAAGTCTACGTTACGGCGTGCTGGATAAGGACGGGCAGGCAGTACTCCCGCTTGAATATACTTCCGTTTCAATGGACGGGGATTTCTTTTTGGTGCAGGGCAGTTTGTACGATTCCTTGTACGCGGTGCTCAACAGACAGGGAGAAAAGATTTACGGTTCAAACGAAATGCTCAACATATCGGATGCGGGCGGCGGTTACGTTAGGATCGTGCAAAGCGGCGAAGCGCTTCTTTACGGTTCAAACGGTCAAAACGTGTTGCCCGGCACTTCGCTGGATGACTCTTACGAATACTCCGTTTGCGAACATTACGTGATAGCACGAAGCGAAAGCAAACATAACGCCTTTGTTTTCAGCGCTCGGTCAAGTGAGATCCTGCTCTGTTTTTACGGAAATTCTTCCACCGATTACGAGGTGGCGTATTTGGGCGGCAAGCGTTTTGCGGTGTTGCAAAGCAAGGCGGTATCCGAGAGTGCAAAACATAAAATTGCGATAGGCGGCTATTACTTGGATCAAACGGTGTATCTTTACACGATAGGCGAAAGTTTGCCGCGTACCTTTGCGCTGGATAAAGTGCTGGTTACCGTGCGTGACCGTTATGCGGTTGGCGTATCTGAGGAAGCGCGGGAGAACTATCCCCTTTCCGCGGGCTATTATTGCGTGAGTTATTATAACGAAGTGAACGGCGTTGCGGACGGCACGTTGTCCTCTTATATAGCGGATTCCTCTTTGAAGGAGATCAAGGCGGTGCCGGCAGGCATCGGGTACGTTTTATCCATGACGGACGGTATGACGGCGGAGATAGAGCCCTCAACGGGTGCGATCTGTTTGATAAACGACAAGTTGGAGCTTGTGAAAAAGATCAACGACGCGATCTATCAGGACCTTGTTTTTTCGGGAGATATCCTTACCACGTCCAAGGTGGTGAGCGGGGCGCGTCGCATCGGCGGGTACGATCTTTCGGGGAACCAAGTGATCCCCTTCCTGTATACCTATATCTCGGAGTTTTACGGGGATAAAGCCGTGGCGGTCAGAGATCATAAGGCGTATATCCTTGATAAGTCCGGCAAGGAAGAATATGTGGCGGAAAGGGATCTTCCCTATTCTTGGGAAGGGTTTTACGAATATCAAGAGGGAGAGAAGATGGGCTTAAAGTCTTTTGACGGACAAACGCTCCTTGCCGCTTTGTTTGATTCTCTCGTGGGAGAAAAGCGCGTGGGAGAGGAAACGTTTGTGGCTTTGCTGCGCGATGGCGTTTACGAAGTGTATCGCTTGTTTTAGCCCGTATCATCCGCATTTTTCTCTTGAAAAGACCGCATTTTCAAAAAGCAAAAAAACAGCATGCTTTTTTATTTCCGTTTCGCAAAATGCTTGACAGGCAATAACTATGATAGGTATAATGATACAGCCTATTGCATTTAGGTATTTTTAATATAGACTATTATAAAGTGAGGTCATAGATATGAAAAGAACTTATCAACCCAAGAAGAGACACAGAAGCAAAGTGCACGGTTTCCGTGCGAGAATGGCCACCAAGGGCGGCAGAAACGTGCTGGCAAGGCGTCGCGCCAGAGGCAGAAAGCAACTCTGCGCATAACATGCAAAAGCAGTACCGGCTGACCGGCTCCCGTAGTTTCGACTACCTGTATAAACGCGGTGCGGTATACAAGAATCACATCTTGGTGCTGTACGTGGCAAAGAGCAAGTTTTCCTTGCCCAAGGTAGGGTTCTCCGTGGGAAAAAAGGTTGGCGGCAGCGTTCAAAGAAACAGAACCAAACGCCGTCTGAGAGAAGCCTTTCGCAGAGAACTGGAACACATCGCGGTCGGGTACAATTACGTCATAGTAGCGCGAAGCGGTAGCGCCGAACGCAGTTATGACGAGATGAGAGAAGCCATGATCTCTTTGCTGAAACAGGCGGGGAAGTACGCTCTCTCTTCGGAGGAATAAAATGGACAAAGCGGCTCACGTTCTTTTGGGGTTTTACAAAAAGAATATATCGTCCGCTTTGCCTAAACGCTGCATTTATGTTCCGTCTTGTTCGTCTTATACTTATCAGGCGATAGAAAAGTACGGGTTGCTGAGAGGATGTGCGAAAGGTTTTTGCCGCATCCTGAGATGCAATCCCCTTGCAAAAGGCGGCTTTGATCCCGTTAGGGAAAATTACAGAGGGAAAGCAAAATGGCTAATCTGACACAACTGTTTTTGGCAAGCGGTGAACCGCGCCTCTCCAACGCGATCGGAAAATTGATACATTCCATGTATGGTTGGATCGGGAACTTCGGCTGGATGGTCGTGGTCTTTACCATCTTTTTGAAACTCATCCTTTCTCCTCTTGACATTTGGCAAAAACGCACGATGCACAAAAACAATCGTGCGATGAAGGTGATCGCTCCCGAGCTTGAAAAACTGAAAAAAACCTATGCGAACGCTCCCGATGTCTTGCAGCAGAAGCAGATGGAGCTTTACAAAAAGAACGGTTATTCCATGACGGGTGGCTGTTTGCCCGCTCTTGTCACCATCGTGATCTTCTTTGTGGTGTTTGCCGGCTTTAACGCGGCGGTGCGCTATGAAAACGAGATGATCGTTTATAAAATGGCGAACGATTACAAGGCTTACGTGACGGAAAACCCCGATATCACGCCTCAAGAATTGAATGAAAAGATGGTGGCTTCCTATGACGAGAAGAAGCAAAGTTGGCTGTGGATCGATAACGTGTTCATGGCGGATACCTTGGTGAATTCCGTGCCCACCGCAGAGCGTTTTACCGGAAGCGGCCTCGGATATATCAACGCCAAGATGCCCAAGAACCTTCCTTCCACCTTGGATAAATCTCCCGCTTACGACAACGGATACGATGCGGTCATGGGGCCGGCGGCTAATCGCTATAACAAGCGCAGCACTTTTGATGCCGCGCGTTGGAACGGCTACTTTATCCTGCCTTTCCTTTCCATCTTGCTTTCGGTGTTCTCCATGAAGATCACCAAGAACTCTACACCCGAGATGCCCACGCAAACGGATGAGAGCGGTAATCCCATTAAAAACAAACAGGGCATGATGAAGATCATGAATTGGATGATGCCCATTTTGATGGGTGTGTTCGCACTCTTCTATTCCGCGGCGTTCTGTATCTATATGTTCACGAACTCGCTCATCACCGTGCTCTTTAACGTGATCTACAACGTGATCGCCAAGAAATCAGACGCAAAGGAAGAGGATCGTCGCCTCTCCCGTACATTCAAATAATACAAATTAACGCGCCTTTCTTTCGGAAGGCAACGGAGGAAATATGATAGTCATTGAAACACACGCAAAGAGCGTGGAAGAAGCAAAGCAGCAAGGGCTTTTGCAGCTTGGCATGGATGAAACCCAAGTGGATATCGAGATCGTCAACGAAGGCGGCGAGGAGGAGCTTGCGGTGGTCAGACTCTCCACCAAGTGGAGCGAAGAGGACGGCGTGCTTGATTACGTGTGCGGTCTTTTGGATAGAATGGATCTGGATTGTTCGCTGGATATCGAACCCATCGAATCGGGCTATAAAGTGACCATCAACGGTGAGGACAGCAACTATGCCATCGGGCATCGCGGCGAAGTTTTGGATGCGATCCAATACCTTGCGCAGATCTCCCTCAACCGTGACAGAGAGAATTATTTGAAAGTGGCCGTGGATGCGGAAAACTATCGCGCGAGAAGGGAAGATACCCTGCGTGATCTTGCCGCAAGACTTGCGGATAGGGCGGTGCGTGACAGAGTGAAGGTGGAACTGGAACCCATGAACCCTCACGATAGAAAGATCGTGCACGAAATGCTTTCCGAGGATGACCGCGTCACCACGTTCAGCACGGGCACCGAGCCCAACCGTTTTATCACCATCGAGCCCAAATTGCCCGAGAAGGTGTACGGTACGCAAAGCGCATTCCGTAAGCACGGCATCAAGACCAGAAGTTTCGGCGCGAAGAAAAGAGGTTTTTGATCGAATATGGATACCATTGCGGCTATCTCCACTCCCACGGGTGCGGGGGCTATCGGTATCGTAAGAATGTCCGGAGAGCAGGCTCTATGCATTGCGCTCCGGTTTTTTACTTGTTCTACCATAAAATCCCCCGAGGACGTGGTGCCGGGAATGCTCAAATTGGGCACTTTCTTTGACGGCAGCGTGCGCGAAAAGTGCATGATGGTGTATTTCCGTGCGCCCAAGTCTTACACGGGGGAGGATATCGTGGAATTTCACGTGCACGGCGGCACCTACCTTGCAGAGCGAGTGCTCGGTGCCTTGCTGGCGGCGGGTGCAAAACTTGCCGGCCCGGGCGAATTTACCAGAAGAGCCTTTTTTGCGGGCAAACTTTCTCTTGACGAAGCAGAAGGTGTGCGCGCCATGATCTCGGCGGAGAGTGAAGCGGAACTGCGTGAAGCATATTCTCTTATGAGCGGTAGGTTCGATCAAAAGATAAACGCCTTGATGACAAAACTCACCGAGGTGCTTTCCACCATGGAAGCCTCGCTTGACTATCCCGAGGAGATGGCGGACGAGGCGGATGATTCTATGGAGAAGGCGGCGGAAGTCAGAGAGGAAATGCGTGCCCTCGTGGAGTCCTTTAAGGCGGGCAAACTCATTAAAGGCGGCATCACGGTAGCCATCGTGGGCAAGACCAACGTGGGGAAATCTTCCCTTTTGAACCGCTTGCTCGGCTATTCTCGCGCGATCGTTTCGGATATTCACGGTACCACTCGCGATATCGTGGGGGAGAGCATTCTGCACAAGGGCGTAAAGATCAATTTGCAAGACACCGCGGGCTTGCGTGAAACGGGCGACGTAGTGGAACATATCGGAATAGAGCGTTCGCTTGCCGCCGCAAAAGGGGCAGACGTGGTGCTTTACGTGATGGAAGCGGGCGGCAATTTGGATGAGGAAGAATGGGCAAACATTCGCGCTTGCTCCAAAAAAGTGATCCTTGTAAACAACAAGATAGATATTTACGGCGCCACCGAAAGAGGCTTTAACATCAGCGCCAAGACGGGAGAAGGGGTGGACGTTCTTTTGGACGAGATCCTGCGCGTTACGGTGGGTGACAGCCGCGCGGCGGAAACGTTAACGGAGGAGCGGCACGCCGATTGTGTGCGTCGCGCGCTTCGCAGTTTGGAAGAAGGGATAGCCGCTTTTCATGAGGCAAATACCGAGTGCGTGCTCGTGGACCTTAGGGAGAGCATAGACGCTCTTGCGGAAATTGGCGGCGGCACCGCTACGGAAAGAATTATCAACGACATTTTCAGTCGTTTTTGTGTGGGAAAATGAGATACGATGCGATCGTGATCGGCGCAGGACACGCCGGTGTGGAAGCGGCGCTTGCTCTTGCAAGGCTGGGCAATCAAACCTTGATCGTCACCATAGACGTAAAGTCTGTGTCGCATATGGCGTGCAACCCGAATATCGGGGGAACGGGCAAAGGACACCTGGTGCGTGAATTGGACGCTTTGGGCGGACAGATGGGACTCAATGCGGACGCTTCTCTTTTGCAGATCAAAATGTTAAACAAGAATAAAGGCGCGGCGGTACAAAGTTTGCGTGGGCAAACCGATAAGGAGGTCTATCACGAAGTGATGCTCTCCACTCTTCGCGCACAGGAAAGGCTGGATATTTTAGAGGGCGAGTGTGAGGACCTTTTGGTGGAAGACGGCAAAGTATGCGGCGTGGTGGTGAGCGGCAAGACTTATCATTCCACGGTGGTGGTGCTCTGCACGGGTGTTTATCTTTCCTCTCGCACCATCACGGGGGAAGAGATACACGATGCCGGCCCGTACGGCTTTGCAAACAGCAAAAACCTTTCGGCGGCGCTTGCGGCAAAGGGACTTCCTTTGCGCCGTTTTAAGACGGGAACCCCTGCGCGCGTGTACGCGAATAGTATTGATTACAGCGTGATGGAGCGGGAAGAGGGAGATTACGACATTCCCTGTTTCTCCTTTTTAACGCAAACCAAACTGTTGGAGCAAGTGCCTTGTTATTTAACTTACACCAATGCGGAAACGCACCGCATCATTCGGGAAAACATTGATCGTGCTCCTCTTTATAACGGCACCATCCACGGGGTCGGGCCTCGCTATTGCCCCTCCATTGAGGATAAGATCATGCGCTTTGCGGATAAGGAACGCCATCAGATCTTTATTGAGCCCGAAGTGAAAGACGGAGAACTGATGTACGTGCAGGGAATGAGCAGCAGCCTTCCCAAGGACGTGCAGGAAGAGATGTATCGTAGCGTAAAAGGGTTGGAAAAGGTGCGTTTTGCAAGGTACGCGTATGCGATCGAATACGATTGCATCGATCCTTTGGCGCTCACGCCCGCTTTGGAAGTGAAGGCGATCTCGGGCCTTTTCTCGGCGGGACAATTCAACGGAAGCAGCGGCTATGAAGAGGCGGCGGCACAAGGTTTGATGGCAGGTATCAACGCCGCCAGAAAGATCAAGGGGCAGCCCCCCGTGGTGCTTCGCCGTGATCAAGCGTACATAGGCGTGTTGATAGACGATCTTGTCACTAAGGGTACGAACGAGCCCTATCGTATGATGACCGCTCGCGCCGAATACAGACTTTCGCTCCGGCAGGACAATGCGGACGCCCGTTTGACCCCCATTGGCAGGGAGATCGGATTGGTAAGCGACGAGCGTTGGGCGGCATATCTTGCCCGCAACGAAAAAAAGCAGGCGATCCGCGATGCCTTTAAGCACGCCGTTCCCCTCGCAAAAGTGCGGGAGATCTTTGAAAAAAAAGGAGAGCCCGCCACCGTGGGGCTTACGATAGAAGAGATGCTGAAACGCGCCTCCATTTCGGCAGAAGACGTTTTGTGCCTGTTGGAAGAACCGTTGCGTGACGTGGATCTTGCAAAAGAGATCGCGGTGGAAATAAAGTACGGCGGCTATTTGTATAAAGAGAAGAGACACGCGGACGATCAACGCAAGATGGAAGAAAAGATGCTTCCGATCGATATCGATTATCTTTCCATGGAAAACCTGCGTTTGGAAGCAAGACAAAAACTGAACAAAGTGCGTCCCCTCACCCTTGGACAAGCGTCCAGGATCAGCGGCGTCAGTCCTGCGGATATCACGGTGCTTATCACCTACCTCGTAAAAGCGGGTAAGTAGTTTGAAGGGAGTAGAGTATGATAAAAGAGATATTTGCCCAAGAGAATATCACCATGGGAGAACGGGAAACCGCGCTGTTTGAAACCTATTATCAAAACCTGATCTCTTGGAATGAAAAATTTAATTTGACGGCTATTACCGACCCGAGAGAGGTGGTTATCAAGCATTTTGCGGATTGCATTGCGGCGGAAAGCTGGTTTCCTTGCGGAGCTTCGGTGGTGGACGTTGGCAGCGGGGCGGGCTTTCCCGCGATCCCTTTAAAGATCGTTCGAGATGACTTGGATATCACCATGCTGGATGCCCTGAATAAACGGGTGAACTTTTTGCTGGATACCCTTGCGGTGCTCGATATCAAAGGCAAAGCGTTGCACATGCGCGCCGAGGATGCCGCTTACGGTCCCATGCGGGAAAGTTTTGACGTTGCCACGGCGCGTGCGGTGACGAACACCAAACAACTCGTGCAGTACCTTTTGCCCCTTGTGAAAACGGGCGGTCGTGCGGTTTTGTATAAAGGACCGGACGTGCAAGAGGAATTAAAAGAAGCGGAAGGCGCTATTAAAACGCTCGGTGGCATGATCTCCCGCGTGGATACGATGGATCTTTTCGGGATGAAGCGGTCCATCGTGGTGATCGATAAGATCTTCACCACCCCCACGGCGTATCCGAGGAAGAAGATAAAATAAAAATTCTTTTCGGGAAACGCAGGGACAAATCAAAAAAAACTTTGACAAGAGTTTGTTTCTGTGATAATATTATAAAGCATTTCCATATTGGCATGGAGAAGTACCCAAGAGGCTCAAGGGGCTCCCCTGCTAAGGGAGTAGTACGTGTGAAGCGTAGCGAGGGTTCGAATCCCTCCTTCTCCGCCAAATGAGAAATGCATTTTCTTAATTAGGGGGATTCGAACGAGAGCGTTAAGAAAACAACAGTTGATTTCTGTTGTTTTTAGCGGCTGACCGAAGTGACGCGAAATGCAGAATTCCGCTAAGTAATCGTGCGTTGAGCGGCACGAGAAGGAATCCCTCCTTCTCCGCCAAATGGGAAATGCATTTTCTTAATTAGGGGGATTCGAACGAGAGCGTTAAGAAAACAACAGTTGATTTCTGTTGTTTTTAGCGGCTGACCGAAGTGGCGCGAAATGCAGAATTCCGCTAAGTAATCGTGCGTTGAGCGGCACAAGAAGGAATCCCTCCTTCTCCGCCAAATGGGAAATGCCTTTTTTTAGAGGCCCGAAAAGCATTTAAAACGCGTGAAATGTGCAGGCTAATGCGAGCCTTTGAAAAGTATGATCGGGGTGTAGCGCAGTTGGTACGCCATAGTGCAATCGCCTTGATAAAGGAAGTGCAACACAGCAATTCGAGCGTTCATTTCGCAAAGTACAGCGTGTTCCCTTCGGTCATATGCGCGCCATGCGCGCTCCCAACAAAAAGCAATTGGGGGAAACAAGTTTTTAGTTAACATAATATTTTATCGGGGTGTAGCGCAGTTGGTAGCGCGCATGGTTCGGGACCATGAGGCCGGAAGTTCAAGTCTTCTCACTCCGACCAAGGGATCACTTAATGGGTGATCCTTTTTTTATCCCGAACCATGCGCGGTGCGCGCGTGCCGGGGTCCCCGATTGATCGAGGGATCGAGCGGGGTGGGGTGTGGGACCATGAGGCCGGAAGTTCAAGTCTTCTCACTCCGACCAAGGGATCACTTAATGGGTGATCCTTTTTTTATCCCGAACCATGCGCGGTGCGCGCGTGCCGGGGTCCCCGATTGATCGAGGGATCGAGCGGGGTGGGGTGTGGGATCATGAGGCCGGAAGTTCAAGTCTTCTCACTCCGACCAAGGGATCACTTAATGGGTGACCCTTTTTTGTAATAAAGTTTATCGATTTAAAATAGGGAGAGGTATCTTTTCGGCTGTGGCGAAGGGATGCCTCTCCCTTTAAAAATCAAGCGTTGTTGGGACGACCTTTTGATCCGTAATAGCAAAGGTTTATGATCAGGGAGGCAATTTCTTTGGGGTCATCCGACATATCGGTCTGCAACCATTCTCGTATGATGGTAAAGCTGCCCGTGATATTAAAATTCGCTATCATGCTGTGATAACGTTTGGGATATGGGGATACCTGTTTTGCCATCTTTTCAAAACTGCTGGAAAAGGCGGTTTCCATCAAGAGAGAATTGAATTTGCCCTCGCAGTTATCCGACATGAGAATGGAGCAGGCATAGCGGTTCTCCTTAATGAAAGTGGCTATTCTCACCAAGGCGTCGTAAGGGTCCGAGTAGCGTTCCAAATCGGTAAAGATAGGCACTAAAATATCGTATGCGGCTTCATAAAAAACCTCTTCGGGTATGGTATAATGCACGTAAAAGGTGTTACGGTTGATCTTTGCCGTTTTGCAAAGTTCGGATACGTTTATTGCGCTGATGTTTTTCTTTTGCAAAAGTTCGTAAATGGCATTTTTTAATTGCGTTTTGGTTTTGGTAATGCGTTTATCCGTTTTTTGTTCCATACGGCCTCCCAAGTTATCGAACAACTTTTGCTCCCGCTGTTCGATTTTAACGAACAGGGTGCTTCTGTGGCGATCGCGGCGGATAATAGCGAAGAGGGCGCGAGGGAAAAAGAGTAGCGAATGATGCCCTGCAGTGCTAAAAGCGGGCGTGTAAAAAGAAGTCGGCAGATCAAGCGCCGGCTTCTTTTTTTGGTTTTTCTTGTTTTTCGGGAAAGGATCTTTATTGGTAACCTTTGTGTCGGTAGGGGCCTCAGATCAAATTCTCGGGGTTCAAGCCTTGCAGTTCGGGCAGGAGGAAGCGACCGTCCTTGCGGATCAGCACGTCGTCAAACCAGATCTCGCCGCCGCCGCATTCGGGCGTTTGGCACAGCACCAGATCCCAGTGCACCGCGCTGATATTGCCGTTATAGGCGTCATCATAGCAGCAGCCGGGGGTAAAGTGGATGGAGCCGGAGATCTTCTCGTCAAAGAGAATGTCACCGATCGCTTTGTTGATATAGGGGTTGAGTCCGAAGGAGAATTCACCCACGTAGCGCGCACCTTCGTCGGTATCAAAGATCTTGTTCGCTTCTTCGGTGTGGTTGGCGGTGGCTTCCACGATCTTACCGTCCTTAAACACCAAGCGAACGTCCTCGAATTTGATGCCGTCCTCAATGGAAGGCACGTTGTAATGGATCACGCCGTTGATGCTGTTTTTCACGGGAGCGGTATAAACTTCTCCGTCCGGGATGTTGCGTTCCCCTTTGCACTTCACCGCGCCGATCCCCTTGATGGAGAAGGTGAGGTCGGTGTCTTTTGCCACGATGCGCACTTTGTCCGTGCGGTTCATAAGGTCAACGAGCGGGGTCATGGCTTCGCCCATTTTCTTATAGTCCAAACAGCACACGTTAAAGTAAAAGTCCTCGTAAGCTTCGGTGCTCATGCCCGCCAGCTCGCTCATGCCTTCGGTGGGGTATCTCAAAATCACCCATTTTGTTTTTTTCACGCGCAGTTCGTGGTGCACGGGGTGAGCGTAATACTTGGAATAGGCTTGCATGGCTTTGCCATCCGCATCCGAAAGCTCATAACTGTTTTCGCCGCCGCGAATGCCGATATACGCCTGCATATCGCGCATTTTCATCTCATCGTATTTTGCCATGCGTTGAAAGAGCTCCACGCTGCCACCCTTCAAGATCTCGCGTTTGATCTTATTATCGCCAAGCGATACGAAGGGGTAGCCGCCCGCGGCAAACACCTCTTGCACCAGCAAATTCACGAAGGAATAGGGCACGCCGGACGCTTCGATCAGCACGTTTTCTCCCGGCTGAACTTCGCAGGAATAATTCACCAAATTTTTTGCCAACTGCTTTTGTCTGTTATCCACGATCATAAGATGCCTCCGATAGAGTTTTCACGCCCCAAAGGCGCTTTATTCCAAGATTTATTATAGTTGTTTTGCTCTTCTTTTGACAACTCTTTTTCAATCACGGCCCGATCGGTGCGCTTCTTTTTACCGTGTGTGGCAAGCGGACGGAGGGGAAGACGACCTCTTTTGTGAAAAAAGCGGGTAAAAGCAGGGCAAAAATCCATTTTGAGAGTAAAAAATCTATCAAAAAGCATCTTATGGTAAAGTTCCTTTGAAAATGCGGATAAACATTTGCCAAGTGCGATTTTAGCGTGATATAATACACGAAGTGAATTATTTAGGAGGAGATTATGTCTCTCGTTACTTCGAAGGAAATGTTTAAGAAGGCTTACGACGGCGGCTATGCGGTCGGCGCGTTCAACGTGAACAACATGGAGATCGTGCAAGGTATCACCGAAGCGTGTAAAGAAGAAAAGGCTCCGGTCATTTTGCAGGTCAGTAAAGGCGCGCGTGCATACGCGAATCATACTTACCTTGTGAAGCTCGTGGAAGCGGCGGTCATTGAGTGCCCCGATATCCCCATCGTGCTCCACTTGGATCACGGTCCCGATTTTGAAACCTGTAAGGCTTGCATCGACGGTGGCTTTACCTCGGTCATGATCGACGGTTCCGCTCATTCCTTTAAGGATAATATCGAAGTCACCAAGAAGGTGGTGGAGTACGCTCACGATCACGGCGTTGTGGTCGAGGGTGAGCTCGGCACTCTTGCCGGCATTGAGGATGAAGTGAGCCACGCGGTCGGTTCCTACACTCGCCCCGAAGAGGTGGAAGAGTTTGTGGAAAAGACGGGTGTGGATAGCCTCGCGATCGCGATCGGTACTTCGCACGGCGCTTACAAGTTCAAGCCCGAGCAGTGCACCGTGAACGAGAAGGGCATCCTCGTACCCCCTCCCCTTCGTTTTGACATCTTGGAAGAAGTGAGCCGCAGGCTCCCCGGCTTCCCCATCGTGTTGCACGGTTCTTCTTCCGTGCCGCAGGAGTACGTGGCAATGGTGAATGCGCACGGCGGCAAAATGCCCAACGCGATCGGCGTGCCCGAAGAGCAACTTCGTCAGGCTGCCAAACTCTCCGTGTGCAAGATCAATATCGATTCCGACTTGCGTCTTGCCATGACGGGCACCATTCGTCAGTTCTTTGACGAGCATCCCGACAAGTTCGATCCCCGCGAGTATTTGAAGCCCGCTCGTGCGAACATCAAGGAGATCGTCCGCCATAAGCTCAGAGACGTGTTGGGTTGCGCGGGCAAGGCATAAGCCACATTTTTAATTGGAAAAATTTTAATCAACAAACTTAAATGGAGGTAGTTTTATGATTAAGGTAGGTATTAACGGTTTCGGAAGAATAGGTCGTTTGGTGTTCCGTGCTGCTTGCAGCAGAAAGGATATCCAAGTGGTCGGTATCAATGATCCTTTCATCGATCTCGATTACATGGTCTATATGCTCCGCTATGACAGCATTCACGGCAAGTTCGAAGGTGAAATTTCCACCGACAAAGAGAACAACATGCTCATTGTGAATGGCAACAAGATCAAGATCTTCGCTCAGATGGCGGCTTCCGACATAGATTGGAAGAGCTGCGGCGCCGAGTACATTGCTGAGGCGACCGGCATCAACACCACCACCGAAAAGGCTTCCGCTCACTTTGTTGGCGGTGCTAAGAAAGTGGTTATCACCGCTCCGTCCAGCGATGCTCCCATGTTCGTTTGCGGCGTGAACCTTGATAAGTACAACAAGGATATGAAGGTTGTTTCCAATGCTTCCTGCACCACGAACTGCCTCGCTCCCATTGCGAAAGTCATCAACGATAACTTCGGCCTCGTGGAAGGCTTGATGACCACCGTGCACTCCACCACCGCTACTCAGAAGACCGTTGACGGTCCTTCCAAGAAGGATTGGAGAGGCGGCCGCGCTGCTGCGGGCAACATCATCCCCTCTTCCACCGGCGCTGCAAAGGCTGTTGGTAAGGTCATTCCCGAGCTCAACGGCAAGCTTACCGGTATGAGCTTCCGCGTGCCCACTTTGGACGTGTCCGTGGTTGACCTCACCTGCCGTTTGGAGAAGCCCGCTACCTATGATGAGATCAAGGCGGCTATGAAGAAGGCTTCCGAGGGCGAACTCAAAGGCATCCTCGGTTATACCGAAGACGCAGTGGTTTCCACCGACTTTATCCATGACAGCAGAACTTCCATCTTCGATGCGGCTGCGGGTATCTCCCTGAACAGCAACTTTGTGAAGCTCGTGTCCTGGTACGACAACGAGTGGGGCTACAGCAACAAGGTGCTCGACCTCATCGCTCACATGAGCAAGGTGGACGCGTAATCATATCATCACAAGGGAGTGATACTCCCGTTAGGAGGACTTATGGGTAAGATCAAACTTACGACCGTACCTTTCCAAGGCACGGAAGCACAGGAAAAGGAACTTCGCGCGAAACTCGCGGACATTAAAAAACTTCCCGGCGCATTGATGCCGGCATTGCAAGCGGCGCAGGGCGTTTACGGCTATCTGCCTGTGGAAGTGCAGCAGATCGTGGCGGATGAGTTGAACGTGCCTCTCGAGAAGGTTTTCGGCGTTTCCACTTTCTATTCGCAGTTTACCTTGAATCCCCGTGGCAAGTATCAGATCTCGGTCTGCCTCGGAACCGCTTGTTACGTTAAGGGTTCCGGCGACATTATCAATGAAGTCAAAAACATCTTGAAGATCGATAACGACGAGTGCACGCCGGACAGAAAGTTCTCCTTGCTGGAAACGCGTTGCATCGGTTGCTGCGGTCTTGCGCCCGTGCTCAGCGTGAATGACGAAGTGTACGGCAGGATCACCACCAAAGACGTGGCGGGCATCATTGAGAAGTACAACGCGTAAAACCATTTGATCAAAAGACTCCGTGCTGTGGGGAACCCCCGGTGCGGAGTTTTTTTATTCTATGTTGACAGATTTTTATATAAAGGATATAATGAAAGCAGTTTTTTAAGGAGAACTAAACATATGGATTTATTGCTTGAAAAGATCAAAAAGCCGTCCAAATTGGTCTCGATCATTTTGTTTTATACGGCTTCCGCATTGTCCTTGATCTACGCGGTGGGCAATTTCACAGCCTCCTTTTTGACCGTGATCGGAACGTTGGCGTATATGTTTACGACGGCAGCGCTTTGGGCGGCGATCCCTACTTTTTTGATTTTGAAAAAAGATGGTTGGGCGCGTATTGCTTTTTATGCGATCGGCGCTTTTTGGATGATCTCTTCCGTTATAAACCTTTTTGCAAACGTGGTGGGCGGTATTGACGCCCTTGAAAACGCCATTTCCGTGTTTTCCTTCTTTACGGCATGCGGGTTGATCGGTGCTGTTGCGCTTTACGTGATCTCTTGCATGAAAAAATTGAAACAGCTTAAAATCCTTGCCTTGTTTGTCTTCCTCGGAACGCTGTCTTTCTATGTGATCCTCGGGGGGCTTTTGCTCGGATTTTACGGAAAATATTCCGATTTCTTCAATTGGAACGTTTTTGTGGATGCGATCAACCAATGCTGGGTCATTCCCTTTGCCATTTTCTTTGGTATATTGCTCTTTGTATCGGATGTGAAACCGGATAGTGAGAAGGCGGAAGAATCCTTGGTAGCCTCTGAGGATGTTTCGTTTGAAGTAGTCGAAGACGATGCCGAAAAGAGCGCGCCCGAGCAAGTGGACCTTGAGCTGGCGGAAACATCCGAAGAGCAAACCAATACGGAAGGAGAGAATTCTTAAAGCGTTTTGAGTAGAGCGGCAACGTTCCGTATCGGGCGCACGGAAAGGGCGTGCGGCGCGCCGCTTTATGAGAAACCCACACAGAAAAAAGAAAGAGACGGCAACGAAAACGCCGTCTTTTTTTGCGTTTCTGACATTTTTTCTTTATCACCAAGCGTACTTTTTTTGTGAACGAGTGAGGCGGAACGGGGGTTCGTGCGCTTTCCGGATAAGAGGGGGCGGAGAGCACGCAAAGCCTCGCAACACCGCCTTTTTGAAAAATGATAGATTTTTTTGTCTAAAAATCCCTTTTCCCGTAAGGGAAAGAGCGTTAAAATATTGCCAAAAGGTAAAATATGTGTTAAAATTTATTTTGAGCGTGCTCGCGCACGCGCGTACTGCTATGGAATTATCAAAACATTTGGTAGATCTGGTTTCAAACAGCGTGGAAGCTTTGGCGAAACACATCCTCATTCTGATAGCACAGGAAGAGGACGGGATCTCTCTTGAAGTGTCTGACGATGGCGTGGGCATTTCGGAGGAAGAGGTGCAAAAAGCTTTTCGCGGAGAAAAAGCCCCTCGCGGCAGAGGTTTGCTTCTTTTGAAAACGCAGGCGGAAGAAAGCGGTGGCACCTTTGCTTACGCTTCGACCGAGAAGGGGTCAGCGGTACGCGTGGTTTTGAAAGGAGTGCCGCTCGGTAAGGTGGGGGACGCTTTGATCGTCTTTTGGCAGGAGATGCCCATCACGGTCATCACGCTGTCCGCCGTTACCAAACGGGGCGGGTTCGTGTTCGATTCGCGTTTGATCGAGGAGAAGTACGGCCCCTACTCGGATATCCAAACGATGGTGAAAGTCCGCAAGGACGTGAACTATACTCTAACAAATTTATTTGGAGGAATGTGAAATGAAAAGCATCGCAGACATCAATGCAATCAGGGAGCAGATGCAATCCAAAGTGCTGATCCGCGATAACACGAAAGAGGGTGAGACCCACGTGTTTGTCGGCATGGGCACCATGGGGTTGGAGTCGGGCGCCGTGGAAGTGTTTAACGCTTTTGTGGATGAGATCTCTTCTCGTTTGATCAAGAACGTTAGGATCTCCCGCGTGGGCAACTTGGGCGCAAAAGAAGCGCAACCCGCTGCGGAAGTGATCTTGCCCGGCAAGTCTCCTGTCACCTATGTCGGTTTGACCGCGGACAAGGTGAAAGTGATCGTTGAAAAGCATATTTTGGGCGGAGAGCCCGTGGCGGATTATCTCGCCAAGTAAGACGGAGGAGGAAGATATGTACAGAAGTCATATTTTGGTTTGCGGCGGTACGGGATGTCACTCCAACAACAGCGCAAACATCTTGAAGGCATTTAACGAAGAGCTTGCAAAGGCAAATCTTTCCGCCGACGTGCAGACCGTGCAGACCGGTTGCTTTGGTCTTTGCGCGGTGGGTCCCGTCGTTATCATCTATCCCGAAGGTGCGTTTTACAGCTGCGTGAAGGTAGAGGACGTGCCCGAGATCGTGTCGGAGCACCTGGTGAAGGGCAGGCTCGTGGAGCGTTTGCTCTATAAGGAGAAAGCCACCGGCACCACCGTGAAGGCTCTTTCCGATACCAACTTCTATAAGAAGCAAACCCGTGTGGTCCTTCGCAACTGCGGTGTGATCAACCCCGAGAACATTGACGAATATATCGCCATGGACGGTTATCAAGCGCTCATCAAGGCGCTCACCACCATGCAACCGCAAGAGGTCATTGACGAGGTGCTCGCTTCCGGTCTTCGCGGTAGAGGCGGCGCAGGCTTCCCCACCGGCAGAAAGTGGCAGTTCACCAAGGACGCCGTGGGTGACGTGAAGTACGTTGCTTGTAATGCGGACGAGGGTGACCCCGGTGCATTCATGGATCGTTCGGTGTTGGAAGGCGATCCTCACGCAGTGATTGAAGCGATGGCCATCGCGGCGTATGCGATCGGCGCGCAACAGGGCTATGTGTACGTCCGTGCGGAGTACCCCATCGCAGTCAGAAGATTGCAGATCGCTATCGATCAGGCAAAGGAGTACGGTTTGCTCGGTAAGAATATTCTCGGCACCGGCTTCAACTTTGATTTGGAAATTCGTTTGGGCGCAGGTGCCTTCGTTTGCGGTGAGGAAACCGCTTTGATGACGAGTATCGAGGGCAACCGCGGTGAGCCGCGCGTTCGTCCGCCGTTCCCCGCTCACAAAGGTCTGTTCGGCAAGCCCACCGTGCTTAACAACGTGGAAACCTATGCTAACATCGCGCAGATCATCTTGAAGGGCGCGGATTGGTTCAAGTCCATGGGTACCGAAAAGAGCCGCGGCACCAAAGTGTTCGCACTTGGCGGTAAGATCGTGAATACCGGTCTTGTGGAGATCCCGATGGGTACTACCCTTCGTGAGGTCATTGAAGATATCGGCGGCGGCGTGCCCAACGGCAAAAAGTTCAAGGCGGCGCAAACGGGCGGTCCTTCGGGCGGTTGTATTCCCGCAGAACACTTTGATATTCCCATCGATTACGACAACTTGATCTCCATCGGTTCCATGATGGGTTCGGGCGGTATGATCGTTATGGACGAGGATAACTGTATGGTGGATATCGCCAAGTTCTTCCTCACCTTCACGGTGGATGAGAGCTGCGGTAAGTGTACTCCCTGCCGTATCGGTAATAAGAGATTGTTGGAGTACCTTGATAAGATCACCACGGGCAAAGCCACGATGCAGGATCTGGAAGATATGGAAAAGCTTTGCTACTATATCAAAGAGAATTCCCTTTGCGGACTTGGTCAAACCGCACCCAACCCGGTGCTTTCCACCCTCCGCTACTTCCGTGACGAGTACATTGCTCACATCAAGGATAAGAAGTGCCCCGCGGGCGTATGTAAGAGCCTGTTGCAGTACAAGATCATTAAGGATAGCTGTATCGGTTGCGGCATGTGTCAAAGACAGTGCCCCGCAAACGCGATCTCTCGCACCGACTATATCGCTCCCGGCAAGAAACTTGCCGCAATGGAGATCGATCCCGCAAAGTGCGTGAAGTGCGGCGCCTGTATGAGCACCTGTAAGTTCAAGGCGATTATCAAGGAATAACGGAGGTTGGCTATGGAAACGAAGATGATTAATTTGAAGATCAACGGGATCGCGGTATCCGTGCCCGAAGGAAGCACCATTCTTCAAGCAGCGCGTCAAGCGGGCATCAAGATCCCCACGCTCTGCTATTTGAAAGATATCAACGCGATCGGCGCTTGCCGTGTTTGCGTGGTGGAAGTGAAGGGCGCAAGAAGCCTTGTGGCGGCTTGTGTGTTCCCCGTGAGCGAAGGCATGGAAGTGACCACCAATTCCAAAAAGGTCATGGAGAGCCGCAAGACCACGCTGGAACTGCTCCTTTCCGATCACAAGAAAGAGTGCTTGAGCTGTGTGCGAAACAGGAGTTGCGAATTGCAGTCCCTCGCTTTGGAGTATGGCTGTGATGAGAATAAGTACAAGGGCGCAACGTCCGCTTATCCCATTGACGACACCACTCCTTACTTGGTGCGTGATAACAACAAGTGTATCCTTTGCCGTCGTTGCGTGGCGGCTTGTAAGGAATATCAATCGGTAGCGGTCATCGGTGCAAACGCCCGTGGCTTTGATACCCATATCGCTTGCGCTTTTGAAAATCCCCTTTCTTCCGTGGCTTGCGTGGGTTGCGGACAGTGTATTGCCGTTTGTCCGACCGGTGCGCTCACCGAAAAGTCGGAGATCGATAACGTGCTTGCCGCTCTTGCGGATCCCAATAAGTACGTGATCGTGGGCACCGCTCCTTCCGTGAGAGTTGGCCTTGGTGAGGAGTTTAACAGCCCCATCGGTACCGAAGTGGAAGGTAAGATGGCGGCGGCTCTTCGCAGAATGGGATTTGATAACGTGTTTGACGTGGACTTTGCGGCGGACCTTACCATTATGGAAGAGGGCACCGAGTTCATTCACAGAGTGCAAAACGGCGGCGTGCTCCCCATGATCACTTCCTGCTCTCCCGCATGGATCAAGTTCATTGAGCACAACTTCCCCGATCAACTTGCGCACCTTTCCACCTGCAAGTCCCCGCAACAGATGTTCGGTGCGATCATCAAGACTTATTATGCGGAAAAGATCGGCAAGGATCCCAAGGATATTTACGTGGTATCCGTGATGCCTTGTACCGCCAAGAAGTTTGAAAAGACCCGTCCCGACCAAAATGCGGCAGGGGAGAACATTCCCGATATCGACGCCGTGTTGACCACCCGCGAGCTTGCCAAACTCATCAAGCGCATGGGCATTATGTTTAACGATCTGCCCTCCGAGAAGTTTGACGATCCCCTGGGCATTTCCACCGGCGCAGGCGTGATCTTCGGCGTGACGGGCGGCGTGATGGAAGCGGCGCTCAGAACGGTTGCCGAAAAGCTTACCGGCAAAGAGCTCCCCTCTGTGGACTTTACCGAAGTGCGCGGCACCAAGGGCATCAAGGAAGCGGAGTACGATGTGGCAGGCATCAAAGTGAAGGTGGCAGTAGCATCCGGCCTTGCAAACGCGCGCGTGCTGTTGGATGAGATCAGAGCAGGCAAGAGCCCCTATCACTTCATTGAGATCATGAGTTGCCCCGGCGGCTGTGTGAACGGCGGCGGACAGCCCATTCGTACCGCGGACGAGAGAAACAACGTGGATATCAAAGCCACTCGTGCGGCAAGTATTTACAAGCTGGATAAAGAGATGCCGCTGCGCAAATCGCACGACAATCCCGCCATCAAAGCCGTGTACGACGAGTACCTTGGTGAGCCGGGCAGTCACAAGGCGCACCACATCCTGCACACCTCCTATATCAAGAGAGGTCTGTAAGGGACAAACAAGGGACTATTCGCCCTTGAAAACAAAAGCAGGGGGCGCGGGAACGCGCCCCTTGATCATAAAACTTCATAGGATGAAATTCCGAGCGGAAAGGGAAGCAGGTGAAAATCCCGCACAGCCCCCGCTACTGTAAGAGCCGCTTTTTACCGCAGAGAGAAAAGCGTTAGCGAACGTCACTACAAGGGAAGGCACGCAGGGAGCGTAATGCTCCGCTCCAGTCAGGATACCTCATGCACGGAATGCTCATAAATAAAACTTTCGGAGGGAAAGAAAATGAGGAAATTTTTAATTGTTTCGGTACTTTTGGCATGTTTGATCGCCACCGTGGCGTTCGCAGGTTGCTCCCAAGATCCGGTGGAAAACTCCGCGTTGGAGATGATGGACAAGCTTGCGGCAAACGGGACTATCGTTTTTGAACACGAATACAATGCAACGTACAAAAGTGAATCTGTCATAAGAGTCACCGTGGATAACACCACGATTGAAAATGACAACGGCGCAAACTCCTATTTGACTTATTACGCCAATTTGGATGATATCAAATATATCGACTATACCGTTGATCCCATTCAGTATAACGGAGAAACCTATCGTTTGACGGCAGTCACTTTGGAAAAGATCCCTTACACCCAAGGCTTGAAAATCTTGTTCGTTCAAACCGTTTGGGAAATGGATTGGTCTTCTTCGCATGTCAGCCCGGATAAGGCAATTTTGATATCCTTGCCGGATGGGGCAGAAGCGACAGATCTTAACTAAGGACTTAGTCCTTACGGCGCTTGCGGCAGCGCTGCTCTCTGCGGGCAAACAGGCGTTGGCGTCCATCCCGAACGTGGAGGTGGTCACTCTCCTGATCATGCTTTATGCAGCCTGCTTCAAGCCGCAAATCGCTTTTACTGCAACCGCCGTTTATATCTTTATAGAATGTTTTATTTGGGGACTCAACACTTGGGTCATTGCCTATCTCATTCATTGGAATTTTGTGGCGTTTGCAACCTTTTTGCTTGCGCGGGTATTCAAATTCAAAAATCGGTTCATATATTTAGCGTTCACCATTCTTGTGACGGCGGCGTTCGGAGTGCTTACCACCACCATAGACGCCATCGTTTCGGCAAGTAAGAGCAGGTATACTTTCGGCGCTTTCTTCGTGGCGATTTATGTGCGCGGAATTTACTTTTACATTGTTCATGTGGTGGGAAACGCCGTGTTCAACATCACTCTCTTTGCACCGCTTAGGGATATCTTAAATGGTCTAATGGTCAAGTACTACGGCAAAGACGTTTTCTTGAAAGAGGAAAAACCTGCGGGCAAAGACGGTAAACAAAAGATATCGAAAGAGGGGAAGCCCGTAACGCAATTGACAGAGAGGGAAGAACGTGATAAAATAATATCAGATCTTTCTCAAAGAGAAAGTTTTGAAGGATCAGATAAAAAAAAGTGAGGTGAAGAGTATGCCTTGGTGGGGTAAATTGATCGTTGGATTGGGAGTGGCGTTCGTGGTCATTTTGATCATCGCGCTCATTATCAAAGCGTATAACAAATTGGTGGCAGGCAGAGAAAAGGTGAAGAACGGCTGGTCGCAAATAGACGTGCAGCTTCGCCGCCGTTTTGACTTGATCCCCAACCTTGTGGAAACGGTTAAAGGGTATGCCGCGCATGAAAAGGAAACGTTGGAAAACGTGACCATGTGGCGCAGCCGCGTGAGTAGCGCGCAAACCACCGAGGAAGCCATCGACGCCAACGTAGGTTTGTCCGGCGCGCTTGGCAGACTTCTCGTCACCATGGAAAAGTATCCGGATCTTAAAGCCAATCAAAACTTCTTAAAGTTGCAAAACGAACTTACCGAGATCGAGAACAAGATCTCCTTCGCGCGTCAATTCTATAATGACACGGTGCAAAAGTACAACGTGATGGTGAAAAGGTTCCCGAGCAATATTTTGGCTTCTATGTTCAAGTTCAAAGAGGAAAAATTCTTTGAGGTGGAGAGCAGCGTCAGGGAGACGGTGCCGCAGGTTAAGTTTTAATGGAAAAAGCCTTTGAAAGAAAAGGGAGGAGCAAGTCGCGTATCGCGGCTTGCTTTGTCGTTATACTGCTTTTTGCGTTGCTGATCGCGGCGTTTTCTTCCTCTTGTTCCCTTTTTTCCAGCGAGATCGTTCTGAAAAATCTGGATATCACGGTGGATATCGGTTCAAACGGCGTTATAACCTTTACCGAAACCATGCGGGCAAAGTTCAGTGATCAAGATAGCGATTGGTGGAACTTTTATCGTGTGATAGACGACCCTAACTTGCTTGAAAACATGGAAAACTTCGAGAGTCAGGGCTTTCAACTCTACCCCGATTCCTTTACCTTTGACGGTAACCCTATTGCGTTTGCCGGCGCGGTGGACCTGGATCAAACGGGCGCCAAAGAGATGGCGCTCAGCACTTATCACAGCACGGTCGGATACTTTTTTGCCCGCCCGGGCAAAGGGGTGGAGATAGGCGTGATCATGCCGGCTTTTTCAAGCGGCACGCACACCATTTCCTATTCTTACAGTATAAAAGGGGATGCGGTGGACGGTATTTTGTTCGATATTGCGGATGCGACTGTCTTTTATTATCAATATCTTTCGGATAATAACACGATGGACGTGGAAAAAATGTCCGTCACCGTGAACTTCCCGCAGGAAGAGCCGGAACTGCGTTCTTGGTTGCACACTTCAAAAAGCGGGGTGGGCGTTTGGAAACAATCCGATGATCTGCGCTCCATCAAAGTGCTTGTGGAGGAGGTGTCGGCAGGGGAGTACGTGGAAAGCAGAATGCTGCTTGGCAAAGGGCATTATGCCGCGGCTTCGGGGGACGCCACCATTACCAGCGTGGATATTGAGGAAGAGGAAAAGGCGGCTTACGAGAAGTACCAAAGAGAGCAAAGGATCCGCCTTGCCATCACCATTTTGGATTACGTACTTGCCGTGCTTTCGGTGGGCGCGGGCGTGCTTTTCATTGTGATCTTAAAGCGCAAGAATCGTCCGCTCGATCTTCCCGACGCACCCATCTATTACCGCGATATCCCCGAGGGGTACACGGGTGGGGAGGTTTCGCCTCTCTATTTCTATTATTCCAACGAGAATTACTTGGATGAGTCCATTTCCGCCACCATGCTGGAACTCGTGCGCTTGAAATATATCACGATCGCTCCGGACGAAGGTAAGAAAAATGCGGTGATCACCGTGTTAAAGGCGGATGAGGAAAATGAACTTCGCACCCATCAAAAATGCGTAATAGAGATGCTTCTTGCGGTAAAACCCATGGGAACTTCCTTCACCATGAAGGACTTTGAGCGCTTTGGGAAAAACCATCCCGAAAGGCTTATGCACCTTGTGGAGAAGTATAAGGCGGTCATTTTGAATAAGAGCCAGCGTGACGGCGCTTACCAAAAGGGCAATCCCGCAAAGCGCCTTGCCAACAAGTTTTTCACCATTATGGTTGGGCTTGGTATTGCCGTGATCACGGTATCCGGCTTTTCCGCCTTTGTTTTCGGAATGGGAATGTTCTTCTTCGGCGCAGGTCTTTTGGTGGGCGGTTTGCTTTCCTTTATTCTTTCCAAGCGCCTTAAAGCGCCCCTTACCGTATCGGGACAAAGGGAGTATAACAAACTCGTTGGACTTTCAAAGTATATGCAGGAGTTTTCCTTAATGAAAGAGCACGAGATCCCCGCCCTTGTCTTGTGGGAAGATTATATGATCTTTGCCACCGCCATGGGCATTGCGGATAAGGTGGCGGAACAGCTGGAAGTGGCGTATCCGGAGTTTAAGCAAATTCAAACGAGCGGCTTTGATACCACAGACTTTATGATCCTTTACTTCTTCTCTCCCTCTTTCCGCTTTATGACGGGAATGAATTTTGTGGGCAATATTTCCAACATTATCCGTTCCGTACAAATTGCGGATCGCGCTATGAAGGCGGCAAAACTTGCCGGCAAGATAGGTGGCGGCATAGCGGGCGGAAGCGGTAAAGGCGGCGGCTCTTCCTTCCACGGTGGTGGAGGGGGATTCCGCGGGGGTGGCTTTGGCGGCCGTCGCTGAGCCGTTATAAGCGCCCATCTACTTCGTTTACTGTCTGCGAGGATGCAAAATCACGTACAAGGGTACGCTCATTTGCATCCTCTTGCCGAGCCTCGTATCTGTACGCTTCTAACGGCTCAGGGGGGGCAATGGCAGGTTGATTTGCTCCTTGAAGAGCGTTTGTCTTCGTTCCTTCTCCGCGCTCAGCGGGTTGGTGAAAGTTATTAAGGTGAAATAAAAACAAATAAGGCGCTCATGCTTTGCTAATTGTCTCACTTGGTGGGCGCTCATTCGCATCCTCTTGCCGAGCCTCGTATCCGCACGTTTCTAACGGCTTAGCAAAACGAACAAAAAGATAGATCTGTTATCTGAGAGCGTTTGTCTTCGTTCCTTCTCCGCGCTCAGCGGGTCGTTGTACGAAATATCGAAAAACAAATAAAGAAAAGCCGTTGTGTTCTATTCGAATGCAACGGTTTTTCGTTGCGCCGCACCTTTGTACCACTTTCTACTCTTATCACCGTCCGCCGATGGCGTTTTTTCTCGCGGAGCGTTTGTCTGGTATGCGAAAAAAGTATTGAAAAATAATTGACAATACCGTAGGTATTCTTTATAATGGGTTTTGTTTAGAGAAAATAAACTTTTGATTTAGTGCGGATAGGCGTTCCAAACCCAAAGTTTATTTTTACGAAACAAAGGAAAAAGGAGAATGCGTTATGGAGATCGGAGTCAAGATCAAGGCGCTTAGGTTAAAGAATAATCTAACGCAAGAGGAGCTTGCCGATCGTTGCGAGTTGACCAAAGGTTTTATCAGTCAGCTTGAAAACGACCTTGCCAATCCCTCTATTGAAACCTTGAACGACATCCTTGTGGTGCTGGGTAGCAATCTCGGAGAGTTCTTTCAAAACGAGGAGAGCGAGCCTCTTGTGTTTCACAAGGAAGATTATTTTTCCAAAGATTACGGGGACAGCATGACCACCTGGCTGGTGCCTTCCGCGCAGAAAAACGCAATGGAGCCCATTTTGATGGACTTAAACGAAAAGGGCGCCAAGGAAACGGATATGCCGCACGAAGGGGAAGAATTCGGCTACGTGGTATCTGGCAAGATCAAATTGACGGTCGGGCGCCGCACCTTTACCTTGGAAAAGGGGGAAACCTTTTATTACAAAGCGGATAAAAAACACTCTATTGAGAACATGACGGACAAAAAAGCCACCGTGCTGTGGATCTCCTGCCCGCCCAACTTTTGAGAAAGGAAGAAACCAAAGTGAAAGAGAATAAGACAATCGGAGCAGTGACGGAAGCCCCCGCTCCGCAGAGAAAAAGCGATAATATCATTGAGATCAAAGGGATCACCAAAGTGTTTGACGGCGTGACCGTTCTGGATGATCTTAGCCTTGGCATTAAAAGAGGGCAGTTCGTTACCTTGCTTGGGCCGAGCGGATGCGGAAAAACCACCCTTCTTCGTTTGATCGCAGGCTTTGAAACTCCCACGAGCGGTGAGATCTATATTGAGGGCGCGCCCATCACGAGCATTCCGCCCTATAAGCGTCCGGTAAACACCGTGTTCCAAAAGTACGCGCTTTTCCCGCATTTGAACGTGTTTAAGAACGTGGCTTTCGGTTTGAAACTTAAAAAGATCCCCGATCCTACTCGTAAAAAGGGCTACCGCAAACTCACCAAAAAGGAAATTGCCGATAAGATCAATCGTGCGCTGAAACTCGTGGGCTTGGATGATTACGGCCATCGTGACGTGAACTCCCTTTCGGGCGGACAGCAACAGCGTGTTGCCATTGCCCGCGCGATCGTTTGCGAGCCCAAGGTGCTTTTGCTGGACGAACCGCTTGGCGCTTTGGACCTTAAACTGCGCAAAGAGATGCAACTCGAACTCAAAAAAATGCACGAGGATCTTGGCATTACCTTTATCTTCGTCACGCACGATCAAGAGGAAGCCTTGACCATGAGCGACGTGGTGGTGGTTATGAATGAAGGCATCATTCAGCAAGTTGCCCGTCCGAAGAGCATTTACGATGAACCCAAGAACGCTTTTGTGGCAGATTTTATCGGGGAATCCAACATTCTTTCCGGTGTGATGGAAAAGGATTTTAAGATCGCCTTCCTCGGCAAGTCCCTTACCTGTGTGGATAAAGGCTTTGAAAAGAACGAGAAGGTGGATATTGTGATCCGTCCCGAGGATATTCGCATCAGCGCGGGTCACGGGCAGGGCCACTTTGACGGCGAGGTGCTTACCAGCGTGTTCAAAGGCACCTATTACGAGATGGACGTTTTGGCTTCGGATTATGAGTTCACCGTGCAGTCCCAAACCGAGTATCGCTCGGGAGAAAAGGTATCTTTGGAGATCGTGCCGGACAGCATCCACATTATGAAAAAGATCCTTACCATCAACAAGTACATCGGAAAAGTGACGGGAGAGAACGCGGTGTCCTTCTGCGGCGGCGAGTTCGAGATGCCCACCGATGGCTTTGAAACGGGGGACGAAGTATTGGTTTACGTGCCCTTTGATGCGGTGGAGCTTACCGATTACGAATCGGACGGCGTGATAGGCGCAAACGTTACGCAAAGTTTGTACAAAGGCACCTATTATCAGGTGCAGGTTTATACCGATACCGACGAGGACTTTTATATCGATACCGCGGACGAATGGGATCCGGACGACCGCGTGGGCGTGAAGATAGACGGCGCGAAGGTGCGCCTTGAAAAGTACGATCCGGATAAGGACGAAACGGAGGCGGCGGAATGAAGCGTAAAGCAAAGGTCTTTCGTCCCACGGTGTTCGCATTCCCGTATCTTGCGGTGACGCTGGTTTTCGTGATCGTGCCGCTTCTGTTGATCTTGGTTTATGCGTTTCGCGGGCAGGACGGCAATTTCTCGCTGGAAAACTTCCGTTTGATCTTTTGCGGTGACGGCGTGAACGATGCCAAGGATTTTTTGGTAAGACCTCTTTTGAAAACCTTAGGCATTGCGGCGGTTTCCACCGCCATCTGCCTGTTGATAGCCTATCCCGTGGCGTACGTGTTATCTTCTCAGCCTTTCCGCAAAATGACGGTGATCGCGCTGTTGTTCGTTGTGCCCATGTGGATCAACTTTATGTTGCGTATCTTTGCGTTAAAATCCATCTTGGACACCCTGGGCATGGAGAACGGTTATTGGATGGCGGTCATCGGCATGGTGTATGATTTCTTCCCCTATATGCTCCTTCCTATCTATACGGTGCTTGCCAATATGGATAAGAGTTACGTGGAGGCTTCGCGCGATCTCGGCGCCAATCCGGTAAGGACCTTCTGCAAGGTCACCCTTCCGCTTTCCCTCCCCGGCATCATCAGCGGCATCAGCATGATGTTCATGCCCATTTTCAGTTCTTACGCCATTACCGGCACGATGGGTGATAACCACACCTCGGTCATTGGCTCGGAGATCTATTCGGCATTCCATTATTACGAGTACGGACACGGCGCGGCGCTCTCCTTTGTGCTTTTGATCATCGTGCTCTTTGTGGTATGGCTTGGCAATTTCTTAACGCGTCGCTCACAAAAGGCGCCCAAAGGAGGTAAAGCATGAATAAGACCTCTTCTCGCGTCTATCTTGCGATCCGTTGGGCTATCCTCGTTACCGTGTTGCTCTTTATTTATTTGCCCCTGATCATGGTCATCGTGTACTCCTTCAGCACCTCCAAGTCCATCGGCGGCGCTTTTGGGGATTTCACAACGGGGCATTATGCCCGCTTCTTTGAAAACGAAGCACTGCTGACCGCCTTGAAGAACACCTTGATCATCGGCGTGGTATCGGCAACGCTTGCCACTCTTCTCGGCACCACGGCGGCAATAGGTATTCACTATATGAAAAGAAAGCTCAGGTCGGCGGTGGATACCGCTTCGCAGATCACGGTGGTGAATGCGGAGATCGTTACTGCCATGGGCTTTTTCCTTTTCATCATCTTCCTGCGTGACACCGTTCAGGTGCCCATCAGTTTCAGTTTTGCTTGGCTTATCATCACGCATACCGTCATTACCACGCCATACGTGATCTTAACGGTATCGCCCAGGCTCAAACAACTGAACCCCAATTTGCTTGAAGCCGCCATGGACCTCGGCGCGGGCAAGATGCGCTCCCTCTTTACCGTAATGCTGCCGCAACTTGCGGGGGCAATGGTATCGGGCTTTGCGCTTGCATTTACCCTTTCGCTGGATGACTTTGTTGTCACCAGCGTAAACAACTTGGATACCGGTGTGACCACCATTTCCACATACGTGTACGACGGCTTGAAGAGGGGCTTCCCCAATGAGATCCGCGCGCTTTCCACCATTATCTTTGCGGTGGTGTTGGTTGCCTTGGTGGGCTACAACGTGGCAAAGGCAAAAAAGGGCAGTAAAAAATAAAAAAGGGATAGATCCCTCATAATAAAAAGGAGAACGAAAGAATGAAAAAAGTCATCGCAGTATTGTTGATAGCCGTGTTGATTTGCGCTTTGTCCGCATCCCTGTTCGGTTGCTCGAACGAGGATCGCAGCAAGATCTTAAAGATCTATATGCCTGCGGATTATATGGACGAAGATCTACTTGCGGATTTTGAGGCGTGGTATCAAGAAGAAACCGGCAATAAAGTGACGGTGCAAATAGACACCTTTGAAGCAGTGGAAGATATCCAGCGCGTGGTGGAGCAGGGGAAAGCGGATTATGACCTTTTGTGCCCCAGCGACTATATGGTGGAGTATCTTTTGAAAAAGAACCTTTTGAAGAAGGTGGATAAGGATATTATCGACGTGGAAGAAAGCGGCCTGTTCAAAGAGGCGTATCTTACCACTTCCCGCGAGTTCGATCCCACCTTGGAGTATTCCGTTCCTTATATGTACGGCACCCTCGGCTTGGTGTATGATTACAGAAAGACCAACGCGCACGTGAATAGTTGGGACGCGCTGTTCGGCAATCATTCTTATAACGTGTCGGTAAAGGATTCCATGCGTGACGCTTATGTGGCGGCTTGTCTTTACAATGCAAGGGGCACCCTCACGGGGCTTACCGGTCAGGACCAAAAGGATGCGGTGCAGGCTGTGTTCTTGGATACTACGGACGCCACCCTCAGAGCGGCAAAGGAAACCCTTACTTCCATTACCTACAAGTGGGATATTGATGACGTGAAGTTTGAAATGGCGGCAAACCAAAGCAACGTGGCGGTCGCGTTGATGTGGTCCTGTGATGCGGGCTACGTGATGAACGATTACGAGGATGCAAACGGCGTTATGCAATCCGGCAACCGTAACCTTTGGTACGTGGTTCCCGAAGAGGGCGGCAACGTGTATATCGATTGCTTTGTGATCAGCAAGTACGCAAAGAACACCCAGGCAGCTAACTACTTCTTGCAGTTCCTTTGCGAGAAGGATACCGCGGTGGCAAACAGTGAGTACGCGGGTGCGATCAGCCCTGTGGCGGCGGCCTACGATGAGCTTTACGAAATGTACGAATTGGATGAGGACGGTATGTTTGACGGCGTGAGCTCGGAATGGAAGGAAATGTTTATGGAAACCATGTTCCCGAGCGTGACTACTTTGAACCGTTGCGGCGTGATGAAGGACTTTGGAAGCAGACAGTCCATCATTGCAAGGACTTGGGAAGTTATTCACGTGAAATAAAACGCAAAAAGAAAACGAAAAAAGGCGTAGCGACCGCTACGCCTTTTTTAATTCGGAATTCGGAATTCGGAATGCGGAATTGTCTGAGCCGATTGGCGAAGACAGCGTCGAGCGAAGCGAGATACATCATGCCGACCAAGTCGGTACATCATGTCACCGAAGGTGATACAAAAATTCGATATGTGCTGACGCACTCGATATACGGCAAAGTCGTTCGATATGTTACTTCGTAACTCGATATGCGCTCGTTGGAGCGCACCAAGGGTCACTCCGTTCCGTTTTGATTATATGTACGCGGCGATCCTTCAACTTCGTTCCGCTTCGTTTAGGATGACAAATAATATGTCATGTTGAGCCACGCGCGAAGCAAGTGTGTCGAAACATCGCCGATTATATGCGTTCCGCACTCGATATGCACTTCGTGCTCGATATGCGGCAACGCCGCAATGCGGAATGCGGAATTCGGAATGAAGGATCGCCATAAGAAACGCGGTAGAAGGGAAGCGTTGTAAAATTCCGCGACAGCGTAGAGGGGGGGGAAATAGTCTTATCCCCGCGGCGGCAGAGAAAAATTGCAATAATCATTCCGCGACAGCGTAGAGCGTGGTAATCGTCTTATCCCCGCGACGGAAGAGAAAAAAATAAAACTCGCGACAGCGTAGAGCGTGGTAAAAGTCTTATCCCCGCGACGGCAGAGAAAAATTGCGGATGCAAGGCTCGGCAAGGAGCGGCAAATGAGCATACTTTTTGTATGTGATTTTGTCGTGACGAAGACAGAAACGCCGCAGACGCGTTCTTATGTGCCGCCGCGCTATAAGAGGGGAATCATCAAAGCCAGCACCGGCACAGTCAAAATGCAGGAAAGGGTGCTTATCAGCACGCTGCACGCGGCGTGCGTTTGCCCCTTTTTAACAAGCTCGGACATATTCAGCACCATGCTGGCGCTGGGACAACAGCCAAGCAGGAAGAAGGTGATCCTCACGTACTCAGGGAGGGGCACAAAATAGATGATCAAGAAGGAAAGCAAGGGGTAAAGCACGTTTTTAATGCCCGTGGAAAGATAAATGCGCGGGTTCCCAAACAGGTCGCGCGGGGTGACGGTGGCAAGGCGCATACCGAGGATGAGCATGCACATGGGGGTGGTCATTCTGCCCAAAAGTTCCACGATGGGCTCTATCTTGCCGGGGAGTTTTGCCGAGGCAAAGAAGAGGGGGAGCGCGATTAAAAGCGACACCGTTGTGGGGTTAATGATCATGTTTCGCACGCTGATCTGCTTTCTGTCCCAAGTGATAATGCCCACGGCGAGTGTCCAAGAAAGCAAGTTCAAACTCACGGAAAACAGCGAGGAAAAAACCACCGCTTCGGGGTGACCGGGAAGCACCGCCTCAATTAGGGGAATTCCGAAAAATCCCACGTTCGCAAGGGAGCAGGCAATGGTACAAATGCGGTTTCTAACGTCATCGAATTTTTTTTTGAGAATAAGCGTCATGGAAACCATGGTCAACACTTGCATGCCCGTACAAAGGGCAAAGAAGATGCCGAGTTGCCCTAAAAATTTTAAGGTAAAAGTGGCGGTATTAAAGGAATAAATAATGAGTGCGGGCTGGCATACAAAGAGAAGTATGCGAGCAAAAGCCCCAATAGAATCGGGCTTGATCGCTTTTATTTTCACAAAAATGAACCCGGGGATCGCATAACAAAGCATGATCGCCACGGTGATCAGGGTGGTAAGGAACATACTTTGATTATATCACGAACGCGCGAATGGGTAAAGCGTTAGAAAATCAAAAGGCAAGTTTCTCCAAGGCGCGGCGATAGATCTCGGCAGCGCGCAGGAAGGCGGAAAGGGCAATGCTTTCGTCCTTTTGGTGGATCTTGCTATCCTCTCCGGGGAACACGGGGCCAAACGCCACGGCGTTGGGAAAGGCGCGCGCATAGGTGGCTCCGCCTATCGCTATGGGTTTTGCGTTTTCTCCCGTCACTTCGTTATAAGCGTCCATAAGCGAGGTGACAAGTTCGGAATGAGGGTCCACGTAAAGGGGCAAGTGGCGTCCCACGACCGTTAGGGTCGCTTGCGGCATGGCTTTTGCAATGCGCTCGGTAATATCCTTTTCCGTAAAGGTGACGGGATAGCGGATATCAAGGGATAAAATGACTTTTCCGTTTTGGGTTTCCGCTTTGCCGAGGTTCAAAGTAAGCGCGCCGCTCTTTTGGTCCGAGAGGGCAATGCCGAGCCCGCTTCCGTCCGTTTGATGGAAAGCGTCGTACAGGTCGGCAAGAAAGTCCCCGGAGGATTTAACGGCGTAAAGGATCTTTAACAGGGCGTTTTCTCCTTTTTCGGGCGTGGAGCCGTGCGCCGATATCCCCGTGGCGGAAAGCAAAAAGCCTTTTTCGGTCATCTTCACTTTGATGCCGCCTTTCAAACATTTGGAAAAAGCGGCGTCGGACAGGGTTGCCACTTCAAGCGTGGCGCGGTCCGCCACCATATTCACACGTTCGCCCCCGCTGAAAGAATAAACTTCTTGGGGAAGATCAAAGGTGAGGGTCAAATGGCAAACGCCCTTTTCGGAATGTATCACGGGAAAGTCCGCATCGGGCGAAAAAGAAAGGGCGGGGATCTCTTGCGTGGCAAGATAGTGCTCTATGCACTTCCAACCGCTTTCCTCGTTCAGTCCGGCTATCAAACGTACCCGTCTTTTTGGGGTGCGGCATTCATCCAAAAGAGATTTTAATGCGTAAAGCACCGCCACCGCAGGGCCTTTATCGTCTTCGGTCCCGCGGCCGTATATTACCCGTTCCTCGCCTTGTGTGACCACTTCACCAAGAGGAGAATGGGACCAATCCTCTCCGAAGGGAACGGTATCCAAATGAAACGGGATACCCAAAAGCTCCCCTTCTCCTATTTCGGCATAGCCGCAATAGCCGTCAAGATCTTTGGTTTGCATGCCAAAGGAAGCGGCAACACGCAAAAAGCGTTCCAACGCTTGCTTGGTCCCTTTGCCGAAAGGAGCGCCCTCGGCGGGTTCCCCCTGCACGCTGTTTACCGAGAGCAGGGAAAGAAGGGTATCGGTCATTTCCTTTTCATAGCGTTTCATCGTGTGGTCCATACGCACCTCTCTATTGTTGCTAAGGATATTATATGCCTTTTCGGCGGCGGGTTGTCAAGCGAGCGCATAGAAATCACGCGTGCGGGCGATACTCCCCTATATGAATGCGGTTTGGCACGTTGTTTTTTCATCGATAGTTGGCTTTTTGTTCCTTTTTGTGGTCACCAAGATCATGGGTAAAAAGCAAATTGCGCAACTTTCCTTTTTGGATTACGTGATAGGCATCTCCCTCGGCTCCATTGCTGCTGAAATGGCAACGGACAGCGGCAAACCCTTTTATTACTATTTTATTGCCATGGCGCTTTACTTGGTGCTGGATCTTTTGCTGACCTTGCTTGCGGTAAAAGCCACCTTTTTGAAAAAGCTGATCCGCGGCCGCCCCTTGATCTTAATAGAAGACGGCAAGATCGATTACAAAAACCTGCGGCGCAGTAAGCTGGATATCAACGATCTGCTCTCTCTTTGCCGTGCCAAGGGGTACTTTGATCTTCGCACCGTGGCATATTGCATTTTTGAAACGAGTGGGGAAGTATCCATTTTACCTTCCGCAGGCTCAGTGCTCGCAAAGAGCGTGGAAGTGGGGTGCACGCCGCCTGCCCCCTCGCTCAGCAAGGACGTGATAGAGGACGGCAGGCTCATAGAGGAAGCACTTTTCCAAATAGGAAAAGAGAAGGAATGGCTGTTTGACAGGCTGGGAATAAGTGAAGAAAAAGAGGTAAAAAGGATTGCGCTTGCCACTTACTATGCGGATACGGACGAGGTGCGTGTTCACCCGAAAGAAAAAGTGTAACACCCTATTGACGGATCTTTTTTATCGGAAGTCAATGGGTGGGTGATTTGACTATTTCACCTCGCACGTATTATACTGATGATGCGTGGGGCTTAGGTGGCTCCCACGAAAAAGGAGAACGGGTATGGAAAGAAAAGCTAAAGGGTTTTGGATAGCAGCGCTCGCTTTGCTCGTGGTGAGCATGATCCTTGGATTCTTGGGCATGATGCTTCTCTATATGGGTAGCGGCGATATGGCGGTTGAGAGCGGCACGCTTGCCATGACGGGTTTTTGTGTTGCCATTGGCGCGCTGACAATGCATCTTTTGGCGTTTTATAAAGAGAATCCTTATTTGGAGATAGGTGCGATCAGTTGCTTATTCACTTCACAGATCATGTGGATCGTTGCCGGTTGTCTGTCGATGTCTGACTTGTCTTCCTATTGTGTAATGATGTTTGCCGGTGTGATCGGGGATGCGGTAATAGGTATGGCAGTTCCCTATATGATCTTATCCCTTATTGCAAAACATAGAGTGAAAAACGGCGCCACAGCGCAGGAAAGAGCGCGGATCAGGCAGTTGCAGAGGATCAGGCGCATTGCCGCGGCATACGAAAGACTTCGCGTTTATTATGAAACGGGCAGG
This sequence comes from Christensenella sp. UBA3217, assembly GCA_002363545.1. GTDB lineage: Bacteria > Bacillota > Clostridia > Christensenellales > CAG-1252 > CAG-1252. The sequence continues at coordinate 29,248 of DEWF01000004.1, read as the reverse complement.
ATCTCCGCGGAGGAGTACGCTCTCAGAAAAAGTGTGATCGCAAAACGATATGGCATTAGCGAAGAGCAGGCGGCAAACTTCGTTAAGCATCAGTCCGCACCCTCTCGTGAAGAAAAAAGGCAAGATGAGGTTTTTGATTTCAGCGAGTCTTCCGAGCCAAGTGAAAACGTCGTATTTCAGTTTGGTGATACTGAGATCAAGGTACGGGGGGATCGTTTTGAGATCGCTTTTGACGGGCAAACGGTAAAGAGCGGCAGAGTGGAAAAGAAAGAAGGGCAAACGGGCATCCAATGGATCTTGGAGGATCAAAACGGCAAAAGAAAGGTTTACCTTTTGAAAGAAGACGCTTTGGAATCCGATGAGGGCGTGCGCTATTTGCGTAAATAAAAAAGAACGATAAAAAAGAACAATAAAAAAAGCGGCGTGATCGCCGCTTTTTTTGCGTTCCGGAGCCGATCAATAGGCTTTTGCAAAGTAGATCACTTTTGCGTCCGGATCGTTCAAAAGGTTCTTGCCGCAGCAAACGCACTTGGTGCCCACGGGGGTTTGGTCAAAGGGCATCACGCGGGTGGAGGCGGAAGTCAGCTCCTTCACCTTATCCTCACAGGCGCGGCTGCCGCACCACATGGATTTTGCAAAGTTGCCGTTGCTTACCGCTGCGGTCAATTCCTCCATATCGGAGCAAACCAGGATATGCGCGTCACGGAAAGCGCGCGCTTTTTCCAGCATATTCTTTTGAATATCCGTAAGAAGGGCGGGAATGGCGGTGGGCAGATCTTCAATCTTGATTTGCGTTTTCTCGGCAAGATCGTCACGACGGGCAACCGTTACCACACCGTTTTCAATATCGCGCGGACCCACTTCCAAACGGACGGGCACACCCTTCATTTCCCACTCGTTGAATTTCCAGCCCGTGCTTTGGTCGCGCTTATCGATCTCCACGCGAACGCCTGCGTTTTCCAAGGCGGCTTTGATCTCTTCCGCCTTTTCGTTCACGCCGCCTTTATGCGCCGCAATGGGAATGATGATGGTTTGAATGGGTGCCACCTTCGGGGGCAGGGCAAGACCGCGGTTATCGCCGTGTGCCATGATCAAGGCGCCGATCATACGGGTGGAAGTGCCCCAGCTGGTTTGATACACGTATTTGAGATCCCCTTCTTTGGAAGAAAATTTAATATTGAATGCGCGGCTGAAATTATCGCCGAAATAGTGGCTGGTGCCCGCTTGCAGACTCTTGCCGTCCAGCATCATGGCTTCCATGCCGTAGGTGGCTTGGGCGCCGGCAAACTTTTCCTTTTCGCTCTTTCTTCCCACAAGCACGGGAATGGCAAGAACGTTTTCGGCAAATTCACGGTAAACTTCCAGCATCTTTAAGGTTTCTTCCTGTGCTTCTTCGGGCGTTTCGTGCACGGTGTGTCCCTCTTGCCACAAGAACTCGGAAGTGCGAAGGAAGGGGCGGGTGGTCTTTTCCCAACGCACCACGTTTGCCCATTGGTTGATCAAAATGGGGAGATCACGCCAACTCTTCACCCATTTGGCATAGCTGTCGCAAATGATGGTTTCGGAAGTAGGACGCACCACCAATTTTTCGGGGAGCTCCTCGTTGCCCACGTGGGTCACAAGTGCTACTTCGGGGGCAAAGCCTTCCACGTGTTCCGCTTCTTTCACAAGATAGCTATAAGGGATAAACATTGGGAAATATGCGTTTTTATGACCGGTCTTTTTGAAACGGGCGTTGAGCTCCGCTTGGATATTTTCCCAAATCTCATACGCATAAGGACGAATGATCATGGTGCCCTTAACGGGGCCGTAATCCACAAGCTCGGTCTTCAAGATCACGTCGGTGTACCAACGCGTGAAGTCCACGTTCATATCGGTAATTTCTTTTACGAATTGTTCTTGCTTAGGCATAATGTTTCTCCATTGAATGTTTTTCCTTACTTATTATATAAGTATTTTTCTCTAAAATAAAGCGTTTTGACCTCATTTTCCCGCAAAGGGAGAGATCGTCTTGGTGATGAGGGTTTTGCAAGCAAGGGTAGATGCCATACGCGCGGCGTCCTCGCGGGTTTTATAAAGTGAAAAGAGGGTGCTTCCGCTTCCCGACATGCCTGTCAATAAGGCGCGCTCGTCCTGCATTTTGTTCAAAAGAGGAGAGATCTCATCATTTAAAAGCATGGCGGGCGAAAGAAGGTCGTTTAAGTAAAAGGGGTCCGCCTTTTCTCCGCGCGAGAGCGCCCAATAAAGGGAAAGCCCGCTCCCGTTCCCTTTCGGCAGAGTATCGGAAAGGGCATACGCCTCTTTGGTGGAAACTCCTTTTTCGGGAAAGGCAAGAAGCACGTAATAAAGAGGAAGAGAAGGAAAAACTTCCAAATTCTCTCCGCGTCCTCTTGCAATGGCGGTGCCCCCCGTCATTTGAAAGGCGATATCCCCAAAGAGAGGGGAAACGAGTTTTTTTACCTTGGTAAGAGGCAGGTTCCATAGCGCCGCGCAAGCAAGCGCCGCCGCAGCCGCGTCTGCGCTGCTGCCGCCCAGCCCACCGCCGAGGGGAATGTTTTTATTAACGGATAAGTGCATGCCGCCAAGAGAAAAGGCGCGTGCAAGGGTATTCAGAACGATCAAAGAGTTGTCGCCTGGAAAATCGCTCGTAATGGAGCCGTCAGACGCTTTGGAGAGGGTGATCTCGTCATAAAGATCCACGCTTTGCAGTAAAGATTCTATCTCGTGATAGTCCTTCTTGGTGCCAACCACTCGAAGAAAAAGGTTTATTTTTGCGTAAGCGCGGGCATTAACGGTTTTTGGCATAGGTGTCAAAACGGAAGGCAAGCTCTCCCGCGTATTGCATTTCCCCTTCGGTCAGGGTAAAATCATCGGGGATATCGGGGAAGCGCACTTCTCCCGTTTCATCGGAGAACACGCGGGTGATATACAAAGTGTCGCAATAAGGGAGAAGCAAAGAATAGATCTCCCCGCCACCGATCACAAACACTTCTTCTTGGGGAATGCTGCGTGAGGCGAGCAGGTCGAAAAGTCCCTGAACGTCCCTTACCGGCAGCACCTCGCGGTCTTTCGCTTCTTCGGGCGTAATGGTGCGAGAAAGCAGGATATTGGTCCTTCCTTTCAGTCCTTTCCCGCCGGGGAGAGAAAGCAGGGTCTTTCTGCCCATAACAAGGGTCTTACCACGGGTGACGGAGGCAAAATACTTCATATCCTCGCGGATAGAGTACATCAGGTCGCCCCCTTTTCCGATATAGCCTTTGCTGTTAACCGCCGCGATCGCCTTCATCATACCGCCACCGGGATCTTCTTGCCGAGTTTGTGGTATTCGTAGCCTTCCAAAGAGAAGCTATCTACCGTGAAATCGTAGAAATTCTTAATGCTCTTATCCATCACCAAACGGGGTGCGGGCAAAGGCTCTTTGGCGATCACTTCCTTGATCATATCCACGTGCCTGTCGTAAATGTGCGCGTCCGCGATCACGTGTACGAACTCGCCCGGTTCCAGCCCGCTCACCTGCGCAAACATGTGCACGAGAAGAGCGTATTGCACAACGTTCCAATTGTTCGCGGTCAAAAAGTCCTGCGAGCGTTGGTTCAAAATGGCGTTCAGTTTGCCGTTTGCCACGTTAAAGGTGACGGAGTACGCGCAGGGGTAAAGAGCCATCTCGTGCAGGTCCGCATGCACGTAAATATTGCTCATGATGCGGCGAGAGGCGGGGTTGTTTTTCAGATCGTAGAGAATGCGGTCCACCTGGTCGAATTCTCCTTCCTTATATTGGTGCTTCACGCCCAGTTGGTAGCCGTAAGCTTTGCCGATGGAGCCGTTTTCATCCGCCCAAGCGTCCCAAATGTGAGAGTTCAACTCGTTCACGTTGTTGCTCTTTTTTTGCCAGATCCAAAGGATCTCGTCCAGCGCCGCGCGGAAGTTGGTATAGCGAAGAGTGGTAATGGGGAATTCCTTGCTCAGATCGTAGCGATTTACGATGCAGAATTTTTTGATGGTGTGAGCGGGCGCGCCGTCATCCCAGCGGGGGCGCACTTGCATATCCGCGTCACTCACGCCGTTCGTCAGAATGTCTTTCACGTTTTCAATAAAGATTTGATCCGCTAAACTCATACTTTTCTCCTTATGATTCCGCGTTTTCTTGCGGAAGAATGGTGATGGTAATGTGGTTTGCCTTAGTAAAGTCGTACACTTCAAGCGCGGCGGCGTCAACCAGTTTATAGCCGCCGAAAAGGGTGGGCGTCATTTCAAACGAAGGATATGACGCATATTCCAAATAACAATTCAAAGAATTGCTTTTGAGCGTGATGGTGACGTCCTTACACCCCGGTGCGGAGAACACGATCCGATCCCCTTTCTCAGGCTCGATCCCTAAGGCGGAAAGAACGGTTGATAGGTCAAAAAGGGCGCCTTCTTCCAGCTCGGCAAGCCCTATTTCAAAAAGAATGGAGGCAAAACTCTCGGAAAGAGAAAAGGTGGAAGAAAGGTTTTGCGCGCTGTCTTTTACCGTGAAGGTGAGCGCAGGGGGTTCCGGCGTGGTGCTTATGCCCGCAAGTTCGGGTGATTCTCCCTCGGATATGGTCCAATAACGGTCAAAGTCCAAGGCGTAAGCGCTGCCTACAAAATAGGAGTCTTTCTCTTTCAGTGCCTCCTCGGTCAAACAATAAACGTAATTCTTGTAAGAACCGAGATCGGTCGCCGTGCCCGAAAGATGAGAGATGGTGTTGCTGTAAAAAACCTTATACATGGGGGTCATCATGGTGCCGCGGTTGTCGTTCGTCCTGCCGAAAACGCCGCTCACAAGGTTTTCGCTCGGCGTGATCAAGTCACGTTTGGCGGCGGCTGTGGCATTGCCCAAAGCAAGCACGGAGGCAATGCGGGTGGTGTAAGAAAGGTCCCCCGCGATCACGCCCGCGTGCGCCTTGGCGTAGCTCTCGCCCGTTTGCACGTTGTACGCGGTGGCAGTCGCTTGCACGATGGCGTCCGCTTTGCAATTCAAAAGGTAAAAGTCGGTGTAATCCAGCAGTGATGATTTGGTGGCGCTTCCCACAATGCCGCCGGCGTTCAGCACGCCGTATTGCGCATCGATCACGCCGCTGAAAGAGCAGCCGGTGATGCAACCCGACGTGGCGCTTCCCACAATGCCACCCACCGAGAGCGTATAGGTCTTGTCCACGGTGATTACCTCTTTTAAGATCTCCACCGAACCGTCTATCACGTGGCAGTTATCAATGGTGGATGCTTTGGAAGAACCAACCAGCAAGCCGAAATAGTTGGCGGATTTTTTCACACCCGAGTTTTTGTCAAAGAGAATGGACGCATCTCTCAAGGTCAGGTTTTTGATCACGGCGTTTTGAATGGCGCCGAATAACCCGCACGCGGCGTCCGAATTACAATCGGTAAGGGTAAAGCCGAGAATGGTATGCCCGTTGCCGTCGAATACGCCGCCGAAGGGTTTGATGGAGTTGCCGATGGGGGAAACCGTTTGCCCCGTCAGGTCAATGTCCGCCGTTAAACGGTAATAAAGGGGGACGGACACGGTCTTGTTGCCGAGGGTCACGCTCTTTTTGCCCGTGATGGAAAGCAGTTCGTTAGCGTTGGATATTTCTATGGGGTCGGCTTTGGTGCCGGCGCCGAGGTGGTAAAAGATCTCCTTGGAACGGGCGATCAACTCCCCGTTCTTGTTATAAGCGGAAACTTTGTAACGGTAATCGCTCGAAAGCGTGGAAGGGGGCGTGTAGGAAGTGTCCGTCACGGGAACGAAATAGCCCGTTCCGTCCGCCATTTTGCATTGCACTTGATAGTACGAAGCGCCCGAATAAGCGTCCCATGCAAGAATGCCTTTTTCAAAACGTAAAGAAAGAGAGCCTACGTCCTCACCGCAAGCGGGTAAGAGGAGAAGGGCGCAAAGTAATATAATAAAAAATACAGTCCAAAAGATTTTACGCATTTTCGTACCTATTACTCAATATTATATAAAATTCCATATAGATTAGTCAATGGCGCGCGGAAGAAAACTCTTTGGAAAAAGATCAAAATGCCGCGTCAAAGCGTACATATTTGCGGACAGGTCTGCGTATAAATGGGTATCAAACTTCGGGAGGGGTATATGCAAGCAGAGCGCAAAGAATGGATCATGGGCATCAACGAACGGTACGAGGACGGCATCCTCGTGGAAACCACGGTAAACACGGCGGATCGCGGCGGTGTGGGAAAGGTGCTTTCGCTGGAAGCGGAAGTAAAACGATCGGGGACGGAGCTTTTGGATAAAGAGGCGGAAGTATCGGGAAAGGTAAATTACCGACTTTTGTATCTGGATAGACAGGACCGTCTTTGCGGGCTGGATTATTTTAAGGACTTTAAGTGCAAGGTCGCGGGAGAGAAGATTACCCCAAACGGCAAATGCGAGGTGTGTTTTACCTTGCCCGAGGCAGAAGCGGTGATCGCGGGAGAGGACGTGACGCTTTCCGCGGCGGTAAACGTGAGCTTGCGCTACTTTGGAGAAGAGGGCGTGCAAAGCGTTGCGGACGTGAGCGAGGCGGAATGCAAAAAAGGAGAGATCCTAACGCAAACTGTCAAAAAGACCGAACGCACGGTGGAAGTTGAAAAAAGCGCGGAAGTGGGAACGAGTGTGAAAAAGATCCTGCTCTTTTCGGTGGATCCCGTTTTAACGTCTGTCACGCAAAAGGGGGAAGAAACCGAGGTTGCCGGAGAGGCCCGCGCGAATATCGTCTATTTGAATGAGGCGGATGAAACGGCGGAGATCGATCTTTCCATGCCTTTTACGGAAGGGTACGAGGGGGAAGCAAACGCTTGCTATCATTTGGCGGTAAAGAGTGCTCGTGTGGTGCTTGCGGATGACGAGGAAGGCAACACGGTAGAGGTAGAAGCCACCCTTGTGATCGAGCAGATCCTCTTTGAGGATAAGGTGCAAAACGCGGTAGTTGCCGTGTGCGGTGAAAAAAGCCAAGCGCTTGAGCAGAGTGCCGAGTTGCCCTGTCGGTTGTTCAAAGGCCAGACCTTATATTCGGAAGTGCTTCGCGGTGAGATCCCGTTGGATAAAGCGGGCGCCTACCTGTGCTTTGTGCGTCCCGGTTGCTATGCCATGGCGGAAGTGCGCGTGGAGGACGGTGCCGTGTTTGCGGAGGGTGTCGCATCCTTCCGCGCCGTGTATCTTGCGGAAGATAACAGGGACTTCGTTCAGGGGGAGCTGCCCTTTGCCTTCCGCTTTCCCTTTGCCGAAGCAAAAGCGGGGCAAGAGGCAGAAGTGCGCCTTTTGATCGGGGAGCCCAAGGCAACGTATACCGGTAAGAATGTTGTGATCGAGGCAAAAGTCACCGCGGAAGTGTCGCTTTATGAAGAAAAGCCCGCTTATTTTCTTTCGGACGTACAGGAAGGGGAGCCTATTCCCGAAAGTGAGGCGGGGATCAGCGTATATTTTGCGGAGAAGGGAGAGGACGTGTGGCAAATTGCAAAAAGCATGGGCGTGCTGCCCAGCGCTCTCATCAAGGCAAACCCTTTCTTGGCTGAGCCGTTGGAAGAGGATAAAAAGGTGCTTGTTTTCAGGCAAAAATAAGAAAAAAGGTCTTGGGAGATATTTATATCTCCTTAAAAAAAGAAGGGCGTGTGTGCTGTGCCCTTCTTTTTGCATATATTATACAAATGTAATAATCAATAAAAGGAATAAATTATCGAAGCAGGTCGGCTATCCAACTGCGATACCGCACTTCCTCTTTCCCCGTTTCTTTTGCCGCCACAAAGCAGAGGGGCGGGTACGCCACGCACCACCAATTTTGTCCTTTTGCATTGCCGAGTTCCACGATCACCGCGTCATACACGCCTTCGGCAAGAGTCAGATCGCCATACGTGCGGGTGGGAAAGCTTTCCTGTCGGAAGGCAACGTGACAGGTATAAGGGAAACCGCCGGTAAAGAGGGTATCGTTTGCGCGTTGTTCCATTTCGGCGGCTCTCGTTTGCAGCAAGCGCCACATTTCCTCTTTGCTTTGCACGCCGACTGCAAGCGGGGCAATATATTGCACGATGGTATCGCGCACCGCAAGTTTTATGGTTTGGTCCTCGGGGCTATCCGAGTTTGCGCGAACGTGTATCCTTATATAATCGGATGCGTCGCTTTGTTCGGGTGAGCAGGAAACCAAGAGAAGGGAGCCGCAAACGGCAAAAACGATGAGCATTAAAAAGATCAATATGTATTTTTTCATACCCAAAGTATAGACCGACGTTCGGCAATTAAACGCTTTTTGATATTTTTTTTATCATTCGTCATACTACTCCCAAAATCAAACCGGGGGGCAATATGAAAAAAGTAATTGTTTTTATCCTTTTGGTCACCCTTTGTACGGCGCTGTTTTTTGCGTTGCGTCCGACAGCGGACGCCCATGCCGAAGTGTTGAAAAACGGTTCCAAGGGTACTTTGGTACGTACCGTGCAGACCAAACTCAAAAATTGGGGGTATTATACCGGCACGGTAGATGGCATCTATGGGCCCAAGACGGTTGCCGCAGTAAAGTATTTTCAACGGGTGAACGGGCTCACGCAAGACGGCATCGTGGGGGCAAAAACCGCGGCTGCAATGGGAGTGACTCTTTCCTCTTCCGCATCTTCATCCGGCGGCACGGGTGCAAGTTATTCTTCCGGCGACAGTTATTTGCTTGCCAAGTGTATTTATGCCGAAGCACGAGGTGAGCCTTACACGGGGCAGGTTGCCGTGGGGGCCGTCATTTTGAACCGCGTGCGCTCATCCAAGTTCCCCAACAGCATTTCGGGTGTTATCTACCAGCCTTACGCCTTTACCTGCGTGGCGGACGGACAGATCAATTTGACCCCCGATGCGAGCGCCAAAAGAGCGGCGCAGGACGCTTTGAACGGGTGGGACCCCACCAACGGTTGTTTGTATTATTATAATCCCGCCACAGCTACCAGCAGTTGGATCTGGTCCAGAACGGTCATGCTTTCTATCGGCAAACACAACTTTGCGCTGTGAGGAACAAAGTATGAGAAAGGAGAGAAGTATGCAAAGTAATGCGGAAAGAAAAAGGGGAATAGCAGCGGTTGTGACCATTGCGCTTTTGGCGCTTGCCACGGCGGTGATGACGGCGCTTTTCGTGGCGGCAAGATCAGCCGAAGCACAGGCAAATGAGGATTATCGCACCCTTGCCGAAACCACCTATCGAAAGAGTTATTACGCCCTTTTATACAATATGGACGGGCTTTCTACCGCCACCGATAAACTCACCGTTTCTTCGGGAAAGGCGCTCAGCCAGGAGTATTTGGCGGATATCACCTCTTATTCCACCGCCGCGGCGGAAAACATGGCGGCTTTTACCCCCGAAGAGAGCGGGGAGGGCAAGATCATGAAGTTTATTAACCAAACGGGTGATTTTGCCAAATATTTGGATGATAAGCTCAATAAAGGCGGCGCAGTTTCGCAAGAGGACAGGCATACCGTGGAAGAGGTTGCTTCCGCCGTGGGTGAGATCAAAGGGATGCTTCGAGCGCTGGAAGAAAGCGTGGAATCGGGGGACTTTTCCTTTGTGGAAGCCCTGCGCAGGCAGGACAGCGCATTCTCGCAAACTTTGCGTTCTTTTGAGAACAAGGAGATAGAGTATCCTTCTATGATCTACGATGGTCCGTTCAGCGATTCCCTGCGTGTGAGGGAAGCCAAAGCGCTCACGGGAGAAGAGGTGGACGAAGAAGGTTGTCGTAAGATCGCATCGCACCTTGTAAAAGAGGCGGGATTATCGGATATTTCCGTAAAAATCGGAAGTAAAAACGTGTTTGAATCTTACGAATGCGAGGGGGATACCGCTTGGGGAAAAGTGTATTTGACCATAGCGAAAACGGGCGGCTTCCCCGTGTCGATAAACTTCCCGGAAGTGACGGCAACGGACGTGCTTATCACGGCGGAACAAGCGGAGCAAAAAGCCGAAAACTATCTTGTGGGTGTTGGCGTTCCCAACATGAAAGCGGTGTGGGCAAGTTTGTATGAAAACGTGTATTATATCAACCTTGCGGCGGAGCAGGAAGGGGTGATCCTTTACCCTGACCTGATCAAGGTGAAAGTGGCAGCGGATAGCGGCCGTGTGATCGGTATGGAAAGTTTGAATTATATCTTTAACCATACCCCCCGAACTCTTGACGCTCCCACCGTGACCGAGCAGGAAGCCGCGGAAGCCATCAGCCGATATATTGCGCTTTCTTCCTGCCGCTTGACTCTCGTGCCTACCAAGGGGGACGGCGAGGCGCTTGCTTATGAGTTTTACGGCACGAAAGGGGCGGATAAATACTTTGTGTACGTGGATGCGCTGTCGGGAGAGGAGATGAAAATAATGCGCGTTCTTGATGGAGAAAGAGGTCTGTTATTACAGTAATGCGGAACCTTGTCTGATTCGGAATGCGGAATTCGGAATTAAGGATCGCGTTGCGATTCGATATGTGCTGACGCACTCGATATGTTGCCTTGCAACTCGATATGCACTTTGTGCTCGATAGGCGGCAACGCCGCAATAAGAAATGCGGAATTCGGAATACGGAATTGCGGAAAATTCTATAAAAAAGCGCGTTTATAACGCGCTTTTATTTTATATCTATATAGGTAGATATCAATTTTTTCTACCGATGAGTTCATCTATGGAAACGTTAAAAAGATCAGCGAGCAAGGCGCATTGATGTACGTTTGGTATTCCTTTATCGCGCTCGATCCAGCTGATGGTGTTTTGCGGAATACCTGTCTCTTTGGATACTTGCGTTTGTGTCATGCCCGAAGCAATGCGAATGTTTTTTATCTCATTACCGTACATTTCAAATCGTTCTCCCTGTTGTCAGTTTAGCAAAATATTGCTTCTTCTGCTTGACTTAGCAAAATCTTGCTAATATAATCAGATTGTTTGATGGTTGAGCGTTTTTTATTCGTGCAACTTTTAGGAGGAAAAGAATGAAAAAAATACTTATGATCATTTCTGTTTGTTTTGCTTTGTTATGTACCTGTTCTTTTGCTGCTTGCGGCGGTTTTTCCCTAAAAACGGGGCACACCGTTGCCAATTACCTTTCGGGAGAAACTAAGGAAAGCGCTCAAAGCGAAAACGGGCAAAAGGAAGGCGCGAAGACGGATCTTGATTCCGCAACGCCGGACAGTTATTTCCGTTTTCGGTTGCTTGATAACGGTACTTACGAAGTTTTTGCGCGGTATCAAGAGATGCCGAACCGCGTGGTTATCCCCTCCGCTTATAACGGCAAGGCGGTCACCAAAATAGGAGATAAATTTTCGGGAGTAGCCGAGAGGGTCTATAATCGCTCCGTGGAGGAGATCGTCTTGCCAAGCTCGATCGAAGAGATCGGGGAGGATGCCTTTTATTCCTATGTATGCCTGCGTTCGATCACCCTCCCATCAACGGTTCGGACAATCGGAGAAGGTGCATTTATGTTTTGCATTGATCTGACCTCCATCACGATCCCTAATGGGGTTCAAGTGATCGCATCTTCTACTTTTGAAAAATGTGCGAACTTACAGTCGGTCACGATCCCGAGCACGGTAAACGCCATAAACGGCTATGCCTTTTGGTTTTGCGAAAAGTTGACTTCCATTACTTTCCAGGGAACGAAAGCGCAATGGAATGCGATCGAAAAAGAGATAGATTTGGAATTCGGTGAAAGCGATTGGGATCGCGGTACCGGCAATTACACGGTGCATTGCACGGACGGAGATGTTGCAAAAGAGTAAGCCTTTGCGCATAGACAAGTGAAAAAAGCAAAATGGGGCGGCGAGATTGCCGCCTTTTTTGTTGCGATCTGCTTTTTAAAAAATGATTGACATTTGCGCGCGCGGGGACCTATAATGATTTCAGTTTATTTTTACATCACCTATTAAGGAGGTACTATATGAGTTTCAAACAAACTGTGGACGGTAACACCGCTGCGAGCCATGTGGCTTACGCTTTCTCGGAAGTTGCGGCGATCTACCCGATTACTCCCTCTTCCCCCATGGCGGAAGTTGCCGATGAATGGTCCGCGCAAGGCCGCGTGAACATGTTCGGTCAAAAGCTTCGTCTTGCGGAGATGCAGTCCGAAGGCGGCGCCGCCGGCGCTGTGCACGGCTCCTTGGTTGCCGGTGCTTTGACCACCACCTATACCGCGAGCCAGGGCTTGCTTTTGATGATCCCGAACATGTATAAGATCGCGGGTGAACTCCTGCCCACCGTCTTCCACGTGAGTGCTCGTGCTTTGGCGGCTCACGCGCTCAACATCTTCGGTGACCATGCGGACGTGATGGCTTGCCGTCAGACCGGTTTTGCAATGCTTGCGTCCAACTCGGTTCAAGAGGTCATGGACCTTGCTTTGGTGGCGCACCTTTCCACTTTGAAAGCAAAAGTGCCTTTCCTGCACTTCTTTGACGGTTTCCGCACCTCTCACGAAGTATCCAAGATCGATATGATCGAGTACGATGAGATGAAGAGCTTGGTGGATATGAAGGATATTGAGGATTTCCGCGCTCGCGCCCTCAACCCCGAGCATCCCATCCAGCGTGGTACCGCGCAGAATGCGGATATTTACTTCCAAAACCGCGAAACCGCGAACAAGTATTACGAAGCCACTCCCGCCATCGTCCAACAGATGATGGACAAGGTGTCCGCTTTGACCGGCAGAAGTTATCACCTGTTTGATTACGTTGGCGCTCCCGATGCGGAGAACGTGATCATCCTGATGGGTTCCGGTGCGGACGCGGTGGAAGAAACCATCAACAAGATGAACAAAGAGGGCCACAAGGTGGGTCTTTTGAAAGTTCGTCTCTACAGACCTTTCGCGGTGGATGCTTTCCTTGCCGCTCTTCCCAAGAGTGTGAAAAAGCTTGCCGTGCTTGACAGAACCAAGGAAGCGGGTTCCCTTGGCGAGCCCTTGTATCTTGACGTTTGCTCCGCGCTCCTCGAGCATGGTTTGACGAACATCAAGGTGGTGGGCGGCAGATACGGCCTTGGCTCCAAAGAATTCAACCCCTCCATGGTGTACGCGGTGTACAAGAACCTGGAACAGGCTGAACCCAAGAACCACTTCACCGTTGGTATTTATGACGACCTCACCAACACTTCCTTGGATTTCTCCGAGAAGTACGATGCGGCTCCTGCCGGCACCATCTCCTGCAAGTTCTGGGGGCTTGGTTCGGACGGTACCGTGGGTGCGAACAAGAACAGCATCAAGATCATCGGTGACCACACCGATAAGTTCGTGCAGGGCTACTTCTTCTATGATAGTAAGAAGTCCGGCGGTATTACCGTTTCCCACTTGCGTTTCGGCGATACCAAGATCCAGTCCGCGTACCTCATCGATGCGGCTGACTTCGTGCAATGCTCCAACCCCTCTTACATCACTCGTTACAACATGACGGGCGATATCAAAGAGGGCGGTTCCTTCTTGCTCAACACCTCCGCTTTGACGGTGGAAGAGTTGGAGCACGTGCTCCCCGCTTCCGTCAAGCGTGATATTGCCAAGAAGCACGTGAACCTTTACGTGATCGACGCGATCAAGATCGCTGCCGGTCTCGGACTCAAAGGCAGGACCAACACCATTTTGCAATCCGCGTTCTTTAAGATCGCAAACATCATTCCTTACGCAGACGCCGTTGACTTCATGAAGAAAATGGCTTACAAGTCCTTTGCTAAGAAGGGCGACGCGGTTGTGAATATGAACTACGCCGCGATCGACAGCGCCGAAGCAAACCTCGTGAAGATCGACGTGCCCGCTTCCTGGGCGGAGGCTACTACCGGCGCCGATATGGCAAAGGTGGAAGGCAGCGAGTACTTTATGAAGACCATCGCTCCCATCATTGCGCAAGAAGGTGATAAGCTTCCCTCTTCTGCCTTTAATGCAGATGGCTCCGTGCCCACCGGCACCACGCAGTATGAAAAGCGCGGTGTGGCGGTTTTGGTGCCCAAGTGGAATGCCGAAAAGTGTATCCAATGTAACCAGTGCGCTTTCGTGTGCCCCCATGCTTGTATCCGTCCCGCTGTGATAGCGGAAGGTGCGGAAGTGCCCGCTTCCTTCACCGCCAAGGCAATGACGGGCAACAAGGGCTACAACTTCCGTATGCAGGTCTCCCCGCTCGATTGTATGGGTTGCGGCGTGTGCGCGAACGTTTGCCCGGTGAACGAAGGTGCGGATAAGAAGGCTGTTGCCGCCGGACTTAAAGGCGCAGCTGCCGAAGATAAGGCGCTCAACATGGTGCCGCTCGGTTCTATCGTGGATGATGAAACCGTGAATTACAACTTTACCAAAACTCTGCCCGACGTGGACGTGAGCGCTTGCCCCGGTTGCAAGGCCACTACCGTGAAGGGTAGCCAGTTCCGTCAACCTTACTTTGAGTTCTCCGGCGCTTGCGCAGGTTGCGGTGAAACTCCTTACGTGAAGGTCATCACCCAAATGTTCGGTGACAGAATGGTGGTGGCAAACGCCACGGGTTGCTCCTCCATCTACGGCGGTAGCGCACCCACTTGCCCCTACACCGTTAACAAGGAAGGTCACGGTCCCGCTTGGGCAAACAGCCTCTTTGAGGATAACGCGGAGTTCGGCTACGGTATGAACCTCGCTTATGCACAAAGAAGAAGCAAGCTTGCCGAGAAGATCGAAGCCTTGAAAGAGGTTGCAAAGAGAGACGAAGTGAAGGCCGCAGCGCAAGAGTGGCTGGATAACAGAAAGAATGCGGAAGGCAGCAAAGTTGCTTCCGAGAAACTTGTTTCTCTGCTTTCTCAGTGCACCACCGACTGCGCTTGCTATGATCTTGCCAAAGAGATCCTTGACAACAAGGATTGCCTTGTAAAGAAGTCCATTTGGATCTTCGGCGGTGACGGCTGGGCATACGATATCGGTTACGGCGGCTTGGATCACGTGCTTGCTTGCGGTGAGGACGTGAACGTGCTCGTGTTGGATACCGAGGTGTACAGCAACACCGGTGGTCAGTCCAGTAAGTCCACCCCGACCGGCTCCGTGGCTAAGTTTGCGGCGGCAGGTAAGAGGACCAAGAAGAAGGACCTTGGCATGATGGCAATGAGCTATGGCTACGTGTACGTGGCACAGTGCGCTATGGGTTCCAACAAGCAACAGTTCTTGAATGCGATCACCGAAGCGGAAGCCTATGACGGGCCCTCTCTCGTGATCTGCTACGCTCCCTGCATCAACCACGGTATCAACATGGCGAACAGCCAGAGCGAGGAAAAGAAGGCTGTGGATTGCGGTTATTGGCAGCTCTATCGCTACAATCCCGCCGCTGCGGAAGGCGTGAACCCCTTCACCCTTGATTCCAAGGATCCCACCGCCGATTATCAGGCATTCCTTGCGGGTGAAACGAGATATGCTTCTTTGAAGAAGACGCAACCGCAAATTGCGGAAGCCCTCTTTGCAAAGACCGAGGCGGATTCCAAAGCAAGACTTGCCGGTTATAAGAAACTTGCCGGTAAGGAATAAGCGCATAGAGGCTTTACGGTAAAAAAGGGAGCTTCGCAAGAGGCTCCCTTTCTAAGTTATCCGCGCGTTCGGCGCGGCAGAGAAAATGCCCATTAAGTTTGATCACGTCACATACGAATATCCCATGGAGGAAAAACCGGTTGTTGCGGTCAAGGACGTTAGTTTTGAGATAGCGGACGGTTCTTTCGTGTGCGTTTGCGGTGAAAACGGCAGCGGTAAGAGCACCCTTGCAAAACTGATGAACGGGCTTTTACAGCCCACGTCCGGCACCGTGACGGTGGATGATAAGAGCACTGCCACCGAGGTGGAAAAGGAACTCTTTGCCATTCGTCAAAAGGTGGGCATGGTCTTTCAAAACCCCGATAACCAAATGATCGCGTCCATCATTGAGGATGAGATCGCTTTCGGTCCCGAAAACTTGGGGGTACCGAGAGAGGAGATAGGGGAACGCATCACTTACGCACTGGATGCGGTGGGCATGAGTGAACACAGGCATCACACTCCTTACAAACTGTCTGGCGGGCAAAAGCAAAGGGTCGCCATTGCGGCTGTGCTTGCCATGCGTCCCGAAGTGCTTGTTTTGGATGAAAGCACCGCCATGCTGGACCCGAAAGGCAGGGCGGAAGTATTAAAGGTGGCGCATGAACTGCATGCGCAGGGGATCACCATCGTGCTTATCACCCATTTTATGGAAGAAGCCACGCAGGCGGACCGCGTGATCGTGATGAGCAGCGGGGAAGTGGTGATGGACGGCACCCCCGAAGAAGTTTTCCGTGATAGGGAAGGCATCGAGCGTTACGATCTTGAACTGCCCATCGTGGATGACGTTGCGGCGGCGCTCTCTCAGCAGGGCGTTCCCATTGAAGATAAGATTTACAGCGTGTCAACGCTGGCGGAGGCGATATGTCGATCGAAATAAAGGATCTGTCTTACGTCTATTCGCCGGGCACACCGTATGCGTCCACAGCGCTGAAAAGCGTTAGTATCACCATAAACGAAGGGGATTTTCTTGGCATTATCGGTAAGACGGGAAGCGGGAAGTCTACCTTTATCCAACACTTGAACGCCCTTATCAAATTACAAAGCGGTTCGATCAAAGTGTACGATATAGACCTTACTCAAAAGAAGCCGGACCTGAAAAAGTTGCGCGGCACGGTGGGTATGGTCATGCAGTACCCCGAATACCAACTCTTTGACGAAACGGTGGAGAAGGACGTATCGTACGGTCCCAAGAATCTTGGTCTTTCCGAAGAGGAGATCAAGGGACGCGTTAGGGAGGCGATCACCCTTGTGGGGCTTTCCTATGACGAGATCAAGGACCGTTCTCCCTTTGAGCTTTCGGGCGGGCAAAAGCGAAGGGTTGCCATTGCGGGCGTGATCGCCATGCGGCCGCGCGTGCTCATTTTGGATGAGCCCACGGCGGGTTTGGATCCTCGCGGTAAAAAAGAGATCCTGACCCTCATCAAAAAATTGAAAGAAACATCCTCTCCCACCGTCATTATCATTTCGCACGATATGGACGCGGTGGCGGAGAATTGTGATAAAGTTGCCTTCTTCTCGGGAGGCGAGATCTTGGCGGAAGGAGCTCCGCGCGATCTTTTTTATGATGACGACTTGCTGGCGCGCACCGAGATGGAAGCGCCTGCCATCGTTAAACTTACCAAAGCGCTTGAAAACCGGGGCGTTACGCTTGACTCTCACCCCATCAACAAGCAAGAGTTCGTGCAAGCGGTCAAGAGGTGGCGGGATGAATAATATCGTATTCGGACAGTATTATCCCACCGGCTCAGTCGTGCACCGTATGGATCCGCGCATCAAATTGCTTGCGGTGATCTTGTATATCGTTACGGTGTTTTTCATTAAAGATTACACCATGTACGGCGCCATTCTGGTTTTTGTTTTGGGGGTTTCCTGCGTTGCCAAGATCCCTCTTAAAGTGTTGCTTCGCACCGTGCGCACCATCATTTTCTTGGTGCTTATCACGTCTATCATCAATTTGTTTTTTACCCGCGGCGGTAAACTGCTCGTGAAGTGGGGCGTGATCAAAATTTACAGCGAAGGCATTCATCACGCGGTAAAACTCACCCTTAGGTTGATCCTGTTGATGCTGTTCCCTTCCCTCCTGACTTTGACCACCACGCCTATGGAGCTTACCGATGCAATGGAGAGTTTGATGAAGCCTTTGAAGGTGATCAAAGTGCCCGTGCATGCGATCGCTCTCATTATGAGCATCGCCCTTCGTATGATCCCTATTTTGATGGAAGAAACCAACAAGATCATGCTTGCGCAAAAGGCGCGTGGGGCGGATTTTGATAGCGGCGGCGTTCTCAAAAAAGCAAAAGCGATGATCCCCGTGCTGGTACCTCTTTTCGTGGGGGCCTTCCGCAGAGCGGACGAACTTGCTCTTGCCATGGACGCGCGCTGTTACAGCTCGGTGGCAAAGCGTACCAAGTATAAAGTGATGCACCTTTCCGTAAGAGATCTCGTGGGCGGGCTTATTTGCCTTGCCGTGTTCACTGTGGTCTTTTTGAATAAGTATTTGTGGGCGTTCGACAGTATGATCCTTGCCCTTTTTAAGTGACCTATGAGAGTGTTGCTCCGCGTGCAGTATAAGGGAACGGATTATTGCGGCTGGCAAAGGCAGAAGAACGGGCTGTCCGTGCAGGAAGTGCTGGCTAACGCCGTGCGCGAAACCACGGGGGAAAGCGCCGTTATGCACGGTAGCGGCAGGACGGACGCAGGCGTGCACGCCATTGCGCAAGCGGTGCATTTTGATACCCACACCAAGATCCCCATGCAAAAGTTGCCCATTGCCATCAACGCGCATTTGCCCTCTTCGGTGCGGGTCCTCAGTGCCCAAGAGGTGGATGCCGGCTTCAACGCACGCTTTGACGCAGTGAGCAAAACTTACCTTTACAAGATGTACGTTTCGCCCGTTTCGAGTCCCTTACGCGAGGGACTTTGCGCCTTCGTGCACAAGGCGCCCGACCTGGATAGAATGCGCCGCGCGGCAGAGTATATTTTGGGAGAACACGACTTTAAGGTGTTTCAGGCGGCAGGCGGTCACGTGAAGACCACGGTCAGGACCATCAGCGCGCTTAGCATCTCGGAACAGGATGGAGAGATCTCCTTTGAGGTTACGGGAAACGGGTTTTTGTATAATATGGTGCGCATCATGGTGGGCACTTTGTATTACGTGGGGATCGGCAAGATAGAGCCCGAAGAGATCCCCGAGATCCTTGCTTCCGGCAAAAGGGATCGCGCCGGAAAAACCATGCCGCCCGAAGGATTGTACCTTAAACGTGTGCGTTATCCGTTTGAAAATTAAAGCGGTATTTATAAAACGCTTGCCCCGACCGGGCTAGTGGAACAAAGTAAAAATTTCTTTGTAATAATCGGAAAAACAGGAGGAAATTATGAAAAAACTGTTTGGAGAATTTAAGAAATTCATCAGCCGTGGGAACGTAATGGCGCTTGCCGTTGGCATGATCATAGGCGCGGCGTTTACCGCCATCATCTCCGCTGTGGTAAATGGCATCTTAAAGCCGCTTATCAATTTGATCCCCATTAGCGAAACCGGCTTGCAAACCGTGCTCCGTGAAGCGGTGGTCAAGGACGGCGAAGTGGTCACCGAAGCCTTGATCCTGGATTGGGGTGCCGTGATCTCGGCGGTCATCACCTTCCTGTTAACGGCATTGGTCCTGTTCTTTATCATTCAAGCCTTTAACAAGGCGCAGAGCGGGCTCGGAAAGGTCAAAAGAGGGTTCCTCGTCCTGTTGAAACCCGAAGTCAGAGCGTTGCGCAAAGAGGGCAAGAGTTGGGCGGAGATCCGCAAGATCGATGCCGAGATGGATGCCGCGAAAAAAGCGGAAGAAGAGAGGAAAGCCGAAGAAGCGGCAAAAAACGCACCCGAAGCGGTGCTGGTCCAGATCCGCGATCTTTTAATGAAAAGAGAGAGCGGCTTAGAGGCAACGGAACAAACCGAAGAGCAAACGAAGGACTAAAAGAAAAGTGCCTAGAAAGACGCCTCGGCAAAAGTGTCGAGGTGTTTTTTATAAAAAAACGAGAAAAAAGATCATTTTGTGGCGCGAATGACTTGACACTGTAATAATTGAACATATAAAATAAATAAGCCTATGCGTGAAGAAGGCAAAATTAGCCCCTTTGTCCTTGTTCCCGCAGCGCAAATATTATCGGAGGATTATCCATGAAGACTTTTATGGCACAGCCCGAAAAGGTGGAAAGAAAGTGGTACGTCGTGGACGCAACCGACATGGTTCTCGGCCGTTTGGCGAGCAACGTGGCAGCGGTTCTTCGCGGCAAGAATAAGCCCATCTTTACCCCTAACGTTGATACGGGCGATTACGTTATCATCATAAATGCAGACAAGGTGAGATTGACCGGCAAGAAACTCGAGCAGAAGTATTACCGTTATCACACCGGCTATATCGGCGGACTCAAAGAGATCCAATACAAAGAGTTGATGGCTAAAAAGCCCGCTCTTGCTGTGGAACTCGCTATCAAGGGCATGCTTCCCAAGAATTCCATCGGCAGGAAGATGTTCAAGAAACTCAAGGTCTATACCGGCAGCGAGCATCCGCATGCGGCACAGCAGCCTGCTGAGCTCAAATTCTAAGGTGAGGTGAGATTATGGCAGCGAAAAAAGCGTTGAAAAAGAAATTGCAATATTGGGGCACCGGTCGCAGAAAGAAGGCGATCGCAAGAGTGCGCCTCATTCCCGAAGGCAATGGCTCCATCGTGATCAATAAGCGCACGATCGATGAGTACTTTGGCGGTTTGGAAGTTATGAAACTTGTGGTGCGTCAGCCCCTTACCCTCACTTCCACCCTTGAAAAGTATGACGTTGCAGTAAACGTGATCGGCGGCGGCCCGAGCGGACAGGCAGGTGCCATCCGTCACGGTATTGCCCGCGCTCTCGTGATCGCAGAGCCCGAGCTCAAAGCGCAAGTGAAGGCGGCAGGCTTCCTGACTCGTGACCCGAGAATGAAGGAGAGAAAGAAGTACGGTCTTAAAAAGGCTCGTAAGGCTCCGCAGTTCAGCAAGCGTTAATCCGCAACAAAACAAATCGGTACGGTTCAGCCGTATCGTGCAAACGAAAAAGGACCTGCTTTTTGCGGGTCCTTTTTTCGCACCGCCTTACGCGTACCTTTATCGGGATAGGGCGCTTTCCATGTTAGTACTTATAAAAAGGAGCCTATTTAGAGACTCATTTTTATGCAAATAAAGCACTTTTTGGTGTAAGATCCATGATCAATACTTATCATCATACGGGGTATCCTCGTAGCCTTGTGCTTTAAGTAGTGCCACCTTTTTATCAAGCTTCTTGCGCCAATAATGATTGAACCATTTGGTTTTACCAAAGAGCTTAACAAATAAGGGGCTTACAGTATAATAGCACTTAATAAAGGCTCTGCCGCGCTTTGTTGTATCCAAATTGTAATCTCTATATCTACGAAGTACCCATACCTCCGGACAATTGTAGGAACCATATACAGCGGTAGCAATATAGCACCCTTTTTTCTTTTTGGCAGGATTCGTAATGGTTGCTGTATTTTGTTGCATTATACGATAGTAATACGGTTTAACTTCATCCGGGGCATAAGCCGTTGCTCGGTCACCATATTTCTGTTTGGCTGAAGCGACATTTTCAGGTATATCGCCGGGAGTTTGTACAAATCCATGGTAATCTCGTGCCCACTTAATGCCTTCTATTTCGCAAAGATAAAGCCCCCATAATACTTTATAATCGCGGGGACGAAGCTCCAAGGCTTTTTTATAAAGCTTTCTGGCTTTGTCGTAATCTTTGTCAAAATCAGCTGCATCTTGCGCGTTTAGCAACATTGTATCGAAATCAGCGAGTCCATCTATGACACATTTGTTTACGGCCTGAGGAATAATTACCTCGTGGCCGCAATATCTACAAGTAATTTTTTCCTTGGATGAATCCAATAAAAGGGGTCCGCCGCAACTTGGACATTTTCCGTTCTCGATAGACATTTTATTTACCTCCTAAGTGCATTTCTGATAACTCTATCTCTATCGTCTAACAAAAAGATAACTTTCTTGATCGTTTGTTCTGCTTCGGTATACTCTTCGTTTGCTAATGCAAGAAGAATCCCATCTATACCGTCGCAGATCTTCTTATCTACCTCTGCAACATTTGTTGCACGATTGATTTGACAAGAACTTACGCGATCATAAACGGATTCAAGTTTTTTGTTCAATGCAAAACTATTTCCTTTATTTAGTAGCAACTCCGCCTTCTCTTGAATATTGTAGAAAGCGTTTCTTTCTCTTCTATCGGTTTCGAGCACATGCCTGGAAGTTGCATTTGCTGCAAAAATTATGAACAGTACGATCAAATAGATGCCCAAGATGATCGTATTCGTGACCCAATTTGCAAGTTCGTTTTGCATCTCTGCCATAATGAAAATAAAATTTAAAATTACGCAAACAATGAAATACGAACAAATAATGAAAGTATTTTGGATATCCAAATAGGCATGGCGCTTTCTTCGATGCATAAGCAAAGTTGCCAAAGCATAGAAGAGAATCGAGCCGTTTGCAAATGCTATGCTGATGTAAAAACTTTCGGTGTACACCTCGGTAAAGAGGAAGCATAGCATGTTGAAAATGCCAATAAACACCAAAAAAGCGGCGCTCAACCAAAAAACTCTTTTCATATTTTACCTCCTTGGGGTCCCACACTGTCCGCAGAATTTCATGTCAGGCGGAATTTCCGCACCGCAGTTCGGACAGATCACTTTATCGGGAATCAACTTAAATCCGCAATTTCCGCAGAATTTCATAGTTTTAGGGTTTTGTGCTCCACAACTTGGGCAAGCAATTTGTTCGGCGGGCGTTTGTCCGCTGGGTGCACCGTTTTGCGGAGCATAACGCGAGGGGCCTCTTGTCACCGGTTGCTGCATGCCTTGTTGCATAACTTGTCCAACGGGTGCAAATACCTGAGATGCAATGCCTCCCATCATTCCGCCTGCGGCAAAGCCCATTCCCATGCCCATACCGGCTCCGGCTGCGCCACCCGCGGCCGGACTGGTAGACATGTTTTCAAGCAGCATTTCTCCGGTAAGTCTTCCGTACTCGTTTCCATAAATTTCCATACGTTTCATTCTGGAAATGGCATCTTTGATTCGGAGATAGGAAGGATCGTCTTCGGGAATATTGATTCCGCTTATGTTGAAATTAACAAGTCTTACGCCGTATTCGTCCAACACTTCGTCTAAAACAGGAATCAGTTTTTCACCGATCTCTTCATATTCCGTCATTAAGTCAATGACGGATTTGTTGTTTTGTTTAATATATTTGCCAAGTTGAATCTTTATGTTTTTTGTAAAAGCCGAACGGAAGTACTTGTTGATTTGTTCCGATGTGAAAAATGGAACGTTGTTTCCAACGAGTTTTAACAAGAACTTCTTTCCGTCTTTGACTTGGATCGAATAACTGCCCAATGCACCCACGGTGACAACGCCAAACTTGGGATCTTCCAGCTGCATAGCGGGATCGGTGCCCCAATAAAGTTCAAGAGCGTGTGACTTGCTGATGAAATACACCTTGCAACTGAAAGGACTAGTTCCTCCTGTAAACTTTTTGCGAATTGCTCCGATAAACGGCAAATTCGCGGACGTAAGCGTGTGCTTTCCGGCGGGGAACGTCTGCACGATGATCCCGTCTTTCATGAAGAGAGCTTCTTCATTTTCAGCCACTATCAACTGAGAACCATTGTTAAAATCCTCTTGCATACATTGCCAAATCAATGTATTGCCCGGACCATCATTTTTAATTACACTATAAAATGCCATAATAATCCTCTCTTTTTATTGTTCAACGAACAGTAGCAACATTTTTATACAGCAATAAAAATGGAGCTTCATCTGATTTGCTTATTAAATCGAACAAATCATTCAACGAAGTGTTTTTGTTTAATTTCATATAGTAGTCTTCTTCATCAATCATTGTTTCATTGTTTTGTTCTGTAGAAATCATTTGAATTTCTATCTTTTTGGGTATTTTTTTAATAGAATTATTACTTATATTTGCAATGAAGATATTTGTTGATTTACATGTAAACTTTTCATACTCTACAATATAATTAAACCATAGAATAATATCTTCATCTTTAAAATATAAAGGTAAAGAACTTCTTTCATTTAATTTGCGATTTCTTTCTATTATGTCATATATTGTTTCGATATCCATTTTAGTGCCTCCTACAATATTCTACACCAAATCCCTTTGTGTTTTTTTGCATTTGATTAAATTTATCTGCTGATATGTAAACTCGATTACTTGGTGTAAACCGCCCAGTATCATTCACATATATTCCTGTGCAATTACCTTTATCGTCATGAGTAAAGCCTGCAACCGTTACAGAATGATTGGAAAAATTATTCTTAACATTTTCAATTTTTCCAGAGTTTGGATTATAAACACGTTCAGTTCTATTCGCGAGTTCTGGTTGTGATAGATCTGAGCCTTTAATTCTTAACATACAACTATCCCCATTCTGAAAACGAGAAGACATATCATTTAAGTCTATTCGATGCAATGGTTTTGATGGCTGATCTTCAATGTCGATTCCTTTGCTATTTAAAAATGCCTTTCTATCATCAAACCCAGTTGCGCCATTTTCGGATGGTTTCCCAGTTTCATCAAGTCGAGAGTTTCCATTTTCATCATGCAAATTTCTCATGTGGTTAATGCCGTCTAATTCGCTGCCATGCGTCCCCAATTGTTGATTTGCAACATTTTGCGATGAAATAATGCCACAGTCTCCTTGGATATTTGGATCTTTGTTACCTTGAACATCAGTATTGAAGCTTGCAAAAGCATCATCAAAATCATTATTACCGTTGAATCCACGAAAACTACTCTTGTAATCGCCCAAATCCGGACCAAGATCATTGTTAAGTTGCCAATTAATGTTATGAATTTTGTCTTCCAAATCCATACGAGTTCTTAAAGAAGACTGATCGTTTGGTAATGAATTAAGTTCATTTAAATAATTGTTTTTTTGTTTTTCTAGATTTTGATACTGTTGGTATGCGGCTTCTTTCCATTCTTGGGTATTTCGGTCATAATTCTGATTCGTGAAATCATACATTTCTTTAATTCTATCATCGCGATAGCCATCCGGCCCCATGTCATGATTCTCCATTAAATCATGGGATTCATCTTGACCATCGCGATTTTGATTCAGATCTTCACCCCCCATTTCATTGCGATTATTGTCAATTGTCTCTTCTGCGTCTAGATTTTCATCCATGTTGTCGGTGCTTTCGTCTGTTTCGTAATCATCCG
The DNA here is from genome assembly GCA_002363545.1 of Christensenella sp. UBA3217. Classification (GTDB taxonomy): domain Bacteria; phylum Bacillota; class Clostridia; order Christensenellales; family CAG-1252; genus CAG-1252. The sequence continues at coordinate 4,438 of DEWF01000004.1, read as the reverse complement.
TTTTATCCTCTTGCGAAGGATCGGTGTCGGGAAGATCTTCCGAACCATCACTTTCCGATTCCGAGGCATCCTCGGGTACCGTGTCAGAATCGGCATGGGAAACATCCGAGTCGCTCGTATTGGTGGTTTCCTCAACATCCGGAGTTTCCGCGCTATCGGTGGAATCCGTAGTGTCTATTGATTCGTTGCCATCAGTCGGGGTTTCCATATCATCGGTGTTTTCTTCCGTTTCGGGATTGTCTGAAATTTCCTCTTGCGAAGGATCGGTGTCGGGAAGGTCTTCCGAACCATCACTTTCCGATTCCGAGGCATCCTCGGGTCCCGTGTCAGAATCGGCATCGGAAACATCCGAGTCGCTCGTATTGGTGGTTTCCTCAACATCCGGAGTTTCCGCGCTATCGGTGGAATCCGTAGTGTCTATTGATTCGTTGCCATCAGTCGGGGTTTCCATATCATCGGTGTTTTCTTCCGTTTCGGGATTGTCTGAAATTTCCTCTTGCGAAGGATCGGAGTCGGGAAGATCTTCCGAACCATCACTTTCCGATTCCGAGGCATCTTCGGGTACCGTGTCAGAATCGGCATCGGAAACATCCGAGTCGCTCGTATTGGTGGTTTCCTCAACATCCGGAGTTTCCGCGCTATCGGTGGAATCCGTAGTGTCTATTGATTCGTTGCCATCAGTCGGGGTTTCCGTATTATCGGTGGTATCCACGGTTTCGGTGTCATTAGCGGAGTCATCAACAGATTCATCGGTTTCGGGCAAATTTTCCGAGCCGTCACTTTCCGAAGTATCATCAGATAAATTGTCGGAATCCGTATCCGAAACATCCGAGTTTTCACCATCACTTTCATCGGTGGTGTTGGAAGCGCTCTCATCGGGAATGTCAGAGGATTCATCCGTGTCGTCTACGGAGCCATCTCCCTCATCCGCATCGGACGTGTCATCAGCATTTTCGGTGTATTCATCATCCTCGGGAAGATCTTCGGATCCATCGCTACCGGAAGTGTCTTCCGACAAATCGGACGTATCCGTTGAAGTGTCGGTTGACGTATCCGTTGAAGTGTCGGATGCGCTATCGGACGTCGTGCTGCTGTAATCGTCGCTCATTTTCGTTCCTCCTTTATTGTTTTTTTGCTTTTTCCATTGTCTTTTGGATATAATCAGGTGCGATTTTTATTTGAGTTCCGTATTTTACGTGTCTTAAAAGATGAATCTTAATGCAGTAGAACAATGATTTTGTCAATTCTCTTTTTCCATTCAATATTTCTCGGCTGAGAGGCACCAAGTTGTGCAATACTCTGTCAAAAAGTGTGATGTCGTCGCTTTTTTCCGTAAAATACTTATTAAAAATCCTTCGCGATACATTTTGAGCCATTTCTCTCTCTTGGATCGGGCAGGATTTGCCGCAGTATCCGTTGAAAAGGCATTCTGGGTAGGGCTTTAACTTTTCTTTTTTATCTTTCCAGTACAAACACTTCGAGCGTACATCTTCATCGCTGATTGTCACATCAATACTGTGCGTATTTCTGTAATCGGGGATGGCTACTTCTTCCGGTTTGTTCATTCCGCCCATGAAGAAAAACGCCTCTCCTTCCACAAGCTGAGACATACGCTCCATTTGTTTTTCGTCCATATTGGTACTGTTGCCAAAAATTTCCTTGTCGGTTCGCTCCACAAGGTTAAACCCTAATTTGATATTGGTTAGTTTTATAACATCGCTCGTGACTTTTTCCGGAGATTGATCCGCAATGACAATACCTAACCCCTGCGCGCGTTTTTCCGCCAGCATGTTTTTAACAAGTTCCTGCGCCACCGCGTTAGGGCGCGCGCTTCCTTCTTCCGCGCTGTCGGAGGTTGCCAAAAGGTTATGCGCTTCTTCGATCAACACTATGTTTTTCAGTTTTCCGTCACCGAAATAGTTGTTATCGATATAAGCCGATATGTTTAGCAGGATCAGCGCCATAATAAAGGATTTTTCTTCCTTGTTTTGCACTGCGGCTAATTCTATGATGGTGGGTTTGCTCAACAGATCCGAAATGGGAACGGAATAATAGTTTCCGAACAGGTTTGCCATTGAAACAAGACGCAACAGACCGGCTGTTCCCACGTTTTTGGCTTCACCCACGTACCCGTGTCGTTCAAAGGTGCGCTTGAAGCACAGGGCAAAATCCTGGATATTAAAAAATTCTCCGTGGGTTTCGAGTGTATCGCTGTCAAGCCATCCGTAATCCGAGTAAACTTCGTCTATCGTTTCCTCAAACAATTTTGATAATGCTTCCGCCATGGAAACTCCGGCGGAAAAAGCCGTTTTCAAAACTGATTTGTATTGTTTGATCTTAACTCCTTTGGGTGGGATAAACGGGTTCAAGGGCATAGGGCTAACGTCGTTTTTACCAAAAGTAAAAATCTGGATATCGGGAATAACCTCTATCATTGCCCTGTATTCCGTTTTTGCCGGCTCGATCACCAAAAAAGGAAGTTTGTATTTTTCCCACAAGGTGTGCAAGAGGCCAATGGAATAGGTGGTTTTTCCCATTCCCGGTACCCCAACGATGAGCATATGCTTGTTGATGTCTTTTTGGTTAAAACCAATCACATCGTCATCGAAAGATGCCTTTAACTTACCAACCTCTATTTCTCCGGCATTAACGATTTTCTTATGGAATTCTTTAGAATCCTTATAGGTATATTCGATTTTCAAACCGCGCGTTGTGGTTTTGCTTCCTATGGGAAGGCTGAAAATGATGGAAGCCTCTTCCGCAGTTATTACGTTTGAAAGGCGTCTGAAATCAAAATTTTCAAAACTGGGAAGGGGGTAGTAGTTGTACAAATAATCCATTACGATATCGTTAAGATACCAAGGTAAAACTTCAAAGGTAGACTTGATTTCCACGTCGGGGAGTTGAATCGTCCTTAGAGCGATTCGGTCCTCCATTTGAGATGCGCCGTCGATCAGCCCGCAAACTTTTGCCGCCAATCCCATGATTTCCAAGGGGGATGCCATCATGAAAACGTTAAAACAGAATAGGGCGGCGTCTTTGTTTTTTTCATAATATTTGTATTTAGAGGCATATCTTTCGGCAACCGGATTGACGATATTTCCGATCATCATGTCGTGGACGCCTCTGTTGACCGTATCAAGAACGCTGGATGTGCGCTCTAAAAAGTTCCTTTCAAAATATGAGTAATAAGTAGGGATCAATTGAATAGATACAACGGCATGAGGACTGTTGCTTAAATAATCCACCAACATACCGAAACCTTGATTGGATATGGGGATTTTATCAAAAACATAGCATTGATTTTGCACAAAACTCTGCAAACTGTTAATGCCGTCTTCTTTTACGATTGCCGCTTTCCTTAACTCGGAAGAGTGTGCAAGAAAGGGTAGATCATTCGTTTCTTTTACTGTGTACTTCATAGATGTAAACGATGTAATAAAAATGTTTTTCAAACTGTTCACTCTATGGGAGAGCGAAGATTCATTGTAATCAAAACTTCTTATTATTAAGAAAAAACGAATGACTGCTTTATAAGTTTGGTTAGATACCGGTTCGGCATACCAAACGAGTTCATAACTGTTATTTTGGAGGAGATGTTCGTCATATTGCGAATCTTTTGTGATTTGATACACTTCCGAAAGTACAGTATTAAACATGTTTCTCACTTTCTCGGTGTAAAAAGCAACATCGGTTTGTGTGTTGTTTTGCTCCACTAAAATAGAAACGTCAGGTATCTTAACGATTTCCAAACACACATATTCACACGTTTCGCCTGATGACATTTTCATTTATAAAACTTCCGTGATTTATCCAGTGAACCGACACCCCAAGATGTCAGTTCACTTGATTCTTTTAATTTAATTAGTCTTCTTTAGAGAAAACGAGTATGTACAGATAAAAATCCACACCTTCTTTGACTTCCGTCTTTATGGAAGGGAACAGCCAAGAGCCCAGAAGGGGGATCCAACCCAACAAGAGTTCAAGGATACCTTTCTTTCTGGAAATCTTTTGAGGAAGACATTCAATAGAATGAAGCGCCCAACCGCCTTTTGCCTCATTTTCAATTGCTTGACCAACGGGAGCGACTGCCTTGTTGCAAGTATCAACGGTCAAACCTCTATAAAATTCCTTTTTCTTTACGCCCCTGTAGGGAACGTTAGGGATACTTGTGGTTTTGTATTTAGTCATGTTTTTTCCTCCGTATTTTTTTGTTAGCAATCTTGGGCTTGCTATGGTTTATAAGGATAAAAAGGTCTATTTTGTTCGTCTATTATTGCAATAGATGAACATATTGATTGAATCGCCCCACAGATTAGTAAGGAAACAAATATAAAAAGTAGAATAAAATGAAAAAATGATTTAATATTGACAAATTTAAAAGCAATCTCTTATAATTAAAAAAACATCTACTGCAATAATAGATGATAAAAAGATT
>DEWF01000003.1 GCA_002363545.1 Christensenella sp. UBA3217 | reverse complement strand
GGTCTGCAAAACCTTTATTCCCCAGTCCGAGTCTGGGTGGTGCCTCCAAAAAGAGCCGAAGTGGCGGAATGGTAGACGCAAGGGACTTAAAATCCCTCGGGGGCGACTCCGTGCGGGTTCGAGTCCCGCCTTCGGCACCATGACATGGAACGGACATGTCGCAAGCACAAGCATTTCACAGAGAGTTTCGCGGTTGCTGAGAGTGAAACATTTGCCGCTGTGCGGTACCACCGTTCGTCACACAGTTTCATAAAAGAGTGGGGCTTATGGCCCAAGTAAGGTGGAACCGCGGCAAGAGTCGTCCTTATGCGTTTAGACGCGTAAGGGCTTTTTATTTATATAGGATAACGACTCATAAGGAGGAGATTATGAAAATTTATTTAAGAGATTCCGTCAAAGAGTACGATTCTCCGGTCACGATCGATCAGATCGCGGCGGATATCGGCGAAGGGCTTCACCGTGCCGCGCTTGCGGGCAAGGTGGACGGCGTTCCCGTGGATCTTTCCTATCTTGTGGAAAAGGATGCGGAAGTGCAGATCTTGACTTTTAAGGACCAAGAGGGCAGGCATATTTATAACCACACTGCAGCTCACGTGATGGCGCAGGCAGTCAAAAGCATTTATCCCACCGCAAAATTGGCGATCGGACCCGCGATCGACACCGGTTTTTATTATGATATAGAGTATATCACTCCGCCCACCATGGAAGATCTTGCCAAGATCGAAGAGGAGATGCAACGCATCATTAAGGCAAATCTCCCCATCAGCAGAGAGGTGCTTCCGCGCAAATCGGCAAACGCTTTGATGCGCAAACTCGGTGAGCCGTACAAGCTTGAAATGATTGCCGACCTTCCCAAAGGCGCCGAGATCAGCTTCTATCACCAAGGTGATTTCGTGGATATGTGCGTGGGGCCTCACCTCAAAAGCACCGGCGTGATCAAGGCGGTAAAACTCACCAGCATCACGGGCGCGTATTGGCGCGGTGACGCCAAGAAAAAGATGCTTACCCGTATTTACGGCGTGGCGTTTGATAAAAAGGCGGCGTTGGATGAATACCTTGTGCAACTCGAAGAGGCAAAGAAGCGCGACCATAATAAACTCGGACGCGATCTGGAACTGTTTATGACGGTGGATACCATCGGGCAGGGGCTTCCTTTGTTGATGCCCAAGGGCGCAAAAATGCTCCAAATTCTGCAACGTTTCGTGGAGGACGAGGAAGAGCGCCGTGGCTTTATGCTCACCAAAACGCCCGCTATGGCGAAAAACGACCTTTATAAGATCTCCGGACACTGGGATCACTATCGTGATAAGATGTTCGTGATAGGAGATGAGGAAAAGGATGACGAAGTGTTGGCGCTTCGCCCCATGACTTGTCCTTTCCAATACCAAATTTATAAAAACGGCATTAAGAGTTACCGTGATCTTCCTTATCGTTTTGCGGAAACCGCAACGCTTTTCAGAAACGAAGCCTCGGGTGAGATGCACGGTTTGATCCGCGTCAGACAGTTCACCCTTTCGGATGGTCACATCATTTGCTCTCCCGAGCAGATCGAGGGTGAATTCAAGAGATGCTTGGATCTTTCCTATTACTTCTTAAACTGCCTCGGCTTGCGTGATGACGTGACCTTCCGTTTCAGCAAGTGGGATCCCAAGAATACCGATAAGTATATCGATAACCCCAAGGAATGGGAGCGCACCGAAACCATGATGAAACAGATCTTGGATAACCTTGGCCTTGATTACGTTGAGGCGGTTGGAGAGGCGGCTTTCTACGGTCCCAAGCTTGACGTTCAGGCAAAGAACGTTTACGGAAAGGAAGATACCATCATCACCATTCAGATCGACTTTGCGAGCGCAGCGCGCTTTGAAATGACTTACGTGGACGAGAACGGCGTGAAGCAAACCCCGTATATCGTGCACAGAAGCTCCATCGGTTGCTACGAGCGCACCCTTGCCATGCTCATTGAAAAGTATGCCGGCGCATTCCCTGCATGGATCGCTCCGGTGCAGGTAAAGGTCATCAGCCTGACGGATAGAACGGCGGAAGACGTGATCGCTCTTACCGAAAAACTGAATGCAATGGGCTTCCGTGCGGAGTCTGATACGAGAAGTGAAAAGGTTGGCTATAAGATCCGCGAAGCGCAGCTGCAAAAAGTGCCTTATATGCTTATTATTGGCGATAAGGAAAAGGAGAACGGCACGGTAGCGGTACGCCATCGTTTCGATGGGGATCTCGGCGCCATGCCCGTGGATGATTTTATCTCCAGATTGGAAAAGGACGTTCGGGAGAAAATTTTGAAATAACCGTCAAAATGCTTGACAGAGCATAGTGATGGTGATACTATAAAACACGAAGTAGAACTGTTTCTCACCCAAGCAGTCGGTTGCAAAGGGTTTCTTAAATATCTTGTAAGGTATTTTTGGGCAGTTTTACTGCCCAATTTTTTTAGGAGGAAGTCGTTATAAAAGACTATCAAATTAACGAGCAGATCCGTGACAGACAAGTCACCCTCATTGATTCGGAAGGGAAAAAACTCGGCATCATGAGCGCTTACGATGCGCAAAAGATCGCCGATGAACAAGGCCTCGATCTTGTAAAGATCGCCCCCCAATCCGTGCCGCCCATTTGCAAATTGATGGATTATGATAAGTTCCGTTTTGATTCCATCAAGAAGGAAAAAGAGGCAAAGAAAAATCAAAAGATCGTAAAGGTCAAAGAGGTGCAACTCAGCATTGTGATCGACGTTGGTGATATCAACGTAAAAGCCAAAAGGGCAAACGAGTTCATTGCGGATGGTGATAAAGTTCGCGTTGTGATCAGGATGCGCGGCAGACAAAACAAGCGTCCGGAGCTCGGCATGAAGGTCATGGACCAATTCTTTCAGAAAATCGAAGGCGCATTGATGGAGCAGCCCCCCGTTATCGAAGGAAACACGATAAGGATGCAGCTCGCGCCTGCAAAAAAATAAACTAAACTATCGGAGGTAGGCAAAATGCCAAAACAAAAGTCGCACAGCGGTGCAGGAAAGAGATTTCGCGTAACGAAAAACGGATTGATAAAGAGAAGCAAGCAGGGTAAAAACCATATCCTTACCAAGAAAGAGACCAAGAGAAAGCGCGGTCTTAGAGCAGGCGGCTATGTTTCCGAGACGCAGGCAAAGACCATCAGGACTATGATTCAGAAGTAATCGGGAGGTAAGAGTATGAGAATCAAAAGAGCAGTTAATGCAGTAAAAAAACGCAGAAAGATATTCAAGCTCGCCAAGGGTTATCGCGGCGCTAAGAGCAAGCTTTACAGAGTTTCCCGCGAAGCCGTAATGAAGTCCCAGATGTATGCTTATGTGGGCAGAAAGGACAAGAAAGGTGACTTCCGTAAACTTTGGATCGCTCGTATCAACGCGGCGGCAAGAATGAATGGGCTCAGCTACAGCAGGTTCATGAACGGTTTGAAGAAGAGCCAGATCGACCTCAACCGCAAGGTGCTTGCCGAATTGGCGGTCAGCGATGCGGCGGCTTTCACCGCCCTTTGCGAAAAGGCAAAAGCAGCGCTTTAATGCACAAAATGCTTTCGGGTCTTCCGAAAGCATTTTTTTAACGGAGCAAAAACATGGTGATCACAAGCATATCCAATGAAAAGGTTAAATTCTTTCGCAGTTTAAGCGACTCCAAGGGGAGAAAAGCCTCGGGTTGTTATATTGCGGAGGGAGCAAATTTGATCAAAGACATACCTGACCCCGCATCCGTCCGCTTTTTCTTTTTGAAAGAAAGTAAAGCGGAAAGTTTTGCGGGACTTTTGGAACGCTTTTCCGCGGAGAGGATCGTGCTTTCCGATGCGCTTTTCGATCGCATATCCGATACCGTTTCTCCCGCAGGGATAGCCGCCGTGCTGGAAATGCCAAGATCTTCGGATATTTCCGAAATAAACGAGGATAAGGTGATCGTTTTGGATCACGTGGCGGACGCGGGAAACGTGGGTGCCGTTTTGCGTACGGCGGTTGCCGCCGGCTACCAAAAAGCCGTAATGATCGAGTGCGCTGATCCCTTTTCTCCCAAAGCGGTTCGGGCAAGTATGAGCGCCATTTTTAAGATTGATCTTTGTTTTTGTGACAGAAAATCATTTTTGTGTAGTAAAAATATAAAAAAGTATGTTATAATAGTACTTGATATGCTGGGAGAGAGCATTTTCACCTATAAACCGCAAGGGAAATTCGCCCTCGTCGTGGGAAACGAAGCGCACGGCGTAAGCGAAGAGATCAAAGCGGTGGGTCAAAAGCTGTCCATTCCCATGACTTCCATGGAGTCTTTGAACGCGGCGGTCAGCGCGGGTGTGGCAATGTATCTTTTGGAAAGCAATCGAATCAAGTAAAAGCAATAACGCAGGAGGTTTATACCTAATATGTCGGGACACAGCAAATGGGCTAACATCAAAAATAAAAAAGCAAAAGGCGATGCCGCCAGGGCAAACGTCTTTACCAAGATCGGCAGGGAGCTTGCCATTGCGGTCAAGCAAGGCGGCCCCAATCCGGATAGCAACTCTCGTTTACGCGACGTGATCGCCAAAGCGAAAGCCGCCAATATGCCGAACGAAAATATCTCTCGTTCCATCAAGAAAGCGTCGGGCGAACTCAACGCGGTGAATTACGAGGAGATCACTTACGAAGGATACGCCGCAGGCGGTGTTGCCGTTATCGTGGAAACGCTTACGGATAACAAGAACAGAACGGCGGGTGACGTGCGCTGCGCCTTTGATAAGTTCGGCGGCAACCTCGGAAGCACGGGTTGCGTTTCCTATATGTTCAGCAAGAAAGGGCTTATCGTCATTGACGGCGAAGGCTTGGAAGAGGATGATCTCATGCTTCTTGCCCTTGATGCGGGCGCGGATGACGTGCGCAGCGAAGAAGGCGTTTACGAGATCTATACCCTTCCGCAAAACTATACCGCTGTGCGTGAAAATCTTGAAAAACAGGGTTTAAAGATCCTTTCCAGCGATATCGAAATGATCCCCGAAAATTATATCACCCCCGAAGAGTCGGCGGTCCCCAAGATCTTGAACTTGATCGACAGATTAGAAGAAAACGACGACGTGCAAAACGTGTTCCATAACGCGGTTTTGCCCGAAGAAGAAGAGGAGGAATAATATGACCACTGCTGAGATTTGCGCTTTGGCAAAAGAGGCTTCCTACCGCCTTGCCACTTATAGTGATGCGGAAAAGAAAGCCATGCTGCTCGCAATGGCGAACGGCATCGACGAAGAAAGCGAGCAGATCCTCGTTGCCAACAACGACGATTTGTTCGTTGCTAAGCAGAACGGAAAAGAAGAGACCTTTATTGACAGGTTAACGCTTTACAAGAACCGTATCCGCCAAATGATCGAAGGGATCATGCAGGTGGCGGATCTTCCCGACCCCGTGGGCGAAGTGACCGCCAAATGGACCCTTCCGAACGGTCTTAACATCTCCAAAGTGCGCGCTCCTCTCGGCGTGGTTGCCATTATTTACGAAGCCCGTCCCAACGTGACGGCGGATGCCGCGGCGCTTGCTATCAAGAGCGGTAATGCGGTGATCCTTCGCGGCAGCAGGGAAGCGATCAACTCCAACCTTTCTATCTTTAACGCCATGAAAAACGCCCTTATGAAGGGTGGGTATGACGCAAACGTGTTGCAGTTCTTGCCCGAACCCGATCGTGAGGTGACGGCGGAGCTCTTGAAACAGTCCGATACCGTGGACGTGGTGATCCCGCGCGGCGGCGAAGGTTTGAAGAAATTCGTTTTGGAAAATTCCGCCATCCCCGTGATCGCGTCCGCAGGCGGCAACTGTCATACGTACGTGGAAAAAACGGCGGATCTCAAAATGGCGGATAACGTTCTTTTCAATGCAAAAGTTTCCCGTCCTTCGGTGTGCAACGCCACCGAGCAACTGATCGTGGACAGAGCGATCGCCGCACCTTTCCTTACCCAAAGTTTGGATAGGCTTGCCAAGCAGGGCGTAAAGATCATCGGTTGCAACGAAACTTGCCGTATTTATCCCATGGCGGAGCTTGCCACCGAGGAAGATTATTATACCGAGCATTTGGGCCTCGTTCTTTCGGTTAAGATCGTGAGCGGTTATAAAGAGGCTATCGAACGTATCAATAAATACGGCACCCATCACAGCGATGCCATTATCTCTACCAGCACCGAGGCGATCGAAGCCTTTAAGGCGGGTGTGGATTCCGCTGTGGTGTACGTAAACGCCAGTACTCGCTTTACCGATGGCTTTGAATTCGGTTTCGGCGCGGAAATGGCGATCAGCACTCAAAAACTGCATGCTCGCGGCCCTCTCGGTCTCAGACAGCTCACCAGTGAGAAATACGTGGTGGTAGGCGAAGGGCAGGTGCGTAAGTGATCATTCTCGGCATCGACCCCGGTCTGGCGATCGTCGGCTACGGTGTTGTGGAGTGCGTAAAGGGCAGGGTCACTCCCATTGATTACGGTGTGATCAACACGCCCGCAGGCATGCGTACTCCTTTGCGTTTACAGCGCATCCATAAAGGGTTGCTTGCTTTGATCGAGAAATTTAAGCCGGAAGAGATCGCGGTGGAAGAACTGTTTTTTTCCAACAACAAAACCACCGGTATTCCCGTTGCGGAAGCGCGCGGTGTGATCTTGATGACGGCAATCAATTATACGGATAAACTCTTTGAATATACCCCAAACCAAATCAAACAAGCGATCACGGGATGGGGCGGCGCGGATAAAAAGCAAATGCAGGAGGTGGTCAGACAAACCCTTCGCTTGCAAGCCGTGCCAAAGCCGGACGATGCGGCAGATGCGCTTGCTGTCGCTTTGACTCACGCGCAAACCAATCGCTTCGGCTCGCTTTTCGGAATGTAAATATGTATGCTTATATAGTGGGAAAAGTGGATAGTTTCGGGGACGGCTTTTTGGTCGTTGAAGCGGCAGGCGTTGGTTATTTTATCAACGCCTCCAATTATACCGTTGCCAAGTTCGGCAGAGCAGGTGAAACGGTAAAGGTCTATACCTATCTTTCCGTCCGTGAGGACGATATGAGTCTTTACGGCTTTTATTCCCAAGAAGAAAAAAGAATGTTTTTGCGTTTGATCGGCGTTTCGGGGGTCGGCCCCAAAATGGCGATCGGTATTTTATCCGCGGCAGACGTTTCCACCCTTGCCACTTCCATCGTTTCGGGAGATATCAAGAGCCTGTCCAAGGTGAAAGGCATCGGTAAAAAGACTGCGGAAAGGATTGTTGTGGAGCTCAAAGAGAACATCGGAGAGGATAGCCTCGGCTTTTTCTCCATGGATACGCCGAGCGGCGGGCGTGAAAGTGATTCCATGTCCGAAGAAGCGCTGGAAGTGCTTACCACTCTCGGCGTGAGCCGTACAGAAGCCTTCTCTTTGGTTGCGGCGGCGCGTAAGGACGCAAAGAACGTGAACGAACTTGTCATGGCAGTATTGCAAAGGTTGGATAAATGATGTTTGAGGATGAGGATTTTATCACAAGCGCGGCAGGGGACAGACTTGTCGGCGGCGTTCGCGATGAAAGCGAAGAAGAGATAGAAAACACCTTGCGCCCCAAGACGATGGCGGAGTACGTTGGGCAGGAAAAGGTCAAGGCTAATCTTTCCGTCTTTATCCATTCCGCTAAAAAGCGCGGTGAGGCGTTGGATCACGTGCTTTTGTATGGACCGCCCGGCTTAGGTAAAACCACTCTTGCGCATATCATTGCAAACGAAATGAACGCGCAAATCAAAGTCACTTCTGGCCCCGCCATTGAAAAAGCGGCGGACCTTGCGGCAATGCTCACCAACTTGTACGATGGGGACGTGCTCTTTATTGACGAGATCCATCGTCTTTCTCATGCGGTGGAGGAGATCTTATATCCCGCCATGGAAGATTACGTGTTGGATTTTGTGGTGGGAAAGGGCCCCAGCGCAAAGAGTATCCGCCTTCCTTTGAAAAAGTTTACTTTGGTGGGCGCTACCACCCGTGCGGGTATGCTTACCGCTCCCTTGCGCGATCGTTTCGGCGTGCTTTGCCGTTTGGAGATCTATAAACCCGAAGAACTTGCCCGTATCGTTATAAGAAGCGCAAAATTGTTGGAGATCGGCATTGAAAAGGACGCGGCGGTGGAGATCGCTCGCCGTTCGCGCGGCACTCCTCGTATTGCCAACCGCCTTTTGAAAAGGGTGCGTGATTTTTCGGAATACGAGAATGAAAAGACCATTACCGCCAAAACCGCTCGCCGCAGCCTCGATCTCTTAGAGATCGATCCGCTCGGGCTTGACAACGTGGATAGGGAGATCTTGCTCACCATCATCAAAAAACATAACGGCGGCCCCGTGGGATTGGAAACACTTTCCGCCACCATCGGAGAGGACGCCACCACCATTGAGGACGTTTACGAGCCTTATTTGATCCAACTTGGTTTTATTGCCCGCACGCCGCGCGGCAGAGTGTGTTTATCCGGGGCGTATAAGCATCTCGGTTTTAAAGTGCCCCCTTCCAAAGAGGCTTTTTTGGAACAAATTGAAAAGACGGCAGAAGTTGAACAGCACGATGAAGACAAGTGATTTTTATTACGATTTACCCGAAACATCCATTGCACAACATCCCGTAGAGCCAAGGGACTCTTCCCGTCTTTTGGTGATCGATCGCGCCACCGGAAAGTGGGAGGATAAGGTCTTTACCGACGTGATCTCCTATTTACGTGAGGGTGACGTGCTCGTGGTGAATAACACCAAGGTGATCCCCGCCCGCTTGATAGGGCACAGAAAGGGATTTACCGGCGAGGTGGAGTTTCTTCTTTTGAAACGTTTGGATTATACCCATTGGCGTTGCATCGTGCGCCCGGGCAAAAAGTTGAACGTGGGTGCGGAAGTGGTATTTTCAAACGAGCTTTCCGCACGCGTCACCGAGCGAGGGGAAGAGGGCGAACGCACGGTGGAGTTTTTGTTTGACGGTGTGTTTGAAGATATTTTGGCAAAGGTGGGAGCTATGCCCCTTCCGCCCTATATCAAGGAGAAATTGCAGGATAATTCTCGCTATCAAACGGTGTACAGCAAGGTGGATGGTTCAGCCGCCGCGCCCACCGCAGGGCTTCACTTTACGCCCGCGCTTTTGGATAGGATCCGCGCAAAAGGGGTAAAGGTGGTGGAAATACTGTTGCACGTGGGGCTTTCTACTTTCCGTCCCGTTAAAGCGGAAAATATAGAAGAACATAAGATGCACGACGAGTATTACGAGATATCCGAAGCCGCAGCCGCCGAGATCAACGCGGCAAAAGCGGAAGGACGCCGTGTGATCTGCGTGGGGACTACCTCTGTGCGCACGCTGGAAAGTGCGGCGGATCGTATCGGACACGTTGTGGCGGGGAGCGGCAATACCGAGATCTTTATCTATCCGCCTTATACCTTTAAGATGGTGGACGGTTTGATCACCAACTTCCATTTGCCCGAAAGCACCTTGTTGATGCTCGTATCCGCTTTTGTGGGAAGAGAAAAGATACTTGCCGCTTATCGTCATGCGGTGGAAGACGGCTATCGGTTTTTCAGTTTCGGAGATGCTTGTTTTATTATATAAAACAATTTATAAGGATAAAAGGCTATGAGCGGGAATTTTAAGTATGAAATATTAAAAGTTTGCAAACAGTCCGGGGCCAGGATCGGACGCTTGACAACGCCGCATGGTGTGATCGAAACGCCTGTCTTTATGCCGGTTGGTACTCTTGGCACGGTCAAGTCGCTTTCTCCCGAGGAAGTGGAAGAAGTCGGTTCGCAGATCCTTCTTTCCAATACCTATCACCTCTATCTCCGTCCGGGGCACGAAACGGTGCGCGCGGCGGGCGGTTTGCATAAATTCATGCGTTGGAACAAACCCATCTTGACCGATAGCGGCGGTTTTCAGGTGTTCAGCCTTTCCTCATTCCGTAAGGTGACGGACGCAGGGTGCGAATTCGCTTCTCCTTTGGACGGCGGCACTCACCATTTTCTCACGCCGGAAAAGTCCATAGAGATCCAACAAGCGTTGGGTAGCGATATCATGATGGCGTTTGACGAATGCACCTCACCGGACGTGACCAAAAAGAAGGCAAAGGAAGCCATGGAGCGCACGCTGTTTTGGCTGGATCGTTGTAATAAAGTCGCAACGGGTGAGGATCAGATCCTGTTCCCCATCGTGCAGGGTAACATTTATCCCGATCTCCGAGAAGAAAGCGCAAGAAGAACGGCGCCATACGCCAAATGCGGCATTGCGATCGGGGGACTGAGTGTGGGTGAACCCAAGAACGTGATGTACGATATGTTGGACGTGATCAACCCCATCCTGCCCAACGATATGCCTCGTTATTTGATGGGTGTCGGTAGTATGGATTGCATCGTGGAAGGAGTGTGCCGCGGCGTGGATATGTTTGACTGTGTGTTGCCCACCCGCATTGCAAGAAATGGCACCGCCATGACCTTGCATGGGGATATCAATCTCAGAAACGCAAAGTATAAAGAGGATTTTTCCCCGGTGGAAGAAGGGTGCGATTGCTACTGTTGCCGCAATTATACCAAGGCTTACGTGCGCCACCTTATCACCTCGGATGAGATCTTTGGCGGCAGGTTGCTTTCCATTCATAACATTCGCGCCTTGCATCGCTTAACACAGCAAATCAAGCAAGCGATCATTGAGGACAGGCTGTTGGATTTCAGGAAAGAATTTTTTGAAAAATATGTATTTTGAGGCAAATGCGACAAGGAATTTTATTATTCCTATCGTTTTTGCTTGTGAAAGCGGGAAAAACGGTGTATAATTACATTATCTCAAATAAGGAGAAAAGATTATGAATTCCACCATCATTATGATCGTGATCCTCGTCGTGTTGTTCGGCGGTATGATGGCGATCTCCATCATCCCTCAAAGAAAGAAGCAGAGAGAATATGCTGCTATGCAAAACGCCATCAAAGTCGGCACCCGTGTGATGACCATCGGCAGATTGGTCGGCACCGTTGTGGCGATCAATACCGATAACACCCTTGAGATCGATATCGGCACCAAGGGCAGCCCCGTTATCATCGTGATCAACCGCGAAGGTATCGGCTTGAATTTGGACGCACAGCAGGTCGCTCCGAACAGCAAGGGCGATATCAAGGTGAATGAAAACGAAGGCGACGTGGATGCGGATAACACCGCGCCCGCTCCCGAGGCTCCCGAAAAGACCGAGGCTACCGAAAAGACCGAGGCGCCCGAAACCAAAGAGGATGATTCCATCTGATCATTTATCTTAACTGTAAAAGCAAAGGAGGGCTTTGTGCTCTCCTTTTTTATATTTTAATCATAGGATAGCTGCCCTCGGCATATTGTCTTTTGTGGAGGTAAATATGGAAAAGGGCGCAATTCGTTGGGTATTGGATATTGTAAAAACCGTGGTGATCGCCGTGTTGATCTCAATGGTCTTGGCTTTGGTGTTCGCCTTGATCGTAAAAGCCGCAAACGTGAGTGAGAATGCGATCTCTTACGTGAACCAGGGGATCAAGATCGTTAGTATGTTGATCGCCGCGTTGATCGCTTTCAAGAGGGGCGGCAAGGGCGGCTGGATCAAGGGACTCGTTTCGGGAGTTTTATACGTGATCACTTCCTTCACCGTCTTTTCCCTCATCGCGGGAGATTTTACCTTTGAGGATCTTACCTGGATGGATTTTTTAACGGGCGCTGCCGTTGGCGTGATCTGCGGGGTGATAGCCGTAAACGTGAAAAAGAGCGAGAAAAATACTTGATTAGAGCATATCTATATGCTATAATTACCTCGTGAACAAGCGGCGCAAAGTCGCAGGTATCAAGGAGAAAATTATGAAGCATATCAGCACCATTGCGAAAACAGAGAGAAAGTCCCAGGTCATGGGTTGCGGCGAGTGCCAGTCCAGCTGCCAATCCGCTTGCAAGACCAGCTGCACCGTTGGCAATCAAACCTGCAAGCAGGAAGAAAGGATCAATAATTCCAATAAAAAAGAAACTCTTTAATGCCCAATGAGGCAAATCACGCATAGTTTCCCCTTTACCTATAAAGGTGAAACTTTTTATTTGGTCTATCATCCGT
>DEWF01000002.1:2669-66219 GCA_002363545.1 Christensenella sp. UBA3217 | reverse complement strand
TCGGCGTCAAGTGCCAAGGCATCCACCCTACGCTCTTCGTAGCTTAATCTCTAAAAAGTCTTTTATACTTTCTCTCGTTAGTTTAATGTATCCTCAGCAAAATATCTTATATAGTGAATTGTTCGTATTACTCTTTACTCTTCATTTTTAGATATTTTTTTCTAATTGACGAGATCTCGCGCCATCCTGTGACGCAAAATCTCCTATGCAGTTGTCAATGTGCTTTTCTGCGACAACAGTCGCAGTTTTTGGGGTGCGATCTCTCGCACTGGTGGGCTCAAGTAGACTCGAACTACCGACCTCACGCTTATCAGGCGTGTGCTCTAACCAACTGAGCTATGAGCCCTCGAATTGGTGGAGATGATCGGGTTCGAACCGGTGACCTCCTGCTTGCAAGGCAGGCGCTCTACCAACTGAGCTACACCCCCATTTAAGGGTGCTGTCTTATAGACAGCTTTATAATCATACCATTCTCGAAAACAAAAGTCAATACTTTTTTTGAAAAAAATACGACAAAAATTAACTTTGTTTTTGGGAAAGAGAAATCGCGATATCGAGGCGATCAGAACATCTTTTTCTTATAAAGGAAAATGCCCGAAATAACCGCCAAAATGATAGATATCAAGCATACCACGCCAAAGCCCCAGGGGCTGTGCACACCCGGGATCCCGCCGAGGTTCATACCGAACAGGCTGGCGATCAAGGTGGGAACGGAAAGCACCAAGGTCAAAGCGGCAAGCACTTTCATGATATCGTTCACGTTGTTGGTGATGATGGTGCCGTACGCTTCCATGGTACCGTTCATGATCTCGCGATAGATCGAACACATCTCGGCTGCCTGCTTGTTCTCAATGCTGGCGTCATCGATCACGTCCTGATCCTCTTCATACTTTTTTAAGTAGCTCTGCTTTTTCAGCTTTTCAATGACCGCATCGTTCGCGGAGATGGAAGTGCTGAAATAAACGAGGGACTTTTGAAGATCCAACATTTCCAAAATGGCGTCGTTCTTCATGTTCTTTTCCAAAGTGGACTGCACGCGCTGGCTTGCCTTGTTGATCAAGCGAAGATAAGAAAGATACTTGGTGGATACCGCGTAAAGCAATTGGAAGGTCAAACGAGTGGACTTAAAGGTTTCCACGTTTTTCACCCTGCCGAACTTAAAATCGTTCACCACGCTGTTTTCACGCAAGCAGACGGTCACCAAATAATTATCCTTATGAATAATGCTCATAGGAATGGTGCCGTAAGTATAGTAATCATCCTCCGGATCTTCCTCAATGATAGGAACGTCCATGATGATCATGACGCAATCATCATCCTTATCTATACGCGCGCGTTCTTCCTCATCGAGGGCGGCTTTCAGGTACTCGTCGGAGATACCCGTCAAGAACGAGATCTTTTCCACCTCGCGGTCATCGGGGTTAATGAGGTTTACCCACTTGTTGACCAAGAATTCCGAAGAGAGCTCGGTATCTTCGGGGCAGATGCAAAGGTTCTTATTCAAATCATTGTAAAGAATGTTGATCATATGCGCCTCCGGCTTGATCCGCAGGGGGCGACTTCAACAAAAAATCACCGAATGCGGAACGATACAGTCTGATTATTTTCTTCGTCAGGATCCATATCTCCCTCCTTCTTGATAAAAAGAGTGTACCATCATTTTTGCCCGACCGCAAGCCATTTTACCAAAAAAAATCAAAAAATCTCCCGCTGTTTTTTCTTGCAACAGGGGAAAAGACTCTTGGGCGCACTCTTTTGGGGTACGCCCTCGCGTTTCTTTCAAAAATCAAAGGGCGCTACCTTCCAACTCTCGTAACATATTACGAAGGGAATGAAGTGCCTCTTCTTCCGTGGGATCGGGGGTTTTTGATGCCTTTTCTTCCAAAGGAAGCAAGACCTCATCCTCTTTTGCAAAAGAGATTTCGGTTTTGACCTTCTTTTCGCGAAGAAAGGAGCCCTCCAAAAGATCGCCTATCTCACAGGCGGCTTTTTCCGCGCGAACGGATCCGCCGTACGTGACGAAATGAAGGACCAAACTGCCGATCGCCGCGTGCATACCGCAAATGGTAGCACGAAGAAGAGTTTCTCCAATGGGTACGATAAAATAAAAAGTTAAAAAGACGGATAAACAAGCAACGATCCCCAGCCAGACAGAACCGCCGCGCAGCATGCCCTTTCTGCCGCGCACGCTTTCCACCCCCACCAACGCAACCTGTTTGCCGGTGAGTTTGCCATCTAAGAACAGAGAATACGCCGCTCGAAAGGCAGCCGGTGTGTTTTTGACGCACCTTTTATAAAACGCCGCACGCTTCTCCCCCGAGATCACGCCGCGACGGGTCATTTTCTTGGCTCGTTTTCTTGCAACGATAAGCCTGCCGTCCGCGCCGAATCGAAAAAGAAAAAGCGCCGTGATCCCGTAAAGAGTTGGCAAGCAACAAGCCGCCACGAAGACGATCTCCGACGCATAATGGGCAATAAGATAAATAATAATAACCGTTCCGCTGAAAAATGCTTCCACCGATCTCCGCCTTTTGTCCGCGGGATCAAAGCGTTATCAGTTCGTTTCTCCCAAGGACGAATATGTATTTTTCGGTCACTTTTTTGCCAAAACCCTTTTCCACCGCCATGGCGTACAACGTTAATTGCTCGCGGTACTTTTCACGGAGCTCTTGTGCGGAAAGAGCGCTGAGTTTATAATCCAACACCATAGCATCCGTTTCCCCGAGCGCCAGCAGGTCTATCTTGCCTTGCACTTCCACTCGGTCGGATATGTTTGCCAGCCCGATCTCTTTTGCCGCGCTGTGCAACAAAAAACTCTTTTCCCGCATAACGGTCCTATTCCCCACCAACGCCCGCACCTTTTGCAAAGCGGAAAACACCTGTTTGGAGCGCAGATCCGATCTTTGTTGTTCGGTCAGTTTGCCATCTTGTATGAGTTTTTGCAAGAAGGCGTCCACCTCCGCTTCGTTTTGCAAGGAGAAGGGGATCTCCTCCATCACAAGGTGGAACGCCGTGCCTTTTGCCTTCTTTTCCTCGGGGAATAGCTCGGTGGCGGGGGCATAACCTTCCTCATCCATAGCATTTATTGACGTGACGGTGTATTTTATACCCGTTTCCGTTGCCTTTTGGTAAGGATATTCGTAATCAAAGGCTTTTTGAAGGGCGGCCACCTCGTTTTCATCCGCCGCCACGGAGGGCCGCTCTTCCTTTTTTACCTCGCTTTCGGGCAGCGGAACGTACTTGCGTTCATAGTCGTAAGCACCTATCATTCCTTGCACGATCCACTCGGCTGAGGTTTCGGGAATTACAAAGGGCAAAACATGCTCTCTTGTTAAAGCACCGGAGAGATAAAGATTGTTTTTTGCTCTCGTGAGCGCCACGTAAAGCAAGCGCAAACGATCCTCCCTTTGCTCTCTCTTTTTCTTATTTATAAATAACAAGTTAAACAGATTAGCGGATTCTTGTTTTTTGATGATGCCGTACTCTTTATCCAAAAGCACGGAATCTGTCGAATTCCTTTCGATAGAGTGCTCCAACCCGATCACAAAAACCACGGGGTATTCCAAACCTTTGCTTTTGTGGATAGACATAACGTTCACCGCATCGCGCTCTTCCACTTCACCCACGCCGTTTGCTTTGAAATAAAAATCAAAATAATCCAAATACTCCGAAATGGAGCCCGCATACTTGCTCTGCTTTAAGGAATCGGCAAATCCCAGCAATTCTCCGAAGATCTTTCTGCCGTCCGGTCGGTTCAAAATGGGGTTACGCCACTTTTCTTCCAACATTCTCGACACCAATTCGTACAGCGAAAGCGAGCTGCTCAGGAAGCGCATCTTTTCCAAAAAAGAATAAAACTCGGAGATCCTGCCATGCGTTTGCGCCGCCGCTTGTGCCTTTTCGGCAAAAGAATTCCCCGGAAGAAGGGCTATCTCCGCCAGCTCTTGAGGTGAAATGGCGAATGCATCGGAATGCAGGACCGACAGCAGTGCAACATCGTTATTGGGACTTTCTATCAAGCGCAAGAAATCCACGAGCGACGCGATCTCGGTATAATCCGCCTCTTTTATAAAATCGGTAAGGTTTACGGGAATGCCCGCTTCTCTCAAACAGTTCACGATCATTTCCTGTTTGTTACCAGGAGCCATCTTAACGATGGAAACGATTGCGATATCCTTATACGAGAGCAAGAACTCTTCATCCGTTTTGGTATTGCGAAAGGGAGTGTGAATGATCTCACGGATGCGGTCACGCACCCATAAGGCTTCCTCGTCCACACTTTGCTTTGCCCTTGCCTTATCCGCCGCCTCGTGTACGCTATAAACGTGATCATACTCCGACGGGACCTTTTCCGGTTCATAAAAGAAGCAACGCACCTGCCCGCTGCCGGCATGCCTGTCCCCACGGTTTACGGGCCGGTAATCCACCCCGCCGAGTTCTCGGTGCATAATATTGGAAAACACGTGGTTCACAAAAGCGATGACCGCATCGGAAGAACGGAAGTTCTCCTTAAATTCGATCACCTGCGAATGTTCGGGATCCAATGCCGCCCCGTTTAGGCGCCCCAGGAAAAGATCGGGGGCGGAAAGACGGAAACGGAAGATGCTCTGTTTAACGTCCCCCACCATGAACAGATCGTTTTCTCCCACGATGCCGCGAATGATGGCGTCCTGCAACGGGTTAAGATCCTGACACTCATCCACCAAAAGATAACGACAGCCGAATTCCTCTGCTACGTTTTGTTCTTGCAGGAGCTTGTACATGCCCTGCTCCACGTCAAAAAATTCCAAAATGCGGTCCGCATCCTTTGCGGCGCGATACTCTGCATCAAATTCCCTCACCACCTGCAACAAGATACGGGTCTCCTTGGCAACGTTCGCAAAGGATGCCATATCCGCTTCATAATTTTTGCACTTGATAAAGCTTATGCCTTCAAGGAACTTGGCGAAAATATCTTTGATTGCGTCATATTCTATCACCCATTCGGTCTTATCGGCGTCATTCCCCAGGGTGCCACCGAACGAAACCTCCTTTTTTATGTGATAAAGATCGGCAAGAGTGCTGCAATGCGCAAACGCATCCAAACAGTTAAGATAGTTATTGACCTTTTTTCTTATGACAGGCACTTCCGGCGGGAAAGTCACGTTTCTTTGCAAGATAACGTTTCTTACCATTTCCGCACGCACGGCGGTTTCCCTTACGAAGTCCTTTATACAAAGCATATTTTCGGGGCTATCAGAGAATGCCGCTTCCACGTCATCCAAGAAGGCGAGCCCTTTTTCGGTGGTCATGATGAACTTGTACACCTTGATGACTGCCTCTTCTATTTTCTTTTCATCTCTTCCGCCAAAGCTATCCAGCAATTCCTGATAGCGCGCCCTATCCTGCGCTTCCAAACGATCCAATACCGTTGTAAGCGCCTTGGTGCGGTAGGGACTGATTTGATCTTCTTCCATGACGCTATGTAAAGGGGTCAGACCCAAGCTTTCAAAATGTTCCTTGACCGTTTTTTGACAAAAAGCGTCTATGGTAGAACAGGTAAAAAGAGGCAACTCGTCCAAAGCGTGCACGAGAGCTTCACGTTTTTCCCCGACGGCTTCCTTAATGGCGCTAATCAACGCCGCCCCCAGTCTGGTGCGCATCTCTTCCGCCGCCGCGCGAGTAAAGGTGAGCATGATGATGGAA
This sequence comes from Christensenella sp. UBA3217, assembly GCA_002363545.1. Lineage (GTDB taxonomy): Bacteria > Bacillota > Clostridia > Christensenellales > CAG-1252 > CAG-1252. The sequence continues at coordinate 60,534 of DEWF01000002.1, read as the reverse complement.
GAAAGAGGTACGTGGTCATCCCCGGTGACCAAACCGATCACGCGCTCCACCATTGTGGAAGTTTTACCCGCGCCCGCAGACGCCGTGACGAAAACGTTTTGAAAGCGCGACTCAACGGCTTTTTTTTGATCGTCAGTCAGCGGCATTGCTCTCCCTCCTTTTGTTGCATGATCTCCTTGATCTCGGCAGGAGAAATAGCAACTTTATCTTCTCTCCTATCTCTTGCTTTGTGTTTACAAATTGCCTTATACAAACAATTCGAACAAATGGGATGAAAGGAGTTATATAAGGGTGTGGGACGGATAAATCCCTCTTTGATCTCCTGAACGGCGCCTTCGGATACCTTCAACGCGTATTCCGAGAGGGCAGCAAACTCCTCTTTGCTGCTCAAGCCGCTTCCCTTGGTAAAAGAAAGCACCTTTTCTTTCTGGGATATGTTCATATAGGTTGAGCGACCGCTTTCCAGCGTATCGTCTATCATATTCATCAAATCATAACTCGCAAGTTTGGGACCGAAAAGGAAAGGTCCGCTCGCGCCCCCTTTCACGGAAGCATAAAGAGCGGCTACGGGCAAATATCCCGATTGTTTCAAAACCGCAAGATACAAGGGCAACTGAACCTTCTTTCCCAGGAACAATTCTCCGACATCGATTTGATTATCCCCGCTCTTGTAATCGATCGTCACCGCATAATGCAAGACTTCCGCCTCATTCTCCGGGTTTTTCTTGGACAAAATATCCACGCGATCGATACGACCGCAAAACACAACGCCGTTGATTACGGGCGCGGAAAGGTCCCCCTTCCCTGCATAGTTGCCGTACCCGAAACTCTTTTCAAGCATGGTAGGAAGAAACTTGGAATGATAGATTTGGTTTTTCACGTCCTTCGCCACTTTGACGCAAAGCTCTATCATGTTGCGCACCTTTTTCCCACCCTCTTTTTCCGCAATGGAACGGAAACGCGGAGAAGAAACGTATTTCAGCGCAATATTTCGTACGATCTGCTCCGCTTCCGCATCGTCGATCTTGTTGTCTTTCGCTCTTACCATAACGTGTTCTTTCAAAAAAGTTTCCATACAGTGGTGCGCCAGGTTGCCATAATCGCGGACATCCGATTTTGCAACCACTCTTTCTTTTGCTTGCAAACCAAATTGCACAAAATGCTTGAAGGGACATTTGAAATAGGTTTCAAGTTCAGTGCTGGACACCGTGCCGCTGAGGAAGAAAATATCGGCGCTCACTTTTTCCGCTCCATCCTCCCTCACGGGCAGCGGGAATTGCTTTTGCAATGAAAGTGCAATGGCACGGGCAAAGCGTTCCTCTTTGGGGGAAAGAAGGCTCTCACGCGAACGGCGCGAATACTCCACGAGCATATCTTCCGCCACAGTGCGGGTGGGGATAAGCTCCTCTATCGAACACGTTTCCAATAAGGCCGAGCACTTTTGGAAACCAATGGAAAAGATCTCGGAGATCTGACGCATACAAAAGGGCTTTGTTTTACTTTCCACGTGTGACAAATAAATACGCTTACCGCGGAGCAAGACTTGTAAAGCGTGGAATTTGCTCGCCTTTAAACTCTCCATCCCCACGTTCTCGATCTTGATCTCGATCCCATGGCTCTGCCATGCCTCATATTCCCGAGAACCCAAGATCCCTTCCTTGACCGATTCCAACGGGAAAAGACCATCTTCCGCGCCCAACACGAACAAAGCCTCGATGGGGGCGTACATTGCCTGCTCCACAGGCGCAAAATAAACGCAATCCAACCGGACGGGGAGCGAAGCGATCTTCATTTGACCGGCACCCGCCTGCAAGGAAAGAATAAACTCGCGGAAGGTGGTTTTTTCATTTCCACGCAACTCTTCCAAGGTATCCAAAAGGTCCATCAGCGCGGCGGGGGTACGGCGAAGGATCTCCGCTTGTTTGAGCAAGCCCGCATCCTCAACCTCTTTCAAAAAGCTCTTTATCCTCTCATCAAAATCGTTTACGCGCAAATAATCGCGAATTTTTTCGCAGTAAAGAGCGAGTTCAGCCGAAGAAGGCAGATCGGCAAGAGGGGATAATTCCTCTATCAATAACGAGCGAACCTTTTCCGCTCCCGCAAAGATACGATCACCTTCAAAAAGCGAAAAAGGGTGTTTGAAAACGGAATACTTTGCGCCGCTTTTATCCACGTAATCACAAAAATCCGCCTTTTCGTTCGTCGTGGCAGCGGTAAAGAGCCAATGCGAAATATGCGCTTCCATAAGGAGCGGATCGTAGCCGCTTAACGCCGCCTGCATGGCTCCTATCACGTAACGGAAGAGCGCGGAATCGGAAAGAGGATAACGTTCGTCCGAGAAAAGCGGTATCCCATACTTGCGGAATATCCTTTCCACCTGCGGACGATACTCCTCAAAAGACGGGGTAAGCACCGCCACGTCACAATAACGCAACTTTTCTTTTCTGACCAGCCGTGTGATCTCGGTGGCAAGATAGGTGATCTCTTCTCTTATATCCTTCGCTTCGGCAAGCGTAATGGTAGGATCGGTTTCCGCCTTGGCAAAACTGTATGCAAACAGTTCGTCTGCCAAAAGCGCCCTGGTGGCACAAAGATCGGAAGTGCAATCCACCTCGCGCACTTGGATCCTTTTCTCTCTTGCAAGGCAATGAAGGCGTTCGTAAAGTTTGGGATAGATCCTATTATTGCTTGCGCCATATCCGCACGATACCGCCACCGATACCGAAGCGGCGCGTGTCATCAAGGCACCCACGACCTCTGCCTGTTTGGCGTTCAGATCCACGTGATCCACCACGGAAAAATGCACGTCACCGATCTCCTCGCTCCCTTCCAATTCGCTGATCAAAGCTTCCAAGCGGGTGGTGCCGTCGGTGTGGTTCAGTTGTAATTCGGTCAAATAAGATTGATAAAGCAAAGCCAAGTCGTGCGTTTTCTCCTCTACTCGGCCTTTGAGTAAGGGAAGCGCGGCAAACAATTGATCGGGAGAGACCCCGCTGTTTCTGATGGACGTGATGGCGGCGTAAACTTCGGAAGCAAAGCCCTGTTTGCGCGCCGCACCGGAGTAGTGCCTTAGCTCCTTCTCCTTGGCGCAAAGCACCTTTTCCATCAACATAACGGAACCGCTTGGGGAAAGGCACTTTTTGATTTTTTCCCCCAGCATAACGCTTGCCAAACGCGCAAAACTCATCACTTCCACGTGAAAGACGCTTTCTTTTCCGAGCTTATTTGAAACGGTTTGTTCAACAGCCAAAGTAAAAGCATCGGGCGCAATGACGATATGCCTGCCCTCGGTAGCTTTGATCGCCGACAAAACGGCGTCCGTTGCTGCGTGAATGGTTCGTGCTTTGTAAAGCGTAAAATTAGGCATACCTTATTTTAACCTATCCATAAAACATTTGACAATATAAAATCAAATAATTAAAATTTATCTTAGAGGTGTTTATGAAAAAAGTAATCCTATTGATCTTGGTTGCGGTTTTGATCGCTTTACCCATCACACTCACCGCCTGTTCCAGCGTGTCACAGCGCAGTATGCTCATGTCCGCTTTGGTGTGTAGCGAAGAAGGGAGCGAAACCTTTATTTATAACGTTCATCTTCCCAAAGTGAATGCGGAAACCAAACAAAACGATTACGGTGATCCCATTGGCACTTTGACGATGAAATTCGAGCATCTCAGCAAGAAAAGCGTGGTGCTCCCTTCCGAAACCGCGGAGTCCAAGTCGGTTTCTTACGGCAACGTGAATTACGATCTTTTGACCACCACCCTCACCTTTACCGACAGCGCCGATACCATTGAATCTTACTGCGTTTACAACACCATCGGCCTCTCCCCCGTTTACAGCTATAAGCGCACCTTCATTGACGGTGTGGAAAAGATCATGCAAGTGAATTACGGCAACGGCAAGTATTTGCATGCTCTGCGCTTTGAAAACGGCGTGAAGGTGAACGATTATCGCCACGAAAGATCGGGCTGCTACGATAACGAAGAGATCTACGCTTTGATCCGCGCATCCAAGATCTCCTCTTCCTCTTACTCCTTGTCCTTCACGATGGTAAGCGCCCTTCTCGGTTCGGAAACCGATATCCAGATCGGCAAAAAGGGTTCCTACACTCCTTCCATCGGGTATGCTTTGGCGGAAAAGGAAAAATGCTTGGTCTTTTCCATAGGCACCGGAAACAGCTATGCCAGTTCTTACGAGCTTGCCATAGCCGAACACCCCATTGCGGTGACCGTGGGTGAAAAGGTTTACAACGTGAAAAAAGTGCTACACACCATTGTGGAAGGTAAATACGCTTACGTGTTAAAGACCATTGACATTGAATAATTTAAAGTGAAAGAAAAAGATCCGCCGACTTGGCGGATCTTTTTTTATCCAAAAATGCTTTTACTGTTTGATGGGGCCAACACAAGGAAGGATCACTTGCCCTGCCGCTCAAAGTAGAACATATCTTCATCCTCCTCAACGAGGGTAAAGCCTGCGGAAAGGATCATTTTTTTACTTGCAAGATTCTCTTTATAACAGCGTGCGTGCAACTTGGGAAGCAAGGCAAGCGCGGCGTCCGCAAGAGCACGGTAAGCCTCGCGCCCGTATCCCTTACCTGCCTTGCCGGCAACGATGCGAAGACCCAGCTCGGCAGAACCGTCCACACGAAAATTATACAGCACGCCTTCTCCCACGAAAGAGCCGGTCAGATCCGCTATTTTATAAGAATAACAAACGCCGCGCGCCGCATCTTCGGTGATCACTTTCTCAAAATGGGCGGCGTTGGGCTCGTCCTGCCCGAGATCTACTTTATAGTCATAGCCCCAATAACGGTTTCTCTCCTCATCGGTAGCAAGAGCGGCGTAGGCAGGCATATCGGAAGAGGAAAAACCGTCTATTACCAAGCGCTCTGTAAAAAGCGCAGGCAAATTGAGTTTGCGGGAAAAGTGGCAGATCGCCATTCGTTTTTCCAAAAGAGCGATGGGGTGATACTGCGTTTTGCTTGTGCGAAGCCCTATGTCCCCTGCGTCATCCTCGCGATTGATATAGGTAACTTCCTGTGCGTGCAACGCCGCAAAGAGGGAGCAAATGGTGGGATACACGCCGCTGTATTGCGGCAACGCTTTCTCAATATGAACGATCAAGGTATCGTTTAAGATCTCGCCCACGGTAAAGGCAACGATCTTGCCGTTTACGCGGATCAAGGCGGTCAAAAGGTCCAACTGATCCATGGCGTCCAGCAATCGGCGACAAGCATCGTATTCGATCAATTCTTCCTTGGAACGAGGGGCAAGAGCCTTGTGCTCTTCCAAAAAGTCGTACACTTCGGGCAAACTCTCTTTTCCAAAGGGAAGAAACTCAAAATCGGGATATTCGCGCATAAATTTGTTCTTATGGTTTTTTTGCCCGTGATACTTTTTGCCCTTATACTCCGCCAGATCGGAAGCAAGGTAAAGATAATCGGAATAATCACGATAACTTTTGATCTCTATGGCGGGATAGCGGGAAGAAAGCAAAGCAAGGTCCTCGTCATCTACCGAATTGAACACCAACTCTCCGCCTTTTTCCGCCTCGTACTTTTCAATGATGGCAAGACCTTCCGCCGCTCTTTCCCCGCGCGGCGTCATAAACATATCCCTGCCAAACAATTCGTCCTTGATCAAAATGCCGCCTTCCCGCTCCGCGATCTCGGTGCCGAAATAATCCGACCACATATACATCACGCCGATCGCTTTGGTGCAAACGCGTGAAGAAGACGTGAAGTAAGGACGAATGCGGGAAATATCGTTTTTGTCTATCTTCCTAAAAGAAATCATGTTTCTATTATACACGTAAGATACTATTTTGGCACGCAAATGAATAAAGATTATCAAGTGAGGTGCCAAGTGAGAATAAAAGTTTCAAACGGACAGTTTTTTGCAGATGGATTTGCGGTGCGTGAATACTTTGAATTAAAAGAGCAACGATCCCGCGTGATCTCCTTTCTCTCTCCACAAGGTTGCGGGGCAGCCACCTTGTCACTGCAAGGGGGCAAAGTGAGAATGGAAAGTGGCAAGGTGGGGTTGATAGAGTGGGCAAACGGCGCGGAACTCTTTCCCGTTGCCGGGTACGGAGAAGGAAAAAGCGAAACCCGAAACTTTTCCCATAACGGAAAGTCCATTGCTGTTCGTTGCGTGAGCGGCACCCCTTCCGAGGTGGTTTTCCTAGGAGAAACAAGGCAAAAATTTGCTTTACTATGCCCTGTTTATGAGCCCGAAGTCACTTTGCTTTCCGGACAAAGAGAAGCTGTTTTGAACCTTCGGGCACGCTGTGAAAAGGGGGAATATATCGCCCTGTTTTCCGCCGGTACAAGTGGTGCAAAACTACTAATGGAAGCGTGCGGAGAAGAGGTGATATGCGAGGGGAACGAGGTGACGATACACACCCTTCTTTCGGACCTTTTGGGAAGAAAAGTGACAAGCCGTTATCTTTGGAACGGGGATGGCTTCACCTGTTCTCGTGAGATCGTATGCACAAAGGAACATACGTTCCTGCGAGAAGAGGCAACCCGCCTGCTCCTGGAAGCGGTATTTGCTCGGGATAAAGAGAGGCTGAACGCCTTGCTTGCCCCTGCCGTGCGAGATGCAAGAGCGGTGCTTGATTACTTTGGTGTGATCAAAGAGGTTCGCCCCGCCTTTTTTGCAAACAGCCCCACCGCAATGGGGGTGGTGCGGCAAGAGGGAGAACGGCTGATTGCCACCGCTTACGACGTTGACCTAAACGAGGAGGGTCTGATTGAAAACATTCGTTGCTTGGACGATGAATCATAACGCATTTTCCGCTTGATAAAACCTTTTCATTCACAAAAGTTCATAAAGAAAATAAAAAGTATTGGTCAAGATCTCTTTCATCGCCTTGCGAAGCAGAATAATCTGTGCTAAAATAAAGAAAACCCCCTTCAAAGGAGCATTTATGAAAGTCGTATTGATCGCAGATGTGAAAAACAAAGGTAAAAAAGGCGATATCATTAACGTAAACGACGGATACGCAATGAACTTTTTGATCCCCAAGGGTCTTGCAGTTGCTGCGTCTGCCGCCGCCGTGCATGAAACCAACCAAAAGAAAGCAGCGGAAGCGGCAAGAAAAGAAAAGGAACTTGCAGCTGCAAAAGCCGCAGCGGAAAAACTGAATATGGCAACCGTCACCGTGTACGTTAAGTGCGGGGAAAGCGGCAAACTCTTCGGAAGCGTTACCAGCAAGGAAATTGCCGAGGAACTGAAAAAGCAAGGCTACGAAGTGGATAAAAAGAACATTCTTTTGGAAGAACCCCTGCGTAAGATAGGCCGCGCTACGGTAGAGGTAAAGCTTTACCCCGGCGTTAAGACCAAGATCAACGTGGTGGTGTCGGAAGAAAAATGATCCGCTACATCTAAAAACGATTTCAAAACGTTATGCCGCAAGCAACCGCTTGCGGCTTTTTTATTCCCCGCGTGTTTGCTTTCTCCTTTTCTCTTTTCCCCGAATGATCCAAATAAGGGCGTATAAGAAAAGCCTTCCGTGCCTATACTCTCTACGGAGGTACGGATATGAAAGGACTGAGATGCGGCACAAGCAACTGCGAACACAACGAATGCGAAAGATGCATGGCGGGGATCATCGATATCGGGCCCAACGGCGCTTGCAAAAGCAAGATCAAACGTGACGGCGGAGAACTCTCTCAAATTTTTGCAAACTACGAGGCCGCCCCCGAAGCGGATATGCTGGATAACGTGGATACCGTGGTGCAATGCTCGGCAGACTGCATCTTTAACGTGAACAGCATGTGCGGGCTGGAAGCCATTAACGTTGAAGACGGCTTGGTGAAAACCAAGTGCATGACGCGCAAGCGTAATTGATCAAGGGCAAATAAGCACGCGATCCTTTGGGATCACAGAGGCGCGACGCAACGTAAAAATCCCGCAGGCGTGTACTCCTTGTACATAACTGCGGGATTTTGAGTTGGAACAAAGTATATGCGCCGCTATCCGCGCTCGTAAAAAAAGAATGCCGGACCCACACGACGATGGTAGATCCGACGTTCTTTTTTTCTTAAAAGGGTTTTTAGTCTTTAGATCAAACTTACTTGACCTCGACTTCGGCACCGGCAGCCTTGAGAGCCTCGACAGCCTTGTCGCACTCTTCCTTGCTGACATTCTCTTTCACAGCCTTGGGAGCGCCGTCCACAAGACCCTTCGCTTCGGCAAGGCCGAGGCTGGTGAGCTCACGAACCGCCTTGATAACGGCGATCTTGTTCGCACCGGCAGCCTTCAAGACAACGGTGAACTCGGTCTTCTCTTCTGCAGCGGGAGCAGCAGCAGCGCCTGCAGCGGGAGCAGCAGCAACAGCCACGGGAGCAGCAGCGGACACACCGAACTCTTCTTCAAGAGCCTTAACAAGTTTGCTGACCTCAAGAACGGTCATACCTTTGATTTCTTCAATAAGCTTTTCGATATCTGCCATTTTAGTATCCTCCAAAAAATAGTAATTTTGATTTTATTTTATAATTGGTAAATTGATGAATTGGTTTACTTCTCTGCGATTTGATTGAGCACTCTGGCAAGTCCTGCGACAGTCTCGTTAAGCACTCTGGCAAGCCCACTGATAGGAGCTTCGAGGGTACCGAGGAGTTTCGCGAGGAGCACCTCTTTGGGCGGGAGCGTTGCAAGCTCTTTCACGCCGTCCACGTTGATGTAGGTGCCATCCACCATGCCGCACTTTACGGTGAGCTTCTTGGTCTTATCCGCACTGTCCAAAAGGATCTTGGCGGGTGCGACGGGATCTCCATTCGCAAAGGCAACGGCGGTCGGTCCGTTCAAGGCTTCGTCAAAATCGGAATAACCGAGTTCGTTGAACGCCTTTTGCATCAACCTGTTTTTCAGCACGCGGTACTCGACATTCGCTTCGCGGAGCGTCTTACGAAGTTCGGTATCTTCAAAGACGGAAAGGCCCTTGTAGTCCACGATAACGACGGACTTGGCGGCGCCGATCTTCTCTTTGAGTTCTTCCACCAACTTCTTCTTCTCTTCTAATGCTGCTGACACTGTGTCTACCTCCTTTTAAGAATTACGGAGCAAATAAAATGCTCTCACGCCAAAAGACAGTGAGAGCATAATTTCTTGGTATTCGAAATCACATCCTCGGCAAGCCCTTTCGGTTATGGTTTCCCGCTTGCTGTCTTAAGACGCTATTTATTGTATGTTAGTTTTATATCGCTGTCAAGCGATTTTTATCAAATTAAGCGTTCGCCTTGGCGTAGCTCACTTTGATGCCGGGGCCCATCGTGGTGGAGATGCTGACCGAACGGAGATAAGTACCCTTTGCGGTGCTCGGCTTTGCCTTGATGATGGCGTCCATCACCGTTGCAAAGTTCTCATGAAGCTTTTCCGCACCGAAACTTACCTTGCCCACAGCCACGTGGATGATGTTGGTCTTGTCAAGTCTGTACTCAACCTTACCTGCCTTGACTTCTTTCACAGCCTTGGTGATATCCATGGTAACGGTGCCGCTCTTCGGGTTAGGCATAAGGCCTTTCGGACCGAGCAAACGAGCGATACGACCAACCATACCCATCATGTCGGGAGTGGTGATACACACGTCAAAATCAAACCAGTTGTCTTTTTGGATCTTGGCAATGATCTCTTCGGCACCAACGATATCCGCACCTGCCGCCTGCGCTTCGTCTGCCTTTTCACCTTTGGCAATAACGAGCACTTTCACGCTCTTACCGGTACCGTTCGGAAGGACCACCACGCCACGGACCTGTTGATCCGCATGCTTGCTATCCACGCCGAGCTTCACGTGAAGTTCCACGGATTCGTCAAACTTTGCAGTAGCGGTTTTGACGGCAATATCCATTGCTTCCACACTGTCATAGATCTTGTTTCTTTCCACTAAAGACGATGCCTCTTTGAATCTCTTACTGACTTTCATTTTCGCCACCTCCTTAGTCTTCCACCGTCACGCCCATGCTGCGAGCCGTACCTGCGATCATGCTCATTGCCGCTTCCAAAGAGGCTGCGTTAAGGTCGGGCATTTTGAGCTCCGCGATCTCCTTGACTTGAGCCTTGGTGAGCTTTGCAACTTTGTCCTTATTGGGCTTTGCGGAACCGCTTTCGATGCCGCACGCCTTCTTGATGAGGACGGGTGCCGGAGGGGTCTTGGTGATAAAGCTGAAAGAACGATCGTTATAAATGGTCATCACGACCGGGATCACAAGACCGATCTTATCCGCAGTTTTGTCATTGAATTCCTTAACAAAACCGGGAAGGTTGATTCCGTGCGGGCCAAGGGTGGAACCGACGGGCGGTCCCGGGGTGGCTTTACCCGCAGGAAGTTGTAATTTTACGATAGCAGTAACTTTCTTTGCCATAGTGATTTACCTCCTTACTATGCAAAACGTGGTACAAACGAACGGCGTTAACAGATTTCACCATTCTCCCAATATATCTCGCGTAAAACGCGAAAGATAACTTACATGAGGGGATTTGCTTTCTCCACCTGATTGAATTCGAGCTCGATGGGGGTGGACTTGCCGAACATTTGCAAAGTCACCTTCACGAGGCCATGCTCAACGTCGATCTCCGTAAGATCGCCCTCGTTTGTTTCGAACGCGCCCGAAATGATGCGAACGCGATCGCCCACTTTCAAGCCCAGATCTTCCGCCTTGATCTTTTCCAAGCCGTTCCTTCTGACCTCTTCCGGGGTAAGAGCTTCGGGCTTACCGCCTGCGCCAACGAAACCGGTAACGCCGTGGATACGCGTGACCATGTAATACACGTGCGGCGTGTTGATCATCTTGATGAAAGCATAAGTCGGGAACTTTTTACGAAGCACCAACTTGCGCTTGGTCTTGGTTTCAACGATCTCCTCTTCCTGCGGCACGACCACGTCAAAGATCTGATCCTGCAAACCGGTGTTTTCCACCATCTTCAAAATGTTGTCACGCACGGCAAGTTCGTAAGTGGAATAGGTATGGATCACGTACCACTTGGGTTCGGAATCGGAATCGCTTACTATATCTTGGTTCTTTTCGATCATATCATCCATAATATATACCCAAAATTACACGAGCCACTTAAAGAAGATAAGATTCAAAAGGGAATCAAAGCCTAAGATCACGAGAAGGAAGAACAACACGACGACGAGAACGATGCCCGTTTCCGCCATCACTTTTGCAAAGGTAGGCCAGTTGACCTTCTTCAACTCGGAAATGATCTCCTTGATCCCTTTGCCCATTCTCTTCCAAATGCTGGGCTTTTTGGTAGCTGTTTTCGCTGCTCCTTTCATAGCGTCCCCCTATTATTTGCTTTCTCTGTGAAGGGTGTGTTTTTTGCAGAACTTACAATACTTCATAAGTTCGAGCCTATCCGGAGTGTTCTTCTTGTTCTTATAGTCGTTATAATTGCGCTGTTTGCATTCGGTGCAAGCCAGAGTGATCTTCATACGATTCTCTTTTTTTGCTGCCATAACCTTGACGCCTCCAAAAAAATTACACTCACCATCTCGAGAGTGCTTAATAAGTTTATCACACTAAAAAGTGGCTGTCAATGTTTTTTGCGACCTATTTTTACATTATTTTTCGCCTGCGCGATCACGCCTTTTCAGCCACTCCCCTCGCATAGGTGCGCGTAGGCGCTTCAAAATATACTTGTGCTTTGCCTTTTGGCTCTTACGGAAAAAGACAGAGCGGATGGCATCATAAAATGCGAGCCGTGGCAATATGATGTATCACAAGAGGCTTTTTGCTCGCAAAGCGGCCGAAGAAAGGAGTGAGTTATGACGGATAATCAACGGGGAGAGAGTGCGGAAAACTCGTTTGCTTATATGGAAGAACTTTCCAAAGCCTATACCGCCGCCTTTGCCAAACGCATCAAGAACAGCGCCTGCCCGCTTTCGGAAGAAAAGAAACAACTGCTTTTGGAGCTGCAAAGCGAGATCGCGCGTATTGCAACAAAAGTGACCGCTTCCTGCCGAACGGAAGAACAAAAGGAACTTTCCTCCATGATCAAAGAAAGCGCCGAGGAAGCAATTGATTATATATGGGAAAATCAACCGGAGCGACCCGAAGAGGAAACGCCCTTTTTACCCGCCGCTCTGTTGCTGTCACGAGCGGTGATCCTTGCCAATCGCAGTTTGAATCTTTTGATCCGCCATACTATGTATGATGAAAAACTTTTTGCCCTGTTTTTATCCGAGTTATCGGCCCTATACGCCCTTGCCGCTATTCGTTAAACACCCCTTCCGTCAAGCCGCAAAGCGCGGCGCCGTAAGCAAAATTCAAACGCTCTCCGCTCTCTCGCCGCAACGAGTCTCCCACACGAGAAAAGGCGCATACTCGATCGAAAAAGCCTTGGGTAAGATATTCCCCGAACAGATAGATCTCTTGCGGCGCGCACATGCAATGCGCGATCTCGGTCACGGCGGCAACGCTACGCGCCAGCGCCCGAGAATAGGATGGAAGATCCCTTGTTTCCATAAGTCCCGCTTCACAAAGTTCGTAATGCCCGCCGTAATCTCCGCTTCGCAAAACTTTCTCTACCCGTGCCGCCGAGAGCAGGGAGCGATAGTCCCCCTTGCCGCAAAAAGCGGGAGCGGATAAAAGCGCTCCCATATCGGTGACTCGGCAACGCTTTTCATCCAAACATGCGCATTTTACGGTATTTCCCACTCCAATGGCAAGCACGGGAAGGGGGCTCCCTTGCCAAAGCGCGCGGTAGGCAATTGCCGCCGTATTGGTGATGAGGAACACTTTAGCTCCCGTGCGCCTTTCCAATCTTTCCGCAACCTCTTCCCGCCCCTCAAAATTGAAGGCAAGCGCTATTGCCAAAGGGGGTTCCCCCTCTTTGATCAGTTTTTGCGTGAGAGAATATATCTGTTCCGAGGGCAATTCTCCCTCCTTTGTTTCCTGCGTGTGCTCCCGCTTGATCTCCCCTTTCAATCCGATGGAAAGAGCCGTTAGCACTCCCGACTTGTAAGAGATACCGTACACGCATTTCCCCTCGCAAACGTTGATCATGGAATGTGGCTTTCCACCGCCTTTCACCTTTTGAAGTTCCAGCGTGATCAGTCCCTCTTTTACCAATGCGTCCACGCAGGTAATTACGGTGGTCATACTGAGCCCCGTGCTCTGTTTGATCTCCGCCTTGGTCAAATTTTCTCCCGCAGCGACGGTGTAAAGCACCCGCCCTTTCTTGGTGTTTATTTTTTCATAAACGGATGGCGTCATGTTTTCATTCTACCCCGCTCGGGAAACGGGCACAAGAGCGCTCTCGGTCGAATTGACGCAAAAAATCCCCCATAAGGGGGATTCTTGTCGAGTTGAACCAACGCTTTATTTTTTTGAAAACAAGCAACGTAACGTCTTCAAAAGCGTTTTATTTTGCTTTCATTTTGCTGCGGAACACCAAAATCGCGGTGGCAAACGTGACGATCAAATAGCCAAGCGTTACCAAAAGCGGCAGCCAAAACCCTTGGAACACACCGTCCGAGCTTACGAACCCATACCGCAAAAGATCGGTGGCGTTCTTAAAGGGCAAACAGCGCATGACGACGAGCATACCTTTGTTCATGGATTCGGGCGGGAACCACATGCCGCTCAGCATGGACTGTCCCGCGATCACGATGGACGCCACGCCGCCGACTGCTTTTTCATTGCACATCGTGCCGATCAAAATACCCATTCCGATATAAAAAGCCGCCGTCACCAAGGAAAGCAAAATGCTGTAAAGCATGCCGATAGAGAAGAGAGAAGGCTCAATGGCGCCGCCCACCAAAAAGAAGAGCACCGTTTGTCCGAGCACGACGGGTGTCATTGCCAACGCATACCCGAAAATGAATTCGTAAGAGCGCGCCTTGGATACGTAAAGACGCGTTAAAAAGGTACTTTCCCTGTCCTGTGAGATCAAAATGCCCGAAAAAAGCGCCAAAAACGCCTGGGAAAACACCACGATGCCGGGGGCAAGATAGCGCATCTCAAACTGCATGGTCTGCGTGTGGAAAAGAAAGTAAAAGACCAGCTCCATCATAAGAGGCATGGCAATGGTGAAAACCAACGAGAGGGGATCGCGCACGATCTCCTTAAAGTTCCTGCCCGTTAAAACGGAGATCCTTTTCAGTGAGTTACGCATGTTTTCTCCCTCCCGATACCACTTCAATGAATGCCTCTTCCACGTTTTGTTTTTGAGTGGCGGCATACAATTCATCCTTGGTGCCCACGAAGAGCAGTTTTCCCTCGCTCATAATGCCGATGCGATCGGAAAGAGCCTCTGCTTCCTCCATATAATGGGTGGTCAAAATAATGGTCATATTCCCTTTCACGGAAGAGATCACCTGCCAAAGGTCACGCCTTGCCAAAACGTCCAGCCCCAGCGTGGGTTCATCCAAAAAGAGCAGTTTGGGGCGCGTGACGAGAGCAAGCGCAATGGAAAGCTTTCTTTGCCAACCGCCCGACAGCTTAGCGGCGCGCTTATTTGCAACCTTGTCTAAGCCCAAGCTGCGGTAGCAGTAGGCTTTTGCCTCGGCTATCTCACTTTCGGACATGCCGTTCAGCGCGGCGTAAAAGTCGATATTTTCCTCCACCGTCAGCTTTCGGGCTATGGCGGTCTCCTGCATGGAAATATCCAACAGCCCCTTGATCTTATCCGCGTCGGTACGAATGGAGTGTCCAAAGATCAGCGCATCGCCGCTTGTGGGCAAGGTGAGTCCCGCCAACATTTTGATGGTGGTGGTCTTGCCCGCACCGTTCACGCCGAGCAGAGAAAAGATCTCCCCTTCCCGCACGGTAAGGGACAGGTCGTCCACCGCCACCACGTCCTTATATTCCTTTCTTAAAGCGTTGATCTCAATGGCGTTCATTCGGGAAATCCCCCATCATTTTATAAAAATCATCCGCCTTCAAAAGCGCGATCCCACGGTTGATATCGCCCATCACCATCAGGGTGTCTCCCTCTTTTATATGGAAAAGTTTTCTTGCTTCCACGGGCACGGTGATCTGTCCTTTCGGGCCCACTTTTACGCTCACGATAAAGCGGTCTTCCAAAACGGTTTTCACGGCACTCTCCTCCTTATAATTCTTACTTTTCTTACATTTTACCACCTTTTGATGGACGGGTCAATCACGAAACAAAGAGTTTTGACGGTCCTGACAAAAGAAAAAAGGGCTCATGCCCTTTTCTTTTTTGATATTTGTCTTTTCAGCGAGCATCAGTTTTTGATGGTCAGTTTGTAAATATCGTCCTTGGGGACGCCGCGTTCGGACGCAACGGTTTTGACCGCCGTTTTCTTATCCATACCACGGGAGAGATAATGCTCCAAATGCTCTTCGGGCGATAGGGAAAGCAAAGGATTCTCTTTTTCCTTCCCTTCCACGATGATCACGTACTCCCCGCGCGCCTCTTCCGAGTAGTCCGCCGAAAGGGTGATCTCTTTGACCTCTTCGTGCAATTTGGTCAGTTCGCGCGCAAGATAGGCTTTTCGCTCGCCAAGCAAGGAATAAAGATAACGGATCAACTCCTTAACGTCATGCGGTCCCGCATAAAAAACGAGAGGAATGGGGGAGTCGATAAAGGGGGCAAGACGCTTTTTCCTATCCGACTCCTTCTCGGGCAAAAAGCCCAAAAACACAAACCCCTGATCCACGCCCGCAAGCGCGGCGGCTGTGGTGACGGCGGTAGGTCCGGGAACGCTTTCCACGCGTACGCCTTCTTCCCTTGCCCTACGAACGAGCAAGGCACCCGGATCCGAGATCACCGGCATGCCCGCATCCGACACGAGGGCAACGTGTTTTCCTTCTTTCAAAAGAGAAAGTATCTTTTCCGCTCCTTCCTTTTCCTTTTGCTTGTAATAACTGATCAGCGACTTTTTGATCCCAAGCGCGTTCAGCAAGATCAAAGTGCGGCGCGTATCCTCGCAAGCGATGTGATCCACCTGCGCAAGCGTTTCGCGCGCACGTTCGGTAATATCCTTTAAATTCCCAATAGGGGTACCTACGAGATAAAGTGCCATATCAACTCCTGTAAAGCGACAAAACCGCCTCGCTCATTCTTCCCGCTTCGTCCTTGGTGACCAAGGTGCGTTCAACCGTTTCCGCCCCTTGCGCTCCCTTGCGAAGTTTTGCGATAAAACTTTCCGCAGGTTTTTGTTCGGAAGCGGTAAGATAGGTCTTTTCCACAAGCGCAAAGCCCTTTGCCGCCGCCTGCTCGTTAAACTCTTTTTCGCGGGAAGCGGGGAACACGAAATACGCTTCTCCTCCCACTTTGAGAAGATGATCCGCCGCCGCCAATTCCTCTTCCAACGTGAGAGTGATCTCGTGACGGGCGATCGCCTTCATTTCATCATGGCTGACCTCACCGCTTCCCTCTTTGAAGTAAGGCGGATTGATCACCACCACGTCGGCATCTCCTTGCGGGAACAAAGAGGCGGTTTCGCGCACGTCACCCTCGATCACCTGCATTCTTTCATCATAACGGTTGGCAAGTACGCTACGCTTCGCCATGGAAGCAAGCGTGGGTTGGATCTCCACTCCCACCACTTGCGCCTTTCTCTTTGCCGCCACAAGCAGTCCGATAATGCCCGAACCGCAACCGAGGTCATACACCTTTTCACCCTCTTTGGCGTCCACAAGGTTGGCAAGGATCACGCTATCCGAATTAAAACGGTATCCCTTCTTGGGCTGAATGATCACGAGGCCCCTCGTATCCAAGTCTTCCACTCTTTCACTCGGATTCAAAAGCGATCTCTTTTTGATGCGCAAACGGGCTTTTGCCACAAGAGATGACTCGTGCAATTCCCCGTTCACCATACGCAAAAAGCCTTTGGTCAAATTGTGCATACCGCCCGCCGCCAGCGCTCTGGTGCGCAAACGGGAGGTACAAGCGAGCAAGCTCGGCAACACAAAGAGCACGAGCACGGTACTGATCACCGCGCCGCGCATACACATCATGGTCACTTCTTTGATCACGGCGTTGGAAGAAATGATGGTCACGCTTGCGCAAGCCAAAACGAGAATGCTTGCGGAGGTCAAAATACTCATGGTACAGCTGGTACCGCTCTCATAAGCCGCCATCAAGGGATCCTTACCTTCCTTTCTGATGGCACGGTATTTGTTGGTGACCAAAATGGCGTAATCCACCGTGGCGCCAAGTTGGATTGCACCCACCACGATATAAGCAAGGAAGTTCAACGACTGCCCGAAGATGGTGCTTAGACTGAAATTGATCCAAGTGCCGAGCTCTATCAGGAGAACGAGCAGGAAAGGATAGATAAAATTGCGGAAACTGATAAGCAATACCGCAAAGATGACCAAAACCGAAATAATGGTGATCCAACGGAAGTCACGCGGGGTGATCTCCCTGAACTCCGATACCGCCTGCAAAACACCGGTGATATAACAAGGCTTGCCCGCTTCCCACTCCTCGGCAAACGCAGCACGAGCGGCAGATCGAACCGCTTGCAGCATATCTTCCGCCTCTTGCGATTCAATATTATAATCCTTGGTCATGGCGATCATATAAAGGGTATATCCGTCCTCGGTGATATAGCCCTTTTCCTTCCCCATTTCGTAAATGGTGCCTTTTTCCCTCACCGTTTCTTGCAAGGAATCATATTTGGCAATAAAATATCCGTCGTCACCAATGGCTTCGGCAGGCAGGAAAGCGTAATAGCCCGACACGCCGCTCACGCCGGGAATGGCGCGCAACGTATCCACGAACGCAACGTTTTTCTCAATGCTCGTTTCACTCGCGGGGGTAACAAGGAAGAGTTGATTGCTCATATCCTGCACCGCCGTCACAAGCGCGGGATCCCCCTCGGTCTTGGGCAAAAAGTTCAAATAGGAAAGCGGCAGGAAGTATTGTCCGATAAAGGCGGGGATCAAAATCATGGAGAACAAAACCACAATGACGATCCTGTGGCGCACGCTGAACTTGGCAACCGCTTTGAACTTAAAGTTCAATACCTTTTTATGGTTGAGCTTTGCCATGGGCTTGCTGAGCAAGATCAAAAGACAAGGTTGCAAAATGACCACCGTGAGCATGGCAAGTCCGATACCCTTCAAAAGCACGCCGCCAAGATCCGCCCCCAAGGTAAAACTCATTACGAAGAAGGCGGCAAAACCACCCATCGTGGTCAAAGCAGAGGCAAACACGGTGTTAAGGGTGGTGCCGATGGCGCTGACCATGGCGCCCTTCATCGGGAGTCCCTTTGCCCTCTCTTCCGAATAGATCTGCGTGAGAAAAATGGAATAGTCCATGGCAAGCGCAAGTTGCAAAATGGACGCCGCGCAGAAGGTGATGATACTCACCTCGGGGAAGAAGAAGTTCGTGCCCATGTTGATGGCTATGCTGACGCCCATCGTGAGCATAAAGACCAAAGGCTCCAAATAGTTGGCACTCACAAGGAACAAAACGAGGAGCACCAAAACGACTGCCACGATCATATAAATGGGAAGCTCGCTGATCGCATCGTCATACACTTTTCGTGAAGTAGGAGCGGTGCCGCCCGATACGTATTCCGCCTCAATACTATCCAACTCTTTGTTGATCTGAGAAAGGGCTTCTCCCGCCTCATCCGTGCTGGCGCCCACGTCCATCGTGATCATCAAAATATAGTTGCCGTCCTTCACGAACAGTTTTTCTATTTCCTTGGTGGCATCGCTGCCGCCTTTCAAAAAGTTGATCTCTTGCCCCATGCTCTTTTTCCAAAGCACGTTGGTCACGTGATCGATCTCTTTGATGTTATCCACGGCAATTTTGATTTCGTTATCCGTCATATCCTCGCCCTTAACGGCGTAAACGGAATTGCTTTGAATGTTAAAATTGGAATGCAAAAACTGACTGCCGTCGTAGGTATCCGTCCCTTCGGGAAGATAGCTCATAATATCGCTGTTGATGGTGGTTTTCATAATACCGAACACGGAAAGCACCAACAGCACAGCCGTCAAAATGATGATGGGCACGCGGAATTTTATGATCCCACCCCCAACCTTATCCATTACTTTGCGATACTCAATTTTTTTCATATGCATTCACCTTTAACAGTATAATACTGTCTGTTTTTTACTCCTTATATTTTTTACTATCACTTAATAGCAGAATATTATTTTATGATCCTTATGGTTCTTGTTCTTTTCCGTTTTGCCCCGGCACCCGTCTATCGATTGAACTCCCTGCGGAAGCGCAACGGAGATACTCCCGTTCTCCTGCGAAACTGCCTAGAAAGGTAATTGCTTTCGGCAAAGCCCGTTTTGAGCGCTATCTCCCGAAGGGAGAGGATATTTTCGATCAAAAACTCCTTTACCTTGGCAATGCGATAATCGATCAAATAGCGTATGACCGATACTCCCATATCCTTTTTGAATGCTTGATCACAGTACACCACCGAGTAAGACATTTCCCCGGCTATCTTTTTTAAGGTGATGGGATGACGATAATTCTCACGAATGTATGCAAGGATGCGCTCGGTAAGTTCGCTGTTACCGCTACGGGACACCTGCGCGCGAACGGCGTGCAATACCGCCTCGGTCATGCTCTCAAAGGAGTTGCGCCAATCCTCCCTATCACGATCTATTTCGTTGCAGGCAAACAGCATCATGCGCACCTCTTTGGATACGCCGCCCATCGTTAACAAGGGAAGAGAAAGAGGCTCATCCGTTCTGAAATTGAAACTTGCATAAGTGACCTCGCCTTCCCCGGCAAGACGCTCACGTTTGCTGCCCGGCGGCATTAAGATCACGTCGTTTTCCTTTACAGAAACACGATGATTATTAACGCGATATTCCAAAGAACCGTCCAAAACCACGGTAAGATCGTAATACGGGATCACCGAGGCGGGAATGGCGTCCACGTGGCGCTGCTTATGGAAACGGTAATAGTGAATCTGGATGTTTGACATAAGAATGTGCTAAAAACTCCCCTTTTTCAAAAGAATTGGTATTGTTTTTGTGCTTTTTCTGCATTATAATATCTTTGTCAAACGGATGTCAAGGAGAAAACCTTATTATTTTATAAATAATCCCTGACGGCGCCGAGAACGGCGCACCGAACAAAAAAAACGATTCGCAACGAGCGAAAAAGGAGAAAAAGATGATCAAATTATGTGCATTTGCAGATGAATCGGCAGACAGGATCGAGGGGCAGATCGCCGCGCTTAAACGCAACAATATCCCCTATTTGGAGATCCGCAACGTAAACGGTAAAAACGTGATGGATCTCACGGACGAGGAAGCGAAGGAGATCAGAAGGCTTCTTGACGAAGCGGAACTGAAAGTTTGGTCCATCGGCTCCCCCATTTTCAAAAAGGACATTAACCTTCCCGCCGAACAACACCTTGCGGACGCACGCAGGGGTTGCGAACTTGCCAAGATCCTCGGTGCGGAAAACATTCGTATGTTCAGTTTTTATAATGCCGAAACGGCGCATGAAAAGATGCTCGACCTTTTGAAGAAGATCGTGGAGATCGGCAAGGAGTACGGCATCAAAATGTGTCACGAAAACGACAAGGGGCTTTACGGCGATAACCTTGCAAGGACCAAGGAAGTTTTGGACGCCACCCCCGGTTTGTATTACGTGTACGATCCCGCAAACTTCCTGCAAGTGGGAGAAAAAGCGGCGGATACCCTTGCCCAGCTTGCACCGAGAGCGTATTACTTCCATATCAAGGACGTGGTGACCGAAACGGGCGAGCTCGTGCCGGCAGGATACGGTGACGGGGACTTGCACGGTTTGGTTCGTTCCATTAAGGATGACAAAGTTCTCACGGTGGAGCCCCACTTAAAGATATTCGCCGGCTACGTGCTGAACGACAAGACGGTGCTCAAAACCAAGTTCAAGTTTGAAAGCAACGTGGAAGCCTTTGACGCCGCCGTGGCAGCCATCAAAAAGATCCTTGTGGAAGAAGGATACACCGAGAAGGAAGGAGCGTTCGTAAAATGAAAGAAGTAAGATACGGCATCGTGGGCGTGGGCAATCAAGGTACTTATTATGCGCTTCGCCTGACCCAAGGGGAAGTGCCCCTCTCCCGCTTGACGGCGGTGGCGGATATCAATCCCGTTAAGATAGAGGCGATCAAACCCAAACTTTCGGAGGGCGTTGCCTATTATTCCGATTACAAGAAAATGCTGGACGACGGCGTGTGTGACGCCGTGGTGGTGGCGGTGCCCCATTACACCCATCCCGAGATCGTGATCGAGTGTTTGCAAAGAGGCGTTCACGTGATCACCGACAAACCCGCGGCGGTTTACACCAAACAGGTGGAAGAAATGAACGCGGCGGCGGAAAAGAGCAACGCTCTTTACGGCATGATGTTCAACCAACGCACCAACTGCTTATACCGCAAGATGAAGGAGATCATCGAGCAAGGCGGCATTGGCAAACTGCAGCGCGTGAATTGGATCATTACCGATTGGTTCCGCACCCAAAACTATTACGATTCCGGCTCCTGGCGTGCCACTTGGAAAGGCGAAGGCGGCGGTGTGCTCATCAACCAATGCCCGCACCAATTGGACCTTGTTTCCTGGGTGGTGGGTGAAAATCCCGTGTCCGTGAACGGTTTTTGCAAGTACGGACAATGGCACGACGTGGAAGTGGAAGACGAAGTGACCGCTTATTTTGAGTACGCAAACGGCGCGTCCGGCGTGTTTATTACCACCACCGGCGAGGCCCCGGGCACCAACCGCTTTGAAGTGAGCGGCACCAAGGGCAAACTGCTTTGCGAAAACAAAAAACTGTTCTATTACAAGAATGCGGAAGATTCGCAAGAATTCTGCAAAACCTCCAAAGAATCCTTTGCCGCACCCAAGTGCGAAGTGATCGAGCCCGAAACGGACGGCGAGAACCTGCAACACGTGGGCATTTTGAAGAACTTTACCGAAGCCATTCTCGGAAAAGCGCCTCTCTTCGTGAACGGAAAAGAAGGTATCCGCGGCGTGGAACTCATGAACGCGATCGAACTTTCGGGTTGGAACGGCGGCGCGAAAGTATCGCTTCCCATAGACGGCGATCTTTACAAAGAGGAACTGATGAAGCACGTGGCGGTTTCCCGCTTTAAGGAAGGAAACGATAACGCGGTGGAAGGCACCTTGAACTTCGGCACCGGCTTTGTGAAAGTAAAAAGTGAGAAATAATATGAAACTGACCTTTCGTTGGTACGGGGAGAAAGATTGCATTCCCCTTAACTATATCAAACAGATCCCCGGCATGACGGGCGTTGTCACCGCCGTGTACGACACCCCCGTTGGGGAAGTGTGGGATCTTGCAAAACTGCTCCGCTTAAAAGAGCTTTCAAACGCCGCGGGGCTTAATATGGAAGTGATCGAATCCGTGCCCGTGCACGAGGATATCAAGCTCGGCCGCCCCACTCGCGATAAGTACATTGAGGCGTACAAGCAAAATATCATTAACTGCGGGAAGGCAGGCGTGAAGTGTATTTGCTATAACTTTATGCCCGTGTTTGATTGGTTCCGCACCGATCTTTGCTTCAAGCACCCGGATGGCGCCACATCCCTTGCCTATACCGAAGCGGACTTTAAAAAGTTGGATAAAACCAACCTGCGCTTGCCGGGCTGGGACGAAAGCTACACCAAAGAGGAACTTGCGGGGCTGTTAAAGGCTTACGAAGGCATGAGCCACCAAACGCTGTTTGACAATCTTGTGTACTTCTTAAAAGCCATCATGCCCGCTTGCGATGAAGCAAACGTGGATATGGCCATTCACCCGGACGATCCGCCGTGGGATATTTTTGATCTTCCCAGGATCGTGGGGCGTGAAGAGGATTACGACAGGCTGTTTGCCGCCGTGCCCAATAAGCACAACGGCATAACCTTTTGCACCGGATCCTTGGGCGCGGGACGCTTTAACGACCTGCCCAAGATGGCGGCAAAATACGCAGACCGCATTTATTTTGCCCACCTGCGCCAACTCAAATTTGTGAACGATACCGATTTTTATGAGAACGGGCACCGCACCGAAGACGGCAACGTGGATATCTATAAGATCGTAAAGGCTTTGGTGGAAAACGGCTTTGACGGATACCTGCGCCCCGATCACGGCAGAAACGTTTGGGGCGAACAAGGCAAACCCGGCTATGGCCTTTTTGACAGAGCACTGGGCGCCACCTACCTCGGCGGTCTTTTCGAGGCGGTGGAAAAAGACCTCGGAAAACGATAAAAGCGCAATAAGAGCAGATAGGAGCAAAGGATGAACGTCACCTACCAAAACGGAAGCATAGTGGCAGCAGGAAAATACCACGAAACGGCGTTTTACGATATGGCAAACGAACGCATCTCCGTCATTGCGGATGGCAAAGGCGGGCTTTCTCGCTATCGTTTGACCAACCGTTCGGAAGATTTTATTCCTTCCTTTCTCTCTCTTGACCTGTGCTTCGGCGGGGAAAGGCTTTCCCCCTACCTTTCAAAAAAGGTAGAAATGATCGGAAGAATGCAAAAAGTCATTCTTACCACCAAACAAGGAGAACTAAACGTCACTACCTTTTTGGCAAAAGAAGTGAACGGCGTGTTTTTCCTTTTGGAAGGAGCGGCGCCCATCGACCTTTGCTTGAACTGCCGCGGCGCCAAAAGCGAAAGCGTGGCAAATACCCTTTGCGTGGCGGGAGAAAACTTTATGCTTTCCTCTTCCGCCGAGGGAGAATGGGTAAAGGAAAACGACTGTTTTTACACGTCGGCAGAGGGCAAGATCAAACTTTTGCTTTCCTTTGCTTGCGACCAAGAAGAGCACAACGCGGCGTTTGCCGCCTTTGACGAGTTGTATCAATGCGCCCTGTCCGAAACAAAAATGCCCATCCCTTCTTCCGTAACGTCGGAAGAAGAAAAGGCAATGTATCTTTCCGCCTATTTTACGGCGATCGAAAACTACAAAAAAGCCGGAGAGTTCCGCGCATTTGCCGCGGGCGTTAATTACACGGACCCCCTTCGCACCTATTATCGTGATTCCTATTTTACCGTGCTCCCCCTGCTCACCACACACCCCGAGATGGTCCGAAACGAACTGTTGACCCTTGCGCGCGGCGTGGGGAAAGACGGCAGTTGTCCTTCCGCCGTAAAGAGCGATTTTACCCTGTTTTGGGGGGATCACTACGATAGCCCGTGCTTTTTTATTTTGGAAGTGTACGATTATATCCACGCCACGGGCGATAACGGCATTTTGACCGAACAGGTGGATGGGGTAAGCATTCTTACCCTTATAAAGACGATCTTGAAGCGCCTTACTTCTATGACCGATCAACAGGGGCTTTTATACAAAGAGGGCGCCTATAACAAACGCGATTGGGCGGATGAAGTGAACCGCTCGGGATACGTGACCTTCGTGGAAGTTTTATACTACCGCGCTCTCGTGGTGGCGTCCCGACTGTTTTCGGATGATCCCACCGAATCTTCGCTTTATCAAAAACAAGCAGAGCTTGTGAAAAAGGCAATAAACGACATTCTCTTTGACGAAGAGAAAGGCTATTACCTCAATTACAAGTCCACCGAACAAATCGAGGATAACCTTTCCGTCGATACCCTGTTCGCACTTCTTTTCGGCGTGGCGGACGGACAAAGAGCAAAGCGCGTGCTGGATAACATGGAAAGCCTTTTGGAAAGCAAGAACAACAGCGAGCAAGGGGGCGGGGATTTTGGCGTAATGTGCGTGTATCCTCCCTACAAACTCCCTAGATCCACCTGTCACAAGTCTTCGCGTTTGTACGATTATCACAACGGCGCAAATTGGTGTTATCTCACCGCTATGTACGCTTACGCAAAGTCACTCTACGGAAGAGATTGGCGCTCGCCCCTCCTCTCCACCTTCCGCTATATGACGCAAAACGGACACTATACCCCCCTCGAATACTTTTCCCCCGCTTGCCCTGCCGGCTCTGCCCTGCAAGGATGGAGCGCGGCGATCGCATTCGTGTGGCAACACGTGGGCGAAAACAATTTCTTTGAATAAATTAAAGGAGAAAGAATATGAACATTCCTTTTCAAGTAGATCTTTCCAATAAAGTTGTGGCAATTACCGGCGCAGGCGGCATTATCTGCGGCGCCTTTGCTCGCGCGCTTGCGGAATGCGGCGCCAAAGTAGCGCTTTTGGACATCAATTACGATGCGGCAAAAGCGGTGGCGGATGAGATCGGCGAAAATGCCTTTGCCGTTAAATGCAACTGCTTGGATAAGCAGAGCATCATTGAGGCAAAGGAACAGGTAAACGCCCGCTTTGGCAAGGTGAATTACCTGATAAACGGCGCAGGCGGCAACAATCCCCGCGCTTCCACCGATAACGAAACCATGACGCCTGACCTGGAAGGCGTAAAAGACTTTTTTGCCTTAGAAGAGAGCGGCTTAAAATTCGTGTTTGACCTGAATATTACGAGCGCATTTTTGGTGACGCAGGTGTTTGCCCGGGATATGGTAAAAACGGGCGGCAATATTTTGAACATTTCCAGCATGAACGCCTTCCGTCCCCTCACTAAGATCCCCGCTTACTCGGCGGCAAAGGCGGGCGTTTCCAACTTTACCGAGTGGCTTGCCGTTCACTTTGCCCCCTGCGGCATTCGTTGCAACGCAATAGCACCCGGGTTCTTTGTGACCAACCAAAACCGCGCCCTGCTCTTCCATGAGGACGGCACCCCCACTCCGCGCACCGGCAAGATCCTTGCCGCCACGCCCATGAAAAAGTTCGGTGAGATCGATGACCTGATCGGTTGCCTGCTGTGGCTTTCGGATGACAAGGCAAGCGGCTTTGTGACGGGCACCGTGATCCCCGTGGACGGCGGTTTCTCCGCTTACAGCGGCGTATAATCATTCATCTATGCGAAAGCGGGCATTTTTTGCCCGCTTTTTTATTTTACATTGATCACCGTCTTTTTTTTATTCAAGGCATATTTATACGTTTTGTAAGCTCCGCCCCAAGTGTGATCGATATAACACACAACAATATCCGAATTTCTTATCATCCAGCGGTTTCTGTAAACTATTGCATATCTCTTAGGCACGTTTTCCAATTCAGGGTAAACAATTTGATCTATCTTTCCCAAAAAATACTTCCTATTTTCAAAATAGTCTTCACTGTTATATGGGGTTATAAAACAAATTATTGTTTGAGAGTTATACTGCGCTTTGTATTCCAAACAAGCGTTTAAAGCTATGTGATCAAAGTCACCATATCCACCGATAAAAAACGTAATGTTCTCATTCGCCGATAACGTTTGCAAAAAAGCAAGTATCTTTCTTTTCACACACTCTCCACCGGAGATTTCACTGTGTCCACAAAAACAAATCGTCATATCTTTCCTCTTTTATGGTTTGTTGTATGGAACCAATCATACTACGAGCGAAGGAAAATGTCCACAATTCCACGCGTGGAACCGGTTTTAAAGATTGTTTTTCTAAAATGAAGATGTTCCATGCGTGGAATTATGTGAGGAGAGATATGATTTTAGAAGAAGCAGTTCGCTATAAATTAGCCGCCACCATGAAGGAAAAAGAGTTTTCGCCCTATCGCCTTTGCAAGGAAGGAGGAATCCCCAAGGCTACGATCTCACAGATCCTAAGCGGTAAGAACGGAAAGATAAAACTTGATACCCTTTATCAGATCCTCGCAACGATGAACGTATCGCTCGGGGAGTTCTTTTCCGATGATTGCTTCTCCGACCTTTTGGATTGATCCTTGACTTTCCATGATTGTTAAATTACACTTTAACGTGAGGAAACAATTATGCAACGCAGAGAAGTAGTGGCTGCCTTGATTTGGCAACAAGGGAAATTCATGATCTGTCAGCGTCCCGAGGGAAAAGCGAGAGCGGGCCTTTGGGAATTTGTGGGCGGAAAAGCGGAAGCGGGAGAAACCCTTGAAGAAGCACTGATACGCGAATGTCAGGAAGAGATCGGCGTGACGGTTCAGGTGGGCGCGCCCTATATGGACGTTTTGTATGATTACCCCGATATCCCCGTGCATTTAACGCTTTTTCATGCCACAATAAAAGAGGGAACTCCCACCCCCATGGAACACAACGCCATTGCTTGGATCACGCCAAAGGAAATTGCCCATTACCCCTTTTGCCCCGCCGATATTCCCATCATTGAGCGTTTGGCAAAGGAAAAGCTTTAATCAACTAAAAAAGGCTTCCCCCGTTTAGGTGAAGCCTTTTTTTGTGCGTTAATTATTTTCTTTCAGTTTTTCGCTGAGTTTTTTCTTCAAAAGAAGATATCTTGCTTTCTTTTCCTCATCCGCAAAATGCTCTTCGCGGGACTGCGGGTGCTGATCGTCATACGGCAACGTTTTGCCGCCAAACTGCTCGCTGGTAAGATCAAATTTGCTTTGCCCAACCACGTTATAGCAATGAAAGCCGCCGTTTTCAAGCGGAACGCCGTACACCTCACCGCCGAAGATATCTTGTATGAGAAAGGACGTGATGGAGCATTGCCCCACCGTTTTGTTTTCAAATGACCATTCCCCTCTGAGCCTCGGCGCGCAAGTTTCCACGCACCAACAATCGCAAAGCAACAAATAAAGATCTCTTTGATCCGCTATTTTTTCGTATCCCGCATGGATCGGCTTGACCGCCTTGCTCTCCGCTCCGTAAAAACCGTATTTCATAAATTTAACTTATCGCATTTTGCCTGCTTTGGCAAGTTTTATCCGCCTCTTTCCCCGCCTTTCCTCTTCTAACGCCTTTCGGCACTTTACGAAAAAAAATTGCCGCGTATCGCTTTTACCTGCGCCGCCCTGTGCGCTGTTTCTTTTTTATTCGGAAAGGCTGAAATCCTGATCGTATTGCACGAACACTTGATAACCCTCGTTTTGTTGTTCGGTCTCCTGCTTGATCGCGCAGATGGTCCCCTCCGGATCGGGGTCGTCAAAGGAAATCACCAGGTCAAAACTGATCACCTTCTCGGAAAGATCCACGTAAAAACCGTGCGTTTGCAACACGGTGGAGTGTTTTTTTACCGTTTCACACACCTTTTCAAAGATCTCGCGCGAGGCTTGATCCGATTGGTTATCCGCATAAATGCCCACCGTCATAATGGTGTTGTATTTTTTATACATGAGAAGCGCGATCTTTCTTTCAATGGCTTGAATGTCCTTTGCCGTTAACGTATCGCTCACGCCGATATGCACCGACCCGATGTTGCGGTCGTGTCCGTAATTGTTCAAAATAAGGTCGTAGCAACCGCGAACGCCTTCAATGCTGTTGATCTCCTCTTTGATAGCAACGATATGATCCCGCTCATAGCGATCACCGATCATTGAAGAAAGTGATTCTCGCATCACCTCGAAGCCGCTCTTTAAGATAAACAGGCCGATGGCAATACCCAAATATCCCTCGATATAAACGTTTGCGAACTTTGCCACGATCACGCCCACCAAGGTGGCGGTGGAAAGCACGGAATCAAAAAGCGCGTCCATACCCGACGCTTCCAGCGCGTCGCTTTCTATACTCTTGCCCCTTTGGCGGAAGAAAAGTCCGATGGCGATTTTTACACCGATGGCCACCGCAACGATCACGATGGAGTACACCTCAAAGGAAGGCATCGTGCCGTTTTGGAAGTGGTCAATGATGGATTTGACCGATTCTACCACCGCCATGCCGCCCGCAAACAGAATAAGTACCGCGATCAAGGTGGAAGTAAGATACTCGATCCTGCCGTACCCGTACGGATGTTTTTTATCGGGCTTTTTCCCCGCAAGTTTGGTACCTGCTATGGTAATGGTGCTGGACAACGCGTCCGTAAAGTTATTCACAGCGTCCATTATAATGGCAATGGAGCCGGCAAGAATACCTACAAAGGCTTTGAAGGCAACCAAAAACACGTTGCCTATAATACCCAATACGCTGGTTTTTACAATTACTTTTTCACGATCGTTTTTCATAGGATCCTCCAAAAACAATTATATATTATCTTTTTTTTGAAAACAACCTTTTTACTTTTATCCTTTTACCCGATTACCCCGAAAACATTGTAAAGAGGGGGAAAGGCTGTTATAATAAGAACATGAAAAACGTTGTGTTGATAGGAATGCCGGGATGTGGCAAAAGTACCTGCGGCGTGCTTGCGGCAAAAGCTCTTTGCAAGCATTTTGTGGATACCGACCTGGTGATACAGCAAAATGAGAAAATGCCCCTGCAAGCCATCCTTGACAAAAAGGGAAACGATTACTTTTCGGCGGCGGAGGAAAGCGCGGTTTGCTTGCTCCAAGCGGACAACGCGGTTGTGGCAACGGGCGGCAGCGTGGTGTATTCCGAAAAAGCAATGGCGCACTTGAAACAAAACGCCGTTGTGATCTATCTTTCCATTTCCTTTCAAACCATGTTGGAAAGAATAACGAACATGGGAAGCCGCGGCATCCTTTTACCCAAAGGAGAGAGTGTGGCATCCATGTTTGAAAAAAGGCGCGTCCTTTATGAAAAGTATGCGGACGTGACCTTGCGTTGCGATAAAAACAACATTGAAACCACCGTTTGCGAGATCGTAAACGCGGTGCGGGAGCGGGAATAGCATTTGCGAATATTTGCCCGCAAACGAGGGAAACGCCATTACAGCGAGTTGTGTTATAATAAAAGATCATAAGCGGGCTTAGCCTGCCTAAGGAATATGCCAATGGGTAAAAACACCGTTTTTAACATGACCGTGTGCTTGATGGGGATCTTGATCCTTACCATTCACGTGGTAAATATTTTGACCAAGCAAGAAAAAAGGAAAGACGAGTGGGTCTTTTTGAACTTTTTTCTTTTTACCATTTTTCATTTTGCCACTTATCTCACCTTCTCCCTCGTAAAAACACATTACACGAGCAACGCTTTTATCATTGCCTTTTACACCGTTTTCTATATGATGAATAACGCGGAAGTGTTTTTGTTTTACCGCTATTCAAGGGAATACATGGGCTTGGAACCCAAAAGAAAACGACTGCTTGATCACTTGAACCTCACGCTGTTTGCCGCTTTTCTTCTTGCGGACCTTGTGAACGTGTTCACCGGCATATTCTTCACCGCGGAAGGGGGCCTTTACTTGCGCAGTAAAACCATGATCCTTTCGCAGGGGTACCAATTCATTATGTTCATTACCGTATTTATCCTTACTGTCACCCACTCCAAGCTGAACTTGCGGGAAAAAACGGCGTTTGGGCTGTACTGCGCCCTGCCCGTGGTTGCCATCATTTTGCAAAACGTGTTTAAGGGATACGCCATTGCGTATGCTTCCATCATCATTGCGATCGAAATGCTGTTTTTATTCCTCAGCGTTCAAAAGAATATTAACCTTGCCTTGGAAAAAGAGAAAAACAAGGACGCGCAGATCAAACTGATGCTTTCCCAAATTCGCCCCCATTTCGTGTATAATTCGCTATCCGCCATTTCCACCCTTATTCCCCTGGATCCCGAACGCGCGCAAAAGGCGCTTGACGATTTTACCGAATATTTAAGGAGCAACCTTTCCTCCTTGACCGCAGTGCGCTGTATTTCCTTTGAGGATGAACTCAAACATATCAAAACTTACGTTGCGCTGGAAACCCTGCGCTTCCAAAGCCGGATAAAAGTGGTGTACGATGTACAAGTTACCGACTTTTTCGTTCCGCCGCTCACCATTCAACCCATTGTGGAAAACGCCATCAAGCACGGCATTTTGC
Source organism: Christensenella sp. UBA3217 (assembly GCA_002363545.1). Classification (GTDB taxonomy): domain Bacteria; phylum Bacillota; class Clostridia; order Christensenellales; family CAG-1252; genus CAG-1252. Next base: position 29,917 of record DEWF01000002.1, on the reverse strand, counting down.
AAAAGATAGAGGGCGGAACTCTTTGCATAAAAACAAGAGAAACGGAAAGTGCATTCATCGTGGAAATAGCGGATGACGGCGTGGGCTTCCGCACGGAAGAGATCAATTTTGACGAGAACAAACACTTCGGACTTAAAAACATACAATATCGATTGGCAAAAATGTGCCATGCCGAATTAAGCGTCATGAGCGAGAAGGGAAAAGGTACCACCGTGACCGTCACCTTTCCCAAGGAGAACAAAGCATGAGGATTTTACTCGTTGACGATGAAGAATTGCAGCTCCTGCGTTTGACCGAAGCGGTGAAAAAAGTGCTGCCCGAAGACAGCGTTCTTTTGCCCTACACCAATCCCGTGCTGGCTTGGGAAGAGAATAAAAACAGCCCCGTTGACGTTGCTTTTTTGGATATAGAAATGCCCGTCTGCAACGGGATCATGCTTGCCAAGAAGCTGCAAAGCGTTCACCCTAAGGTGAACATTGTTTTCGTCACCGCTTATAACGACTACGCCGTGGACGCATATAAAATGCACGCCTCGGGCTACGTGACAAAACCCGTGGACGCAAATCGGATCAAACAGGAATTGAACGGCTTGCGCTTCCCCACCGAACTGCCACCCAAAAGCAAATTGCAAATCAAGTGTTTTGGCAATTTTGAGGTGTTTGCAAAAGGGGTACCCATCAAGTTTTCCCGCAGCAAAAGCAAAGAACTGTTTGCCTATTTGGTGGACCGTGAAGGTGCCGCCGTGAACGTGAACGAGCTAAACGCCGTTCTTTGGGAAGAAGATAAAAAATCTTATTTTCGCAACTTGATTGCCGATATTCAAAACACCTTAAAGGCGGTTGGAGCGGAAGAGGTATTTATCAAGCGCCGCAACGAGTGTTTTATAGATCCCGCCAAGGTGGACTGCGACGCCTACGAATATAAAAAAAACAACCCCGCAGCCATTAGGCTATATCGCGGGGAGTATATGGCGCAGTACGATTGGGCTCTTTTTAACGCGGATCCCACTTCCCTTTCCTAAACGAATCATTTTGCATTAAAAAACGGCATCTCCGCACAGGGGCTGCCGTTTTTTTATTAATCCAACGTGGCTTTGGCAAGGGTCTGCACAACTTCTTTTAAGAGCAATAACTTCCCCTCTTTCAGGCAATAGATCTCCTTCACGCCGTTTTTCTTTACCACGATCACGCTGTTGGGCGCAACGTCCGGCGCACACTCGGGAAGGTACCCTATATCGGTAAGCAACCGCCTCAAACTGTACCCCGTTGCGTCACAGATCTTTTTTAAGGTGTCCAACTGGATCTTGCGCGCCGCGGTGGGATCTTTGGTTTTCAAAAGATCGTAAACGTATTGACGGGAATACCCTACCTTTCTGGAAAAAGCCGAGAGGGAGAGCTCACTTTCCACCAAGATACGTTCAATGGCTTCGCCAAGTTCGAGCTTTTTGCTGCCGTCTTTCATGTTTTCCATCTCCCTTCCTCCTTTTCAGAAACTTTTCTTACAGCTTAACAAACCAAGCGCAACAAAAGTGCAACACAGCGCACCCGCAAGGTAAAATACCGCAAAAACACAGGAGAAAGGGTGCTTATTCTCAGAAAGAATAGCGCACAAGCATTTGTATTCCCTCATGGCTTGTGCTATAATGATTGCAAATGCATCTTTGATGCATAAAGAAGAATAAAAAGCCGTACTGCGGCTTGGATTGGAGAGGGAAATGAAACTGAACAACATTTGGGGATACGGACAATTATTCGGGTTTTCCGGCTTGGAAGGCGTCACGCGCTATTACGATGATTTTGTGGCCACGTTGGGCTGGAAAAAAGGCGAACTTAGATTTGAACTCAGAGAATGGGTAAAGATAATCTTCCCGCTTAAAGGCAAGGTGCGTTTCCGCGCCATCACCGGTGATATGATCGACGCCGAAACCGAGCAAGGGGACTTTTTTGTGACCTTTGTCAGCGAGGACGCCTTGATCGCTTACGCGCCCGAACTGCCCGTTTTGAAAGGGGAAAAAGGGTTGCAACACTACGTCACTTGGGGCCTTGACGTGTACGGCACGAAATTTGACCGCATCGGCGTTGCTTGGGAAAAGATGCAACGCGGCTACAAGATCGCTATTTACCACGCCTTTTCCATCGAGGGTGCGCGTGCCGGCGTGGCTGAAACCTTAAAGAACGCAGATCCCGAGGCACTGAAAGCACAACGCTATGCTTATTTTGAAAACATGCCCAAGTGTAAAGATCGCAGATACGAAAAACTTTACTACAAGGCGCTATCCGTTAACAAAGTTAACGTGCAATCCCCCCAAGGGACCATTCCCTGCCGTTGGACCACCCCCAACCGCGTGCCGCACCGCCATATGTGGCTGTGGGACAGTGTTTTCCATGCCCTTGCAATGGTGACCTATAACCCCGAGATGGCAAAAGATTGTTTGCGCGCCGTGCTGGAACAGGCACATCCGGACGGGTTTATCCCCCACCTGATGGCGCCCAACGAGTGTTCGGACGTGACCCAACCGCAAGTGCTTGCCTGGGGCGTTTGGGAAGTGTACAAAAAGACGGGTGACCGCGAATTCCTTGCAAAATACACGGACGTTCTCGAAAAATATCTCACTTGGGATATGGAACACCGCGACAACAACCATAACGGACTGCTCGAATGGCTGACCGAACCCGATCAACTGAATTGCAGATGCGGGGAATCGGGGTTGGATAACAGCCCGCGTTTTGACTTTGACGACGAGATGGACGCGATCGACTTCTCTGCTTTTGCCGTGCATGACGCCCATTATCTTTCCTTGATCTTTGCCGAACTGGGCGATCCCACACGTGCAGAAAAATGGCAAGCCGTTGCGGATCGGATCAAGGATAGGATCAACGCCGAACTTTGGGACGAAGAAACGGGGACCTATTACGACAAATTGCTCACCACCGGGGAATTGACCCGCGTTTTGTCCCCGCTCAGTTTCTTCCCGCTTTTTGCCGGCATTCCTTCGGCGGAACAGGCAAAGAAGATGGTCAAGCTGCTGACCGATAAAACCAAGATCTGGACGCCCGTCCCGCTGGCTTCCATCTCGCAGGATCACCCTGCTTTTTCAACCGATATGTGGCGCGGCGGCGTGTGGCTGAACCTAAACTATTTTATCATCAGAGGGTTGGAAGATTACGGCTATAACGAGATAGCGGATGAGCTTCGCGAAAAGACCCTTGCCACCATTTGGAAATGGTACAAAAAGACGGGCACCATCTTTGAGTTTTACGATCCGCTGGATAAAACCATCCCCTATCGTTGCGAACGAAAAGGCAAACAACCCCGCGTGCCCGATTGGCGCAAGCAATGGCACTCCATTGTGGACTTTAACTGGTCTTCCTGCTTCACGTTGCTCTTTATTCAAAGAGTGTCTTATTGATCGCAAACAAATCAAAAAAAACAAAAAAGGCGAGGCGCAAAACCTCGTCTTTTTATTATGAAAGACTTTAAAAGAAAGCCGTTTGAAATAGGGATCTTGACTGAAATGACACAGTGCTGAAACATTGGTTTTTTGATTCCAGCCGCCGATGCTTATTGCTTATAGCCCCAAACGCCGATGCCTAACCCAAGGATGTCGAGATTGTCCCGTTTTTTCCTCCTTTGCTTTTAAAAGACGGAGAAACTTGCCATTATGCCGGAAGCAAAATCGTAAAATGTAAAAAAAAATCACTCATTACCAATCTGCGGAGGCTATGCTGGATTTAGAATTATAAAGGGGGTCAGCGTCGGGCGTACTCAAAGCACTCGCGTTTCTATTCGTGAAGACGTAGAAGAAACCTATCCTGCAAAGCTTTATATCACCAATATTCCCGACTAAACGCAGTTTCTCTGCGTTTTTCGCGCATTTCCATTCGTGGCTGAAATCCGGCTACTGATTTAGCAGCTTTGGACGGTCAACAAAAAGGATTCGGATCCTGTTACCATTGATCGTGACTGCAATGAAATCCAGATGAGTGAAAAAAAGGAACCGCCGCAAAGAGCGATTCCTTCTTTATGTTAGATTTTAAGAGCCGCGTTGCGTTACGCAAAGCTTATCGTTTTCGACGTCCACGACCAACGTCGTCTCGGGGGCGACGTCTTCGCCGATAATGGCGCGGGCAAGCAGCGTCTCGACCTGGCTTTGCAAGTAACGTTTCAGCGGTCTGGCACCATAGATGGGATCGTAGCCTTCGCAGATGATCTTATCTTTGGCAGCGGGCGTGATTTCCACATCCAGTTGCTTTTCGCTCAAACGATGTTTGAGATCGGCGATCAGCAGATCCACGATACCGTCGATATTGTCGCGCGTCAGCGGTTTGTAGAAGACGATCTCATCCAAACGATTCAGGAACTCGGGACGGAAACTGCGTTTGAGCAATCCGCTGACGGATTCACGAGCTTCCGCAGAGATTTCGCCTGATTGGTCTATGCCATCGAGGATGACGTCCGATCCGAGGTTGCTGGTCAAGATCAAGATCGTGTTTTTGAAATCCACCGTGCGTCCTTGGCTATCGGTGATGCGCCCGTCGTCCAAGACTTGCAGAAGCACGTTGAAGACGTCGGGATGCGCTTTTTCCACTTCGTCGAACAGCACCACAGAATAAGGTTTGCGGCGCACGGCTTCCGTCAGCTGTCCGCCCTCATCGTAGCCTACGTAGCCCGGAGGCGCGCCGATCAGACGAGAGACCGAATACTTTTCCATATACTCACTCATATCAATACGGATCAAGTTGTGTTCGTCATCAAAAAGGGTGGCTGCCAGCGCTTTTGCAAGCTCGGTCTTACCGACGCCGGTGGGACCCAAGAACAGGAACGATCCGATCGGGCGACGGGGATCTTGGATACCGGCGCGTGAACGCAAGATAGCGTCCGCGACCTTATTAACGGCTTCGTCCTGCCCTATTACGCGCTGATGCAACGCTTCGTCCAAGTGGAGCAGTTTATCACGTTCCCCTTCCATCAGTTTAGCAACGGGGATCCCCGTCCAACGAGCGACGATGCGGGCGATCTCTTCCTCCGTGACTCTGTCGTGTAAGAGAGAATTCGTGCTGTGCTCGGCTTTTTCCTCTTCTTCCGTCAATTCCTTTTGAAGTGCGGGCAAGCGTCCGTATTTCAGTTCGGCGGCTTTGCCGAGATCGTATTCATCCTGCGCCTTATCGATCGCCGCGCGCACCCGTTCGATCTCCTCACGCAAGGATTGCACTTTGCCGATCGCTTGCTTTTCATTGTCCCATTTTGCTTTCATACCCGCAAATCGCTCACGATCGTTGGCGAGTTCTTCACGGATCTGTTTGAGGTGCTCCTGAGAGAGTTTGTCCGTCTCTTTGGAAAGAGCGGCTTCCTCGATTTCCAGTTGCATGATCTTTCGAGCCAAGCTATCCATCTCGGCAGGCATACTGTCGATTTCGGTCTTGATCAAAGCGCACGCTTCATCGACGAGGTCAATCGCCTTGTCGGGGAGAAAACGATCGGAGATATAGCGGTGAGATAATGTTGCCGCGGCGATCAAAGCTTGATCTTGGATCTTTACGCCGTGATAAACTTCGTAACGTTCTTTCAGTCCGCGAAGAATGGAAATCGTGTCTTCTACGCTCGGCTCTCCGACCATAACCGGCTGGAAACGCCTTTCGAGCGCGGGATCCTTTTCCACGTATTTTCGATACTCGTTCAAAGTCGTTGCGCCGATACAATGCAACTCCCCTCGCGCGAGCATCGGTTTGAGCAGGTTGCCCGCGTCCATCGCGCCATCCGACTTGCCTGCACCTACGATGGTGTGCAATTCATCGATAAACAAGATGATATTCCCGTCCGAAGACTTCACTTCATTTAAGACGGCTTTCAGCCTTTCCTCGAATTCGCCGCGGAACTTTGCGCCTGCGACAAGCGCACCCATATCAAGAGAAAAGAGTTTTCGTCCCTTCAAATTATCCGGCACGTCACCCTTTACGATACGCAGGGCGAGTCCTTCCGCGATGGCGGTCTTACCGACGCCCGGCTCACCGATCAAACACGGATTGTTCTTGGTCTTTCGCGACAGGATACGGATCACGTTACGGATCTCGTCGTCACGACCGATCACGGGATCCAATTTCTGTTGCTTTGCCAGTTCCACCAGATCTTGCCCGTATTTTTTCAAAACGTCGTAGGTTTCTTCCGGGTTATCTCCCTGCACGCGGGCATTGCCGCGCACCTCTTTGAGAACTCGCAAGAATTCGTTTACGGTCAACCCGACTTCACCGAATATCTTCTTGATATTGGCTTGCGCACAATCGATCAGACCCAATAAGAGGTGCTCGACCGATACGTAGTCGTCTTTCATCGTTTGCGCGCGTGATTCCGCGGCAGTGAGAGCTGCGTTCAATGCAGAGGTCAGATAGATCCGTTCGGGATCGTAAGACCCCGTTATGCGAGGCAGTTTTTCAAGTTCGCCGCGCACTTTATCCGCGGTGTCTTCCGCAGAGAGATTCATCTTGTGCCATAGTTCGGGGATCAGACCTTCTTTGGCATCCAGAAGGGCAAGTAACAAGTGTTCTTGTCCGATTGCTTGATGGTGGCGCTCCACGCCGATGTTGTGAGCGGTGGTGAGCGCTTCGATACTTTTTTGCGTCAATTTTTGCATATTCATAGCTCTTTCACCATACCCCCGTCAGGGGGCTCCTTTTTTTGAGATTAAAACAGGAGATTTGCGTCGGCGTATGTCTTTTCCACGTTTGCTTCCGCAATCTCGGGTCGGTCCGAATAACAGAAGAAAGTTTTCAGCGCGTGATCGAATGCGTCGACGTAAGCAGAGATACCGTCCGCAACGATCTCGCTGTCCTTCGTCTCGGTCACGAAGCGTTTGATGAATCGTCCGTCCGTTACCGTGGCGACGCTGTCGGGATGATGCTCTTTCTCGATCTTGATCCACAGTTTGAAGAACTGCATTACGAGCAAGGAGAGAGTGGCGCTTTGGGTGCGCATGGAGACTTTCAATTCGCCGACGGCGACCTGCGGCATGCGATACAGCTCAACTTGATATCGAACGGTCGGGTTGTATTTATAGCTGAGCGCGCTGCGCAGGGTCAGCATCGTGGGCGACGCGTTCTCCAAGGGTTGAAAGGCGCTGCCGAGCAAAGCTTGCATACGATCGAACACGTTTTGCATCCTCATCTCCGGAGTCTCGTATGAAACGTATTCCGCTAAGATCTGATTGATAAGGTTGGAGCGGTTCGTGTGGCGTTCATACGCTAAGCGATCCACCGCAGCGATTACGTTTTCGGATAGGATTAAGGAATAGACGTTCTTTTTCATTGCAGAGCCTCCTGTTTTTCGCCATTATTGTATGACGGAATAAATAATTTGTCAAGCGATTTATATAAATTCTTTTACGAGTTTTTGAAACGAAGAAAGAAAAAATGAAGAGGATATAATAAAATCATATCCTCCTTTTGCATTTTTATTGCGTTTTTGCGTACATTAATCACATTAAAGAATTACAAAGTGAACTTGTTGAGGAGAAAAAAAGGGTTCAGCTCCATAAACTGTCAAATTATGATTTTTTTCCTAACTTATTTCTTAAAGTAGAATTGGAAAATGTTTATTTGTAACCCTTTTGAAGATTTTTAAAGAGCATAATATCAAACTCAGGCATAAAAATAATACGAGCCGCGGGGCATTCCCTTGGTTCGTATTATTCTTGCTTGGCGCGCCATAGGGGGTTCGAACCTCTAGCCTTCGGTTCCGTAGACCGACGCTCTATCCAGTTGGGCTAATGGCGCATGATCGATTAAGTTGTTTTTTTGTTCTAACTTTCGGAACCGAAGGCTAGAACGATTATTGGGGCCCCCGAAAAAACGAAAGTTTTTATGGGGTAGCGACAAGGCTCGGCGATAACTGCGGCGAGCGACTTTGCCGCGCGGCGCACACGAGCCAATGACTTGGAGCAGGTTCCGTAGACCGACGCTCTATCCAGCCAATGCTAATGGCGCATGATTGATCAAGTTGTTTCTATTCTAACGATCGGAAACGATGGGCTACCCCTGCTCCTATCGCTGATTGACGAAGTTTATTATACTGTTACCGCAATCGTTTGTCAACCGAAAAGAAGCAATTATCTCTTTGAAACTTTACAAACAAAGATGCGGGGGAAAGACGCGTTGCAAGAGAAGGAAAAACCGCAGACCTACGCCCTACTCCTCTTTCAAACGCTCGATCATATCGTATATGCGTTGGAGATCATCCGCAGAGTAATAATCGATCACGATCTTGCCCTTTTTATCATTGCCGGTGGCTTTCACTTTGGTACCGAACACACGCTGCATATCGGCAAGCAACGCCTTAAACTCGGGAGAAAGGGTGCGCACGCGCTCTGCGGGGGCTTTCTTTTCTTTTTGAAGCTCGGCGATGCGCTCTTCTAAGTCACGCACGGACATTTTCTTTTCCACCACTTCCTTGGCAAGGGCAATTTGCATTTCGGCAGGCTTTACCGCAACAAGCACCTTGGCGTGTCCGGTGGAAAGGGATAAATCACGCACAAGCGCCTGCACCTGCACGGGCAGGGTCAAAAGGCGCAAAGAGTTTGCCACGGCGGGACGGCTCTTGCCGATTGCTTGCGCCAAGGCTTCCTGCGTAAGATTATTTTCGGTAAGAAGGTTATAGAGCGCTTCGCTCTCTTCCATGGGATTCAGATCCTCACGCTGCAAGTTTTCCACCAGCGCGATCTCCCTCACTTCCTTTTCGGAAAGCTCGCGAATGATCACAGGCACCGCGGTGAGCTTTGCTCTTTTGGCGGCGCGGAAACGTCTTTCACCCGCTACGATGCGATAATACTCACCGATCTTGGTGACCACGAGGGGTTGCAAGATGCCGTGAGTTTTAATGGACTCGGCAAGCTCGTTCAAAGAGTCCTCATTAAAGGTCTTTCTGGGTTGGTTGGGGTTTGCCTTGATAAGGTCGATGGCGATCTCGTTCACCCCTTGGTTCAACTTGCCTTTTTCATCATACGAGGCTATCTCGGGGCTGTCTATTTCACGCATATCCGAGATAAGCGCGGCGAATCCTCTTCCTAATCTGCTGTTTGCCATAATTATTTCCTCTTACTTTCTCTTGCCAAAAACTCTTCGGTTGCCCTGGTATAAGCCTGTGCGCCCACCGAGCGTTTGTCATACAAAATGATAGGTTTGCCGAAACTCGGCGCTTCCGCCAAGCGGACGTTTACGGGGATGCGGGTATCCATCAAACGATTCCCAAAATACTTTTCTATCTCTTCCGCTACCTGTTGGTGCAACTTGTACCTACCGCCGTACATGGTAAGGAGCACGTGATAGGTGGTGAGTTTGGGATTTAAGAACTTGCGAATGATATTGATGCTATCCAAAAGTTGTGCCAAGCCCTCCATGGCGTAAAACTCGCATTGCACGGGAATGAGCACGCTGGTTGCCGCCACCATACTGTTGATGGTGATGAGGGACATGGAAGGCGGACAATCCAAAAGGATATAATCGTATTTGCCCATTAAAGGCTCAATTGCCTTCACAAGCACCTTTTCGCGGTTGGGATAATCATTCATTTCCATCTCAATGGCGGAAAGATCTATGGAAGACGGGATGATCTCCAACCCTTCCATTTCGGTAGGACGAATGAGCTCTTGGTTCAAAATGTCGGTGCCACCCGAAAGCACGGTATAAATATTGAGCACGGGGCGAACGTCCTTTTTGCCCATCTCATTGATAAACTCCACGTGCTTTTTAATGCCAAGACCGCTGGTTGCATTGCCCTGCGGGTCCATATCGATGATCAAGACTTTCTTGCCCATCTTTACCATGCAAGCACCGATATTGATACAGGAAGTGGTCTTACCGACACCGCCTTTTTGATTTATGATCGCCACAACTTTGGTCTTCATAAGTAATCCTTCACTCTCAAATTCGTTTGTTTAAGCAAGCAAACGCCCTTCTTCTCCTTTTCAAAAGTAAAAAGCGCTTATACGTTTTTAGTGTAGCATAATTATGCTATCCTTTACAATAGAAAAACCCATTTTTATTAAGGATCCATTAAGAATGCAAAGCGATTTCCTTGATCAAAAGATAGTTTTGCGCGCAGATCTCGGTATCTTTGAGGGCACGGTGAGCGCCCGAGGTATCCAGCCCAAAGTGTTCCGCCAACGTGACCTGCTTGTGGTTGGGAAGAGAGGGGAGATACTTACGCGAAAGACGAAGCACGTCCACAAAATCATTCCGCAGCGCATAACCCAAGTGACGGGAAAGCTCGTCGTACAAAAAGTTTACGTCAAAACAAACGTTATGCCCAATGATAATATCATTACCCAAAAACGCCGCAAAGTCCCTTAAAACTCCCTTGCGCTCGGGGGCAGAAGCCACCATGCGATCGTTAATGCCCGTTAACTGCGTGATGAAAAAAGGAATATGGGCGGAAGGTTTGATCAAAGAGGTGAAAGACGCCGCAAAACGATCCTCTCTGAAACGCAACGCAGATACTTCCAAAATCTCCGCTCCGGCAGAAGAAAGACCGGTGGTTTCAATATCCACCACCGTAAAATCCGATGGAAAGGCAAATAAGTTCCTGCCCCTTTCGCTTCTTACTTCTTTTTTGTCCGTCATGTTTCCATTGTACCACGGGGCAAAGAAAAAGGCAAAGGTTCAAAACGTAGCTTTCGCTTTATTCCCCAACAAAAAAAACAGTCCTGTCCGAAAGGGACAAGACTGCCGATGAAAACAAAAACGTTTCTTATTCCCACTCAATGGTGCCGGTGGGCTTGGGAGTAAGATCAAACGCCACGCGGTTCACGCCCTTCACTTCATGCGTGATGCGATCGGTGATCTTTTGCAGCAACGCAAAGGGGATCTCCGGCACGGTGGCGGTCATGGCGTCGCGGGTATTCACGGCGCGGAGCACCACGAGATACCCCTCGGTGCGTTCGCCCTTTTCATTCACGCCCACGCTCTTAAAGTCGGGCACGATGGTGAAATACTGCCATACTTTGCCCTGCAAACCGTTTGCCGCAAACTCCTCTCTCAAAATGGCGTCCGCTTCGCGCACCACTTCCAATCTTTCGCGAGTGATCGCACCCACGCATCTTACGCCGAGGCCGGGGCCCGGGAAGGGTTGACGATACACCATGTTATCGGGAAGACCAAGCGCTTTACCAACCACGCGCACTTCATCCTTAAAGAGAAGTTTGACCGGCTCCACGAGCTCGAACTTTAAGTCCTCGGGAAGGCCGCCCACGTTGTGGTGTGCTTTCACGCCCTTGCTTTCCAAAATATCGGGATAAATGGTGCCCTGTGCAAGGAAAGAAATATCGGAGAGTTTGCGCGCTTCCTCTTCAAACACGCGTATGAACTCGGCGCCGATGATCTTTCTCTTGGTTTCGGGATCTTTTACTCCTGCGAGTTTATCCAAGAAACGATCCACCGCATCCACGTAAATGAGGTTCGCGTTCATCTCGCCACGGAACACTTTGATGACCTGCTCGGGCTCACCCTTGCGGAGCAAACCGTGGTTCACGTGCACGCAAACGAGGTTTTGACCGATCGCTTTGATAAGAAGCGCCGCCACAACCGAGCTATCCACACCGCCGGAGAGGGCGAGGAGAACTTTTTTATCTCCTACCTGCTGTTTGATCAGAGCAACTTGCTCCTCAATAAACTTTTCCGCCAAGGCGGGAGTGGTGATCCTTTCCATACTTTCGGGACGAACATTGGGATTCATTTGTAATACCTCCAAAAGAAGATGTTGAAATTATACACCAAAAAAAAATATTCGGTCAAGGATCACAGTCTCACTTTTTCTCCAAAAAAGGAAAAAAATATTTTTGCTCGTCATAAAGCCTCTTTATGAGATATGCCCTGCTTTCTCAAAACTTGCCATGCGTAAGGAACGATATCCCATATATCCGTTAAAAAATATTACAAAAGGTCTTGACGAAGCAAAGATATCGTTATATACTTATCCTATTATTGATAGAGGCGCGTGGCCTATGATAAACCGCAAAGCAGGCTTGTTTGCGGTGGGAAAGGAGGTCATGCCGAAGGAGCGTTTTGAACCTGTAAGAGCGCGTCCTGGGGCGATTGGGAAAAGATCCCACGCACTGTCGCATCACTGCGGAGAGCTATCCACCTATGACACTTGTTTCGGACGATTAAGGCGGCTCTTCCTGCCGCTTTTTTCTTTTTTACGGCGGCACCCATTCGGATAAAATGCGCAAATGAGCGCAAAAGGAGAAAAAAATGAGAATGTTAAACGACAAAGGCGTAGTCAGGATCGGCAAACTGACCTTGACGCGCAAGCAGATCATCAATATCTGCGTGGTCATCGTGGCGTTGCTTGCCGTAGTGATTTTTGCTACCACCATCAACAACCACGGTTCGATCAAGTGTCCCACCTGCTTGGGTGACGGCACGGTGCTCGTGGACAGCCATACCTGCGATACCTGCGCCGGTGAAGGCAAGGTCTTGGACACGGAAACCAACCTGATGGTGGACTGCGCCGACTGTGAAGGAAGCGGCTTGATAAACACCGCGGAATGTGATGAATGCGGCGGCACTAAGCGCATTGAAGTGGATAACCGCTATCAAGGCACCTTCGTATCCCTGCTCCCCCCCATCATTGCCATCCTGCTTGCCCTTGTGACCAAGGAAGTGTATAGCTCCTTGTTCGTGGGTATCTTTGCGGGCGCCCTCTTTAACGGCAGCTTTAAGTTTACCGGCACGATGGATACCTTAACGGGTGACGGCTTGATCGGCGCTCTTTCGGACGGATGGAACGTGGGTATCATCATCTTCCTTGTGATCCTCGGCATCATGGTGGCTTTGGTAAACCGCTCGGGCGGCGCGGAAGCTTTTGGCCGTTGGGCAAAGAAGCACATTAAGACCAAGACGGGCGCGGCGATAGCCACCTTTGTTTTGGGTGTGTTGATCTTTATTGATGACTACTTTAACTGCTTGACCGTCGGTAGCGTTATGAAGCCCGTGACGGACAATAAAAAGATCAGCCGCGAAAAACTTGCTTATTTGATAGACGCAACCGCGGCACCGATCTGTATGATCGCACCCATTTCCTCTTGGGCGGCGGCGGTCAGTTCCACCGCAAACCAGGTGAACCAAAACGGTGTGAAACTCTTTGTGAAAGCCATTCCGTATAACTTCTACTCCCTGCTCACCATCGTGATGATCCTCTCCTTGGTGTTCCTGCGCGTGGACTTCGGCCCGATGAAGAATTACGAGAGAGCGGCGGAAATGATGAAGAATATGGACGACGAACCCGAAAAGCCCGCAGAACCGGCGGCGAAGGAAGAGGCGAAAGCCGCTCCTACCGTGAAGGAAGGCGGCCGTGTGATCGACCTTATCATCCCGGTGGCAACCTTGATCGTGTTCTGCGTGATCGGTATGCTTTACTCGGGCGGCTTCTTTACAACGGGCGATACCAAGTGGCATCTCGTGGACGCTTTTGGCGCCAGCGATGCTTCGGTGGGCTTGACTTGGGGTAGTATTATTGCCCTTTTGATCACGATCATCTATTTGATCGCCAGACGCCGTATTACCTTTAATGAAGCGATGGAATGTGTGCCCAAGGGCTTTGTTGCCATGGTGCCCGCCATCTTGATCCTGTCCTTTGCATGGGCTCTTAACGGCATGACATCGAGCCTTGGCGCAGCAGGCTTCGTGGGCAACTTGATGAACGGATCCGCGGCGGGTCTTGTGAAAATGCTCCCCGCTATCATCTTCTTGGTAGCTCTCGGCTTGGCATTTGCAACCGGAACCTCTTGGGGTACGTTCGGCATTTTGATCCCCATTGTTGTGGCAGTGTTCGGCGCGCAAGGCGGCGAGATCCTCGTGATCGGTATTTCCGCTTGCTTGGCGGGTGCCGTGTGCGGTGACCACTGCTCCCCCATTTCGGATACCACCATTATGGCGAGCGCGGGCGCGGGTTGTAATCACGTGAATCACGTGTCCACCCAGCTTCCCTATGCACTCACGGTGGCGGGCGTTTCCTTCATCTGCTTTATCCTTGCGGGCTTTATTCAAATGTGGTATGTTGTGCTTCCCATCGGTATTGCTTTGATGGTTGGCACCGTGATCGGCATCAAGTATCTGCAAAAGTTTATTGACAAGAAAAAGGCGGAAAAAGAAGAGGCATAATCCTCAAAGCACAAAAAAAAGAAAACTCACGCAAAGGTTCTCCCGCGCGTGAGTTTTTTTATTTCATAAAAAGACTTTTGACAAAAGGCGTTAAAAAAGGTATGCTGAAAGCATGAAGGAAAGCGATCTGCAAAAAATTCTATCCGCTCTTAACCGCCCCCTTGCGTTGTCTTACGTAAAGGAAACGGCGTCCACGAACGATGACTTGAAAGCCGCCGCCAAAAGGGGCGCGCCTGATTTTACTCTGCTCATTGCGGGGAAGCAAAGCAAGGGAAGAGGGCGCGAAGGCAGGAGTTTTTTCAGCGAGGGCGGCTTATACATGAGTTTGCTTTTGCCCGCCCTGCCCGAGGTTTGCCCTTTCCTTACCCATCTGACGGCGGTTGCGGTGGCATGCGCCATTCAAGAGGTCACAGGTGCTGACGCACGCATCAAATGGGTAAACGACGTGTACGTAAACGGCAAAAAGGTTTGCGGCATCTTAACGGAAAACATCGGCGTGAATAACGCTCGCCGCTTAGTAGTTGGCATTGGCGTGAATATCGGAAAGGAACAAAAAGATTTCCCGCCCGAGATACGCGAAACGGCCGCCTCTCTCTCCTGCGACAAAACATCCCTAACCGCCGCCATTTTGAAAGAGTTTTTTATGCGCTTTGACGCATTCTCTCCCGCGCTCTTGAAACAAGAATATCGCGAACGATGTTTCTTGCTTGGCAAAAAGGTGCTGGTAATAAAAAACGACGGCGGCCGCGAAGCCACCGTTTTGGATCTGACGGATGATTTGGGGTTGGACGTTTTATATGATGACGGCAAGCGCGAGCACCTGATCTCGGGTGAAGTTTCCTTACGCTCAATCTTCTAACCAAGCCGTCACTCTGAAACTCGCTTGGATATTCCCCTGTTCTTTTGTAATAACCAAATCTATCGTAATGTACTTCTCCGCCGGCTTGATCAGCAGGGTGTAAGTACTTTTGTTTTCTTTGACCTCTTTATAAAGGATCTGTTCCGCTTCTATCTTTTCCACCAACAACGAGAGGTCTTGCTCACTAAAATAGGACAACTTGAAAC
Source organism: Christensenella sp. UBA3217 (assembly GCA_002363545.1). Taxonomy (GTDB): domain Bacteria; phylum Bacillota; class Clostridia; order Christensenellales; family CAG-1252; genus CAG-1252. The sequence continues at coordinate 14,705 of DEWF01000002.1, read as the reverse complement.
GATAATCTTCCGCTTGCTCCGAAAGGGAAGAAACCACAAGTTCTTCGGGCATGCCCGCAAACTGCGAGAGGAAAGCATACGCTTCGCTTTGGAGGGGGATAGCGCCGTACTTGGAGCAATTCTCACGATGAATTGAGGTGGGCAGAAGAGCTTCGCCGCATTCTTCACAACAAGGCGTGGCGGACTGCTCTTGTGATTGGTTGCCCGGTTGCGCTTGCCCTTCCGATTCGTCTTGTTCGACTTGTTCGTTGGGCTCGTTTTGTTCGTTGGACTCGAAAGGATCCGTATCTCCATCACTTTCACCGCCCGAAGGGATCGCCTCTTCCTTTTGCGGGTCATCGGTCGCGCCCATATCGTCGGCTTGGCTTTCTTGGCTGTTATCATTCGGATCGGTGACGGTATCACTTCCCGCCGCATCCTCTTGCGAAGTTTGATCGCCTGCTCCCTCGTTGCTGCCGCCCGCGGGCAAAACGGGGTCAACCGAAGAAGCGGCGCCATCGGGCACTGTCAGATCGGGATATGCGGGCGGGAAAGGATCGTCATTGGGAAAGCAGGAAACGAAAAGAAGGGCCGTTAAACACAACACGGCAACGATCGCCACGATCAAAACTCTTCCTTTCCAACCAACCATACTACATTCCTTTGCGTTGCTTAGACGCATAAAACAACGAGAGAATTGTAGCATATCTTGTCGAATTATGCAATATTTTTGCATAAGGGCAACAAAACCCCTTCTTTTTCGAGCGATAACTATGTTATAATGAAAAAAGACTACACAGGAGGCACAAAGTGGTTCTCACCAAAATCAAGGAAAGTTTGATATCGGTACTCCCCATTGCGGCGATCGTCGTGATACTTTCCTTTACGCTTGGAGAAATGACCCTTTCCGCCCTGTTTACCTTTTTGATCGGGTGCGCGCTGGTGATAGGCGGCATGAGCTTGTTTACCCTCGGCGCGGACGTGGCAATGATCCCCGTTGGCGAACTTGTGGGCGGCGCCACCACCAAGACCCGCAACCTGACGCTCATTATTGTGGTATCCTTTTTGATTGGCACCATCATTACCATGGCGGAACCCGATCTTTCGGTGCTTGCTTCCGGCCTTTCCCAAAGCATTAACAAATGGGTGCTTATCTCGCTGGTGGCTGTTGGGGTGGGCGTGTTTCTTGCGCTCTCCATGCTGCGGGTGATCTTTGGCATATCATTGCGCTTGCTTTTGCTGATCTCTTACTCGGTGGTATTTGCCCTTGCGCTTGCCCTTTCTCTAACGGGGAAAGAGCCCTTTTTGCCTCTTGCCTTTGACAGCGGCGGCGTGACAACAGGTCCTATGACCGTTCCCTTTATTATTGCAATGGGGGTGGGCGTATCCCATATCGGCGGTAAATCGGGCACGGACGAAAGCTTTGGCTTTGTGGCGCTCTCCTCGGTTGGCCCGATCATTACCGTAATGCTCTTGGGCTTTTTTACGGACGTTAGCAAGATCCTGCCCGCAAGCGAAGAGATCTCCGGCAGTTTGTATCACGTGTACGGCATTACCTTCTTGCATCAAATGCGGGATACCGCCATTGCCGTGGGACCCATTGCCGTCTTCTTTTTGATCTTCCGTTTTGCCGCAAACCGCAATATGCCGGTGCGCACTTTTTGGCGCATCGTATTCGGTATTTTTTATACCTATTTCGGGCTTGTGCTTTTCATGACGGGCGCGCACGCCGGTTTCGGCAAGGCAGGACAACTGCTTGGCGCCTCTTTGGGTGAACGACACAAGTATTTCCTAATACCGCTCGGCGCCTTGATAGGCTTTTTGATCGTGGCGGCGGAACCCGCCGTGCACGTGCTGACGGAACAAATAGAAAAGATAAGCGACGGCACCATCAAAAAGACCAAAGTGATGGTCACCTTGATGTGCGGCGTGGCGCTCTCTCTTGCGCTTGCCATGATCCGCTTGCTCTTTACGTTCAGCATTTGGTGGCTGATCTTGCCGGGATACGCCATCGCCCTGCTTTTATCGTACGTGACTCCAAAAACTTATACTGCCATCGCTTTTGACAGCGGCGGTGTGGCAAGCGGTCCCATGACCGCCACCTTCCTGCTCCCTCTTGCCGTTGGTGCTTGCGGCGCCATACACGGGGAAGACGCGGTGATCAGCTATGCATACGGCCTTGTGGCAATGGTGGCAATGACGCCGCTCATCGTGTTGCAAGGTCTTGGTTTGGTAACCGCCCTCAAAGCAAAAGCGGCGGAGCATGCTTTGCAAAAACAACCTGCGGCAACGCCCGCACCCACACCCGAGATCATCTCTCTCGATACAAAAGATTTGACCGCACAGGCGGCACCCGAACCCACGGCGGACGTGGAAGTAATAGATCTATAAGGAGGTACCTACTCTTGGATAGAAAGATCAAACTGTATCTTCTCCTTGTGATCGCGGAACGCGGCAAAGGGGATCAGATCAACGACAGGATCGCGCGGAATGCTTTCGGCTTTGTGACCCTTTTGGGGCACGGCACAGCCAAAAAGCATTGGCTCAATCTTCTCGGGATCGGTAATATCGAAAAGGATCTCGTTGCCGTTTTGCTGAGCGACGATGAGATCGCAAACGCGCGCGCCGTGCTGGAAGAGGAATTTCAAATCGGCAAAGGCGGCGGCGTGGCCTTTACCCTTCGCGTGCAAAGCATTGCGGACAAGCGGGTATTGGATTTCTTTTTAGGGGAAACGGAGGTTTAATATGGAAGAAAATCAAGTGAATTGCAGTATGGTCGTTGTGGTCGTTAACAAAGGGTTTGCGGGCGACGTGATGGACGTGGCAAGGGCAAACGGCGCAACGGGTGGAACCATTTTATCCGGCCGCGGCACGGGCGGCGAAAAGGCAAAAACCTTTTTCAAACTTTCCCTGCAAGAGGAAAAAGAAGTGGTTCTCATTTTGGTAAAAGAGGAGATCCGCGCCGAGATCATGAAGGCGATAGGCAGAGAATTCGGCATGGATTCCGCGGGACATGGCATTGTGTTTTCCCTGCCTGTGGAAGAAACCTTTGGCCTCACCTTCGTACCCTTTGAGGAATAGGGCAAAATCCTTTGTCTGTGACCAAGGTTTTGTGGTATCATATACACCGTGATAAGGAGACTGATATGAAAAGAACTTACATCAAAGATTTATTCCGCTCTGCTCCCGCTTCCGGCACCGAGATCGCGGTGTGCGGTTGGATCAAGACCATTCGCAACGATAAGTTTATTGAACTTTCGGACGGCACTTGCTTTCAAAAATTGCAGGTAGTGGTGGAAAAAGAGAATCTTGAAAACTACGAGGAAGTGGTGAGGCAAAACGTGGGTGCTTCCATTCGTGTAAAAGGCACCTTCGTGCTTACTCCCGAAGCCAAACAACCCTTTGAGATCTTGGCAACTTCCGTTTTCATAGAGGGTGCTTCCACCCCCGACTTCCCCATTCAAAAGAAAGCGGCTTCTTTGGAATTCTTGCGCGAACAGGCGTATCTGCGCCCCCGCACCAACACCTTTAACGCCGTTTTCCGCATTCGCAGTGTGCTTGCACAGGCGATCCACCGTTATTTTGCAGATCACGACTTTATTTACGTGCATACCCCCATCGTCACCGCAAGTGACGCCGAGGGTGCGGGTGAAATGTTCCAGATCACCACGCTGGATATCGACAATCCGCCCAAGACCGATAAAGGTGAGGTGGATTACTCCAAGGACTTTTTCGGCAAAAAGGCAAACCTGACCGTGAGCGGCCAGCTCAACGTGGAAACCTTCTGCATGGCGTTCAGCAACGTTTACACCTTCGGTCCCACCTTCCGTGCGGAGAACAGTAACACCAGCCGTCACGCCGCCGAGTTTTGGATGATAGAACCCGAGATCGCTTTTGCGGACTTGAAGGACAACATGGCTTTGGTGGAAGACCTTTTGAAGTTTGCGGTGCGCTACACGATGGAGCATTGCGCCGCCGACTTGGAGTTTTTGAACAAATTCGTGGATAAAGACCTTTTGAATAGATTGAACAAGATGCTTGAATTCAAATTCAAAGAGGTAAAGTACAGCGATGCGATAGAGATCTTGACTAACTGCGGTGAAAAGTTTGACTTCCCCGTTTATTGGGGGTGCGACTTGCAATCCGAGCACGAAAGATATCTTACCGAAAAGCACTTTAAGCGTCCCATCTTCCTCACCGATTACCCCAAAGATATCAAGGCGTTCTATATGCGCATGAATGATGACGGCAAGACGGTGGCGGCTATGGACCTTTTGGTACCCGGCATTGGCGAACTTGTGGGCGGCAGTCAAAGAGAAGAGCGTTTGGATATGCTGGATAAACGCATGGCGGAGCTGGGCTTAAAAGCGGAAGACTATTGGTGGTACAGGAACCTCCGCATTTACGGCGGCACCAAGCACAGCGGCTTTGGCATAGGGTTTGAGCGCTTGGTCATGTACGTGACGGGCATTTCCAACATTCGTGACGTTTTGCCCTTCCCCCGCACCGTTAAAAACGCCGAGTTCTAAAAGGATAAAGCGAAACAATTCAAGAAAAAAATGCAGTCAAGGTTTTTGACTGCATTTTTCGTTTGCTAATATGATGGCTTGTTATTTATCAAAGAGGTTCAAAAGGTCATCCAGCTGAGCGGTGGCAAGACACACACAGGTATCGGACGCACCGTAATAGATCTTTACCTCGCCCGAATCTTCCAAAAGCATGGCGCAGGGGAAGATCACGTTCTCACGGAAACCTTCGTCCGTTTCGATGGGAAGGTCGGGCACGATCAAGGGCTTTTTGTAAATGGAAACGACCTTGGAAGGATCCTCTAAATCAAGCAGCATCATACCTGCCGTATAGCGCTTGGTCCACTTTTTTTCCCAACCGTTTTTGCCTCTCGTTTCGTCCCTATCTACCGCATGGAACAAGGTGAGCCAGCCCTTTTCGGTTTTGATGGGGGATGCCGTGGGCCCTATCTTGTCATTTGCCCAAGGCACGTCTTCCACGCCGAGAATGAGCGCGCTGCGTCCCCAATACACAAGGTCGGGCGAGCGGGAAAGCCAAATATCAAAACGATCCCTGCCGCGGCTGTATACCGGCATGGGACGCTCCAAACGAACGTACTCCCCACCGATCTTTTCGGGGAAAAGCACCATATTGCGATTTTCCGGCACGCTATAACTGATCAGCTTGCAAGATTTCAAATCGGGCGCAAGCTCCGCTATCGCACCGCAAATGCCGTGCTGGGTTGCCATGGCAAGGCAAAGATAGAGTTTGCCCTCTATCTCAATGATGCGCGGATCGTAATAACGCCTGAGCTCGGGGTCCTTGTTGGGATCGTTACTATCAATGATGGGTAAGGGATCGAACTGCCAGCCATCCACGCCGTTTTTACTGCGAGCAATGCCGATGCTGGTGCCGGTAAAATCCTTATTCTCGTTTTCAAAAGCAGTGCGGTCGGTGCCGTAATCGTTGCGGAACACCATCACGTACTCGCCTTTGTACTTGATCACGCCGGCGTTAAAAACAAGTGCGCAGGGATAGGGAAGATCCGAGGCTTGCATGATGGGAGTGGGTCTTTTTTTAATACAGGGCTCGGAAAAAAGCTCGGGTAAAACAGCAGGCATATAGTTTCTCCTTATGGGATTTTTTTCTTTTTTTATTTTAGCACTTTTCCCCTTTTTATTTCAATAGATTTGCCCATCTTATCCCACCTTTTCTCCCGCTTTTAAGCGGATCTTTTTATTTTATATAAAAAGGCGCTTCATTCTATGGTATAATACTTTTATGGCGGATAAGTATAAAACCCTTTTGATCCAATGGTGCGATGCACTTTTGCGATCCCAAATCACAAACGAGAAGGACGAATGCTTCGGGGGCTTTTCCTGTGAAAGCTGCGGCTTTCCGCACGGACGAGCGGATAATGCTATTTATCCCTTCCTTTGCGCTTACGATATCACGCGGGATCAAAAGTATATAAAAGGAGCGGAAGCGCTTCTCCATTTCCGCAAAAGGCTCCTGGACGATAAGGGTGCGGTGCAAAACGATTTCACCTCGGAATGGAAAGGCATCACGGCTTTTTCGGCAATAGGACTTTTAAAAAGTTTGTCTTACTTTGAAAGCATCATTCCCCTTTCTCTCAAAGAACAAATTGAGCATTGCGCGATCGAATCCGCGCGCTGGGTGCACGAAAACATGGTGATAGGCTTTCCCGCTTACGTGAACTATTATTGTGCCGCCGCCCTAGTGAACGCGTTGTACGGTGAAAGATACGGGGATAAAGCCTATTCAAAAAGCGCAAAGCAATTGCTTGACTATTGTTTGAAGCTGTTTACCCCAAACGGACTGCTTGCCGGAGAGGGAAAGCCGCACGACGACCGATCAAAAAAGGGCTGTTTGCCCATTGATATAGGATATATGGCGGAAGAATCCATGCCCTGCTTGATACACGCCGCCGCCATCCTACACGATGATGAGTCGCTTTGTACCCTGAGCGGGCACGCAAAAAAAATGTTGGACTTTCTTTTGCCCGATGGCGGTTGGGATAACTCCTTTGGGGTCAGAAACAACAAGTGGACCTATTACGGTAGCCGCACTTCGGACGGCTGTATAGGCGCCTTTACCCTTTTGGGGAAAACCGATCCCCTCTTTGCCGAAGCCGCAGAGCGAACCTTTGAGATCTTAAAAAAATGCACCCTCAACGGACTCTTGCACGGCGGCATGCAATACGAAGAGAACGCGCAACCGCCCTGCATCCATCACACCTTTTGCCATGCCGCAGCCCTTGCGGACGCCATTCATGAAGGCATAAAAGAAACAACAAAGCACGCATCTCTCCCCTGCGACGCAAAAGGCGTTTGGTACAAATACTATCCCGAACTGAACACCTATAAGGTGCGCGCCGGAAGCTACCTTGCCACCTTGACCGGATACGATTACGTGATGCACACCTATCGGCGCGGCGCGGCGCACGCAAGCGGAGGCACCCTCTCGCTTTTATATAAAGATGGAACGGGCGCCATGATCGCGGGATCGGTATACGACTATCAGCAAACCGAACCCAACAACATGCAAGCCCCCGCCGGCGGTATTCGGCACGCCACCCTGCTCCCTCGCGCGGAATACGTAAAGGATGGGGTAAAATACGCCACCTGTTTGGACCTTGACGCACAAATAACGCTTCGCTCGGAAGAAAATGCGATAACGGCTTTGGTAAAGGCCAAACTATGCTCCTTGCAAGAACAATGCCAAGAAGAAACGCCGTGCGTAGAATTCGTTTACCGCTTTACTCCGCAAGGCGTGACCATAACGGCTCGGGGAACAAACGAATCGGTCAACCTTATTCTGCCCGTGATCAAAGGCTCGGGTGAACTTATCACGAATAACCGCTTTACCAAACGATCCGTCTTCTTTTTGACGGGCGGTTTTGCGGCGGACGAATACACCTTCCCTCTTTCGCAAGAGGTGACGGTCACTCTTAAATAAAAGGAGAAAACCATGAAAAAGATCTTTTGCCTTGTGCTGATCCTTGCCACGCTTTGCACCCTTTCCTTTTCCTTTGGCTGTTCAAGCGGCAGGAAAGGCGCTGAACTGTACGATCCTTCAAAGTACACCGAAACCATAGATCTTGAAAATGATTACACCCTTGTTTGGTCGGATGAATTTGACGGAGAACTGGATCGCAACGTTTGGGCGGATACCCGTCAGGGCACCAGGCGCGACGGCTTTTGGACTCGTAATTTGGCATATACGGACGGCGAAGGGCACCTGATCCTCCGAACCGAAAAGAGAGGGAGCCGCTATTGCTCCGACACGCAGGAAAGACAAGTGACGGGCTATAACGGGAGCACCGTTAAACTCCAATATGATGATTGCAACCCCTTTGCCATGATCGCTGGAGATTTCGGAGAGATCGGTTCTCTTGGCAACCATACCGATGATTTGATCGGGTACGTGATCCTTGATAAGTTTGATCTGCTGGGGGAAGAATTTGCCGCCTTTACAAGCGCCTTTTCCCTTCCTTCCGGCAATAACGTTACCATTCCCGTTGATAGCGACTTGATGGCGGCCTATGCCCCCTTCTATGAAACGGCAATGAATCTTTTTAACTACTATTCTTTCGTGGTGGATACCAAGAGGGTGGATACCGCCATTACCCAAAGCGCGGTGATAGGAATTACCCATGTTTACAACGCCCTGTTCGGAACCAAAGGCACGGCGCCCTCCGCCGATTATCGCTCGGTGGTATCCAAACTTTTCGGCTTTTCTTCCGAAGCGGAATTCGTTGCTTGCGCCACCGCCCTTTCCGAAAGATACACCCAATACGCTTTATCCCTTTCCAACGGCGGCAACGTGGTCCCGGGACTGGAAAACGGGTGTTTCCATACCAATGACGACGTTTTTATCTTTCCCCTTGCCATACAAAACCAAGGCGGCATTGTGCTCACTTACGTGATCGTGGACCAAGACGGAATGGTTTCGGTTTGGGTGAATAACGTGGAGGCCGCCCTAAAAGCCATCCATTACAGCGCCGACTATTATACGGGAGCAACGGTTATTAACCAAACCTATTGCAAAAACACCCTCTTTGTGACGGGGCCGGAAGGGGTTTATTCGGGCGCGCTTCGCACCCTGCCCGTAGTGGACCATGAGGGCAACACCCTGTCCGAAGGGTACACGCACGGCTACGGGTATTACGAGATTTGTTGCAAACTGCCCAACGTGGAAGGCATTTGGCACGCTTTTTGGATGATGTGCGGGAACGTTTATTCCGTTGAAAACGGAAGCACCGACGGCGTGGAGATAGACGTGTTTGAATATCTGCCCGCGCGCGACGCCGTGAACGTGGCACTGCATTGGGACGGCTATGATGAAGCCCACAAAAACGCCCATAAGCGCTTTGAAAAAACCGGTTTTGCAGATGATGAATACCACACCTTTGGCATGAATTGGGATGAAAACGGTTATACCTTCTATATTGACGGCAGAAAAGTTTACACCACCAAAGGGGGCGGTGTGTGCGATCAAGAGGGCTACTTAAAGATCTCCACCGAATACGGCGAATGGGGAAGCTGGGTTGCCGACCTTGACCAAAACGACTTGCCCGTGGATTGGGTGATCGATTACGTGCGCGTTTACGATAAAAAACAATAAGCATAATCGGCTCTTTCGTCACCCGCTTATTGATTTATCAATAACTATAAAAAAATACCGACAATACAGTCGGTATTTTTTTATGATATTTCATTCGCGTCACGATTACGCACTCCCCATTGATACTCTTTGGTGAGCACGGAGAAGCAAGGTTCTTTATCCGGCGACCGTAGAGAGTGGTGCATAGACGAACGCTTTAAAAGCAAAGGCTAAAATCCGACTTGTTCATTCTTCGCCTTTCATTCTCATAGGTGAGCACGTAGAAACGTGCTTCCTATACGAAGACCACGGAGGGCGGTACATAGACGAACGCTCTCCGAAGAGGCGGATCTGAGCGTACTCCTTGTACGTGACTATGCCGTAGCAAAGACAGAAACAAAGTCAGCGTGCGTTTGCTTTTAACCCTATTCTCCTGCACCTCGGTGAGCGCGGAGAAGCGTGCTTCTCTATTTAGCGACCGCGGAGAGTGGTGCATAGACGAACGCTCTCCGAAGAGGCGGGTCTGAGCGTACTCCTCGTACGTGATTTTGCTAACGCGAAGACAGAAACAAAGTCGGCGTGCGTTTGCTTTTAACCCTATTCTCCTGCACCTCGGTGAGCACGTAGAAACGTGCGATGACGAGGCTCGGCGAGCGAAGGCGTGGGAGCGTACTCCTTGTACGTGACTATGCCGTAGCGAAGACAGTAACAAAGTCAGCGTGCGCTTATACGCGCTCACCCGAGGGTGGTGAACATGTCATACGGCACACGTCCTTGCCAATTCTTGTTTGCCTTTACGCCCAACGCGTAAGCCACAATGGGCGCAAGATCGGTATTTACGTACTTGCCGGGCTTGCCTGCTTTCACGGTCTTACCCGCGATGGCAAAGGTGACGTTCACTTCCAAATCGGTATTCATACCGTGGTTCTTATGACCGCCGCCCTTTCTGTGACCGTGATCGGCGCAAAGAATAAAGAGGGTATCTTCCAGCATGTCTGCCTGCTCGTAAGCGGTATAAAGCCTACCGATCAACATATCCACACGGGAAACGGCTTGGATATAACCCGAATGGCCGTATCCGTAAGCATGTCCGGCGTGGTCCACCTGATCAAGGTGCATATAAACGATCTGGTATTTGTCGGGATCCGTAACGGTTTCGGTGATCACGCGTTGCATGGTCATAGCATCACGCATCTCGATGGTTTCGTCAGAATAACCGGCATTTTTTACTTGATCACTCAAATAATCGTAAAGCTCGCCCTCAATGCCGGGAATGTTATCGCGCACCGTTGTGCTGACCGTTGCCTTTTGCGTCTTATCCACAACGGTCATGATGCCGGACGCCGTTTGATAGGCGGGATCGTCGTCATCCGTCACGTAATTTTCCAAGAACTGTTTAACGTCCTCGGGATAGCTGTTGTATTTGGTGATGCGCTCGTTATCTTCGATGATACCGTTGTTCACGCCGCGCCACGTACAAACGGAGAGGATGTTCCCTTCGGGATACTGCTTCAAATACTCACTCATGAAAGAGGGATACTTCTTTTCATCGGTATGCTCACCGTTTTCCACCCTTTGGTTGGTATCTCTAAACAGGAAGCCGTGATAGTAAGGACGCACGCCGTGGAACATGCTCATCCAGTTTTCGCAACTGATGGTGGGATAAACCGCCACGCCGCGATAGGTAATGCTCGCATTGATCTGGGTGCCGTTCACAACCTTATTGCTGAACATCAAGTCATAATTCGGGGTGTACGTTTGGCTGAAATAATCACCAACGCCATCCACACCGATGATGACCACTCGCTTATACTGATTCTCGGGATTATTCCTGATCACAGCAAGTTGCGCATCGTTCGGCACGTAACCGGTTGCAAAACGGTTAAAACAAAAAGCACCGAGTAAGGATAACGAGATGATCACGCAAATCAAGAAAAAGGATACGCATGAAATAATGATGGTCTTTTTCTTGTTGGCTTTGATCTTTCTGCCGATTTTCTTAAAAAAATTTTTCATAAGAATCTCCTTTTCAAACTGTATATATTATAACACCTTCCACCCTAATAGTCTATATTTTATGAAATTATTTTCATAAAAACACCCGCTGCACCTGTTTCAAAATCTCTTTCTATCCCCTACTCAAAACCACCATTTCTCCCTAGATTCTCCCTAGAAAATCCCTTATAAACAGCCATAGCAAACTCTTTCCCTTCCCGATCAAAGAGGATGAAGCTCGACGCAAAAGCGAACGCTCTTAAAGAGGCGGGGCTGAGGGTACTTTTGTACGTGAACCCCGATAATGAGGTAATTAGTGAAGGATACGTGCCGCTATACGCGCCATAAAAAAAGGCCGGGAGCCTTTCGGTCATCCCGGTCTTAATTTTATTTGACTGTTTGATTAGTCGTTGATGATCTGTGCAACAACGCCGGAACCAACGGTTCTGCCGCCTTCACGGATAGCGAAGCGCAAGCCCTGCTCGATAGCGATCGGGGTGATGAGCTTGATCTCCATGTCGATGTTATCGCCGGGCATAACCATTTCAACACCCTTCGGGAGAGTGATGGTACCGGTCACGTCGGTGGTTCTGAAATAGAACTGAGGACGATAGCCATTGAAGAACGGGGTGTGACGGCCACCTTCTTCCTTGGTCAAAACGTAAACCTGGGAAGTGAAGTGGGTGTGGGGATGAATCGTGCCGGGCTTCGCAAGAACTTGACCGCGCTCGATATCCTCTCTGCGGATACCACGGAGAAGAAGACCGATGTTGTCGCCTGCCTCAGCAAAGTCAAGGAGCTTACGGAACATCTCAACGCCGGTAACAACGGTTTCAAGAGTGCTGTTGTCATTGCGGAGACCAACGAGCTCAACCTTGTCGTTCATCTTAACGACACCACGCTCAACACGGCCGGTAGCAACGGTACCAC
>DEWF01000002.1:2191-2617 GCA_002363545.1 Christensenella sp. UBA3217 | reverse complement strand
GACCGGTGATCGTGAACACGTCTTCCACAGGCATAAGGAAGGGCTGGTCGGTAGCACGCTCGGGGTTGGGGATGTAGCTGTCGAGGGTGTCGAGAAGTTCTTGGATCGGGCCGAAAGCGGGATCATCGAACTTGCCTGCAACGCCGGCCTGCATTGCGAGAAGAGCGGAACCACGGATGATGGGGGTGGTGTCGCCGGGGAACTCGTACTTGTCGAGGATCTCACGGATTTCCATCTCAACGAGCTCAAGAAGCTCTTCATCGTCAACCTGGTCGCATTTATTAAGGAACACTACGATATAGGGCACACCGACCTGACGGGCGAGAAGAATGTGCTCGCGGGTCTGGGGCATGGGACCGTCGGTAGCAGCGCAAACGAGGATAGCGCCATCCATCTGAGCCGCACCGGTGATCATGTTTTTAACAT
>DEWF01000002.1:0-2139 GCA_002363545.1 Christensenella sp. UBA3217 | reverse complement strand
GCGTGTCCGGGGCAGTCAACGTGCGCATAGTGTCTTTTCTCGGTCTGATACTCAACGTGTGCAGTGTTGATTGTGATACCACGTGCCTTCTCTTCGGGGGCCTTGTCGATCTCGTCATACTTCATGGACGCCGCATTGCCCTTGTTAGCACAGTACATCGTGATAGCTGCTGTCAAGGTCGTCTTACCGTGGTCAACGTGACCAATGGTACCGACATTAACGTGCACTTTGCTTTTGTCAAATTTTTCCTTTGCCATTGTTAATTATCCTCCTAATTCCTTTTAACAATTTTATTTTGAAGCAGCTATCCGCTGCAACTTTCCTTATTATACTACTTTACTCTGAACTTTGCAACTACACTTTCGGGTGCAAGATCATAATGTTTGAAAGCCATCACGAAATTGCCGCGGCCCGCAGTGGCACTACGGAGCGTGGTTGCATAGCCGAACATTTCGCCAAGCGGTACTTCCGCCTCGACGTTTTGGATATTTCCGTCAGACTCCATGGACTTGATCTTACCACGGCGCTTGGAAATGGTGTTCATCACTTCGCCGAGATACTCTTCCGGCACGGTAATGTTCACCTGCGCGATGGGTTCAAGCAAAGAGGTTCCGACCTTTTCCATTGCCGCCTTGAACGCCAAAGAACCGGCGATCTTAAAGGCAAGCTCAGAGGAGTCGACCTCGTGGTAGCTACCATCGTAGATACTCACATGGAAATCCAACACTTCATAACCGAACAAACCGGTCTTGGAAGCCTCGCGGATACCGTCCATAACGGCGGGCAAATATTCCTTGGGAATGGAGCCGCCAACGGTGTTATCCTCGATGACCACACCCGACCCGGGCTCGCCCGGCGTGAGTTTGATCTTACAGTGACCGTATTGACCGTGACCACCGCTCTGCTTGATGTGCTTTCCTTCCACGTCGCAAGCACCCTTAAAGCGCTCTCTGTATGCAACTTCGGGCTTACCGATGTTTGCTTCCACGTGGAATTCACGCACCAAACGGTCCATGATGATCTCAAGGTGCAACTCACCCATACCGGCAATGATGGTTTGACCGGTTTCCTGATCGGTATAAACACGGAACGTGGGATCTTCTTCCGCGAGCTTTTGGATCGCAACCGCCATCTTGTCCTGACCGGCTTTGGTCTTGGGCTCGATCGCCTGCGTGATAACCGGCTCGGGGAAGGTCATTTCACCAAATGCAATGGGATGCTTCTCATCGCAAAGGGTGTTACCCGTGGTGGTGTTCTTCAAACCGATAACCGCACCGATCTCACCGGTGGAGAGGCTATCCACCTCTTTACGGTCATTCGCGTGCATGCGGAGAATACGGTTGATACGCTCGCCCTTGCCCTTGTTTGCGTTGAGCACGGAATCACCGCTCTTCAACACACCGCTGTACACACGCACGAAGGTCAACCTACCTACGAAGGGGTCGGTCATGATCTTAAACGCAAGTGCGCTGAACGGCTCGGAGTCGGAAGGTTCACGCTTCAACACCACGTCATGATCTTTGGGATCGATACCTTCGGTGGCACCGATATCCAAAGGAGAGGGAAGGTAATCCACGATCGCATCGAGAAGAGCCTGCACGCCCTTGTTCTTAAAGGCGCTGCCGCAAAGAACGGGAACGATCTGGTTAGCGATAACGCCCTTACGGAGCGCTGCTTTGAGTTCATCCACCGTGATCTCTTCTTCCATGATGAATTTTTCCATGAGGGCATCGTCGCACTCACAGATCTTTTCCACGAGTTCCGCTCTTGCCGCTTCGGCTTCCGCAAGCATATTTGCGGGCACGTCGGTCACGTCGAACACCTTACCGTCGTCATTCTGATAGATATCCGCCTTCATGTTGAGAAGGTCAATAATACCCTTGAACTCTTTGGCTTGTCCGATCGGGAGCTCGAAAGCAACTGCGTTGGCGCCGAGTCTTTTCTTCATCATGTCGATAACGCGGGGGAAGTTCGCACCCTCGATATCCATCTTGTTGACGAAAGCGATACGCGGTACCTTGTACTTGGTTGCCTGACGCCACACGGTTTCGGATTGGGGCTCAACGCCGCTCTTTGCGCAGAAGACGGCAACCGCACCGTCCAAAACACGCAGAGAACGCTCCACCTCAACGGTGAAGT
>DEWF01000008.1:247486-278656 GCA_002363545.1 Christensenella sp. UBA3217 | reverse complement strand
GGACCGTGTCTCAGTTCCAATGTGGCCGATCACTCTCTCAAGTCGGCTACCCATCGTCGCCTTGGTGGGCTGTTATCTCACCAACTAGCTAATGGGACGCGAGCCCATCTTTCACCGCTAAACGCTTTGACCCCTCTGAGATGCCTCAGTGTGGTCTTATCCGGTATTAGCAGCCGTTTCCGGCTGTTATCCCTGTGTGAAAGGCAGGTTGCTCACGTGTTACTCACCCGTTCGCCACTAAATAAAGTCCATTGTATCGCTACAGCGTCCTTTATTCCGTTCGACTTGCATGTGTTAGGCATGCCGCCAGCGTTCGTCCTGAGCCAGGATCAAACTCTTAAGTTTAATCTTGGTTTTCCGTGCATCCTTTTCAGGTGCACGCTCAAAACTCATAATAAATTATGAATTGACAGAAATCACTTGCTTTAATTTTTGCTTAATCTATTCTGTTTTGAAGCTACGTTTGCTGCCGAATAGACAGCCTAATTATATTATCATAACGATTTTTTCTTGTCAATACCTTTTCTAAATTTTTTTTGGTTTTTTTTGAAAAAAAGGTAACTTTTCAAAGAAGTGTTTTATTTCTTGTGTTTTTTTGCCTTTTTTGCCTCCGTTTACCTCTCTTTTTGCCCTTTTGTCACCCTCTTTTTTGCCCTCTTTCCGCTCTTGTTTCCCCTTCTTTTTTTGTTCTATACGGGCGTTCCTGTCATAATAAAACGCCCGCTCCTCCCGAAGGATAAAGCGGACGCCTTTTTCTTTTGTAAATGCTTTCTCTTTTAGAGAAAATGCGTTATTATTCCTCGCTTGCGGGTTCCTGTGCGGTTTCCGCGGGAGCTTCACCCTCTTCCACGTACTCCTCTTCTTCCTCGTAGCGATCGGTAAGGGCAACGCCCACCACTTTGCTGTTGAGTTTGCCCGCCGCCATGATCTTCACGCCTTGACCCGCTCTGCCGATCTTGCTGATCTCGTCAATATGGGTGCGAATGATCACGCCGCTCTCGGTAATGAGCATCAAGTCACCGTCCGGCTTAACCGTCTTCAACGCGGCAATTCTGCCCGTCTTTTCGTTAAAGGTACCCGCCTTGATACCCGAGCCCGCTCTGCCTTGCACGCGGTACTCTTCGGTATCGGTGCGTTTTCCATAGCCGTTTTCGGTCACGGTAAGCACCTCGTCACCCTCGTGGATAACTTCCATATTCACGATATAATCGTCATCACCGATCTTCATGGATCTCACACCCGCGGCGGTTCTGCCCATCAAGCGGACGCTATCTTCCTTAAAGCGGATGCACTTGCCCAGGCTGGACGCCATGATCAGTTCCTCCCCACCCATCGTGAGTTGCGCGCTGATAAGCTCGTCCCCTTCCAACAGGTTGATGGCGATCTTGCCGCCCTTACGCATATACTCGTATTCTTTGAGGGACGTCCTCTTGATCTTGCCGCGTTTGGTAGCAAGCACAAGGTTGCCCGTTCTGCCCTGCTCTTCGGTGATGGGAAGAATGGTGGCGATCTTTTCCCCTTCCATCAGTTGCAACAGGTTCACGATGGCTCTGCCTCTTGCGGTACGCGCCGCCTCGGGCACTTCGTACGCCTTGATCACATACGCCCTGCCGTAATTGGTAAAGAAGAAGAGTTCGTCGTGCGTGCAACAGGTGAAGATATCGGTCACAAAATCTTCATCCTTGGGCTTATGCGCCGTCACACCCACACCGCCGCGATGCTGCGAGCGATATTCCTTGAGGGGCACGCGCTTGATATAGCCAAAGTGAGTGGTGGAGATCACCACGTCCTCTCTTGCGATAAGGTCGGCAATGTTCAGGCCGCTGTACGCGTAAGAGATCTCGCTCTTTCTCGGCGCGCCGAACTTGTTTTTGATCTCCAACATTTCTTCCTTAATAATCCTATCGCGCAAGGTGTGATCCGCAAGAATGCTCTTGTAATAAGCGATATTCTTCTCGGTCTCCTCCATCTCCGCAAGCAGGCTTCCCGTTTCCATAGAGGTCAAACGGTGCAGTCTGATATCCAAGATGGCGTTTGCCTGACGGTCGCTGAGTTCAAACGCCTCCATGAGCTTGGTTTGCGCTTCCGCCCTGTCTTTCGCGGAGCGAATGATGGCGATCACTTGATCGATATTTTGCAAAGCGATCACAAGACCGCTCAAAATGTGGTTTCTATCTTCCGCCTTGGCAAGGTCAAACTTGGTGCGGCGATCCACCACGTCCTGCTGGTGCTTAACGTACGCCGTCAAGATCTCTTTCAGGTTCATGATCTTGGGGGTGCCGTCATCCAAAGCAAGGAAGATCATGCTCACCGACTTTTGCAACTCGGTGTGCTTAAAGAGCATATTCAGCACCACTTGCGCGTTAGCGTCACGCTTGATATCGATCACGAAACGCATACCCACGCGGTCGGACTCATCGCGGATATCCGCAATGCCTTCCACCTTCTTGTCCTTCACAAGGTCCGCAATACTCTTAATGAGTTTTGCCTTGTTCACCTGATAGGGGATCTCGGTGACGGCAATTCTGGATCTGGTGCCGTTGTTGTACTCCTCGATCTCGGTCTTGGCGCGCAAGATACAGCTGCCGCGGCCGGTCAAATACGCGTTTCTTACGTCCTGACTGCCGAGGATGATAGCGCCGGTGGGAAAATCAGGCGCAGGCACGAATTTCATAAGGTCCAGAATATCGATATCGGGGTCGTCAATCAAGGCGCAGGTGGCGTCAATGACCTCGGAAAGGTTGTGGGGCGGAATAGAGGTGGCCATACCCACCGCAATGCCGTCAGAGCCGTTTACGAGCAAATTCGGGTAGCGGGAGGGAAGCACCTCGGGCTGCATGCGGGTATCGTCAAAGTTGGGGTAAAAATTCACCGTTTCCTTATCGATATCGCGCAGCATTTCCAGCGCCATCTTGCTCATTCTTGCCTCGGTGTACCTGTATGCAGCGGCGGGGTCACCGTCCACCGAACCGAAGTTTCCGTGGCCGTCCACAAGGGGCATATTGATGGAGAAGTTTTGCGCCAAACGCACCAACGCATCGTAAACCGAGCTATCGCCGTGCGGGTGATATTTACCCAGCACGTCACCCACGATGGTAGCGCACTTTTTGAAGGGCTTATCGGGCGTGAGGCCAATCTCGTTCATGGCATAAAGGATACGGCGGTGCACCGGCTTCAAACCGTCGCGCACGTCCGGAATGGCGCGGCTTACGTTAACCGCCATGGCGTACGAGATAAAGGACTTCTTCATCTCGCTTTCGCAACCAACCTCCACGATCTTGGTATTATCTATAATATCTCCGTGTATGATCTCTTTCTCTTTCATATCTCACCTCATCAAATGTCAAGTTCGGCAACGAGTTTCGCGTTTTGCTCAATGAACTGTCTGCGAAGCTCAGGCTGCTCGCCCATCAGGACGGTAAAGGTCTCGTCCGCCTTGATGGCGTCTTCCAAACGCACCTTCAAAAGGATACGGGACTCGGGGCTCATTGTGGTTTCCCAAAGTTGCTCGGGGTCCATTTCACCAAGACCTTTGTAGCGCTGGATCTCATAGCCCTTTCTGCCGAGGGAATCGAGATAAGTGTTGAGGTCATCATCGTTATAGAAGTACTTCTCTTCCTTACCCTTGCTTACTTTATAGAGCGGGGGCTGCGCAATGTACACGTGCCCTTCTTCAATAAGCGGCTTCATAAAGCGGAAGAAGAAGGTAAGCATCAAAATACGAATGTGCGAGCCGTCCACATCGGCATCGGTCATGCAGATGATCTTGTTATAGCGAAGTTTTTCGGTGGAGAACTCCTCTCCGATGCCGCCACCGAAGGCGGTGATCATGGATTTGATCTCCTCATTTTCCAAAACGTGGTTGAGCCTTGCCTTTTCCACGTTCAGGATCTTACCACGCAGGGGAAGAATGGCTTGGAAACGCCTATCTCTGCCCGACTTGGCACTACCACCTGCGGAATCACCCTCAACCAAAAAGATCTCACACTTGGAAGCGTCCTTTTCGGTGCAGTCCGCAAGTTTGCCGGGAAGGGTGGTGTTCTCCAAGAAGCCTTTGCGGCGGGTCTCGTCACGAACTTTTCTTGCCGCCTCTTTTGCCTTTTGCGCGTTGATGGAACGAAGCACGAGCTCCTTGCTCTCCTTGGGGTGCTCTTCCATATAGGTTCCAAGGCACTCGGTAAGCACGCGGGACACGATGGTTCGCATTTCGCTGTTGCCGAGTTTGGTCTTGGTTTGTCCTTCAAACTGCGGGTTAGTGAGCTTAACGTTGATGACCGCGGTCAAACCTTCACGCACGTCGTCACCCGAAAGTTTTTCGTTATCCTTTAAGATATTGAATTTGTGGCCGTAATCGTTAATGATACGGGTAAGCGCGGCTTTGAAGCCGTCCAAGTGGGTGCCGCCCTCTTCGGTGTTGATGTTGTTTGCGTAAGCAAAAACCGATTCGTTATAGGTTTCGTTATATTGCAGCGCGATCTCCACCTCGCTGGTATCCACCTTTTCGTCAAAATACACGATCTCGGAGAAAAGTTTCTCGTGCGCGGAGTTCAAGTCCTCCACAAAGTGGATGATACCGCCGTCGTACTTGAAGTCATCCTCCACGGGGGTCTCGTGACGCAAGTCCTTAATGTTGATATGCAAGCCCTTGTTCAGGTACGCAAGCTCACGCAAACGGTGTTTTAACACCTCGTACTTAAAGATGGTGGTTTCAAAGATCTCCTTATCCGGGAAGAAGGTGACCTTGGTGCCCGTCTTGTCGCTATCGCCGATGACTTTCAGGTCATACTGCGGCTTGCCGCGGGAATACTCCTGCTTGTAAACGTGGCCGTTTTGGCAGATCTCCACCACCAGCCATTCGGAAAGCGCGTTCACCACCGAAAGACCAACGCCGTGCAAGCCGCCTGAGATGGTATAACCCGAACCACCGAACTTACCGCCGGCGTGCAGTTTGGTAAGCACCACTTCCACCGCGGACTTTCCTTCCGACTTTTTGAAACCTGTGGGGATACCTCTTCCGTTATCTTCCACCGACACGCTGCCATCCGGATTGATCACCACGTAAATATCGGTACAGTAGCCGGCAAGCGCCTCGTCTATACTGTTATCCACGATCTCGGATACAAGATGGTGCAAACCCCTTTCGTCCGTTGAGCCAATATACATGCCCGGACGAACGCGGACAGGCTCTAAACCTTCCAACACCTGTATGGCGTCTTCGTTGTAGGAATTGTTTCTATCCATTTTTCCCTCCGTTTTCCTATCGAAATAATAAACGCGCGTGCGCGTGTGTGTGCGCGCATACGTATAATAATAAATACATTATATATTAAATTAATTTAATTGTAAATACTTTTTTGAAAATTTTTCCGAGTTATCCACAAAGGGAAAGTTGTCCGAGTGAAAAAACTTTCCTCTTTTCTTTTTCTGTATTGCCCGTGTTTCCCGAACGTATCTTTTTAGTGGGGAGGTTTTGAGCTGCCGATAATGCTATTTTCAAAAGAAGCCGAAGCTTCCCCGGTTTTACAAAGTTTATAATAAAACCTTCAATTCCTCATACAGTTCCGGAATGGAATGGGAAACGGTATCGTAAACGATGGTTAGATCAACGGTTCCGTAATCGTGAACGATCAAATTGCGCATTCCCTTTATCGCTCGCCACGGCAGGTGGCTATGTTTTTCCTTAAATCCATTTGAGAGTCTATCTGTATTCTCGGATATTTGGATCAACCTGAAATGGATGGAGTCAATAAGCAGAGGGTTGGCTTCGATATCCTCTTGCGTTTTCCCTTGGGTATGATCGATCATAAACTCCAAGTCTGCTATAATCTTCTTCAAATAATATTTATCGTCTTTCACGTTATCCATATATTTTTATCCCGTCCTTTAAAACCTCTTGCACCAAGGCCGGATTGTTGTTGAGTTGCGCTAAATCAAGCAAATCTATTTTCTTTTTTAAGTTCTCTCTCAATAGTTCAGCGATCTCATAAAAACGCAAGCCTTTTTCAGCCGTCGATATCAATAGATCCACGTCGCTTTTTTCCTTTGCTTTTTCTTTTGCATATGAACCGAATAAATAACAATATTCAACATTGAAATTTGCAAAAACATCGGCGCAGATCTGCTTGATCTGCTCCATGGTCAGAACGCCATGCTCCTCATCGATCAGACCGTATTCGTTTAACAATTCACAAAAATACCGTAACTTCCTTTCCGGTAAAACGGCTTCGTTCTGCTCATAGCGAACAAGTGAGCGTCTGCTGATTCCGAGTATGTCTGCGGCTTGCTCTTGCGTCAGGTGCTTTTCCAAGCGGAGAGTTTTAAGCATTTCCTCACCTCCGATCGTATTATAACCTATTGCGCGATAAAAAACAATATTATTGTGTCAATTTGTCACATTTGTTTCTAATTACATGTGCCAATATTTCACATTTTATAAAAAGAGTACTCAACCGAATATGGTTCCGTTGAGTCACAAGTGGTGAACGTAGCGCGACCTGTTTTACTACGGTTTAATCTTTTTTTTAAAAAATGCTATCGGAACGTTTTAGAACAAACGAAACATTTTTTACTTTGTTCGATATCCGCAAAAAGGACGTTTTTTTCGCTTATTAATTGCCCGCAATTGGCACACCGCCATATGTGTTTGTCATTCCTTTTAGGGGCATTAGCATCCTTTTTTGTTGGAGTTTCTTCCGATTTATCTTCTTTCGTCGTGTTTTGAATTAAAAAACGCACTTTTAATCTAATCTGTTTTCTTAGCCTTTATCTATTTCCTCATAATAATAGGAATAATCAATTCCTTTCATGATGATCTCGCGGTTTTGCGTGTCTTTCGTTAAAGCGCCTTGCACCAAGGTAAAGAGATCCGTTCCGTCCGCCACACTCTTTTTCATAGCGGCAAGGTAATCGGATTTATCAATGGCGCTCCAATCCACGCAAACGCCTAAGTTTTTCTTTAACATGAGGTCAAGCCAAATGCGCGTGCTTCTGCCGTTGCCTTCCATAAAGGGGTGCGCAACGTTCATTTCCACGTACTTTTTTACAATCTCTTCAAGAGTGTTTTCCGCAAGTTGATCAATGGCGGAAAGGGTATCCTCTAAATACATTGCGGGAGCAAATGCAAAGCCCCCTTTTGCTATGTTGCAGGTGCGGACTTGACCCGCAAAGTCATACAGTCCGCCAAAGATATAACCGTGTATCTGTTTGAGCCCTTTGGTTGTGCCCACTTCTATTTCGTCAATATATCCGCTTTCAAAAAGTTCGTACGCTTTCTTTTTACTTTTTTCATCAAGCGACGTTTCAAGATTTCTCATCCATCTAAGAAAGATATCCGACTTTTTACTCGGGATCAAAGCGATCACGGTATTTAAATCTTTTTCTTCCAAAACGTCCGTATTGTAAAACTTGCCGTCCTTGGCTTTTAATTTCAGTTGTTTGCAAATTGCAATCAACTCGGGATTTCTGCGTTTGATCGTTGCCCAATACACACGAGAATTTTTGCTTTTTGTAAGCGCTTCCGCAATATCCGTAGCGCAAAAATACCACTTGGCGGCTTCCTCTTCCCAAACGGCGCGAACGGGAATATTTTCAAAAAATCGAATGGACGTTTTACGCATATTTTTCCTTATTCTTCTGCAAGTTTGCCCTTGGAGATGACTATTTTGTGATAGTCCTCAACGTTTTCGTTAAACTCGGTGCAGGTGATCATGGTTTGGGTGCCCTTTGTGGCTTCCAAAAGTGCTGTGCGGCGTTTTTCATCCAATTCACTCAGCACGTCATCCAGTAAAAGCACCGGTTTCTCCCCCGACTCGCTGTAATAATACTCTATCTCGGCAAGTTTTATCACAAGAGCGGCGGTGCGCTGTTGCCCCTGCGACCCGAATTTTCTGAGGTCTATCCCCTTGCTCGTAATATTAAAATCTTCCCTGTGAACGCCCACGGAAGTATATCCGAGTTCATAGTCTTTTTCGTGCGATTCTTCCAACTTTGCGGCAAGCGCGGCTTTGATGCTCTCCCTATCTTCTCCCTCCACACAAGGTTCGTACACAAGGGTGATATCCTCTTCCGCACCCGCTATGCGGCGGTGGTATTCGTCCGCAATTTTACCTATTTTTTTAATAAACTCGCGCCGTTTTTGAATGATATCCGCCGCCACGTCCGCCATTTGCGTTTCCCAAATAAAAGCGGTTTGCGAAAACTCGGCGTAATCGGTGGTTTTTATGAGTTTGTTTCTTTGCTGTAAAAGGTGGTTATACTTGGCAAGCGCCACGTAATACGGCTTGCTCTCCTGTGAAAGAGAAAGGTCCATAAAACGCCGCCTTTCCTGCGGCGCTTCCTTGATCATTTTGAGTTCATCCGGAGAAAAATATACCACCGTTAAAAGCCCTAATAGTTCCCCAAGGCGGGTGATCTTTGCCCCATCTATATTGATCTTTTTCCCTTCCGATCTATCGATCTCCACGTTTATTTTGTGCGAACGAAACTTCTTTTCGAGAGAGAGGTGGATATACCCTTTCTCCTCTCCCATTTTCACCATCTCTTTTTCGTTTTTGGTGCGAGGAGATCTGCCGATGGCAGCGACAAAAATACTTTCCATTAGGTTTGTTTTTCCGCTGGCATTTAAGCCGCAGATCACGTTCAAACCTTCATGAAAAGTAATTTCTTGCTCAGTATAATTTCTGAAATTTTGAAGACGTACCTTTTCTACTTTCATTAACCCGCTACGCGCATCGGAAGCACAAGGAAGAGGTAATCATCCTTTTCCACCTGCGTAAACACGCAAGGCGCGCTGGAAGCCTTTATATTCATCTTGATAAATTCATCGTCTATCACGGAAAGGAAGTCTTGCAGATACTTGCCGTTAAAGCAAATGATATTCTCCTTTCCTTCCACTCTTGCGGGCAAAGACTCGTTCAAATTACCGATCTCGGAATTGGATTCCACGTTGATATATCCTTCCTTGACCTCAATTTTCACAAGGTTGTTTTTGCTGATCCTGGAAATTAAGGACGCTCTGTCGATATACTCCTCGAATTGGCTCTTGGAAAGAGTGACGATGGCATTAAAATCCTTATTGATAATGTTTTTATAATTGATAAAATCACCCTTTATCAAACGGCTGATAAGCACGGTGTTATCAATCTCCACGCGCAACTTGTCGCTATCCATTTTCAAAACAAGTTCTTCCTCGTCATCCCCCAGCATCTTGCTGATCTCCATTAAGGAACGCGCGGGAATGATACAACTGAATTTATCCACGTTGCTGCCCGTTAAATTTTGCTTGCAGAGGGCAAGACGGTATCCGTCCAGCGCAACCATAGTGGCTTTGTTATTTTCCACTTCCAATAAGCAACCTTTCAATACCTGACGATTATCTTCTGTGGAAGCGCAAAATACCGTTTTACCGATCAAGGTTTTCATCTCTTTGTTTTTGATAGAGATCTCATAATCGTTTTTCACTTCTCCCACGTTGGGATAGTCTTCCACGTTCAAGCACTTGATATAACCGTAGCTCTCACCGTATTTCACTTCCAGATTGGTGCCGTTGGAACATTCGAGCGTTAAAGTTTCCTCATTCAGTGTGCGAATAAACTCCGAGAAGAATTTACCGGGCACGAGAATATCGCCATCGATCAAAACGTCCGCAACAATGATCTTTTCAATGGAAAGCTCCATATCCGTGGCAGTTAAGGTCAACGTGGAACCGTGCGCGGAAAGTTTAATACATTCCAGCACAGGGTTGTTCTTTTTAACCGAGATAGCCTTGATGACTTTATTAACCGCTTCCGACAACGAAAGGGAATCCACTGTAAATTTCATAATCGCTCCTTTTTATCTCTTTTTGTAGATAATAATAACCCTTAATAATAAGTGCGGTGGATAAGTGGAAAAACCCGCTTGACCACAATATATAGTATATCATGCCGTAATTACTTTGTAAATATATTATTATCCCTTGTGAATAAGGTTGTGAGCATCCTGTCTATAAAGTGTTGATTTATGTTGAAGGATCGTGTTTATTCACAAAGCGCCTTACGGAAGAAGAAAAATATAGTTTTTGATACCTCTTTTTTCTTCTCTTTTTTATTTATTGAGCACCAGGTTTTTAATATCCTCTACTCTCTTTTTATAGACGATATCTTCGGTGATCTTTTGTTGTATTTTATCTCTGGCATGGATCACGGTGGTATGATCTCTGCCGCCGAAGTATTGACCGATGGAAGCAAGCGGGATCTCGGGCAAGATGGTGGTGACAAGATACATTGCCATCTGACGGGGTTCCACGAGTTCTTTTGTTTTTTTCTTACCGCAAATATCCGATTGCTTGATGCCAAAGTATTCGCAGGTCACTTCTGTGATCTTGGAAATGGTGATTTCCGTAGATTGATTTGCCGAACTATCGCGCAAGGCTTCCATTAAAAACTCCACGCTATCCGCCGAACGATTGTTAAGTGCGGCAAAGTACCCAACGGTTTTGAGCATACCTTCCATCAAACGAATGTTGTATTTTTCCTTTTCCGCAATATAATTGATCACTTCGGGAGAAACGTCTATCTTATATTGATAGGCTTTCTTTTGCAAAATGGCAACTCTGGTTTCAAATGCGGGCGGTTGAATATCCGCCACCACACCGCTTGCAAAACGGCTGGTAAGCCTATCCTCTATATAGGTGAGTTCCTTAACGGGACGGTCGCTGGATAAGATGATCTGCTTTTCGGCGGTATAAAGGTCATTGAAAATATGAAACAAGCTTTCCTGAGAAGCATTTTTGTTTGCCAAGAATTGCACGTCGTCTATCATCAAAACGTCCAAATCACGATATTTTTCTCTGAATTGCTTGGCAAGCTCGGGGTTATTGCTGTTGCGGATGGTATAAATCAAGTCGCTGGTAAAGTTCTCTGCGGTGGTATAATACACGCGAAGATCGGGATTTTTTCTCAAAATTTCGTTGCCTATGGCATGCAAGATATGCGTTTTTCCAAGGCCGGGTTTACCGTAAATAAAGAGAGGGTTTAAGTTGGTACCGGGATTTTCCGAAACGGCGCGAGCCGCGGCGGCGGCATACTTGTTGCTGTCCCCTATCACAAAGTTATCAAAGGTAAAGTTTTTTTGAAAGGTTATTTTTTTAATGTAAGGACTAAACTCTTCCTTTTTTTCTTCTGGTTTGCTTTCTTCCTCTATATACTGCGTGATCTCGCTATCCAAAATGATCACCACGCCGTCTATCTTTTCCATACTCTCACGAACAGCCATATTGAGAGGAGCGGCAAAATTTTTCATAATGCCGTTTTTAATGGAAGGCATAGGCGCGGATAGAATCAATTTTCCGTCCTTTACAGTGACGGGTTTGAGTTTACTGAAATAGATCTCATAACACACGGCGGATACCAAAGTGGCAATTCTATCCAGCAAAGAGGACCATATTTTTTCGCAATCTTTCATTCGTTCTCCTTATTTATGAAATAGACAGTACGATATAACCCACGCCGTCCGCATGGTCTTTAAAGTTGTCTGCGGTAGAGGGATCAAAGGTGTTATAATCGCTGCTATACAGGAAGTCATCTTCCGAAAGTTTATAAGTAATAGTGGCAGGATAACCGCCCACCTCGGATATATCGTCTATCTTATCTTTGATAAGCTGTGCGAAATCCTCCGCGATGGAATCGATGGAGAATGCCGTGTTAGACGTATCGGAATTAATGATATGCTCAAAGATAGACATATCGGTATGATCCATATCGTACAAGAGGCCTTTACTCAGCGAGGGATCATCCAAATCGGCAAGCACGGTGAACCACAGGTTGTTGGGCAACAGAGAAATGCCGTCACCCGAACTGTAAATTCCGCTGAGAGATACCGATGCGGTGGCGATAATATAGGTATGTCCGAGGGTGTAATCCTCACTGCCGGTAAAGAACTTATCTTTCCAAGTATCGCGTTCGCCCTGTTCTTCCGTGGAGGTAAGACCGCGCAATACGATCAGTTGATCGATACCGTTGGAAAGCGTTAAGTTTCCGTTCAAACTCTCGCTCGTTAAGAGGGAGGAGAGTTGATACGCCAAGTATTTATCCGAAAGGATGCTCACCATAGAAAGCGGGTTGGTGCCGCTATAAGCCAAGTCCACGTGATTGGTGGCAGTGTTGCTCTTGGGATTTGTGACGAGCGCGGCGCTTAAAGCCGAGTCCGAAGTATGCAGGCTCACGAGCATGTGTTGCATTTGCTTTTCGGTGGGCTTGCCGGAAGTATAGAACATATCGATCAAATAAGAGTACAGCGAGGGGAAGGAGATATAACCGTCGTTTTCCTCAGGCAAAGAGGAAGAGGTATAATCACCGTATTCGTTCGTGATCTCACTCTGAGTAAACAGACCGTAGGTGACGCTTGCGGGGAAAGAACCGAGTGCCGTGGAAATGGCGGTGTTGATGGTAGAAACGATATCCGCTTGATCAAAGGAAGAGGAATCCACCCCTTTGCTTGCAAGCGAGAGAATGTTTGCAAAGAATTCGGTGGTTTCCTGCGTGGAAAGGTTATTGATGCAAATGGTGGTGGTATAATCCCCGCCGCTCTTCACTGTCTTTGCCTTAACGAAGAAGTAAGAAGGCATCAATCCAAACGCGGAATGTGTGTTGGCAAAGGTTATCTTAATGCCCGTTTCTATCACGAGGTTGGTGTTTTCAAAGGAGATCTTCAAGCTTTCGATGGAAGCTGCAATTCCCGAACCCGACACCGCGCCGGCAAAACTTTGTTTTTCCTTTACCAAACAGCCAAGCGCTCTATCCGATATTTTCAGGTTCAAAATATCTCCGTCATAATAGAACAGTCCGTTGCTTCCCGTTAAATTAAAGGAAGAACCGATGCTGTCAAACAAGGAGGAGAAGCCGCTGTAAATATCGTTCATGGAAGGCGCGGCGTTCAAGAAGTAAGCGCGCTCCATATTTTCGTAAACGTAATCAAAATCATTGTTTGTAAAGAGTTTTAAGCCGTTTACCCAGGTATAGATACCGGCGTTTTCCTGATCTGCCACGGTTTGCTGACCAAACGCACGCAGGCGAGCGGCAAGATCCGCAGGATCGGTCGCTTGCAGATCGCTATCCTTCATGGAAGTGGCGCCGGCAAGGAAGGTGAACACGTCCGCAATCTTGATGCACTCTTCCGTCTTGTCGCCTATCGTTAAAGAGTAAGCGGTGCCGCCGTTGGAATAAGAAAGGTCTATCACCCCTTCCAAAGTGTTGAACACGGTGGCAATGGACTCAGCAAAATCATCGGTCAGAGAGTCAAGGGAGATATCGTCATCGCTGAGTGCGTTGATCAAAAGAAGCAGGGATCTCGTTTGTTCCTCTTGGTCGTTTATCTCAATGGAAACCGAGTAGCGCGGTTCATTTGCGGTATAAGAAGCCGCGTAAAGTAAGATCTTTGCCGAGAATTTCAAAGCGCTCGGGAAGAAGTTTGCATACTTAAAACTATCACCTTCGCCGCCAAGCGAGGGAGAAAGTTTGATATTAAAGCAGAGATAGGTCTTGCCGCCTTCCGTTTTGAATTGCGCCCCCATCACTTCCAAAGAGCCAAAGGAAGATGCTAAGGTGTCGGGGAGCATATTGCTGCTTTCCACAAGAGAGGCAAGCTCGCTGCCCGTTAAAGATACGCGTAGGTCGTTTATTGAGCGGGTATCGCCGTACAAAGAGAGTTTTTCCTCTTCCCAAAGAGCCGCTTCCGCCGCGCTCTCCTTAAAGTAAATGGCGTCCGCAGACAGTTTGGAAGAAAGGCCGCCCGCCCCATCTCCGAACAGGTCGGATACCGTCAGTTCGCTTGCTTTCTTAATGTAGAACTTATCGTTGATATCCGCAAGGAATTCGTTCGCTTGTGAATCGGAATAGGTCTTGGTGCCAATTAAGGAAGTATCGTAATTATAGATCATTTGCAAAACCGCTTGTGCGTCCTCTACCGAGAAGGTATCGGTGGTGCCGAGTTTGGGTTTCACAAGGCTCACGATCAATTCGTACAGGCTGGGCAGCGTGAGGCCGCCGTTGTCATAGTCGGTTGCGCTGTACAAGCGGAGCGCCAAATTAAAATCGGACGAAGCAAGAGAATCAAACACCCCGTTGATGGCGTCTTCCACGTAATCGGTAATGGAAGAGATCGTAAAGGATTCCGACGTGATCTTTTTCAGCAAAGAAGTGATGGTGTTCACCAAGGCTTCGGTATCGTCATAGTTAAACTCGTTCATGCGAATGCGCGAGGCAAAGGCGGAGTCTTGCCCTTCCGCGGGGTTATCTATTGCGCTGCCCACCTTGTGAAGGATGGTGTCCCCGTCTTGCGTTTCGGAAATATACAGTTTGATGCCTACGAAAGTATTTCCCGCCGGCAGGAGTTTGCGCATTAGATCGGTGGTAAAGTCATCGTTACTGCCAAACCTGCTCTCCAAGAAAGAGGAAAGAGAGAGCGAGAGCACGACTTCCAAGGAATAAACGTTCGCTTGGTTGGGCACCGCTTGTATTTTAAGTTCGCATATCTTGGGATCCAGATCCTTTAATAGGTCGGAAGTATCCTCTTCCGCCGCGGCAACGGCGGCAGATGCGGCTTCGGGCTTGATATAATCGTACAGGAAGTAGGCAATGGCATCCGCAGAGAGGTGCACTTTCATTTCTTCATCGGAAAGAGCAAAGTCCAAATCGTTGATATGAATGAAGTCCAGCATATCGCCGAGTTCTCCGGCGAACAAATTATGATCGTCAAAATAGCTCGCGGCAAGGCCGTACTTGGCGGCAAGCTCCGTCTTAAAGGAAGAGAAGGCGCTGTCGTAAGATGCGTTCTCATCATAAGAAAGGTTATTGATATAGATCATTTGCAGCAAGGATCGTGCGTCCTCTACCGTAAAGGTTTCGCTTTCCGTGCCGTCCAGTTGTGCCTTAACAAGGCTTTCCAGCAGTTCGTACAGGCTGGGGAGGGTGATACCGCCCTTGCTGCCCTGCTCTTGGGCGGGATACAGATAAAGGTTTATATTGAGATCCTGCGCCGATGCCAAAGAGTCAAAGGCGGTGTTTATTGCTTCTTCCACCGAATCGGTGACCGAAGAAATGTCAAAGGCATCGGAAGAAAAGGCTTCCAGTATCTTATCCAGCGTGTCAAGCACGATGGAAGTTTCATCGTAAGTAAAGTCGTTAACGCGTATCTTGGAAGCGTAAAGCGAGGTTTCCCCTTCTGCGGGCTCGTCTATGGCTTTGCCCACCTTGTGCACCACCTTATCCGCTACCGTTTCCTCGGAAAGGTACAAAAGAATACCGAAATAGGAGCGACCTTTGGGCAGGATCTTGCGCGCAATATCCCTTGCCATATCCATATCTTCATCGTCAAACCGTTCTTCCATCGTTTGTTCGATAAAGTCGGATAACGATACCGAGATCAACAGTTCAAAGGAGAAGATCTTCACCCCGCCCTCGTTAGACACTTGATCGATCGTGATGGCGCAAACCTTGGGATCCAAGTCTTCCAAAATATCTTTGGCGTCCGAAGATTCCGCCGCGGCGGTAGAAGCGCTTTCCGATGTGACGAAAGAGGAAAGGAAGGAGCCTATCGCTTCCGCCGATAAGCGCACGCGCATATCTTGGTTGGTGCGGGAGAAATCCACGTTCGAGAGTTCAATGTAATCCAACAGGTCGCTTAGATCCCCCTCGGAGAAAAGGTTGTGATCGTCAAAATAGGATGAGGCCAGCCCGTACTTGCCGGCAATGTCCGACTTGAATTCCGCAAAGGAATCGTCAAGGGACAATTCCTCGTGTTCGGAAGCAACGTACAGGCATTTGAGCATGGTAAACACTTCGTGCGGGGTGAGCGAAACCTGGTCTTCCAGCAAGGTGAGCAGGGTCTCCCACGTCATGATCTTCATTTCGGAATAGGTGTTGCCCTTGGCGTCTTTCAAGGGATTGCCATTGCCGTCTTTTGAGGGAACAAAGTTGATCTTTACCTGCTCGTTTACCTCGGAAAACACCTTCACGACCCGGTCATTCAGTTCACCAAAGAAGGTTTTGGTAATGCCGTCGTCACTCTTGTTTGAAGAGAAAAGCCCATTGAGTAAGGTGGCAAGTTTTTTCGAGTGGGAATCGGACGCTTTGTTAATGCGCACCGCGATCTCCCTGCCGTCCGCTTCGTCCGCAAGAGGATACACCGTTGCCTGCACCGTAAAGTAGGTGGGCACGAGCGAGGGGATCAAACTGCGTGCAAAGGAAGGCACCATGGAAAGTTCTTTTTTGAGTTTATCCGATTTGAGGGCTTGGCGAACGATCTCACGCAGGTGGAAAGAGAGGGTAATGCCGAGCGCCGTGTCCTTTTGATCGTAAATGGCGGAATCCCCTGCTGTGACAAGCGGCGTGTTCATAATGGTGACGGACGCCACTTTGATATACTTGGTGATATCCACCCCTTCGGGGATATATTCTTCCACGTAAGAGTACACGGGGCTTCCCTCGTTGGTGACCATGTATCTTACGATATCGTCAATAAAGGCGGAAGCCTGCTTGCCCGTTACGGAAAAAGTGGTAAATTTTTCGTTTTGTTCGGCGGCCGCGTCGTGGATATCGTAATTTTCCAAATTGTCAAAGTTGAACTCCAAAGAAGAGAATAGGTCGGACACGGTATTTTCCATGGAAAAATCGTCCGCGTCAAAGTCCATATCCCCAAGCAGATAGTCCAGCGAAAGGCGGTACAATTTGAGCCCCACTTTTTTGCGAGCGGCGGCGGCTTGATCGGTATCCGCGGCAAGGGCGGCGTATTCCGCTTGTGAGAGGATGGCTTTGATATCTTCCGTCAACAGCGCATAGCGCTGAGTTTCGTTTTTCAACAGGAAAGCGGCGTACGCGGCGTCTTCGTCATAGGCGGGCGTTTCCCCCGAGCTTTCCGATTCCGCAGCGGAAAAAGATGCGGCAAGGGTGGCGCGCGTTTCTTCCGATATCAACGCGTACTCCAATTCGTCTTCCGATTTGTCGGATAAAAAGAGCGCAGAGGAAAGCGCGGAGTAAAAAGAATCCAGATCCTCTTCCGAATAATCGGGATTGGTTTTCTTGCCCGCAAACACGTCCCCCGCAAGAGAGAGGGCGTCACCGAGGCCAAGGCCGCCGACATGGGGACTGACGTAAGATTTAAAGAGAATGGAGCCGCCGATAAAAAGAGTGGCAACGAAGACCAAAAGAAGAATGAAGCAAACGATCGAACACGTTAAGCAACAGTTCTGTTTCTTTAACCTTCCGCCTTCTTTTACTCTTGCCATGCGCACCTCGCGAGCCGCGATCCCAAATATAAAGATATGGAATCGGTGATAATTACCATATATATTGTAAATTATACAACACGCGCGCGCACCAAAGCAAGAGGGATAGGAAAAATTTTCGCAGGAAAAAACAGGCAAGTGCGGACGGGACGCGGGTTTTTATGGGGAAAAGCGGCAAAAAGCGGCGGGAAAAGAGCGTAGGGAGAATCTTTTGCCCAAAAAGGGCGCGTTTCTTGTCTTTCGCGGACGGCTGTGGTAATATGGTAGTATGAGATTGGATAAATACCTGAAAGTAAGCAGACTCATCAAGCGCAGAAGCGTGGCGGCGGACGCCTGTTCCGCTTCCCGCGTTCTTTTGAATGACAAAGAGGCGAAACCCGCCAAAGAAGTGAAGGTGGGTGACGTGATAGAGGTGGTGTACGGCAGCAGCAGATTGCGCGTCCGCGTGACGAGCATTGCCGAGGTCACCAAAAAGCAGGATGCTTCCGATCTGTATGAAGTAATAGATTAAAAATTCGGAAGTATCCAACTAAAACGAGGGGAAATGAAACGCATTGCCATTATTGCCGCCGCGGGAAAAGGCACGCGCGCCGGTGCAGACAAAATTTGGATGGATATGGGCGGTAAGCTCATGATCGAGAGAACTCTTTCCGCCTTTTTGTCTTGCCCTGAGGTGGACCAAGTGATCTTGGTGGTGGCAAAGGAGCGGCTGAAAGATGCCGAAGCATTGCTCTCTTGTGCAAGGAAACCTTGTTTGGCGGTAGTGGGAGGAGATACCCGAACGCAAAGCGTTCGCCTTGCGCTGTTAAGAGCAAAACAAGAAGCGGGAGAGCAGGCCGCCTTGGTGGCGGTGCACGACGGCGCTCGGCCTTACGTGACCCCCGCTTTGATCAAGGCGTGCTTTGATACTGCGGAAAAAACGGGTAGTGCCGTGCCGGTCACTCCCAGCGTGGACTCTTTACGCAGAAAAACCGAAACGGGATCGCAGGCGATCTCACGCGAAGAGGTCTTGTGCGTGCAAACGCCGCAATGCTTTACCCTTTCCTCTCTGTTAGGTGCTTTTTCCCATGAGGAAGAGGCGTCCGACGAAGCCACCCTTTATGAAAAATACGTGGCGCCCGTTACCCTTGTGGAGGGCGATCCGAAAAACAGGAAAATTACCTATTTATCCGATATTTACGAGCAAAGCGAGCCCCGTGTTGGCGTGGGTTTTGACGTGCACGAATTGCGCGTTGGGCGCCCGCTTGTTTTGGGCGGTGTGATCATAAAGCACGATAAAGGCGTTTACGGCCACAGTGATGCCGACGTGCCCGTTCATGCCATCATGGACGCCCTGCTCACGGCGGCGAATCTTCCCGATATAGGGCACCTTTTCCCGCCGGATGATCCTCGATATGAAGGTGCCGACAGTATAAAACTTTTGCAACAGGTGGCGGAAAAGGTAAAAGAGGTCGGCTGGCGCCCCGTGAACGTATCTGCTGAGATCATGGCGGAAAAGCCCAAACTTGCGCCCTATCTTTCGCAAATGGAAAGAAACGTGGCACAGGCGATCGGTATAAGCGAAAATCGGGTGAAGTTTGCCGCAACCACCACGGAAACCTTGGGGATCGTGGGGGAGGAAAAGGGAATAGCCGCGCACGCGGTCGCCTTGCTTGCGCCGAGGAAAGATTGACTTGAAACAACGGGCGTGATAGAATAGCCAAGAGGACAAAAATGGAACTGGAAACCAAAACGATTACGAAAAAACGCAGTTTGGCATTGCAGGTGCTCGCGTACGCGTTATTAAGGAAGCGCGCACGTTTGTTGGTGCGTGCCACCAAGCAGAGCAAAGCGGCGGGGGATGCCCTGCTCTGCGAGCTTCCCGGTGTGTTTTGTGCGGAACTTTGTTTTGGCAAAGCAAGCGTGCGTCTGATAAAGGAAGCGGACCGGTTTCGTATTCAAAAAAAGTCGGAAAAATCCGCAAATATTTTAAAAATCATCTTCAAAGACCGTGCCGCAATGGCAGAGGTTTGCTTGAACAAAGTCCCTTTACAGAAAACTTTTTGCGAGGGGAGAATTGCCGAAATAGGGCCCTTTAACAGGTTTGCTGTTTTTGCAAGGATCAACGCGGAAGCGGATAAGCTGAAAGCGCAAAAGTAGGGACGGGAGGATCGCAAATGCGCAAGTACTTTGAATTTTATAACGGAGCAAAGATCAAATGCGGCGAGGCCGCGCTTATGACCATTGGCGCGGAGCTTGCGGCAGCAGGATGCAAGGCGCCGCTTTTGTTGTGTTCGTCTTCGCAGGAAAAACTTGGGCTGTTAGACAAGGTGATGCAAGCTATCCCCGCAGAACTTTCGGAAAAGGTCGTGTTATATTCATCCGTTCCGATGAAGATGGATCAGGACGTTGTAAAAGAGATAGAAAAAGTTTACGTTGCCAAAGAATGTGACGGTATTATTGCGATAGGTGGCGACAGCGTGATGGATACGGCAAAGTGCCTGCGCTTGTTTTTATCGCAAAATTGTGACGAATTGTTGCCCTTGCTCGGCAATGTGATAAACAAAAAATCGCTTGCGCCATTGTTTGTTATCCCAACCGAAAACGGATCGGGCAGAGAAGCCAGCGGCGAACTTTCGGTGGGCGAAACCTATGTTTCCACGGAAGCCATCGTGCCGGACGTTGTGATCATAGATGAAGATACCGCCATGGCAACCAATGCAAAAACGATTGCAAAATGCGGAGCGTTTGCGCTGGCAAACGCAATAGAATCCTATTTGTATGCAGAAGAAGAGGATCCTGCGACCGCTTATGCGGAAAAGTCGATCTCACTTTTAACAAAAAACCTTGTAAACGCGGCGAAAGACGGAGATAACGAGGAAGCGTGCAGGGCAACGGCGCTTGCGTGTACCTATGCGGGCATTGCGTATGGCAACGCACCTTTCGGCGCGGCGCACGCACTTGCGGAAGCGATTGGAGAAATAACGGACGAAACGGAAGATTCGGCATTTTCTATGACACTGGTCCCTGCTATGAAGCGTGCGTTAAAGGATAGAGAGCAAAGGCTTAAAACCGTTTTCTATCTTGCAAAAGGCGCAACGGAATATGCGGAAACGCCTGATTCGGAAAGGGCGCAAGCCGCCATATCCGCCATAGAGAGTTTGTTTGAAGAACTCAGAGAAGTAACGCAGATCTATACCAAGATCAGTCAAACCAAGATCATGCGTGAGATCTTTGGTACGA
The DNA here is from genome assembly GCA_002363545.1 of Christensenella sp. UBA3217. GTDB lineage: Bacteria > Bacillota > Clostridia > Christensenellales > CAG-1252 > CAG-1252. The sequence goes on along the minus strand of DEWF01000008.1, from coordinate 258,174 downwards.
TAGCGGAAGCGGCGGCCAACAGAAGATCTGCCATTACCGCATTCAGCCCCATAACAAAGGATGAATTTATTGCGCTTTTGAACGAAGCTTATTGATGTTCCACGTGGAACATAGAGATAAAGCGCACCCAACGTTCCACGTGGAACAACGGATGCGCTTTTTCTTTTAAACGTTTCAAATCATCGAAAACATGGGGCTTTTTCTCGGTGTTTTTATGCGGCCGATTCGGCGCTGATCGCACTGTTGATCGTATCAATTTACCCTCTGCTTAGGCCGCATTGGGATTGCGCGCTTTGTGCATTTTGACCGTGAGCGGCTCGTTCGTGTTTCGTAGGTGCGGGCAGGGCGCGTTTCGCATTTGTTCCACGTAGAACATTTTTTCAATCCCCTTGATTGGCGCCTTTTTCTTTGCTATAATATAGGCATAGGAGTGGTGTTTATGAGAGTTGGTTTTGTTGTGGCAATGGAAGACGAGTATACCCCTTTTCTGTCCTCGCTTGGACGTTTTGTAAAAGACGAAACGGTTTGCGGAATGGTTTTTTCTATTTATAAATCTTCCGATATGTCCGAAGTTGTGCTGGCGCGATGTGGCATCGGATGCGTGGCGTCTTCTGCGGCAACGGCTTTGTTGATCGGAAGGTTTAACTGTGATTTTATCGTGAATTTCGGGCTTGTGGGGTCCTTGAAAGAGTTTACTTTGGGCACCTTGGTCATCGTGAAAGACGTTTTCCATTACGATGCCGATCTGACCCCCTTTGGCGCTCCGCTTGCAACGCCGGCAGATTTTCAATCTCCCTATTTCTCCTCGGATGCGGGGTATTTTGCGCGTTTGGTTGCAGATGGACACTCCTTTGGCCGTCTTGCCAGCGGAGATAAGTTTATTGCAAACAAAAAGACGAAGGATTGGTTGGTTTCCGATTTTGACGCTGATATTTGTGACATGGAAGGTGCCGGTATTGCCATTACGTGTGCGCGTGCGCACGTTCCTTTTATAATGTTGAAGATGGTTTCGGATGGTGCGGAAGAGGGTGCGGCGCAAACCTTTGAAGAAAGCAAGGGTAAGTCCTTTGATTTTGCCGTTTCCGTTGTTCTTTCGGTTTTGGCCGACGCATAACGATAACCCTATATTTCTTTTTGTTTTTACCTTCTATAACGGGTTTTTGCTCGTTTTTTTCTTTCTACGGGGGAGCTTTTGCTGCCTCCGTTAGGGGCTGTAATGACGTAAAAAATCATAATTTACAGCACAACTATTCGCAAAATGCCTCAAAATGGCATTTTTATCCACAATTCGTCCACATTTTGTGTACAAACTTCCACTTGTATCATATTGTCTACACCGTTGTTTGATATATCTGTGAGTGGATATTTTGCGGCGCTTTGTCAAAAATAGGGTGATGGGTTTGTGTGATAGGGAGAGTGTGGTTTGTAGGCGCCTGCTTGCGTGTGCGCGGACGCATAAGTTGTTTGAGCGCGCGGTTATTTGTTTCCGTGCCGCCTGCACGGCGGTACTTTTCCCCGTGTTTTTTCTTTTCCTGTTTGATTTGTACTTTTCCGCTCCTTCCTCTTCCGTTTTCTTGCTCTTTCTTTTGCTTTTGGCAAATGCGATGCTTTTTACAAAAGTTTCGGAAGGTTTTTTGTCCTCTGACGCACTCTTTCGTGTTGTTGACTGTGCGTTTGGACGCGAGAAAACGGATAGGGCGGTTAAACGATATCTTCATTCGATCGCGCTCTTTATTGCCGTTCTTTGGCTTTACGCTGCGGGAAACACCCTGGTTTTTCTCTCCTCGTCTTCGGGGATAAAGGCGGTTTTTTACCGTGCGGCTTTGTCTTGTTTTATTCCGAGTTTTGCCTTGTTTCTTCTTTTGAAAAATGCCCTGATCTTCCGTCTTTTTTCTCAAAGCGCCCCGCCCGCATCGTTAAAGAAAACACGCCGTCATCTAACTGCACTTGGGGCTTTTTCTGCGGTCTATTGGGCTCTGTTTTATTTGCTGTGTGTGAACCTCGGGAGCGGCCGCGTTTCTTTGTTTGTGCTTTGCTCTTCGGCGCTTGCCCTCTTTGCGCTTACGGTTTTGCTTTACGATCTGACCTTTCGCAGACAGGTGACCTATCAAAACCTTTCCTTCAATCGCCGTCGCGTGGCGGCAGTGCTTCTTTTGTGTTTTGTGGGATGCGGGTTTCTTGCCATACGCAGGGATCGCTTTTACGTGCGGCCCTTCATTGATACCGTTCCCGTGGTGCCGCACCGCACTTTTCCGATCTCGTACGAGGAAAGCGGAGTGTATACCATCGTGGCGCCGGAAGGGGACTTTCGCATCTTGCATCTTACCGATATCCATCTCGGGGGGAGCCTCTTTTCTTATAGAAAAGACCTGCTGGCTTTAAAGGCGTGTTTTAGGCTGATAAACGCCACACGCCCCGACCTTGTGATCGTGACCGGGGATCTTTGCTTTCCCCTTGGCATTTTTTCCATGTCCTTTAACAATTCCGCTCCCGTTTACGCCTTTGCCTCCTTTATGCGCAACGTGGGGATCCCCTGGGCGTTTGCGTACGGAAACCACGATACCGAAAGCATTGCCTCTATGGGAAAGGCGGAACTTGACGCCTTGTTTCGCTCTCTGTCCTTTCGCACTTCGGCGAATTTGCTCTATCCTTACGCCCAACCCGCCGTCACGGGGCGAAACAATCAATTGATCTGCGTGCGGAATGAGGACGGAACGCTGCGCCAGGCGCTCTTTTTGTTGGACTCCAACGCTTACACGGGAGAAGGGTTTCAATCCTACGATTACATTCGGGACGATCAGGTGGCGTGGTATCGGGAAGAGGTGCTTCGCTTGCAAAAGCAAGAGGGGACGAGGGCGCCTTCCCTTGTGTTTTTTCATATTCCTTTGAGGGAATACAAAGAGGCTTACTCACTGTATCTGCAAGGTTCTTCCGAAGTAATTTATTACTTCGGAACCAATGAAGAAAACAAGACGGGGAAGATCTGTTGCTCCGATCATCCGAGCAAACTGTTTGACGAGATGGTGCTATTGGGGAGTACCACGGGCGCCTTTTGCGGGCATGACCATTATAATAACATTTCGCTATCCTACAAGGGGATACGCCTGACCTACGGCATGAGCATAGATTATCTTGCCATGCCCGGCATAGAACAGGACGTGCGCCAGCGCGGCGGAGAGGTGATCACCCTTTGTCAAGATTCAACTTGGACGGTGGAACAAGTGCCCCTTTGGAGCGTGCCATAGAGTCGCGCGCTCCTGCCCTTTCCGCCTCTCCCGTACAACTCCTCTCTTACGCTTGTCAAAGCGGGCGCGTGGTAGTATAATAGCGGCGAGGTGAAAAACATGAAAATAACCAAAACCATACCCGCTTTCAAAGATTATATTTGGGGCGGAAGCAAATTAAAAGACACTTATCACAAGCAAACGGACCTTGCCCGCGTGGCGGAAAGTTGGGAGCTTGCCGCGCATAAGGACGGCACCAGCGGCTTTGAGGGGGAGAGTTTTGACCTTGCCGCGCTCTTTAACGAGCATCGCGAGCTGATAGGCACCAACGCGCAAAAATTCGAGCGCTTTCCCATGATCATCAAGTTGATAGACGCCCGCGACAATCTCTCCGTGCAAGTGCACCCGAGCGATGCGTACGCTCTTGCAAACGAAAACAGCTACGGCAAGACCGAAATGTGGTACGTTGTGGAAGCGGAAGAGGGCGCAGGGCTTTACGTGGGGTTCCAACGTGACGTTTCGCAGGAGGAATTTCGCGCTTTGATCGCGCAAAATCGCTTGCAGGAAGTTTTGAATTTCATTCCCGTAAAACCCGGAGATTGGTACTTTATTGAGGCGGGTACCGTGCATGCCATCGGCAAAGGCGTGGTGATAGCGGAAGTGCAACAAAACAGCAACCTGACCTATCGTTTGTACGATTACGGCAGGGTGGGTGCGGACGGTAAGCCGCGCGAGTTGCACGTGGAAAAGGGCATTAAGGTGAGCAAGCTGACAGCCTATAAAGAGGATAAACGCACTTCGTGCGAGTATTTCAGCTGTGAGAGCGTTTGCTTGGACGGCAAAAAGACTCTGACTGCGGACGAAACGAGCTTCGTGGCGCTTGTGATCATGGAAGGCGCGCTGTCTTGCGACGGAAAAGCCTATCAAAAGGGTGATACCGTTTTCGTGCCGGCGGGATACGGCGCCTTTACGGTGGAAGGTAAGGCGAACTTTATCTCCGTTCGCGTGTAAGAATGGAGAGCGCAAAAGAGGGAGCGATCAAGCTGTATAATCTTCGCTATTTGCCTCTCTTTGCGGCATATTTGATCCTTGGGATCTTTTGTATAAAACTGTCGTATTGGGTCGCGGCGATCGTTGGGGTCGTTGCGGTCCTTTTTTCTTTGGCGCTTCTGTTTTCCAAATCCGTCAAATGGGGCGTGGCTCTTGCCTTGATGCTGACTTTTTGTTTGGGCTTTGGTTTATCCGCCCTTGAATTGCACCTAAGGAACGACGTGGGACTAAGCGGCAACGCGCAGGTGACCTGCCGCGCGATAGAGGTGGAGCAACAGGGAGAATATTACGTGGTGACGGCGGACGAACTCAAAAGCGGCGGCACCTATTACGGCGGTAAGATCACCTTTATAACGCAGGAAAAGATCGCCGTAGGCGATGATCTTACGATCAGGGGAGAAGTATCCATTCAAAAACTGTCGTTGGAGAGCACCTATTCCGCGTTGGAATATCGAAAGGGCGCAAAGTACGAGATCACGCCGAGTGAAGTTGCGGCAAAAGAGGGCACGCCGCCCGTAGATTATACGATCAAAGAAAAAGTTCGTTCGGTTTTGGTGCGAGAACAGGGCGAAAGAGCGGGAGCCTTTTCCTACGCCATGCTGTTCGGGGATACCGAGTATATGGAAAGCACGGATAAAAGTGCCATGCGGGAAGTTGGCGTGGCGCACGTGTTTGCGGTGAGTGGTTTGCACGTTGGCGTGTTGGCGGCGGCTTTGCTGTTCTTGCTTAGAAAACTACGCTTGAAAGATAAATACAACGTATTTATTATACTTCCGCTTTTTGGGTTTTACGCTTATTTGGTGGGGTTTAGTCCCTCCGTCCTGCGCGCTTCTTTCATGGCAACCTTGGCGCTTGCCTCCTCTGCCCTCGGGGAACGATACGATGATCTTTCCGCCATTTCTCTTGCGGCCGTCTTGATCTTGCTCGTAAGACCGCTGTGGCTTTTTGACGTTAGCTTTATCATGAGTTTTCTTGCCGTTTTGGGGATCGCCTCCCTTGCTTCCCCTATCGAGAAGGCTCTTTTGAGAAAGCGCGTTAACAAAAAACTTGCGTCCGGGCTTGCCTTTTCTCTTTCCGTAACGGTGGCGCTCTTGCCCGTTATGACGGTGGTGTTCGGAAAGATATCGATTGCGGGCGTTCTGCTCAATTTGGTGGTGATACCCCTTGCGGCTGTGGCGTATATACTAAACCTCGCGGCGCTTTTGCTCACCCTTATGATCCCCTCTTTCGGAGCGGTGTTGCATGCCGTTGGATACATTCCCCTTTTCCTTGTCGAGCTAAGCAAAAAGACGGCGGATCTGCGCCTTACGTTGCATTATGATTTTTCCGCTGCGGAGATCTTGGCGTATTACGCCGTGCTGCTGTTTGTCGGCAAGTACAGCCTTGCCAAAAAGAAGGTAAAATTGATCGTGGGCGGCATGGGCGGCGGGGTGCTGCTTTTGCTTCTTTTGCTTTGATCCGCAAAAAAGATAATGCGGAATTGCCAAGCCCTCAGGCGAAGGCAGCGTCGAGCAAAGCGAGATACATCATGCTTGCCTTTTTTGGCAAGTACATAATGTCACCGAAGGTGATACAAGAATTCGATATGTGCTAACGCACTCGATATGCTATGCAATTCGGAATTAGGAATTCGGAATGCGGAATTGCCGGAGCCGATAGGCGAAGGCAGCGTCGAGCAAAGCGAGATACATCATGCTTGCCTTTTTTGGCAAGTACATCATGTCACCGAAGGTGATACAAGAATTCGATATGTGCTAACGCACTCGATATGCTACGCAATGCGGAATGCGTAATTCGGAATGCGGAATTGCCGAAGCCGATATCAAAAAAAGGGGGATGTTGTTCTTTGTCATCCTGAGCGGAACAAAGTGCAGCCGAAGGATCGCCAATTATTGTGCTATTGCACTCGATATGCGCTATGCGCAAGTTTTTCTCGGCGAGGGCGTAGAAGGGGGCAGATACAAGGCGCGGTAAATAATTATGTCACCCCGGGGCGATCGGAGAAGAGGGAAGTGGCAAGGCTCGACAAGGGGGAGGGGCGAACACGGCTGCTCGATATGTTTTGCCAAACAAAACTCGATAGGTTGCGCTGCAACTCGATATGTGCTGTCGCACTCGATATGCGCTATGCGCAAGAATAGTTTTGCGAGGGCGTAGAAGGGGACAGATACAAGGCGCGATAAATAATTGTGTCACCCCGGGGCGATCGGAGAAGAGGGTAGTGGCAAGGCTCGACAAGGGGGAGGGGCGAACACGGCTGCTCGATATGTTTTGCTCTGCAAAACTCGATAGGTTGCTTTGCAACTCGATATGTGCTATTGCACTCGATATGCGCTTTGCGCAAGAATAGTTTGGCGAGGGCGTAGAAGGGGGCAGATACAAGGCGCGGTAAATAATTGTGTCACCCCGGGGCGATCGGAGAAGAGGGTAGTGGCAAGGCTCGACAAGGGGGAGGGGCCGAGCGTACTCCTTGTACGTGACGCCACACCCCCGCAGGCAGAAACACCGCCAATGCCCCCTTACACGATCGACCCCCTATGCGCATTCGATGAGCATCTTATCCGCCACCAAGGCAATGAACTCTCCATTGGTCGGCTTCTCGTTTCCCGAGTACACCTTCACGCCGAAAATTTGGTTGATATTCTCTATTTTCCCCTTGTTCCAAGCCACCTCTATGGCGTGACGAATGGCGCGCTCCACCTTGCTTGCCGAGGTGTCAAAGCGGTCCGCCACTTCGGGGTACAGGCGCTTGGTAATGCTGTTTATAATGTCGGGACAGGCAACTGCCATTTTGATGGCTTCGCGCAGGAATTGATACCCCTTTATATGCGCGGGAATGCCCACCGAGATGAAAATATTTGTAATGCGCTCGTCCAGCATGCGGTTTTGCACCAAGCGGAGCGGGGCGGGGGAAGGCAGGTTGCCGCCTGCGATCTCGTCTATGCGGTTTTTTAAGGAAAGAAAACTGATGGGTTTGAGCATATAATGGCTGGCTCCGTTCTTGATGGCGCGTGCGGCGTACTCATCCCCGCCGATTGCCGAAAGTACGATGAATTTTGCCCGCGATCCGCCAAGGCGCGCTTCGCTCATCACTTCAAAACCGTCGGTTTCGGGCAAGATCATATCCAAAAGCACCACGTCGGGCGAGCGGCGCAGGATCTCTTCCACCCCTTCTCTGCCGCTCGTTGCGGTTGCAAGCACTTGATACCCCCTTTCTCCCGCGAAAAAGAGTTTTACAGACGCTGAAAATTCGGGATCATCATCCACGATAACAATGCTGATGTCTTTCATAATGACTCCTTGTATTAAGATTTATCGTCAAAATCTCGAGATTTTCCTATCCGAAAAGTATTTTAGCACGCTTTTTCCCGATATGCAACACTTTCGGGGACCATTTTGTACAAAATTTTATCAAAAGATGTCGAACCCTGTGAATATTGTACAAAAAATGGGAGAAAATGGCGGCATTGCGGTGCGCGGAGTACCGAAAAAGAACGTATCGCGGTGGATTATGCAAAGCGGGCGGCTATTTGCGCCTATCGCATTGAAAAAAGAGGAAAAAAGTGATATACTGTCTGCATGAAAAAGCTCACGTGCGAGCAGGTATCTTTGCTGCTCGAATGGTACGAATCAAACAAGCGCACGCTTCCTTGGCGGGAAGGTGTCACACCCTATCGGGTGTGGGTATCCGAGATCATGCTGCAACAAACGAGAGTGGAGGCGGCAAAAGGATATTTTTTGCGCTGGATGGAGCGGTTTCCCACCCTTGAAACGCTTGCCGCCGCCTCGGAAGAAGAGGTGTTAAAGGCGTGGGAAGGGCTTGGGTATTACAGCCGCGCGCGTAATTTGCACAAAGCCGCCAAGACGGTGTGTGAGCGTTTTAACGGAGAGTTGCCGCGGGATAAAAAGCAACTGCTTTCCCTTCCGGGGATCGGTGCGTATACCGTGGGCGCCATTTTTTCCATTGCGTTCGGACTGCCCGAGCCTGCGGTGGACGGAAACGTGCTGCGCGTGGTGTCCAGACTGACCGCCGAACCCTTTGATATTATGAAAAACGAGGTGCGCGCCGCCGTGGCGGATGATCTGCGTCCTTTGATGCCCGAGGGAAAAACTTCCGAGTTTACCCAATCCCTCTTTGAGCTCGGCGCGTTGATCTGTTTGCCCAACGCATTGCCCCGTTGTGAAGAGTGCCCGCTTTCCGAGCATTGCGAGGCAAAACGGCAGGGCAAACAAACGGAGTACCCCTTAAAGGTGGTTAAGCCGGAAAAGAAAAAGGAAGATTTGACGATTTTTGTGTTGGAGCACGAGGGCAAGTACGCCATACGCAAGCGTCCCGCAAAAGGATTGCTCGCGGGGCTTTGGGAGCTTCCCAACGAAAGGGGGCATATAACGAAAAGCGACGCAGAGCGCCGCTTTGAAGGTAAGGTGGAACCCCTTCCCGCCGCCACCCACGTATTTACGCATATCACGTGGGAGATGACGGGGTATTATATTTCTCTTAAAAAGCCGCCCGCAGACCCCGATCTGCGCTTTGTTTCCGAAGAGCAACTCCGAGAGGAGTATTCTCTTCCCTCCGCCTTTTCCGCTTATCGGAAGTACTGCGTAAAAAGGTAAAGATCAGCGTATAAAACCGGTACGGGTGACTGCCTCGGGGGCGGGAAGCCCGTATTTTTCTTTTCCGAGCGCAATGGAACGCATCAGGAACACCATGTTGCGCGCCACGAAACGGGCGTTTTGCAAACCCTCTTCGTCCCCCTCGATCTCTCCCTTGCCTCTGCCAAAGCCGTTGTTCCAATAGCGGCCGCTCGCAACGGGCATTTGGTTGATGGTGTAATATTTGTTCAGCACGTCAAAGGTTGCCACCGTGCCCGCGCGTCTTGCCACGGCAAAGGAGGCGCCTACCTTCATGCGGAGGTCCGCCTTGGCGCTCATGAACAAACGGTCCAACAGGCTGATCAAGGTGCCGTTGGGGGAAGCGTAATACACGGGAGAAGCCACGATCATTCCGTCACATTCCGCAAGATGGGAAGCAAGCACGTTCACGTCGTCCTCTATCACGCACGCGCCCTTTGTCGCGCACCCGCCGCACGCCATGCAACCGCGGATATCTTTGGTTCCGAGGTCGTATCGTATCACTTCCACGTTTTCCGCCTGAAAGGTCTTTTCCGCTTCGCTTAAAAGTCGAGCGCAGTTGCCGTCTTTTCTCGGACTGCCGTTTATCATCAATACTTTCATCTCGTTCTCCTTTGGGGGCGGGACTGTCGCTCCCGATCTCTGCGATTTTTCTTTTGATATTGTATTGCCGCCGCCTCGTTTTTGTCAAGGGCAAAGGGGTGTCGGCTCCGATATTGCGGCTTGCAAGCAGGGCAAAAGCATCTTACAAACTCGGCGCAAAATGAGAGACGGACTCTTGCTTGTTTAACGGATAATATGATATAATCGTATTATCACGCGCGATCGGCGCGGAAAAAGAGAATTTTCAAGAGCAAGGAGAAAATATGAATATCACTTCCGACATCAAATACGTTGGCGTAAACGACCATGAAATAGACCTTTTTGAGGGTCAATATGACGTGCCGAACGGCATGGCGTACAACTCTTACGTGATCTTGGACGAAAAAATTGCCGTCATGGACTCGGTGGACGCGCGTTTCGGCCACGAATGGCTGGATAACGTTGCCGCGATGACGGGTGGGAAAGCGCCCGATTATATCATTGTGCAGCATATGGAGCCCGACCACTCCGCCAATATCGCAAACTTCCTTTCCGCTTACCCCAAGGCAAAAGTGATCTCTTCGCAAAAAGCTTTTGGCATGATGAAAAACTTTTTCGGCAACGAGTTTGAAGACCGCCGCATCGTGGTGAAAGAGGGCGACGTGTTCTCCCTCGGCAAGCACGAGTTGCATTTCGTGGCGGCGCCCATGGTGCATTGGCCCGAGGTCATCGTCACCTATGACGCAACGGACAAAGTGCTTTTCTCGGCGGACGGCTTCGGCAAGTTCGGCGCGTTGGACGTTGAGGAGGATTGGGCGTGCGAGGCTCGCCGTTATTACTTCGGCATCGTGGGGAAATACGGCATGCAGGTGCAAGCGCTTCTCAAAAAGGCGGCGGCTTTGGATATTCGCACGATCTGCCCGCTCCACGGCCCCATTTTGACCGAGAACCTTGGCTATTACCTTGGGCTTTACGATACGTGGTCCTCTTACGGCGTGGAGAGCGAGGGCATTATGATCGCTTACACCTCGGTGTACGGACACACCAAGGCGGCGGTGGAACTTTTGGCACAAAAATTCAAGGAGAAGGGCTGCCCCAAGACGGTGGTTTGCGACCTTGCCCGCGAAGATATGGCGGAAGCGGTGGAAGACGCCTTCCGTTATGGGAAACTGGTGCTTGCCACCACCACCTATAACGCGG
>DEWF01000008.1:70893-247441 GCA_002363545.1 Christensenella sp. UBA3217 | reverse complement strand
CGCGGATATCTTCCCCTTCATGCGCACCTTTATCGAGCACCTTACCGAGCGCGGCTATCAAAACCGCACCATTGCTTTTATGGAAAACGGCAGTTGGGCGCCCCTTGCCGCCAAGGTCATGAAAGGGATGTTCGAGGGTAGTAAGAATATTACCATCGTGGAACCCACCATTAAGATGGTGTCCGCCATGAACGACGATACCAAGGCTGCCATCGAGGCGGTGTCGGACGAACTCTGTAAGGATTATCTTGCCCGTCAGGACTCCACCGCGAACAAAAACGACCTGAAAGCCCTCTTCAACATAGGCTACGGGCTTTACGTGGTGACCTCTAACGACGGTAAAAAGGATAACGGACTCATCGTGAATACCGTCACGCAGGTGACCAACACCCCTAACCGCATTGCGGTGACCATCAACAAGCAAAATTATTCGCACCACGTGATCAAGCAGACGGGCAAAATGAACATCAACTGCCTGTCCGTGGACGCCCCCTTTAAGGTATTTGAGGACTTTGGCTTCCGCAGCGGCAGATCTGTGGATAAGTTTGAGGGTTGGGAGAAATATCGCAGCGATAACGGCTTGGTGTTCCTGCCCAAGTATATCAACAGCTTTATGTCCCTCACCGTGGAGAATTACGTGGACCTCGGCACCCACGGCATGTTCATTTGCTCGGTGGGAGAGGCGCGCGTGATAGACAATTTGGAAACCATGACTTATACCTACTATCAAAAGAACGTGAAGCCCAAGCCCGAAACCGAGGGCAAGAAAGGCTACGTTTGTAAGATATGCGGCTACGTGCACGAAGGCGATACCCTTCCCGAGGATTTTGTTTGCCCTCTTTGCAAGCACGGCGCGGCGGATTTTGAACCCATTCAATAAATAGCGATCTCGCTATCAAAAAGGAGGATTATACCATGAAATACGTTTGCAATCTTTGCGGCTGGGAATATGACGAGGCGATCGGTGATCCCGATAACGGCATTGCCCCCGGCACCAAGTTCGAGGATCTTCCCGAAGATTTTGCCTGCCCCCTTTGCGGCGCCGGCAAGGACGAATTCAGCGAGGGCTGATAAAGTTTATCGCAGTAGGGTTTTGGAAAAAACAAAACCCAAAGGCGATTGCTTTTTAACGTAAAAGGATTCCCTGCTTTGGGAAAGACGGGACACGGGGGGAGAAAGTATGAGCGTAGTCGTCGCAATGACGGGTGCAAGCGGAAATATGGGGCAAGCCGCCGTCAAAGAAATGATGGCGCTTCCTTTCGTTCATCTGAAACTTTTATTGCTAAATGAAAAGCGCGAACGCCGCTTGAAGAAAAAGTGGCAAAAGCGATATGGCGATCGCGTGGAGGTTTTTTTCGGAAACCTGAAAAACCTTGATGATTGCAGGACGCTCGTTTGCAAAACGGATTACGTGATCAACATGGCGGCGGTCATTCCGCCTCTTGCGGATAAGCGCCCCGATCTTGCGCGCGACGCGAACGTCACGGGCGTTAAAAACCTTGTGACGGCGATCGAAGAACTTTCCGTTCAGCCTAAATTCATTCACATATCTACCGTTGCCCTTTACGGAAACCGTAATTATCTGCATCCCTGGGGCAGAGTGGGCGATCCGCTGCTTCCGAGCGTGTACGACGAGTACGGAATGAGCAAGCTCATTGGTGAACGTATCGTGCTGGATAGCAAGATCAACACCTGGGCGGTCCTTCGCCAGACGGGGATGCTGTATGAGAAACTTTTGATGTCGAACATTTCCGACGGCCTTATGTTCCATACGCCCTTTAACGTTCCGATCGAGTGGGTGACGGATCGTGACAGCGGCGTTTTGATCAAGAACCTTTTGAAGGAGGATCACGAGCAAGGCGCAAGTGATTTTTGGAAAAACGTTTACAATATCGGCGGCGGAGCGGCCTATCGCACAACGGGGTATGAAACGTTTGACATGGGCTTTGCCATGATCGGCGGCGGCACGGAGCGGTTTATGCGCCCGAATTGGCACGCAACGAGGAATTTTCATTGTATGTGGTTTGCCGATAGCGACGTTTTGGAGCGTCGCTATGCCTATCAAAGCCGATCCATGGCGGATTTTTGGTCGGATATCAAAAAAAAGAACAAATACTTTGCCCTTGCAAAACCCATCCCGTCTTCTTGGATATCGGCGTTGGTCTTCAAACGGCTTTTGAAAGACAAAAACGCCCCGTATCGTTGGGTGAAAGAAGGCAACGAAGGGCGTATCAAAGCGTTTTTCGGCAGTAAAAAAGAGTGGGAGCGCATCGGAGAAAAGTGGGACGGGTTTTCCGTGTGGTGCAAAAACGAGATAGCGGGGCACAACTATCAAGAAGAGATAGAACCATCCTATGCGGAGCGGTGCAAGCTATCTCACGGATACGATGACAGCAAGCCGAATGCGGAGATCGATCTTGCCGACCTTCAAAGCGCCGCGCGTTTTCGCGGCGGAGAATGCGAGGCAACCGCTTTTGAGAAAGGAGATCTCTACGCAACGCTGGATTGGAAATGCGCGGAAGGGCATTCTTTTCAAGCTTCGCCCTTTACCGTTTTGAAAGCCGGTCACTGGTGCCCGCATTGCATTCGGGAGGGACGTTGGAACTTTGATCTTTTGGCAAAGAAAAACCCCTTCTACGCCCAAGTGTGGTACGACAGCCATGAACAAGACGAAAACGCGCTCTATTGGTTTGACGAGGATCACGCTTCGAGGTTTGAGGTGACCCCATGAACGCCATCATTTACGTCTTTTCGGGAACGGGCAATACGATGCGTATCTGTTCCTTGTATAAAGAGGAATTCGAAAAGTGCGGAGTGGAAACGACCATCTATCCCGTGCGTTCGGACATGAGCGATCTTCCCGATCCCGAGTCGTTTGATCACGTTGGATTTGCTTATCCTATCCACGCCTTCAACGCCCCCAAGATCATGCTTGATCTGGCAAGAAAGATCAAACCTGTTTCGCATAAAGATTTTTTTATTCTGAAATCCTCGGGGGAGCCGCTCAAAATAAACAACGTTTCCTCGCTTCGTTTCGTTGCTTTGTTAAAGAAGAAAGGCTACGTGTTGAAAAGCGAATATCACTACGTTATGCCGTATAATATGATCTTCCGCCATACCGATCGGGAAGCGTTCAGAATGTGGGACACGGCAAAGGCGCTCTGCCCGATCGAAGCAAGGGAGGTGCTAGGCGGCGCGGAGCACAAATTGCCGCGCGTGTTTCTCGGACGTTTTGTTGCGTGGTTGTTTCGGATCGAACACATCGCAATGCGCATAAACGGCAGATTTTTTAACGTGAAAGCGGATAAATGTTTGCATTGCCGCAAGTGCGAAAAGGCGTGTCCGGTCGGGAATATCCATATTGATGAAAACGGGAAGTTTCGGTTTGGCAAGAATTGTATTATGTGCACCCGTTGTTCTTTTCAGTGTCCGACGGACGCTTTCAGGATCGGCATTTTGAACGGTTGGCGCGTGAACGGCGCATATCCGCTTGACGCCCCGCCGGACGAGAGCGCACCCGAGCCGAAACACCGTCACGGCAGATATTGCAAAAAGGCGTACGCTCGATATTTTTCTCTTGCAGAGAAAAAAACTTCCGCATTTTATAAAGAAAACCAACGTAGCAACTGATATTTTTAAGCCGACAAAGCGTTAAATCGCATCTCCCGATCGTTGGGAATTTGTCTTACTGCGTGAAATCGATCGACAAAGAGCGAGGGGCTCTCACACTGTCAAAGCAAGCATGGCAAGCGCCGTTGCCAAAGAGGGCACGGCAACCACGGCGCCGTACTTTATAAAATCCAAGTAGCCCATTTTGATATCGTGTTTTTTCAAAAGAGATAACCACATAATGCCCGCAAGCGCGCCGATGGGGGTCAGGAAAGCGCCTAAGTTGGAGCCTATCACGGTGGCGTACGCCGCAGGAAGCGTTTGCCCTGCGGGCAAAGTGCCCACGATGGGGCAAAAGAGCACGCTCATGGGAATGTTGTTGATCACGTTTGCAAAAAGGAAGGAGAGGGCGCCGTATTTGGCAATGGTGGCTTTGCTGCCGAGCAGGGATCCTATCTTGGCGGTGACGCCTTGCTGTTCAAGCGCCAGGATCAACACGAACATGGAGAGCACAAAGGGCACGAGTTGCCAAGGAGCGCGGTGCAAAGTCCTGCCAAGTTCTTTCGGAGGTGTTTTTCTTGCGGCGCAAAGAATAAGCACGGCAATCACCAAAACACCGACCGCCGCGGCGGAGATCAGCCACATAGGCGCGCCCACGTAAGGGCCCACCACTAAAAGGGCGGTGGTCAAAAGGAGAAGGGAAAGACCCAGCGCCAGCATGGGTTTATCCTCAATGCGCACCACCTCCGGCGCCGCCAAAACCGGTTCGCGCAAACTCTTATGGAAAACAAGATACAAGAGGGCAAAAGAAAGGGTGGCGGAAGCAAGGGTGGGCAGTGCCATCACGAGAAAGTAATCCGCAAAAGCGATCTCGTAAGAGGTGGCAATATAAATGTTGGTGGGGTTGCCTATCATCAGCATCATGCTCATGGTGTTTGCCGCCACGAATTCCGCTATCAAGTATGGTTTAGGGTCTATTTTAGCGTTTTTGGCAAAGTAGCAAAGGAAAGGGGTAAAGGTGAGCACCACAACATCGTTGGAGGTGAAAACCGTTAAGAGCGATACCGTCCAATACACCGTAGCAAACATTTTCACTTGGCTTTTCCCCGCAAAAAGCAACGCTTTGTTTGCCAGATAGCGAAAAAACCCCACCTCGTCCAAAAAGACCGAGAGCAAGGTCATGGATAAAAAGAGGATCAAGATCTTTAAGGGGTTGATGGGGGAAGGATCGGAAAGTGCCCGCCACAGCGTGCGAAAAGAAACCAAACGGCAGACAAGCATCACCACGGCGCCCGCAAGCACCACGACCCAATAGCTATCCAAAGAAAGCTTCCCGAGTTTGATCTTCGGGAAGAAAAGGATGCTTGCGATCATAACGGCGCAGGTGACTGCGGCAACGATCAAAGAGGGGATCATAACGTGCTCCTTCCGTTTTTGCGGTAGGTTTCCTGTGGGAAAACCGACGGATAACACTATACACAAGATGGGCGCTTTTGTCAATTACACGAAGAAAACGCAAAAAAATCTGAAAAAAACAGGCACTTTTTGCCAAAAGATGCACCTCTTCTTTGCAATCGTGGTAAAATAATCGTATGAAAAGAGAGGAAGGAAGCAAAAACGAACCAAAGGCGGACTTTTCCGTCGGCGTACACGCCGGCATTTTCGGCTTGATCGGAAACGCCCTTTTGTTTGCCGCCAAACTCACGGTGGGTATTCTTGCGGGCAGCATTGCGGTCACGGCGGATGCGTTCAACAACCTGTCGGACGGCGCCAGCAGCGCCATCACCGTTGCCGGGTACAAACTGGCTTCTCGTCCCGCCGATCGGGAACACCCCTTTGGGCACGCCCGCTTTGAGTACGTTGCCGCCCTTGTGATAGCGGTTTTGATGTTCGTGATAGGGGCTCTCTTTTTGAAGGAATCGGTCGTGGAGATCTTTCAAAACAAAGGGGCGCCGAACGTTCGGTTTTATTTGTATATCGTGCTGGGTCTGTCCGTGGCAATGAAGGGGGCGCAAGCCGCCGTGTACGGCGTGTCCTATAAGCGAACGGGTTCTCTTCCGATGAAGGCGGCGGCTATGGACAGCGTGGGGGATATGTTTGCCACCTCCGCAGCCCTTCTTTCCGCCCTTTTGTGGGACGTGACGGGGCGCGATCTGGACGGATATTTCGGCACCGCCATCTCCCTCTTTATTCTCTTTACCGCCGTTCGCGTTTTGAAGGAAAGCATTTCCCCCCTCCTCGGATCTGCGCCGCTGGACAGTTTGGTGAGTGCCGTTAGGGAAAAGATCTTATCTTATCCGGGCGTTTTGGGGGTGCACGATATTACCATCCACAGTTACGGAGAAGCTCGCGCTTACGCCGTGGCGCATATCGAGGTGAGCGCGTCCGCCACATTAACGGATGCGCACGAACTCGTGGATCGGATCGAGCGGGATATCCTGCGCGACCTCGGCGTGCGTTTCGTGGCGCACGTGGACCCCAAACAGGAAGAGCGAAGCGCCACCGATCTGGAAGCGTTGATCCGCGCCTTTTTGTTTGACAAGTTCGCGGGGGCTTCGGTGCACGATTTTCGCGTGACGAGAGAGCAGGGGGATGCCCGCGTGTATTTGGATGCGGAGATCCCGTGGGAATCCGCCTTGACAGCAGAGGATCTTACCGCCGCCCTCAAAGCCTTTGACCCCGATTTTACCTATATCGTGAACGTGGACAGAAAATAAAAACGCAGATGGAAAACAAAACATAGTTTTGCGGAAATCACTTGACCGGCGCCGCATCCGTTAAGTAAGAAAAGCCGCCTCGGACTATTGCGCGAATCAAGGGCGCGGTTTTTTCATTTCCTTTTCGTATTGCAAAGATCAAAACCCACAAGCCTGCCCCCGCAAGCGCCAATGGACGGGAAGGATCGGAGGCGAGGATCGGAGGTGAGGATCGGAGGTTTTTTTAAAAACGAGGCATTTTCCCTTGGATTGTGATATAATGATTTCGGAAAAGAACGCCTAAGGGGGAAGAAAGGGTGAAAAGTATAACGAAAAAGAAAATTATCTATTGTGCGATCGTGGTGGTGCTCGTTGCCGCAACGGTCACCTTTGCCGCGCTTTGGGCGCAAGCGGCAAAGCCCCCAAGGGAGCGCACCTTTTATGAAAAAAAATGCGAGGCTTTTGCTCTGCAAAACAAAAACGTTTCCAAGGGGCAGATCGTATTTATAGGGGATTCGCTTACCGATCGCTATGCGTTGGACGCTTCTTATGCGGATCTTCCTCTTGCCAGCTATAATCGCGGCATCGGCGGCGATAAAACGAGCGGACTGCTTGCTCGATTGGAGGATTCGCTTTTGGTCCTCGAACCCACCAAGATCTCTCTCTTGATCGGCATAAACGATATCAACGGCGGCGTTCCGGATCAAACCATTCTTAACAATTATAAGGAGATATTGGATCGTATCCAAGAGCGTCTTCCCGCAGCGGAAGTGTTTTGCACCTCCATTCTTCCCATGCATCCCACCGCCTTTCGCAAAAGGGAGGATTACGATAGGTCCATGCAACGCATCCCCGTGATAAACGAGGGCATTCGCAGTCTTGCGGCATCGCACGGGTATCAATATCTTGATCTTTACCCGCTTTTTGAGGGAGAGGATCATTATTTGATAGAGAGCTACAGCACGGACGGCTTGCACCTCAGCGCCGAAGGATACGCCGTGTGGACAGCCGCGCTCAAACCGTATTTGAGTTAAAAGACGCCTTAAAAGGAACGTTTGGTTGGGCAAAAGGAGAAGATTATGGAAAGAAAAGTTGCGCTTTTGGGAGATTCCATTCGGTTATACGGATACGGAAAGGTAGTGCCCAAACTGCTCAAAAAGAAAGCAACCGTTTTTCAACCGAAGGAGAACTGCAAGTTTGCCAAAAATCTGCTTAGAATGATCTTTGACCTGCAAGAAGAGTTAAAGGGTTGCGAGGTGATCCACTTTAATTGCGGTCTTTGGGACGTGGCAAACATCGTGGGGGACGGAGCGCTCTTTTCCACCGATGAAGAATACGTGCAAAACGTTCTTCGCATTGCCGCCACTCTTCAAAAAATCACCCCGAAGGTGATCTTTGCCACCACCACCCCCGTCCACCCCGATTACCCGCATAACAAAAACACCGATATAGACCGTTTTAACGCTCTCGTGGTGCCCAAACTGCGCGAAATGGGAGTGCAAATAAACGACCTCAATTCGCTTGTGGCGCAAGACGTGGCGGGAAACATTTGCGAGGATAAGATCCATCTTACCATAAAGGGCGCGGAACGTTGCGCAAAACAGGTGGCGGAGTTCATCGAAGCGGCCCTGTAATGCGCGCATAATTCGGCGTGCTTGTCTTCTTTAAGCTCAAAGCTCAAGCAAGAACGAAGGAGTTTGATCATGTGTTGGAAAAAACAAGATCTTTTAATATGGGTCAATATGGAAAAGTACGACAGAAGGGTGATGCTTCGCCTTCGCACCACGCCGGACAAAAAGGCGTATAACGATTATTTTACCCTGGAATATCCGCACGGTGGCGCCAAAGGGGCAGAAGTGCTTTACACCTTGCCGTTTAACGAGATAAAATCCCTTTCCTGCAACCTTGTTCGCGGGAGCGATCTTTATAAATTGAACTTGGACCTTACGGATGGCGAGGAGTGCCTGCGCGAGATCACGGTGTCGCGTCATTGCTTCCCCTATTATACCTTCAAACGAATGGTGAAAGCGCACGCAAAGGCCGCGCGTTAAAACCTTTTTAATAACGCGCTTAGGCGGGCGCGCGTGAGGGGGCTCCATAAATAACCGGTTTGCTCCAAATGGCAAAAATTGTCAAAAAATCTTTCTAAATACCCCCTCTTTTGTTTGACATCATTTTTGCTTTGCGATACAATAAAATCAACAAAAGAATATTGCCAATATAATCAAGGATGGATGGCCCTTGAGTTTCTACCGCACAGCCTCAAGTGCGACTATTGGGAAAGTCGTGACACCGTCACGACTTATGGTAGTTATTGGCAAGCAAGTTAAAGGTTTTAACTTGCTTTTTCGTTTTCTTTTGCGGGTGATCGTACAGGAAGAAACGGATGAAACTGCTGGAAGACAAGATTCTGAAAGAAGGAAAGGTGCTCGAGGGAGATATCTTAAAGGTGGACGGCTTTTTGAACCACCGCTTGGATGTTGCGCTCATTGCCGATCTTGGCGCGGATATTGCGCGCGAGTTTGCAGAGTCCGGCGCCAACTTGATCCTCACCGTGGAAGCTTCCGGCATATCGCTCGCTTTTGCCGCAGGGGAGAAAATGAGTCTGCCCGTTTTGGTGGCAAAAAAACACAGGTCTTTAAACATTTCGGAGGGAGTCTATGCGGCTCCCGTCTTTTCTTTTACCCACAAAACCGAAAACACCGTGGTGGTTTCCAAGGAGTATCTTTCCGCTGCGGATAAGGTTTTGATCGTGGATGACTTTTTGGCAAGCGGCAACGCGGCAATGGGTCTTCTTTCCTTGGTGGAACAGGCGGGTGCAAAAGCCGTCGGGTTCGTGGCAGCCATTGAAAAGATGCACCAAGGCGGCAGGGCGCTCATTGAAGCCAAGGGCGTAAAAGTGTATTCTCTCGCGTGTATTAAGGAAATGCACCCGGGCGATATAAAATTCAATTAAAATGCCGAAAGGCAAAGGGAGGAAAAAATGAAAAAAATCATCACTATCATTATGGCGCTTGCACTCGTAGCTGTGTTTGCGGTGAGCATGGTCGCTTGCGGCAATGACGGATCGAAGGTGAACGAAGTGGAGATCCCCGCTCTTGAATTGGAGCAGCCGGATTACAGCGATCTTACGATCCCTTCCAGCTTCAAGATCGGTATGATCTGCTTGCATGACGAGTCTTCCACCTATGACCTCAACTTCATCAATGCGTTCAAGGCCGCGTGCAAAGAGCTTGGTTTGAGCAAGTCTCAATACACCATTAAGGTGAACGTTCCCGAAGGTGCTCAGTGTGAGACCGTTGCAAGAGAGCTTGCTGCCGACAGTTGCAAAGTGATCTTTGCGGATTCCTTCGGCCATGGTCCTTACATGCTCAAGGCTGCCAAGGATTATCCCGACGTGCAGTTCTGCCATGCGACCGGTACCGGTACCACCACCACCGATCAAGCAAACTTCCACAACGCTTTCGCTTCCATCTATGAGGGCCGTTACCTTGCCGGTATTGCCGCAGGCATGAAGCTCAACGAGATGATCGAGGCGGGCAAGTTCACCGCTGCTCAGGCAAAGATCGGTTACGTTGGCGCTTTCAAGTATGCGGAAGTGGTTTCCGGCTTCACCTCCTTCTATCTTGGCGTGAAGAGCGTTTGCCCCTCTGTGACGATGGAAGTGCAATTTACCGATTCTTGGTTTGATCCCACCGCTGAGAAGAACGCCGCCGAGACCTTGATCGCAAGGGGCTGCAAACTGATCAGCCAACACGCTGACTCCATGGGCGCTCCCTCCGCTTGCGAAGCTGCGGGCGTTCCCAACGTGTCCTACAACGGCAGCACGATCGAAGATTGCTCCAACACCTTCATCATTTCCAGCCGCATCGATTGGACTCCTTACGTGAAGTACATCATCGCGCAATCCGTGAAAGGTCAGGCGATCGATGATAACTATGTTGGTACTTTAAAGGACGGTTCCGTTGTTCTTACCGCTTTGAACGGCGACGTGATGGCGGCAGGCACCGTTGAAGCCATCGTGGCTGCTCGTGCAAAGCTCGTTGCGGGCACCCTCGAAGTGTTTGACACCGCAAACTTCACTGTGGATGGCGATCACATCACCGAATATACGGCTGACGTTATCGACAATGGCGAGGCTGACTTCTGGGCTGCCGATACGCAAGTTATCGAAGGCGGTATCTTCAAAGAGTCCAAGTTCCGTTCCGCTCCTTACTTTGACGTGAAGATCGACGGTATCACCTGGTTGAACTAATCATCTTGTAACCTCTTAAATGGTCAAACGAAAGGGCGTTTGCCCTTCGCTCGATCACAAAACATAACACAACCTCTCGCAAGGGGAAACTCTTGCGAGAGGTCCATTTATTCTTAACGGAGAACAACTGTGGAACACGAAATTGCAATCCAAATGAAAAATATCACCAAGACCTTTGGTCCGGTGGTTGCGAATAGAGGGGTAAACCTGGATATTCGCAAAGGGGAGATCTTATCCGTGCTCGGTGAGAACGGCTGCGGTAAGACCACCCTGATGAACATGATCGCAGGCATCTATTACCCCGATGAAGGTCAGATCTTCGTGAACGGGGAAGAAGTCACGATCAAGAGCCCCAAGGACGCTTTCCGCTATAAGATAGGCATGATCCATCAGCATTTTAAGTTGATAGACGTGTTTACCGCGGCGCAGAATATTGCGCTTGGCGTAAAGAAGGGGCGTTATTCCCTTAAGAAAGTGGCTGCCGAAGTGCGCGACATGTGCGACCGCTACGGCTTTCAAATAGATCCCAAAAAGATGATCCACGAAATGTCCGTTTCCGAAAAGCAAACGGTGGAGATCATCAAAGTGTTATACCGCGGCGCGGACATCCTGATTTTGGATGAGCCCACCGCCGTTTTGACCCCTCAGGAGATACGCACCCTCTTTAAGGTGCTGCGTGAGATGAAAAAGGACGGCAAGTCCATCGTGATCATCACGCACAAGTTGAACGAGGTCATGGAGATATCCGACCGCGTGGCGGTGCTCAGAAAAGGCGAGCATATTGCCACGGTGGATACCAAGGATACTTCGGAAAAAGAGCTTGCCGATATGATGGTGGGCAAAAAGGTGGAACTCAACATTGACCGCAAGGATCCCGTGGACCCCAAGCCCCGCCTCTTTATCGAACACTTATACGTAAAGAACAAAGAGGGCAGGTACGCCGTGGAGGACGTTTCCTTCACGATCAACGGCGGTGAGATCCTGGGCATTGCGGGCATTGCGGGCAATGGACAAAAAGAACTGTTGGAAGGCATTGCCGGTTTGCAAAGGGTTTCCAAGGGAGATATCATCTTCCACAACCCCAAGAAGAACAAACCAGTTACCTTCTTCCACAAAAAACTCAGACAGATCAAAAGAATGGCGGCAGAAGGCTTTTTCCACGATCCCCAAGGGAACAAGGTGGATTTTAAGGGCAAAAGCAACAAGGAGATCATTCGCCTCGTAAACGAGGAGCAGGTGCTCTTCTATGAGGATGAGATCATAGATCTCCGCCACAGAACGCCGCGTCAAATTCAGGAACTGGGCATCAAACTTTCCTTCGTTCCCGAAGACCGTTTGAACATGGGCCTCGTGGGCAATATGAGCATTGTGGATAACATGGCGCTCAGGAGCTACCGCAAAGGGCGTTCCATCTTTGTGAACAAAAAGCGCCCCAAGGCGCTTGCGGATAAGATCATCCGTGAGCTGGAAGTGGTGACCCCCAGCGATATGACGCCGGTCAGGCGCCTGTCGGGCGGCAACGTGCAAAAGGTGCTGGTAGGGCGTGAGATCTCTTCCTCCCCCAAAGTGCTTATGGCGGCGTACCCTGTGAGAGGCTTGGACATTAACTCTTCCTACTTGATCTATAACCTTTTGAACCAACAAAAGGAAAAGAACGTTGCCGTGGTGTTCGTGGGTGAGGACTTGGACGTGCTGCTTGCCTTGTCCGATCGCTTGCTCGTGATCTCGGGCGGAAAGGTGGCGGGCATTGTGGATGCACGCAAGGTGACTAAGGAGGAAGTTGGCATGCTGATGCTGAGCAACGCAAAGGCGGATGCTCACGCAGTAAAAACAGCTGCGGAGAATGCGGCAGAGGAGGATAAGCAATGAACACGAACAAAAAGACACGCGAACCTCTGTTCCATTTGATAAAACGTGCAAACGTACCCGCTTGGCAACCGTGGGCGATCCGCATCGGCGCGCTTTTGCTTGGCTTCATTATAATGGGCATACTGTGCATGATCTCGTTAGAGACCAATCCGATCGATGCGTGGAAGTATATGTTCAAAGGTGCTTTCGGTATCGGCACGACCGCGAAGACCGCTAAGTTCAAAACGCTGGCGCTTTTGCGCGATCTGTCTCTTTTGCTTCTTTTTGCTTTGGCGGTCACGCCGGCATTCAAAATGAAGTTTTGGAATATCGGTGCGGAAGGTCAAGTGTTGATGGCGGCTCTGTTCAGCATGATGTGCATTCAGTATTTCGGAGGAAAGGTGCCGAACGTTCCTTTGATCTTTATCTGTTTGGCGGCGGCTATGATCGGCGGTATTATTTGGGCTGTGATCCCCGCGCTTTTCAAGGCAAAGTGGAACACGAACGAAACGCTGTTCACCCTAATGATGAACTATGTGGTGATCCAGTTGATCATATTTATGATCAAAGTATGGGTCCCCAACGGATCGCAATCTCTTGCGCCCTCTGCCTATGCAAACCTTCCCAAGATCGCAGGAGAGGACTTTTGGTTTACCATCATCATTGCTTTGGCGCTCACCGCATTTATGTTCGTGTACTTGCGTTTCAGCAAGCACGGCTATGAGATCTCGGTGGTTGGTGAAAGCGAGAACACCGCGCGTTATATCGGCATCAAGGTGAAAAAGGTCATCATCCGCACTTTGATCGTATCCGGTATCGTTTGCGGCATCATCGGGTTCTTGCTTGTAAACGGCATCAACCATACGGTCAGTGAAAAAGATGCCGGCGGCAGAGGCTTTACCGCTATCCTTGTTTCTTGGCTTGCCAAATTTAATCCCATTTTTATGATTCTTACCGCCTTCCTTGTTGTGTTCTTAACGAAAGGAACGGAAGGAATTATGGAAGAGAATCAGATCACGAACGAGTTTTTCTCTCAGGTTTTGATCGGTATCATGTTCCTGCTAATCATTGCTTGTGAGTTCTTTATCAATTATAAAATTGTTTTTCGTCATCGTACGGCAAAGCCCCAACCCGTTCTAGCCGTGTCCGAAAGTCAAGCGGCAGGGTCTGTTGATGATAGGTCGGGCGAAGCGGCAGAAGCGCCCGTAGAGGGAGCGTCAACGGCGCTTCAAACGGACGAAACGGCGGATCAAGCCGCAAAGGAGGAATAAAACTATGACTCTTGCAGTATGGATTTCTTTTTTGGCAGCAGCGTTTAACTTGAGTGCAGTTTTCCTCTTCGGCTCAACGGGCGAGATCGTTGTGGAAAAAAGCGGGCACCTGAATCTCGGTATCCCCGGCGTGATGAGCGTGGGGGCGGCGGCAGGTTGCATGACGGTGTATTCTCTGATGAAAGCGGGAATCACGTCGGAGTTTGCGTTGCTTTTCCTGCCCATGCTTTCCACCATTCTTGCCGGTGGTTTGATGGGACTTTTGTATAGCTTTATGACGGTGACGCTTCGCGCGAATCAAAACGTGACGGGTCTTGCCATGACCACTTTCGGTCTTGGTTTGGCGGGGCACTTTATGAACGGACTCAAAGCAAATTTCGGCAAGATCGCATCGGCTTCTTACGCGTATAAGAATTTCTTTAAAGTGGACGTAAAACTTGGTGATACCGGTTTTGTAAACAGCATGAAGCAGATTTTCTTATCGCACGGTTTTTTGGTTTATTTTGCCATCATCGTTGCGATCGTTGCACAGATCATTCTCAGCAAAACGCGCACGGGACTTCATCTTCGTGCAGTGGGTGAAAGTCCCGCCACGGCGGATGCTGCCGGTATCAACGTGACGGCGTATAAGTATATTGCCACAATTATTGGCTGTGCGATTGCCGCACTTGGCGGTTTGTATGCGATCATGGAGCATTTGTTCGGACGCTGGGATTACGTTTGCGAAGGCTTTGGTTGGTTGTCCATCGCTCTTGTGATCTTTACCATTTGGCGCCCGGGTCTTGCGATCCCCGGCTCGATCATCTTCGGTGCGTTGTACATTTTGAAGGAGAAATGGCTCGTCACCAATGAAACGATTAAATTTGCGATCAAGGTTCTGCCTTACGTGATGACCATCATTGTGCTTATCATTACGAGTATCGTAGGTAGCAAGAAGGCGCAAGCGCCGGGGTCGTTGGGGACGAATTATTTCCGCGAAGAGAGGTGAGCGCGGATAGCGGCGCATATACTTTGTTCCAACTCAAAATCCCGCAGTTATGTACAAACAGTACACGCCTGCGGGATTTTTTCGTTGCGCCGCGTCTCTGCACCACTCTCCGCGCTCACCTTGTGATCCATTATAATTCCGCATTCCGAATTTCGCATTCCGCATTGCGTAGCATATCGAGTGCGTTAGCACATATCGAATTCTTGTATCACCTTCGGTGACATTATGTACTTGCCAAAAAAGGCAAGCATGATGTATCTCGCTTTGCTCGACGCTGCCTTCGCCTGAGGGCTTCGGCAATTCCGCATTCCGCATTCCGAATTCCGAATTGCGTAGCCCGTTCCGCATTGCTCATTAAAAAAATCCCCCTCTCCCACCTGGGGTGGCAGACGATCCCCCTTTACAAAGGGTGCAACTATTCGGAACGGAGTGACCTGCCATTCCGAATTACGCATTCTACATTGCGTAGCATATCGAGTTTTACAAGGTCTGAGATCCCTCGGCACGGCTCGGGATGACGAAAAAACCGTCATGTTGAGCCACGCGCGAAGCAAGTGTGCCGAAACATCGCCGATTATTAAAACAGTTGTACGTGATGTTTTTGCGTAGAGCAGTAATTTTATACGCGGCGATCCTTCGACTGCACTTTGTTCCGCTCAGGATGACAAAGAACAACATCCCCTTGCTGCTATTGGTTCAAACAATTCCGCATTCCGAATTCCGCATTCCGAATTCTACATTGGAGTGACGCCTTTTGGGCGAATGATAACTCGCTATCGCTCGAATGATAATTCGCTACGCTCATATTGCCAACGTCTATCGGCTTCGGCAATTCCGCATTCCGAATTCCGCATTCCGCATTGCACAGCATATCGAGTGCGTCAGCACATATCGAATTCTTGTATCACCTTCGGTGACATTATGTACTTGCCAAAAAAGGCAAGCATGATGTATCTCGCTTTGCTCGACGCTGCCTTCGCCTGAGGGCTCCGGCAATTCCGCATTCCGAATTCCGCATTGCGCATTGCGTAGCCCGTTCCGAATTCCGCATTCCGCATTGCGTAGCCTTTTCCTCTTTTTCCCTATGCGGTAAATTTTCTTAATTGTCTTTCAAAAGAACATATAAAAGTAGTATAATTTAGTTATGAAAGGCACTTTTGGCAAAAAAACGGCGCTTTTTGCGCTCGTCATATTGCTTGTATGCGCGTTTGCGGTTTTGCTTTGTGCGTGCGAGGGCGAGGTATCCGTGGATCTTTCTTTAACAGGGGAGATCTATGCCGGCACGGTGATCGGCGCAAAGGTGGATTTTCGCGGTGAGGACGCAAAAGTATCCTCTTATTATGAAAAGGATTTAACGCTCTCCGTTGTGCGTGGCGAAAAGGTGGTTTCCGTACAAGACGGACTCGTGACCGTTTCCCCCACGGCGCAGGCGGGGGAAGAGTTTACGCTGCGCGTGACCGTTGGCGACATTTCGGCGCAAAAGACCTTTACGGTGGCGCCTTCTCCTGTGGAGAGTGTGCGTTTATTGTGTGCGGATACGGCGCAAGCGGGTGATGCGATCGCTCTTTCCGTGGAAGTTTCTCCTGCGGATGCCTCTGCCTTTACTCCCTATTACGTGGTGGTTTCGGGAGATGGACGCATCGTTGGGAACCTCTTAAAAGTGAATGAGAGGGCGGATTTTGGGGAGATCGTTCTGCAAGCTTACGTGGCGGGCGCGGCAAGCGAGCAAAAGCGCATCACCATCACCACCGTGCAAACCACCGCCATTTCGTTATCCCTTTCTTCCGAAAAGGCGCTTCCCGGCAGGACGGTGTCCTTTACTTACGAGCAAGAACCCGTGTCAAGCAGTTATACTCCCGAATTCGCTTTGGAAAGCGGGGCGGATCTTGCTACCCTTAACGCGGAGCAACGCACCCTTACCATTGGGGCAGATGCGCCTATGGGAAGCGAGATCGTGCTGGCGGCTCGTTGCGGATATTGCGAAGAGCGCGTCACGCTCACCGTGGGTTATCCCAACGTGACGAGCATTGTGGCACCGAGAACCGGCGTGGTTCAGCCCGGTGCGGAAAAAACCTTCTCTTATATCCTCTATCCCGAGGACGCTAACCCAAGCGCGGTGCGCATCTCTCTTGTGGAAGGACAGGCTTACGTGGAATGGACGGGCGGCGCTTCCTTTACCGTGCTATCCAATGCCCCCGCAGGGGGAGAGATCGTGTTTTTGATCGAGGCGGATGACGCTTACGCTTCGGTATCGTATGTGATCAGTGAAAAGATCATCACCCTTTTGGAGATCGCGCCGCAAGGCTCGGTTTCCTATTTGCGGAGCGGGGAGTCCTTGCGCTTTACCCACACGGCGGAACCGCAAACGTACGGCGAAGGCATTACCTATCGCGTGATCGAGGGCGGGGATCTTGTGACCATCAGCGGGGATACCCTCACGGTCAAGGATGGCGCGGATATCGGGCGCGTGGTCGTTGTGGCGGAAGGCGCGGACGGCACCCTCAGCAACCAAGTGGAAGTGACCGTGGCGGGCAGGTACGACAGGCGGGAGTACACGAGTTGGTCAAGCGTGAGTTTATCGTCAAGCGGGGAAAACGCAAGCGTATGGATGGTGCTTCCTTCCACCATGAACAGCGGCTGTTTGACCTTGATCGTGCCCGCGAACGTGACCGATCTTGTTTTAGAAGGTAAATACGACGGCACCGAACAAAGCGCGTATAAAGACTTTTATCTTTATTTCCGAAATGCCTCGTCACGCACCCTCACTCTTTGGAATTTTGCCACCGTTGCCACGCAGGGGCTTGGCGGAACGGTGATGGACCTTGGCTCTGCCGGCACAACGGAGATCGTATTAAAAGGACAAAACCGCATCAGTGCGGATAGCCCGTATCTTTTGGATAACAGCGGGGAAGAAACGGACGGCGTGTGGGTAAATACCAATTCGCAATGGCCCACCCAAGTGCGCCGCGCGGGCAAGCGCGGGTACGTGGGCACGGCGGGTGGCACCGCCATCAGTGGCCACACTCTCGTATTCAAGGGAGAGGGCACCTTAACCGCTTCGGCAGGGGACGGTGTGAACGGCACGGCGGGCGGCAACGGTGCGGACGCCGCTTATGAGAGCAGCGTGATGATCGTTTCCGGTTCAGGCGGGGATGGCGGCCACGGCGGCGATAGCGGTGTGGCGATCTATGCTGATTCCGTGCGCTTTCTGTCGGGCATGGTCACGGCGCTTCCCGGCAATGCGGGTATGGGCGCAAAAGGCGGCACGGCGGGCTCTTTGAGCGCGCTGGTTGGGCAGGACGTTGCCATGACTTCGGGCACGGCTGGAAAAGACGGCAAGGACGGCGCAACCTATCCTGCGGTTTACGCAAAGCATGTTGAGGGCACTAACTACACGAGCAGTACGGGCAGCGTGCAAAGCAGGAGCGTACTGTATGGCGGCACCCTTCCCAATTTGACGGAAAAACTATCCCGTTATTACGGCATCACCGTGCTTTACGGCACCGCCATTCAATCCATTTCAGGTTACTCCATGGAGCAACAAACGGGGTATACCGAGCTCATGCAACAAAGCAATTTCCTAATGTACACCCTTTCCCGCATGCCAAGGAACGCCTTGCGTGAGGCGTCGCTTCGCAGTGAATACCCCATTACCGTAAACCTTTGCAAAAAGATCAAAGCGTCGGGGAAAAGCACCACCATTCTCGGCTTGACTTCGGATCGCAACAAGGTGTGGTTCTCCACCTTCGGCACCGAGATCCGCGGGGTGTATCACAGCGGGTATTTCAACATCATGCTGCACGAATTCATACACGTGTTCCATTATAATTTCACCTCTGCCGTAACTGCCTTTGAAAGCGCCTTGGGAAGCAAAAATTACGGGTTGAGTTACGGCAACAGCACCTCGAACGATCGGGTGTACGGGCTTTCTTCCCGCTATGACGAAACCAACAGTTGTTTCCTTTCTTCCTATTCTCGCAAGACGGTGATGGAGGACGCGGCGGAAACCTTGTCCCTCGTGGCAACCTTCCTTACCTTGGAAGCACCCATGCAGGCGGGCACGAGGATCAGAGAAAAGTACGATCTTTTGGTAAGCGCTTTTGCGGGAGAATACGAAACGCTTGCTTCCGTGCAGGTGGGAGCGGGGCTGTTTGCCTATTCCCATCTTTTGAATGAGCAGGAATAAATGGGTGCTTTCGGGCACCTTTTTTCTAAAAGCGGTGCGTTGCTTGCTTAGGCAAGAGGCATCTTGTATAATAGAGTAAAGAAAACAAACGAGCATACTATAAAGAAAAAGCATAGGGCAAGGAGAAAAAGCGCATGAGAGCATTTGTGAGCGGCGGAGCGGGTTATATCGGCAGTCATACCGTGGTGGAGCTTTTGGCGGCAGGATACGACGTTGTGGTTGCGGATAACCTTTCCAACAGCAGTGAAGAAGCGATCCGCAGAGTGGAACGCATCGCGGGGAAAAGCATCAAGTTTTACAAAGCGGACGTGTGTGACAAAGAGGCGGTGCGCCGCATCTTTAACGAAAACGAGATAGACTTCGTGGTGCATTTTGCCGGCTTTAAGGCGGTGGGTGAGAGTGTGGAAAAACCCGTTGCCTATTACCGCAACAACATCGATTGCACCTTAACCGTTTTGGAAGTGATGAAAGAAAAGGGGGTAAAGAAGTTTATCTTTTCCTCTTCCGCCACCGTTTACGGGGATCCGGCGAGCCTTCCCGTCACGGAAGACTTTCCCCTTTCCACCACAAACCCTTATGGCACGACCAAACTCTTTATCGAGCGCATTTTGCAAGACGCCGCGGCGGCGGACGGCGAGATGAGCGTGGCGCTTCTTCGTTATTTTAACCCCATCGGCGCGCACGAAAGCGGCTTGATAGGAGAGGACCCGAAAGGGATCCCCAACAACTTAGCGCCTTATATTGCCAAGGTGGCGATCGGAGAGTTGCCCTTTATTCGCGTGTTCGGCACCGATTACCCCACCAAGGACGGCACCGGCGTGCGTGACTATATCCACGTGGTGGACCTTGCCAAGGGTCACGTGGCGGTCATTCCCAAACTGAACGAAGCGGGGGTGCATATCTATAACCTCGGCACCGGGGTAGGGTACAGCGTGCTGGAAGTGATACACGCGTTTGAGAAGGCGTGCGGAAAGCCCCTTCAAAAGGTAATGGCGCCTCGCCGCGGCGGGGATATTGCCGCTTGTTATGCCAGCGCGGAAAAAGCAAAGAGAGAACTCGGCTGGGAAGCCAAGTTAACGCTCGACGATATGTGCGCGAGCTTGTGGAACTTCCGCAAGAATAATCCGCACGGATACGAGGCATAACGATGACAAATAAAAGACAGGTGAAAAAAGCAGTTAAAAAAGCAAAACGGCACCCGCGCGTCGTGATAGCCGTGGCGGTCATCCTCGTGATCGTGATAGCCACGGCGGCGGTGCTGTACTTCACGGTGGATCCGATACATAATAGGGTGGATAGCCTGATCAGCCGCTTCGTGGACCTTGGGGAAAAGGATCATGCGGGCAGCTCTTCGGGCGGCACGGTCCCGCACGCGCATACTTACGGCACCGACGCTCTTTCCTTCCACTTTTTGGAGCTCGGCAACAACTATACCGGTGACAGCACTTATATAAAGGCGGGCGATATTGACATTTTGATCGATGCGGGCTCGCGCCAAAACAGCGCCGACGCCATTTCCGATTACGTGGACAATTATTGCACGGACGGAACGCTTGAATACGTGATAGCTACCCACGCGCACCAAGATCACATTGCGGGATTTACCGATACGAACAAGCGTGACGGCATTTTCAAGCGCTACGAATGCGGCGTGATCATTGATTTTGTCAATACCAACGCAACGACCTCCGTGTACAACAAGTACATTACGGCACGCGATGCGGAAGTGGCGGCGGGCGCCAAGCATTATACCGCTTTGGAATGCTGTCAAGAGGTGAACGGCGCGCAAAAGACGTACGAGCTCGGCGAAGGCATGAGCATGACCATCCTCTATCAGCGTTATTATGAAGAAAAGACGGAGGACGAAAACGATTATTCGGTTTGTGTGCTTTTCAACCACGGCGATAATTACTATCTTTTGACGGGTGATCTGGAAGCAAGTGGCGAAGCGTCCCTAGTTCAAAACAACAACCTCCCCGAAGTGCAACTTTTCAAAGCGGGGCACCACGGATCTTTTACCGCCAGCACGGATACCCTTCTTTCGGTCATTCGTCCCAAGATCGTGTGCGTATGTTGCTGCGCGGGCGCGGTGGAGTACACCCAAACGGCGGCAAACACCTTTCCCTCGCAAGAGTTTATCAAAAGAGTGGCGCCTTATACCGATAAGGTTTACGTGACCACGGTGGGCACGGTTTCTTATAACGAAAGCAAAAGCAAGTACGAGGACACGGGCTTTGCCTCCATGAACGGCGTGATCACGGTGGTGAGTGAGGGCGGAGAAGTTTCGGTCACTTGCTCGAATAACGATACGCCGTTAAAAGATACCGATTGGTTCAAACAAAACAGGCAAACACCATCGGCTTGGGCATCGCCGGGATAAAAAACGCTTGCGGCGGGCGCGTGCCCGTGCTATAATAACAATAACAAAAACAAAAGGAGAACAACAGTATGGCTTCCAAGAAAGTAAGTTATGGCTTTGGCAGAATTCTCAACATCATTTTGGCAATCATTCCGATCACCAACATCATTCTCGGCATTGTGAAACGTGCCGAAAAGAAAAATTGGCTCGGCGTGGTTTTGAACATCGTGCTTTGCTTCATCTTCTATTTGGTGGATCTTATCACGATCATCTTGTACGATCGCCTCGTACTCTTGGCACGCTAAATGAAAAAAGGCACTTTCTATTACGCATATTACTTTTTCGCGGATAACAAATAGTATCGGCTGTTTTTGCGTATAGAAAAAAAGAGAAGCGGTCGATACGTCGGCCGTTTTTTTATTCTGAAACAAGCGGGGCGTTCCCCCGACATAAGGAGAAAACTATGATCATCGTTATCAAAAAGGATCATGACAAAAAACAATACGATCATTTGACGGAATGGATCAAATCGTTGGGGCTCAAAACCGATATCAGCCAGGGTGAAAACACCATCGTTATGGGTCTTGTGGGCGATACCAGCCGCGTGGATATAGATCTCGTGCGTTCGCTGGACATCGTGGAAGACGTTAAGCGCATCCAGGAGCCCTTCAAGCTTGCCAACCGCAAGTTCCATCCCGAAGATACCGCCGTTCATGTTGGCGGGGTGACCATCGGCGCGGGGAATTTTACCTACATTGCGGGGCCTTGCTCGGTGGAAAACGAAAAGCAGATCATCGGGGTGGCTCAGGCAGTAAAGGAAGCGGGCGCTACGGTGCTTCGCGGCGGCGCATTCAAGCCGCGCACCTCTCCTTACGCCTTTCAAGGCTTGCGTGACGAAGGCATCCGTTTGCTTTTGAAAGCCAAAGAGGAAACGGGGCTTCCCATCGTCACCGAGATCATGAGCGAGATCCATATCGACCTGTTCCGTGACGTGGACATCGTGCAGATCGGCGCGCGCGATATGCAAAACTTTGAGTTGTTAAAAGCGGTGGGACGCATGGGTAAGCCCGTGGTGTTAAAGCGCGGCATTGCCGCCACCGTGCAGGAATGGCTTATGAGCGCGGAGTACTTGATGAGCGAAGGGTGTCACGACGTGGTGCTGTGCGAGCGCGGTATCCGCACGTATGAAACCACCACGCGAAACACGCTGGATATCAGCGCGGTGCCCGTTTTAAAAGAACTTACGCACCTTCCCGTGATCGTGGATCCCAGCCACGCCAGCGGGGTGGCAAGATTGGTAAAACCCCTCTCCAAGGCGGCGGCTGCCGCAGGAGCGGACGGTGTGATGATAGAGGTGCATAACGATCCGCCTCGCGCCCTTTGTGACGGCGCGCAAAGCCTGCGCCCCGAACAGTTTAAGGACGTGGTGCAAGAAGTGAACGCCGTTGCCGCGGCAGTGGGGAAAAGGGTATGATCAAAAAGGTCGGCATCATCGGACTTGGGCTGATGGGTGGCAGTTTCGGCAGGGTGCTCGTCCGAGAGGGATACGAAGTATTCGGTAGCGATACAAGCGAAGCGGTCATGAAAAAAGCCCTGCTTGCAAAGGCGTACGGCGAACCGCTCACCAAAGAAAACGCCGCCACCCTCGATCTTTTGGTGGTAAGCATCTTCCCAAGGGACTTTGAGGGGGCTGTCAGGGAGTATTTGCCCTTCTTGAAGGCGGGCGCGATCGTGATGGATTTTTGTGGGAACAAACGCATCGTCACCGAGGCAATGGTGCGCCTGTCCAAGGAGCGTGGCGACCTTGTGTTCGTGGGCGGTCACCCCATGGCGGGAAGAGAATATGCCGGCATAGAACACTCTTCCGTGCGCCTGTTCGAGGGCGCATCCATGATCCTCGTGCCGGTGACGGAAGATCTGTTTGCGCTTTCGGAGATCAAAAAGTTTTATCTTTCACTGGGCTTCGGTGAGGTGGTGGTCACCACAGCGGAAAAGCACGATAAGATGATCTCTTACACCTCGCAGTTGTGTCACGTGGTATCCAACGCGTTTATTAAAAACGGCAGCGCAAAAGAGCACGCGGGTTTTTCCGCGGGAAGCTACCGCGACCTTACTCGCGTGGCAAGGCTCAACCCCGATATGTGGGCGGAATTGATGACGGATAATCGTGACTGTTTGAAAAAGGAATTAGACACGTTGATCGCTTCTTTGCAAGCCTATTCCAACGCGCTTGGCGCAGGGGACGAAGAGGGCTTGCGCGCGCTGTTGGCGGAAGGCGATAAGATCAAAAGGGAGATCGATAAGCGATGAATGCACGCGTGCATCCGCATCCGATAGCAGGCGAGATCACGGCGGTCGCCTCAAAATCGTACGCGCACAGGATGCTGATAGCGGCGGCGCTCTCAGGCAGCGGTTTGTCTTACGGGGATTCCGAGGACGCTTCTTTGACCGCGCACGCATTGTCTTCGCTTGGGTTTCAAGCGGCGTTTTCGGGAAATACGGTGCGCTACGGCGCTTTTCATAAGCCCGACCGTGAGGTGAGCGTGGACGTGGGCGAGAGCGGCAGTACCCTTCGCTTTCTCATTCCCTTGGCGGCGGCGCTTGGCGTAAAGGTGCGTTTCCTCACGCGCGGCAGGCTGAGCGAAAGACCGATGGGAGCTCTCACGAGCACCCTTTCCGAGCACGGCGTACAAGCCTCTGCGGCGGGGGTAAACGGGCAGTTAACGGCGGGCGTTTACGAGATTGACGCCACGGTCAGTTCGCAGTTTGTGACGGGTCTTTTGTTGGCGCTTCCTTTGCTTGGTGGGGATAGTGAGATCAGATTGCTGGGCAGGGCGGTTTCCGCACCCTATATCGAGATCACCTTAAAGGTGCTTCAAGAGGCGGGCATTCAAATCAAACGCCGAGAAAAAGGCTTTTTGATAAAAGGCGCACAGCGTTATCAACTAACGGACCGCGCGGTGCCGGGGGATTATTCCGGCGCGGCGTTTTTTCTGGTGGCGGGCGCGCTCGGAAATGGCGTGAACGTTAAAGGGCTTGATAAAGATGACGTGCAGGGAGATAAAGCGGTGCTTGACGCGTTGCGCCAAGCAGGGGCAGAAGTTTGCGTTTTGGATAACGGCGTGACGGTATCCAAGGGGGCGCTTCACGCCTTCTCGGCGAACGTGGGGGAAACGCCGGACATAGCCCCCATTCTTTCGGTGCTTGCCGCATTTTGCGAGGGAACGAGTGTGCTTTCCAAGGTATCGCGTTTGCGTGATAAAGAGAGCGACAGGCTTTTTGCCATACAAGATATGCTCTCCAAGGCAGGTATTTTTGCCGAGGTGAAAGAGGACGCTTTGCTCATCACGGGCGGAAAGCCGCAGGGCGCGGCGTTCGATAGTTTTTCCGATCACAGGATGGCAATGTCCGAAGCGATCCTTGCCGCCTTTGCCTGTGGGGAAAGTAAGATAAACGATATGACGTGCGTAAAGAAATCCTATCCGCGTTTTTGGGAAAACTTTGCGTGCTTGGGAGGAAAGTATGAAGTGGAAGGGCGATAAGATAGAGTTTAGCGTGTACGGTACGTCACACGCCGCCGAGATCGGAGTGTCCGCCACCGGCATTCCCGCAAGCATGCCGGATAAAGAGGCGCTTGCTCGTTTTATGGATAGAAGACGCGCCAAAGGGGAAAGTTATTCCACCAAACGCTTTGAAGCGGATCTTCCCGAGATCACGGTGGAAAAGGACGCTTTTCGTGCCGTCATCAAAAACACCAACGTGAAAAGCGGGGATTACTCTGATCTGTACGGCATCCCTCGTCCCTCGCACGCCGATTACGCCGCCTATTTGATGGACGGCAGGTTGGACTTCACGGGCGGCGGGGAATTCAGCGGCAGGCTCACCGCCCCCCTTTGCGTGCTTGGTTTTGCGGCAAAGCAGCTTTTGAAAGAAAAAGGGATCACGGTATCTGCCTGGGTAAGCGCCATCGGAAAGATCAAGGGCGCTTCCTATCGGACGGGCTTGACCCAAGAGATGCTTTCTTGCGGAGAGAAGGGAGAATGGGCGCCCTCTGCCAAAGAGGATATGCTGTGTGAGATCGAGCGCGCGGCGGCGGAAAAGGATTCGGTGGGCGGCAGGATCGAATGTGCCGTGCTTGGCTTACCGGGCGGAATGGGCGGCGGCGCTTTCGGTTCGTTGGAAGGAAAGATCGCTTCGCTGTTGTATTTGATCCCCGCCATTAAGGGGGTGGAATTCGGCGCGGGCTTTGCTCTTGCCGAAACTTACGGGTCTTTGGCAAACGATCCGCTTTGCTTAAAAGACGGCAAGGTCGTTTTGGGCAAAAACGATGCGGGCGGCATCAACGGCGGCTTGACCAACGGCGCCCCCGTCACTTTGGCGGTAGCGGTGCGCCCCACCCCGTCCATAGGAAAAAAGCAGCACTCGGTGGACCTTGTGAAAAAAGAGGAGCGTGAAATAGAGATCAAGGGAAGGCACGACGCCTGTATCGTGCCGCGCGCGGTGCCCGTCATAGAAGCGGCGGCGGCCATTGCGGTGCTGGACGCCATTTTAGAGGAGGAAAGATGAATAAGCTGGACGTGCTCAGAAAGGATATTGACCTTTTGGATAAAGAGATCTGCGAATTGCTTTTGAACCGTTTTGCGGTGGTAAAAGAGATCGGAGAGGTAAAGAAAAAAGAGGGACTTCCCGTGACCAATGCGGGCCGAGAGGCACTCGTGCTGGAAAAAGTGCGCGCCGCGGCGGTAAACGCGGAAGAAAAGGACGCGTTGGAAAGCGTGTATCGCGCGGTGATCGCGGCATCCAAAAAACTTGAAGAATAGCGCGCAAAAGAAAACCCAAGGGAAGCTCCTCTGATCTGCCTTTTTGATTTCCTATTTACTTTTTTTTGATAGTTCGATATAATAGCAATATGGCAGAAACGATAAGAGAGCCCAAACAAAAGCGTTCGATAGAGAAAAAAGAGCGCATCATAAAAGCGGGATACGACCTTTTTGCGGAAAAGGGGTACTTTAACACCAACACCGCCGAGATCGCAAAGGCGGCAGGGGTATCCACCGGCATCGTGTACGGGTATTTTCACGATAAGCGGGATATTTTGGTCGAGGCGCTGGATATTTATATCCGCACGGTCTTCACCCCCATTCTTTCCTTGTTGGACGGGCTTTCCGACCTCAATTTCGCAACCATCGTACCCATGGTCATTGAGCGCGGCGTGGCGGCTCATCGTGAGAACAAGGCCATGCACAGAACCCTTCACGCCCTCACGGCGGAAGACGAGCTCGTGGCGGCGCGTTTTGCTTCGTTGGAAGAGGAGATGACCCGCTCGCTGTCCGAAAAGCTGGTTTCGCTCGGGTATCCTGCCGAAAAGGTGTTTGAAAAGGTGCATACCGCCATCATCGTGGTGCAATCCTTTGCGCATGAGGAAGTTTACGATCATCACGATTATATCCATTACGATGAGATGCGCCGCATCGTGACCGATATGCTCATAAGCATTTTTTAGAACATAAGATCCGTTGTATAAGAAATCCCTCCCGTGACCAAACTTTCGATCATCGGGAGGTTTTTTTATGGAAAGTGTTTTGGATAATCCGAATAAGAGGATCTTTGCGGAAAACGAAGAGGAACTTTTGAACGAATGTATGAAGGCCTTGCTTCTTGGCATGCAGTCGCTGGACGTGGTAAGAAAGGTGGCGGTGGGGGACTTGAACGCTTACACCAAGCAACTTATGGGGGAGTACGCCGCGCTGGGAGAGCGGGTGAGCGACCGTATGAAAAAATTAGATATCGACCCCGAGATCTATGGATCCATGAAGCAAAAGTGGCAAAAGAAGATGGTAAAACTTTCCCTGTTTGGGGATAAGAGCAACAGCAACATTGCGGAAAAGTTGATCAAAGGCACCAATATGGGCATCACCGACGTCACGCGCAGTTTGAATGACAACGCAATCTCGGTAAGCGACGAAAGCGCGCTGATCGCAAGGGATATCCTTTCCTTCTTTTCGGGAAGTGTGGAAGCGTTAAAGCGTTTTTTATAAAGAACAAAGACTGTTAAAAGGGATGGCGAGCAACAAGCCCGATAAAGCGCATCATCGATCTCGTTTTGCGCAAGGAACGCGAAGGCGTTTGATCTCGGCAACGTCGTTTTCTCTGCGGATCAGGTTTTCCGCAAAATGCGTGAAAGAGCCGTTAAGCGAAACCGCTTCAACGATCTCGCCGTGTTCTTTCATGCTGTAATAATCGTACTCGGAAACGATGATGTGGTCGCCGAGTTTGATGCCCACGAGCCCCAAGGCTTGCGCAATGCGGTTGGTGGCTTCAATATCCTGTTCGGAGGGAAGGAGGGCACCGTGCGGATGGTTGTGCCCCAGCACCACGTAGCGGGCGCGGCATTGCACGGCGTTTGCCACCAAGGCGTCACGGTTCAAAAGCACCTTCTTTCTTTCATCTGAGGTGCGCACGTCGGTTTTGATAAGGCGGCAGGCATCGTCCAAATACAGCACGATATAGTGCTCTTCGCGCATCCTTCCTATGCGTGCGGAGATCAGTTCCGCGCAGGGCAGAGTGTTTGTCAATTGCGCGTCCTTTTCCGGCACGAGATAAGCGGAAAAAGCTTCGGGTAACAGGTGCAAAAAGAGGGCGGCGTTTTCCGTCATGCCTTTCACTTGCGCCAAAAGAGCCACCTCGGCGTTCAAAACCTTTTTGTAAGAGCCGAAGGTATCGATCAAGGCGTGTGCGATGGCGTTGGTGTCGCGGCGGGGGATAAAGGAGAAAAGAAGATACTCCAACTTTTCGTGATCTTCCAAGCACTCAAAGCCTGACTTGCGTATCTTGTTCCGCAGTCTTTCGCGGTGTCCGTCGTGCATTCCTGCCATACTTCCTCTTTTTCGGTTTCCCGTGTTTTCTTTGGTAAAAAAGAAGAGCGGACGCTTACAGCGTCACGCCCGTCTTCAAAATAGCGATCTGTTTGTCGCCGCGCAGTTCGCTCGTGGTCTTTTTGCCCTCTATCACGTCCAGCACAAGGTTGTAAAGATCGTTCACGATCGTGTCGGTATCGGGTGCCGTGAGCATGGCTCCCGCGTCAAAGTCTATCCAGCCCTTCTTTTTTGCGGCAAGTGGGGAATTGGACGCGATCTTTAAGGTGGGTACCACGCCGCCGAGAGGGGTGCCGCGGCCGGTGGAGAAAAGGATCGCAGAACAGCCGGTTGCCGCCAGGGTGGTGCAAGCGATAATGTCGTTGCCCGGGCTCTCTATCACGTTCAAGCCGCGCTCACTCACTCTTTCCAACTCGTTCAAAACCTGTTTTACCTCACCCTTGCCGGATTTTTGCACGCACCCC
The DNA here is from genome assembly GCA_002363545.1 of Christensenella sp. UBA3217. Classification (GTDB taxonomy): domain Bacteria; phylum Bacillota; class Clostridia; order Christensenellales; family CAG-1252; genus CAG-1252. The sequence continues at coordinate 218,890 of DEWF01000008.1, read as the reverse complement.
AAGGATTTTTCTTCCAAGGTGGTAATGCCGCCGGCCTTGTTGCCCGGAGAGGGGTTTTCATATACGTTTACGCCGTGCGATCCGTAAAAGGTTTTCCATTTGTTCACAAGGGCGGCAATATCCTCAAACACCTTTCTGTCTTTTGCGCGTTGCATCAAAGTAACTTCCGCGCCAAACACTTCGGGGGTCTCCGCAAGCACCACGGTCGCGCCGCAGGCTTCAAAAAGGTCCGCCACTCTGCCTATCAAATAGTTTGCGGTAATGCCGGAAAAACCGTCGCTGCCGCCGCATTTTACGCCGATCGTGAGTTCCGAAAGAGGAACGATGGTGCGTGTGTCCTTAGACGCCACGGCGTATAATTCTTCCAGCAGGCGAAGCCCCTCCGCTTCGTCGTCTTCTACTTCCTGTGCCACCAAAAAGCGCACGCGTTCGCCGTCCGGCACGATCTCGCGTATGCCTTCCATGCGGTTTTCCTCACAGCCAAGGCCAAGGAAGAGCACGCCGCCCACGTTTGCGTTCTTTGAAAGGTTCACAAGAATGTTCTTGGTGCGGGTCAGGTCGTCCCCCAGTTCGGAACAACCCACACGGTGGGTCAGCACCACCACGTCATCCACCTTCATATCCCCGGCGTGCGCTTCTTTGAAAGTGCGCGCAATGTTTTCCGCCGTTGCGGCAATACAGCCCACGGTGGGCACGATATACAGTTCGTTTCTTGCGCCGGCGCCCACCTTTCTCTTGTACGCCATCACCTTGTTTCTTTCGGGTGCGGCAGGCAGGGGGGCAAGGGACTTTTCGTAAGTATAAGAAAGAGCTTCTGCGGTCAAAGCGCTGCAAAGGTTGTGCGTGTGCACGAACTCACCCGCGCGAATGTCCTTCGTGGCGGTGCCTATCGGGTAGCCGTATTTAATAACGGGGGAACCCTGGGGAATATCGGCAAGGGCTATCTTGTGACCCATGGGCACTTCGCCGCGCGCCGCTTTGAGCACGCCCACGTTGTCCCGTTCGTTTAAAATGATCAGATCTTTCATAACGTCTTTAAGGTTTCGCGGATCTTGCCGGCCTTGATCAGGCGCAGATACTCAACGGAATCGGTAAACACCTTTTCGGTTTCTTCAAGGTCCATACCCCAAAAACTTTTGTTTTTGATAAATGCCAGGTACTTTTCCTCGGTGGGAAGATCCTGCGCAAAGAAAGCCTTCACGTCATCACCGTCGTTAATGGAGAAATCCTTGCTGTCATACAAACAGAAGAGGGCGGCAAGGGCAAAGAGCATGTGGTTGCGGTGATCCTTCTCACGAGCGAGGAAAGAGGGAAGCAAACGGGTCTTCCACTTGGAAACGCTGTTCAAAATGATGGAAGAGAACAAGTGATCGATATAGGGGTTGGAGAAGCGCTCCAACACGTCGGACTTGAACTGCAAGAGCGCCGCCTTGTCCATCTTGATGGTGGGAATGATCTCATCGTTTGCAAGAGCGTCCGCATAAGCAAACAAGTCTTTGTCGTTAATGGCGTCACGCACGATGCCCACGCCGCACAGCATAGAGATGGGGGCAAGGGCGGTGTGCAAACCGTTCAAGATCTTTACCTTTCTTTCGCGGTAAGGTCTTACGTCATCGGTAAACTTCACGCGCGGTTCGTCCAGGAAGGGGAGAAGGGTCTTTAAGGCGGGATCACCCTCGATCACAAGGGAAAGGAAGGCTTCGCCCACGGTCAGGAGGTGGTCTTCCTCTCCGATGGCGGCAAAGTGCTCCGCTTCGTGTCCTCTCGGATAGCCGGGCACGATCTTATCCACCAAACTGTTGTAAACTTTGATCTTTTGCACAAACTCCACAAAATCCTTTTCCAAACCCCAAAGCTCCGCGTATTTCAAGATGTACGCCTTCAAGGTTTCACCGTTTTTCTCAATGAGTTCCAAGGGAAGGAGCTCCACTCTGCCCGCTTCACCGTACTTTTTATAGCGAGCGTAAAGGATCTTGGTGATCTTGGCGGGGAAGGTGCCAAGGTCCTCAAATTTATCAGCTGCGTTAAAGGCAATGCCCGCTTCGGTGGTGTTGCTGATGATCACTTTCAAATCAGGATCCATGCAAGCCGCCTCGTAGCGATCGTACTCACGATACGGGTTCACGCAATCCTTCACCACCGTCACGTAGGTGTATTCCTTAACGGCTTTACCGTCCACCTTGCCGCACACGCAGGTGTGATACTTGCAGTCCTGCTTGCGGAAATTCTCCCAATAAGGGTTATCGATGGGGGTCACGAGCACCACGCTCTCGCCATCTCCGTACTTATCTTGACGGAGCTGGATCAAATAGTCTATGAAACTACGAATAAAATTGCCTTCGCCGAATTGCAAAACAGTTGCCATAACAACAATTCTCCTTTTGCTTTTTTTAATGAGTGTATTATACTACCGCGCGCGAGAAAACACAAACACTTTTTCGCGTTCAACGCGCAGGGGGCGTTTCATTAAAAATGAAAAATCATCGTTTTTTGCCGAAAAATACGCAGTTTTCACGACGTGAAGAAAGGGCGTTTTCGCTTTCGTGCAAAGGGCGTTTTTGTTTGTGCGTGAAGGGTGCCTTGCGGCGCAAAGAAGGGGGTGCGAAGGCAGGGATTCGTGAAAAAAGCCCCCTCTTCGACAAAAGGGGAAAGAAAACGAGGCGTTGGGCGCGGTAAAATGCCTTTATGGATCGAATGCGAAGATATATGGTGCAGTTCGGCGCCGGTTTTGCGCTGACCTTTTTACTTTCGGCGGCACGCTTTCCGCTTGGGTTCTCTCCCTTTTACCTTGCGGGCTATACCTCTTTACTCGCCTGTGGCGGAAACTTTTATTTGCTTTCGGCGGCATACCTTTCGGCACGCTTTCTTTCCGGCTTTGATACGTTGGTGCTTTTGCAGGGGGCGTTTGCCGTTTTTGGGGCGGGTGCGCTCTGTTTGACAGCCTTTGCGCGCCGCAGACGCATTCATCCGTTTTATACGGTAATATCCGCATTTTTCGCAGAATTATTTATTCTCTTTTTCCTGCCCTCTAACAGGCTTTTTCTTTCTCTTGGGAATTCGGCGCTTGCCGCTCTCTTTGCGCTGATCTGTCTTCGGGTGGTGCTTCGCGGCAGACATAGAACGCTGCTTGCGAACGCATGGGGGATCTGTCCGCTTCTCCTGATCTCCTTTGCGTTGGGGGCGGGGTCTTACGGCTTGTATCATTTCGGCATCACGCCTTATTATTTGTTCCTTTCCTTTTTGCTTCCCCTCTTTGCGGAAGCGGGGGTCTGCGGTGGCGCGTTGCCTCTTGCCTTTTCCCTCGGCGGGGCGGCGGTATCGGGAAACGTCTTTTTGCCTCTTTGCGCGGCGTTTGCTTGGGTGATATGCGAGGCGGTTAAAGAAACGAGGAAAGCGGCGGGCTTTTCCTTGTTGTTTGCAAGCGGAGCCTTATTCGTCTTTCACGTGCGATCGGGTTCCGTGTTGAATTACGCCTTGATGTTTTCCGGCGGTGCGCTTGCGGCGTTTTGCCCCGATGCTCTTTACCGCCGTTTGGGAGTGTGGCTGGGTAAGCGGGAAAGCAGTGCGGCGCGTTCGGTGGTGAATAAGGTCCGTGCGGATCTCAGCGGAAAACTCGGCTATGCGGGGGACGCGCTTCGCAGTATGTCGGAGAGTTTGTACTTTTTAAGCGGTGAGGCGGGAGAGGAGCAGGCGGCGGAGCGTTTGTGCACCGAACTGTCACGTAAACTTTGCGCGGGATGCAAGGGCTACCGCGATTGCTCGGCGCAGGGCGGCGGGAACACCTGTGCGCTCTTTTTGCCCACCATGATGAGAGGGTTGCAAAAGGGAAAGGTGACCATTTGCGATCTTCCCACCTACCTTAACGGAAACTGCTCCAAGATCAAACCGCTTTTGGAAGAATTAAACGGCGCCGCCGCGCTGTATCAAGAGGAAAAAGCGCACGCCAAACGCTTATCCTCGGAACGGGAAAGAATGGCGGTGCAGGCAGAGGGGATCGCGGGGGTGCTTGATGCGCTCAGGCGGGATACTCGGCGGGTGATGACCTTTGACGGAAAGCGTGAAAAAAGGATCTTGGACGAACTGCAACGGGAAGGCATCTTTGCTTACGACGCCATGGTCACGGAAGAAGGCGGGGAACCCGAAGCCACCGTAACCGTTGACGAAGCGCGTGCGGAAGATCCGCGGGTATTGCGTGCGGTGTCGCGGGCAATGGATGCGCCCCTTATTCCCGAGAGTGTGAGCGCCTTGGGCGCGGGAACGGTATCGGTCTCCTTTGCTTCGGCGCCCCTTTACGATGCCCTTGTGGGACAGGCGGTGGGGCTCAAAGAAGGAAGCGAGGCTTGCGGGGATACCAAGGGAGTCACAAGGCTGGGCGGGGACCGCATCATGATCGCGCTGTCGGACGGCATGGGAAGTGGGGAACAAGCCAATCGCGGCAGCAGTGCCGCCATCTCGTTGGTGGAAAACTTTTATCGCACGGGCGTGGATGAAAGGGTGGTGCTCCCTTTGATCAACCGTTTGCTGACCATACGAAACGACGATAGTTTTCAAACGCTGGATATGTGCGTGGTGAATTTGCGCACAGGGGAGGCGGATTTTATCAAGCTTTCCGCGCCCGAATCGGTCATTAAACGAAAGGAAGGGAGCGAGATCGTGGAAGGCGGCGCGCTTCCGCTCGGCATTTTGCGCGAGGTACGCCCCGGTATTACTCGCCGCAAGCTATCTTCGGGGGACGTGGTGGTGCTTATGACGGACGGTGTGACCGATGCCATAGGCACGGACGGTGTGATCCGTGTGATCGAGAGCGGCAGGTCAAACAACCCTCAGACCATAGCGGAAAATTTGGTGCGTGACGCCTCTTACGTTTCGGCGGCGGATGACAGAACGGTGATCGCGCTCAGGCTCTTTCGGCGGTTATAAAAAGGTCCGAGTAGAACTCGGACCATTTTCTTTTTTCGTTTGAGAGTGTCTTTCTTATTGCGCGCCGCTCATGATGTGCAAGTTACGCACACCGGGGTCCTTGATCTTGCCGTTTACGCAGTAAGCAAAAGAATCTAAGTGCAAGCCATCGTAATCGGAAAGACCTTGCTCGCGAATGATCTCTCCGAGGGTGCCGTTGACGGAGCGGATGCGACTGCGCTTTTCAATGGCTTCCCCGTGGGTATTGCCGGTGGTTAAAAGTCCTTCCAGATCCTCTTTGAGGGGGGCAAAGGCGGGCATATCGTTCAGCGCGCGGAATTGCCATTTGTAGAAAGGTTTGTACTTTCTTTCCAAAAGGAAGATCACAGAAAGCACCTCTTTTACGTATTCACAGATGGCGAGTTGCGCCGCGGCGGTATCTCCGCGAGAGAGCAGGCGCTCGTAATTGTAGTTAGAGGCTTGTTCCGCCACCATCAGCGCGCCTGCCAGCTTTTTCAGGCGGATATCTTCGGGAAAATAGGCGAGTTTTTTGCGAATATCGGTCACCAAACCGAGGTCGTCACGGAAGATCTTGCCGTTGGTTGCTTCCGCCAAATAGTGTTCGGGGGTGGAAAGCCATTGTTCGGGGGTAAGCTCCCCTTCGGGATCACCCACCTTGGAACGGAAGAAATCGGCGGTGCGTATCACGCCGTGCCTGCCGTTATCAAAAGAAACGTCTTTGTTGCGTTTGAGCCCCATAAACTCATCGGGCAGTTTGGAATAGGCGCGTTCAAGTTTGAATGCCGCTTGGCGGTCCACCACTTCCTCGGGGGGCAAAAACAGAATGAAACTCGGTTCAAAGTCATGATCGCGCGAAAACTCGTCGTCATAGCCCATGCACTCCGAACCGCTACCCGCAAGACCCACCGCAAGAATGCCTTCCAACTCGGGAAAGAGTTCGTGCAACATGGGTGCGCCGTAAGTCAGATAATATTGCTCCGATATTTCCAATCCTTTCATGCGTTTTCTCCGTAGATCCTTTCCGCTTCCGCTTTGAGTTCCGCTTCCACGCCAAACCAGCCGTAATAGCCGAACACGGGCGCGCACTTTTCCGAAACGAACGCGTAATTGCCGTCCTTGCGAAGCCCCTCTTTTTTCAAAAGACGTTCCGCTTTTTCCAAATGTTCCTCTATTTCTTTTTCCGCCTTTTCCAAGCCGTATTGCGCTTCGGCAAGGGAGGCAAGGTTAAGTTCCGTGATGGCTTGCTCCGGCTCTCCCCCTTCGGTTTTGCTTATGACACAAAGGGCAAGGTCGTACAGCGCACGCGCTTCGTCAAAACGTTTGAGGTCGGTAAGCGCAAGGGCAAAGTTGTTGTAAAGCCCCGCCAAACGGCTGTCGTCCGAAGGCAGTTTTTCCTCGTATATCTTGCGGGCGCTCTCAAAGAGAGGAATGCCTTTTTCCGCCGCACCGAAGGCTTTATACACGGTGGCGGCGTTCAGCATGGCGGTTGCCGCGCTCACGGTGCCGCCAAGCCCAATGATATCTATTAAATGCACCGCTTTTTCCGCGTACGAGATGGCTTCCTCTTTTCTGCCGAGTTTGCGAAGAAGGCCCATCATCTCTTCCGAAACGGTGAATTCTCCGCGCAGATCACCGCCGCTCTTTGCTTCTTCCAGCCAATACTTTAAGTGGCGCTCGGCGCCTGCGTAATCGTTTTTGGCAAGGTATTCGTCCAGTTTGGTTATCACACGCTGTGCGTCAATGGGTTTCACGTTGTCGCTTTTATAAGCGTCCACGCAAAAGGGGCATTGCGGATCGGTGTAATCGGTCACTTCCATTTCGGGGGCAACTTGCTTTTCTTCGGTCATGCGTTTTCTCCTTTCGTGAGTTCGGATAAAATGTAGTTTGCATACAGCGAAGCAACGGGCACCCCCGTCACTTCTTCTATGAGTTTATAATGAGCATTGGAATTTACTTCGGTGACCAGGTACCCTTTCTCATCCCACAGTAGGTCCACGCCGGCGTATTCCAACCCGAGCGCGCGCGAAGCGCTTTCCGCAACGGTGCGCAGCGCAGGGGTGAGCGCGATCGCTTCGCCCGTGCCGCCGAGTTCGGCGTTGGCGCGAAATTCGTCGGGGGAAGCCGCTTTACGCTTCATGGCGGCAACCGCCTTTCCGCCTATCGTGATAACGCGGATATCGGAAGAATCGCAGGGGATAAACTGCTGATAGATATGCGGCTCTTTGATCAATTGGGAGCGCAAAGAAACAAGGCTGTTGCGGTCTTTTGCAAGATACACCTGCTTGCCAAAAGCGCCAAAGCACTTTTTCACCACGATGGGGTAGCTGAGCTCTTGTTCCACCCGATCCAAGAAGGCGGGATCTTCTTCTCCCGCAAAAAAGAGGGGAGAGGAGATGGTTTTGGGTTGACGCACGTAAGGGGCAAGGGCAATGTGGGTGAGCATTTTATCATCCGCCAAGCGGATGCTTTCCGCGCTGTTGAACAGGCGAACTCCTCTTGCTTCCAGCAGTCGGGCAAAGTGGTCGTCCTTATCCAGATAAACGGCAAAATCAAAGGGGATCTCCCCTTGCACGCCTTCGCTCACATAAAGGGAAAGGTCGGTGCTTTTCAAAACGGGCGCCGTGATCCCAAGCAAAGAAAGGACGGCGGAAAGTTTTTCCGCGCCCGCGTCCCCGCCGCGCCAAAATGCATTGACGATGACTGCGCCCTTAGGCATTTTCGATATCATAGGGGGTCACTTGGTAAACGTAATAGTTCAGCCAATTGTAAAAGATCAAGTTTGCCGTGCTGGTCCAGCTTACGTTCACGGCGTCCCCGCGTTCGGTAAAATAGTTCACGGGGGCATCGATGGGTTCACCCTTGTCAAGATCGCGCGTGTACTCTTTGTAAAGAGTATCGCGGTCGTACTCGGAGTGTCCGGTCAGGAAGATCTTCTTATCATCGCGGCTCTTCAAGATGGAAATGCCGCATTCTTTGCCGCGTGCCAAGATCTCCAGCTCGGGCACGTTTTGCACCGCGGCTTGGTCTATCTCGGTATGGCGGCTCATCGGAATGTTGAACTCGTCGTCCAGCCCTTTCAAAAGAGGGTCAAAGGGGTTGACGGCGGTGTTTTTATAAATGCCGAAGAGTTTTTTTGGCAAGAGATGCTTTTGAATGCCGTAATGGTAATAAAGCCCCGCCTGCGCACCCCAACAGATAAACAGGGTGGAAGTCACGGCGCGCTCCGCCCAATCCATGATCTCGGTGAGCTCTTTCCAATACTTCACTTCCTCAAAGGCAATGGTTTCCACGGGGGCTCCGGTGATGATGAGTCCGTCAAAGCGTTTGTCCTTTATCTCGTCAAAGGTTTTGTAAAAGCGCGCAAGATGATTTTCCGACACGTGAGTCGGCGTGTAGCTGTCCGTCTTGATCAAGGTCACTTTCACCTGCAGCGGAGAGTTGCTGACCAAACGCAAAAGTTGCGTTTCGGTTTCTATCTTGGTGGGCATCAAATTCACGATCGCGAGTTCGATGGGGCGAATATCCTGCGTGGAGGCGCGGGCATCACCCATCACGAAGATGTTCTCTTCCGATAAGACGGTATAAGCGGGGAGCGCTTTGGGGATGATGATAGGCATAAAAACTCCTTATTTGGAAAGGGCTTGTTCGATATCGGCATAGATATCGTCCGCACTCTCCAAACCAACGGAGAGGCGAATGAAATCGTCGCTGATGCCGCAATCGATCAATTCCTGATCCGATAACTGACGATGGGTGGTGGAAGCGGGGTGCAACACGCAGGTCCTGCTATCCGCAATGTGGGTGAGCTGGCGAATGAAGGAAAGGTTGCGAATAAAATCCGCCGCCTTGGCTCTGCCGCCTTTTACGCCAAAGCAAACCATGCCGCCAAAGCCGCCTTCAAAGTATTTTGCGGCAAGGGCGTGGTTCTCGTCCGACTCCAAGCCGCAGTACTTTACCCAGCTTATCTTATCGTTCTCTTTGAGTTTTTCGGCAATGGCAAGGGCATTCTCGCTGTGCTTTTTCATGCGCAGGTGAAGGGTCTCCGAACCGAGGTTGGTCAAAAAGGCGTTGAAGGGAGAGGGGGAAACGCCCATATCGCGCATGTATTGCATTCTGGCTTTGAGGGCAAACGCCGCCTTGCCGCCTTCCTCCACGTACACCGTGCCGTGATAACTCTCATCGGGGGTATAAAAATCTTCGTAGCGGGGGTTGCCGCGGAATTCAAAGTTGCCGCCGTCCACGATCAAACCGCCCACCGCCACCGCGTGTCCGTCAAGGTACTTGGTGGTACTATGCACCACAACGTTCGCGCCGTACTTGATGGGGTTCACAAGGCAGGGGGTCGCGAGGGTGTTGTCTATCGCAAGCAGCAAGTGGTGCTTTTTGCATAGGGGAACAAAGCGGTCAAAATCAAAGATCACCATGGCGGGGTTGGCAATGGTTTCACCAAACATCAACTTGGTTTTATCGTCAATCAAGCCCTCGATTTCTTTATCCGTCATGCCGGGCTTCACAAAACGGCATTCGATGCCGAGCTTATCCAAAGTGACTTTCAAAAGGTTAAAGGTGCCGCCGTACACGGTGGGGAAGGCCACGATGTTGTCGCCCGACTGTGCCACGGTGAGCACGGTCACCAAGGTTGCCGCCTGTCCGGAAGAGGTCATCATAGCCGCCACGCCGCCCTCCAAAAGGGTCACTTTTTCTTCAAACGCTGCCACGGTGGGGTTGGAGATGCGGGTGTAAATGTGGCCGTCCTTGGGCACGTCAAACAGGTGCGCAAGCTCCTCGGGGGTGTCGTAAGCGTAAGTGGTGGATTGATAGATGGGCAGCACGTTTGCTTCTCCCGTCTTGGGGGTGTAGCCGCCGTGTAAACAAATGCTTTCCTTGTTCATGGTCATTCTCCTTTTTTTGCTCTTTCCGCGTCCAGCGCGAGTTGTTTTTCTTTGAGTGATTGTCGTTTATCGTAATTGTGTTTGCCCCTGGCAAGCCCGATCTCGAACTTTACGAGGGAACGTTTTAAGTAGATCTTGGTTGCCACGATGGTGTATCCTTTGCGTTCCACCATACCGCGCAAACGGTCTATCTCCTTTTTGTTGAGGAGCAACCTGCGGTCCCGCCTGCTTTCCAGGTTAAAATAACTTCCCTTCTCATAGGGAGCTATATGAAAGTTTTCCAAAATGGCGCTGCCGTCCTTAATGGAAATAAAGCTATCCGCAAAGCTCACTTTGCCGCTTCTGACGCTTTTGACCTCGCTGCCCACCAAGACCACGCCCGCCTCATAGGTATCGTCTATGAAGTAGTCGTGATAGGCGCGTTTGTTTTGTGCGATGATTTTGATCCCTTCCATATTTCCCTAAAAAAACGGGGGCAATGCCTGCCCCCGGTCTTTTCTGTCACAGAATAAAAATCACACGACGGCAAAGAAGACGATGGAAAGCACCAACATGAATGCGCCGAGTGCAAGGGTGACGATCTTTAAGATCTGCTCTTTGCTGCGCTTCTTGTTCTTGCCGTAGAAGCTATCGTTGCTGCCACCGGAGATAGCGGAAACGCCGCCCGTTTCGCTCTCTTGCATCAAAACGACGATGATGATCGCAATGGAAACGATCGCCATGATGATGGTGAACACATTGGTCATAATGTGTCTTGCTTTTGAAGATATGGTGTCCAATAAAATATCAAACATGATTATTCTCCTGATTTCTTAACTGTTTTATCATTTTAGCATAATGAAAAAGGAAAGACAACTGTTTTCGCAATTTTTTCTCCCCCCGCCGCTCTTTTGCAATTCCCTTATTTTTTTCTCCAAAACCTTTCCATTTTTGCATCGAATTATGATATAATCATGGTATATCCGCTTTGCGGGGCAGGAAAAAGGTCCGGCGGCGGATGGCAAAACAATCTCGGAGGAGTGAATAATGGAAAATATGTTCAGTTTGAAAGGGAAAGTAGCCCTTGTCACCGGCGCAAGCTACGGTATCGGCTTTGCCATTGCCACGGCGTATGCGAAAGCGGGCGCTACCATCGTGTTTAACGACATCAAGCAAGAGCTTGTGGATAAAGGCCTTGCCGCTTATGCCGAGCTTGGCATCAAAGCGCACGGCTATGTGTGCGACGTCACGAACGAAGAGGCGGTGAACGCTCTCGTTGCCACCATTGAAAAAGAGGTGGGTGTGATCGATATTTTGGTGAACAATGCGGGCATCATCAAAAGGATCCCGATGTGTGAAATGACTGCGGCGGAGTTCAGGCAGGTCATTGACGTGGACCTGAACGCTCCTTTCATCGTGGCAAAGGCGGTCATTCCGTCCATGATCAAGAAAGGCCACGGCAAGATCATCAACATTTGTTCCATGATGAGCGAGCTTGGCAGAGAAACCGTTTCCGCTTATGCGGCGGCAAAGGGCGGCCTCAAAATGCTCACGAGAAACATTGCTTCGGAGTACGGTGAGTTCAACATTCAGTGCAACGGTATCGGCCCGGGCTATATTGCCACCCCGCAAACCGCTCCTCTGCGTGAGATCCAACCCGACGGTTCCCGCCACCCCTTCGATCAGTTCATCATTGCCAAGACCCCCGCGGCTCGTTGGGGAAATGCGGAGGATCTGCAAGGCCCCGCCATCTTCCTGGCATCCGATGCGTCCAACTTTGTGAACGGCCATATCCTTTACGTGGACGGCGGTATCTTGGCGTATATCGGAAAACAACCCAAATAATCGCAATTATCCGCACAAAACAAAAAAAAAGAAAAGGTCGCTCAGGCGACCTTTTTTCCTTCTTTACGAAGGGAGCGCAACCTCGTTTGAGGGGCGCTTTTGCCCTTACGGATCGCTCCGTAAAAGGCGCAGTCAGGGGGTGCTTACTTGCTACTGCCGCAGTTCGAACAGTTGGAAGTGCTGCGCTTGGTAGAAGCGGACTTCTTGGTGGACTTGGTGTCGCAATTCTTGCAATTGGTAGATTTGTTCATGCTATATTCCTCCTTTGCCTTTAACTTGTGCGGTTATCTTGTTTTTATACAAAGGGGAAAATAAATGCGGAATGCGGAACGGGCTACGCAATGCGGAATGCGGAATTCGGAATTCGGAATTGCCGCAGCCGACAGGCGAAGGCAGCGTCGAGCAAAGCGAGATACATCATGCTTGCCTTTTTGGCAAGTACATAATGTCACCGAAGGTGATACAAGAATTCGATATGTGCTGATGCACTCGATATGCTATGAAACTCGGAATGCGGAATTGTTTGAACCAACAGCAGCAAGGGGATGTTGTTCTTTGTCATCCTGAGCGGAACAAAGTGCAGTCGAAGGATCGCCAATTTTGTGCTATTGCACTCGATATGCACTTCGTGCTCGATATGTTGCTGCGCAACGCGATATGCGGCAAAGCCGCTCGATAGGTGCTTCGCACTCGATATGTTTTGCTTTGCAAAACCCGACATGCACTCTTCCGAGCGTGCTAAGGTAAAATGATTTCACCCCACACAGAGGTGGCGCATTACGGCGCGTATGCTGTTATACCGTTTCTCTCTCGAATAGTCACGTACAAAAGTACGCTCCCATCTGTACGCGCACGGAACGGTTGCTTTCGCACTTTTCTGCGTCACCGCCTAATGATGGAAGAGGCGGGTATGCGAAAACACCATTACCATGCCGTGTTTGTTGGCGCAGTCGATCACCAAATCGTCACGCACCGAGCCGCCCGGTTGCACCACGTACGTGACGCCGCTACGTTTTGCGCGCTCCAAGTTGTCCGAGAAGGGGAAAAAGGCGTCGCTTGCCACCGTCACACCGCTGAGGGAAGATAAAACCGCTCTCTTTTGCTCTTTGGTAAAGGGTTCGGGGCGGGTGGTAAAATAGGTCTGCCAAGTTCCCTCCGCAAGCAGTTCTTCGGATTCTTCATCGGAAAGATAAAGGTCTATCACGTTATTTAGGTCGGGACGGGAAAGGTCCAAACGGAAGGGAAGAGAAAGCACGCGGTCGGTTTGGCGCAAGAACCAAAGGTCGGCTTTGGATGCGGCAAGGCGGGTGCAATGGATACGGCTTTGCTGTCCCGCGCCCACGCCGATCGCTTGTCCGTCATAGGCAAAACAAACTGAGTTGGATTGTGTGTATTTGAGGGTGATGAGCGCCACGATCATATCGAGCTTCTTCTCTTCGGGGATCTCTTTGTTCTCCGTCACCACTTCGTTCAGCAACTCTTTGGTGATCAAAAGGTCGTTATGCCCCTGTTCAAAGGTCACGCCAAACACCTGCTTGCGCTCCAACGCCGCAGGGGTGTAAGCGGGGTCTATTTTTACGATATTATAGTTTCCTTTCCGCTTTTGCTTTAAGATCTCCAAAGCGCGCGGCGTGAAGGAAGGGGCAATGATGCCGTCCGATACTTCCCTCTTAATGATCTCCGCCGTCACTTCGTCACATTCGTCCGACAGCGCGATCCAATCCCCAAAAGAGGACATCCTGTCCGTGCCGCGGGCGCGAGCGTATGCGCAAGCGATGGGGGAGGAATCCAGCCCCGCAATATCATCCACAAAACAGGCTTTTTTCAGTTTTTCGGGAAGTACTTTTCCGATTGCCGCCGAGGTGGGGGAAACGTGTTTGAAAGAGGTGGCGGCGGGGTAGCCCGTTGCCTGTTTGATCTCGCGCACGAGTTGCCACCCGTTCAGGGCGTCCAAAAAGTTGATATAGCCCGGTCTGCCGTTCAACACTTCCACGGGGAGTTCTCCCTCTTGCATAAAAATGCGAGCGGGGGTTTGATTGGGGTTGCACCCGTATTTCAAAAGGAATTCTTTCATTTGCTGCTCCTTTGGTTTTTGTTAAACAGGCGGGTGGTTTGTTCGCCCGTTTCCAAGTTAAAGTATCTAACGAAAAGGGATATTTTGTTTTGTTCATCCAGCGCCGCCCACAGAGCGGGAGCAAAGGCGTCTATCTCGGCGGGAATAAGAACGGGTTTTGGATCACCCTCGAACGAAGGAAGCGGGTCCCCGTCCGTTAAATAGGTGTGGATAAAGTGACCCACGCCCGCTTGCCCTTCGTAAGAATAACGAAGGCGCAAACATTCTCCCGCCGAACCTCTTTTCAAAATGCTCATATCGTAAGAAAAGGGGCGTGCGGAAAGGTGCAAAAGGGCGCTGATGCGCGGCGTGTAGTTGGGCTCGTCCGGTTCGTACTCACGGCTTTCCAAGGCTTCAAAGAAGCCTTTTCCCGCTTGTAAGGCATGGAAAACGGTGTCCGTTTGGTCCCCGTTGGTCACGATCACGTCCCCCTTTACGCGGCGCATGGCGGGGTAAATGATCAAGGAAGGATCTTTTACCTTGCTTTCATCAAAAGCACGGGTAAAAAGCGCACCTTCTCTTTCTTCCAACACGCGGTTACGGCTGTTTTCGCTCCTGCCCATGATAAAATAAGCAAAGCAGGCGCATTTCCCGTCCGCGCTCATGCCCGAAACGATCCCTCTGCCGGGGTAAGGGTTGCCCGTTAAAAGCGTGGCAATGTTTTGTTTTTCACCCTTCATACTTTCTCCTTTTTATAAAAAAGGGCATACTTTCTCCAAGCATGCCCAGACGGTCGGCTGTACCCGCCTTGCTCCCCGTGGTAAACTCCACTCATCCGTCAGTCGCAAGGTTTCTTTTATTATACGATGCCCGTTTGCGCCTGTCAATTCTTTGCGTGAAATCCCCCGCGCAAAGGGTATAAAGAGCCCTCGCAAGGGCAAAACTATGGCTATCAATATTATTTTGGAGGGACAAAATGAAACTCATAGAAAGCAAAACCTATCTGAACCTTGCCAAAGCCTTTGCGGGAGAATGTATGGCGCGCACGCGCTACGAATTTATCGAGTACGGCGCCCGTCAGCAGGGATATACCGCCCTTGCGGAAGTGATAGACAAGGTGGTGTATAACGAGTTCAATCACGCCCGTATGTGCTATACCTATTTGGAAAGCGCGTCGGACAAGCCCATTGCGAACGTGGAAGTGTGTTCGGGCTATCCGTTTAAGGAAAAGTGGGATCTGATCGAAAACCTGCGCCTTGCCGCCGAGGACGAAGGGATAGAAGCGGAGCGCGTTTATCCCGAATATGAAAAGACAGCCAAGGAAGAGGGCTTTCAAGATATTGCGGGGCTGTTCCGAAACTTGATCGGCATAGAAACCTGCCACAAAAAACTTTTTACCGATCTTTACAACCAAATGAAGAGCGGCACCCTTTATAAAAAGGAGCAAAAGACCAAATGGAAATGCGGCGGTTGCGGCTATGAATGGACGGAAAAAGAGGCGTTTGAGATCTGCCCCGTTTGCGGCGCCAAACAAGGAGTGGTGATGCTGAAACTCCAAGACGGAGAGTAATGTTTAATTCAAAATCAAGAATTCGGAATGGTGGGTCGCTTTGCGACTCGATATGCGGTAAAGCCGCTCGATATGTGCTTCGCACTCGATATGTTTTGTTTTACAAAACTCGATACGCGATCTTCCGAGCGCGCTAAGGAAAAATGATTTGAAATCGCTTTGCGATTGAAATGAATAAACCGCAGTTTTTTACCCATACTACGTGCATGAAAACAAGAGTGAAAAAGGATATAAACCCCACGGACAGAATGATACAAGCCAACAAGGAAGAGGCGGATAGCATGCTCTCCTTGTGGGGAATGAAAAAGCGTAAGCACGTTAGACCCAAGGGGATAAAAAAGTAAAAAGCACCAAACTTAACAAAGCAGCCGAGAGTTTTCTCGGCTTCTTTTGCGTATGTGGGGGCAAAAGCAATGCGCCCTGAAACGCAGCTCTCGCTGAGAGTTCGTTTTGACGACGAAGTTCGCCTGACGGCGAGTGAAGTTGTCTGCGAAAGTGAAGTTGCCTGTCGGCAGTGAAGTTTGCGCCGATATATCGGCGTAAGTTGCGGATAATGGCGAACTTAACTTCACTGTGAGCGAAGCGAACAACCTCACTATGAAATAACTGCACTTTTGCGGGAGCAATAACTTCACTCAACCGCAATTATTTTGCAAAGAGCGAAGTTCATATCGCGCAATGCTTGAATCGGGTGTTCACCATATAAGTGTAGACATGACGAATCACTTGCCCATTTTTTTCTCGCGCGTTATAATAAAAACATCAAACCGTTTCGGGGGATAATATGAACGTAATCATCAGTGTGATAGGAAAGGATCGCGTGGGCATCATTCGTGACGTGTCCACCTTTCTTGCCGACCTTGACGTCAACATCGTGGATATTTCTCAAACCTTGATGGGGGAATATTTTACGATGATCATGCGCGCAAACACCGAAAAGAGCAGCATGCCCATAGATAAGCTCATCGTGGCGCTTCGTGAAAAGGGTGAAAAAGTGGGCTTGGATATCAACCTTCGCAGCGAAGAGATCTTCAACGCGATGCACAGGATCTGATTATGATAAGCGATAAAGAGATATTTGAAACGATGGGAATGGTGAGTTCCCAGCACTTGGACGTGCGCTGTATCACCATGGGCATCTCCCTTTTTGATTGCATCACGGGGAGTGCTAAGGATACCGCTGCCAAGGTGTACGATAAGATCACTTCGTATGCAAAGGACCTTGTGAGCGTGGGGGACAAAATTGCCACCATGTACGGCGTTCCCGTTGTGAACAAGAGGGTGTCCGTCACCCCGGTCAGTTTGGTGGGCGCGGCAAGCGGCGGATACGTGGAGATAGCCAAGGCAATGGACCGTGCGGCTGCCGAAACGGGCATTGACTTTATCGGTGGATATACCGCGCTCGTGCAAAAGGGCGCGACCCAAAAGGAAAACGACTTTCTTTTGACCATACCCGAGGCGCTTGCCTGCACCAAAAAGGTGTGCTCCTCGGTGAACGTGGCGTCCTCTCGCGCCGGCATCAATATGGATGCGGTTAAGCTCATGGGTGAGATGGTAAAAAAGGCGGCGTATTTGACCCGTGAGGAAGATTCCATCGGGTGCGCCAAGCTCGTGGTGTTTGCAAACGCGGTGGAAGATAACCCCTTTATGGCGGGTGCATTCCACGGTACAGGGGAAGCGGATAAGGTGATCAACGTGGGCGTTAGCGGCCCCGGCGTGGTAAAATCCGCCCTTGAACAGGTGGATGGGGACTTGACCGCCGTGGCGGAAACCGTTAAAAAGACCGCGTTCAAGGTGACCCGCGTGGGACAGCTTGTGGCAAAAACCGCCGCAAAGATGCTGGATGCGGAATTTGGTATAGTGGACCTTTCTTTGGCGCCCACTCCGGCGATCGGTGACAGCGTTGGCAGGATCTTGGAAGAGATGGGCTTGGAGCGCGTGGGCGCTTGCGGCACCACCGCCGCGCTGGCTCTTTTGAACGATGCGGTGAAAAAGGGCGGCATCATGGCAAGCTCACACGTGGGCGGGTTGTCCGGTGCGTTTATCCCCGTCAGCGAGGATATCGGCATGATAGAAGCCGCCACGATGGGCGCGCTTTCTCTTGAAAAATTGGAAGCCATGACTGCGGTTTGCAGCGTGGGCATCGATATGGTTGCCATTCCCGGCGATACCCCTGCGGAAGTGATCTCCGCTTTGATCGCGGACGAGGCGGCCATCGGCGTGACCAACCACAAGACCACAGCCGTTCGCGTGATCCCCGTATATGGAAAAACGGTGGGGGAGGAGGCCTCCTTCGGCGGGTTGCTCGGGCGCGCTCCGATTATGAAGATAAGCGGATATTCTCCCTTAAAGTTTATCAGCCGCGGTGGCAGGATCCCCGCGCCGCTCAGCAGCAATAAGAACTGATGCAGGCCACCAACTACAACAAGCAAATGAAGGCGTTATTCGCCGAGTTGCAAGAGCGAGGTGAAAGACCCTCGCTTCTTCTTCACGCCTGTTGCGCACCCTGCGCTTCGCACGAACTCACCTTTTTGCCCGAAGTGTTTGACCTTGCGGTATATTACTATAACCCCAACATTACGGATGAGCAAGAGCGGGAGAAACGCTATGCGGAGTTGGAACGCCTGATCGCGGAGCTTTGCCCGCGCGTGGGGCTTTACAAGGGCGAGGGGGACGAGCAAAAGTTTCTTTCCCTTGTAAAAGGGTTGGAAAGCGCCCCCGAAGGGGGACTGCGTTGCGCCAAATGTTTTGCCCTCCGATTGGAAGAAACGGCAAGAAAGGCGGCGGAAGAAGGCTTTGATTATTTTGCCACCACCCTTACCCTTTCTCCTTTGAAAAATCCCATGTTGATCAACGGGATCGGGGAGAAGATGGCGGAAAAGTACGGGGTAAAATACCTGGCGACCGATTTTAAAAAGGACGGCGGATACGCGCATTCGGTTGCCCTTTCCAAAGAGTACGATCTTTACAGGCAAAACTATTGCGGCTGTGCGTTCAGCAAAAAGTTGAATTCCTGATACCGCCTTCCCGCGAAAGGTTTTACGGAGAAAAGAAAATGAAGTGCGAAAGCGTGCGTTTGAATGAGTTATACGATTGCGTGAAGGGCGGAGAGTTGGATATTCTTTGTTTGGATAATCCGTTGGATCAAAGCAGCGCCTGGGCGCGCCCCATGGTGATCGTGGTGCCGGGCGGCGCGTACCGCTTTGTGTCCAAGAGAGAAGGGGAGCCGGTGGCGGCGGAGTTTTTCGCAAAAGGCTTTCAAGTTGCCGTCTTAAAGTATCTTTGCGCGCCGCAAGGCGTTTGCTATCCCGAACAACTTTTTGAACTTGCCTGCGCGGTGGATCACGTTGCCAAAAACGCAAAACGTTTGGGCGTGAACCCCAAGGAGATCTTTCTCGTGGGCTTTTCGGCGGGTGGCCACCTCGTGGCGGATTACGCAAACGAATACCCTACGCTAAAAGAAAGAATGGGAAGAAAGCTCGCCACGGCTGCGGCTGTGGGGCTTGCTTATCCCGTCACGGACGAGCACGACGAATCCTTTGAAAACCTTTTGGCGGGGTACGATGCGCAGGAAAAGCAGGCGCTTTGGGAAAAGTTAAAGTTGCCCGCTTTGGTGAACGCAAAAACGCTTCCCACCTACCTTTGGACCACTGCGGAAGATAAACTCGTTCCGCCGCAAAACACCTTACGATACGCCCTTGCTTTGTCCGAACACAAAGTGCAGTACACCCTTCGCGTTTATCAAAAGGGCGGGCACGGCTTGTCCGTCGGTTCTTTGGAAGTGAACGAGGATGAGGCTGCTTGCGCGGAGATAAGCGGCTGGACGGCAGACATGGCTCGCTTCTTTCGCGGGTTGTGCAAAGAGCGTTTTTAACTTTTTGTTAAAAAGAGCGGGGGTTTGGCAAAGGTCAAACCTCTTTTTTTACCCGTGAAAAGGCAAAATGCCTTGGCAAAACGTTTGACTTCAACGATTTAGCGTGCTAAAATGTTAATACATAAAAAATTCGGAGTGAACTTTATGGATAAACTGAGAAATCAAGCTGTGGAAAATTTGATGCAAGTCATTGCCAAGATGTCTTCGCCCGACGATTGCTACGAATTCTTTTCCGATCTTTGCACGATCAAGGAATTGCAGGATATGGCGCAACGTTTTGAAATGGCGCTTCTGCTAAAAAGCGGTGCGAACTATCAAAGCGTGGTTTCCGCGGTGGGCACGAGCAGTGCCACGATCAGCCGCGTGAACCGTTGTTTGATGTACGGAAACGGTGGGTACGAAAAAGCCATTCGCATCTTTAACGAGGGGAAAAACAATGAAAATAAATGACGCGGTTTTGGCAAAAGGCGAAAAAATCGTCTTTGCATTGCGCGAGCTTTACGCGGGGTGCGGGTATGATTTTTACCGCATGAGCAAGTTTGAGGAGTATGATTTTTACGCCAAGAACAAGGATTTTCTCGTGTCGGATACCGTGCTTACCTTTACCGATACCAACGGCAAATTGATGGCTCTCAAACCCGACGTTACCCTTTCCATCATCAAGGGGAGCGAGGGCGCAGCGTCGGGGGTGAAAAAGGCGTATTACAGCGAGAATGTGTATCGCCCTTCCAACGATGCTTTCAAAGAGATCATGCAAACGGGCTTGGAGTGCTTTGGCGAGATAGGCGTTCCCGAAATGGCGGAAGTTTTGACCCTTGCCGTCAAGAGCCTGAAAACCATCTCGGAAGAGTGCGTTTTAGACGTGTCCGACCTGGGCGTGGCGGACGCCCTCCTTTCGCGCGTGGGTGTTTCGGTGGATAGAAAAGCCATTGCGGAAGCCATTGAGAGCAGGAACGCGGCGGCCATTCGCTCCCTTCTTTCGGAAGCGGGCGCTTCGGAGCGCGCGCTGGAAGTTGCCGCCAAACTGTTTGGCATAGCGGAAGACGCAAAGGGTGCCATTGCGGCGCTGGAAAGTGCAGAAGATCTTTTGGGAGAGGACCCTCGCGTGCAAGAGTTTATCTCGGTGTTGCGCGTGCTTGCTTCTTGTGAAGAGGGAAAAGCCCTGCGTGTGGATTTTTCCGTGATGGCGGACGCAAATTATTATAACGGCATCATCTTCAAAGGGTTTATCAAGGGCATTCCTTCCCCCGTGCTTTCGGGCGGCAGGTACGATCACCTGATGCGTAAACTCAAAAAGACCGGTTCCGCCATCGGGTTTGCGGTATATACCGATCTGCTGGACTTGTTGCAGGATGAACGGCCGCTTCTTTCGGACGACTACTTGAACGTGGCGCTTCCCAAGGGCAGATTGGGCGAAAAGATCTATAAAATGTTTGCCGAGGCGGGGTTCCCGTGCCCCTCTCTCTTGGAAGAGAGCCGCAAGCTCGTGTTTGAAAACGAGGAGTGCAAGATACGTTATTTTTGGGTAAAGCCTTCCGACGTGACCATTTACGTGGAACGCGGCGTGGCGGACGTTGGCGTGGCAGGTAAGGATATTTTGGCGGAGTACGAGCCGGACGTGTACGAACTGTTGGATCTTAAAAAGGGCGCGTGCCGTATGGCTGTGGCGGGTCCCAAGGATTTTAAGGACGATAAATCCCGTCCGTTGCGCGTGGCCACCAAATTCTCTTCCGTCACAAGGGCGTATTACCGCAAGAAGGGCAGAGATATCGATATCATCCACTTGAACGGCTCCATTGAGATAGCCCCCATTCTCGGGTTATCCGACGTGATCGTGGATATCGTGGAAACGGGCACCACCCTGCGCGAGAACAATTTGGAAGTGCTGGAAACGGTTTTCCCCATCAGCGCAAGGTTGATAGCCAATAAGAGTTCGTCAAAATTCAAAAGAGCCGCGGTGGACCGCGTGACGGCGGCGCTCGGCGCAGTTGTGGAGAGTATGAAATGATCAAGATCTTGGAGTACGATAAACTGAACGATTTGGAGATCATCGCTTCCCCCAAGCCCATCAACGATGTGTCGGCGGTGGTTTCGGAGATCTTGGAAAAGGTGAAAAACGAAGGGGACGCCGCGCTTCGTTATTATGCTCAAAAGTTTGATAAAGCGGTGATCGGGGAGCTTCGCGTGAGCGAAGAAGAGATAGCAGCTGCCCTTTCACAGGTAGAGCCGGAGTTTTTGCAAATCCTTGAAAGATCCGCGCAAAACATAAGGGAGTTTCACGAAAAACAAAAGAGAGAAGGCTTTGAGATCAAGCGCGAAGGCGGTGTGATCCTTGGGCAAAAAGTGACCCCCATCGAGCGAGTGGGGCTGTACGTGCCCGGCGGCACGGCGGCTTATCCTTCCACCGTTTTAATGGACGCCATTCCCGCCAAGATCGCGGGGTGCGAAAAGGTGATGATGGTCACCCCGCCGAACAAAGAGGGCAAGATCCCGGCGGTGATCCTTGCGGCGGCAAAGATCGCGGGAGTGGATGAGATCTATAAAGTGGGCGGCGCACAGGCTATCGGCGCGCTTGCCTTCGGCACGGAAAGCATCCCCAAGGCGGATAAGATCGTGGGCCCCGGCAATGCCTTTGTGGCGGAAGCCAAAAAGCAGGTGTTCGGGCGAGTATCCATTGATATGATCGCGGGCCCCAGCGAGATCTTGGTGGTGGCGGACGGCGAGAACGAGCCCCGTCATTTGGCGGCGGACCTTCTTTCCCAGGCGGAGCACGACAAGAACGCAAGCGCCGTTTTGGTGACGGACAGCATGACTCTTGCCAAGGGAGTGCAAGGGGCTATCGAGGAGCTTTTGGAGGGGATGGAGCGCCGTGAGATCGCGCGGGCGTCCATAGAAAACAACGGAAAGATCATTTTGGTAAAGGATATTTTTGAAGGCATTAACGTGGCAAACGCCATTGCTCCCGAGCATTTGGAACTTTGTCTTGCCGATCCCTTCTCCTACCTGCCCAAAGTGAAGCACGCGGGCAGCGTGTTTCTCGGCAAGAACTGCCCCGAAGCCATAGGGGATTATTATGCGGGCATGAACCACACTTTGCCCACTTGCGGAACGGCGCGCTTTTCCAGCCCGCTTTCCGTGGATGACTTTGTAAAAAAGACCCAATACGCTTATTATCCCGCCGAAGCGCTTGCAAAAGTGGCGGACGAAGTGGCGTATTTTGCCCGAAAAGAGGGCTTGACCGGTCACGCAAAGAGCGCGACCATCAGGAGTGAAAAGTGATATGAGTAAATTTATGATGGATCGCTTAAACGCATTGCAAGCGTACGTTCCGGGCGAACAGCCGCAAGATAAAACGTACGTAAAACTGAATACCAACGAATGTCCCTTCCCGCCTTCTCCTTACGCAACCAGGCTTGCCAGGCAGGCGGCAGGTTCTTTGAACCTGTACTGTGATCCCGAGTGCGGAGTATTGGCGTCTGTGGCAGCGGAAACCTTTGGCGTTTCCAAGGAGCAAATGATCTTTACCAACGGATCGGATGAAGTGTTGGACTTTGCCTTTCTTGCCTTTTGCGGAGAGTCTTGCCCCGCGCTTTTCCCCGATATCACCTATGGGTTTTATCCCGTCTTTGCATCGCTGCACGGCGTGCCTTACCGCGAGATCCCTCTGAATGAGGATCTTTGTGTGGATATAACGCCTTACCTTTCTTTGAAAGGCACCCTTTTCCTTGCCAACCCGAACGCCCCCACCGGCGTGGCGCTTGGCAGGGCGGAGATAGAAAAACTGTTGCAAGCGCGCCCCGATTCCATACTGGTGGTGGATGAGGCGTACGTGGACTTCGGCGGGGAGAGTGCTTTGCCTTTAATTGAAAAGTACGATAACCTGCTTGTGACCCGCACCTTTTCCAAATCTCGCTCGTTGGCAGGCGGCAGGCTGGGCATAGGTTTTGCTTGTCCCGCATTGATCGCGGACCTAAAAAAGGTAAAGTATTCCGTGAACCCTTACAACGTGAATTCCATGACCGCGGCGGCGGGCGTCGGCGCACTTTTGGATCAAGAATATTTTGCAAAAAACGTGGCGGTCATTCAAGAAAACAGGGCGTACGTGACGGCGGCTCTTAAAGAAAGAGGCTTTACCGTGCTTCCCTCTTCCGCAAACTTTATTTTTGCAAAAAGTCCGGATATTACGGGAGAAACGCTGTATAAAAAACTCAAAGAAAAGGGCGTGCTGGTGCGTTATTTTGCCAAAGAGAGGATCAAGGCTTACGTGCGCATTACCATTGGCACGAAAGAGCAATCGGACGTGCTTATCAGCAAGATAGACGAGATAGCGGAGGAGAGCAAATGAGAAAGGCAAATATCGAAAGAAAGACAGCCGAAACCGATATTTCGCTCACCCTCGTTTTGGAGGGAGAGGGGAAAAGCACTTTGCAAACAGGGTGCGGTTTTTTGGATCATATGCTTACCCTTTTTGCCGCGCACGGCAAGTTTGACCTTACCGTAAAGTGCGTGGGGGATACTTACGTGGATTATCACCACACGGTGGAAGATATCGGCATTGCACTCGGGGAGGCTTTTGCGAGCGCGCTGGGGGATAAGCGTGGCATTTGCCGCTACGGGGATGAGATCTTGGCAATGGACGAGGCGGTGATCCTTTCCTCGGTGGATTTCTCGGGCAGGACATATCTGGGGTATTTCTTACAGATCCCCACCCAAAAAGTGGGAGATTTTGATACCGAACTCGTGGAAGAGTTTTGGTACGGTTTTGCACGCAAGGCAAACTGTGCGTTGCATATCCGTGAGCTTTCGGGGCGCAATTCGCACCATATCATAGAGGGCGCTTTCAAGTCCGTGGCAAGGAGCCTTCGTCAGGCGGTGGCGGTGGACGAACGTTTTGCCGAAACGATCCCTTCCACCAAAGGAGTGCTGTGATGACGGTCATAGTGGATTACGGCGTGGGCAATCTTTTTTCGCTCTCTTGCTCGCTGAATGCGATCGGAGAGGAGGTTTTGATCTCTTCCGATCCCCAAGTGATAGAGGGAGCGGAGCGCATCATCTTGCCCGGGGTCGGCGCTTTTTCGGACGCCATGGAAAAACTGCGCGCTTCCGGAGTGGTGCAAGCGTTAACGCGCGCCGCAAAGCGTGGGGTGCCCATTTTGGGCATTTGCCTTGGCATGCAGTTGCTTTTTGAAAAGAGTTTTGAGTACGGGGAACACGAGGGGCTCGGTTGGATAGAGGGAGAAGTGGCGCCCATTCCCGCAAAGGGGCTCAAAATACCGCACATGGGTTGGAATTCTCTCTCCTTTGGAGAGAAAAAACATCCGCTCTTTGCCGCTTTGCAGGAGGGGGACCACGTGTATTTCGTGCATTCTTACGCAGGCGTTAATTGTGATAAATACGTGATCGCACGCACCGAATACGGCGGCCCCGTGACCGCGGCGGTGGCAAACGGAAACGTTCTCGGTTGCCAATTTCACCCCGAAAAGAGCGGGGAGATCGGCTTGTGTATCTTAAAGACTTTTTGCTCTTTTAAGGAGGGGGATCTATGATCATCTTTCCCGCAATAGATCTGGTCGGCGGCGAAGCCGTGCGACTGTATAAAGGGGATTTTTCCCAAAAAACGGTGTATTCTTCCTCTCCCGTGGCGGTGGCAAAGGATTTTTGCGCCAAGGGTGCCACGCACGTTCATCTTGTGGACTTGGACGGCGCCAAGACGGGCGAAGCGAAAAACTTTGATCTGATCTGCCTGATCAAAAAGCAAACGGACCTTTTCGTGGAAGTGGGCGGCGGCATTCGCACCCAAGAGGGGATCGAGCGCTATTTGCAAGCGGGCATTGACCGCGTGATCCTCGGCACGGTGGCGGTCACCGAGCCCGATTTTGTTTCCTCACTTCCCGCTTCTTACCTGAACAAGGTTGCGGTGGGGGTGGACGTAAAGGACGGCTTCGTGGCGATCAAAGGTTGGACGGAAAACAGTCGCTACACCCTATTTGACTTTTGCAAAAAAATGCAAGAGGCGGGGGTAAAAACCATTATTTGCACCGATATTTCCCGTGACGGCGCCATGATGGGCACCAATCACGACCTGTATCGCGAACTCTCCGAAAAAACCGATATGCAGGTGGTGGCTTCGGGCGGGGTTTCCTCCTTGGAAGACGTTAAACGGCTTCGGGCGCGCGGGCTGTACGGCGCTATTATCGGCAAAGCGTATTACGAAGGGGCAATAGACCTTGCCCAAGCGATCGAGGTGGCAAAATGATTACCAAAAGGATCATTCCCTGCTTGGACGTGAGAAACGGGCAGGTGGTAAAAGGGACCAATTTCGTGGGGCTCAAAGAGATCGCATCTCCCGTGGAACTTGCCAAGGCGTACAGCAAAAGCGGCGCGGATGAGCTGGTATTTTACGACATCACCGCCTCGTCGGACGGCAGGGATCTGTTTACGGACGTGCTTACCCAAACGGCAAAGAACGTGTTTATCCCCTTAACGGTGGGCGGCGGCATTCGCACCCTGAAAGATTTTGATCGCGTGCTCAAAGCGGGCGCGGATAAAGTGAGCGTGAATTCGGGCGCCATTGCCGATCCTTCCCTGATCGCAAAAGCGGCAAAGGTGTACGGCGATCAATGCGTGGTGCTCAGCGTGGACGTGAAACGCGTGAACGGACAATACCGCGTGTTTGCCAAGGGTGGCAGGGAGGATACCGGCTTGGATGCGCTGGATTGGATCAAACGAGGCGTGGAAAGCGGCGCGGGCGAGATCGTTTTGAATTCCATTGATACCGACGGTGTGAAAAAGGGGTTCGATCTGGAAATGCTTGCGGCGGTGTGCGAGATCACGTCGGTGCCCGTTATCGCGTCGGGCGGCGCAGGCTGTATTGAAGATTTTATCACCCTCTTTAAGAGGCTACCCAAAGTGGATGCGGGGCTTGCGGCTTCCATCTTCCATTATGGAGAAGTGTCTATTGCCGAACTGAAACAAGAAATGCTTAAAAATGCTATTCCCGCAAGAATAGTGAAGGAGTGAATATGACGGATATTAAGGATTTGAAGTTTGACGCAAACGGGCTGATCCCCGCGATCGTGGTGGATGCCGTAAGCAAAAAGGTGTTGACCCTTGCGTACATGAACGAGGAGAGCCTTCGCATCACGATGGAAAAAGAGCTCACCTGCTTTTACTCCCGTTCCAGGCAAGAACTTTGGCTGAAAGGGGAAACCAGCGGGAACTATCAACACGTGGTGTCTATCACCGCGGATTGTGATAAGGATGCTTTGGTGGTCATGGTGGAGCCGGATGGTCCCGCTTGTCACACGGGAGAAACCTCCTGCTTCCACAACCCCGTTTTTGAAAGCGACGAGCGCAAAGAATTCTCTTACGAAGCGCTTATGCAGTTGATAAGCGGACGCAAAGAGCAAAAGAAAGAGGGCTCTTACACCACCTACCTGTTTGAAAAGGGTAGGGATAAGATCTTGAAAAAGGTGGGAGAAGAGAGCACCGAAGTGATCATTGCGGGCAAGGCGGATGATAAAAAGGAAACCATCTACGAAATTGCCGATCTTGCCTATCACGTGATGGTGCTTATGATCGATATGGGCATCTCTCTGGAAGATATTTTCAAAGAGCTTGCCTCTCGCCACGTGATCGATAAGAAAGTAAAGCAGGAGAAGATGGTCTGATGCGTGATCTGCATACCCACACCCAATACAGCGACGGGGCAAACACTCCCGAAGAAATGGTGCAAGCCGCGCTGGCCATCGGTCTTAGCGAGATCGGCATCTCTGATCACAGCTACACCTTTTTTGATGAGAGTTATTGCATGAAAAAGGAGAGCATTCCTCTTTATAAAGAGGAAATTGCCGCGTTGAAAGAAAAGTACGCAGGCAAGATCTCCGTGTTGTGCGGGGTGGAGCAGGACCTTTTTTCTCAAGAAAGCACCGCAGGGTTTGATTATGCGATAGGTTCGTTGCACTACTTAAAATGCAATGGCGCGTATTACCCCATAGATTGTTCCAAAGAGGGGTTTGAAGCGCTTTGCAAGAGTTTTTTCGGCGGGGACTATTACGCTCTTGCGGAAGAGTATTTTTCCTTAATGGGTAGTTACGCGGCGCGAGAGGATATCCTTTTGATCGGGCACTTTGACTTAATAAGCAAATATAACGAGAAGGGCGCGCTGTTTGATGAAACGCACCCTCGCTATCTTGCGGCCGCCAAAAAGGCGGCGGACCGTCTGCTTGCCGCGGGGAAAACCTTTGAGGTCAATACGGGTGCGATCGCGCGCGGATATCGCACGCAACCCTATCCCGCTAACCCTATTTTTACTTATTTGAAAGAGCAGGGCGCAACTTTTCAGCTTTCAAGCGACGCCCACAAAACCAAGGATATTGCCTTTGCGTTTGATCGGTTTTCCAATTCGTAGCAACGCACCTGAAAAACGGCAAGGCTCGGTACAAAATGCAATCAAAAAAGCCCCCTTTAAGGGGGCTTTCTTATACCGTTTTTTGAAAAGGTTTGTTGATCGGTCCCTCTTGCAAGGGACTTGGAAAGCTCTTCTATCAAGCCTATTTTGTTTTCCGCAAGAGAGTAAACGACTCTGTCCCCGTTGTTTTTCACAATAATAACGCTGCCCGGTGCAACGTCCGCTTTGGGCATTTGGATATACCCTATCTCGCCAAGCAGGCGGGCAAAGCCGTAATCGGTGGCGTCACAGATGCGTTTTAAGGTGTCCGGTTGTATCTTGCGGGAAAAGCCGGTATCCTTGCTTTTCAAAAGTTCGTAAATTTATTGACGAGAATAACCCACCTTTCTTGAAAAGGCAGAGATGGACAGTTGGCTTTCGGTCAAGAACCCTTTCGTTCGCTATCGGGAGTGGGCGTGGGCAGGTTGCGGGAAAGCAACCTGTGCGAGGTAAGGTCAATGGTAAATGCACCAAGGGGTGCGGTGATGATAATGGAGAGCACGGCGGCCGTCAACACCACGGCGCCGCAGGAAAGCCCCATGGCAAGGGGTATGGCACCCAAGGCGGCTTGCACCGTTGCTTTGGGGATATAGGCAATGGCGCAGAAGGCGCGCTCTTTGAAGTTGAGAGGGGTTTTGATAAGGGAAAGATACACGCCGCCCATGCGGAAGATCAGGGCAAGGAAGATCACGAGAGTAACGATGCCGCCGCTTTTTGCCACGTAGCGAAGGTCCACTGCCGCGCCCACCAGCACAAAGAGAATGATCTCGGCAAGCACCCAGATCTTTTCGTACTTTTTGGAAAGACGAGCGGAGCGTATGGGATCCAGCGCGTTATAAATCACGCCAACGGTCACCACCGCGAGCATGGCGGAGAAGGGCACGTAATCGGATACGGCTTTTTCCAAAGAAACGAACAGGAAGGCAAAGGAGATCATCGTGATGATCTTTACGGTGTCACGCGTATGCACGTGCCTGAAAAAGATCACGAGCAGGTAGCCCACGCCCACGCCCACGGCAATGCCCGTCACGATGGATACGGGCACTTCCCAAAAGATACCGAAATCAAAGTTCCCGCCTTTTGCCATGCCCACGAGGGCGGTAAACGCCACGATCACGAAAATATCGTCCATGGAAGAGCCTGCGTTTACCATTTGCGGCACCGAGTGAAGGGTTCCGTAGCCTTGTTCTTGCAAGGCGATCATACGAGGCACCACCACGGCGGGGGAAACGGCGGCTATCACGGTGCCGATCACGGCGCTTTCCAAAATGCTCGTGCCCAAAAACAAGGTGGCAAACAGCATATATCCCACGATCTCGGTCAGAGCGGGGACCATACAAAGCATCACGGCGGGTCTTCCCACGATGCGAAGGTCTTTTAAGTTAAGAGAAAGCCCTGCGCGGGTCAAAATAACGATCAAAGCGATCTCACGCAGGTCGGCGCTCACTTCCAAGATGGGGCTTGCGATCCAATTCAAAAGGTGCGGACCGAGAAAGATGCCCACCAGGAGCATGCCGAGCAGCGGGGGGAGTTTGCAGGCGTGAAAGGCGGAACCCAGCACGAGGGAACAAAGCAAGATCAAAGCAAGACTTGTTAAAAAATCCATCTTTCGTACCTCCTTTTGAAATCGTAAATAGTTTAGTCCCCGAGGGAAAGAAAGTCAAACGATTTTATAAAATGAAAAAACTCTCTTTCCTTCCTTGGAAAGAGAGATCAGGCGCCCACGTGTAAAAGGTGCAAGGGGAAGGTTCAATAACCGCCCGAAAGGTCCAGCACGCTTCCCGAAAGATAGCTGCTCTTATCCCCCGTTAAAAAGAGGGCGGCGTCCGCCACTTCTTGCGGCGTGCCCATGCGTTTTACGGCAAGGTTCTCGGTAAAAGACGCCTTCTCCTCGGGGGAGAAACAGGCGTTCATTTTGGTATCGATCATGCCGGCGGCGATCGCGTTCACCGTAATGCCCAGCGAGCCCACTTCCTTGGCAAAGGAGCGGGTAAAGGCTTCCACCGCCGCCTTAGAAGCCGCATATGCCGCCTCGCAGGGGGCGGGGCGAGAGCCCCAAAGGGAAGAGATGGAAAGGATCTTTCCGCCGTAGATCATATTTCTTGCCGCCCATTTGGAGGCAAGAAAGACCGAGCGCGTGTTGATAAAAAACAAGCGATCCCATTCTTCCGCCGTGGTATCAAAAACGGGAGAAACCAAACTCACTCCCGCCGCGTTTACAAGCACGTCGGGCGCGCCGAAAAGGGCGGATAGTTCGTCAAGCGCTTTTTCGGTTTCGGAAGAAGAGGTAAAATCCACCTTTTTGGTGATGACCATATTGCCTGCCGTGGCAAGTTCGTTTGCAAGAGCGGTCACTTTCTCTTCGTTGGAATGATAAAGAAGCGCCAAATGATCCCCGCGCATGGCAAACGCGCGAGCGATCGCGCTGCCGATATCCCCGCTGGCTCCCGTGATCACACTTTTCATGATTCTTCCTCCCAGTTGGCTTGTAAATAGATGTCGCTGCCGTTCTCCTTGCGGAGTGCCGCCGCGTTTTGCGTGACAAATTCCGGCGTCAGTGCGGTCACCGCCGTATGGGCGGGATCGTTATAGATGGTGTATCCCGTAAAGATAAAGCCCGCACGCCGTGGCGCTTGGAGCACAAGCGTTTCTCCAAACACGTAAACCGAGGGATTGGGGTTGTACTCCGCACCGCCGGCGTATAAAATGTTAAAATGTACCGGTTCTATGCGGGCGCGCAGGATCAGATCCCCTTCCGTTCCTTTTTCTATTTGAGTGACCACGCTATCGGGATCGTCAAAATAGCACCAACACCGAAAAACGTAGCCAAACTCCGTTTGGGGATTTTTCAGCACGATATTGTTCGTTTCTTTGGTGTAGGTCAAAGGGTTCTTTGCGCTATTGGTGCCGTGTTGCACCAAGTAAGTGACGTTATAAGCGCGGGGAGCCTCTATGGCGTAAAGGGTAAAGGAATCGGCCACCGGCTGCGAAAAGTCGTACGCCTCAAAAGAGGTGGGGGAAGTGCTCCAAACGATATAGTATCCTGCGGTGGGTTCTATCGAAAGCATGGGTTCGACCACGCATTCCCCTTGTAAAGCGGTCACGGGTGCGGGTTCGGGCACCGTGTAAGGCAACGAAGAAGTGTTAAAATACACGACATAAGACTGCTTGGCAGGAGAAGAGGGGGCTTCGTTGCAAGCGAACAAGCCAAAGAGCAGGAAAAGCGTTAACAAAAGTAAGAGCGTGCGTTTCATATGGGCCTCAGAGCTTTCGCTTGTACTTACCGTGTACTTTGGCAAGCACCACTTTGCCCATCAGCCAAGATTTTTGAATACAACCGTAATCTTCGCTGTCGTAACTGTTGTTTCGATTATCACCCAGCACGAAGAGTTGTCCTTTCGGTACGGTGAATTTTTCCACCTCTTTTACGCCGGAAGGACCTATCTTTTTTTGCATGGGTTCGTAAATGTAGTTTTCTTTTTGTACCACGTCGTTTATTAAAAGTTCCACGCGGTTGCTGTCTTCCACATAGCGGATCTCTACGGTATCGCCTTCCATGGCAACCACCCTTTTGATCACGCAGGTGTAATCATTGGAAACGTCGGAATCTTCCGATGATCTTGGGAATTTGTTGATAAAGGGCAAGGAGTTGAAGAAATCCGCAAACGATATGGAATTGGCGGGGTTTTTGCTTTTTACGTCCGCGCTGTTCGGGCGGTAAAAAACCACGATATTCCCTCGGGAAACTTTGAAAAACTTTTTTTGAACGAATACTTTATCGCCCGATTCGGCAAAGGTGCCGAGCATGGATTTTCCCGAAACCGCCACGGGTGCGAGGAAGAACTGTTGGACCAAGCCAACCAAAACAATGGCGATCATCAAGCAGAGCACCACGCCCACCACACGTTTTAATATTTTGTGTCCTCTCTCGCTTTTTTCCATAAAAGGTCACATCCAAAGGAAATTGTTATAGTATTTATCGTCCGTATCGGGGAGAATTATGCCGTACAGATCTTCCCAATCCTTCATGGGGATCAGGTCCTGCGTCTTAAAATCATCGGGGGTGAGGGAAAGACGGGTCCACTCCTCCCCATTCACGGGGCAGGTGGCGGTATAAGTGATCATACCGCTCTCCTCTTCTTTCACCAGTTGCACGCGGATCTCACCTTCCTCTTTGGAATACACGCTGATGTGTAAAGAGGCCGCCGTTTCGTAGCGTCCTTTCTCGGAAAGAATGTTGGTGCGAAGCGATCCTTTACCCGCAAAGCCGGGCACACCGTCCGGGGCTTCCGAAACCGAAAAGTCCTTTTCCGTGGAAATAAAGGTTTTTTCGGAATTATCAGAATAAAACCCGTGATCGGATTCGGTATCCAGCAAGAATTGACTCGTTAAATAGGGGGTAAGAGAGCTTACCAAAGTGCCAAGCGATTTGCTGGCATACGTTTGTCCGCCCGAAATGGTCACCGTGGCGTAAGCATAGATCTCGCTGTCCCCTTCCCAAACGGGCACGTCTGCCGAGAAGGAGCCGTCCTCATGCTTTTTCATAAGGGTGGCATGCCAATGGCGGTAGGCGGCGGGCGCGGTGTTGTAAGCATAATACAAAACGGCGCTTTGCGCTTTAACCTTTTCGGAAGTGAGTCGGAAGCAGAGTTGGTCTTCCTCGGACTGCGAGGACAAATGGAGTTCGGGGGAAGGATCCCCTTTCATCGTGCGGTCCAGCCATTTATAGGTGGAAAGCAGGTCGTCCGCATCCACCTGCGCGTTGAGGCGGGGGGAGATCACAAGAGAGCAGGAAAGCCCTTCGCGAACCTGGTTTGCCACTTCGTTTACCGTTTCCACGTCACCGCCGTGCATATTGGATGCGGTGGCGATCAAGCAAGGGCATTTGATGAGCCTTGCCGCGCTTTTGGCGCTGAGTGACATGGTATAACTATCGGCGTTGGAGGTATCGTCACCCACGACAGGGGGCTCGGAATAATCCCCAAGCAAAGCCACCAGCGCGCTCACGCGATTATCGGACGAAGCAACCTGCCACGCCACGTCTGCCGCGGTCTTTGCACCCATAACGGCGGTTTTGGTTTTGGGGAAGAAATACTGTAAAAGGGTAATGGCCCGTCTGGCTATCTTTGCCCACAAATAGACGGGGGAGCTTTTGGCGGAAGGAGAAGCCAAGAAGCGGTCGGGAGTGCCTGCGGCAAAAGAGGCGTAAGAAAAGGCGTTTGAATAGCGAGTGGCGTGACCCTCTTGGTCAGGCAGACCGCTCACGTCCAAGGTCATAATGGCAAAGCCTCTTTTCAACAGTTCGTCAAACCCTTCCGCGAGAGCGGCTTGATCGCCCGAGTTCAGCACGCAAAGAATGGACTTTTTGGGAGAAGGGACGGCGCTCTTTACTTCCGCAAAGGCGCGAATGGAGTCTTCCCCTTCCGCGATCGCGGTAAAATAGGCGCCTTTCACCATCATACCGTCCGATTCGTTGTTATATTCTATCGAAATTTCAAGCGGTGCTTCCAGCGGATCAAAGTCCTGCCAGAGTTGCACCGGCGTGAGAAATTTTATCGCCATACGTAGTATCTCCGTTAAGATTACTTTCGTTTATTGTAGCGCGAAACGCGCGCGTTGTCAATTACTTTGGTATAAGGCGGGGGTGATGCCGGCTTACGCCTGCGGGGTGAGATGGCGGGCGTTTTATTCTCTTTCGGCGGCGTTTTTTTGAAAAGACGCGGAGGGGCACCTTTTGTTTGGGTCCCTTTCGTTTTTGCTTTTTGGTACGTTCTGCCGCGCGCCGTTTGCGCTTTTCTTCTCTCTCGGCTTTTCGCGCTTCCCCTTTTTCTTTCAGCCGTTTTGCAAGAGGGGCAAACAGGGCGCCCACGCGCAGCTCCAGCTTGTCGTTTAGGGACTTTATAGGGAGAAAGATCCTTTTTGCAACGTACCTTAATCGAGGGGAAAAGCGTTGCAAGAGATATCGCGCCGCCGCAAACCCCAGCACAAAAGCAAGAAAGGAGTAAAAACGAAAGGCGCCGCTTGCCGAAAGGTAGAGAAAGAAAAAGTATAAAGTACCCACGCTCAGCGGGGCAAGCAGGTCAAAAAGTGCTCGCGCCGGTTTGGATGAACGGCCGAGAAGCAAAAGAAAGGCGGAAAGCATTTCCGCAAGCAGTCCCGCGGCAAACATTGCCGCAAAGACGGCGCATTGGGTTTTGATCATTTAAAGATCCTTTTCAACAAACTTTTCGCTTCCTGTTTGGCAAGGTATTTTACGGTGCTGACCTCTCCGGAAAGTACAAGCACCCCTTCTTCCAAAGATAGTTTTTCCGCATTAAAGCGATCTCCCGCGAGCAAAAGGGTCTTATCCCCGATCGCTACCTTTACCTCTTTTTCTTCCAGTGCGATCACTTGGGTGACGCCCGAAACGGTGGTATCTCCTTTGATGATCAAAGAATGTGGTTTTTTACTGAATTCTTTTTCCATAATTACCTCCTTTCTTCTTATATAGATATGCTTGGGATGGGGCGTTCATACTCTTGTTTTTTTTCTTGAAAAAAACGAAAAATCCGCAAAAAAAAATTATATAAAATGATTTGACAGCCCTATTCCTCGGTGCTACAATGAAGAAAACCGTTGAGGAAGAAGAGTAGGCGTGTAAGGTTCCTTCTTAGAGAGCGCGCGGGTGGTGAGATCGCGGCAGAGAAAGCACGAACGAATGGGCTTCCGAGGGCAATGCGGAAAGGGGTTCCCCGAGTATGCGAGCCGGAGTGCGACTCTCCGTTATCAAAGTCGAGCGCATGGAACGTGCGTTAAGAGTGGGCGCAAAAGCGCCAAGCAGGGTGGCACCGCAGGAATTACCTGTCCCGGCAAAGAGCAGATCTTTTGTCGGGGCATTTTTTATTCTCCGAGAAAAGCAAAAGGAAATTGCGCAAAAAATTGCGTAAAATATAAGGAGGATATGTACCATGAGCAAAGAAGAAAAAGTGATTCCCTATAAAATCTATCTCGAAGAATCCGAGATGCCTAAGGCATGGTATAACGTCCGTGCCGATATGAAAAACAAGCCCGCGCCCCTCGTGAACCCCGCAACCAAAAAACCGGTGACCGAG
Organism: Christensenella sp. UBA3217; assembly: GCA_002363545.1. GTDB lineage: Bacteria > Bacillota > Clostridia > Christensenellales > CAG-1252 > CAG-1252. Next base: position 184,217 of record DEWF01000008.1, on the reverse strand, counting down.
GCGGACCTTGCTCCCGTTTTCTGTGATGAGCTTATCAAGCAGGAGTTGGATAACGATACCCGCTTTATCGAGATCCCCGAAGAGATCCGTAATTTCTATAAGATGTATCGTCCCTCTCCCCTCGTTCGCGCTTACTGCTTGGAGAAAAAACTCGGCACTCCCGCAAAGATCTATTATAAGTTCGAGGGCAACAACACGAGCGGCAGCCACAAACTGAATTCCGCCATTGCCCAAGCATACTATGCCAAGAACCAAGGTTTGGTTGGCGTCACCACCGAAACGGGTGCGGGACAGTGGGGCACCGCGCTGAGCATGGCTTGCGCCTACCTCGGCATTGATTGCAAGGTGTATATGGTGAAATGCTCTTACGAGCAAAAACCCTTCCGCCGCGAAGTGATGCGCACTTACGGCGCTTCCGTCACGCCCTCTCCCTCTATGGAAACCGAAGTGGGCAAAAAGATGCTTGCCGAATTCCCCGGCACCACGGGCAGCCTCGGTTGCGCCATCTCGGAAGCGGTGGAAAAGGCAGTCACCACCCCCGGCTATCGCTACGTGCTGGGCAGCGTGCTGAACCAAGTGCTTTTGCACCAATCCGTGATCGGTTTGGAAGCCAAGGCGGCGCTTGATAAGTACGGCGTAAAGCCCGATCTGATCATCGGATGCGCGGGCGGCGGCAGCAACCTCGGCGGTTTGATCTCCCCCTTCATGGGCGAAAAACTGCGCGGGGAAAAGGATTACGAGTTTATTGCAGTGGAGCCCGCAAGTTGCCCGAGTTTCACCCGCGGCGTATATGCTTACGACTTTTGCGATACCGGCAAGATCTGTCCCCTTGCCAAAATGTACACCTTGGGCAGCGGCTTTATTCCTTCCGCCATTCATGCGGGCGGCTTGCGCTATCACGGCATGAGCCCCGTGCTTTCTCAACTCTATCATGACGGGTTTATGAAAGCGGTGGCGATCAAACAAACCGAAGTGTTTGCCGCAGCGGAAACCTTTGCAAGGACCGAAGGCATCCTGCCCGCTCCCGAAAGCTCTCACGCGATCAAGGTGGCAATAGACGAAGCTTTGAAGTGCAAAGAAACCGGGGAAGAAAAGACTATTCTCTTCGGTCTTACCGGTACGGGATACTTTGATATGTACGCTTACGAAAAGTTCCACAACGGCGTGATGGAAGATTACGTTCCGTCCGATGAGGAGCTTGCTAAGTCCATGTCCGCTTTGCCCGACGTGGAATAAGAAGCATAAACGAACAAGAGAGCCGCACAATCGTGCGGCTCTTCTTTTTTTACGTTAGGGAGTGCGAGGGACTATTTTGCAAAAGACAGCACCTTTTCTCGGGCGATCTGTATTTGCTTTTTCACCGAGGAAAGAGCGGTGCCGCCGTAAGAGGTGCGTTTGTTTACGCAAGTTTGCAAGGCGATCTCCTCGTACAAGTCCTCTTCAAAAAGGGGAGAGATCTTTTGATACTCCGTGAGCGGGATCTCTTCCAAGGTGACTTCCTTTTGCAGGGCGTCATGCACGATCTTCCCCACCAGCTGATACGCTTCGCGGAAGGGCACCCCTTTCTTTGCCAAATAATCCGCAATGTCGGTGGCGTTGATAAAACCCTCTTTTGCCGAGTCCAGCATCTTTTGGGGGTTTGCTTTCAAAGAGGCGATCATGGGGGTGAACACGTCCAGGCAAGCGCTAACGGTATCCGCCGCGTCAAAAAAGCATTCTTTATCCTCCTGCATATCTTTGTTATAAGCAAGGGGGAGCCCTTTGAGTACGGTCAAAAGGGTAATAAGATCCCCGTACACCCGTCCGGTCTTGCCGCGGCAAAGCTCCGCCATGTCGGGGTTTTTCTTTTGTGGCATGATGGAAGATCCGGTTGTGAAATCATCGGATATTTCTACATATTTGAATTCAAAACTTGACCAAAGCACAAGTTCTTCCGAAAGCCTTGAAAGGTGGGTCATCAAAAGCGAAAGGGCGGAAAGAAGCTCCACGAGATAGTCGCGGTCCGAAACCGAATCAATGCTGTTTTCCGTCACCCCGTCAAAGGAGAGAAGCTCTGCTTCGTAAAAGCGGTCGGTGGGATAGGTGGTGCCGGCGAGCGCCGCCGCGCCGATGGGGGATAGGTTCAGGCGTTTTACCGCGTCCGTCAATCGATCCGCATCGCGTAGCAACATGAACGCGTACGCCATCAAATGGTGCCCGAAGGTGACGGGTTGGGCGCGTTGCAGGTGGGTATATCCGCTCATCACGGCGCCTTTGTACTCTTCCGCTTTGTTTATGATGGCATCCGTCAAGCCCAAAACTTTTTGCTTGATCTCCTCTGCCGTACTGCGGGCAAACAGTTTCATATCTAATGCCACTTGATCGTTTCGACTGCGCGCGGTGTGCAATTTTTTGCCCACAGGGCCAACCTTGTCAACCAGCGTTTGCTCCACAAAGGTGTGTATGTCTTCTGCGCTTTCATCCACCGCAAGCTTGCCTTCCGCGAGTTCTGATAAGATCTCCCCCAGCGCGGCTATCAGGGTGCGCATCTCCTCTTGGGAGATGATCCCTTGTTTTCCGAGCATGGCGGCATGCGCGATAGATCCCGTGATATCCTCACGGAACAATCGTTTGTCAAAGCGGATGGACGAATTGAACGCTTCCGCCGCTTGGTTGATCTTGCCGTCTGCGCGGCCCGCCCAAAGTTTGCTCATATCAGTTCTTTGCCTTGGCGTTCACGAGGGCTTGCACCTTGGTGGGCAACCCGTAAAGGGTAATAAAGCCTTTGGAGTCGGTTTGGTCGTAATCGCTTTCACCAAAGGTGGCTATCTCCTCGCTGTACAAGGAGTACTTGCTCCACACCCCGGCGTTAATGATATTGCCTTTATACAGTTTCAGGCGCACCTTGCCCGTCACGCACTCCTGCGTTTTGGAAACGAAGGCGGAAAGCGCTTCGCGCAGGGGGCTGAACCATTGTCCGTTATACACGAGTTCGCCAAAGGTGATGGAAAGTTTTTGCTTTTCGTGCATGGTGAGTTTATCAAGGGTGATGCTTTCCAAAACGGAATGTGCTTTGTACAAGATGGCGCCGCCCGGCGTTTCGTACACGCCGCGGCACTTCATGCCCACCAAACGGTTCTCCACGATGTCAATAATGCCAATGCCGTTCGCACCGCCGAGTTTGTTTAAGGCGAGCACGATCTCTTTTGCGCTCATCTCGGCTCCGTTCAGTGTAACGGGTTTTCCTTTTATAAACTCCAATTCCACGTAAGTGGGGGCGTCGGGCGCGTCAATGGGGGAAACGCCCATTTCCAAAAACCCTTTTTTCTCATACTGCGGCTCGTTGCCGGTATCTTCCAAGTCCAACCCCTCGTGCGAAAGGTGCCAAAGGTTCTTATCCTTGCTGTAATTGGTTTGCTTGTTTATTTTGAGGGGGACGTGGTGCGCTTCCGCGTATTCTATCTCCTCTTCACGTGACTTGATGGACCATTCGCGCCACGGGGCAATGACAGGCATGTCGGGGGCAAAGTGCTTAATGCCGAGTTCAAAACGTACTTGATCGTTTCCTTTGCCGGTGCAACCGTGACAAATGGCGTCCGCCTTTTCCTTTAAGGCAACTTCCACCAGCGCTTTTGCGATCAGCGGGCGGGCGTGTGAGGTGCCCAAATAATACTCTTCATAAAGAGCGCCCGCCTGCATGGTGGGAAGGATATAGTCTTCCACGTATTCGTCCGTCAGGTCAAGGATGTAGATCTTGCTCGCGCCTGTTTGAATGGCTTTTTCTTCCAAGCCTTCCAATTCGTCCGCTTGTCCCACGTTTGCCGCTACGGCTATCACTTCGCAGTTATTGTAATTCTCCTTTAACCAGGGAATGATAATGGAAGTATCCAGTCCGCCCGAATAGGCGAGTACCACTTTTTTGATCTTCGTTTTGTCCATACCGCATCTCCTTGCTTTTTGGTATCCTTATTATACGTCGCGCACCCGTGGAGGGTCAAATATTTTTTGCATAAAAATTATAAAAACTTTATTTTTTTCATATTTATGCAGTAAATATTTAAAAATCAGGAAAATATGCAAAACGGCAGAGTGCTCTTACGAAGGGGGCGATCGGGCGGAGGGGAACCTCTCGTTGTTCTTTTTTTTAGCCGCTATCAAAATAAAGAAGCAGATAATTAACTTGATTTCTCAAAAAACAGATAGTAAAATATAAATTACATTATATTTGACAGCATAGTAATTTCTAAATGATATTTAGGAGAGGATTTATGAAAAAAAGAATAGGATTGATCTTAACGGTAGTGTGCTTGATCCTTTGCGTGACGTTCTTGTTGTTTTCCTGTGACAGGGCAGGGGAAGTCAAATATCTGGCGGCGACAGGCTTCGAGTTTGACGGAGAGAGCAAGACGGTGTACGTGCAAGGGGAAGAGTTCCGATTGGAGGGCGTGACCCTCGTGCTTAACTTAAAGAAGGGTGAGGAGATCCGCATTCCGGTCACGGAGGATATGATAGAAGCAATGCCCGATCTTTCCACCCCGGGCACGAAAGAGGTGACGGTGCGCTATAACGGCGAGGTTTATTCTTTCACCATCGAAGTGACGGCGGCGTCTGACCCCCATCCCGTAGGAGGGAGCCTGAGCGGGTACAAAACCGAGTATTATGAAAACGATGCGTTCACGCTTGCCGACACAGTGTTGGTGATCGGAAACGAGCGCATTAGCGTTACCGATGATATGCTTAAAGCCGCGCCCGATATGGCGGCGGTGGGAGAACAAACGCTGTATATCGTGTACGGCGGCGAGGAATACGCTTTTACCATCAACGTTCAAGCGGTGGAAGAGGTCTCCTCGGATTTTACCGGTTTGCAGAACACGTACATGCAGGGTGATTCCTTCTCCTATGACGATTTTTCGCTTATCATCACTTACAATAATCAAAAGAGCATTACCTTGTCGGAGAAGGACCTTATCGTAAAGAGCCTTCCCGATTTGACGGTGCCCGGTGTCCAGCACTTTGTGGTCACGTACGCAGAGAAAGATTATCAATTCAATATCATGGTGAATGAAAACGCCGCTTACCAAGCGGATCTTCTTGTGAAGGCGTATATGGAAAGCCGCGCGATCTATGAAAGAGAGCACGAGATCAAGGTGCGTGCTTCTTTGAAAGGATTGGTCGACGGGCTTGGAAACGAGTCTTTGGTACATGCCGAGCGTGAGCTCATCTCGCTCCCCGCGCAAAAGGACGCTTTCCTTGCTTATTTCCAAGAGGCGCTTTCAAGATCCTTGCTGGAAGAAACCATGATCCGCGGCGTGGATTGGAGCACTTATGAATCCAGCGTGGAAGTGGATTATGAAGATATTCTTTATGCTCTTGCTACTATTGCTTACGATGCTTCTCAAGATTGGGAGGAGTTGTTCGATTTGTTCCTTGTTTCGTTGCAAGAGAACGGCGTGTTGGATGAGGACGTTGCGGATTATATCAAGTTGGCAAAAGAAAAGCTCCTTACCTTTATGAGCATGAGTGACGAAGAGCTTTTGGATATGAGCGTTTACGAATACCTTTCCATCATCATGGATCTTTCGGTAGAGGATATTCATAACTGCACCGCAACTTGGATCGACGTGGTGGCGGAATTGCTTTTTGAAAGAAACGGGTTTGAAGAGGTGACCGGCTTGTTCACCCATGCCGTGGACGCTATTTGCGGCGTTTTGGAAACCAAGAATATCGGCGACCTTACGTGGGAGGATTTTGCAGACGCTGTTATAGAAGCAACGGAAGAGGACCTGAGCGAGTTGGCGGATATGTATTTGATCAACAATATTCCCTCTTTTGCAAAGACGCTTGCTGCAAACAAGGATAAATTCCCCGGTTCCGAAGAGGATTACCTTTCCTTGTATCGCGTGTTCACCGCGGTGGACTCTTTGATCGCGGACGGCTTCTCCTTGGAGCAGGTGCTTGTGATCGCGGACGAGGCGGAAGCAACTCTCCTGCGTTATGACGTGGACGTTCGTTTTTACCTTTTGGAGTTTGCGCTCGGTTATGCCGAAGAATACGCGCAAGAGTTCTTGCCCGATTACGTGGCTGCCCCCATCTTGGATGCGATCGCACTTATTCGCGATGCCTTTGGGGATAACGTGATCTCCGAAGTAGAGTTCACCTCGTTGGGAGAGGGCGTTGTGGAGCAAGCGGTGTTGTTGATCGAAGTGTTTACGGAGCAGGTAGAAAGCGGCCCCTTCACGCTGATCGAGGATATCTTGGTGAAAAATCAAGAGTATTTGAAGATGTTCCTTTCGGAGGAGGATTGCGCTTCCGTGATCACCATCGCACGGCGCGTGGACGGTATGATCACCGACGGATTCTCTTACGAAGAACTGCTTCTCATTGCGGACGAGGTGGAGCGCTTGCTTGCTTCTTACAACGTGGATGCAAGGGCTTATGTGTTTGACCTTGCTTTGGATTATGCGGAAGACTATGTGGAAGAATTCCTGCCTTCTTATGTGGGCAATCCCATCCTCGAAATGATCCAAGAGATCAAAGATGCTTTCTTTGAAACCAACATCTCCGACGTGGATTACGCTACGTTGATGGAAAAGTTGGAAGAGAAGGCAATGGCGTTGGTTTCCGTCTTTGAGGAACAAATTGAGAACGGTACGGTCACGGCGGTGGAGGATGCGATTGCCAAGAACGAAGAGTACTTGAAGATGATCCTTTCGGACGAAGATTATGCTTCCGTGATGGTTGCGGCATCCAAGATAGATGAGATGATCCTGAACGGATACGATCCCGAAACGTTAAAGGAGCTGTTGCACGCTCTTTGGGACGTGAAAGTTTCCTATTTGGACGATATGCCGGAAACCCAAGTGTATAACTACGTGCTACTTGCGCTGTTTGCCGGCCACGGTTTGGTTGCGGATGACTTTTTCAGCATGACGCCTTTCTACGATACGTTAACGTTGTTCAACACCTATTTTGTGGAAGGGGACCTGATCGATTTGCCTTATATCACCTTTGCGCAAGAGGTGGCGAACATTTGGATCGAGGCGTATGAAGAATATGCAGAGCAGTTTAAAAATGGCACCTTTGATCTTCCGGAAACGATCTTTGCGGGAGTTGCCACGGTGTATCAAGAGAAATTGCTTGCCTATCTTTCCGAAGAAGAGATCAACGCCTGCAAGGCCCTCATTCATGAGATCGATCAAATCATCGTAAACGGCTATAATGAAGAGAACTTTTACGCTATCTTGAATATCCTTTGGGACGTAAAGGACGAGCGCCTTGGCAAGACTCCCGAATATATCGTGATCGAAACCGCGATCGACCTGTTGGAAAGGGTGCAAGACGCACTTCCGCAGGACATGGGCGGTGTGTTTGGTGATACCGCCGCGCTGATAGAAGAACACTTTGGCGATGGGCGTTATTTCAACGTGGATTATCCCGAATTTGCAGAAAGCTTCCTTACCCTTTGGGTAAACGAAGGAAAGAGGTATCAAGCGCTTTATGAATCGGGTTCGCTCCGTGTATTGCAAGACCTTTGCGACCGGTTTGAGGACGTAATGGATGATTATATTACGGACGAACAGCTTACTGCCGTTAAGAACCTTTTGGCGGCGGTGGACGAGATGATCTTAAACGGATTTGATCCCGAAGAAACGCGCGAGCAAGTTTTGGCAATGCTCCGTGCCTTTAAGGAAGAGCTTTGTTTGACGGGCAAACAGGGCAAGGTAATAGACCTTGTTGACATTTGGACGAACAACGTGAGTGTGGAGGAAAGGCTCAAAGAGAGCGCCTTGCTCTTCGAAACGGAGATCTCCAAGCAATTCGCTTACACGCTCGTGGATCAATTCGGCGTGTCGGAAGATTTGGCAAAGGATCTTGCGGACGTGGTGAGAGAGCTTTTGGTGGCTTATGCAAACGGAGAGGACCTTACGCCTGTCGTTAACGAGTTTATAGATATTTGCAGAACGCAAACGGAAGGTGAGTTTGCGTTTGACAACGGCTTTAACCTGCTTGCTCTTATGGGTGCGATCTTTATTGAAAAAGGCTTGGGGTACGACGTGGATTACAACGAGATACTCGGTGATCTGTCCCTTCCCCAACAGATCGCTTCCATTGATTACAACAAGTTGATCCGTAAGGCTCTGGACGGAAAGACCTGGGAAGATATCTTCCGCATGGAACAGCCCACGGTAAGCTACGAAACGGATGACGGTGCACTTACCGCAGAGGTGATCACCTTCGTGTTCGGCATTGCCTTCGATGCGCTCCCCATCTCGGTGGACGTGGAGTTCGCGCTCTCGGTGGAGATCGGGCTGTAAGCAAGTTTTGCCAAAATGCTGGAAGTAAAAGGCGTACAAAAGACCTTCGGGAAAAAGAAGGTGTTGCAAGGCGTTGATCTTACCGTGGAAGACGGAGAGATCAAAGGGCTCATTGGGATAAACGGTGCCGGTAAAAGCACCCTTATCGAATGTGTTTGCGGTACCAAAAAGCCCGATTCCGGCGAGATTTATATCGACCATAAAAACGTGCTGAACCGAAAGGGACGAAAAGAGGTAAAAAGCCTGATCGGCTATATGCCCCAAACCTTTCGTATGTTTAACGATCTTACCGTGGAAGAAAATTTGCGCTATCTTTGCGCGGTGTATGGCTTACCCGTGGAGAAAAGCGGGGACGTTATGGAGTGCTGCCGCATTGCGGACGCCGCAAAAGTGCTTGCTGGCAATTTGTCCGGCGGCTATCGCCAGCTGCTCTCCATGGCAAGCGCGCTTTTGCATTCCCCCAAGTTTTTGATCTTGGACGAGCCCACGGCGGCAATGGACCCCATTTTCCGCAAACAGTTCTGGGATATTATACGAGAATACAGGAAGGAAAACGCTACCATTTTGGTGATCACGCATTACCTGGAAGAATTGGTGGAATGTGACACCTTTGCCTGTTTGGCAAACGGCAAAACGGCATTCAACGGGACTCTTGCCGAGTTTAAGCAGGACGGATTGCTCAACATTGAGCAAATTTTGAACAAATATACCTTTTGAGGAAAAAGAGAATGCTCCGCTTTTTAAAGTTGATGGGATATGAAACCAAACGCATTTTCCGAAACAAATTGATTTTCGGAATGCTTCTCGGTTTTTGCGTTCTCTTGATCTGCTCCCTTTTCTTGGTGCAGTCTTCCACCCGCGAATACGTGGTGGCGGTTTATACGGACGGCATAGAAAACGTGGAAGAATCGGACACCATAAAGATCATGAACGTGCGGAGGCAGACAAAACTCGTGGAAGTGGACTCCGCCGAAAAGGGTATGGATATGCTCAGGCGCGGTGATGCGATCTTCTTTTTGAGGTTATCCGCCGCACTTTTGGATGAAAACGGAGAGGGCCCCGTCACCGCCACGATCTATTATGACGGATCAAGTTACGTGATCAACAACATTGTGGATGACATTAAGGATGAAAGGGACAGGCGCGCTTATATTGCCTTGGTGGACTTTTTGAACGAGTGGGGTATATCGGTCAACTCCGCTTATTTCCGCCCCGTGGAGTTCAGGCAGGTGGCGCAAAAGGGGAATTCGGAAAAAACCATCTTCACCCACGACCAAATGGCGTTTGGGCTTGAGATAGCGGCGTGCGTTTATTTGATCTTGTTGCTGGGCATTGCCTATTCTTTGGCGCGCGACAGGGAAACGCAGGTGAGCAAAAATATCTCGTATATCCCCATCGGACATAATACCTATTTTTTGTCTAAGATAGTACCTTTCTTTATTCTGGGAATGTTGGAAATGCTTTTGATCTGCGTGCTGGGAGCCAAGTTGCTTGGCATTGCGTTCCAGGTAAACCTCTTTGTGGTGTGGGCGCTTTCCTCCTTCTTCGTAATGGCAACCATCGCCTTCTCCTTGCTTTGCAGCATGATGAAAAACCAAATATCCAGCGTGTTTTTGGGCATGATGTCCCTTTTGATCCCCTTGTTTGTGGAGATCTTGGTGGTGATCCCCGCATTGCCCACCTATATGCGTGTGATCTTAAATTTCTTCCCGGTCACCGCCTTTATGCGCTTCTTTAACGGCATGGTGTATAACGGTTTGATCCTTTGGAAAAACATCTTTATCTTCTTGGGACAAACGGTAGGGTATTATCTGCTGGCGCTGTTCGTTATCAAAAAACAATCCTGAATAAGCGCAAATGGTTGAAAAACAAAATAGCCGAGGCAACCGCCTCGGCTGTTTCTTTATGGCGTTGAAAAAAGGTCATTTCAAAGCGGATGATAAAAAGGAAAACAGATCGGCTTTGATCACGTTATTCAGGTAAGCAATGCCCGCTTCTTCCGAACCTGCGGAGTGGCGGTGGATGGTCACGCCGCCCAAGATATCCGCCGTCACTTCCCAGGGCTGAGAATAATAATCGTCGGGATCGTTCAAAAGGGAAGGAATGGCAATGGCAAAGATATATTTGATCAAACCGATGCGCTTGTACTGTTCATAATGGCCGTGTTCGTGCTTTAAGATCTCCGAAAGCCAAGTAATACTACCCGTGTTCAGCACGTTTTTGTGCAGCCCCATGATGCGGCCAAAGGAACCCGAACGTCCGTTTTCCCAATTGCCTATGAACACAAGTTGCCCGTCGTATCCCGCAAAAAAGTGCGCGAGGGACACGCGTACGGGGTCAAGGTTATTGATGTCAAACATAAGAAGATCTTCTATAAAATAGCAAAGATAATCTATTATATTTTCCTTTTTATCGTTTTCGATCGCTTGCGAGTTGTTTTCCGCTGCGCTTTCGGGTGCAAAAACGCCATTTGCGGTAGTATCTTCCGCCGCACCTTGCAAAACTCCTTGTGCAAAGGGCAGGAACAAGGTGCAAACAAGCACCGCGGCAAGCAGCCACAGCAAAAAGCGCTCTTTGTAGGTTTTTCCCGTCGTTCTTTGCATCATTCCTTTCGTTTTTGTCCTTTATGCGAAGATATCATAAGGGTATCACATCTTGCGTGTCTTGTAAACACCAAACGCATCTTTTCTTTGCAACGTGCGCGCAGATAATTTGTTTTCTTGCGTAAAAAAAGAGGGGCGGAAGAGCGGTTTTTGAGAAAGGCAACGTTTGAAAGGCGGGAAGTATGAGGAAGGGCGCTTCAAAATGAATAAAATACATATTTATGCACGATGATTGTGTATAAAAATAAAATATATTAAAATTTTTGAAAAATATGCAAAAATTATTTGACCGCTTCATGCGCGCGCTTTATAATGAAAACAACGGGTGATCACCCGAAAGGAGCAACGAAATGAAGGTTTTTGTGGATGGCAGCGCAGGCACAACGGGGCTTGAGATCGTAAAAAGGTTAAAGGAGAGGGAGGACCTTACTCTTTTTACCCTTAGCGATGAAAAAAGAAAGGACCTTGCCGCGCGGGAAGATGCGATCCTCTCTTGCGATCTGACGGTACTTTGTTTGCCCGATGAGGCGGCGGTACAAGCGGTTGCTTTTGCCGAAAAAGGCAAAGGGAAACTGATAGACGCTTCCACCGCGCACCGCACCGACGCTCGTTTCGTGTATGGCTTTCCCGAATTACCCGGGCAGAGGGAAAAGATAAAAGCCGCCAAGTTTGTGGCCAACCCCGGTTGTCACGCCAGCGGTTTCATAGCCCTTGTTGCCCCGCTTATCCAAGCGGGTGTTTTGTCTAAAAGGGCACCTCTCACGGCATTCTCGTTAACGGGATATACCGGCGGCGGCAAAAAGATGATAGCGGATTACGAGGCGGCAAACGGCGCCTTGGACGCGCCCAGACAATACGCTTTGACCCAACGGCACAAGCATCTGAAAGAGATGGTGGCGGTAACGGGGATAGAGCGTGAGCCCACCTTTCTGCCGGTGGTGGGCGCCTTCCCCCGCGGTATGCAGGTATCGGTGCCTCTCGCACCCGAATGGTTGAGTTGCGGATGGCAAGGGGTCAAGGAGGTCTATCAAGAGTTGTACCACGGCGGCGTGGTGCGTTACCAAGAGGTGGATACGCCCATGCTTGCCGCCGACCTGATGGCGGGAAAGGATGGTATGACGGTTTCCCTCGTGGGGAATGCGGATAGATTCGTGGCGGTGGCAAGTTTTGATAACCTTGGAAAGGGGGCAAGCGGCGCGGCAATACAAAACCTGAATTTGATGCTCGGAGCGGATGAATCAACGGGGCTGAACTTGTAAAAGCGGTACTGAAAAAGGAAGAAAAAATGAAAACGGGAGAAATGCAAAGCAATATGAAAACGATAGTAGGCGGCGTGACTGCCGCAAAAGGATTTACGGCGGGCGGCGTGCATTGCGGTATTCGCAAGAGCAGGAAAAAGCGCGATCTCGGCTTGATCTATTCGGCGGTGCCGGCACAGGCGGCGGCGGTATATACTACCAACCTTGTGAAGGGCGCGCCTCTTTTGGTCACCAAAGAACACCTGTCAAACGGCAAGGCACAGGCTTGCATCATCAACAGCGGCAATGCCAATACCTGCAACGCAAACGGGGTGGAGATCGCGGAGCAAACCTCGGCGCTTCTTGCTTCGGCGCTCGGAATTGAAAAAGAGGACGTGGTGGTGGCATCCACCGGCGTGATCGGGCAGCCCATGAGCATAGAACCCTTTGAAAAAGGGATCCCCGCGCTGGTAAAGGACCTTTCTTCGGACGGATCGGCGCGTGCGGCGGAAGCCATTATGACCACCGATACCGTGAAAAAGGAGATAGCGGTTTCCTTTGAACTCGGCGGGCAAACCGTCACCATCGGCGGCATTGCCAAAGGAAGCGGCATGATCCACCCCAACATGGCAACCATGCTGGTGTTTTTGACTACCGATTGCGCCATCTCGGCGGGAATGCTGCAAAAGGCCCTTTCCACCGACGTTCAAAGCAGTTTCAATATGGTAAGCGTGGATGGCGACACTTCCACCAACGATATGGTGACCATTCTTGCAAACGGACTGGCGGGCAACCCCGTGATCGAGAGCGAGGGAGAGGACTTTTCCCTCTTTATGAAAGCGCTCAACACCGTTACGGTTTCGCTTTGCAAAGCGCTTGCGGCAGACGGCGAAGGGGCAACCAAGTTTTTGGAGTGCTCCGTCAGCGGCGCCAAGACTCCTCAGGACGCCAAAAAGGCAGCAAAGGCGGTGATCTGTTCCAGCCTGGTAAAAGCCGCCATGTTCGGATCGGACGCCAACTGGGGCAGAGTGCTTTGCGCCATCGGATATTCGGGGGCGGATGTGAACGTGCAAAAGGTGGACGTGAGCTTTCTTTCCCCCAAGGGCTCCGTTTTGGTGTGCAAGGACGGCGCGTCGGTGGATTTTTCCGAGAAGAAGGCAAAGGAGGTCTTATCCGAAAAGGAGATCACCATTGCCGTCACCTTGCACGATGGGGAGTCAAGCTCCGTGGCGTGGGGTTCCGACCTTACCTATGATTACGTGCGCATTAACGGCGATTATCGCACCTGAAAGGAGGAAGTATGGATCTTTCCAATTATGAAAGGGCGGAGGTGCTTACCCAAGCGCTTCCCTATATCAAACGTTACGTGGGCAAGACCGTCGTGGTCAAATACGGCGGCAACGCCATGATCAACGAAACGCTGAAGGAGCAAGTGATGGAGGACGTGACCCTGCTCTCTTTGATAGGGGTCAAGGTGGTGCTCGTGCACGGCGGCGGCCCCGAGATCACCTCGGTCATGAACAAGCTCGGGCTTTCTCCCACCTTTGTGGACGGGCTTCGCGTGACCGATAAGGACACGGTGGACGTGGTGCAGATGGTGCTTGCGGGCAAGATCAACAAATCGCTGGTGCGTTACTTGGAAGCCAAGGGCGGCAAAGCGATGGGTATTTCGGGAATAGACGGCAAGTTGATCGTGGCAAAGCAAAAGGATGAAAAGCTGGGTTACGTGGGGGAGATCGAAAAAATCAACATCAAACCGGTGTTCGACCTGTTGGAAAAAGGCTACATCCCCGTGGTTTCCACCATTGCCACGGGCGAGGACGGGCAAACGTATAACATCAACGGCGATACGGCGGCGGCGCACCTTGCGGGAGCGTTATCCGCCAAAAGACTCATTATGATGACCGATATCAGCGGCGTACTGCGCGATAAGGACGATCCTTCCACCTTGATCCCCGAGATACACGTGGCGGAAGCGGAAAAGCTGTACCGCGAAGGGGTCATCTCGGGCGGCATGATCCCCAAGGTGGAATGCTGTATCAACGCGATCAAGCTCGGCGTGAAGAGGGCAATCATCATGGACGGCAGGGTGCCGCATTCCATTTTAATGGAGCTGTTGACCAACGAAGGCAGCGGCACGATGTTTGTTGAGTAAAAATGAACACCATTGAAAAAGATCAAACCTATATTGCCGGCACGTACGCCCGTTTCCCCGTGGAGATCGTAAAGGGGAAAGGGTCCGTTGCTTTCGGCGCGGATGGGAAAGAGTATATCGACATGGGCGCAGGCATTGCCGTGAATACCTTTGGGTATGCGGACCAAGTTTATAACGAGGCGGTCACCAAGCAGTTAAACGCCTTTCAGCACACTTCCAACCTGTATTACAGCGCGCCGATGGCGGATCTTGCCGAAGCGTTGGTGCAAAAGTCCGCCCTGAAAAAGGTATTTTTCGCAAACAGCGGCGCCGAAGCCAACGAATGTGCCATCAAAACGGCAAGAAAGTGGGGCGTGGAGCATAAGGGGGAAGGGGCGTATAACATCGTCACCTTGCTTTCTTCCTTCCACGGGCGCACCGTCACCACTCTTTCCGCCACGGGGCAAGAGGTGTTTCATAAGCATTTTGATCCTTTTACCAAAGGCTTTGCTTATACCCCCGCAAACGATATAGAGGCGCTTACCTCTCTCGTGGATGATAAAACCTGCGCCGTGATGGTGGAGTTCGTGCAGGGAGAGGGGGGAGTGAACGTGTTGGACCCCGCTTTCGTGCAAGCACTCTTTGCGTTAAAAAAGCAAAAGAACTTTCTTGTGATAGCGGATGAAGTGCAAACGGGAAACGGCAGGACGGGACATTACTTTGCGTACCAAGCCTTTGGCGTGCTCCCGGATATCGTCACCACCGCAAAAGGGCTGGGCGGGGGGCTCCCCATCGGAGCGTGCCTGTTCGGGGAGCAGACGGCGGACGTGCTCGGAAAAGGGGATCACGGTTCCACTTTCGGCGGAAATCCCGTGGCGGCGGCGGGCGCGCTTTCGGTCGTGAAAAGATTAAACGATGATTTTTTGGCGGAAGTGAAGAAAAAAGGGGAGTATATCAAAGAACGATTGCAGGGCGCCGAGGGTGTCGTATCGGTGGACGGCATGGGGTTGATGCTTGGGGTGCAAACGCAAGCGGACGCCAAAAAAGTGGTGACGAATTGCATTAACAAAGGGGTGCTTTTCCTTACGGCAAAGGATAAGATCCGTTTGCTTCCCGCCTTGAATATCCCGTATTCCCTGTTGGACCGCGCGCTTGCAGCGTTAAAGCAAGCCGTCAAGGAGGAGTTATGACGCTCTACAAAAAGAATTTTTTGAAAATGCTGGACCTTACCTCGCAAGAGATAGAAGAGTATTTGCGCGTGGCGGCGCTTTTGAAGGAGAAAAAAAAGAAAGGGGAAGCGCACGACTTTTTGCGCGGCAAAAACGTTGCCTTGATCTTTGAAAAAACCTCCACCCGCACCCGTTGCGCCTTTGAAGTGGCGGCGGCGGACCTTGGCATGCACGCGGTGTATCTTGATCCCAAGAGTTCGCAGATCGGTAAAAAGGAAAGCATTGAAGATACCGCAAAGGTGCTTGGCAGAATGTTTGACGCCATTGAGTACCGCGGCTACGGGCAGGAGATCGTGGAAGCGCTTGCCGAGTATTCGGGCGTTCCCACCTTTAACGGCTTGACGAACGAATCCCACCCTACGCAGATCTTAGCGGATCTGTTGACGGTGCGCGAGCATTTCGGAAAGATAAAGGGGCTCACCCTTGCCTATTACGGGGACGCGCGCTACAACATGGGCAATTCGCTGATGGTGGGCGCGGCAAAGATGGGCATGAATTTTACCGCCTGTTGCCCCGCCGCGTATTTTCCCGATCCCGCGTTGATACAAAAGTGCAAGGAAATAGCAGCCCAAACGGGCTCCGTCCTTCGTTTTGAAGAAGACCCCGCCAAGGGGAGCGTCGGTGCGGACGTTGTGTATACAGACGTGTGGGTAAGCATGGGGGAAGCCCCAGAAGCGTGGGAAGAGCGCATCCAAGATCTATCCCCTTATAAAGTGAACGGGAACGTGATGAAAAGAGCAAACGAAAGGGCTGTGTTTATGCACTGTCTGCCCGCCTTTCACGACCTTGGGACCGAGATCGGCCGCGAGATGAAAGCACGCTTCGGCTTGGACGATATGGAAGTGACGAACGAAGTGTTTTCAGGCAAGCAGTCGGTGGTGTTTGACGAGGCGGAAAACCGTCTGCATACCATCAAAGCCGTTATGGCGCTGGCGTTGTGTGACGGCATATAAACGCGCAGACCGAACCGTTCTTTTCCGCCGTAGGGGCAGAAAAAGCGGTTGCCATAGTTCCCCAAAAATGCAATTACAGGAAAAGCAGTTAAAACGGAGAAGAATATGAAACGCAAAGATATTAAAAAGGTTCTCATCATCGGGTCGGGGCCCATCGTGATCGGGCAAGCGGCGGAGTTTGACTATGCGGGCACGCAGGCTTGTTTGGCACTTCGTGAAGAGGGGTACGAGGTGGTGCTCGTAAACTCCAACCCCGCCACCATTATGACGGACAAGGAGATAGCGGATAAGGTATATATGGAACCTTTGACCGTTCCCTTTATCGAAGAGGTCATCAAAAAGGAACGCCCCAACGCGTTGGTGCCGGGCATTGGCGGTCAGACGGGATTGAACCTTGCCATTGAGTTGGCGGATAAAGGCATTTTGGAAAAGTACGGCGTGGAGCTTTTGGGCACCGACGTTAAGAGCATCCGCTTGGCGGAGGACCGCGAACTGTTTAAGGAAATGTGCGAACGTATCGGCGAGCCCGTGATCCCTTCCGAGATCGCGTACAACCTGCAAGACGCCATCAAGGCGGCTTCGGATATCGGCTATCCCGTGGTGGTGCGTCCCGCCTTTACTCTCGGCGGCACGGGCGGCGGCTTTGCGGAAAACCAAAAGGAACTCGAAGAAGTTGCCACCAACGGACTGCGCCTTTCCCCCGTCAGTCAGGTGCTCATTGAAAAGAGCGTGAAAGGGTATAAGGAGATAGAATTCGAGGTGATGCGTGACCAAGAGGGCAACACCATTACCATTTGCGGCATGGAAAACGTGGACCCCGTTGGCGTTCACACGGGCGATTCCATCGTGGTAGCGCCCATTTTGACCCTCTCTCCCGATGAACTCAAAATGCTGAACGACAGCGCCATCAAGATCATCAAGGAGTTAAAGATCGCAGGCGGGTGTAACGTGCAATTCGCTCTTGCGCCCAAGGGAAAGGAATACTATCTGATCGAGGTGAACCCGAGGGTATCCCGTTCCTCCGCGTTGGCGTCCAAGGCAAGCGGCTATCCCATTGCCCGCGTGACGGCAAAGGTGGCGCTTGGCATGACCCTGCCCGAGATAGAAGTGGCGGGCGGCAAAGCCATCACCGAACCTTCGCTTGACTATATCGTGGCAAAATTCCCTCGCTTCCCCTTTGATAAATTTACCACCGCTTCCAACCTGCTCGGCACCCAAATGAAAGCCACGGGCGAGGTAATGGGCATCGGGTCCAATCTGGAAGAGTGCATCTTAAAGTCGGTGCGTTCGCTGGAAGTAAAGGTGAACCACCTTTATCACCCCAAATTCGACGGTATGACGGAGCAGGAACTCTTTGATTATATCAAAGTATTCCGCGCGGATAATTTCTTTGCCATTGCGGAGCTTCTTTCCCGCGGCGCCTCGGTGCAAGAGGTGGCAAAGGTCACCATGATCACCCCCTTCTTCATCGAGTCCATTGCCAAGATCATTCAAGAAGAAAACGCACTCAAAGCCGCTCCTTTCTCCGCAGAGGAACTTTTGAAAGCCAAAAAGATGGGCTTTTCGGATGGCTACGTGGCAAGGTTATGGGCAGTAAGCGAAAAACAGGTTGCCGCTTTTAGGAAGGAGCAGGGCATCAAACCCGCCTTCCGCATGGTGGATACCCTGCATACGGGCAAATATATTCCTTATTTTTATTCCTCTTACAGCGGCAAAAACGATTCCGTCAAGACGGATACGAAAAAGATCGTATGCCTCGGTGCGGGACCCATTCGTATCGGACAGGGCATTGAGTTTGACTATTCCACCGTGCACGCGGTAAAAACCATCAAGGCGTCGGGCTATGAGTCCATCATCATCAACAACAACCCCGAAACCGTGTCCACCGATTACACCACAGCGGATAAACTGTATTTTGATCCCCTCACGCCCGAGGACGTGATGAACGTGTTGGAATTTGAGGGGGCGGAAGGGGTCATCACCTCTCTCGGCGGACAGACGGCGATCAACCTTGCCGCTCCTTTGGACTCCCTTGGCGTGACCTTGCTGGGCACCGGCAAAAAGGAGATCGACAAGGCGGAAGACCGTGAGCTGTTTGACGAACTTCTTGCCTCGGTAAACATTCCCCGTCCGCGCGGCGCGGCGGTGACGGACGTGGAAAGCGGCGTAAAAGCGGCGGCAGAGATTGGCTACCCGCTGCTCGTGCGTCCGAGCTTTGTTTTGGGCGGCAGGGCAATGCAGATCGTTTCCAAGGAAACGGAACTGCGCAAATACCTTACCGAAGCGGTGAATATAGACGCTTCGCACCCCGTTCTCATTGATAAATACATTAAGGGCAAAGAGGTGGAAGTGGATGCGATCTGCGATGGGCAAAGCGTGTTCGTTCCCGGCATTATGGAGCTTGTGGAACGCACGGGCGTGCATTCGGGTGACAGCATCTCGGTTTACCCCTCCTTCTCCCTCTCCGAATCGGTCAAACAAACCGTGCTGGATTACACCGAAAAGTTGGGGCTTGCCATTGGGATCAAAGGACTTTTCAACGTGCAGTATATCGTGAAGGGGGAAGAGGTTTACGTAATAGAAGTGAACCCGCGTTCCTCGCGTACCGTACCCTTCCTTTCCAAGTCCACGGGCATTGCGGTGGCGGACGTTGCCACCAAAGTGATCCTCGGAGAAACGCTGAAAGAACAGGGTTACGTTGGGTACTCCGAAAAAGCAGAAGGGTATTTTGTGAAAGTGCCCGTCTTCTCCTTCCACAAATTGCGCGGATTGGACGCTTACCTCTCTCCCGAAATGAAGTCCACGGGGGAAGCCATCGGTTGCGGCGCCACCCTTACCCAAGCCTTTGAAAAAGCATTTCTTGCGGCGGGCATGAAGATCAAGCGATCGGGCACCGTCTTGTTGACCCTTGCGGATGAAGATAAGGAAGAGGCTCTCCCCTTGATAAAGCGTTTTGCCGCCCTCGGTTTTTCCTTTGCTTCCACGGGGCTCAGCACCCATTTCTTAAAGGAAAAAGGATTTGCCACGCAACACCTCGGCAAGCCCAGCGAAGGCAGCAATGAGGTGGAAGAGTTTATCCGCGCCGGCAAAGCCACGTACGTCATAAATACCCGCGCAATTCTGTCGGGGGTGCATTATATAGACGGGGAAACCATTCGCCGCGCGGCAATCGAGAGCAACGTGCAGATGATGACGTCGTTGGATACCGTGCGCGCCCTCCTATCCGTGTTGAATGAGTGCGGATAAGGGCGCGAATACTGCTCTACCGCCTCACTTACGAACGGTCACGTACAAGGAGTACGCTCCCGTCCGCTTCTTCGCGGAGCGTTTGTCTTCGTCCCATCTCCGCGCTCATCGGTTGAAAAAGCATAGTCGGCGCACCTGCGGATAACTTGCCGAGCCTCGTCACCGCACGCTGCCAACACCCCACGATATGAACTTCGATCTTTGCAAGATAATGCCGGTTGAGTGAAGTTTTTTCTGTCGCAAAAGTGATGTTATTTCATAGTGAAGTTGTTCGCTTAGCTCACAGTGAAGTTGAGTTCGCCTTTATCCACAACTTGCGCCGATAAATCGGCGCAAACTTCACTGCCCATAGGCAGCTTCACTTGCCATGCAAACTTCACTCGCCGTTAGGCGAACTTAGTTGTCGAAACGTCATCTCAGCGAGACCGGCGTTTCCACGCACACTTTCAAATTCATGGGGTTCTTTTTTTGTGGTTGCGTTGCATGGCTTTGGCGCTCTGTTTCTTTTTTTTGATGGTATTTGGCAAAGATAGATATTGAATTGATACATAAACTTTGTTATAATAAACATATTACCGACCGGAGGCTTTTTCGAGTATGGAATATATGAAAAATTACAAGCATTGGCTTGCAAACGTAAAAGAGGAAGAGAGGGCGGAACTTGTCGCTTTGGCATCGGATGAAAAAGAGCTCAAAGAGCGCTTTGCGCTCCCCCTTGCTTTTGGCACGGCAGGTATGCGCGGCACCCTTGGTTTGGGAACCTTCCGCATGAATGAGTACACCGTGGCGCGGGCAACGCAGGGCCTTGCCGATTATATCAAAGAACAGGGCAAGGACGCCATGGAGCGCGGCGTGGTGATCTCTTACGATACCCGCAGGATGAGTTATGAGTTTGCCATGAAAGCGGCGCGTGTGCTTGCGGCAAACGGCGTGAACGCGTATCTTTTTGAAAACGTTCGTCCCGTGCCCATCTGCTCCTTTGCCGTGGGGTATCTCGGAACCTTTTCCGGCATTATGATCACGGCAAGTCACAACCCCAAAGAGTACAACGGATATAAGGTTTACGGGTCGGACGGCGCGCAACTTTCCCCCGAGGCAACGGCGCGTGTTGTTTCCTTTATTGAAAAACGCGATTATTTCGGTGTGCCCGAGGCGACCGTGGATCCTTCGCGCGAAAACGTGATGGGGAAGGACAACGTAAAACTGTGCGACCATATCACGGTAATGGGCAAGAGCGTGGACGAAGCGTATTTTGATAGGATCGCCAAGCTTTCCCTCTCTCCCGAGGCGGTGGCAAAAGAGGGGGGTAATTTGAAGATCGTTTATACGCCCTTGCACGGTAGCGGCTATAAGCCGGTCACCGAGATCCTTTCCCGCATGCAAATTCCCTATAACGTGGTGCCCGAGCAGGCTGAGCCGGACCCTGAGTTCCCCACCGTAAAAATGCCCAATCCCGAAATGCCGGACGCTTTAACGCTTGGCATCAAACTTGCGGAAACGCTGGGAAGCGACGTGGTGATAGGTACCGATCCCGATGCGGATAGAATGGGGGTGGCGGTGCGCACAAACAAGGGAGAATTCGTGCTTTTGACAGGCAACCAAACGGGCGTGCTCTTAATGGATTACATTCTTCGCCGTCACAAGGAAAAGGGCACGTTGCCCCAAAATGCCGCGGTGGTCAAAACCATCGTCACCACTTCGTTGGCGGAAAAGGTGGCCGCTTCTTACGGCGCGGCTTGCTATGACGTGCTCACGGGCTTTAAGTTTATTGGGGAAAAGATAGACCTCTTTCAAAAAACGGGTGCGCACACCTTCCTGTTCGGTTATGAGGAGAGCTATGGCTATTTGGCAGGCACGCACGCCAAGGATAAGGACGCAGTGGTATCCACCATGCTGTTTGCCGAAATGGTTTGCTATTATAAGAGCGTGGGGGTGAGTTTGTACGATCGCTTGCAAGAGATCTATAAAACCCTCGGCTATTATGCGGAAAAAACCATCTCCGTGTATTTCAAAGGATTGGACGGCATGGAGATCATGGCAAATAAGACCAAGGCGCTCCGCAAGGTGGATATTCGGGAGATAGCAGGTTGGAAGGTGGCTTCCACGGTGGATTTCCTTGCAGGAGAAAAGACCTATTCTTCGGGCAAAAAGGAGAAAATTGACTTTCCGAAGAGCGACGTGATGAAGTACTTCCTGGAAGGGGGTGATTGGGTGGCTATCCGACCGAGCGGCACCGAACCCAAACTCAAACTTTACGTGTCGGCAAGCGCCACGACTGCGGAGAAAGCGGCGGAAAAAGCCGCCGCATTGCTGGATCAAATGAAGGGGTACGTGGAATAGTGACACCTCTTTTTGACGCGGTTAAAGAATACAAAAAGATAAAAGCCCGTTTTCACATGCCCTCGCATGGGGGTGTGAAAAGGTTCGGGCGCAGCGCGGGGCTTTACGCTTCCGCCCCTTTTGACGTAACGGAGCTTTCTTTTTCCGATAATCTTTCCTCACCGAGCGGGGTGATCCTTGCTGCAGAACAACTTGCCGCCAAGGCGTACGGCGCGGAGCATACCCTCTTTTTTGCGGGGGGCGCGACCGATGCGGTGCAAAGCGCGCTTTATGCGTTAAAGGATAAAAAAACAGCTTTCCTTGGGGATATGCACAAGAGCTTTCACAGCGCGGCTCGCCTGTTTGATCTTGCGGTGCAGGAGTGTGCTTCTTTGCAAGAGATCCCCGCCGATGCGGAAGTGGTTTGCGTGACCTCTCCCGATTATTACGGCAGGACCAAGGATATTGCTTCCGTTGCGGCGGCATGCGCGGAGAAAGGCGCGATCCTTGTGGTGGATGAAGCGCACGGCGCGCATTTTGCGTTCAGTTCTCTTCTTCCCGAAAGCGCGGTGCGCTATGCGCACTTTGTTATTCACGGCGCGCACAAAACGCTCCCCGTTTTTACCGGCGGGGCAATGCTGCACGTGAAAGATGCTTTTTACGATATTGCGCGCAGCGCAAGATCGGAAGTGATCAGCACCAGCCCGAGCTATCTCGTGATGGCAAGTTTGGACTTTGCACGTGACCTTTTTGAGAGAAAGGGTGAAGAGTATTATGCAGGTGTAAAACAAAAGATAGAGCAGGTAAAGGCACGTTATCCGCAAGTGGAAGTTTTGCCCGCGGAAGACTTTACCCGCGTTGTGATCCACAAAAAGGAGGCAGGCTCGGCGCTTGCTTCCGCGCTGGAAAAAGCCGGGATCTACGTGGAAGCGTCGGATGCCGATCGCTTGGTGCTCATCGTTACACCCTTTAACGTGCGCGCTATCAAAAAAGCCTTTCGTATTGCCTCGCAATTTACGGGGCATAATGTAAAATATCCCGATATATCCGAACTTATCGGCAAAGTAAGCGCGCAGGACGTGGGGGTGTATCCGCCCGGTGTCCCGCTTGTAAAAAAGGGGGAAACGTTCACCAAGGAGAAGGTGGAGATCCTGCAAGCGAATTTAGATAGACTTTTCGGTACGGTAGATGGTAAAATAAAAACGGAATGAGCACACTGAGATACGCGGACGAAGTCAAACAGTCTTCGGCATATAAGAGCATAGCGGCGGATATCGAGCGGGGAGAGTTCTCCCACGCCTACTTTATCTGTTCCGAAGATAAGGACGCGATCGATACGCTGTTTGCGCTCGTTGCCATGCGCGTTTACTGCCCCGATGGGTGCGGCAAATGCGCAGAGTGCCACAAGGTGCTCATGCGTTCCAAGCCGGACGTTAAATATCTTGCGGAAGGGAAGGAGAACTTTACCGTTGCGGAGATGACCGAAGTGACCGAGGATGCGGGCATGACCGCATTTGAAGGTGGCAGAAAACTGTATTTTTTCAAGAATTTTGAGAATTTGGCGGAACCTCCGCAAAACAAACTCTTGAAAACTTTGGAAGAACCCTTTGAGAAGGTGCATTTCATTTTGTCCGCTTCTTCTACTGCTTCGGTGCTGCCCACCGTGCTTTCCCGCGTAAAGCAACTGTCCTTGACCGCTTTCCCCGAAGAATCGGTCAGACAAGCCCTTATAAAGGACGGCGTTCCCGCCGACAGGGCGGCGCGTGGTGCCAAACTTGCGCAGGGCAACCTCACGCGGGCAAGAGAATTTGCGGTGGATGAGGATTTTCAGCGTCACGTTGGAGAAGTGACCGATCTGCTCCTTTCTCTTAAAAGCAGCGCGGACGCCTATCGTTTCCTGCGAGAAGGGATATTCAGTAAAGAACGCATAGAAAGAACGATTTCCATGTTTGAACTCGTGTTCCATTGCGTGATGAGCAGGCATCTTGATCTTCCCGTGGCGCTTGCGGAGCACAAGGAAGCAATAGACGGCATTGCCGAAATGTACAGCTTGGCGGCGGTGGGAGAGGCTTCCGAAGTGCTTCTTACCTGCCGTGCAAGGTTAAAAGCGAATTGCAACGCAACGAACGTTGCGGATTACTTATTATTGAAATTGGTGGAGGTAAAGTACAAATGCCGATCGTCGTTGGCGTAAAGTTCAATAACAACCGTAAGGTTTATCATTTTGACCCCGAGGAAAACGTGTATGTCGAAGGGGATATCGTTGTGGTGGAAACCCAAAAAGGGAACGAACTCGGAGAGGTTGTGAAAGGCAATTTCGAGGTGCCGGAAGAGGAGGCTCAGAAGGAACTCAAAAAGGTTGTCCGCAAGGCAAATTCTAGGGACTTTGACCTGCAAAGAAAAGCCAAGGAAACCGAACCGCGCGCCTTGGAGATCGCCAGGGAAAAAGCGCGCAATTTGGGGTTGAGTTTGAAGTTCATTTCGTCCGAAGTGTCCTTTGATTGTAAAAGGGTGGTGCTTTGCTTCACTTCGGAAGATAGGGTGGACTTTCGCGAGCTTGTAAAAGAGCTTGCTTCCGCCTTGCACGCCCGCATCGAGTTGCGCCAACTGTACGAGCGTGACGACGTGAAACTGCGCGGTTCGCTCGGAATGTGCGGCAGGGAATGTTGCTGTCGCGCGTATCTTCGTGACTTTGAAAAAGTCACCGTCAAAATGGCAAAGGTGCAGGGGCTTTCTTTGAACCCCACCAAGATCAGCGGCATCTGTGGCAAATTGATGTGTTGCTTAAAGTATGAAAACGAGTATTATTCCGAGGTGTTTAAGCAAATGCCCAAGGTGAACGCCAAGGTGATGACGCCCGACGGCATGGCGGTGGTGGATTCCAACGATATGCTCAAAAAGATCGTCACCTGTAAGGTGTTCGTGGATGATACGTACGTGATGAAAAAGTTCCCGCTGGATCAGATCACGGTGTTGAAACCCGTAAACAATCCTCCGCACGGCAAGAAAAAGGACGCCGTGCACGATGAACCCGATGAGGACGGGGATGACGAAGAATAAGAAAAGAGAGCTGTGAGCTCTCTTTTTCTTTGAGCGTTTAGTGACAGATGGGTGCAAAAAGGGAACGATTTTCCATATTGACAAGAGCGCGCGCGTGTAGTATTATTATAATATGCGCAAAAAGACTATTACTCTTATTATAACCGTTTTATGTGTTTTGTCTCTCCTTACGTTGGGACTTTTTGCTTGCGGCAAGGTAGAGCGCAAGGATACTCCCGAAGAAGGGAGAATGATCACCGTATCTTCCGCCATGAACACCCTTTCCAAAGCGTTGCTTGCGGCGGATGGGTCCAAAGACACCCGTTTTTTCACGTTGGCTTCTGCCGGCAGTTTTGTTTCCGAGGGAAAGCAATACACCTTTACCTTAAACGGCTCCTTTGATATCAGCGAAGTGAACCGTGAGGATGATAAGCGCACCCAACTCTCTTTTGAGATCAAAGAGGGTAGCACGTCCGTTTTGTTGGTTTATTATTCCGAGGGAGCGCTTTATTTGGACTTTGCTCCTTACGCTCGCCGCGCCCGTTTGTCCGATTTTAATTTGGCGCAGGCGGTTTATGAGCTTTATAACCAAAAGAATTCCGGCGTGATCAAAGATCTTACCGATGCGATCCCCGCGATCGGCATGCGTCTGTTCGCAACCTGCCGCCAGCACGTGAAGGGGCAGAGCGAACGTTATGTGTTCACCCTCTCTTACCCCGACTTGGCGGAAGTCTTTTCTTCCTTGGTGGAAAGTTTGGATGCGGGCTTTACCCCGGGCGAGCTACTTGCCGCGTTGCATTTAACGCAAGAACAAATGCAAGCCTTGGCGCAGTCCGCTGCGGAAACCACCGTGGAAGTGTGCGTGGAGAACGGCGTGTTCTCTTCCGCAAAGGCGGAAACGGATGGGAACGGCGTTTTCTCTTTGGATAGCTTCTCTTTGACGCGCGGCTCGGATGACGTGGCGCTTCCTTCCGGTCTTAACACCTTTACAGAGTTTGACTTTGGCAACTTTGCCTTGTCCGGTACGCTGTATTTGGACGCGCTCCCTTCCACTTCTTCCGATGAGGTGAATTACGGTGTTTCGGTGGGCAGGGATTATTATGAAGTTTCCTATCCTTTCACCTATGATTTTAAATCGCATTACGTGGCGGGTAGCGGTTATGAGTTCTCACTTGCCTTGACCGATAAAAACGGCAAAGCCTCATACTTTGCCGTAAAAGGGGAGTATTTGTATGCGGATCTTTCCGCTTACGGCATACAAAAGGCAAAGATCAAAACGCAGGAGCTCTCCGACCGTTTGGGCATCGTTGGCTTTAAAGATACCAAGGAGTATGATTTTAAAGAAAAACTTCACTTGCTCACCCTTTTGGCGGCGGCAAGGAGTGAAGAGGGTGACGTGGTCACCTACCGTTTGGGTTCCGAATTCTTTAAAGTGCTTTCGGAAAAAATTGCCTTCCAAGGCTTGTTCGGCGTGGACGAAGCCACCCTTTCTTGGAGCAAAGCGAACGACAGGTTGCAATCGCTTACCGCCTCTTTGACGGTGGGTGAAATGACGGCGCATCTTTCGGCGGCGTCCTTTACTTTCGGTTCTCCCGTGGAGATCACCGCGCCCAACGACGCGGAGTATTACGATATCGGCGAAAAGGATGGCGCACATCTTTCGGCAACGGGCGTTATCTCGCAACACACCTCCGCCTTTGACGGCACCGGGGCATATCTTTCCGCGTGGCTCTCCTCTCTTTCGGGAGAGAGCGTTGTGTTTGAAACGCAGGAGAATGAAACCCTTTCTTACGTTGCCGACCTGCAATACGGCGCCACCGGCGCGTTGGACCGCTTCTTCTGCAGTTTGATCCGTGAGAACGGGGATGAGCTCGTGACGGTTTACTATACGAGCGAAACGGCGGATAGTTTCTATTTGATCTATCCGGCGGCCACTTCGGGCGTGCGTCCTTTGCGCGTGTTATCTCTTGTGCAAGATCCGCTTGACGCTTTTAACAGAACGCTTGGCGCGGCGGATAGCGAAACGGGCAACAAGGTGCTTCTCACCGCTCGTGACAATACCTTTACCATCGGCGTGCAATCTCCGATGATCTCCTTTATAGAACAAAAGTTGGCGCTTTTGTACCCCGACTTCTCTCTTCCGTACATGAAGGCCTTGAAGTGCCGCTCTTATGAGTTGGAGATAGCTTCTTCCCGCCTGACCGGCAGAGTGCGCTTTGACGGGGATAATGATTTGACCGTCACGGCAACGAAATTCTCCCTCACCTTTGGTGAGGAAAACAAGTGGGATCTTGTTTCGCTGAACGCCGCCACCCCGCAAAGAGTGGCTTTGCTTGCGGATAACACGATGCCGGAATATGCCACCGTGACCTTTGCGAACCTTCCCGCGTACAAGATCTCTCTCCTGGATTACAACACGGAAAAGAAGATTTGGAGATACCTTTCCATTCCCACCTCTGTGGGTTCGGAAGGGCAAGAAACCGAGGTGACCGCCGTTGTCACGCTGTTCGGCAGGACGGTTTCCAAAAAGATCACCGTGGATATTTCTCCCGCCTCGTCGGTGGGTAATCCGTCCGGCTCGGTGTACGGAAACGGCAGATTTGACGTGAACACCAGGAGCTTTAACTTTAATTTGTATAACGACGTGAACCCCGAAACGGTGCTTGCCACCTTTAATCTGCTTTCGGTAACGGCGGGTGGCGTGCGATATACCAAGGATGTCACGTGGGTGATCAACAAGACCGCCAAAGTGGAGTCGGACGTACCCGATGAAAACGATTCCGATATAACCTATCACGTGACCACTTATACCGTCATTCCGCAAACCAAGACCTATTTCGGAAACGTGGTTTCGCTTGGTAATCAGGCAAAATTCTCCTTGGTGGTGAAAGGGAACAGGGCGGTCACCACCGATTACAGCAAAACCTTCGTTGCTTACGATAAGAACGATCCGTTGGATCCCGCGGCGTATTCTTCCGTGATTTACGTGACCACCGCCGTTGAGGGAGAAGGACCCATCGAGATCAGAAACGTCACGTGGGACCTTAGCAACAGTACCATTGAGAGCTATGCGAAAGCGCATACTTTGTACCGCTATCAAACGGCGGACGTGAACAATCCCGATTACGTGCTTGCCATTATCAAGGACGTTTGGGGCAACCAAACTCCTCTGCGCGTGCGCGTATACTTTGAGGCAAGGGTGATCGATAGCGTGGAGTTTGACCTGTCTTCTTTGAAGGACGGCGTCACTTACGATGCCGATACCGCCACATTCTATTATGACGTTTTGAAAATCAAAGAACTGTTGTCCACGAGAACGGACGGCTTGTTGCCCTCTTCCTTTGTGGCAAACGCGGATGACGCGGCCACTCGCTTTACCATGGCGGGCGAATGGGAGTTTGAGCACGTAACGAGCGTGGAAAACGATAAGGGTGCTTCGGGCACTTTGAAAATGACGGTAGGAGATGCGATCAGCGGCCACCAGACCTTGCTTTTCAATTATGCTTTCCGTGCGATCGAGATCACCGGCGTGGAACTGTTGGATAAGGACGAAAACGTGATAGACCCGGGCGAACAGGGCGAGGATATTTTCCATTACACCTTTAACGGTTTGGACGCTTATTCCTATTCTTATCCCAAGTACGTTCGCGTGGCTTATCGCTATAAACAGGGCGGCAACAGTGAGTTGCAGTACGAAACGCTGGAGCCTCGTTGGGCTTCGGATAAGACCTTTAACGAATCCGCACTTTGCGAAGGTGGGACTTACGTTTTGACCACGGCATTGGGGAGCGAAACCTTAACGGTGGAGTTGCAGTTCGGTCAGGCAAGGATCACCGCTTACAGCTTTACCGAAGCGCAAAGGACCACGGCAAACGGCGTGGTGCCCATCACCGAAAAAACAGGTCTTTCCTATCTGACCTATACGGTGCTGGATTCTCTTGGTGAAACTTCCGGATTGAATTATAAGGACCCGCTCCATTATCCCGCCAAGATGATGGTGGCATTGAACGGTGATGCAAGTTGCAACGTGGAAGCGGACGTCACGTGGGATCTTTCGGCTTACGATGAGAAAACCGATATTATCGGTAACGGTTATTTCGGTACGGTAAAAGCCATTGTCAAAGGGCAAGTGGTGGAAGTGAACGTATACGTGAGCCCCGCGGTGGGCAGTCACGATATCGTTTACGTTGCGGAAAACGAGCAAAAACTCACCTTCCGCGTGCTTACCCGTACCGACGATTCGGGATACAAGGTGACCGATCCTCGCAAGGTGGAAAATTATCCTTCGGAATTGATCGTGTATAACACCGCGGCGGATAAAGAGTTCCACGTGGCAGTCACTTGGAGCGGCTTGGAAGAAGTGACCAAACTTTATACCACCCAACTTTCGCAAGGCAAGGCGGTAAACAAAGTGTCGGGTGAAGTCACCGTCACGGCAACCATCAAAAACACCACCAGTAAGATCAACGTGGTTGTTGCGGTGGTGGAAAGCGAGATCGAGAATATCAACGTGAGCGGGCTTCCCTTTGCGGCAAGTTCCGAGTTGACGGGCGGCACCACTCCTTACGCCATTACGGCAAACGTGGTGGATGGTTCCATCGTTTCTTTGGATATCAATCCCTATTACGTCAATCCTCTTTCCGAGGCTTCGTATCCCGCTTATTTGGATTTCCTTCTGAATAAGCAATCGGTGCACACCAAAGCGGTTTGGGATCTTACCGCCATTCCCGAGAATGCTGCCACCGATCCCACTCGTACGCAGTACGAGATCAAGGCGATGTTGGATCTTGGCAAGGATCTTCCCAATATCGTGGTGCCCATTCGGGTGAACGTTTTGAAGCGCAAAGTGGATAAGGTATGGATAGACGGCAGCAGTCAGCCTTATATCGACTTGGATAGTTACGCGGCAAACCCGTTCGGCAGCGAAGTGAGCGACGATGACGAGAACGAAGTCATTTTGGACGTTAAGGTGCAGTTCGTGGGAGATGCGAACCGTTATCCGTTAAAACTCAAATACAACAAGGCGGGCATCGTGCTCTCTTATGACGGCAGTTCCGTTTACGACGGCTTGACGGTGTACGTTGGCAATGAGAACGGCGGATATCAAGCCATCGAAAATTACGGCGTCCGCGTGATCTCGCATATCGTATCCCAAATCGTGCTTTCGGAAGAGGATCGTCTTGTTTCAAGCAGCAACGTCCACTTTAATGCGGACGGTGTGTTCTTCCGCGCCGTAAAGCAAATAGACGGAGATAGTTTGACTTATTCTTATTATCACGTGATGGATATGGGCAAACCCTTGCCTACCAGCCTGTCCGTCACCTTTGGAGAGGGAAGCGCGCCTCAAACGGTGTATCGCTTTGACCAAGAGCAAGCAAAGGGTGCGGGCGTTGTGTTTGAATGGGTTAGAAACAGCGATGGTTATATTGGCGTGGAGTTCTATAACCCCTCGGTGGATGAAACCACGGGCGGCGTAAGACAAGCCATTTATAACAGGTACCAGAGCGATTACAATACCCCGTCTGACGATATGTTCTTCGGATCGGAAGTTTGGACGATGACGTATCGTGACAGCGAGGATGCAGAGGGTTATATCACGCCGCAATGGGTGCTGGCGTACTACGGTCCTTCCATTCTTACGGCGGACGTTGCGGAAAAGTATCAGAGAAGATTCATTACGGCAGATGCGGAGAACGCGGAAGAGATCGCGCTTAACGCCACGCTGAACGCGGGTACTTATCGCTTGTACGTGGAGGTGGACGGTCACACCCATTACAGCGGCAAGGTATATAAGACCTTTACCATAACCAAAAAGGATATCACGTCCTTCGTGGTGCTTGTGGTGGACGATCAACCCAGAGAGAACGGTTATTCCGTGCCGT
This sequence comes from Christensenella sp. UBA3217, assembly GCA_002363545.1. Classification (GTDB taxonomy): domain Bacteria; phylum Bacillota; class Clostridia; order Christensenellales; family CAG-1252; genus CAG-1252. Next base: position 153,280 of record DEWF01000008.1, on the reverse strand, counting down.
ATAAGCCCGCTCCCAACGCGTATTATGAAGTGGAAGCCGGTTTGGATGGGTATCCCATTGCCGTTCGTTTGTGTGTGGACGGCGTCTCCAAGAAGAACGTTAAGAACGTTGTTTACGGGGCAAGCGGCGAGCCCACCTTCTATGAGATCGCCGTAACGGTTTCCTCGGAAGAAACCAACTATACCGTCACGAATAAGACGCTCAACTTTAAGGTGTACGATATTGAAATTGCTGATTTGGATAATCAGTTGGAGATCGGGTTCAGCTGGCAGAGCGCCACTTCCACCTTTGCCGTTTCTGTGGAATTGTTTGAGGAAGAGCTTGCGCTCGATCCCGGCTTGACAAACGGATACAAAATCAGTTATTATGCTAAGAAAGGCGATACGGAAGAAGTGACCGTCTTAGAGTACGGTTTAAAATATTATTATATTATCGACTTTAAGATCCCGAACTATGTGCAAGGGTTCATAGAACAGTTTATTACAGCGCGATAATTAAGGAGGCATTATGGAAGAAAAAGATTTGAAGAACGAATTGCCCGCGGAAGAAGAGTCAACCGAGGCTCCCGTGACGGAATCGGTAGCGCCCGAGGCGGAAGAACAACCCGTCGAAGCGGCAACGGAGCCCGCTGCGGAACAGCCTGCCGAGGCGGCGGAGGTCGCCGAGGAAAAGGAGAGCACGCAAGAACTCCGCGAAGCGTATGAAGAAGCCGCCGAGGACGGCAAAAAGAAGAAAAAGAAAAAGAAGAGAAAAAAGATGAGCAAGAAAAAGATCGCACTCATCGTTGTGGCAAGCTTTTTCCTTGCCCTTGCCTTAGCGGTGGGTCTTTTCTTCCTGATTGGTACCTTGCTTGCGGAAAAGTACGTGCCCATCGACGTGACGTTTACTCCCGCCAAGCCCCTTTACGCTTCTTCCTTTACGGGGGAGGAAACCAATAAGATAGAAGTGGCAATGGCGCCCGGCGCAACTGAGGATCAGATCAAGGACGCCATCGCTTCCATGTACTATCGCGCCAACCAAAATAAGATACATGCCGACCAAGCCATTGCGGTGCTCCGCGGTGAAGGAAAAGCAACCATTAGCATTGCGGGTCAAAAGCCCAGCGGCACCATGATCGTGCGCGGTATCAAGGCGTCTTACGGTGATACCTTCTATTATCAAAAGGCGGCAAAGGTCGTTAAGTGCAGTATCCCCGCTTTGCAGGATATCATTCAAAACACCTTGAACCAACAAGAAAGGGCATACACCAACTTTACCAACATCAACCTCTTATCCGGCGCTTTGAAGGGTGAAAGCGCTGGTGTCAAAGGCAAAGAGACGGCTACCATCCCCTTCTTGCAGATCGATAATCCGCGCGAGATGAAGACATACAAGAATTACAGCGACTTTAAGGAGAACGGTTATTATTTGGAAGATCCGCGTGAGATCACCAACTTTAAGATCGTTAAGGATTATATCGTCTTAAAGGATCTGGAAGCGGGACAAAGTTATATCGAGTACGACGCCGTGCAGGGGCTTTACACCCTTCGCTTCTCCTTGATTTTGGAGGATGGTGACGCTCATGATGATTGCGTGTATTACGCTCGCAAGTATTTGCGTGATAGCTCCAACTCTTCCGACTTGGATTTCAAGCGCTACGACGTGGTGTTGGAGATTTGGGATAACGGTTATCTGAGAAAGATGCATGATGACGAGACGTGGAGCGGAAAGCTTAAGGGCGTTTATACCGAGAGTAGCACATGGTATGAGAGCATCATCTATTATGATTTTGACCAGGCCATCTTCTCCGAAGAGGACCTTGCGCGTTATGCCGGTGAGGAAGGCACCGTTGTGGATGAGGTAACGGGTGAGACCACTTACACCGTCACGGACGGCATCCAAAAGGTGCTGGCGCGCTATTACGACGATATCAAAGAAATTAAGAGAAGAAAGACCTAATCCCGAACGAAGTGTGGCAAAAAGAAGAAGTCCGAGCGATCGGACTTCTTTTTTGCTTTTTATAAGGGAATTTGCAAGCGGCCGACGCTAAGGGGTACGGTGCTTTACCGAGTGGATGCTTGATGGGAATAGGATAATACCGCTTCTTTTAAGCGTTCTGCCGCACAAAGCGCCGCGCTTTTGTTTGGGTGCTCCACCATAATGCGGATCAGCGGTTCGGTGCCGCTCGCACGCAGGAGTACGCGCCCCTCGCCCAGCTTTTCTTTGATCTCCGCGGCAACGGCTTGCAAGGCAGGTTCCACGGCAATTTTCTTATTGGGCACGGGAAGGTCCAGCCGTACCTGTGGATAAACGGTAGGTGCGGGTGTTTTGGAGAGGGGTCCTTCTTCCTTTATGCTCTTTAAAAGGGTGGCGCCCACGTACAGCGCATCCCCCGTCATCATATAGTCCCCAAGGATAATGTGTCCGCTTTGCTCTCCGCCGAGGTTCAATCCTTCCGCTTGCATGGTTTCCGCCACCGCGCTGTCCCCCACCGCGCAGGAAACGGGGGTGATCCCTTCGTCCGATAGACTTTTGAGCACGCCACCGTTTGTCATTACGGTGAGCGCCACCTTGTTTTTGTTAAGCGCGCCTCGCGCTTTCATGCGTACAGCCAGCAGGTAGCACAAGCGGTCCCCATCCCAAATATTCCCCTCTTGATCTGCGGCAATAATGCGATCTCCGTCCCCGTCAAGGGCAAAGCCAAGGTTCGCCTTTCGTATGCGCGTTTCCCGCGCGCATAGCTCAGGGTAAAGAGCGCCGCACCCCTCGTTGATCTTGCCGCCGTCCTTTCTTAAATTGAGCGGGATCACCGTGGCGCCCAATGTGCTTAGCAAGCCGCCAAAGGCAAAGCCTGCACCGCCCGCGTAATCTACCACCGCAGTCATCCCTTTAAGGGAACCGATCTTGCGAAAACGGTCCTCGTATAAGGTAAGAGGCGCGGGATCGTCCGTAAGGGGAAAGGCTGCGCTCGGCTCACCCGCAATGGCGCGCAAAGCATCCTCTATGGCGGTGCGCTCCGTGTTGCTCGGCTTGCCCTCTTGGGTGAATACTTTGAGTCCGTTATGGGAAGGCGGGTTGTGGCTTGCCGTTACCATCACGCCGCGAAAAAAGCCCATTTCACGCGTTAAATAGCAAAGGGCGGGGGTGGTCACAAGGCCCACCGAAAGATAGGTGCCGCCACTTTCCATAACTCCGCACGCTACCGCGCGCGCAAGAGCAAGCGAAGAAGGACGGTTATCCCGTCCGATCAACACGCTGCCTTCCCGTCCGAGTGCCACCCCAAGCCGATAGGCAGTGCGCTCCGTAAGCTCTTCACCGTATATGCCGCGTATGCCGTCCGTTCCGAATTTCATATTTTCCATATCTCATTATATTCCGCACGGGGGAACGGGTGTGTGCGGCGTCCCGCGGCAAGGTAGCACCCTAAAAGAATGCGAGATAATGAGATAACCGCTTTTTGGGGGTACAAAAACAGGTGCGCGCTCATATAATACCATACGTTTGAAAGGGGGTAAGGCGCATGTGCGGCATTATCGGATACGTGGGGCACAGGCAGGCGGTGCCGGTGCTGTTAAAGGGGCTCAAAGCATTGGAATATCGCGGGTACGACAGCAGTGGGGTCGCTCTGCACACCGGCGCAAGCCTTTCTATTGTGAAACGGGCGGGGCGGCTTGCCAATTTGGAAAAAGCGATAGAGCAAAGCAACCCCACGGGATGCTTGGGCATCGGCCATACCCGCTGGGCAACGCACGGTGTGGCGACCGACTTAAACGCACATCCTTTTTTATCGACATACGGCAAGTTCGCGGTGGTGCATAACGGTATCATTGCCAATTACCTTTCGCTTGCCGCCTCTTTGCGTGAAAGAGGGGTGAACTTAACGACGGATACCGACAGCGAGGTGGTGGCACACCTGATCGATCATTACTACACCGGGGACGTGCTGTCCGCCGTGTGCCGTGCGGCACGGGAACTGAAAGGGAGTTTTGCGCTGGGGGTGATATCGGTTTATGAGCCAAACGTGCTTTACGGGGTCAGGAAAGATAGTCCGCTCGTGGTGGGCGCGGGGGTAAATGAAAATGCCATTTGTTCGGATATATCCGGAATTTCCGACTTTTGCGGCCGCCTTTACGCTATGCAAAACGGAGAGATCGCGCGGGTAAGCACGCAGGGGATATCCCTATACGATTTTTATGGGAAAAGCCGTTCCTTTGATCTCTCGCCCCAAGAGAAAGAGGAGAATTCGGAGCGGGAAGAGAACGAGGACTATATGCACTGCGAGATACGGCAAACGCCCCTCGCTTTGCTTTCGGGATACGAAAGTTTTCCCGAGAAAGAGGCGGAAACCGTTCTTTCCAAACCATACGATGAGATCCTGCTCGTTGGTTGCGGAAGCGCTTATCATGCGGGGCTTGTGTTCAAAGGCGCCATGCGTGAGCTTGCGGATACGCAGGTGAGAGAGGAGATCGCAAGCGAATACTTAACGCAAAAGGGCGGTGAAAAGAGAAATGCGCTGGTGGTGGCGGTATCGCAAAGCGGAGAAACGGCGGATACCCTGTTGGCGGTGGAAAAAGCAAAGAGGCAGGGCGCCACCGTGCTCAGCGTTTGCAACGTGCGTGCCTCTTCCTTGGTGCGCCTTTCCGATCTTGCCATCATCACGCGTTGCGGCAGGGAACGCGCCGTTGCCGCCACAAAGTCTTATGTGGCACAGGTCCATTCCCTGTTGCTACTATGCTTAAAATATGCGGAAATTAAGGGAAAAATCAGTAAAAACAAATTGAACGAACTGAAAGGGGAAATTGCCGCTTTGCCAGAAAAAGCGGAGCGGGTCATAGAGGAAGAAAGTTATCTTTCCAAGGTGGCGCTTGCCGCCAAGGACGCCGAAGCGGTGTTCTTTCTCGGGCGCGGACAGGACTGTTATGCGGCAAAGGAAGGGAGCTTGAAACTCAAAGAGATCAGCTATCTGTTTTCCGAAGCCTATCCTTCCGGAGAATTAAAACACGGCACCCTTGCACTCATGGAAAAGGGGGTTTACGGCGTGGTGATCGCCACCGATCCCGCTTTGGCGGAGAAAAACGCCGCAACCGTTGCGGAGATCACCTGTCGTGGCGCGTCCGCTATCGTGGTGGCATCCGAAGGCATTCAACCCGATATGCGTGCCGATTACGTGATCACCGTGCCCGATACGCATCCCCTCTTTTCTCCCGTGCTCACCGCCATCGTATTGCAGGAGTTTGCTTATTACGTGGCAAAGGCGCGCGGCTGTGACGTGGACCGACCGCGAAACCTTGCCAAATCGGTCACTGTAGAGTAACTGTTTTTGTTTCCTGCCCCCCGTCGTTTTTTTTGCCGTTTTCTCCCTAAAAGTCCCTAAGGATAAAAAACGAAAAGAGAGTTTGAAAACCCTTTTCAAACTCCCTTGTAAGTCCCTAAAAGTCCCTAAATAGCCCCTTGCCTCTCGATCATTCCCTTTTATTGCGGCTCAGAAGGCTTGCTTTGTTAGTTATCTTCCTCCTCTTCGGGATTAGACGTTAGCGTGTGCGCTTGCTTCTTTGCCAGTTTCTCTTCACGCTTTTTCTCCTTTTTCTCCTCGCGTTTTTTCTCCATCTTACGTTTGCTTTCCGCGTAAGCTCTCTTTAATTCGGTTATTTTGTCCTCTCGTGTGGGTCTAACCTTTTCCACGCGTTCGGGAAGAGGTTCTTTGCGGTAGGGCATATCCACCGCGTCCTTGCGTTCGCGCACTTCCACTTGGGCAAAGGGAATGCTCACGCCGTGGCGCTTGAACTCGTTAAACACGTTCTCCATCACGTAATAGTACACGTCCCAGTAGTCGGAAGAATCGCACCAGCAGTTGGCAAAAAAGTCTATGCTGCTGGAATTAAACTCTTTTAGTTTACAAAATGGCTCAGGATCCAAATAGATCATGCCGTTGGATTTCATCACGTCTATTACGATTTTTTTCACCAATTCCACGTCCGACTCATATGCTACCGGGAAGGTAAAGTTCACTCTGCGTTTGGGGTTTGCCCCCGCGTTCACTACCGCGCTGTTCACAATGGTGGAGTTGGGTATGGTGATCTTTTTGTTATCCGGCGTAAACAGGGTGGTAAAAAGGAAGTTGATCTCAATGATGGAGCCTTCCTTATCCCCCACGATGATGTAATCCCCTTTTTTGAACATTTTGGTGGCAACGATCACAATGCCGTTCGCAATATTTGAAATATTGCTTTGCAAAGCCATGCCCACGGCAAGGATGGCTGCGCTTAGCGCCGTCACGATGCCCGTCACCTGCACCCCTATCACGGAAAGCAGAATGAGCACCAGCACCAGCCACAGGCAGAATTTGATGACTGCCAAAAGGAAATTGCGCGCCACTTCTTCCATTTTGCCGCGTGAAAGCAGTTTTTTTATGCCGATGAGCATCACTTTTATCACGATGATGCCCACCACCAGCGTGGCAAAAAAGGTAACGATATTCCACACGTTGGACGAGAAAAACCGCCCGATCGTTCTCCAAAATCCGCTCCAGCTCATACGTCCTCCCAAGGCGCCTTTCGCGCCCGAATGCTGTTATCAAGATACACCATTTGCCGCCCAAAGTCAATCTGAATGAGTGTTCCCACTTTTCTTTTGAAAGAAAAGTTGCAAAAGAAAGGCGGGGGGTTGCGATTCCCCCCGTAGACCCCCCACAAACGCTTTTAAATTGGTCGTTTGATGCTCACTTCGCTCGCGGGAAAAATTAAGTAAGTGCATCGTGACGAAAACTGCGCCGCGAACGGTAGCAGGGAGCGCGCCTTCGCGGGTCAAATGCCATGAGGGGTGAATGGTACGGTGGGTCCTTTCAACTCGAGGAAAAACCACATCGTGCGTTCTTTGATTTTGAAGCGTTCCGCCGGCGGAATGAAGCGGCGATATTCGAGGAGAGTATTCTCTTTCTCTTTGGTAATTATCCCGTAATAATTCCCCCGTTGTGGGGTGTAATATATAGGAAACAATCGCTTGTAATGATTTTCGACATCTTTTTCGCTGTGCATTCTTCACCTGCCTTTTTTGCTGCTTTTTTGTCCTCGCCAAAGCGCCAAAAACGACGCATTTTTCCGAAGAAAACGACACCGCGCGCCCCGCTGTTTTCCGCCCCTTCGGAAGGAAAAATTTTCCTGCGCCGATCTTAATTTTTTTTTGTAAAAAAGGTTGAAATCATCATATAATTTATGGTACAATTATTCCGTGCAAATGAGCACGCCCGTTTTCGCGTGCGATAAATAGCAACGTTTGCACGCAACTAACGCAGTAAATGTGGACGGTTAAACCTGTCTAAATGGAGGTAATTTTATGAGTATAGCAAAGAAGTCAGTTAAATGGCTCGCGGCCGCGGTTGTGGTCTTTGCTTTGGTGCTCACCGCTGTTTTTGCAGCGGGCACCGTGGCAAGCGCAAGTGCGGATCCGGTTGTTAACAACTTCGTTGACGTCGACGCGATCGTCGTGGCAACGGACGCAGCCCAGAACTCCACCTACCCGAGCTACCTGCCGGGTTCGGTGCACACCATCACGGCGTATTATTATTTCGCCATGCCGGATGCTACCGGTACCTTGCCGAACTTTGCGTTCGCACCGGGCATCAGTTATGGCGATGACGTTATCCTTCCGGATAGCATTACGCTGAACACCGCTTTCGGCGAATCCATTTCCGTGGATGACGAGATCTTGGAGGCGTATCTGAATGAGGATGCAACGGTATTCTCCGTTGACGCGCAAATTCCCGATGGTCAAACCATCGCGTATTTCGCGGGCGTGAATAACGACGTCACGGTGAGCGGCAAATATTTGTTCTCCGCCGTGTACACCATTCCCGCGGATGCAGCCACCGGTGTGTACACCTACGTGTTGGGTACGGGCAGCGCTTTGGGTGTGAACTCCGGCAACACGGTTTACATTCCCAAGCTTAATGCAAGCAGTTTCTTCATCCGTCAAGCGGTCCAGCTCCCCACTGCGGCAGCGCTCACCTATAACGGTTCTGCGCAGATCGCTATCACCGCGGATGACGAAGCTCCTTACACCGTTTCCGGTTCCTCCCAGATCAACGCGGGCACTTATGAAAACGAGGATGCTCTCATTCTTGCTTTGAAGGATACCAACATCACCATTTGGGATCTTGGCAACGGCGTTTACTCCATCGAGCCCCAATCCATTGATTGGTCCATTGCCAAGAAGGAAGTGAACGTGACCTTTGTGGATCCGCAAACTTACACCGCCGTGTACGGTGCGGCCATCTCGGTCGTTCCCTCTCTTACGAATGACGGCATTTTGGCTGCGGACCTTTCCGGCTTTAACTTCGGTTACACCGGCTTGCCCGAGCAAGGCGATGACGTTGGCTCCTATCCTTTGACCATCACTTACGTGGCAAACGATAACTACACCATCAACGCGGAGACCGGCGTGAATTACGTGATCACCAAGATGCAGATCGTTAAGCCCACCGAGACCGAGCAGATCTATACTTACGACGATGGCAACGACATCACTTACGTGTTTGCATCCGTAGGCACCACCGCAGGTTACGCCGTTAGCAACAACGTGCGCACCGATGCAGGCACCTATTCCGGTGACGATGCGGTCAAGGCTGTGTTGAATGATAAGACCAACACCGAATGGGCGGACGGCACCACGGCGGACCTGTCCTTCACCTTTGTGATCAACAAGAAAGCCATCACCGTCCCCGTGAGCGCAGGTGAAACCTATATTTACAACGGCAACCCCTACACCTTCCAGTTCACCACGGCTTCCTTGGTGGATCAATCGTATTACACCATTAGCAACAACGTGCGCACCAACGCAGGCACTTATTCCGGTGACGATGCGGTCAAGGCTGTGTTGAATGATACCGACAACACCATGTGGGTTGGCGGCTCCATTGAGGATCAATCCTACGAGTTCGTGATCGGTAAGGCAACCCCCGTGATCGCCATTACCACTCCCGATTCCGATGGTGTGCTTCGCGTTTATAACGGCTCTGCCGTCACCATCGGCACTGACGCTACCGAGATCGTTTATGAAGTGACCTCTGCCGATGCGAACGTTGTGCTTACCCCCGTGTGGGAGATCTCCAATGGCAACGACGGTTGGGATGTGATCGATTACGTGCCCACTGCGGCAGGCTCTTACAGAGTTTATATCTCCGCCGCTGAAACCGCAAACTATGCGGCAGGCACCTCCAACATTCGCGCATTCTCCATCACCAAGGCAAACCAGACGGTCACCATCACCACCAGCGATAAGATTTATAACGGCGCGGCGTTCGGCGCTGCCGAGTGCATCATTACCACGAACGGCAGCGAGACCCCCGTGCTTGTCACTTCTTCCAGCACGGTTGAGGCTCAAACCACCTTTACTCCCGGAGCAAACGCGGATACTTACAACTTCAAGGTGTACATTCCCGAGGACGCGAACTATAACGCATATCTTTCCGATGAAGAAACCGTTGAGATCGTTGCGCTTACCGTGACCGTCACTCCCGTGAACGTTGCTTCCGTGGATTACACCGGTGAGAACATCACCTCCTTCACCGGAGACGTGACTGTTTACGCGGTTGGCGGCAATAACGCTGCGTTAACGGCTTATCTTGAAAACAAGAGCCTTGCTTCGTTGGAGTCCGCTCTTACTTACACCCTTGGCGCAAACGACACGGTGAAGAACGCGGGCACTTACGACAACGTTGTGGTTCCCACCGTCACTGCTGTTGCGAATGACATCTTGGCAAACTTCAACTTTGATTACGCCACTGCAAACGTGACCGTGAACAAGGTTGCCAACGTGATCTCCGTGTTCCTTTCGGACGGCACCACCGCTCTTACGGATGGCGCCATTGTGAAGGAGTACGACGCCGTGGCTGTGACCGCCGGCGCTTCCGATGCGGATATCATTTACGCAACGCTTGAAAATGACGGCACCGTTTCCTATGCTTTCTATAATGATAACGCGGGTGTGCGCGCAAGCGTGCTTGACGCCGCTCCCGTGCTTCCCGGCACCTATTGGATCGGCTTGTCCGCAACCGAAGGCACCAACCACCTTGCCGTGAGCGAAGTGTATGCGCAGTTCGTGATCGACCAAAGAACCATTACCGTCACCCTTACCTATTCCTTGGGGGACGGCGAAGCGATCACCATCGTCACCGATGAGTATGATGCGCTTTCCGATATTCCTGCGGCTCCCACCTTCCGTTATTTTGATACCGACGGCTTTAAGTTCGGCGGCAACGTTGTCACCACCTTCACTCTTGAAATGGATGGCGAAACCTTGAACGCGGAGTACTTCTTCAACGTTGGTAAAGGCGATGCGGACGGCGATGGCTACGTGACCGCGCGCGATATCATTAAGATGAAGAGAGCTTACGCCGGTTTGGAAACCTTAAACATCATTGATGATGCGGAAGAGATGGACCAAGTATGGGCGCTCAGAGAGAGCACCGGTGCTTATAACACCTTGTTTGAGTCCGCTTTGGACGTGAACAGCTTGGACGGCTTGTGGCCTAACGATATTGTGGCGGTGCGCGAAGCGCTTGCTACCGGCTATGATTACAAGATCATTCAATTCAAGGCAACTACCGGCGTCACCGGTCAAGCCGTTGTGTATGTGAACAGAGTGCAAGTTTATACTTATGATGAGCTTGTTGCTGCTGTGACTGCTGGCTATCCCGTGGACGTGATGAACGATATTGACGCCGCTACCAGGACCTTTGATTTGGATATCACCCTTCCCGCGGATATTGACCTCAAAGACAACAGACTTACCGTGATGGGCTTTGCGCTGAACACCAATACGAACGGCGCCACCTTGAAGATTGCCAACGGTATCCTTTACACCGTTAATGGCATTAGCGTGACCGCCCCGAACGGCAACGTTATCGTTTCCGATGTGAACGGTTATTCTTATGACGGCACCTCCGTTGTGCTCGCTGCTTATTCCAGCTCCCTCCACATTGAGGAGAACGTTGCGTTCTATATCTATCACGTGAAGAATGATATGAATGAGCGCGTGAACGTGGCTGACTTTGCCGCCACCGTCACTGCGGATAACGCTATTGTGGAACTTGCGGATACCCGCATGGAAGAAACTTCTCAAAAGATGCAGGAAATTGCGGCTATCAAGGCAGATACCACAAAGACCGAAGACGAAAAGGCGGAAGCCATTAACAACAAGGAAGTTAAGAAGGCTATCGTGGAAGTGCCCATTGATACCCACGTGGTTGTGGAAGAGAGCGCAAACCTCACCGTTGACAAACTTGTTGTTAAAGAGCAATCCAACACCCAGGCGGAAACCGTTACCACCTTCTCCATTGAAGTGAAGAGCACCACGGCGGAAACCGTCAGCGTGGATATCACCGAAGTGAAGAGCGAGGATAACGACGTAAAAGTGTATTACGTGGAAGAGGTTAAGGTTGCTGCGGAAGCCGATAAGGTTGAGATCATCCAAGCCCAAGAGCAGGAAGTCACCGTTAAGAATTACGTGGCAAAGATTGGCTCCGTTAAGTATGAGACTATTGATGCTGCTGTGGCTGCCGCGCAAAATGGAGACACTATTACCCTTATTGCTGACGTCACCTATGGCACGGATCGCGTGGTTCCTGTGTGGGAAATGAAGGCGTTCGACATTGATTTGAACGGAAAGACTTTCACCACCAATTCCAACCAGAGCATTACGGCTAGCAATAACGGTTACAAAGCATCCGCTATTTGCTACGGTGACTATGAAAACACCAGCCCCGCCAGAAATATCAGAGTTTATAACGGTACGATCCATACGGCTTACGGTGCAGGCTTGTACTTTGACGGCGCTGTGACGGCAACTTTGGACAACTTGACCGTTGCGCAGAATTATCCTGCCAACGTGCAGACCACCGATGAGTACTCTGCCGCAATCAGGGTGACCACTTTTGCTCACGTAGTTATCAACAGCGGTACTTACAGCGGCAAAAACGCGATCACCATCTCCAACTCGGGTGGTTACGTGGACATCTACGGCGGTGACTTCCGTGGAAACCTGTTCCTCTCGACCTCCAACGAGGAGAAGATCTTAACGATTTATGGTGGTACCTTTGACCATGATCCCACCGCTTACGTGGCGGATGGTTATATTGCAACCTATGCTTCGGATCTTTACACCGTTGTGCCTGAGTCCGGCGTTGTTGCTAAGATTGACACCAAGGGCTATATGACCCTTGACGCCGCCATCGCTGCCGCGAATGCGGACGACACCATTATCCTTTTGGATAACGTTTCGAGCGTAAACGGCTTTGCAATTGACAAGAGCATGAGCATTGACTTAAACGGCAAGACCGTCACCGTGGAAACGGGCGCAAACGTGAACAACCGTGCGTTCAAGATCACGAACGGTACCTTGACCATTTACAATGGTGAAATCAACGCTTTGGGTGGCGGCACGACCAGCTCCAACGGCTACGGCTGCTATGGCGCTTTCCGTGCGGAAGTTGGTACCAACCTCATCGCTACTGACCTTACTCTCAGGAATTCCCGTCCTTGGGGCTTGAACGTTAAGCTTCTCGGTGCTACTGCGGAGCTCACCAACGTTAATATCATCTCCTCTTATGGCGGTGGTATCGAAGTTACTGATGACGAGGGTGCAGACGGCACCGTACAGGGCTATGCAAAGATGGTGAACTGCTCTGTCACGCAGTCCGGCTACTTTGATCACTGCTCTTCCGCAGTAAGCGTTTCGGGTGCTTCCACGCTTGACGTGTACAGCACAGACTACACCGCAGAGTACGGCGTGTATGTGTTCTCTTCGGGTGGTACTATCAATATTTACGGCGGCACCTTCACTGCGCTAAGCAAGAACGTGTTGCAAACCAGCTATGACGCAAACTATGGCAACGCCGCAATCATCAACGTGTATGACGGCACCTTCTACGGAACTTTTGGCATTGTAGCAAACGGCACGACTATGAACGTGTATGGCGGCACCTTTGACCATGATCCCACCGCTTACGTGGCGGACGGCTATGCCTGCATTGAAGAGGATGGCATGTACACTATCGTTGAAGCGGTTGCAAGTGTGAACGGTGTTGGCTATGCAACATTGGATTCTGCCATTACCGCCGCAGAAAGCGGTGACACTGTAATGGTGCTTGCTAACATTGCTCTTACGGACTTCATTACCATCAATTCTACTTTGACCGTTGATTTGAATGGTCATACCATTAGCACCGATCTTGGTAGCGCTTATAATTCTAAGGGCGTTTTTGTCTTGGATGCCGGTGCAAACCTGACCATTGAAGATAGTTCTGCCGCCGGCACCGGCGCAATCACCGGAACGGGTGATCGCGCAGCATACGGTATCAGCATGAAGAGTGATGCGGCTGCAACTCTCACTATCAATGGCGGTTATATCTTTGGTAAGTCCGCAGGTATTTACACAAACACGAACTCCGGTAGCGTGATCATTAACGATGGTTATATCAAGTCCACCGGCTCGCAGGCCTTCAATCTTGGTTGGGGCGAGACCTATCTCACCGTGAACGGCGGAACCATTGAGTCCGAAAACACTTATGCAATTTGGACCGGCTCCGGTGCTCCCAGCACTGATCCCTCGACTGTGACCATCAACGCCGGTAAGATCATCACCCCGAAAACTGAAGGTGCTATCTGCGTTGGCGCAGGCAACGTTGTGATCAACGGCGGTGACTTTACCGAGACCAACAGGATCTTCCACAATAGAGCCACGAGCGCAGGACACAACTTCACTTTCGTGATCAGCGGAGGTACCTTTGCTTCCATGACTTACACCAACAGGGTGAACTACGACGATAGCCAGGTGGCTGTGGATGCTTACGTGGCGGACGGTTGCGTTGTCACCGAGAGTGACGGCGTTTATACCGTTGTTGACGGCATTGCCATCTATACGTTTGCTGAGCTTTCCGATGCTATTGCCCAAGTGAATGCTGGTACGCTTGAAAACCCCAAGCTCGTTATTATGAACGACATTGCGTTTGAGAGCGAACTTGAAATCAAAAAGTCCGTTATTATCCTTGGCGATGGCACTACCAAATTTATCGGTTATGACGCAAGCACCAACACCGATGAAGCGTTCTATATCAACGTTGCGGATGAGGATCAGGAAATCGTCATCGAGGGCATTATCTTCGATCACTTCAGCTATTACAGCAACGTGGCGAATAAGACCAAGGCTACTTCTAACACAGTGAAAAATGCAGTTTCTTACATTACCTATGGTGGAAATAACCCGGCTTCTACCAGCCTTACCATCACGGGCTGCCAATTCATTGGCACCGCGCGTGATATGATCAATGTGTCTAGCAAGATAGGCTGTAAAGGTTTCATCGTCATTGAAAACTGTGTCTTCGATGCAACGGACCGCTTGTCCGGCACTCTTAACATGCTGAGCTTCTACGGCAATGCGGATGCGGAGCTTTCCGTTTCAATCAGCGGCTGCACCTTCAAAGAGGCGAGCGAGGAGGATGCAACTTGGGCTACCAGCGCGATCGCGAGCTTTGGTAATGCCGACATCACCGTCACTGGCTGCGAATTTATCGCTTGCCAAATCGCTGTCGCCATTGACAACACCTTCGACAGGCTCTTTGAAACTTCCACCTATCCCGTCACCGTGAATACCACCGTGACCCTTGTGGAAAACACCTACACGAACTGCTACTTCGGCTACTACGCTGAGTACACTGTGGAGGATGCGAGCGAGATCCCCGAAGAGGCAGAGCTCTCTACCGATGAGGCTTTCACCTACGGCGACTATGCCGGCACGCAGTTCCATTTTGCGGCTGAGTACGACATCGCTGAGAATGGCACTCAGGGCGTAGATGCAAAATATCTCACCGTTGTTTGCTACTACGTACTTGCGGACTGATCTTTATAGTTCTCCCTTGGGGAGAATAAGCGATCAAACAAAAAAAGGACGCTTCGGCGTCCTTTTTTCGTGACAAGCAGGGAAGGGCTATAATAATGCGGAATGGGCGTAGCAATGCGGAATTCGGAATTCGGAATGCGGAATTGTCTGAGCCGATAGGCGAAGACAGCGTCGAGCGAAGCGAGATACATCATGCCGAGTGAAACGAGATACATCATGTCGGCAAAGCCGATACAGAGAGAGTGTGTGGAGAGTGGAGAGTGGCGTTGCGGATGGCGCCGCAGGCGAAAGTCGCAACGTCGAGCGAAGCGAGGAATTGCACCCTTTCCGGGGTCCCCGCAAAATGTTTTTTGTGGGGTGGTTTGAAAGGGGGATCGTCTGCCGACACAGTCGGGAGAGGGGGATTTTTCTAATGAGCAATTCGGAATTCGGAATTCGGAATTGTTTGAACCAACAGCAGCAGGGGGGGTGTTTTTTTGTCATCCTGAGGGAAGCGAAGCGGACTCGAAGGATCGCCGATTATTGTGCTGACGCACTCGATATGCACTGCGCACTCGATATGTTGCTGACGCAACTCGATAGGCTACGCAATTCGGAATGCGGAATTCGGAATTGCCGAAGCCGACAGGCGGAGGCAGCGTCGAGCAAAGCGAGATACATCATGCTTGCCTTTTTGGCAAGTACATCATGTCACCGAAGGAAATACAAAAAGATTGCACCCTTCCCTGCCTCTTTTTATAATCGGCGATGTTTCGACACACTTGCTTCGCACGTGGCTCAACATGACATACTATTTGTCATCCTGAGCGGAACAAAGTGCAGCCGAAGGATCGCCGATTATTGTGCTGACGCACTCGATATGCGGCGTTGCCGCTCGATATGCACTGCGTGCTCGATATGTTGCTGACGCACTCGATATGTACTAACGCAACTCGATAGGCTACGCAATTCGGAATGCGGAGTTGCCTGAGATGTTTCGACACACTTGCTTCGCACGTGGCTCAACATGACGGTTTTGTTTGTCAATCGGAGTGCTGAGATGTTTCGGCGCCAACACCCCAAAGAATTTGCAATTCTTCGGGGAACCCCAACGGCGCCTATGCTCAACATGACAGTTCTCTCGTCATCCCGAGCAGTGCCGAGGGATCTCAATCCTTGTTATAGACAAATATATCGTTTTGGGATATAATGATACTATGAAAAAAGGATACGTATACATATTATCTAACAAAACGGACGAAGTATTATACGTGGGGGTCACGTCCGATTTGCTGAGGCGCATGTATGAGCATCGACATCATTTGATCGATGGCTTTACCGATAAGTACAACGTGACAAAAGTGCTATACTATGAAGGATTTGATCGCGTAGAAGATGCGATTCGCCGAGAAAAGCAACTGAAAGGTTGGCGTCGTGAAAAGAAGTTTCTCTTGATTAAAAGTTTTAATCCCGAGCTAAAAGATATGTACGATACTCTGATGAGTGAATAAATGCGGTGGAGATGTTTCGACACACTCGCTTCGCACGTGGCTCAACATGACGGTTTATTTCGTCATCCCGAGCCGTGCCGAGGGATCTCGATCCTTGTAAAACCCGATATGTGCTTGCGCACTCGATATGCACTGCGTGCTCGATATGTTGCTGACGCAACTCTGAAAAAGCTCGTGGGACACTCGCTTTTTCAAGGGACTCTTAGGGACTATTCCGCCTTTTTTAGGGGGTGCGTAGGGGCGCGTGGGCGGGCAGGGCGCGTTGCGCTTTGCGTGCGTGCATTATGCCCGCGCGCGGCGGATGGCAAAAATTTCTTTTAAAAAAAGCAAAAAACAGTGCTCAATTACTTATGTAATGTGATACAATGTAAAGTAGTAGGCGTGCGCCTATGTGTTTTTGCGTATGCACACACGCGTGAAATGTGCGTACGCACGTACGTACGTAAATGGGAGGCACTGTTATGGTTGCTTTTACAAAGAAAAATTATTCCCTGATGTTGCTTGCGGTTTTGTTGTTTGCCGCGATGGCTCTTGCGTTGTTTGCGCCCGCCGCGCTCAGCGCACAGGCGGAACCTGCCTCTGCTTCGCATGAGGTCATCTTGGAGAGTTCCTTGCAAACCACCGCCACCGAAACTGCCGTTGGCTCGCGCGTGTTGCGCAGCGTATCCGCAGGAGATACTTTTACCATCACTTACGGCATTATTAAAAACGATGGTTTGGTGGAAAGTTTGTTTACCCCCAAGTATGACAAAACCAAGTTTGCGCTTACCGCTTTTACGGTAAACGGATCCTATTGGGAGTTGATGGATGATTACGGCTATGAAGTGACCGATCCCGTCACCCAAGAAGTCACGTATGAGGACCGCACCGCAGCCGAGTATATTGCCGAGTATAACGATGATTTGGCAAACGGCCGCACCCCCGTGTTCTCCCGCCTTTCCTTTAACGTGTATTACGGCGGCGTTCGTGAAGATGAGCATATCCTTTCTCCCTATTTCATTCGCGTCACTTATACCGCTCTTTGCGATATGGTGGCTCCCGTGGAAGGCTCTCCCGAGTTTTCGTTTGGTTTTGATATGAGCAATAACGGCAGGCTCACCAATGCCGCGTCCGATTCTTCCATTCTTCTTACCCTTCTTTACAAGACGGGCATGGATGGGGAAAGCGTGCTCACCGCTCCTCTCTCCGAGAATATGGAAACCTTTAACATCATTGCCGCTACCCAAGTTTCCCTGCAAGAGCAAACCATCTCCTTCCATTACGATGCAAACTCTGACCCCGCTTACTACTTGGACACCGCGGATATTGCGCTCACTTTCGTTGAGCCTTCTTTCGCCGCCAATGAAACCAATCCCTATCTTGCGGATGGCGGCAGCATTCGTTATGAGTTTTACACCAAGAACGATTTGAACGAGTACGTGCTCATCACGGATGAAAACACCGATCCCGCTCTTCCCACCATTCCGAGCCTCACCGATTATTACGTGAAGGCCATTCTTCCCGCCACCACCCATTTTGAAGGGGCGGAAAGTGAGATCGTGCCCATTGCGGTGGCGCCCCTTTACGTGGATGTGCCCGCCTTGCTTCTTTTTGACAGCGAGCATGGGGAAACGCCCGCGGCGCTTGATCAAAGCGATCTTACTCTCACTTCTTCCGTAAAGTACGGCACTGCGCTTGCTTTGAAAGAAACGGTGGATAACGAGGATATTTTGTACCAGCCCAATGAGGTTCTGGTGGTTTCTTATTACAAGTACAACGGTGCGGTTGCCGAGGCGATCGATTACGATCCTCTTACCGCCACCCTTCCTTCGGTGGGCGTTTACGAGGTGGTTATCTCCACCCCGGATCCCGTTTACGTGGTGTTTGACAGACCCAATGAGTCAAACTTCCTTTCGTCCATCACCATCACGCTTACCATCACTAAGGCGGATCTTGCTTTGAAAGCTTACGTGTATGGGGAAACCTCCAAGCACATTACCTATGGTGACGCCGCGCCCGAAGAAGGGGATTTGACCTATGAAGTGATAGGCGCCTTTGAAACGGGCGACGCTTTGGCGGCTTTGATCTCTTCCTTGAACGTGCAGGTGACTTCCGCCGCGCCTTACGCGCAATATTCGCACGTGGGCGAGTACGTGTACACCGCCACGAGCAACGAGGATCCGGAGAATTACGCCTTCGTTAACAATGCGGAAAATAACGCCACCTTGATCGTGGATCCCAAGGCGCTTACTTTGGATGTTTCTTACGAGGGCGGCACCGCCACCATTACTTATGGCGGCATCGTGAACGATGATACCGTGTCCGTCACCTTACAGACGGGGGATACCGTGCTTGCGGTGGATCAAAACGACTTTGTGCTTACCGCCAACGCAACCTATTATGCGGGGGGCGATCTTACGGTAAAGGCATTGCCCGATCCGAGCGCCACCGATTATACCTTTGCGTCCTTGGCGCTCAGGACCATTCACAAAGTGAGCTTTGAAGCGGGCGCCCTCTTTGCGGGTGCGCAAAACATGCCTTCCGATCAGTACGTTTTTGACGAATGCTTTGCTTCTTGCCCCGCGGAAGTTCCCACCTTTGACCGTTATGCCTTCTCCTATTGGAAGAACGGCGCGCAGGAATACTTGTTTGATTCCACGGCAGTGACGGGGGATGTTACGCTGACTGCCGCATGGGAAAAGATGGTGTACGCTTATCGCTTCCGCGCGCTGTACGCGGGCGCGGATTATGCCACGGGCAGCTATTACGAGTTGAACTATGACGAGCAGGCGGGCAAGTTCGTGTACACCGCGGCTGATGAGCAGGAAACGGCGCTCTTTACCAAGAACACCGCGATCCCGATGAACGCGCAGATCAAAGGTTTTTACTTGCAACGCTGGATCAAAGCGGTTCCTCAGGGGGATGATCAATACCTGTATTCCGAAGTGAATTATTTTGACGTGGAATCCAGCGTGGATACCAATGAAAACGCCTTCTATATTGCCGAGATGGTTTTGAACATCGGCAGAGGGGACGTGAACGGTGACGGTGAAGTGACGGCAAAGGACGTGCTCGCCATGAAGAGATATTTGGTGGGTGCAACCTATCACGAGATCACTACCATGGCGGAAGCGTGGGAAACCGTAAAAGCAGAAGCGCCCGCCGGCGGTTATTTCTATACCGTTATGTGGGACGTGAACGGCGATACCTTCTCGGACGCTCGTGACATTTTGTATATCCGTGAAGCGCTTGCCACCGGTTACGGTTACGCCGTGGTGAAGGATACCACCGCGGACGGCGTGTACTGCCCGGGTGAGCAGATAGCGCGGGAGGACGGCAACAACTATCAAGGACACGTGTACTTAGTTGACGACCTTGACGAGCTGAACGAAACGCTTGCGGCAGGCAAGAAGGCGGCGTTGACGGCGGATATCGAGTCGGAGTTCCCGCTCGTGATCCATTACGATTCCGATCTTTACGTGGACCTGGGCGGCAAGACTCTCACGGTTTCTTCCTTTACTCTTTCCGTCACGGGTAAGATGACCATTTTGAACGGCACGCTTAATATAGATACCCTTTCTCTCACCGCACCCGGCGGCATCACCATCGTGAACGTGAAGGACGGCGCGGGCGAAACGGTGACGGGGCAGGACGGCAGCAATAGCGATTTCGGCTGGCAAGCATAAGAGGTGAATGTGTGAAAAGAGTTTTTGTTTGTTTTATTTTGATCGCTCTCGTGGCTGCGGCTTTCGGCACCTTTACGGTGGGCGCGGCTTGCGCGGAAGAGGCGAACGACGCCGTGTTTACCATGTCCAAAACGCAGGACGGCAGGGATCTTTACGTGAAGATCGATCTTGCCGAGAACGAAGGTATTATCACCTTTGCGCTTCGTTTGGAGTATAACGCTAAGGCAATAGAACTTGTGGATCGTTCCTTTGGAGCGGCGCTTACCGCAATTGACGGCGCTCCCGTGGATACCTTTGGCGAAGAGGACGTGAGCGCCTGCCCGTATATTATCGTGGGCGTGGGTATGGGAGAAAACAGCACCAAAACGGGTGCGTTTTTAACGCTGCATTTCAGAGTGAAAGAAAAGGCGGTGAACGGCAAGTATTCTCTTGCGCTTTACGTGACCGATCTTTCGTATAAATCGGGCTCAATCACGCTTACCAATCCCAAGTACGTGACCAAAGCCACGTCCGAGGAGCAAAGAAAGTCGGGCGGTATTCAAGTGGCAACCGAGAGTTACCGCGTGACCACGGGCGTTGCCGCGGTGAACGGGCGCGTTCTTGCCATCGTGCTGGGCTTGGTGGGGGGCGTGCTCCTCATCGGTGGGGTAGGCGTTGCGCTGTACTTCAAAAACAAAAAGAAAAAGAAAGATTAAAAACAATCGAAAACGAAACATAACGGTTCAAAAATCCAATTTGTGAAAAAACGGAGAGTTGAAATGGAAAGAGTAGGAAAGAACGGCAATTTGTGGATCAAAGCATTGATACTTATCCTTTGTTTGGCCCTCATCATGACGGCGGCGGCGGTTTGGAGCGTTCACGAAAGCGCGGATGCGGACGTGACCCCCACGCAAAAACTTACGGTGAGCAATGCAACGGTGCATCGCGGGCAGGAGTTTGATATTACGATCTCCCTTTCGGGAAATACTTCGGGCTTCTTGGCAATGCGCCTTTTGATCACGTACGATACCAGCGCAATGACCCTTGTGGGATATAAGGTGACGGGGCTTTCGGCGGCTTGGGCTTCCAACTTTATGGCGGCCAACACCGATGTTTACGGCGGGTATTCCACTTACGGCACCGAGGATAAGCCCTTTGTGTTAATGTGGGCGCATTCTTCCAAATTGACGGGGAACGGCACTTTTGCCACTCTGACCTTTGCCTCCAAGCCGCAGGCAACTCCCACGCAGGACACCCTTGACCAAAAGCCTTACGTTGTGAAGGTGGAAACGGACGAGCGCAACACTTTGCTCCCCGGCAGCGTGAACGCCACCTTTGACGTGGAAGAGGGCGGTGGTCAAGTGACCATGCTGAAAGGTTTGTACGGCGTGACTCTCTTGAACGCTTACGGCGATACCTATATCGAGTATGAAAACAATCAACGTGTCGCAACCATTCAGGACGCTTTGGATGAGATGGGCGGCGTGCTTCCCCCAAAGCAGGCTACCGCGCAGTATACGTATAACTTCCTCTCTTGGCGTGAACACAATTCCCCCGATGAGGATCATTTGGTGTTTATGCCCACCTATCGCGCGGTGCCCGTGTCCTATGATGTTTCTTTCCACTTGGGCATTAAAAAAGAGGGCAGCGATACCATCGTCACCGACGTGAACGATGCCGACTTGCAAGCTTTGCTCGGCGGCGACTACCTTTACGATACCGATAGCGTGAGCATTCCGTACGGGACCATCATCGTGTTTGAGGATTACGTGCCGAATGCCGATCAAGATTATACCTTCCTCGGATGGTTTACCGATCCCGATTTCCAAAACCCCGTGGATTACGTGACCATGCGCGCGCAGAACGTGGACCTTTACGGTTATTATGCTTTCAACGCCGACGCGGAGGACCATATCACCACCAAGTTGGAAATGAAAACCGCCGTTGATGGCGAGTATTTGATAGCCACCCTTTCCGTGAAGGAAAACTTTGGCTTTAACTCCATCCGCTTTGCGTTGGATTATGATCATGACGTTTTGGAGTTCTTGGGATTCTATTATCCCACCGATACCGAGCTGTATGGCGAGTTGGTTCCCACCTTCCCCGTGATCAACGATGAGATTGCGGCGGAAAACAACGTGGACGGCACTTGGCAGTACGTGGGCGACGGCTATTCCATTGCGGATAAGCATTTCTTCTTCATCAACGTGTCGAGCAATGCCTATTCTTCTTCCGCCGTTTCTGCTACCGGAGATCTTATCTCCTTTAAGTTTGCGGTAAAACAGGAAGTGCCTTCCACCGAAAAGACCGAGATCGGCGTGAGCATCGGTAACAGGAACCTTACCCGTTACGTGGGCGATGGCAGCATCCATTACGCCAACGCGATCGTGGCGCCTTCCGCCACTCGCATCATCCGCGTGGCAAAACCCACCAAAACCGAGATTACCTATACGTATAACGGCAGTGAGCAGTCTTACACCTTTGCTTCGGCAGGGGATGCCGCGTATTACGACGTGGAAAATCTTACCCGTACCGCTGCGGGCGAGTACGTGAACGGCGATGCGGTTAAGGTGTCCTTGAGGACGATAGCTAACACCTTCCTTACTTGGGCGGACGGCTCCCAAAGCGATCTTTCCTTTAATTTTATCATCAACAAGCTTGGCATTACCAAGCCCGGGGAGACCAAAAAGACTTATACCTACACGGGCAACGACCAAAAGTACCTTTTCTCTTCCGAGGAGGAGCTTGATTATTACACCATTGCCAAAAACTACCGCAAGGATGCGGGCGTTTACACGGGTGAAAACGCAGTTAAAGTTTCCTTGAAGGATACCGACAACACCGAGTGGGCGGACGGCACCTCGGCAACGCTCTCTTACGTTTTCACGATCGACAAGAAGAAGATAGCCATGCCCACCGAAACCACCGAGACTTACACCTACGACGACGGGAACGATATTCCGTACGTGTTTGCTTCCGCGGGTGACAGCACGGGTTACACTCTTGCCAACGCCGTGCGCACGAATGCGGGCACATACAAGGACGCGAATGCGGTAAAAGCCACCTTGAAGGACACGGCAAATACCGAATGGACGGATGGAACGACCGATCCTCTTACCTTTACCTTCACGATAGCCAAAAAGAAAATTGCCATGCCCACCGAAACCACCGAGACTTACACCTACGACGACGGGAACGATATTTCGTACAAGTTTGCTTCCGTGGGTGACAGCGCAGGTTATACCGTTTTGAACGGCGTGCGCAAGAACGCAGGTACTTACACGGGTGAGGACGCGGTAAAAGCCGCGCTGAAAGACACCGCCAACACCGAGTGGACGGATGGAACGAGCGATGCGCTTTCCTTTGACTTTGTGATCGCCAAAAAGTTGCTTCCCTCTCCCATTGTGAACCCCAAGTCCTATACCGGGTTCAATCAAACCGCTACCGTGATCCTTTCCGGATCCGAGCCGTATGAGGTGACCGAGAACGAGGGCGGTGTGGCTTACGGTAATTATGACGTGAAATTCACCTTCAAAACCGGAAACTTTGCCAACTACGGCTGGCAAGACAGCCTTACGGATACCGTGACGGTGATCTTCCGCATCATGGATATCCAAAACACTTGGGAGATCACCCCTTACGTGGTTCCCGAAAAGTTGTATGACGGAACAGCCATCACCACGAGTGACGCGCGTGCGACTTTTGGTGACGTGGTGATCACCTATCGCTTGCAGAGCGGAACGGATGCGGATTATTCCGCCACCGCCCCCAAAGATGCCGGCTCCTATTTCGTTCGCTTCTTCGTGCAGGAAACGAGCAGTTATAACGGACTGATAGAGGAGCTTCCCTTTAAGATCAACAAGGTGGAGCTCACCGAGCCCACCCAAACCGTTAAGACTTATACCTATACCGGTGCGCCGCAAAACTACGAGTTTGCAAACGCGGGCGACACCGAGCAGTATACCGTGGTAGGCGGCACGCGTACCGACGCGGGTAGCCAGCCCTTAACGGTGAGCATCAGAGATGCAAAGAATTACGTATGGAAGGGCGGTTCTTCTGCGGATATTTCCTTTACCTTTACCATTGAAAAGGCAAAAGTGGCAATGCCCACAGAGGGCACCAAGTCTTACGTTTATACCGGCAGCGAACAAAGCTATGAATTTGCGGAACTTGGTGACGCGTTGCAGTACAACGTGACGGGCGCCACCCGTACCGATGCGGGCGATTACACCGTAACTGCCGAATTAAAGGATTCCGCCAACTATATTTGGTCGGATAACACGAGCGCCGCGTTGGAGTTCCCCTTCGCGATCGAAAGGAAACGCCTTGTGATCCCCACGGCGGCGGATAAGATCTACGTGGCAAACGGCAACGAGCAGACCTTTGCCTTTGAGAACGCGGGTGATACCGATCAATACTTTGTGACCAACAACAAGCGTACCGTTGCCGGCAAGCAAACGGTGGAAGTATCTCTCAAAAACTCTTCCAATTACGTTTGGGAAGACGGCACCGTTGAAGTAAAGACCTATACCTTTGAGGTCTATCGTCCCGAGATCACCGCGCAAACGGCGGCTGACGGTTATACCGTAAAGATCTCGGAGTACAGAGGCTTCTCCGTGAGCGATACCTTCTCGGTGGCGCTTTCGCAGGTGGATCACGCGGAACTCATTGCGGCCATTGCTCAAAAGGACAAGAAGGGCGCGCTGAACAGGCTCACCAACGAAGAGGCGGCGGAGCTTGTGGCGGGCAAGTGCGTAATGGCGTCCATCGTCACCACGTATAGATCCAACGTTTCCGTTTCTTCCGGTGAATATACTTACACCGTCACGTTGCCGCAAGGGCAAACGCGCACCGGTTTGGTGGCGATACGCTTTGTGGGCTTTGACGTGGAAGTGTTCCGTACCACTGCGATCGGAGAGAACGGCTTATCCTTCGTGTCGGATGAGATCGGGAACTTTATGATCCTTGCGGATCACGTGTTTGACAAAACCGTGGCAAGCGCAGCTTATTTGAAGAGCGAACCCACCTGTGAAGAAAAGGCGGTTTACTATAAGAGCTGCGAATGCGGCATCAGCTCGGAGGGCTTTACCGGCGAGACCTTCGTTTACGGGGATCCGCTTGGCCACGACTATGACGTGGATCACATCGAATGGATCTGGAACGAGAAGCACACCGCAGCCACCGCAAAGATCGTGTGTTTGAACGATCAAGCGCACGTTTTGGTCTTTGAGGCGCAGGTGACCGTTTCCGGCCTGGCTCCCAAGGTGGATGAATCGGGCTACGTGGAGTACACCGCCACCATTGAATACGAAGGCGAGGAGTATTCCGATAGTTTCCGTGAGATCCTTCCCGCAAACGGACACGAATATCACACCGATCCCGTTTGGGATTGGATAGAAGGCAAGGATAACTATCTTGCCAAAGCCTACTTCACCTGTGATTGCGGTGAGAGCGTGCAGGTGGAAGACGCCACGGTCACTTACGTTCTGAAGGAAACCACCATTGAGTTTACCGCATTGGTGGTCTTTAACGGCGAGACCTTTACGGATAAGAAAGTGATCGACATCCCCGTGGTGGCGTTCAACTTTAACGACGGCGTAACGGAGCAACGCAGCGAAAAGATGCTTCCGGGTCAAAAGATTATCTTTATAGATGCGCCCGCGCGCGCGCATTATGTGTTCGTGGGTTGGCGCGATGAGAGCGGCACTTTGATCTTGAAAACCGAAGCGGGATATATGGATTACTATATCGGCTTTGAGAGGATCGAGTTTACCGCCGAATGGCGTAATACCGCCGAATCGGTATCTATCCGCGTGGTGGATTCCGTAACGCAGGAGCCCATTCAAAACGCAACCGTTACCTTGTACGAGGGAGATGCGGTCACGCCGTATTCCGAAACCACGGGTGAAACGGGGGCTATCCTGTTTGAGAACGTGCCTTACGGCAACTATAAGATCGTGGCGGAATATCCGTACATGGAAAACGTGATCGTCACCCGCACCGATAGTTTGGACGTGGATGAAAACGAGATCGCGCTCACCCTCACCTTGCCCAGGAACCAATTCAACACCAAAGTGGTTGGTGATGGTTCTTCCGAGGGCTTGGAAGGCGCTATCAGCCAAGAGGAAAGAGAAGCCATTAACGAGGGCACCGAGGGCGGTACCATCAACTCCATCGTGATCACGCAAAAGCGTTTGCAAAACGTATCCGACGCCATCAAGGCGGAAATGAACGCCAGGTTGCGCCGCGATGATCTTACCGGAAGAAGCAAGTTTACCGATTTCTATGACGTGACCATTGAAAAAGTGACCACGGCAAGAAACAGTTCGGGCGTTCTTTATACCATCAAAGAAATGATCAAGGTGGCGGATCAATTCCAGGTGAACGTGTTCCCCATCAAGTATGAGTTGCGCGCTACCCTTGCTTCCTTTGGCGCAAGCGCGCAAAACATCTTTGTGTATAAGCGTCACACCTATGATACCGGCACGGTGGTGATCTATCCCCTTCCCAAGGTGGAATCCGAAGAAGCCGCCAGAAGGGCAAATTACGAGTGCTACTTCATTAAAGTTGTGGCGGGTGAAGAGTTTATTGCGGTTTATCAAAAGGAGTACAGCGAACTCGGCTTCGGTGCTTCTCCCGAACCCATCTTGCTTGCCAACGAGATCACCTCGCTTACCATTGCGGATTGGACCTATGGTGATACGCCGTCCACGCCTTTCGTCAGAGCGGTGCACGGTGAAAATATCGTGAGATACACTTATTCCACCGAAGAATACGGTGACTATACTTCCGTAAAACCCACTTCGGCAGGCAGGTATTATCTGAAAGCCACCATACCCGCAGACGGCGGATATGAAGGCGTGGAAAAGGTCATTTCCTTTACCATTGCCAAGAAGAAGATCGGGGATATCCAAGGGCTGGAATTCAAGAATAAGTCCTTCTGGTTTAACGGCAAACGTCATTCCATTTACGTGAGCGGGGATCTTCCCGACGGCGTGCAAGTGACCTATTCCGGCAACAGAGAGTGGGACCTCGGTAGGTTCGTGGTCACCGCTTACTTTACGGTATCCAATGAAAATTACGACGTGTCCGAACCTATGACCGCCGTAATGTCCATTCGTTTGAATTGGATCCCCATTTTGATCTTGATCGTGATCGTGCTCGTCATCTTGATCCTTGTGATCGTGATCGTGGAAAAACTTTTGAAGAAAGTAAAGAAGAATGATAATCCGCCACCGGATGAAAACGGATCGGACGACCAAAAGGACGGCGCGGAGGAGGGCTCGAGCAATGACTGAGTTATTGATGATGGAAAACGTTTTATCGGTTGGGATCGGTGCGTTGGTTGCGGTTTACGTGATCCTCGGTATTATGCTCGCGCTGGGCGTGTATGCCTTGGTTCGCTTGGCGGTGCTTGCCAAGAAAACGAGAAATATGAAGCCCCAAGCGGCGCAAGCGCCCGATTGCGAGGCTTGTGAAAAACTGCAAGAAAAGGATCGCGAGATCGCCGCTTTGCAGGAAAAGATCCGCGAGTTGGAACAAAAGCCCCTTGCTCCCGTGGTGGTGGTTCCCGAAGAAGAGCGCACCTTGGCGGAAAGTTTGGAAGTGGCAAGTGCTTCCGGCAGAAAGGGCTTGATCAGCAAAAAGTCCATCATTGCCTACCTTTCTACAAAGTACGAAAACGCTGTGGAATTGAATGGCAGAGCAAACCGCACTTCCAACGGAAAGCTTTTGCTTTCGGATAACCATTTTGCTTTCTCCCCCTTGGGCAAGCGCGTGTGCTTTACTTACGTGTACGAAACGGACGGCGGCCAGGTGGTTGCCTTGGTAAAGTTGGATGAGCCGTACGTGCAAGGTTTGCGCGTTGAACATCCCGAGGTCATGCGTAGCGCCTTCCCCAAGAACAAAGCGAAAGATTGGTACAGCGTGGTAGCGGACGATACCTTTACCCCGCAAGCCTATTACGACGTGTTGGATCGTGCCATTGCTTTGATCCGTGACGAAGCGCTTCCCGTTCAAGAGCAACCCGCTCCCGTGGAAGAGGCGGAAGCGCCGGAAGTGACCTTAAAAGAGAGCATTGCGGCGGCAAAGGAAACGGGCGCTTCCGGTTTGGTAAGCAAAAAGAGCATTATCGAGCACCTGACGGCAACTTTTGGCGAGAAGGTGGAATGCAACAACCGCGCCAACCGCACGCCTAACGGCAAACTTTTGATGAGCGATAACCACTTTGCTTTCGCTCCCGACGGCAAGAGGGTTTGCTTTACATACGTTTATGAGGATGATGACGGCAAAGTTACCGTTCTTCTCCGTACCACGGCGGATCACGCCAAGGATATCCGCAATGCGCATAGCGCCACCGGCTTTAAGAGTGCTTTCCCCAAGAACAAGGAAAAAGATTGGTACAGCATGGTGGTGGATAATACCTTTACCGAGCAAGGCGTTTATACCGAACTGGATAGGGCTGTTTATAACATCATAGGCGTCGAGATCACAACTCCCGCACAAGAGCCCGAAACGGAAGTGACCTTAAAAGAGAGCATCGCGGCGGCAAAGGAAACGGGCGCTGTGGGCTTGGTAAGCAAAAAGAGCATTATCGACCACCTTGCCGCAACCTTTGGGGATAAGGTGGAACTTAACAATCGTGCCAACCGCACCCCCAACGGAAAACTCTTAATGAGCGATAACCACTTTGCCTATGCTCCCGATGGTAAGAGAGTTTGCTTCACTTACGTTTACGAGGACGAGGGCAACGTGACCATTTTGCTACGCACCACCGAAGCGCACGCCGCGGCCATTCACGCCGCGCATCCCGCCACCGGCTTGAAGAGCGCTTTCCCCAAGAACAAGGAGAAAGATTGGTACAGTGTGGTGGTGGATAATACCTTTACCGAGCAAGGCGTTTATGCCGAGCTGGATAAGGCAGTTTATAACATCATAGGTGCAGAGATCGCCGCTCCCGCACAAGAGCCCGAAGAGGAAGTGACCTTGAAGGAGAGCATTACAGCGGCAAAGCAAACGGGCGCTTCCGGTTTGGTAAGCAAAAAGAGCATTATCGAGCACCTGACGGCAACTTTTGGCGAGAAGGTGGAATGCAACAACCGCGCAAACCGCACGCCTAACGGCAAACTTTTGATGAGCGATAACCACTTTGCCTTCGCTCCCGATGGCAAGAGGGTTTGCTTTACATACGTTTATGAGGATGATGACGGCAAAGTTACCGTTCTTCTCCGTACCACGGCGGATCACGCCAAAGATATCCGCAATGCGCATAGCGCCACCGGCTTTAAGAGTGCTTTCCCCAAGAACAAGGAGAAGGATTGGTACAGCGTGGTGGTGGATAATACCTTTACCGAGCAAGGTGTGTATGCGGAACTGGATAGGGCTGTTTATAATATCATCGGCGGGCAATCCGCACTCATAGAGCAACCCGAAGGACCGGCAGAGATCCCCGCTGAGAAGCCGATAGAAGAAGCCCCCGCGGAGCAAGCGGAAGAGCAAGAGATCTCTTTGAAAGAGAGCATTGCGGCGGCAAAGCAAACGGGTGCCATCGGTTTGGTAAGTAAAAAGAGCATCTTTAATCATTTGGCGGCAACCTTTGAAGATAAGGTGGAACTTTGCAACCGCGCCAACCGCACCCCTAACGGAAAGCTTTTGATGAGCGATAACCACTTTGCCTTTGCACCCGATGGGAAAAGAGTTTGCTTTACCTATATTTACGAGGATGACGAAGGCAGAGTCACCGTTTTGCTTCGTACCACCGAGGAACAGGCGGCGGAGATCCGTGCGGAACATCCCGCCACGGGTGCCAAGAGTGCCTTCCCCAAGAATAAGGAAAAGGATTGGTATAGCGTGGTAGTGGATGGGACCTTTACCGAAGCGGGTGTGTATGCCATGATCGATAAAGCGGTTCGCAACATTACCGAAAGAGAGGTAGCGGCTCCCCTTCCTGCGGAAGAAGTGACCTTAAAAGAGAGCATCGCGGCGGCAAAGGAAACGGGCGCTGTGGGCTTGGTAAGCAAAAAGAGCATTATCGACCACCTTGCCGCAACCTTTGGGGATAAGGTGGAACTTAACAATCGTGCCAACCGCACCCCCAACGGAAAACTCTTAATGAGCGATAACCACTTTGCCTTTGCTCCCGATGGTAAGCGAGTGTGCTTTACCTATATTTATGAGGACGAGGGCAACGTGACCATTTTGCTACGCACCACCGAAGCGCACGCCGCAGCCATTCATGCAGCGCATCCCGCCACCGGCTTGAAGAGCGCTTTCCCCAAGAACAAGGAGAAAGATTGGTACAGTGTGGTGGTGGATAATACCTTTACCGAGCAAGGCGTTTATGCCGAGCTGGATAAGGCGGTAAAAAACATCGTCAAGGAATAAAGTAAGCACCGCCCAAGCGAGTGATCGCTTTGGGCGGCACCCCATAAAAAACTAACCGGCAAACCATTGCCGAGAATGATACAAAGGACCTGAAAAATGAAAATTAAAAAAAGAATCATCATTGCAGTTTCCGCCATCCTTATCTTTCTTTTTTCCGCATTGAGCTTTTCCGCTTGCGGCGAGGAGAAAAAGCCGGGCTACGTTTCGCGTTCGGTGACAGTGAACGAGGACGGCACCTTTAAGATCCTGCAACTCACGGATATCCACCTGATCAATTCCACCCGCACCAATAAGGAACTTGAAAGAAATTATTCCTTGCGTGACGGTTGGGCGGAAGAGGCGGTCACTTGCATCGTGGAAGAGGCGGACCCCGATTTGATCATCGTTACGGGGGATTCCATCTTTACGCTGGATATCGTTAAAGCTTATACCAAAACAAACGATACCCTTGCAGCCTTTAAGAAGTTTGCCAAGTTTATGGATTCCTTTGAGATCCCGTGGCTGTTCCTCTTCGGCAATCACGACGAAGAGGGGCTGTTGCGTCACGAGGATCAAGCGGGTTCCGCGGAAGGCGCCAAGAAGGTGCTCAGCGATTATTTGATGTCGGACGAGCTGCATTATTGTTGGTATGATGCCGGCCCCGAAAACTTGAACGGCATAGGTAACTATATCGTGAACGTTTTGAACCGTGACGGCACGGTCAATCAGTCCCTCGTGATGATGGATAGCGGTTCGTACATCCGCGTGTATGACGAGGAGTCCGGTAAGATGATGGGCAATCAGCGTCAATACGAGTGCATTCACGACGATCAGCTCGATTGGTACGAGGCAGCCATAAGGGATATTTCCGAAAAGGATAACGGTGGTGAGCTCGTCAGTTCCCTCTTCTTCCTGCACATTCCTTTCCCCGAGTATCAGTACGTACTGGAAGCATATTTGGACAAGCTGGAAGAACTGGGCGAAGATTGGAAAGACACCATCAAATGGGACGGTGTGGAGCGCACCTTGATGACCGACATCGGCGAGATCACCTATCACGGCGGCATGTACGGCGAACCCCCCAAGGAGGAAAACCAACGCGTCGATACCGTGCTTTATAAAGGGCACATGTACGGCGATAGCTCGGTTTGCTGTTCTTTCGTGGGCACATGGAGAAATAAGACGTACGACGGCGGCCACACCTTTGAAAGGATCCGTGCACTCGGCAGCTCCAAGTACGTTTTCTGCGGGCACGATCATAGGAATACCTTTATGTTTACCTACGAAGGCATTCGCATCAATTACGGCATGAGCATCGATTACAGCGCAAACGGCATTTCGGGCGATCTTACCGATCTTCCGCAAACCATTTACGACGAGACCGAGCAGCGCGGCGGTACCCTTATCACCTTAAAGCCCAACAGTGAAGTGGAGATCGAGCAGATCCACTTCTGGAGAAACCTTTATAGAGAGGCGCTTGAAGCGCAAGGGAAATAAGATGTCCGCAAAAAGAGTCGTTATCGGATTGAGTGGCGGCGTGGATAGTTCGGTCGCCGCTCTTCTTTTGAAAGAGCAAGGGTATGAGCCCGTCGGTCTTTTCTTGCGCAATTGGCATGAAGAGGACGAATGCGGCAGATGCACCGCCGATGACGATTATGCAGACGTGCGCCGCGTGGCGGATAAACTCGGAATAGATTATTACGCGGAGGACTTTTCGGAGGAGTACTTGGATCGCGTGTTCAAGGGCTTTGTGGAAGAGTACAAAAAGGGAAGGACCCCCAACCCGGACGTGCTTTGCAACCGTGAGATCAAGTTTGACGCCTTTGCCGCATTCGCGCGCACGCTGGGTGCTTCTTACGTGGCAACGGGGCATTATGCCGATCTTTCGCACGAGGGTGGAAGGCATCGTTTGCTTCGCTCCCGTGACGAGAACAAGGATCAAACTTATTTTCTCAACCAAGTGACCGAGGAGCAGATAGCAAATGCGATCTTCCCGCTTGGCGCGCTGGAAAAAGGGGAGGTCAGAGCAATAGCCAAAAAGGCGGGGCTCCCCGTTTGGGAGAAAAAGGACAGCACGGGCATTTGCTTTATCGGGGAAAGAAATTTCAGGGCCTTCCTTTCGCAATATATCCCCATGCAAAAAGGGGAGATCGTCACCACCGAGGGAAAGGTGGTGGGTGAACACGAAGGAGTGTTTTACTACACGCTGGGTCAGCGCAAAGGCTTGGGCGTGGGTGGCGGCGGCAACGGCGAACCTTGGTTCGTTGTGGAAAAGGACGTTTTAAACAACCGATTGATCGTCACGCAGGGAGAAACCGATCTTTTGTATTCTTCCGCGCTCACGGTGGATCACTTTCACTTTATTGCGGACCGTTTGCCCGAAGGGGAAAGCCGCGTGCTTGCGCGCATACGTCACCGTCAACCGCTTCAAAAAGCCACTGCCATCGTTGAGGGGGACAGGGTGCGCGTGGTGTTCGACGAACCGCAGCGCGCCGTGGCGGAAGGGCAATACTGCGTGCTTTACGATAACCGCGTGTGCTTGGGCGGCGGTGTGATAGAAAACAAAAGTCCCATCAAAAGGGAGGAGTCATAATGACGGATACAATCAATCGTAAGAAGATGGATCTTTTCACGGCGTCCGTGACCTTGATCGCGGCGTTTGCCGCACAGTACGTCGTGCAATTCTTTTTGGCGCTTATGCCCATGTCGGATGCGGCGTTCACTTGGAGTGCGGTGATCGCAAATCAGGTGATCTTGTTTGTCGCTTGTTTCCTGTTCTGCCGTCAAAGTAAGGTGAGCTTGGTAGAAATAACGGGCGTAAAGCGTCCGCCAAAATGGTATTGCTTTGTGGCGGTGATCTTCATTGCGTTGGCTTGTTTGCTTTGTTTTGCCCCTCTTGCGGGATTAATGAAAAGAATGTTGGAAAAGATCGGTTATGAGGTGACTCCCAACTACTTTATTCCCATGCAAAACCGCGGGCTGTTCGCGCTTTCCTTCTTGGCGCTCACCATTCTCCCCGCCATCTGCGAAGAAACGGCGGTGCGCGGCGTGTTCTTATCGGGTGCAAAGCAAAAGTCCGCGGTATTTGCCATTTTCCTTTCCGCGGCGGTATTCGCTTTGATGCACGGCAATTTCAACCAGCTCGTAAATCAATTCCTGATCGGTGTGGTGGCGGCGTATCTCGTTTGCATCACCGGCAGTATTTATGCGGGTGCGCTCTTGCATTTTATGAACAACGGCTTGGCAATGATCTGTGAATACGGCTTTGCCAACGGCTGGATCGACCCGCGTTTTTATTGGTACCTTTGCGGGGAACTCAGCGCAAAAACCATCATCGTGGGCATGTGTGTGTCGCTTTCCGCTTTGGTGGTGTTGCTTTCTTCTGTGACCTTGCTTCTGCACCGTGATCGTACCGAAAAAGAACTCTTTTATCCCCCCAAAGAGGGATTTTGGCGTAACGTTTCTCCTTATTTGGATTATCTTTCCGGTTCGTCCGAAGCAACGGAGCAGGGCGAAAAGCCGCAAGGAACGTCACTTCGCAAACCGGATAAAAACGGATGGATCGCCATGGCCATCCTTTTGGGTATGCTCATTCTCGTTTTGTGCTTGACGTTGATCCCCGGAGCAAACGGATGATACGACGCAGGCATCTGATCGCCTATTCTTGTGCCATGATCTCGCTGCTCGTGTGGCAGCTTCTCTTCTACTTAAAGGCGTTTTCCGGTCTTTCGGATTTTCATTCCGACCTCGTTTATACTTTGGGTTCACAAGTGCTTTGCATGGGGTTGATCCCCGCCGCGGTCCTTTTGATCGTTGGTAAGGGCAATTTTACGGCAAACAGAAAACTGCTTCGCTATCAACCGCCGCGGGATAAAAAGGCCTGCCTGCTTATTTGCGTTGCGGTCATGCTTCTCATTACGCCCTTTACCATGGTATTCAACGCCCTCACCAACCTGTTTTTCCGTGTGATAGGCTACAAGAGAGTGTATCCCGTGGGCACCATTTATCTCGGGGTAGGGGATTTTTTCCTGATGCTGTTTTTTTCCGCATTGCTTCCCGCCGTGTTCGAGGAGTTTTGCCACAGGGGCATCCTTCTTTCCGGGCTGGAAGACCATGGTTCGGAATACTCCGCCGTGATCGTTTCCGGTGTGTTTTTCGGCTTGATGCACGCCAATCCCGCACAGTTCGTTTATGCGGTTTTCGGTGGCATGCTCTTTGCGGTATTGGTCATTAAAACAAATTCCATTTTGCCTGCAATATGCGCGCATTTCGCAAATAATGCCGTGGCAACTTTTTTGGATTATTCCACCCAAAGAGGAACAGCTTTCGGCAGGTTTTACGATAAGATCACCTCGGGTGCGAGCATCCTTTCTTTCGGCGTGACCGTACTGGTGCTTGCGCTCTCGGTTTACGCTGTGATCAAACTTATGCAGTACGCCGCGCGCAAGGCGCCCAAGCCCATCGTGCAAAGAAAGTTGCTTGGAACGGTCACCTTGGACGGTTACGTGAAAAACGGCAAACCCACCCTGTGTGATAACGCGTGCTTGATCGCACTTGCCGTTGCGGAAGGGCTTTTAACGGCTATCCTTCTCATTTGGGGGGTGGCAAGATGACGCAGGATGAAAAGTTTATGCGCCTTGCCTTAAAAGAGGCGGCAAAAGCGGCCTTGCAGGATGAAGTGCCCATCGGCGCGGTGGTGGTAAAAGAGGGCAAAGTCATCGCGCGCGCCCATAATCAAAAGGAAAAGAGAAATTGCGCTCTGTATCACGCCGAAACGGTGGCCATTCAAAAGGCAACGAAAAAGGTGGGGAATTGGTGGCTGGAAGGGTGCACGCTTTACGTCACTTTGGAGCCTTGCGCCATGTGCGCGGGGGCGATCATGAACAGCCGTTTGGACCGTGTGGTGTACGGTGCAAAAGATCCGCGTTTCGGTTTTCTCGGTAGCGTGGCAAACCTGAATGAGGACTATCCTACCAACCACCGTTTTGAGGTGACGGGTGGGGTGCTCGCGGCCGAATGTGCGACGGTTTTGTCCGCATTTTTTCGAGAAAAACGCGAAAAACGCGGTGAACATTAAGAAAATTTAATTATCCAACGCTTCGTTTTTCCCCGTAAAAACCCCTGTTTTGGTGGGTTTTGGCGGGGTTTTTTCAAATTCTTTTAAAAAAAGGCTTGACATATTGACGGATGTGAATTATCATCTTAGACTGTCCTATTATACGGAAGAGCCGTTTTTGCTCCGAAAATTCCTATCTCACCATAGGTGAAGGGCGTTTCGGCTTGAAAGAATAAGGGAAGTCATTTAGAAGGAGTGTTTTTTCAATGTCTGTTCACAAGGTACAATACGGCAACGTGGAAAGAATGAGCTTCTCCAAAACCAAGGAGATCTTAGATCTCCCCTATCTTATCGAGCTGCAAAAGAGTTCGTATAAGAAGTTTTTGGAAGAAGGTCTTCGCGATATCTTTGACGAGTTCTCTCCCATCGTGCAAAAAGCCACCAACGGCGCGGAGCGTTTCGTGCTGGAATTCGGCGAGTACAGGGTGGAGGAGCCGCACTTCTCGGCAAGAGCGTGTAAGAGTGAAAACTTGGTCACTTACAATGCACCTCTCCGCGTGAAGGTTCGTCTTACCATTCGCGAGAAAGGGGACCTCATCAAGGAAGATGAGATCTTTATGGGCGATATCCCCCTGATGACCGAAACGGGTTCCTTCGTTATCAACGGTGCGGAGCGCGTTATCGTCAGCCAGCTCGTAAGAAGCCCGGGCGTCTATTTCACCAAGGAAATGGATAAGGACGGCGTGGTCACCTATAAGTGCACCGTCATCCCCAAGAACGGCGCTTGGATGGAGTTTGAGCAAGAGGCCAGCAAGACGGACGCTTCCGGCAAGGAAGTGATCAGCCCGCTGTACGTAAAGGTGGATCGCAAAAAGAAGGTCACCGCCTCTTTGATGTTGCGTGCGATCGGTCTTACCGAGGATGAAACTTTGTACGACATCTTTGGTGAGAGCGATATTTTGAAAGCCACCATTGCAAAAGACGGCAAGGCGGAGCGCGAGAATCCGAAGAGGGAGCTTTATAAGACCATCAAGAACGGTGAGATCATCACGGACGAAGGCGTTGCGGCGAATATCCCCGGCATCTTCTACGATAAGAAGCGTTATGACATCTCCCGCGTGGGCAGATACAAGTATAACAAGAAACTTTCCCTTGCGAACAGGATCGTGGGCAAGGAGCTTGCAGAGGACGTTGCCGATGAGTTCGGTGAGATCCTTGCGGAAAAGGGCACCAAGCCGGATCACGATAAGGCTTGGGAGATCCAAAACGCCGGCATCAACGCCGTGTATATTTTCGGTACCGACGGCAAGATCGTTAAGGTGATCGGCAACAACACCGTGAATCTTGCAGCTTATATCAAGAAGGATCCCAAAGAGCTTGGCGTTACCGAACTTGTGTATCGTCCCGCTCTTATGAAGATCTGGGAAGGTTTGGAAACCGAAGAGGAAAAGGAGCAGGCGGTAAAGGACAACCTGTCCACCTTGGTTTCCCGTCAGATCTCCGAGGACGATATCCTTTCCATCGTGAACTACAACCTCGGCTTGGCGCACGGCGTTGGCGTGTACGACAATATCGACCACCTTGCCAACAGACGTGTGCGTGCGGTAGGTGAGCTTTTGCAACACGAAATGCGCAAGGGCTTCCAAAACATGGAGCGTCAGATCATCGAGAAGATGAACACCACCAACGCGGACGAAGCGGAGATCAAAAAGTTCATCAACGTGAAGCCCGTCACCGCCAAGATCAAAGAGTTCTTCAACAGCGCGCAGCTTTCTCAGTTCATGGATCAGGAGAACCCCATTGCGGAGCTTACCCACAAGCGTAAACTTTCCGCCCTCGGTCCCGGTGGTTTGAACCGCGAGAGAGCGGGCATGGAAGTGCGTGACGTGCACCACTCCCACTATGGCAGACTCTGCCCGGTGGAAACCCCCGAAGGTCAGAACATCGGTCTTATCTCCTCTCTTTCCACTTATGCAAGAGTGAACGAGTACGGCTTCATCGAAACTCCGTACAGAAAGATCGATAAAGCCACCGGCATCGTGACGGACGAGATCGTTTACATGACGGCGGACGAAGAAGATAACTACATCATCGGTCAAGCCACCGAACCCATCGGCGAGGACGGCAGACTGCTCAACAAGATGGTTTCCTGCCGTATCTGTGAAGAGATCAGAAACGTGGAAGCCAGCAAGGTGGATTTCCTTGATACCTCTCCGAAACAGCTCGTTTCCGTGGCGGCATCCTTGATCCCCTTCTTGGAGAACGACGATACCAACCGTGCTTTGATGGGCAGTAACATGCAGCGTCAGGCCGTGCCTCTCGTCAGACCCGAAGCACCTATCGTGGGTACCGGTATCGAGTATAAGATCGCACACGACAGCGGCATCGTGATCCTTTCCGACTTTGACGGCGTGGTCACTTCCGTGAGCGGTGATGAGATCACCGTAATGGGCGAGGATAACGTTAAGACGTACGAGTTGCAAAAGTTCCAGCGCTCCAACCATGAGACCTGTATCAACCAAAAGCCCATCGTGAAGGTAGGGCAAAAGGTCAAGAAGGGTGAAGTGCTTGCAGACGGCCCCGCCACCCAAAACGGCGAGCTTGCTCTCGGCAGAAACATTTTGATCGGCTTTATGACCTGGGAAGGTTATAACTACGAAGACGCGGTGCTTATCAGCGATGAACTCGTGAAGAACGACGTGTTCACCAGCATCCACATCGGCACCTACGATACCGAAGCGCGTTCTACCAAACTCGGTGACGAAGAGATCACCCGCGACATTCCCAACCGCAGCGAAGATATGCTCAAAGATTTGGACGAGAACGGTATCATTCGTATCGGTGCGGAAGTGCACGCCGGCGATATCTTGGTTGGTAAGGTTGCTCCTAAGGGTGAAACCGATCCCACTCCCGAAGAGAGGTTGTTCCGCAGCATCTTCGGTGAGAAGGCAAGAGAAGTCAGGGACGTGTCCCTCGTGGTGCCGCACGGTGAGTACGGCGTGGTCGTGGACGTAAAGGTGTTCACCAAAGCGAACAAGTCCGACCTTTCCGCGGGAATCAATAAACTCGTGCGCGTGTACATTGCGCAAAAGCGTAAGATCTCCGTCGGTGATAAGATGGCAGGACGTCACGGAAACAAGGGCGTTGTGTCCCGCGTGCTTCCCAAGGCGGATATGCCTTTCCTGGCAGACGGCACTCCTTTGCAGATCGTGTTGAACCCGCTCGGCGTTCCGTCCCGTATGAATATCGGACAGGTTTTGGAAGTCCACTTGGGTCTTGTGTGCAAGATGCTCGGCTGGAAGATCGCAACCCCCGTGTTTGACGGTGCGGAAGAATCCGAGATCAAACAGTTGCTCTCCTCCAACGGACTGCCTGCGGACGGAAAGGTGCAACTGTATGACGGACGTACCGGCGAGCCCTTTGAGAACAGAGTCACGATCGGTTATATGTACTATCTGAAACTCGCTCACTTGGTTGATGATAAGATCCACGCGAGAAGTACCGGTTCCTACTCCCTCGTCACGCAACAGCCTCTCGGCGGTAAAGCCAAGTTCGGCGGTCAGCGTCTTGGTGAAATGGAAGTGTGGGCTATCGAAGCGTACGGCGCCGCCAACATCTTGCAAGAGATGCTCACCGTTAAGTCCGATGACGTGAGCGGTAGAGAGAAGGCGTATGCTTCCATCACCAAGGGCACGAATATCAGTGAGCCGGGCATTCCGGAATCCTTCCGCGTGCTCGTGCGCGAAATGCGCTCCCTCGGTTTGGATATCCGCGCACTCGGTGAGAACAATCAAGAGATCCCCGACACGGTGGAAGACGTCAATATGACCGATCTGCTTGCCGAGCCGACGGAAGAGAAAGAAGTGGATATTTTCAGCGACTCCGTGGGTGAGGACGATACCGACAGCCCGTTTGAGACCATTGCCGACGAAGCGGATATCAAGAACTATTTCAGCGACGATGACGGCGATGAAGACAGCATCTTTTAATGGGGGGTACGAATCATGTTTGAAATAAATAACTTTGCATCTATTAAAATAGGACTTGCTTCTCCCGAAAAGATCAGAGAGTGGTCTTGCGGTGAGGTGACCAAGCCGGAAACCATCAATTACAGGACGCAAAAGCCCGAGCCGGACGGTTTGTTCTGCCAAAAGATCTTTGGACCGACCAAAGACTGGGAGTGCGCCTGCGGTAAGTATAAGAGGATCAGACATAAGGGCGTCGTCTGCGATCGCTGCGGCGTGAAAGTGGAGCAGAGCAAAGTGCGTCGTGAGAGAATGGGCCATATCGAGCTTGCTTCTCCCGTGGCTCACCTTTGGTTCTTGAAGGGCACGCCCAGCCGTATTGCCACCATTTTGAACATGGGTCCGAAAGAGGTGGAGCACGTGGTGTATTACGCCAAGTACGTGGTGCTTGATCCCGGCAAGACCGATTTGGAAAAGAAAATGGTGCTCAGCGATGATGAGTACCGCGAGTGTTTGAAAAAGTACGGCGAAGGCTCTTTCAAAGTGGGCATGGGTGCCGAGAGCATCAAGCAACTTTTGATGGAGATCGATCTTGACGCCGAGATCAAGAAACTGCGCGACGAACTTGGCGGCAACGAAGCTGAGGAGTCCAAGAAGGGCAAGGAAAAGAGCAAGGAGAAAGATCCTTCTCAATCCCCCAAGAAACTCACGATCGCCAAACAGCTTGAAGTGTTGGAGGCCTTTAAGGAGTCCGGCAGCAAGCCCGAATGGATGATCTTGGAAGCACTTCCCGTTCTTCCTCCCGAGCTTCGCCCGATGGTGCCCCTTGACGGCGGCAGATACGCCACCAGTGATCTGAACGATCTGTATCGTTTCGTGATCAGCAGGAACAAGCGTTTGAAGAGCTTCTTGCAGTCGGGCGGCGTGGACGCGATGATCCGCAACGAGAAGCGTATGCTCCAAGTGGCTGTGGATAACCTTATCGATAACAGCAAGCGCGCCAAGACCAACAGCAACAGCAGAACGCACGACCTTAAATCCTTGACCGCCATGCTTCGCGGTAAGCAAGGTCGTTTCCGTCAGAACCTTCTCGGTAAGCGTGTTGACTATTCCGGTCGTTCGGTTATCGTGGTTGGTCCGGAACTCAAACTGTATCAGTGCGGTCTTCCCAAGGAGATGGCGCTTGAACTGTTCAAGCCCTTCATTATGAAGGAACTTGTGGATCGCAATATCTGCAACAACATCAAGAACGCAAAGAGATTCGTGGAGCGCGCTCGCAACGAAGTGTGGGACGTTCTCGAAGATATCATCAAGGATCATCCCGTTCTTTTGAACCGTGCACCTACCCTTCACCGCCTTGGTATCCAAGCCTTTGAGCCGGTGCTTGTGGAAGGAAGAGCGATCAAACTGCACCCCCTCGTTTGCGGCGCGTTCAACGCGGACTTCGACGGTGACCAAATGGCAGTGCACGTGCCCCTCTCCATTGAGGCGCAGGCGGAAGCACGTTTCTTAATGCTTTCCACCAACAACGTGTTAAAACTCTCTGACGGTAAGCCTGTTATGACTCCCACCCAGGATATGATCCTCGGTAGTTATTACCTTACCATCGTGAAAGAGGATAAGGGCAAGGAGTGCAGAAAGTTCATGAGCGTGGACGAAGCCAAACTTGCCTATGCGCATAAAGAGATCACCTTACAAGAGATGATCGACGTGCGCGTCACCAAAGAGATCGACGGTAAGCTTGAAACCGGCAAGATCCACACCACCCTCGGTAGGATCATCTTCAACGAGGCCATTCCGCAGGATCTGCACTTTGTGGATAGATCCAAACCCGAGAACAAGTTCATCTTGGAGATCAACGACGTGGTGGAAAAGAAGATGCTCGGCAAGATCGTTGAAAAGTGCTTCAAGTACAAGGGAAGCACCGAAACCGCCGTGGTTCTTGATAAGATCAAGTCGCAAGGCTTCAAGTACTCCACCATCGGTGCGGTGACCACCAGCGTGTTCGATATGCACATTCCCAAAGAGAAGGATGAGATCATTGCGGACGCGGAAAAGCAAGTGGCACAGCAAGAAAAACTCTTCCTGCGCGGACACATCGGCGAGGCGGAGAGATACAGAAACGTAATAGCCATTTGGGAAAAGGCGATCGACGACGTGACCGCCGCGCTTTCCAAGTGCTGGGATAAGTTCAACCCCATCAAGATGATGGAACAATCCGGTGCTCGTGGTAGTATGCAGCAGATCCGTCAGCTCGCCGGCATGCGTGGTTTGATGAGAGACCCGACCGGTAGGACCATTGAGCTTCCCGTTAAGAGCAACTTCCGTGAAGGACTTTCCGCGTTGGAATACTTTATTTCTTCCCACGGTGGTCGTAAGGGTCTTGCGGATACCGCGTTGAAGACCGCAGAATCCGGTTATTTGACTCGTAGGCTCGTGGACGTTTCTCAATCCGTTATCATTCAAAAGATGGATTGCGGCGACCAAAGAGGTATGGAAGTGCGTGAGATCGCAGGTAGCAGAGGCGAACTCATTGAGGGCTTGAAAGATAGGATCATCGGCAGATACACCATTTCCGCCATCACCGATCCCAAGACGGGCGAAGTGATCGTTCCCGCCGATAGCATGATCAGCGAAGACGCCGCTGCCGATATCATCAAGGCGGGCATCCAAGCGGTCAGGATCAGAAGCGTGTTCACCTGTAACTGCCTGAACGGCCTTTGCTCCAAGTGCTATGGTAAGAACATGGCAAGCGGCAACCCCGTAAAAGTGGGTGAAGCGGTCGGCGTGATCGCGGCACAGTCCATCGGTGAACCGGGTACTCAGCTTACGATGCGTACCTTCCACAGCGGTGGTGTTGCGTCTTCCGAGGATATTACCCAAGGTTTGCCCCGCGTTGAAGAATTGTTTGAGTGCCGCACTCCCAAGGCGCAGGCTATCATCTCGGATATCTTCGGCAAGGTGACCATTACCGAGAAGAACAAGAAGCGCATCGTTACCGTTACCAATGATAACGATAAGGACGGCCCCATCACCAAGGAATATACTTTGCCCATCAATGCGAAAGTGCTCGTTTCGGACGGTGACGTGGTGAACCCGGGTACCCAAATTACGGCGGGCGCTATCAACTTGCAAGATCTGCTTCGCACCCGCGGCGTGGTGGCTGTGCAGGATTACTTGATCTGCGAAGTTAAGAGAGCTTACTCTTCCGCAGGTGTTGATATTAACGATAAGCACCTTGAGATCATCATCAGACAGATGCTCCGCAAGGTCAGGATCGTGGATCAACACGCATCCGACTTCCTGCCCGGACAACTCGTGGATCAACAGGAGTTCTCCATGGTGAACGCCAAGTTGGCGGCTATGGGCAAGAGACCTGCCGACGGTAAACCCGCATTGCTCGGTATCACCAAGGCGTCCCTTAACTCCGATAGCTTCCTTGCTTCCGCGTCCTTCCAGGAAACCACCAGGGTGCTTACCGATGCGGCTATCAAGGGCAAGGTGGATAACCTTTGCGGCTTGAAGGAGAACGTGATCCTCGGTAAACTCATTCCCGCAGGTACCGGTTTGAAACAGTACGCAAACGTGACCGTTATGCCGGGCGCCATGATGGAGAGCAAGGTCACTCCGTTGGAAGAAGATCCCTTCTTTGAGGACTGATAAAAAGCGTTTTTACGCCATAACACAAGATTAACAGGGGCGGCTTCGGTCGCCCCTGATCAGAGGGAAATATGCAAGATATCAGATTGATTACCAGCGAAAGCATCACGGAAGGACATCCCGACAAGGTGGCGGACCAAATATCGGACGCCGTGCTTGACTCTATCTTGGCGGAAGATCCCGCCGCTCGCGTGGCGGTGGAAACCGTGGTGACTACCGGTATTGCTATCGTGGTGGGAGAGATCACTTCCACGGTGTACCCCAACGTGCAAAAAGTGGTGCGCGAAGTGGTGCGCGATATCGGTTATACCGGCAGCGATATGGGCTTTGACGCGGACACTTGTTCGGTCATGGTTTCTTTGGACGAGCAGTCACCCGATATTGCCATGGGTGTGGACCACAGCACGGACAGCGCTTCGGGAGATCTTTACGATCAGATCGGCGCGGGCGACCAAGGCATGATGTACGGCTATGCTTGCCGTGAAACCAAAGAACTAATGCCCATGCCCATTATGCTTGCGCA
Source organism: Christensenella sp. UBA3217 (assembly GCA_002363545.1). GTDB lineage: Bacteria > Bacillota > Clostridia > Christensenellales > CAG-1252 > CAG-1252. The sequence continues at coordinate 109,709 of DEWF01000008.1, read as the reverse complement.
CAAACTCACGATGCGTTTGACCGAGGCTCGCAAGAAAGGGGAACTCTCCTATCTTCGTCCCGACGGCAAGGCGCAGGTGACGGTGGAGTACGTGAACGGCGCGCCCAAGAGGGTGCATACCGTGGTGGTATCCACTCAGCACGATCCGGACGTGGATATTAAAACGCTCCGCAAGGACGTGACGGAAAAGATCATCAAGCAGGCGATCCCCGCCGAACTGATGAGCGAGGAAACTTTGATATACGTGAACCCCACGGGCAGATTCGTGACGGGCGGACCGCACGGAGATAGCGGCCTGACGGGCAGGAAGATCATCGTGGATACTTACGGCGGTTATTGCCCGCACGGCGGCGGTGCCTTCTCGGGTAAGGACCCCACCAAGGTGGATAGAAGCGCGGCCTATATGGCAAGATACGTGTGCAAGAACATGGTGGCGGCAGGTGCTGCGGATAGGATGCAACTTGAAGTGTCTTATGCCATTGGTGTGGCGCACCCCATCTCCCTTCACGTAAATACCTTCGGAACGGGTGTGTTGCCCGATGCTCAGTTGCAGGAGATCGTGCGCAAGGTGTTTGATATGAGGCCTTCCGCCATCATCGATACCCTTGCGCTTCGCAAGCCCATTTACCGTGCCACGGCAAATTACGGGCATTTCGGCAGAGATGGCTTCCCGTGGGAAAAGACGGATAAGGTGCAGGAGATCCGCGCTTTGCTCGGAAAATAATACTTTCAAAAACGGTTTGTTTCTCGGTAAATAAGCCGTTTTTCTTTTTAGGACAAGGCGTTGGCAGGGGAAACGGGCGCAGGTTGCCGAGCATTGACAAATCGCGCGCGAAAGAGTATAATTATAAATAACTTGTTTACAAGGAGATATCACTATGGGAATCAATAAATGCAAATTGTATGACAGAGCGTTTCAAAAGCTGATGTACGTTGGTTTGGCAATGATGCACTGGCGCGAGCCCGAACTCATTACCGGCGCGGGCAGTTTGAAGACCGTTGCCGCAAAACTCGGTGAACTTGGGCTCAAACGTCCTCTCATCGTCACCGATGGGTTTTTGCACAGCATCCGCATTTACGCGCCCTTGACGGATGAGATGGATAAACTCGGCATGCCGTACTCCATTTACGGAGAGGCGGTGCCCAATCCCACCGTTCATAACATTGCCGCGGCATATAAGATCTATACCGAGGATGGTTGCGATTGCTTGATCGCCATCGGCGGCGGCTCCTCTATGGACTGCGCGAAAGGTTGCGGCGCACAGGTGGCAAACCCCAACCGCACGCTTGCGCAAATGAAAGGCCTTTTGAAGGTCAAAAAGAATATCCCCACGTTGTTTGCCGTGCCTACCACGGCGGGTACCGGCAGCGAAGTGACCGTTACCGCGGTCATCACCAACCCCGAAGCGCGCGATAAGTATTTGATGAACGACCTGCACTTGATCCCGCATTACGCCGTTTTGGATCCCACCCTTACTTACAATCTTCCCAAGCCCGTCACTTCCACCACGGGTATGGACACGTTAACTCACGCAGTGGAGGCGTTTATCGGCAGCGCAAACACCCGCCGCACCAAGGAGAACGCTCTTGCCGCAGTCAAGTTGGTGTTTGAAAACCTTTATACCGCTTACGAGGACGGTCACAACGAGCAGGCGCGCTTGAACATGCAAAACGCGTCTTACCGCGCAGGCTTGGCGTTTACCCGCGCTTACGTGGGTACCGTGCACGCTTTGGCGCACGCGCTCGGCGGTTTCTACGGTGTGCCGCACGGCCTTGCAAACGCCATCCTTTTGCCGGTGGTGCTTCGCGCTTACGGAAAATCCGCGCATAAGAAACTTGCCATCCTTGCCGATTTGATCGGCTTAAAAGGGGAAACCAATGCGGAAAAGGCAAACGCCTTTATCGATGCTATCGAAGAGTTGAACCGCAAGATGGATATCCCCAAAAAGATCGGCGGAAAGTGGGCTATCTTGGATGAGGATCTGCCCGCACTTGCAAAGCACGCCTTTGACGAAACCAACCCGCTTTACCCCGTGCCCAAGATCTTCTCCGAGGCACAGCTGATAGAGATCTATAAGCAGGTGCAGGAAAAAGCGGAAGAGAAAAAGGACGCGGAATAATGGATCGTGCTGCGATCGCGCAAGAGTATTTTCAAAAGGGATATAATTGCGCACAATCCGTTGTGATGGCATTTCACGACCTTACCGGATTATCGGAAGAGGAGAGCGCAAAGCTCGCCTCTTCTTTCGGTGGAGGCCTTGGCAGGATGCGCGAAGTGTGCGGCGCCGTGAGCGGTATGGCTTTGGTGGCAGGGATCTTGTACGGTTATGACGACCCCAAAGTGCCCGGGGCGGTACAAAGGCATTACGCCCTTGTGCAAGAGATGGCAGGCGCCTTTCGGGAAAGAAACGGTTCCATCGTTTGCAGAGAACTGTTGGGGGATAAAAGCGCGGTGCGCAGTGAGCCTGAGGCACGCACGGCGGAGTATTACAAAAAGCGTCCCTGCGTAATGCTGGTAAAGGATGCCGCGGAGATCTTGGACGCCGTCATAAAACAAAGATCGTGAATACCTTTTAAGGGAAAGAAAAAGAACAGGTGCATTTTTATGCACCTGTTCTTCGTTCTTTAAAAAAGCGATACTCCCCCTAAGGGGTAACCACGCAAGGGTAGGTTACTCGGCGTCCTCTTTGGACAGGGTTTTGGCAAGTTGGTCTATCAAAACGATATCCTGCTCTTTGAGAGAGTAGTAGGTTTTTTCCCCGCCTTTGTTCACCACGATCACCGTGTTGGGCGCAACGTCCGTCTTGGGCTTGGGAATATAATCGATATCCGCAAGCAACTTTTCCAAGCTGTAATTCGTGGCATCGCAGATCTTTTTGAGAGTATCAAGCTGGATCTTGCGGTTAAAGCCGGATTCTTTGCTCTTTAACAGTTCGTAAATGTACTGACGAGAATACCCGACTTTTCTGGAAAAGGCGGAAATAGAAAGACCACTGTCAACTAATATTTGTTCAATCGCTTCACCAAGTTTCATCTTTTTCACCTCGTATTATTATAACATGAGAATATTTTATTTGTAATACAGAAAGGTAAAAACCCGTTATATTTTTATTACAAAATCATAAAAAACCCGCAATTGTCACATGACAAGGGTGTTTTTTCTATCAAAAACGAGGGGTTTTTCGCATTTGTTTCCTTTTTTTTCATAAAACGGCATTTTTCGATATCGCCGTATTTTCTTGACTTTTTTGCGCGCGGGTACTATCATAAAAATAACTAAGTTCGCCTGAGGGCGAGTGAAGTTTGGGGTGCAAGTGAAGTTGCGCCGCAACGCCCCAAAGAATTTGCAATTTTTCGGGGAACCATAACGCGGCTGAGCAGTGAAGTTTGCGCCGATGATGGCGGCGCAAGTTGCGGATAAAAAGGATAGGCGAACTTAACTTCACTGTGAGTGATAGCGAACGACTTCACTTTTGCGGGAGCAAAAACTTCACTTAAAAGTGTTTTGCCGCAAAAAGTGCAATTCATATTGCTCCAAGCATGGTTGAGTTTTTAGGGTAAAAGTATATGCACGGAGGCTTGTTATGGTAGAAAGAATCAAAAAAGTGCTTATCAAAGAGGCAGACGTTAAGGCGCGTGTAAAGCAACTTGCCGAGGAGATCTCCCGCGATTATAAGGGGCAAACCGTGGTGCTTATTTGCATTTTGAGCGGCGCGTCCGTTTTCTTTGCGGATCTGGTGCGCGAGCTTGATCTGGACGTTCGCTTTGAGTTTATGTCCGTATCCAGTTACGGCGGAGGCACCGTTTCCAGCGGGGAAGTGAAGATCTTAAAGGACGTGAGCTACCCCATCGTGGGAAAGCACGTGATCATCGTGGAGGATATCATAGATAGCGGTTGCACCCTCTCTTACCTCAAAAGGGTCTTGGAGCAGCGCAACCCCGCTTCCATAAAGGTTTGCACCATTTTGGATAAGCCCAGCCGCCGCAAGGTGGATTTCAAGGGCGAGTACGTTGGCTTTGAGATCCCGGACGAGTTCGTGATCGGTTACGGGTTGGATTATGACGGCAAGTACCGCAATCTGAAAGACGTTTGCGTGTTGGAACTTTCGGAGGAGTGATCATATATGGATAAGGTTTATACGATAGAGATCGCAGGGCTCAAGCGTGACCTGCCCATTTGCAAGGCGGGGGATAATCTTTACATCGGCGCATTCGTTATGTTTTCGGACGTGGAGCTTACGGTGAAGGCGGCGGAAGCCCTTCTTGCCAAATGCCCCGATTTTGACGTGATATTGACCGCCGAGTCCAAGGGCATTCCCCTTGCTTACGAGATGGCTCGCCAAAGCGGCAAAACTTACCTTGTGGCGCGTAAGGGCGCCAAGCTTTATATGCAAACGCCGGTGAAGGTGTACGTAAAGTCCATCACCACTGCCAAAATGCAGGAATTGTATTTGGACAAGGCGGAGTTGGATAGCCTGAAAGGCAAAAAGGTGCTTATCGTGGACGACGTGGTTTCCACCGGGGAATCGCTTTACGCTTTGGAGCAGCTTCTCTCTCATGCCGAGAGTGAGATCGTGGGCAAAGCCTTCGTTCTTGCGGAAGGGGACGCCGCCAAACGTTCCGACGTGATCTTCCTGCAATATCTGCCGCTGTTTTTCGAATAAGAAAGAAGAATTGTTTTATTATTGTAAAGGATAGGATGCAACAAGCGTCCTATCTTTTTTTGTATAACAAAAAGCCTCGTAAGATGGTTCTTGCGAGGCTTTTTTCTTGGATAAAGTGTTTTGTTTTTTGGGGGTCAGATAACCGAATATTAGATAACTGAATATCAGTTTACAGAATAGAGCAGGTCGTTATAGGTGGGGAAGCGCCAGAAGGCGGCATCCACAATGCGCTCCAATTCGTCTATCACTTCGCGCATATCCTCCATGGCGGTAAGCACTTCTTCCTTACAGCAAACCGCTTGCGGGAGAGCGGTGAGGGTTTTGGAGTAAGCTACCTTTCTTTCCAAGTCCCCCAAAAGGCCCGTCAAAGCTTCTGTTAAGCAAGAGAGTTTTTCCAGCGTGGACTTTTCGGTGCGCGCGCTTTCTTCTCCCAAAATGGAAGTTTTTTTCATGATCAGGTCGCACAGTTCGTTTTGATAGGCTTCCGCCGCGGGAAGGATGTTCCGCTTTACCATATCTATCACGGTAAGCGCTTCAATATTCACGGTGGTGGAGTAGCTTTCCAAAAGGATCTGATAGCGGGAATAGATCTCCGCCTCGGTGAACACGCCGTATTTTTCAAACAGGCGGCGGTTTTCCTCTTTAATAAAGCGGGGCAGGGCGTCCGCGGTGGTTTTCAGGTTCAAAAGGCCGCGGCGCTCCGCTTCCTCTTCCCAACTCTTGCTGTATCCGTCCCCGTTAAAGATGATCCGCTTATGCTTCACGATGGTATCGCGAATGATTTTGTTCAGGTCGGCGTGGAAATCCTTGCTTTTTTCCAGCGCGGTGGCAAATTCATCCAACGCTTCCGCCACGATGGTGTTCAAAACGATGTTGGGGCCCGAAACGGACAGGCTGCTGCCCGGCATACGGAACTCAAACTTGTTGCCCGTAAAGGCAAAGGGGCTGGTGCGGTTGCGGTCGGTGGTGTCCTTGGGTATCTTGGGAAGCACGTCCGCGCCTATCTCTATCTGCACCTTCTTTTTGCCCTTATAGGCGGTATTCTTTTCCAGGGCGGAGAGAAGGTCCGTCAATTCTTCCCCGAGCGACACGCTTATGATGGCGGGCGGGGCTTCGTTTGCGCCCAAGCGGTGATCGTTGCTGGCACTTGCCACGCTCATTCGGAGCAGATCCTGGTGTTCATCCACCGCTTTGATCACGGCGGTGAGGAACAAAAGGAACTGAGCGTTTTCCGAGGGGGTCTCGCCCGGCTCGAACAGGTTTACGCCGGTATCGGACAAAAGGGACCAATTGTTGTGCTTGCCGCTGCCGTTCACACCCTTGAAAGGCTTTTCGTGCAAAAGGCACACCAACCCGTGTTTTTCCGCTATGGCGCGCATGGTGGACATGGTAAGTTGGTTATGGTCCGTGGCAACGTTTGCGCCGGTGAAGAGGGGGGCAAGCTCGTGCTGAGAGGGCGCCGCCTCGTTGTGCTTGGTTTTGGCAAGCACGCCCAGCGTCCACAGTTCGCGGTCCAGATCCGCCATAAATGCCTTCACGCGCGGTTTGATCGCGCCAAAGTAGTGGTCGTGCAGTTCCTGTCCTTTTGCGGGGGGCGCGCCGAACAGCGTTCTGCCGCAGGTGACCAGGTCGGGGCGTTTCAAATACACCTCTTTATCTATCAAAAAGTATTCCTGTTCCGCACCCACGGTGGGGGTGGCGGTGCTGCCGCTCCTGCCGCCAAAGAGGGCAAGGATGCGGGCGGCTTGTTTGCCAAGCGCTTGCACCGAGCGGAGCAGGGGGGTCTTTTTATCCAAGGCTTCTCCCGAATAGGAGATGAAAACCGAGGGGATAAACAGGGTGCCGTCCTTCACAAAAGCGTAAGAGCTGGGGTCCCACGCCGTATAACCGCGCGCTTCAAAGGTGGCGCGCAGTCCGCCGTTGGGCAAGCTGGAAGCGTCCGGCTCTCCATAGGAGAGTTCCTTGCCGCGGAATTCCATGATCACCCCTTCGCCGCCCTTAACGGGGGAAATAAAGCTATCGTGCTTTTCGGCGGTGATGTTGGTCATGGGTTGGAACCAATGGGTAAAATGCGTTGCGCCCATTTCGCACGCCCAATCTTTCATCTTTTCCGCCACCACGTTTGCAATGGAGGGTTCCAGTCTGGCGCCGCTCAAAGCGGTTTTTTTCAAGGATTCGTACACGTCCTTCGGCAAACGCTCGCGCATTTTTTCATCGTTAAACACCGCGCTGCCAAACGTTTCGGGGATGCTGTTCAAAGGGATCTCCTCCTATGGTTTCTTACAATATAACTATGCCGTTCTTTTTGGCTTGTGTGAGGGTATCTTCGTCCCAAAGGGAAACTTGCACTTCACCGATATGCGCCTTTTCCAAAAGCAGCATGGAAAGACGGGATTGTCCGATACCGCCCCCCATCGTGAGGGGAAGTTCGCCCGCAAGCACCGCCTTGTGGAAGGGGAGGTCGCGGCGGGAATCCGCGCCCGCTTTTTTCAGTTGCTCGTCCATGCTCTTCTCGTCCACGCGAATGCCCATGGAAGAAACCTCAAAGGCTCTGCCAAGTACTTCATCGTAAAAGAGGATATCGCCGTTCAGCGCCCAATCATCGTAGTCCGGGGCTCTGCCGTCGTGTTTTTCGCCGCTCTTTAACTTATCGCCGATCTGCATCACAAAGGCGGTTTTGTATTCCGAAAGGAAGGCGTCCTCTCTCTCCTTGGGAGTAAAGTCGGGGTACAGGTCTTCCAGCTGTTGGGTGGTCACGAACGCCACTTCACGGCAAAGGGTGGTTTTCAAAGAGGGATACTTTTTATTGAGTTCATCCTTGGTATCCGCAATTGCCGCCACGATCTTTTTTACTTCGCTCTTCAAAAACTCCACCGTGCGGGAGGGGCGGTCTATCACTTTTTCCCAATCCCATTGATCCACGTAAATGGAGTGCAGGTTATCCATCTCCTCATCGCGGCGGATGGCGTTCATGTCGGTATAAAGCCCTTGTCCCACGGGGAAGCCGTACTTTTGCAGCGCCTGACGCTTCCATTTGGCAAGGGAATGCACGATGTGCGCTTCCTTTCCCGTTTCTTTAATATCAAAGTTCACGGCGCGCTCCACACCGTTCAGGTCGTCGTTCAGGCCCGTCTTGGGGTCCACAAAGAGGGGGGCGGAAACGCGGATCAAATTGAGCGCCTTGGAGAGTTTGTCCTCAAAGGAACGCTTTAAAATGCCGATCGCCACCTGCGTGTCGTACACGCCGAGAATGCTCTTATAGTTTTCGGGTAAGTAAAATTTGCTCATATATAAAGTACCTCAAGTCCTATTATAATAAATTTTCACGCGCAATTACAACAAAAAGGGAAGTATTTGCATTTTATTCGTGCTATAATGGGGTAAATAAAGGAAAAATTCTTTTTCCGCGATAGAAATCCCTGCGGGATTTTCGATATACCGTTAACGGTTCGATATGCGCACAGGCGCACGATATGCCCTAAAGGGCAAGAAAGGATTTCTATCAAGCCTTGTTTGCATAGCAAACATATCGAATAGGCGCAGAGCGACGATATATCGAGTTTTCGTAGAAAACATATCGAATGTACGGTACGGACATTATCGAGCGAGCAGTGCGAGCAAAAAACGGAGAGACACATATGGAAGATAATAAAAACGAGTTAAGAGAAGCCTCCCTTGCTTTTGCGGTGGATGTTTCTCAAATTTGTGAAACCATTAAAGGCAATTCTGCGTACACGGGGCAATTGTTAAGGGCATCTTCTTCCATTGGGGCTAATCTTTTTGAAGCAAAATATGCGCAAAGTCGTGCAGATTTTGTTCACAAGTTGGAAATATCGTTAAAGGAATGTTCAGAGACAGAGTTCTGGTTGCATTTATTGTTCCGTATTGATAAGCTGTCGAAAGAACAGTTTCAGTTTCTTAACAATAAGCGTGGTGCGATACAAAGGAAGTTGATAGCTTCTATAATGACAGCAAAAGCAAACGAAGAACAACCATAATGTATGAAAGGAGAATTCCGTATGAGAAATTGGGAAGAGGAAAAACAAAAAAGAGTGGCGTTTATCAAAGAGATGCTTGCTTCTTCGGGTGCAAAAGGCATCGTGTTCGGCAACAGCGGCGGCAAGGACAGCGCGTTGGTGGCTGCTCTTTGTTCTTTTGCCACCAAAAACCTGCTTGGCGTGATCATGCCTTGCGCTTCCAAACGCAATTTCGGAGAGGATAAAGAGGACGGGCTTGCCGTTGCCGCCAAATACGGAGTGGAAACCTTGGTGGTGGATCTTACCAAAACAAGGGAAGAGTTGATAGGCTCCATTGATTTGCCTCTTGAAAGCAAAGCGGCGCTTTCCAACATTGCGCCTCGCCTTCGCATGACCACTTTGTATGCCATCGGCGCGCAAAAAGGCTACCTTGTGGCGGGCACCGGCAACAGGAGCGAGCGCTATATGGGCTACTTTACCAAGTGGGGTGACGGCGCCTGTGATTTTAACCCGATAGCCGACCTTTGCGCCACCGAAGTGTTTGATTTCCTGCGTTATCTCGGCGCCCCCGATCACGTGGTGACCAAAGCTCCTTCCGCAGGGCTGTTTGAGGGACAAACCGATGAAAAAGAGATGGGCGTCACCTATGCCGAAATAGACGCTTTCCTGCATGGGGAAAAGGTTTCTCCCGAAGCGCAAGCGATCATTGAACGCTACCACCGCGCTTCGTTGCACAAAATGATTCTACCCCCCGTCTTTCGAGACGACGTATAGCGGCACATCTCCCGCGCTAGCTACCTCGCTCGTCGGGCATCACGTACACGTAGTACGCTCAGACCCGACTCCTCGGAGAGCGCTTGGATCTGTACCACTCTCCGCCGTCTCGATTTGCTAAAAAGAACAAGATGTTTCAGCGCTCCATCCAACGGCGAAATGAATAATAAACAATTAAACGAGGATGGGATCATAGAGTAATGACACACCGAGCACGGAGAAGAATTGTGCAGAAGAAGAGAGTGTCAAATAATAATTAAGAGCATGGAGAAGAAAGGTGCATATGCGAGCGCCCAATAATATGAGCGCGGAGAAGGGCGCGAAGACAAACAAACGTCAATAAAGCGATCAAATAATAAAAAATGACATTATAAATTACGAGCGCGGAGAAGGGTGCGAAGACAAACGCTCCGCGAGCGCACGGACAGGCGCGTACTCCTTGTACGAAACTGTTCGGGCGAGATGCGGTAGAGCAGCATTCGCGCCCTTATCCGTGCTCGTACAAAGGAAAATATGTTTAATATAGTGCTGATCAATCCCGAGATACCCCAAAACACCGGCAACATTGCCAGAACCTGCGCCGCCACCAACACGGTGCTGCATCTTATCAAGCCGCTGGGCTTTTCGATAGACGAAAGATCCGTCAAACGCGCGGGGCTGGATTATTGGGATAAACTCACCATCAAAGTTTACGAGAATTTGGCGGATTTTTACGCGCAAAACGAGGAAAACGTGAAAAAGGGCGCGCAGATGTATTATGCTTCCACCAAGGCGCAAAAAGTGTATTCGGACGTGGCGTATAAGGATGGAGATTATTTGCTTTTCGGCAGGGAAACCAAAGGAATAGACGAAGCGGTGCTTGCCGCCAATTACGACCGCACGGTGCGCATTCCCATGTGGGGTGAGATCCGTTCGTTGAACCTATCCAACAGCGTGGCTATCCTTCTTTACGAAGCACTTCGTCAAAACGGGTTTGACGCGTTTACGCTAACGGGGGCGCTCCGCGGAAAGTTTTAAGGTTTTATCCTTTCAAAAGCGGTCAAAAAAGCAAAAAGGACGGAAAAAATCACTTTTACCTGTTGAAAAGGGTTTTTGCCTGTGCTATAATAGCAAATGAGCGTTAAGCTATAAAATAAAATTTTATAAAAGGAGATAAAAACTATGCCCAGAGTTATCAGTGACGAATGTATCATGTGCGGCGCGTGCAGCGCTACCTGCCCCGTGAGCGCTATTGCGGAAGGGGACGGAAAGTATGTGGTTGACAAAGAGCAGTGCATCGACTGCGGCGCCTGTGAAGCAGGTTGCCCGGTGAGCGCGATCTCGGAGGAATAAGTCAAGACGCCGGCTCTTCGGGGCCGGCGGTTTTGTCAAAAGGAGCATTTGGGGAGGCGCCGATCTTTCGGCGAAAGTGTTATGCAGATCAATACGGCATTATTTGAAAGAGGCGACAGAGTGGGCGTGGCGGTATCCGGCGGCAGGGACAGCATGAGTCTTTTGCATTATTTGGTCGAGCACCATAACGAACTCTTGATCCGCGTGATAGCCATACACGTGGAACACGGGATCCGCGGCGAGGAGAGCCTTGCTGATCAAGCCTTCGTTTTGAACTATTGTTCCGAGCACGATATCCCCGTTTGCTACACCAAGGTGGACGTGCCCACCTATGCAAAGGATCATTTGATCGGCATTGAACAGGCGGCGCGCGAGTTGCGCTACCATTATTTTGACGAGTTGCTTCGCAAAGGGGTGGTGGATAAGATCGCCACGGCGCACCAGTTGGACGACCAATGCGAAACGGTTTTGATGCGTATTTTCCGCGGTACGGGCGTAAAGGGGCTGGAAGGCATTCCGAGCGCGCGTAGCGGCAAGTATATCCGCCCGATGCTTTCGCTTTCCAGGCTGGATATTGCGGAGTATTGCGAAGCGCACCAAGTCCCCCACGTGGAGGACAGCACCAATTATAACTTGGAATACACGAGAAACTTTATTCGCCACGAGCTTCTTCCCGTGGTGGAAAAAATGTTTCCTCAATATAGAAAGAGCATTGCGCGCTTGACGGGCGCGGCAAAGGAAACCATCTCCTTTATGGACAGCGTGGCAGTCCCTTACGAAGTGGACGATAAATCGCGCATCGTCTTTTCGGTGCAGGCGCTTTCCGCCGTGCATCCCGCCCTCGTTCGTCACAGCATTCGCAAGGCAATGATCGAGCAGGGCTTTGCGCTGGATTTCGAACAATGCAACCTAATGGACGTGCTTGCCCTTTTGAATAAGGAAACGGGCAAAGAAGTAAGCCTTTCGCAGGGGCTCGTGGCGATCAAAGCGCCCGAACACCTTATGATCATGCGTGCGGTGGAGATCGAGCCGTATGAGTTCCCCTTCTGTAAAGGCACCACCACCCTTCCGAACGGTGCCACCCTTACGGTGGATGATTACCACGGCGTGGGGCTTCGTTTTGATCCCAAAAAGATCCCCGAGGGCAGCGTGATCCGCAACCGCAGAGAGGGGGACGTTTTCACCACTTTCGGCGGCTTTACCAAAACGCTTGGCAATTATCTTACCAATATCAAGTACCCGAACAGGGATCGTGACGATCTGCCGCTCATTGCCTGCGGAAAGGACGTTCTCGTGATCTGCGGGGTGGAGATCTCTTCCAAAGTGAAAGTGGACGAGCAAACCGAAGAGATCTATACGGTCAAAATATCCAACTGAAAATGACCTCCCTCAAAGACTTGCAAGAGAGGGTATCCGCCCCCCTTTATCTCGTCGGCGGCGCCGTCAGAAACCAACTGCTCGGTCTGCCTGTTTCCGACCTGGATATTTGCGGGGTACTTTCGCCCGAACAGATCTCCCGAGAGCTGGACGGGTTTTTTATCGTTCGGGATATCAACCCGCGCATCGGCACCGTCAAAATCGCAGGGGAAGACGCTTCTTACGAATACACCACCTTCCGCCACGATAGTTATCCCCTTTGCTCGGGAGCGCACGCGCCCGCGGAAGTCACCTTCGTTTCTTCCCCGGAAGAGGACGCTTTCCGCAGGGATTTTACGGTAAACGCCATCTACAAGCGCTTGACGGACGGCGTCATCCTTGACCCAACGGGGGGCTTGGCGGACCTTGAAAAGAGGGTGCTGCGCACCACGCGAGATCCGGAAAAAGTGTTTTCGGAAGACGGGTTGCGCTTGCTTCGTTTGGTGCGTTTGGCGGCGGAACTTGGCTTTGAGATAGAACCCAAAACCTTTGCCGCAGCCAAGAAATACGCTTCGCTTTTAGGGGATATTTCCGTGGAAAGGAAAAGAGAGGAATTGGAACGCATTTTGGCGGCGGATGAAAAATACGGCGTGCAAGGGGCGGTGTACCGCGCGCTTGAACTGTTAAAAGAGATAGGGCTTTACTGTTATTTCCTTCCCGAACTGGAAGAGGGCATCGGTGTGATGCAACCCTCCAAATATCACAAGTACGATGTGTTCGAGCATATCTTGCACACCGTTGCCGCCGCACCGGTACACCTTCGTCTTGCGGCGCTTTTGCATGACGTGGGCAAACCTTTGTGCTACCGCAGGGACGGGAACTTTTATATGCACTCCTTGGAGAGCGCAATCATGGCGGAGCAGATCCTGCGCCGATTGCGCTATTCCAATGAAGTGATCAACCGCACGGTGGAGATCGTGCGTTGGCACATGTTTGATTTTAACGGGGAAGTAAGAGAGAACAAAAAGCGCCGTTTCGTGCAGCGCGAATGGGATCTTTTGGAAGATATCGTGGCGCTCAAACACGCAGACAGCGTGGGTACGGGGTATTTTACGGAGAATATCTATGCGGAGCATTTGCTCGCGCTGAAAAGGGAAATGGCGCAAGAAAAAGTGCCTATCCGCATCAAAGATCTTCCCATCAAAGGGGGCGAATTGGAATCGCTGGGGATAGAGCCTTGCCTCAGGAGCGCCGTGTTGCGCGCGCTGTTGGAAGAGCAGGCGGATGAGAACGCGAACCGTGACCCGGAATACCTCAAAAAAGAGGCGGTGCGCATCGCAAAAGAGATACGGAGGAATTAATGGAAACCGCTATCATCATTTTATTGGTTTTGAACGTGCTCGTTGGCATCGTGGCCATCGTTGTTGCGCTGTCGGCAAAGAAGTCGGGCGGCGTGAGCGAAAAGCAAGCGGAGCGCATCGTGCAACGGGAGAGCGACCACCAAACGGGTGCCATCCAAAGCGCGGTGAACGCCGCGAACGGCACTCTTTTGAACGCCATTAAGGTGCATACCGATACGCAGGGCGCCGTCACCGACCGTTTTATGACGGTGCTTGCCGGCAATATGGAAAGGCAGGATAAGCGCCAGCAGGAGTTTATTCGCAACGTGGAAGGGCGTTTGGACGGCATGAAAGAGGGTTTGGAAAAGACGCTTTCCGAAGTAAGACGCGAAAACACCGAACAGCTGGAAAAAATGCGCGTGGTGGTGGAAGAAAAAATGCAAGCCACCTTGACCGAAAGACTGAACAAGTCCTTTGAAGTGATCGGCACGCAGCTTGACAGAGTGCGCGAAGGACTGGGTGAGATGAAAGCGCTCACCGAGGGTGTCACCGACCTGAAAAAGGTGCTTGGCGGCGTGAAGACCCGCGGCGTGTGGGGAGAAGTGTCCCTCGGCGCGTTGATCGAGGAAATCTTGATCCCCGAACAATACGAACGCAACGCGCGCATCGGTAAGAAGGGCGAAGTGGTGGAATTTGCGGTGCAAATGCCGGGCAAGGGCGAAGAGAAGGTGGTAATGCCTATAGACGCCAAGTTCCCTATGGAAGACTATCAGCGCCTCGTGGAAGCGAGCGAAAACGGGGACAAGCCCTTGATAGAAGCCATGGGTATGGCGCTGGAACGCCGCATAAAGGACGAAGCGAAAGATATTTCGGATAAATACATCAAACCGCCGCAAACCACCGATTTTGCGGTAATGTACCTTCCCATCGAGGGATTGTTTGCCGAGGTGGCGCGCCGTCCCGGACTGATGGAGCACGTTCATTCCAAGTACCACGTGTTGGTCACGGGTCCCACTACCCTTGCCGCGCTTTTGAACAGTTTGCTCGTGGGCTTTAAGACGGTGGCTATTGAAAAGAGAAGCAGAGAGATCTGGAAATTGCTTGCCGCTTTCCGCACGGAGTTTGTGCGTTTTGCGGATCTGTTGGAAAAAACGCAGGGATACGCGGAAAGGGTATCGGACGGCATTCGCAGTGCCACGGATAGGACCTTTACCATTCGCAAAAAACTCTCCAAGGTGGAGCTTATTGACGAACCCGGCGAGGAAGAAGAATCCGCCGAGTGACAGAGCGGCGCGGGCGGTTTTAGGAAAACTTGCCAAACGGGCGCGCGATATGATATACTGTAAAAATGAGCATTAAAAAGAAACTTTTACTCACGAATTTCATCATCTTTGCCGTGATCGTGGCACTTGCCTGGGGGTATAGTTTCTTTGCCAACGCTTTGCAAAACAAATTCCCCATCACCGGTCCGGATGAGAGTGAGTTCAACCAGGTGGCGGCGTGTCTTACTTCGGAGAATCCCGAAACGGCAATTCTCCCCGACGGCTATAAACTTGCCATCTTTGATACGCAGTATCACTTGATCAAAGGGGACGGCAACGCCCTTAAAAGTTACGAGTTGAATCTTCATTCCACCACCCCCACGGTAGTGGCGTATTCGGATAAGATCTTGATCGGTGTGCAACGTGGGAACCGCATCTATACCGCCGTTAAGACCGCGCAAAGGGCAAGCACCTTTGCCACGGCAAAAACCATTGCCCTCGTGGTGATGATCGTTGCTTGTGCCATCGTGATCTTTTTGGCTTGCTATTATCAATTTATCACCATCTTCCCGCCGCTGGATGCTCTTCGCGGCGGCTTGAAACAGGTGGCCGCAGGCAATTACGCCTATCGCTTGAAAGGGGGAAAGCGTGACGAACTCGGCGCCGTGATCGGTGAATTTGAAATGATGCGCCGTAAGTTGGCGGACCTGGAAAAGCAAAAGTCCGAGTTTGACCGTCAGCGCGGAGAGATCATTGCGGGTATCAGTCACGACCTCAAAACGCCGCTTACCACCATTCAGGGGTACACCAAAGGCTTGATGGACGGCGTGGCGAACACCCCCGCTAAAACCGAGCGTTATTTGAAGACCATTTACGAAACGGCGCTTACCATGAACGCTCTCGTGAACCAACTCAATGACTTTTCCAAAATGGATATCGACACCATTGAGTACACCTTTATGGAGCGCGATCTTGTGAAACTCATACAGGATTTTGCTTCCATCAATATCCCCATTTACGCAACCAAGGGCTTAAAGGTCGTTACCGACTTTGCGGACGAACCGGTGGAAGCGGATATCGATAAGGACCAATTCCTTCGCGTGGTCAGAAACATTTTGGATAACAGCGTGAAGTATAAAGACAAGCCGGAAGGGCTTGCAACGATAAAAGTATATTCGGACGGCGCGAACGCGGTTTTGGAGATCAAGGACGATGGCCCCGGCGTATCCCCGCACGAAATAGAATACATTTTTGAGAGTTATTACAGGGGAGATCCCTCTCGTACCAACCCCACTACGGGAAGCGGGCTGGGGCTCTCCATTGTAAAAACCATCATCACTGCCCACGAAGGAACGGTGGAGGCGGTGAATGATAACGGACTGAAAATCATCATCAAAATTCCGCAGAGGAGGAAAAGAAATTGAGAAGGATCTTAATAGTTGAGGACGAGAAAAACATCGCGGAGATCGAGAGAGATTATCTCGAATTGGACGGCTTTGAAGTCATCATCGAGAATAACGGTGCTACCGGGCTTCAACGCGCCTTGAAAGAGGAATTCGATCTCGTGATCCTTGATATCATGCTCCCCGATATGGACGGATTCGAGATCTGCCGCGCGCTCCGTAAGGAGAAGGACGTGCCCATTTTGATGGTCACGGCAAAGGTGGCAAGCATCGATAAGGTAAGAGGCCTCGGCATCGGCGCGGACGATTATATCGTTAAGCCGTTTGATCCCGCGGAACTCGTGGCACGCGTGAAAGCGCATATTGCCAGATATGAGCGCATCAAGGGGAACACGCAGGATAAAGGGGTGGATATCGAATACCGCGATCTTGCGATCAGACCGCTTTCCCGCAGGGTGTTCTTCAAGAAGGAGGAAGTGTTCCTTACCGCAAAAGAGTTTGATCTTTTGTACTTCTTGGCAAGCAACCCGAACGTGGTGTTCCGCAAGGAAACCATCTTTGACAAGGTGTGGGGCGTGGATAGCTTCGGTGACGCCGGTACGGTAGTGGTGCACCTTACTCACATTCGTGATAAGATCCCCATGGATTATATCGAAACGGTCAGAGGTGTGGGCTATCGTTTCAGCATGCAGCCCGAACAATAAATGTTTATAGGCGATTACCACACGCACACGAAGTTCAGCGACGGCAAGGGCAGCGTGTTGGATAACGCACTTGCCGCAAAGCGCATGGGGCTTAGAGAGATGGCGGTCACCGATCACGGTTTTCGCATTCTCACCATGAGTTTTAAAAAGTATTTGCGAGCAAAGAGGTGCTGCCGCGAGGCAGAAAGCCAAACGGGCGTTAAAATCTATGCGGGTGTGGAGGCGGATATCGTGTCACTCAAAGGGGACGTGGATATCCGAGAGGACCATATCGAACCCATCGAATACATTATTGCGGGCTTTCATAAGTTTGCTTTTCCGCGTTCGATCGGTGACTTTTTCAAAATGTATTTCGTCACCTACTTTAACGGACTCATTCGTCCGAGCAAAAAGGCGGTGGCAAGAAACACCCGTGCGGTGGTATCTGCCATCAATCGGTACCCCATCAAGGCGCTCACTCATTTGAACCATTCTCTCAAAGTGAACGTGGGCGAGGTGGCAAAAGCCTGCGCGGAAAAGGGAGTGCTGGTGGAGATAAACGCCAAGCATTTAAGGGACTTTAAGGGCGTTTGGGGCGATCTTGCGGCAAGCAACGCACGCTTTGTGGTAAATTCGGACGCGCACCGTCCTAACGAGGTGGGGCGCGTGCAGCAAGCCTTTGACGAGGCGGTCAAACAGGGAATAGATCCCAAGAGGATCGTAAACTATTGCGGAGAGTAAGTATGCCGAGGTCATTTGCACATTATTATTTCTCAAAAAAACTCACGGAAGATATGTCTTACGCGCTTTCCGCCATCATCAAACTTTACCCCGATGCCTATTTGCTCGGGAGCATGGGCACCGATCTGTTTAAGGAAAAAGAGCACAAACTGCGCTTTTTGAGTACCGATCCCGTGCAACTGTTCGGCGTGAGTGCCCGCCACATTTTTACCAACGGCTCCAAATGCCAACTTTCTTACATGCTCGGTTTTCTTTCGCATTATGCGCTGGACCGTATAGCCAATCCCTTTACCGCTTATTTTGCCGCAAACGGCGTGGCGGGGTATTTCGGCGGTAAGTTGGAAACGGTTTCGGCGGAGGATATCGAGATCGGGATAGACCGCCATATCGTGCGCGATTACCTCGGCCCGGACAAAGCACCCGAGATCATGCATAATTTCAAGACTCGCAAGCCTGTTTTAGAAGAGATCACCAACCTCTATATGGACGTGCTGAACGATCTTGCGGATATTTACATGAATTCGCATAAGACGTACGGACTGCTGGAAGGGTGCAAGATCACTTTCCCCGAGGCGGAAGCGCTGGGACGGCTTGACTTTATGAACAGGGAAAACCGCACCTGGTATGATCGCACCAAGCGCAAAAAGACCCTTTCCATGGATGAGATCTTGGCAAACGAGCAGGAAAAGGCATATGCGCTGATGGAAGAGTTTATGGCAATGGCGCGCAGCAACAAAACCCCAAACGAGGACCTGTTCCATCTGAACGGCAACGGGGACAAGGTGTAAAGAGCGGCTTAGCGTTTGCTTGCAAACGGGGCGTTTATTATCGGATAAAAAACTCGGAACGATTTCCGAGTTTTTGTTAATGGTTGCCTTGGCGATTTATATATTTATATTTTACCAATTTTTTATCGTTTCATTTTGTTTGAAAGCACATGAGACCATGTTTGCGCCGTAAAAAGGAATAATCGGAGCGGAGGTTCATAGATATTCACTATGAATCTTCTTTTTGTTATTATGATGGCGGCGGGACTGATCCGCATGCTCTTTTTTGATCCCTCGGGTGCGCTTGGCGCCGCGCTTGCGGGGGCGGAAAACGCCGTGTCCGTTTCCATTCGGATGCTTGCGGTGTACGCTCTTTGGCTGGGGGTGCTGGGGGTGATGAAGAAAAACGGCGTCACCTCTTTCGTCACCCGCCTTTTCAGACCCTTGACCCGCAGGCTTTTTCGCGGGGAAAAGGAGCAAACGCACGCATTGATCTCGCAAAACCTTGCCGCCAATTTTTTGGGCATCGGCAGCGCCGCTACCCCGCTGGGGATAGAAGCAATAAGGGAAATGCAAGGGGAAAAAGCCGAAGCGACGGACAACGCCGTGCTCTTTCTTGTGATAAACGCTTGCGGGGTGCAACTTTTGCCCGCAACCATCATTGCGCTTCGCGAACAGGCGGGAAGTGCCTCGGCTTCCGATATTCTGCTACCCACCGTGATCTCCACCGCCGTCACGGCAACCATCGGGGTTCTTCTTTGTTTTTTGAAAAGAAAGAGCGGGAGCAAACGCAAAGTATGAGCGTTTATCTGCTGCCCGCCTTTATCCTTTTGAACTTTCTTGTGGCGGCACTGCGCCGTGTGCCCGTTTTTGATGCCTTTATAGAGGGCGCGAAAGGGGCGGTAAAATTGGCGGCGGAGATCTTTCCTTACCTTGCCGCCGTGCTGATCGCGGTTTCTCTTTTTAAGGATAGCGGGCTTGCCTCTTTGGTTGCAAGGTGGCTTTCTCCTCTTTTTCGTGTGATGGGGATTCCGCCCGAACTCACCGAGCTCATCGTGGTGCGGCCCATGAGCGGTAGCGGTAGCATTGGTCTTTTAACCGAGATCTACCGCCAATACGGAGCGGATAGTTATCCCGCGCGTGCGGCAAGCGTGATCGTGGGGAGCAGTGAAACGGTGTTTTACGTGGCGGCGCTTTACGGCGGCGGAAGGATCAAAAAATATCGCGGAGCCATCACCATCTCTCTGATAGCCACCTTTGCAGGCACGGTGATCTCTTGTTTGCTGTGTCGATTGTTTTAGCGTATAAATCCTATAAAAAGGTCAAAAATACGAGTATCAAAAAAAGGAGGATAGTATATGAAATATTATCACACCGGAGAGAAGCCCGGCGACGGCACTTACAGTTGCACGAACTGCGGCACCAACGTGACCCTTGGCAAGAACGACAAAGTTCCGCCTTGCCCCAAATGCACCAACACGTCCTTTACCAAGGAATGAGTGCGCCGCGCCTATGCGCGGTACATAGTTTTATAGTCATTGAAAACGTATTTGTCACGTTTTTCCTTCGTATGATTTATCATTAAAAAAGAAACCTCCACTTTTCTTTTTGAAAGAAAAGTTGCAAAAGAAAGGTGGGGATTGCGATTTCCCCAAACCCCCAAACGCTTTTAATTGGTTTTTTGATCGCTCACTTCGTTCGCGGAAAGAATTAAGAAAGTGCACCGTGACAAAAACTACGCCGCATAGTGTAGCGAGGAGCACGGCTCCGTGGGTCAAATACCATGAGGGGGAAATGGTGTGGTGCGTTCTTCCAACTCGGAAAAAACTCATATCGTGCGTTTTTGAGCGACAAGGGGTGAGGGTAAAGTCACTTAGATGATCGCATGCCGGGGAAATGTGTATTCACGATGGTTTTTTCATTTACTTTTTTCCTCAAAGATTTTACAAGCTCGTGAAATGGTGATACAATATAGGTAGCCTCATTTGGGGCGGTTATAGAGATGTTCCTTGCTTAACCATCTCGCATAAAAAACAAGGAGGGTCACCGTTGTGACGAAAATCAAATCTTTTTGTACCGAAACCAAAATTTTGTTCAGAAGCATTCCCGCCTTGATCGTGGCTCTTTTTGTGACCTCGGTGGTGGCAATGAACCTGCTTGCGAATAAGAGCATCGTCAATCTTTCTTGGCTGGCGCTGGATTGCGGCATACTCTTTTCCTGGTTGGTGTTTTTGCTTATGGATATTACCACCAAGCGTTTCGGCGTGCGTGCGGCGAATATCGTGTCCGTGGCGGCACTTTTGATAAACCTGTTTTTCTCGCTGTTTTTCGTTGCCATGTCTTATATCCCGGGCGTGTGGTCGCAAAGTTATGTGGAAGGGTCGGAGTCTATCATCAATTATGCTTTGGACGGCACCTTTCGCTCCGCTTGGTACGTGATACTCGGCAGTTCCACGGCGTTTCTTGCCTCTGCCCTCACGAATAACTTTTTGAATGCTTTCTTCGGAAAACTCTTGAAAAACAAAGGGTTTATGGCGTTTTCCGTCAGCTGCTACGCGTCCACCATCATCGCGCAGTTTTTGGATAACATTTTGTTTGCGTTCATCGTGAGTTATCATTTCTTTGGGTGGACGCCTCTCCAATGCGTCATGTGCGCTCTCACGGGCGCGGTGGCGGAGCTGCTTTTTGAGGTGGTGTTCTCGCCCCTGGGGTATCGCGTGGTCAGAAACATGGAAAAAGAGCAGGTGGGCAAGGCGTATTTGGATTATCTTTCGGAGCAAAAAGCCAAGGGGGAGGCAGAGGTATGAAGGTATTGATCACGGGAGCAAGCGGCGGCATTGGCAGTGCGATCGCAAAAAAGTTTCTTTCCTGCGATTGCGAGGTGGTGGGGTTGGACGTTGCTCCCGCCGTTATACAGCATGAAAAGTACACCCATATCGTGGCAAACGTGACGGAAACCCTTCCCGATGTGGAGGGGGTGAATATCCTTGTGACGGCGGCAGGCGTACAAAGTGAAAAAGAAGATGCCATAGAGGTGAACTTAAAAGGCGTGATCCGCACGGTGGAAAAGTACGCGTTTACGCCCGCCATCCGTTCGGTTTTGAACGTTGCTTCGGCAAGCGCCCGAAACGGCGCGGAGTTTCCTCTTTACGCCGCAAGCAAGGGCGGGGTGGTCACTTACACCAAGAGCACGGCGCTTAGGCTCGCTACCTACGGTGCTACTTGCAACACCCTTTCTCCCGGCGGTGTGATGACCGCGTCAAACGATCCCGTTATTCAAAACAAAACCCTCTTCCAAAAGGCTCTGGCGGAGAACCTTTTCGGCAGATGGGCAGAACCCTCCGAGATAGCGGAATGGGCGTACTTCTTGACCGTGGTGAACAAAAGCATGACGGGAGAGGACGTGCTGGTGGATTGCGGCGAGATGGTAAAATCAAACTTCGTTTGGCCAAAATAAAAGCACGTTTCGGTTGGTAAAAAGCAAGAAAAAAGCAAAATTGCAAAAAAAGGCGTCTTGGTAAATTCGTTAGGCAATGAAAAAACCTTTGACGCCGTTTTTTATACAGTAGTATAATTCTCTCGTTGAAAATAAAGAAGAAGGCAGAATTATGATAAGGAAAGACTTGCGAAATATAGCGATCATTGCGCACGTGGACCACGGCAAGACTACCCTTGTGGACGAAATGTTAAAGCAGGGGGGTATTTTCCGTTCCAATCAGCACGTGGATGAGCGCGTGATGGATAGCGGGGACTTGGAAAAGGAACGTGGCATTACCATTCTTGCCAAGAACACCGCCGCTTACTATAAGGACGTAAAAATAAACATCATCGACACTCCGGGACACGCGGATTTTTCGGGAGAAGTGGAGCGCGTGCTCAAAATGGTATCGGGCGTGCTTCTTTTGGTGGACGCGGTGGAAGGCCCCATGCCGCAAACCCGTTTCGTGCTTCAAAAGGCTTTGGAACTCGGGCACAAGATCATCGTTTGCGTGAACAAGGTGGATCGTCCCGATGCGGACCCGAAGCGTGTGGTGGACGAAGTGTTGGAACTCATGATGGATCTGAATGCAGACGATGCGCAGTTGGATTCCCCCGTGGTGTATTGCAGCGGCAGAAACGGCACCTCTTCCATGACGGTGGAGCAAAAGCCCGATCTGACCGACCTTTTTGAAACCATCGTGAATTATATAGACCCGCCCGAAGGGGATGAAAACGCACCTTTCCAAGTGCTGGTATCTTCCATTGACTATAACGATTACGTGGGCAGGATCGGCATTGGCAGAGTGGAGCGCGGATCTTTGAAGGTTGGGCAGGACGCGGTCATTGCCTCTTTCCACGGGGATTTCACTCCCTACAAGACCCGCATCGTCACCTTGATGCAGATAGACGGCTTGAAGAGGGTGAACGTGGAGAGCGCCAAGGTGGGCGATATCATTTGTTTCAGCGGCAGTGAAAACGTGACCATCGGGGATACCCTTTGTTCCCCCGAGGCGGTGGAGCCCATTCCCTTTATGAAGATAGGCGAACCCACCTTGGAAATGCGTTTTATGGTAAACGATTCTCCCTTTGCGGGGCGCGAAGGCAAATTCGTCACCACCAGACACCTGCGCGATCGCTTGTATCGCGAGCTGTTGAAGGACGTTTCCCTGCGTGTGGAAGATACCGAGAACACCGATACCTTCCTGGTGAAGGGCAGGGGTGAAATGCACCTTTCGGTTCTTATTGAAACCATGCGCCGCGAGGGCTACGAGTTTGCGGTTTCCATGCCCAAGGTGCTTTACCAGTACGAAAACGGCAAGAAGTTGGAGCCGGTGGAGCAAGTGATCGTGGACGTGCCCGAAACTTCGGTGGGCGCGGTGATGGAAAAATTGGGCAGCAGAAGGGGCGAACTCATCACGATGCACCCCACGGGCGACCGCATCCGTTTGGAATTCAAAATGCCGGCGCGCGGTATGATCGGTTATAAAAACGAATTTTTGACCGATACCAAAGGCGAGGGCGTGCTCAACACCATTTTCCTCGGCTATGAAGAGTACAAAGGGGATATCACCATGAGAAACTTCGGTTCACTCGTGGCGTATGAAACGGGTGAAGCGGTCACTTACGGACTGTTTAACGCGCAGGACAGAGGCCCCCTCTTCGTGGGCCCCGGCACCCCCGTGTACGAGGGAATGGTCGTGGGATATACTCCCAAGTCGGACGATATCGTGGTGAACGTTTGCAAGAAAAAGCACATTACGAACATGCGTGCGGCGGGCAGCGACGAGGCGTTGCGCCTTACCCCCATCAAGAGGATGAGTTTGGAAGAGTATATTGAGTTTTTGGGAGATGACGAACTGTTGGAAGTCACTCCGAAATCCTTGCGCGTCAGAAAAATGATCATGAGCAATATGTATCGCGCAAAGGATAACTTTAAGAAAAAGAACGCGGTGGATTGATGAAAAGGGTGTTCGTATCCATCGGCGGCGGCGAATTACGCAATAAGACCACCGCTCCGATAGATGGTTATATCGCCTCGCTTGCAAAAAGCCGTATCACGGACGGCAGGCGCGGCTACGCACTCTTTTTCCCCACCGCAAGTCACGACAGCAATCCCTATTTTAACAGTTTCAGAAAAACCTACACCTCTCTTTTCGATATGAAGAGCGACGTTGCCATTCTGACCAAAGGTCTGATGACTTTGGAGCACGTGGCGGAGAAGATCGCCAAAGCGGACGTGATATACGTGGGCGGCGGCGATACTCTTTTTTTGATGCAGGTCTGGCGCGAAACGGGGGTGGATAAACTTGTGTGGGAAGCATACCGCCGCGGCGCCATCCTTGCGGGGCTTTCTGCCGGTGCCATCTTGTGGTTTGAAAACATTTATACCGATTCTTTGGTGGAAGGGGAGTATATGCCCTATCAAGGGTTGGGGCTGATCCCCGGCGCCGCCACGCCGCACTATAACAGCCGCACCGAATTTGACCAAGTGGCAAAAGAGCAGGGGTATTCCCTTTCCTATGCCATAGAGGACGATGCAGCCATCCTCTTTGAGGATGAATCCCCCATCGGCGTACTTTCGGCAGGCGGTTCCGCTTACCGTTTGACCCTTGACGGCGGCGAGATTAAAAAAGAATCTTTGCACGTTTTAAAACTATCCGATCCGTTAAGCGATCTTTGTTAAAAAGCGAAAGACTTGTTTTTAAAGAAACTCGTTTTCTGCGGAATGCTTGAACCTCTTCGGTCCATACTCTGAGTATGGATCTTGGGATAAACGCGGAAGGGCGGCGCGGTCCGATGCGCGTGATCGTCTTGACGCTTCTTTGTGCGGATGTGGTGGCATATCTTCTTTTGCAGGTTTGGTTTACCGCCTTTTTGCGTTATCTTTCGGTTTGTCTTGCTTATTGCGTTTCGTTGATCGCTCTTGCGGAAACGCAGGAAAAGATCGTACCCTTTGCTCTTCTTTTTACGTTGGCGGCGGATTGGTTTTTCGTGGTATGCGATCCTCCCGTTCCGCTTGCGGCGGTTTCGCTTTTTCTCGTGGTGCAAACGCTGTACTTCGTGCGCCTCAACCGAAAAAGAGATAAAAAAGCTTTTTTCCTTGCGCTTTCGGCGCGTACGGTCGTTTTTCTCTTCTTGATGGGCGTATTTCTTCAAGCAAAGATACGAGAGCCTCTTTTTTATATAGCGGGGGTTTATGCGCTCATGTTCGCGGAAAATTTGGCGGAAGGGATCGCCTTTGAGCGGGCGCATCCCTTTGTTTTCGGACTTGCATTCTTTCTGCTTTGTGATATCTTTGTAGCGCTGTCTTATTTGTTTCAAACGGGACGCCTTATCCCTATCGAGTCCCTTGATCTTGCCTATTCTTGCCGCGTCCTTGCGTGGAGCGTATATCCTCCCTCTCAAATGCTGATAGCGCTTTCCTCTTTTTCGGGCAGCGAGACGCCGCTTTTTTGAAAAAACGGGTTTATCGAACGATCGCGCCGAAGAAAAGAGTAAAGAGAAGTTCGCGCGCGCAGAATTTAATTTTTGAAAAAAATGCTTTACAATAGTATCTATATAAGATATAATAACTCTACCTGCCGAAAGTCGGCGGGTGTCCTTACTTTTGCTTAGTGCAAAGGTCAATATAGTCCAAAAGGAGGTAGTGAAATGAATAAGTACGAAGTTTTGTACATTCTGAACGGTGAAGCGACCGACGAAGTCAAAACTGCTTGTGCGGATAAGTTTGCTGCTTTGATCGCCGAACTCGGCGGCACAGTAAGCACCGTGGACAAGTGGGGGATGAAGAAGTTCGCCTATCCCATCAATTACAAGACCGAAGGCTACTATGTTCTCATGAACTTTGAAGCAGAGTCCACCGTACCGGCTGAGCTCGAGCGTCAAATGAGAAATGATGAGAACGTGGTTCGTTTTATGGTCACGAAGAAGTAATCGGAGGAAAAACTATGAATAAAGTATTTTTAATCGGCAACCTTACCAAAGATCCCGAGCTTTCCAATACCAATAACGGTATTCCCGTGTGCAAGTTCACCCTTGCCGTCAGCAGAAGATTCGGCAACACCGAAACCGACTTCCTTCCCGTTATCGTGTGGAGAGGTCAAGCGGAAAATTGCGGCAAGTTCCTGAAAAAGGGAAGCAAAGCGGCAGTTGCGGGATCGGTGCAAACTCGCTCTTATGATGCGAATGACGGAAGTAAGCGTTATATCACCGAGATCGTTGCCGATGAAGTACAGTTCCTTTCCACCAAAGGCATGGAAGGAGATGTGCCCCCCGCTCCCGTGTCCGCCGGCGGCAACGGCCGCATCGGTTCGGAAGTGACCGAGGACGATCTCCCGTTTTGATCTATAATCGTTAATAGGAGTTAAAAATGAAAAATATGGAAGATAAGGGCGCAAAGCGTCCGGCAAGAAAGCCCGCGAAGAAGAAGGTTTGCATCTTCTGCGTGGATAAAGTGACCGAGATCGACTACAAGGACGTAGCGAAACTCAAAAAGTTCATCACCGAGAGCGGCAAGATCGCCCCGAGGCGTTCTACCGGTGTGTGCGCAAAGCACCAGAGGATCCTCGCCGCGGCTATCAAGCGCGCGAGAGTGATGGCGCTCCTCCCCGAACCGGGATCGGATAAAGAGTAAGGAGACGGAAGCGCAATTAAGCAGGTTTGCCGAGTTGCGCTTTTCTTTTTAGGAGCCCGACAAGGGCGTCCTCAGCAAAGAGCGCAGTCATGCGCAAAAAGGAGAGAGTATGGCAGATATCATTCTCACCACGGAAGGCTATAAGAAGCTGGAAGAGGAATTGGATTTTTACGTCAGAGTGAAAAGACCCGAAGCCGCGGGCAAGGTCAAAGTTGCGCGCGAATTCGGTGACCTCAGCGAGAATGCCGAGTACGATGCCGCAAAGGATGAACAGGGCATCATCGAGGCGCACATTCGCGAGCTGGAAGAAACGCTTAACCGCGCAAAAGTCATTGACGGCGAAGCGATCGACACCACCGTTGTGGGTATGGGTTGCTTTGTAAAGATCCATGACCTTGAATTTGACGAGAAAGAAGAGTTTAAGATCGTGGGTAATTCCGAAGCGAATTACGCGGAGCATAAACTTTCCAATGAATCGGTCTTGGGTGCGGCGCTCATCGGCCACAAGAAGAACGAGGTCGTGGAAGTAAGAGCACCGGCGGGCGTGAGCAAGTATAAGATCTTGAACATTCGCAAGTAATAGGAGTCACGCATTTGCCGAGGTAGGTGAATGCGTGATTTTTTAGGAAGACGGGGGCTTTATATCCCTTAAAGTCCCTATGTTTTTTGAGATAGGAGGAAGATATGGCAGAAGAAATGACCGTAGAAAATATCTCCGAAGCCAAGCAAGTAAGGCTTCAAAAGTTAAAGACCCTCGTGGATGCGGGGCAGGACCCCTTTGTGGAAGTGAAATTCGATAAGACGCACTCTTCGTCTGAGATCAAAGCGGATGCGGATGCTCTTAACGAAAAAGAGGTGACCATCGCAGGAAGATTGGTTTCCCGCCGTATCATGGGTAAAGCGAGTTTCGCACACCTTTTGGACGGCGACGGCAAGATCCAGATCTACGTAAGACGCGATGACATCGGTGAAGCGGAATATATGGCGTTCAAACAGTTGGATATCGGTGATATCATCGGCGTGACCGGCTTTGTGTTCCGTACCCAAACGGGGGAGATCAGCGTGCACGCCAAGTCGTACAAGTTGCTTTCCAAATCCCTTCTTCCCCTTCCCGAAAAGTTCCACGGTCTGCAAGATACCGACCTTCGCTATCGTCAACGTTATGTGGACCTGATCGCCAACCCCGAAGTGAAGGAAGTGTTTATCAAACGCAGCAAGATCATTTCCACCATTCGTGAAGTTTTGGATAAAAAGGGCTTTATCGAGGTGGAAACTCCCGTTTTGAATACCCTTGCCGGCGGTGCGAACGCGCGCCCCTTCGTGACTCATCACAACACGTTGGATATCGATATGTACATGCGTATCGCCACCGAGTTGCACCTTAAAAGGTGCATCGTGGGCGGTTTTGAGAAGGTGTACGAGATCGGCAGGCAGTTCCGCAACGAAGGAATGGATACCAAGCATAACCCCGAGTTCACCACCATCGAGCTGTATCAGGCTTACGTGGACTATCAGGAGATGATGCGCATCACCGAGGAGCTTTATACCGCCGCGGCCATGAAGGTAAACGGTTCTTTGGACCTTGTGTACCAAGGGCAGGAGTTGCATTTGCAAACGCCGTGGGAGAGACTTACCATGGTGGAAGCGGTCAAAAAGTACACGGGGATGGATTTTGATCACGACGATCTCGCGTCCTTGATCGAGCGCGGCAACAAGATGGGGCTGGATATGCCGGCGGATACCTCTTGGGGCAACGCGCTTTACAATATTTTTGACGCTTTCGTGGAAGAAAAGTTGATGGGTCCCGTTTTCATCACCGATTATCCCGTGGAAGTGAGCCCGCTTGCCAAGAGAAAGCCTTCCGATCCTCGTTTGACCGAGCGCTTTGAGTTCTTTATCTTCGCATCCGAAGGCGGCAACGCGTTCAGCGAGCTGAACGACCCCTTGGATCAGCGCAAACGCTTTGAAGCACAGATGGCGGCAAAGGCAAAGGGTGACGAGGAAGCGCAACCCTATGACGAAGATTTTTGCACGGCGTTGGAATACGGCATGCCCCCGACAGGCGGGTTGGGCATCGGCATTGACAGAATGGTCATGTTCCTTACCGATTCCCGCTCCATTCGTGACGTGCTTCTCTTCCCCACGATGAAGCCGGAGAAGAAATAAGAAAAGCCATCGGAGGAATTATGGAAGTTAGAACCAGATTTGCCCCCAGTCCCACGGGGTTTATGCATATAGGAAACCTGCGCACCGCGCTTTACGCTTATCTTTATGCCAGAGCGAACGGCGGCAAGTTTATTATCAGAATTGAGGATACCGACCAGGGCAGGTACGTGGAAGGCGCGGTGGACGTGATCTTCCGCACCCTGGAACAGGCAGGTATCGATTACGATGAAGGTCCCGGCAAGGAAGTGGGCGGTTATCCTTACGTGCAAAGTGAGCGCAAGGAGATCTATAAAAAGTACGCCGAGGAGCTGATCGCAAGAGGCGGCGCCTATTATTGTTTCTGCAAAGGGCGCGACATGAAGGACGGCGGCACGCAAAAGTACGATAAGCGCTGTTTGCGCCTTTCCAAAGAAGAAGTGGCGGAGCGTCTTGCCCGCGGGGAAAGTTACGTGGTAAGACAAAACATCCCCGAAACGGACGGCGTGAGCAGTTATACCGACCTCGTGTACGGCGAGATCTCGGTGGCGTATAAGGATATGGAGGATGCTGTGCTTTTGAAGAGCGATGGCATGCCCACCTATAACTTTGCCAACGTGGTGGACGATCACTTGATGGGTATTACTCACGTGATCCGCGGAAACGAGTATCTTTCCAGCACCCCCAAGTACAACTTGATCTATGACGCTTTCGGTTGGGAGCGCCCGCAGTATATCCATCTTCCTCCTATTATGAAGGATAAGGAGCGCAAACTCAGCAAACGCTACGGGGATGCGAACTTTGATGACTTTGTAAAGAAAGGCTACTTGCCCAAGGCGATCGTGAATTACATTGCTTTGCTGGGTTGGAGCCCCAAGAACAACGAGGAAATGCTTTCGATGGAAGATCTGATCCGCCTTTTCTCGGTGGATGGCGTTTGCATCTCTCCCGCGATCTTTGACGAAGCCAAATTGCGCTGGTTGAACGCAAGTTATATCAAGAATATGACGGAAGAAGAGTTCATTGAGGCGGCGCGTCCCTTCTTGGATGCTTCCAAGGTGGGCGGAAAGTATGATTATTCCTTGCTTGCACCGCTCTTGATCCCGCGCGTGGAAGTGCTTTCCGAGATCCCCTCTCTTGTGAATTTCTTAGAAGAATTCGGGGAGTACGATATTGCGATATACGATCATCAAAAGATGAAGACCAACGGAGCGTTGGCTCTGAAAGCGCTTCGTGCCGCTCTCCCTGCCATTGAGGGAATGAAGGAATGGGATATGACCGCTCTGCACGACCTTCTTGTGGCAACGGCGGAAAACAGCGAGATGAAGAAGGGACAAATGCTTTGGTCCTTCCGTATTGCCATTACGGGACAGGCTTCCACACCCGGCGGCGCTACCGAAATGGCGGCGCTTCTCGGAAAGGAGGAATGCTTGCGCCGTATGCGTTTTTCCATGGATCTTTTGGAGCGTGCTTTGGCATAATCTGCATAGCAATAAAGTTAAACGATCCTCCTCTTATAAGAGGGGGATCTTTTTGTTTTTTGCGCTTGAACAAGGGGTTGAATTCCTTGAAAAAGGGACAAAAACTCTCACGAAAATGCCGTTTATTAGCAGAATTTAGCAAGTGGGGAATTTGCTTTTCATATTGACAAGCGCGCGCGTGTGTGTTAATATAGTTATACAAAACTAATTTTGGAGGTTTTTGTATGAAGAAAAAGATAGGCATCATTTTAGCCGTTCTGCTCTTGGTGAGTTTGGTCTTTACCTTCGTTGCCTGTGGCACGGATGGTGCAAAGTCGATCAACGGCGTCACCGCGGAACAGATCACGGAAAAGTACGCCGAAGTGGAAGCTTTCTTGGATAGTTGGGTTAGAAGCAACTCTCAGGAAACCATCACCAATCAATCCGACGCTTTAAAGAACTCTCTCAAGGCTGCAGCAAAAGAGTCTCTTGCGTTCGTTGATGGGGATCAAAACCTGGTCAAGCCTTCTTACACCGTTTCCTTCGACAAGAAGACCAGCAAGTACACGGTCAATCTCGATTGGGGCAACGGCGCTGTGAAAAAGACCTTTGTCGTTGCGGCAAAGACTCCCGAGTATGCAAACTGGGCAGGTAAGGGAAGCAACGCGGCGGATTATACCAGGATCGATTCCGAAGATGCGGCTTCTTCCAACCTGAACGCCCTCATCAAAGCTATGGCTTATTCCGTGAACGAAGTGACCTCTCAGAGCGTCACCGGCAAGTTCAGCGTGGATACCATCATCGGCTTGGACGTGATGGGCTTTAATTACGGTCTCCGTGTGAAAGCGAATATCGATACCGCTTCTGCGGCAAACACCCAAGTGGGTCTTATTCTTGTGAATGAGGATAAGGAAGAACTCGGCGGTTTGTTCTATGAAGGCGCTGCCACCGTTGCGGAGAGCAAGATCTATATCGAGTACTCCACCGTGGAAGATGACGTTCGCTCTTACAGCTATAAGTGGATCGATTACGCCGATATCCTCGGCTTTGTGAAAAAGATCCTTCCCGAAACCAAGGATCAACCCGGCAAGGGCATCTTTGAGGAAGTTTACGAAGGTGACGAAGGCGAGTATTACGAGAACGCCGTCGAAGGCCTTGGCGATCTCCTTGGTTTGTTCGGCGTTGGCATGGGTGATCTTATTGAGGGTATCCTCGATATGGTTGCGCACGGCTATGAAAGCGCGGACGGCAGCCAGCTCCTCGTGGATATCGATCTTGGCGAAGTGATGGCGAACATCACCGACATGATCGCGGACTTCGGCATCGATACTTCCAAACTTCCCGATTTCCTTGGTGATATCGGCCTTGACCTCAACACGATGCACGGCTTGCGTGGCCACATCTCCATCTCCGGTAAGATCGATAACGACGGTGATACCCCCAAACTCGTTGACTTTGAACTTGCGGTGAACATCCCCAAGGATACCGTGTTCTACCTTTCCGCGGATGAAAGTGCGGACGGTGTGAAGATCGAGATCCCTGCGATCAGCTTTGCGCTCTATCTCAATGACTTTGCATTCTTTACCGATGAAGAGGTCGACGTGATCCCCGCGGCGGCGAAAGAAGCTACGCAGGACGGCAGCGGTTACTTCAGCCCGACCAACCTGGACGTGAGCGGCAACGTTTACATCAAGCACGTGGAAGGCACCGAGACCGTGCTTGACGATACCTTCGCCTTTGAGTTCGTAACGGATATCAACCCGCTTGAGATCATTCAGAACAAGTTTGACAGCGCCGCAAAAGCCGGTTTGAAGATCACCCAGTATCAAGGCAAGGGTACTACCGGCGTTTCTTCCAACTTCCTTACCATCACTTACGAGCAGAACCTCAGATTGCTCTGCGTGAGCGGCACGGCGTTCGGTTTGGATGACGGTAACAAGGTTTACACCTTTGAAATGACCGATAAGGATGCGGCTATTGCCGAGATCAAGAAGTGGCTCGGCCTTGACAACTGGCAGGGCATTGCCCTTGAGGATGAAGACGGCAACCCCGGCTTGTACATCGTTTACACCGGCGAAGGTGACGAGAAGACCACCATTGCTAAGGCGAGCGCACAAGCGGTTTTGGAGAACGCTCTTGCCAAGTCCTTGACTAACTATTTCATGGAGAAATATGCTGCGGAGAAAGCTGCAAGTGCAGAGTTCAACACCGGCGACATCACCGCCTACTTTGATAGGATCATGGATATCTTTGATACCCTTACCGAGCAAGGCGTGATCGCCATCGACGGCGATGCGGGCTCCGTTGCCATCCACGTCACTCCCGACGTGATCAACATGGTCACCGCTGCGATCAACGGTATCTTTAAGACTGAGCTCCCGACCGACATCACCGATCCCGAGAAGGCAAATATCGACTTCAACACCACCGGCTATGAAGGCAAACTCTTCATTGACGTGAAGTACGCAGGCAACACCTATTCGTTGCTCTTTGACGGTAGCCAGGATGATTCCTTCGTGATCACCTTCACGTTGAAGCTTGCTTCCGGCCGCACCTACACCGTGGTCTTTGACGGTGAGAGCAACGTGGATACCGCGAGCGGCACCAAGTGGACTGCATCCGTCACCGTTGAGATCAAGAATGCCGACGGCTCTTCCGATACTTCCACCGAAGTTACCCTTTCCAACTTCCATGCGGAATGGGGCAACAACAACGAGGAAGAAGTTGGTGAGATCATCACCTTCAACAAGGGCTTGACTGCAGGCGGCAGCATCTTTAACGCAGATGGCACCGGCCCCGCTACCAACCTTGCAGGTGGTTTGATGAAAATCTTGAACAGCGAAGCCATCGTGGATTACGTTGACTCCCTCGGCAAGTTTGTCATCAGACAGATCATCGGTTTCTTGACGGCAGAGCAATAATCCCAACCAGGCGAGCGATCGCTAAATAAAAACCAAAAGAGAGCAAGTGCGTTGCGCTTGCTCTCTTCTTTTTTGTTCGGACGGGTTTAAGAAAGATCTTCCTCTATAAGTTCGGATAGGAAATACCCGGTTTCTCCCGTGTCGTCAGTGGGGAAAAAGGAAGTGGGACGTTCGGTAGCGGGCGGACAGTCGCGCGTGCCGGGTATTCCCACGAGCACCCGCGGCGGGTCTTCTTCCACAATGCCCAATAGGTTTCCTTCTTCCCCTGTGATCCCCCATTTGCTTCCCGGCATCATTTCCTCAAACAGGGAAAACGGAGGAGCGGCGTCTATCAAGCGCCCGGCGCGCGTGAGTAAGTCTTCCGATACGGTTGGCGCTTCTTCGGCGGGGAGATCCGGCGTTTGTTCAAAGGCCGTCGTTCCCTCCTGCGGCGATGTGATTTGTGCTTGTTCAAGGAGTGGGGTCGGTAGAGACTGAGGCTCTCCCCCTTCTTTTGGGGTCTGCTCCTCTCGCAAGGGGGGCGTAGGGGGTGACAAGGGAGTAAGATCGCTCGCGGGAGCGCGTTTCTCTTCTTGCAATAGTTTCCATTTGGTAAAAGCGGCTTGCTCTCCTCCAAGCGTTGTGGCAAAAGCGGTTTCTCCCGCGTACTTTCCTATCACAGATAGGGGTTCTCCGTTTGAAAAAGCGGGGAACGACTCCGCAAGATAGGGGTAAACCATCCCTCCTTTTACGTAGCGCTTCGGCAAAAAGTCCGGCGGAAAGCGTAAACCGTTTGCTTTTTCCGTTTGCAAAGTCAGGGTCGCTATCGTGCATCCTGCATCGTTTTTTATCAAGATTTTTTTGATCGGCATACTTCCTCCCATACGGCGTCCATACTCATGGAGAGAGCAAAAGCACTTTGCTCGGGTAAGAAATGGCGCGCCGCTCGTTTTTTTTATTGAATAAAAATCATTGCAATATTTGCATTTATATACTATAATTATTTATCGGGGATATATTATATTCCTCTTTAAGATATATCGGGAGATGATATGATGCGTAAGAAAGTTTGGTTGTTGATAGTTGCCGTCGCGTTGATGGTCATGGTCCTCGGCATTTTGTATGCTTGCGAGAGTTATGACGTAGATCCCATCAAAAAGGTGGGCGATAAAAACGCGGTTGTGGAGAGCAACGGCGGGCTTGTGGTCAAGCAGGGCGGCTATCTTTATTTTGTAAACGGTTATTCCGGTTATTTGACCGGCAAGGCGGAAGATAATTATTACGGCCACGTCACCAAAGGTGCGATCGTTCGCGTTACGTATAACGAGGACGGCACGTTGGGCAACGATTATACCGTGGTGGTGCCCAAGAGCGTAATGTCCAGCTCTTCCGATTTCGGCTTCTCCATTTTCGGGAATTACATTTATTACGTCAGCCCCAGCACCGATGAAGATCGTTCGGGCAACGTTAAGACCAACATTTTGCAATTCCTTCGTACCAAGTTGGACGGCACCGGCACGCAGTTGATCTTGAATTGGAACGATAATTCGGTCAGTTATAAGTACACTTCGCAGGCCCTTGTTTACTATGATAAGTCCAACAGCAAGATCTATACCAAAACCTTCAAAGGGAAGAAGGATGGTTTTGACCCTGAGAAAAAGGGCAACGTGATCGCTTCGGACGTGTCTTCCGTTTATTTCTTGAAGAACGAAACCTTTGATCCCAAAAACAGCAACCTTGTGCTTTCGGATTATATCCTTTATACCAAGAATGCCACCGAGGATTACGAATACGGCAACACCCTTTATATTTGCGATCCCAACGGCAACAACACCAAGGTTTTGCTCGATTCAAGCAAATTTGAAAGCGGTTCTTACAGCGTGAGCGTGATTGCCGCCAAAGCAGAAGGAAGCAAGCTTGCCTTGTATTACACCAAGACTTCGTACGGCGCATCTTCTTCCGGCACCTCGCTCGGTACCTTCTTGTATCGTTTTGAGGATATGAACTTTGCCTTTGATCCCAATAAGGAAGTAAGGCTTTCTACCGAAGAACTTTCCGCTCTCGTGCCCCTCGGCTACGATGAGGGCGCGGTAAAGACGGGCAGTCGCGCCGTGATCTATCACGTGGACGGCACCTTTGATCTCTTTGACGACCTGAGCTTGGATACCTTGATCTGCGTGGAAAACAATAACTTCTATTTCCTGAACAGCAGTTATATCCTTCTTTACTATCCGTTGGATGGCGAAGCGCAAAATGCAAACGTGCATTACGCTTACACCACGGAGGAGAAATTTATGAGCGGCTTTATTTCCGCGGAGTACTTTGACGGTTATATCTACTTTATCTTGGACGATAACTATGATTACATGGCTCGCATCAAGGTGGCGGATATCGACGTGTATTCCGGCAAGGACGCCGTGGTGGAAAGAGTTGCCAAGATGACTTCTTCCGACCAAAAGAAATTTGACGCCGAACAAGCGGACGAAGACTGATTGAAAATCCAAAGCAAACGCGCAGTTCTGAAAGGGGCTGCGCTTTTTTTTCGGAAATTACGGAAGTTTTCACGAAGGAAGAGGATTGAAAAGGGCTTCATTTGCGGGGAAGATGAGGGTGCCGCTTTGAGGCATTATCAAAAAAATTATACGGAATAGGAAAAAACTGTTTACAATTACAGCATTTATCCATATAATAATGAAACAAAGGTCAAGAGGACCGAAGGAGGACGAATATGCCCACATACAAATTGTGTCCGCGTTGCCAACTCAACTATATTTTGGAAGATGAAGACTATTGCCATATTTGTCGTGATGAACTGCGCGGCATTAAAGTGGATGAGGAAGAAGAGGATATTTACACCAAAACCTGCCCGAGATGCGGCGTGCCGATTCCCGACGATATGGATTACTGCGAGAATTGCAGAATGGATCTGGAAGATAAGGCGGAGCTGGATGACGACGAGAATTGGGACGGCGAAGAGCGCGAGGAAGATTCCGACGACATGACGGACGAGGACGATGAGAACATGGACGATCTTCCCATCCCCGAAGACGACGGCTTTGACGATGAAGAATTCGGCGAGGACGAGGAATCTGAGGAAGACGAGGAAGTCTATGATGACGAAGATGACGATTTCGGCTTCGACAATAACGTGGATGACGTGGACGATTACGATGAGGACGAAGACCTTCCCGACGAAGAATGATGTTTGATACAGTTACAAAAAGAAAGACGCGGCAAAAAGTCGCGTCTTTTTTATGGTTTTTCGCATAAGGCGTTTTGCGGTGGGTAAACGTTTTCACGAATCAAGGTGCGGGTGATATTCCCTTCCTTTCGTTCGATCAGGAACAGGCGGCTTTTGATCCCCTCTCTGCCTGCGCGCATCTCTTTGGCGGCAGGGTTTGTCACGGCGGAACCGTCTGCATATACCCTTTGGTAGGGGAGTTTTTGAACGATCTCGCTTTCCAACGAGCGATACCCCGGCTTTTTCTCCCCGTACAGCACCAGGGTAAGGGTGTTTCCTTTTGTTTCCGCCGCAATATAGAGGGGGTAGGCGCTGTCGTTTCGGAACAGGAAGTCTATGGCGGAGGAAACCGTGCAATCTTGCGAGCAGGGCACGTAAGATACGGGGCGGGAATGTGCCGCCGCATACTCTACGGGAAGCCCCGCAAGCAGCACGGCGTTATACAGGGTGGTGCTCACTTGGCAGACCCCGCCCCCGATCCCTTTTACAAATTCGCCGTTTAGCACGATATTGGCGGTGCGGTATCCGCGCTCCTCGTTTCGTTCGCCCACTGTGCCGTTAAAGGAAAAGCTTTCGCCCGGGAGCAGCACGGTACCGGAAATGGCTTGGGCAGCAAGCGAAAGGTTGTGCCGCCTGTTTTCTCCCGAAGAAGAAAAGTCTGTGGAAAAGCGAGCGATCTCTTTCGTGACGCTTTTGAGTTTGGCAAGGGTCATATCGGCAGGTACTTCGTGCGTGCAGGCGTATGCGCGTGCGGTTCCCTTAATATCCATTGCGCGCGCGACCGCTTCCCCCAGCGTGTAAAGATCCACTTCTCGCCCGGCGTGTTCTGCATAGTAGATAAAAGGGACGGTTTTGTTCTTGGTCCATTCCAGCGTGGCGTTTAAAGGGTTGGTTTTGCGCCTTTCACATTCCGCGGATAAATAATCCCCCAGCCCGACAGCTAAATAGTTCAAGGATTCTTTTGGGGAGTAGCTTTTACAAAGGTTACGGTAAAGAGAAAGGTTACCGCCCGCCCTTTCGGCGCGCATGGCGTGCGAAACTTCCGTACGCAAGGTTTTTCCCGGTAAAGCCTGTCCGTCTATATAGATCTCGATCTCTTTGGTTTGATAGGGCGGAACCGCCGAGATCAAAAAGAGGGAGAGAAAGAGTAAGAGGAAAAGGGGAATAAACCTTCTTTTCATCTTTCGGAAGCGGGTTGCGGCGCGGTTGCCCAAAGCATGGCGCCCACGTATCCGAGAACGGTCACACCCAGCAGCAAATTCACCAAAAAGATCACGCCGCGCTTGGGGTGACGGTTCCTGACCGCTATTACGGTGGGTATAAAATAGATAAAAAGAGCGGCAAGCGCAAAAACCGCTATCAAGAGGTAAGTCCATACAGTCATAACACAATTCCTCCGCGCATAGTATGGATGATATGGCGGGAAATATTTTCCAAAAAAGTTTTTTTGCACAAGGAATAATTTTATACAAAATTCGTGTGCATTCGTCTTTTTTCGGAAAATGCGGAAATACGGGAAGAAAGTAAAAATTCGTACAAAATCGCTTGTGTTCAAAATGAAATAAAACCACAAGATATTGTGTTTAATAAAAATAAAAATCGCAACATTTTGTATTTTTTTCTATTGACAAAGCGGGCAAGGATTGCTATACTAAACAAGACGCAAAATTATTGAAGGCGGCGGTATGCCGCACTACGGAGGAAGTATGTTAAACGTAAAGAAAAGAGATGGACAAGTCGTACCTTTCGACCTTGCAAAGATCAAAACGGCGATCCAAAGAGCCTTTGACTCGGTGAACCGTTCGTACACGGACGATATGTTGGATATGATCGCGCTTAAAGTTTGCGCGGATTTCCAAAATAAAGTCAAAGACAACTGCGTGACCGTGGAAGATATCCAGGACAGCGTGGAAGTGGTGCTCATTCAGGCGAGCTTTGTGGACGTATCCAAGAGCTATATTCTTTACAGAAAGCAACACGAGAAGGTGCGTAATATGAAGTCCACCCTCGTGGATTATAAGACCACCGTGGATAACTATTTGAAGATCAACGACTGGCGCGTGAAGGAGAACAGCACCGTCACTTATTCCGTGGGCGGCTTAATCCTTTCCAACAGCGGCGCGGTCACCGCAAACTACTGGCTCAGCGAGATCTATGACGATGAGATCGCAGATGCGCACCGCAACGCGGATATCCATATTCACGATCTTTCCATGCTTACCGGTTACTGTGCAGGTTGGAGTTTGAAGCAACTCATTCAAGAAGGCCTTGGCGGCGTGCCCGGCAAGATCACTTCCGCTCCCGCGGGACACCTCTCCACCCTCTGCAACCAAATGGTGAACTTCCTCGGCATTATGCAGAACGAGTGGGCGGGTGCGCAAGCGTTCTCTTCTTTTGACACTTATCTTGCTCCTTTCGTAAAGGTGGATAACCTTACTTACAAGGAGACCAAGCAGTGCATCCAGTCCTTCATTTACGGCGTGAACACCCCCTCTCGTTGGGGCACGCAATCTCCCTTTACCAACATCACTCTCGACTGGGTGGTGCCCAACGATATGGCGGAACTTAATGCGATCGTTGGCGGCAAGGAGATGGACTTTAAATATAAGGATTGCGTGAAGGAAATGGCAATGGTCAACAAGGCGTTCATCGAGATCATGA
>DEWF01000008.1:45094-70770 GCA_002363545.1 Christensenella sp. UBA3217 | reverse complement strand
GTCCGAAACCGAGAACAACAAGCTTTTGTTCGAGATGACCGCCAAGTACGGCACTCCGTATTTCAGCAACTATATCAACAGCGATATGGAGCCTTCGGACGTGAGAAGTATGTGCTGCCGTTTGCGTTTGGACCTGCGTGAGCTTCGCAAAAAGTCGGGCGGTTTCTTCGGTAGCGGTGAAAGCACCGGCAGCGTGGGCGTTGTTACCATCAATATGCCCCGTATTGCTTATCTTTCCAAGACCGAGGATGAATTCTTTAAGAGATTGACCCGTTTGATGGATATTTCCGCTCGTTCTTTGAAGATCAAGAGAGAGGTCATTACCAAACTGCTCAACGAGGGACTGTATCCTTACACCAAGCGTTATCTCGGCACCTTCAACAACCACTTCTCCACCATTGGTCTTGTGGGCATGAACGAAGCCTGCCTGAATGCGGCTTGGATCGGCAAGGACCTTACCAACAAAGAGGCGCAGGAATTCACCAAGAAGACCTTGAACTTCATGCGTGAAAAGCTTTCCGATTATCAAGAGTTGTACGGTGATCTTTACAACTTGGAAGCAACGCCCGCGGAATCCACGGCGTACAGACTTGCCAAGCACGACAGAAAGAGATATCCCGATATCATCACCGCCACCGAGGGCGATGCCACTCCGTACTATACCAACAGCTCGCACCTCCCCGTAGGCTTTACTTCCGATATCTTTGACGCGTTGGATATTCAGGACGATCTGCAAACCCTTTATACTTCCGGTACCGTGTTCCACGCCTTCCTCGGACAAAAGTTGGATAACTGGCAGGCGGCGGCAAATCTGGTCAGAAAGATTGCCGAGAACTACAAGTTGCCGTATTACACCATGAGCCCCACCTATTCCATCTGTGCGGACCACGGCTACCTTGCGGGTGACCAGAGAAAGTGCCCCATCTGCGGCAGGACCACCGAGGTTTACAGCCGTATTACCGGTTACTATCGTCCGATCGCAAACTGGAACGACGGTAAGTCCGAAGAGTTTAAGATGCGTAAGACTTACGACATTGCTCATTCCACCTTTAAGGGCGGAGAGAAGGATCACAAGGCGGAGGGCGCTGTGGCAACGAAGGCGCAGCAGGCGGCACAAGAGGGAATGCTCCTCTTTACCACCAAGACCTGCCCGAACTGCAAGATGAGCAAGATGATGCTGGATAAGGCGGGCATCGGTTATACCCCCATCGACGCTGAGGATAACAAGGATCAAACCGTTAAGATGGGCGTGCGTAAGGCTCCGACCCTTCTCGTACCCAATGCGGCGGGCGGCTATGATCGTTATGAGAACGCCAGCGAGATCAAAGGCTTTATCGAGGGTGTGAGAAAGTAATATGACGGATATCATTATCGTTGGTGCCGGCCCCGCGGGAATGAGCGCGGCGGTTTACGCCCTTCGCTCGGGCAAAAGCGTGCTCGTGCTGGAAGGGGAAACCATCGGCGGACAGATGTCCAATTCTCCCCGCATTGAGAACTTTCCCACCGTGAAAGCGGCAAGCGGAAGTGAACTTGCGGACAAGATGTTTGAGCAAATGTCCGAACTCGGTGCCGAGCTGGAACTGGATAGAGTGGTGGAAGTCGTAAAAAGAGGGGAAGGGGACTTCCTCGTCAAATGCGAGTTCGGCGAGTACGAAGCAAAAGCCGTCATTTGGGCAACGGGTGCCAAGCACCGCCATATCGGCGTGGCAGGCGAAGAGGACCTGATCGGAAAGGGCGTTTCCTATTGCGCTCTTTGCGACGGCGCTTTCTTTACCGGTGAGGACGTTGTGATGATCGGGGACGCCAATACCGCTCTCAGCTACACGATGTTTCTTTCCAACTGTTGTAAACACGTGTATATCTGCACCCTTTTTGACCGCTTCTTTGGGGAGAAGGCAATGGTGGATGCGGTGCTTGCAAGAGAGAACGTAAGCTACGAACATAACCTTTCTTTGCAGCGCTTTTTAACGGACGATCAAGGGGAACTCAAGGGACTTGTGTTCCAAAATACCAAGGACGGTTCGGAGCGCACTTACGAGGTGAAAGGTTGCTTTATCGCAGTGGGACAGGTGCCCAATAACGATGCGATCAAGGCTCTTGTGGACCTGGATAAGGGCGGCTACGTGCTTGCGGGAGAGGATACTGCCACCAAAACGGCGGGTCTGTTTATCGCAGGGGACTGCCGCAGCAAACGCATCAGACA
Organism: Christensenella sp. UBA3217; assembly: GCA_002363545.1. Lineage (GTDB taxonomy): Bacteria > Bacillota > Clostridia > Christensenellales > CAG-1252 > CAG-1252. Next base: position 68,567 of record DEWF01000008.1, on the reverse strand, counting down.
GGTGACCACGGCGGTTGCGGACGGATCTGTTGCGGCAATTGCGGCAACGAGTTATATCGACGCGCTGAAATAAGTTTTTTAACAAGAGCAAAGGGCGTGGATGCGCCCTTTTTTCTTCGGGCTATCGCCCACGGAGGCAATATGATCATTTGCGGAATGGAAAAGTTTTCAATGGTGGATTACGATGGGTTCATCTCCTGCACGGTGTTTACGCGCGGGTGCAATTTTCTTTGCCCGTTCTGCCATAACTCCTCTCTCGTGACGGGGGAAGCGGCGGAGATCCCTCAGGAAGAAGTGTTTGATTATTTGACCAAACGCAAAGGACTTGTGGACGCCGTTTGCATCACGGGTGGAGAGCCCACCATGCAAAAAGGGCTGAGAGAATTCATAGAAAAGGTGCGAGCCCTCGGCTACCGCGTAAAGATGGATACCAACGGCACCAATCCCGCGCTGTTAAAGGAGCTTTTGGAAGAGAGGCTTTTGGATTACGTGGCAATGGATATCAAAACGGATTTTGAGCATTACGAGGAAGTGACGGGCGTGAGCAATCCCGCGCTTCTTAACAAAGTGAAAGAAAGTGTTCAGATCTTAAAGACCCTTGCGCCTGATTATGAATTCCGCACCACCGTGATGGCGGAGTATCATTCGGATAAAAACTATCAAGCCATTGCCGATATCGTAAAAGGCGCCAAGCGTTTCTTCGTGCAAAAGTTCAAAGATGGAGAAAATAATCTTACCCAAGGCATATTGCACGAGCTTCCTCAAGAAGAAGCGGAAAAGTTCCTTGCCACCGTGCGCCCCGTGGTGGGAGCCGTTGGTCTTAGGGGATACTGAGATTTTTAAGCCATTCGCTAACGTCCTCGCCTTCAAAGCGGGGGCTTTTTTTAATTAGGAATTCGGAATTAGGAATTCGGAATGGGCGATGCAATGCGGAATTCGGAATGCGGAATTGCCTGCGCCGACAGGCGAAGGCAGCGTCGAGCAAAGCGAGATACATCATGCTTGCCTTTTTTTGCAAGTACATAATGTCACCGAAGGTGATACAAAAAATTACACCCTTCCCTGCCTCTTTTTATAATCGGCGATGTTTCGACACACTTGCTTCGCACGTGGCTCAACATGACATATTATTTGTCATCCTGAGCGGAACAAAGTGCAACCGAAGGATCGCCGATTATTGTGCTATTGCACTCGAAATGTTGCTGTGTACTCGATATGTTGCTTTGCAACGCGATATGTTTTGCTTTGCAAAACGAAATAAGCCTGCCCCCTCCTTACTCCAAGCTTTTTGCGCACGGGGGTGCTTGCGCTAACTTTTTTAAAATTCTTTTGTTTTTTTATATACTTCGCTGTATAATAGAGAAAGCAAACTTATATGCGCACAGGCGCGAAGGGGAGCAATATGGACAAAAAGAAGTTTTATATCACCACGCCCATCTATTATCCGAGCGGCACTTGGCACCTCGGCACCTGTTATACCACCGTCATTTGCGATGCTATCGCACGCTTTAAGAGAAAGGCGGGGTATGACGTGTTTTATCTTACCGGCACGGACGAGCACGGCTTGAAGATAGAGCAAAAGGCAAAGGAAGCGGGCGTTACTCCCAAGGAGTTCGTGGATAAGAAGGTTGCCAATTTGAAATCGCTGTGGGATCGCTTGAAGATCAGCTACGATAAGTTTATTCGCACCACGGACGATTATCACGAGGCGGCGGTGCAAAAGATCTTTGATAAACTGTACGCGCAGGGGGATATTTACAAGGGCGAATATGAAGGGTATTACTGCGTGCCTTGCGAAACTTATTGGACCAAGACCCAACTTGTGGACGGCAAATGCCCCGATTGCGGCAGGGAAGTCAGTTTGGCAAAGGAGTCCTGCTACTTCTTCCGTCTTAGCAAATACCAAGATAAGCTCATTAACCTTTTGGAAACCAACGAGGAGTTTTTACTCCCCAAATCTCGCCGTAACGAGATGATCAATAACTTCTTGCGCCCGGGGCTTAGCGATCTTGCCGTCACCCGTTCGAGTTTTACTTGGGGCGTGCCCGTCACCTTTGATCCCAAGCACGTGATCTACGTGTGGATCGACGCGCTCATGAATTACGTGACCGCTCTTGGCTACCAAGGTGCGGACGATACCCTTTATAAAAAGTATTGGCCGGCGGATATCCACATGATGGGTAAGGAGATCGTGCGTTTCCACAGCATCATTTGGCCCGCCTTGTTGATGGCGCTTGATATTCCTCTGCCCAAACAGGTTTACGGCCACGGTTGGCTCCTCATGGGACAGGATAAGATCAGCAAGAGCAAGGGCAACATCGTGGATCCGGTGGAACTTTCCGATCGCTATTCGGTGGACGCCGTGCGTTATTACCTTTTGAGGGAGATCCCCTTTGGGCAGGACGGCGCATATACCACGCGCGCGTTCCTTTCCCGCTTGAATGCGGACCTTGCAAATGACCTCGGCAACTTGGTAAAGCGCACCGTTGCCATGGTGAACAAATACACGGGGGGCGAGATCCCCGCTTGGAGCGGCAAGAGGGAAAACACCGATGAGGAGATCATTGCGCTTGCGGAAACGACCCTTGCGGAAGTGACGGCAAACATGGATCAACTGCACATTCCCGAAGCGTTGGAAGCGCTGTTCCGCTTGGTGCAAAGAGCAAACAAGTATATTGACGAAAACTGCCCGTGGATCCTTGCCAAAGATCCCGATAAGAAGGGAAGGCTCGGGGACGTGCTTTACGTGTTGTTGGAGTGCATTCGCATTGTCGGCGTGATCATTGAACCCTTCTTGCCCGATACGGCGGAAAAGATCCTTTCCTCTTTCGAGGGGCTTACCGAGCAGGAAAAGACCTTTGACAGCGTGACAAAATTCGGCGGTTTACAGGCAAAGCGCGTGATTGAAAAAGAAGCCATCTTTATGAGAGTGGACGTGGAAAAGGAGATAGCGGAAATGGAAAGCAAGATCCAAAAGGATGAACCAAAACAAGAAGCGCAAAAGGCGCCCGTAGTGCCTCTCCCGCCCGAGATCACGATAGACGACTTTGCAAAAGTGGGCTTGCGCGTGGGCAAAGTGCTCAAAGCGGAAAAGATGGAAAAGACGGACAAACTGCTTGTGATGCAGGTGGAAGTGGGCGAAGAAGTGCGCACCATCGTAAGCGGTATTGCCAAATATTACACCCCCGAGGAAATGGTGGGCAAGCAGGTGGTCGTGGTGGCAAACCTTGCGCCGCACGCTTTCCGCGGCGTGGTCAGTCAGGGCATGTTGCTTTGCGCGGATGACGGGCAGGGCGGCGTGGTGCTCGTCAGCCCCGAAAAGGTCGTTGCTTCGGGCAGCGAAGTAAGATAATGTTTATAGACGCGCACGCGCATTTGGATGATCCCATTCTTTCGGAAAGAGAGCAGGAGATCGTTAACGCTGCCAAAGAGGCGGGAGTTGGCGTTATCGTAAACGCCTCTTCCGATCTGCCTTCTTCCGAGGCATCGGTGGCGCTTGCGGCGCGCAGGGAAAACGTATACGCGGTGATCGGCGTGCACCCGCACGAAGCCAAAACCTATTCCGATGAAGTGGAAAAACGGCTGGTTGCCCTTTCCAAAGAAAAAAAGGTGGTGGCTTTGGGGGAGATCGGGTTGGATTATCATTACGACCTTTCCCCGAGAGAAACACAAAAAGCGGTGTTGGAAAGAGAGATCCGCTTGGCTGATGAATTATCCCTTCCCGTGGTTTTTCACGTGCGGGAAGCGTATGAAGATTTTAATGCGATCATTGAGCGCAATTTACGCTATTTGACGCACGGTTGCCTGTTGCATTGCTATGGCGGCAGCGCCGAACTTGCCAAATACTATTCCAAAACGTTGGACGCCTATTTTTCTTTTGGTGGGGTGCTTACCTTTGCCAAACACAAAGAGCAGGTTTTGCAGGTGATCCCTCAAAACAGACTCTTGCTGGAAACGGATTGTCCTTACATGACTCCCGTGCCTTTTCGCGGCACTCCCAACGAACCCAAACACATTCCCATCATTGCGGAAAAGATGGCGGCGCTTTGCGGCACTTCGATTGAAGAGATCGAGCGCGTGACTACCGAGAACGCGTTGCGGTTTTATCGTATACAAGTATGATCATTGACGGTAATTATTTTCAAATCAATTTTAACAAAAAGTACGGTCAAAATTTCATTACCGATAAAAATCTTCTCGCGGCGATTGCGGAAGATGCCGGCGTCACCCAAGAGGATACCGTCATTGAGATCGGCGCGGGCGCGGGCACGTTGACCGCCGCTTTGTCCGATCGCGCAAAGAGAGTTATTGCTTATGAGATTGACGATGCGCTTCGTCCCGTGCTGGAAAAGACACTTGCATCGCGGGAAAACGTTAGGGTGGTGTTTGAGGACTTTTTGAAAAAATCCGAGCCGCTTCCGCATTCATTTAAGGTGGTGGCAAATCTTCCCTATTACGTGACTACTCCCATCGTGATGCGCCTTTTGGAAGGGGAAGAGCGCCCTGAAAGCGTGACGGTGATGGTGCAAAAGGAAGTGGCGGAACGCCTGACCGCAGCCCCCGGCACGGCGGAATACGGTGCGATCACCGCTTCGCTTGACCTTGTGGCAAACGCCGAGATCACTCGCATCGTGGGAAGGCAATGCTTTATGCCTCCACCCAACGTGGATAGCGCGGTGGTTCGGATCGATCTAACGCACAAAGGATATACGGAGCAGGAGATCGCCTGTGCGCGCAAGATCATTCGCGCGGCGTTCAATATGCGAAGAAAAACGTTGTCCAACGGCCTTGCGTCGTTGTTCGGCGGAAAAGAGGGGGCAAACCGCGTGATCGAAAAGGCGGGCTTTTCTTCCTCGGTAAGAGGGGAGACCCTTTCGGCGGCGGATTACGTTTTATTGGCGCGCGCCGCTTTGGCTCTCGGGTTGATCGGATAACCTTTTACAACCGATCTCGGCGGCAACGAGAGAACATACCGTTTGCAAAATGATCTGCAAGCGGGAGAGTTCCCCAAGCGTTTTCCCCGCGATCATAGCTTGTGCGATGGCGTAAGCAGCCTTAATTTCCGCATCCATTTCGTTATAAGGTATGATCCATTAAGAAAAATTGCTAATTTTAAGGTTGATTTAATGTTAAAATAATAGTATAGGGGTAAGATCGGCAGAAGGTTTGCCGAAAAGGATGGAAAGTATGAAAAGAAAAATTACCTTGTGTGTCGTACTTGTGCTTGTTATCTCGTTGGTTTGTCTTTCGGGATGCTCCCTCTTTGGGAATTCCACCGATGATATTGCTAAGCAACAAAGTACCTCTTATTCGAGTTCTGCCGACTATCAGGCGATCATCGCTTCTTTGAAAGAAGCGTTGCAGCAGGCTACCGCTTCCAATCAAGCCAATATCGGTGCTTATGCAAGCGTTTACACCAATTGCTTGCTCAATATTACTTGCACCGAAGGCAGTTCGAGTGTGCAGGGAACCGGCTTTATCATTACGAAGGACGGATATGTGCTCACCAACAACCACGTGGTCACTTATGATATGCAGGTTGAAGATAGAGATAAGATCATAGGGTATCGCAATTATTATTATGGGGGAAGATTAGAACAAGTTCCCGTCTATGGTACAAAAACGGTGAATTACGTTTATTCTTCCGTGGTAGGAAGTTTTGACAATCTTAATACTTACGGATTACAAACAAGCACGCACGCCTTGGAAGTGCTTTATACCGATCCCGCCTATGACCTTGCCCTTTGCAAGTTGACGGAAACTGCCCCTGAGGGTGGGTGGGAGTGTATTCCATTCTACGAGGTGGGGAATAACGGCGTCACCGCAATGCGTGGCGATCAACTTTTGGTGCTCGGCAACGCGCGCGGCTTTGGCTTATCCGCCACCTCCGGATTGGTATCCGCCACCGGAAAGAAGTTTACCGATTATCCTGCTTTGACCTTTATCCAAACCGACGCGGCGATCAACGGCGGCAACTCGGGCGGTCCCGCCATCAACATTTACGGCGGCTTGGTGGGCGTGGTGAACAGCAAGTTCGTCAGCGTGATCAAGAGCAGTTATTTCAGTAGCGAGATAGAGGACGTGGAAGGTATGGGCTTTGCCATTGAGCTTGCGTGTGTAAAAACCTTTATTCGGGCGGCGGAAGAGAGCAAAAACGTGACCGTGTCCTATAAAACGGTGTCTGCGCCGCAAGGGCAAACGGCACAATCGCAGGCGGCATAATATAAACGCGAGCAAAAAGTATTACGAAAAAAGGCGGGCATTTCCCGCCTTTTTTTATGTTCTTGCAAACTTTATTTATCCAAATATCTTGCCACCGCGCATTCGATCTCGGAAGCAAGGCGCAGGCGGTAGTCGGGGTCGGAGATCAGGCTCTCGTCTATCGGGTTGGATAAAAAGGCGCATTCCACGATCACAGAGGGCACCGTACCGTTTTGCGCAATATAGTAATCGCCGCGAATGGGATCAAACCCTCTGCCAAGGGTGGGCACGTTCATGGTTTGATTCAGGTGCTTTTGCAGTTCTTCCGCTAACTCGCGGGAAGAGTCGGTGGAATAAAACACTTGCACGCCGCGCCGAGAAGGTCCTTCGTATTTGTTCATGTGAATGCTGATAACCGCATCGGGGTTTGTTCGCAAAACGGTTTGCCGCCGCGCTTCCATATCCGCCGTTTTGTCAAAGGCCCCCGATACGGTGCTTCCCTCTCCGTAGCGCGTTTGCACCGCACGAAATCCCGCAGAAGAAAAAATATCGCCAAGCACAAGCGCGGTTTTTAAGTTTAGATCGCTTTCCTTTACGCCCGTTTTCACTCCCGTCACACCCGGGTCGGCGCCGCCGTGCCCTGCGTCTATCACCACCGTCTTTCGCGGTAGAGGAGAAAAGGCCGTTGTGCTTTTTGCTTTTCGCGCGCACAGGATCACGCCAACGAGAACCGCCGCCGTCACCATCAGGATCGCAAGTACCACCAAAATACTTTTGAGTTTCACCACCTTGAACATCGTTCGCTCCTTTTCGACAAAAACCCCGTTTTTATGCGTGAAAAAATGCAAAAATGAATAAGCAGTCCACTTATCCACCGAGTTATCCACAATCGAGGTCCGCGCGTGCACATTTCCACACAGGAAAAGTTTATGACGGCGCTGAGGAAAAAAGAACCGCGTGGGGGCGGGTGGGCATCTCCCCGTTTGTTTTTGCTTCGGTAAAGGGGTAAAAAGGGCAGAAACCTTTGCTTTTTGGGGTGGGATATACTATAATTATTTATAGGTAATAGTATGCTTATTGCGCCCATAGATAAAAATAAAGTTAAGCAGATGAATCCGCTCGTTCTTGCCTTTGTGGGGGACGGGGTGGAAACCCTGCACGTGCGCACGCGGGTCGCGCTGAAAAGCGAAGCCAAAGCCGCCGCCCTTCATAAGCAAACGGCGGGAGCGGTAAATGCCCATGCGCAGTCCGAGCAGGCGGAGCGCATTCTGCCTTACTTAACGGAAGAAGAATCCGAGATCTATCACCGGGCAAGAAACAGCAAGAGCCATCATCATGCAAAAAACTATTCCGTCACCGATTATCGCCGTGCGAGCGGATTGGAAGCGGTGATCGGGTATTTGTATTTAACGGGGCAAGAGGAACGGTTATCCGCCCTCTTTGACCTGATGGAGAAAATATGATCGTTGAAGGGAAAAATGCGGTTAAGGAACTATTGAAAGCCGGACGCACGATAGATAAGATCTGTGTGCAAAAAGGGGATAAAGCGGCGGAATCTCTTGCCATGCAAGCAAAAGAGAAGGGCGCGAAAGCGGTTTTTTGTTCAAGGGAGAATTTGGATAAACTCTCAGTTGCAAGGAAGCACCAAGGCGTTATTGCTTACACCACGGACTTTTCTTACAGCGATATGGACGAGATCTTGGACGCGCCGGAAGACAGCCGCCTCGTGGTGATCTTGGACGGTGTGGAAGATCCGCATAACCTCGGTAGCATTTTGAGGAGCGCGGAGTGCCTTGGCGCGGCGGGCGTTGTCATAGGAAAGCATCGCGCGGTGGCGGTGAACGATACCGTTATCAAAACATCCTGCGGCGCGGCGGAATACGTTAAAGTAGCGCGTGTTACCAACGTAAACGACGTGATCCGTGATTTGAAGGATCGTTTCTTTAAAGTTTACGCCATGGATATGGATGGCAAAGAACTTGCTTCCGCCGATCTTTCGGGGGACGTTGCCCTCGTGCTCGGCGCGGAAGGAAGCGGCGTATCCGCTCTTACCAAAAAACTTTGCGACGGTGCGGTCAGGATCCCCATGACGGGAGAGATCGCTTCTATGAACGTATCGGTGGCGGCGGGCGTCGGCATGTATGAATACGTCAGACAAAGAGGCTTAAAAGGATAAAAGGATAGGAATGGAAGAGGGCGAGGCAATAGTTGAACAAAGCGCGATGGGACTCACTTCGGAAGAAGTGGCGGCGCGCGTTGCGGAAGGAAAGGTAAACGGCAAGCAGGATCTGCAAACCAAGAGCGTGTGGAAGATCTTGCGTGACAATACTTTTACCCTGTTTAACGGCCTCAACGTGTTCCTTGCCGTTTTGATCCTGGTGGTGAGCCACGGAGAGAGTTGGAACAACATTCTCTTTATGGGCATCGTGCTTTTTAACCTTTCGGTTGGTATTTTTCAAGAACTCAAAGCAAAAAAGACCATTGAAAAACTTTCTCTGATCTCCGCTCCTCGCGCAAAAGTTTTGCGTGACAAGGAAGAACGCGAGATCCCGGTGGAAGAACTCGTGATGGATGACGTGATGATCCTTCGTGCGGGCGACCAGATCTGTGCCGATTCGGTGATCGCGGACGGTAGCGTGGAAGTGAACGAAAGCATGATCACCGGCGAGTCCGATCCCGTGTACAAAAAAGATGGAGAGGACTTAAAAAGCGGCAGCTTTATCGTGAGCGGCAAATGCTCTGCGCGCGTGGTGCACGTGGGTGCGGAGAATTATGCGCACAAGATAGCCGCCGGCGCTCGTTATATCAAAAAGACCAATTCCGAGATCTTGCGCGCGTTGCGTGCGATCATTCGCTTAATGAGCATTATCGTGATCCCGCTTGGCATTGGCCTTTTCTTAAAAGAATTTTTGATCGGGGAGCTTTCCTCGGAAGAAGCCGTGTTAAAAATGTCCGGTAGCGTCACCTCTATGATCCCGCAGGGGCTCATTGCGCTTTCCACCACCGTGTTTGCCGTGGGCGTGGTGCGTCTTTCCGCGCATAAGGTGTTATCGCAGGATCTTTACAGCATTGAAACGCTTGCGCGCGTGGACGTGCTTTGTTTGGATAAAACGGGAACCATTACCGAAGGTTCCATGGTGGTCACGGGTCTTTCGGAAGAGCAGGGCACGGAAGATGAGATCCGTCAGGCGCTCGGTTACGTGGTTTCCTGTGTGCAGGATAATAACCCCACCTATCTTGCGGTATCCGATTTTGTGGGCGACGCCAAAGCCACCCCCGAAGGCGATGCTTTCCCCTTCTCCTCCGACCGTAAATGGAGCGGAGCGAACCGTGGTGAGCGCGCTTACGTAATGGGAGCATTGGAATTTATCGCGCCCGATCAAGCGGCGGCTTACCAAGAAAAGTGCGCGGAGTATCAACGCCGCGGACAGCGCGTGATCTGCGTGGCGGAAACGGATAAGATCGAGGATAGGAACCACCTTTCGGGGGTAAAGATCCTTGGCTTTGTGTTGATAGAAGATAAGATCAGAGCCGAAGCACCCGACACCTTGCGTTTCTTTGCGGAAGCGGGTGTGGACCTTAGGGTGATCTCGGGTGATAACCCCGTTACGGTATCCGCCATTGCCGCCAAAGCAGGCTTGGAAGGGGCGGAAAAGTACACGGATGCCGCCACCTGGGGGGACAGCCCCGATTATGAAAAACTGGCGGAAGAGTATAAGATCTTCGGCAGAGTGACGCCGGAACAAAAATTCGGCTTGATCAAAACGTTGAAAAAGCAAGGTCACACCGTGGCAATGACGGGTGACGGCGTGAACGACGTGCTTGCCTTAAAAGAAGCGGATTGCAGCGTGGCAATGGCGTCGGGTAGCGACGTGGCAAAGAGCGTGGCGTCCTTGGTACTTTTGGATTCCAACTTTTCTTCCATGCCGCGCGTGGTGGCGGAAGGCAGGTGCTTGATCAACAACCTGCAACGCTCCTCTTACCTTTATTTGGTAAAGACCATTTACGCAACCATTCTTTCCATCATCTTCCTGTTTGTGGGAACCTTCCCCTTTGATCCTTCGGATATGACGTTGGTGGGCATAGCGGCAACCGGTATCCCTTCCTTCTTCTTGGCATTGGAAGCCAATCACGATAGGGTGGACGGCGGCTTTTTATACAATTCCTTACGAATGTCGCTACCGGGCGCGCTGGTGATCGTTATAAACGTATTATCCATACAATTGCTTGCCAAACCCTTGCATTTAACGGAGCAGGAAGTGCACATGCTGTCGGTTTTGATCGTGGCGGTCATGAGCTTTATGGTGCTGTTCCGCGTGTGCTTGCCCATGAGCATCATGCACGCCGCCATCTTCCTTTCCATGTTGGGCGTTTACGCTTTGGGGTGGTTTATCTTCCCCACCACACTCAGCATGACTCCTTTCAAGGACATCACCGCCATGACTTGGTACAGCCTTCTCGTGATGGGCGCTATCAGCGCGGGCCTCTTCGTGCTCTTTATCTTCTTGGAAAGAAAACTTGCCAAGAGAGGCAAACCCAAAATTTTGAAAAAACTCAAACTCGAATGATCACGCATCGCTCAGTTTCACCTTGATTTTCAAGCGGAGGTCCAAGTTTTGCGCCTCCGCTTTTTCACCGTATTTTTTGTGGTATTTTCCAAGCAGGGAAAAGGGATCCTTGCCCGTTTGCAAGGTTTGTTCCCTTGTGGTCATCACAAGAGAACGCACTTCCTCTTTCACCATGCTCTCCACTGTTTTGTCCGGCAAGTCCTTGGGGCTTTCCGCAAGATCGGTGGCAATCACTTTCACAAAGTATATGACGGATAGGGTCACCATCCCGTTCTTTTCCATGTGCCACCATTCAAGCGATTTTTTGATAAACACGTCCATAAACCCTTTTTCGTTTTTGATATTGAGCGTCATTCCCTCGGCTTGTCCCGTCAGCCCGATGGCGGTTGTCACCTTTTCGCTTTCCACCGTGCCCTTTCCCCCGTCGTCAAACAGCACGGTCTTGGCGCAGTCAAACACGTAATTTTGTTCGTCACCGCCCGTATCCGCGCCGCCTATCGCTTTGGGCACGGGCACGGCTTCCACCCAAGGCAGGTAGGGAGTGTATCCCTTGGTTTCAAACTGCGTGACAAAACTTTTCAAAGTGGCGGTGGGGTGCCCGCCGGTGGAACTGTTTATTTTGTTGAGTTGTTGCAAATAGATAGAGGCGGCGCCTTGCATGGATACGCTGCGTTCCAGCGTTTCTTTGGCGGTGCCCTTTACCGCCATCACCGCCACGTCGTCCATCACCGAATCCTCGGCAAATAGTTGTGTGGCTATCTCGCGCACGCCCTCTTTTACCAAGCGTTCGCCCAGCACAAGGATATGGCAATGGAAATAGGCGGGTTTGTACGCCGTGATCCTTGCGATTTTATCCATGGCGGCAATCAAGGTGGGGGCTTCCCCGCTTACCACAGCGTAACGGTTGGGGGCTCCCGGCGCGGAACTTTCACCCGCCACCGCAATTTGCACGGTCACTTCCACCTCGCCTTTTTCGGTTTTGTCTATCCCCATGCCCACCACGATGCCTTTGTTCAGTATGGGTTGCGATACGATGAGTTCGGATACGATCGCGCAGGCAATGATGATGAGCGCAAGGGCAAGGATCTGTTTACTGCGCTTTTTCATCTTTTTCTCCTTTTGCCTTTATCAAGGAATAAATGCCCACGGCAATGCTCCCCGCCACCGATAAAAAGGTGATCACGTTTAGGAATCTCGTCATAAAACTTTCGTAGTCCCCCTCTTCGTCAAGCAACAGCGTGGAGATCACCACCGCCGCGCCTCCGAGCAAAAAGAAAGGGATCATATTTTTTTTCTTTTGATCCAAGGATGGCACGATGCCCGTAATGCACTCTTTTCCGCTTAAAAAAAGCAGGGCAAGATACAAAGAGGAGATGATCGCCCACAAGATGATCACGGGCCAATCCGCCGAGCCAAGCTCATCGGTATTCGCCTTAAAAGTGCTCAGTTTGATAAAGGCGTAGTCTGTCATTTTGGCGGCTTCGCCGTACGAGGAAATGAACACCGCAAAGAAGAGCACCACGAGCAAGAAGGAGCAGGTGACGGCGGCAAAAAGGATCTTTCGTTTGGCATTCCTTCTTTTTTTTGGGATGGGCACGCCTTGGGCGTGCGGGGAAAAGCGTTCTTCTCCGCTCAGGTCAAGAAAAGAGATCGCCACGCTGTCGCCGAACCAAGCCATGCCTTTTCCGATGCCTTGCCCCATGCCTTTCACGTCGGGATTAAAGATGGATAGAGCGTTGAAAAGATCCCCTTCCGTTCGGGTAAATATCACCACAAATAAAAACACAAAGGCAAACAGCCAAACGAACACTTCGGTCACTCTTCCTACCCCCATATATCCTTTTTTCGCAAGCAATGCGCAAGCGGTCAACAGCAGGATCATGATGGGAAGAACGGGGGCGTTCTCAAACAAAGACAGGGCGTAATAAGTGGAGATCTCGCGCGCAAACGCCGTTAGTTTTAAGGCAAAGAAAAAGGCAAAGAATAGTAGCAAGGGAATGCGGATACCCGCTTTCAAAGGGAGAGCCGCAAGTCCACCGCACTTTGCCGTTTTGGTGGCAAAAAACAGCGAAAGCATTTCTATCCCCAGCAAAATAAAAACCACCCATACCGCCTTACTCCCCGCAATGCCCGTCAGAACGGCGGGCAACGTGCAAAACTTGGTTGCAACCAGCAAAACAACTGCAAGCAACGCATATTCGGCATACGATACTTTTCGGGGTTGGCTGAGTTGTATGGTTGCCACGTCACTTTTCATCGCTGTCCTCCTCCTGCAAATGCGCGCGCAGGAATTCATCTTTTTTCAAACGCACGGGATTTTGGTTGGCTATCCCCTCCGGGCGGTTTTGCATTTCGGTCAATTCTCGCTTTACAAAGCCGTCCTTCAAATCACGGTTGATCAAGGGAGCGTAAGGGGACATATAATTGGAGCCGAAGCTTTGCAAGGTGGTAAGGTGTCCCACCAAAAGCAGTACGGCAAACAGAATACCGAGCAGCCCAAGCAGGGCGGCTGTTGCCACAAAAACAAGGCGCAAAATACTGTACGTTCCCACGTCATCCGGCACCAGATACAGCCCGATGGAGGAGAGTGCGGTGACGAGCACGGCGGGGGAAGATAGCAGCCCCGCGCTGACCGCCGTTTCCCCCAAAACGATGGCGCCCACGATGGAAAGCGCCATGCCCACGTAGCGCGGCATTCGCACGCTCGCTTCGTTTAAGATATCAAAGATGATGAGCACGAGAAGCATTTCCAACGTGGGGGAAAGCGGGGTGCCGTTGGTGCTGTTGATAATGGTGATCAAAAACTTTAAGGGGAGAACCTGGTATTGAAACTCTTGCACCGCCACGAACGCCGCGGGCAGAAACAGGGCGATGATTGCCCCAAACAGGCGCAGGAAGCGGGTGACCGTCACGCGGGTGTTTCGCTTAAAGTAATCCTGGCTGTCTTGAAAACTCTCCAAAAGAACGTGCGGCACGGTCAGCGCAATGGGACTGCCGTCGGACAGGATCGCCACGCGGCCTTCCAAAAGTTTTGCCGCCACCACGTCGGGCTTTTCAAGGGTACCCACCTGCGGAAAGAGGGATGCGGGATCGTCTTCCAAAAACTTGGTAAGATAGGAGCTGTCTATCACACCGTCAATATCAATGTGCGACAGCCGTTCGTTCACCAGGTCCACGGTCTTTTTTGCCGCCACGTCCGAAAGATAGCACACCAGAACTTTGGAACGGGAGTATTTGCCTATCGTCATCTCTTTGATCACGAAAGATTTGTTTTTGAGCCGACGCCTCAGCAGGGCGGCGTTTACGGTCACGTCCTCGGTAAAGCCTTCGCGCGGGCCTTTGATCACACTGCTGGTGGGCGGTTCTTCCACCGAGCGGCGCTCCCATTTTTTTGCCGAAAGCAGGTAGGCGCCCTCTTCCCCTTCCAAAAAGAGGGCGGTATCCCCCTCGCAAATGTTTTTTTCTATTTCGGAAAGCGTTCTTTCCCTTTTGATGGGGGTGCTTATATAGACGGCGTTTTTGATGCTTTCTTCGCTTGTGTCCGTCAGCGCGGCAAGCGGTTTGATCACGTTTGATTCCAAGAGTTCTTTATCGATCAGTCCCTCAAAATTCACGAACACCGCCTTTCTTTCCGCAAGGCAAGCCTCTCGAAAGGAAAGGTCAACGCTTTCGCCGAAATCGCGTTTGAGTTTCTTAATGGTGCTTTTCAAATTCATAGCGATAGTATGGAAAAAAGCGGAAAGAATATGAGAGCAAAGACGAGGATGTAATGCGGAATTCGGAATTCGGAATGCGGAATGGGCTATGCAATGCGGAATTAGGAATGCGGAATTGTCGGAGCCGATAGGCGTTGGCAGCGTCGAGCAAAGCGAGATACATCATGCTTGCCTTTTTGGCAAGTACATCATGTCACCGAAGGTGATACAAAAATTCGATATGTGTTGACGCACTCGATATGTCGCGTTGCGACTCGATATGCACTTTGTGCTCGATAGGCGGCAACGCCGCAATGCGGGCTCGTCGGAGGCGTTCGGGCTTATAACGTTGCGTTCTCGGGTGCGAATGGTGCGCCTCGCTCTTTCAACTGAGGCAAAAACATTGACAAACGGAGAAAGTATATAATACACTACCTATGCGACCGATCGGGGAAAACGGTCGGGAACCTATTGCCATTTTTCGGGGCGGGGATCCGCCGCGGAAGGAAAATTCGCGCAAAATGAAAACGCCAACTCTCACTTTATTCGGAAGAAACATTCCCATTTACGGCATCTTGTTCATGATCGGTCTTTTGCTGGGCGCCGTGCTCGGTGCGATCCGCTGTAAACGCCGCAACATCCCCAGGATGGAAGCGGTGGTTGCCGCTTGTTTTACCGCCATAGGCGGTATTTTGGGTGCCAAACTGCTTTCCGTGCTCACTTCCATAGACGTGATCCGCGCCAATCACCTTTCCTTTTGGGAGGTCATGCGAAACGGTTTCGTTTTTTACGGCGGCTTGATCGGCGGCGCGATCGGCATGTTTCTCTATTGCAAGATCTACAAAGCGGATACTTTGGCGTACTTTGACGTGTTTGCCGTCAGTGTACCCATCGGTCACTCTCTCGGCAGGGTGGGGTGCTTTCTTACCGGTTGCTGTTTCGGCATGGAGTACGACGGGCCTTTGTCCGTGGTTTACAAAGAGGCGGCGGATCATAACGTGCCTTTGAACACCCCCCTTCTTCCCATTCAGCTCATAGAGGCCTTTTGTTTGGTCGTTCTGTACGTCGTGTTGGAGATCACCTATTTTAAAACCAAGAAAAAAGGTCTTTGCACGAGCATATACTTCCTTACCTATGCCGTCATGCGTTTTACCTTGGAGTTCTTCCGCGGAGATAAGGTGAGGGGTATCCACGCGGGGCTCAGCACCTCGCAATGGATCAGCCTCGGCATCGTGATCGCTTGGGCGGTGATCTTTGCGTTGTACGTATGGAACAAAAGAAAAGCGTCTTCCGCTCCTCTTGCGCCGCAAAGCGCAGATGGTGCTTCGGCAGGGGAACAAAGTGCCGAGCAAAAAGAGCAAAACCATCCTTCGGGAAATTGATCGGGATTTGATCTGCGCACCTTTTGCGTGCGTTTTGAAAACAAAAAACCTCTTCTGTCAACGGACGGAAGAGGCTTTTTTAATGTAAAACGAAAGGTTAGGAGCGTATCACTTTTTCTGCGATCTTTACCGTTGCGCGGGCATCTTTGCCGTAATAGTCCGCGCCCACTTTTTGCGCGTACTCTTCGGTAAGCACCGCGCCGCCGACTGCCACCTTAGCGGTGGAGCCCGCCGCCTTCAAAGCGTCTATGGTGTTTTTCATGGAAGGAACGGTGGTGGTCATCAGGGCGGAAAGACCGATCAATGGTGCGTGCGTTTTTTTCCAAGCGTCCACCACGGCTTGTTCGTCCACGTCCTTTCCAAGATCCATCACCTTGTATCCGTAACTGCGGAGCAACATTTTTACGATATTCTTTCCAATATCGTGGATATCCCCTTTCACGGTGGCAAGGATCACGTCGGGGTCCTTGTCCTCTTCTTTTTCGCCGCTACGCATGGCGTCCATTCCCTTTTTCACCACTTCGGCGGCGGCGATCAGTCGGGGCAAAAACACCTCTCCCTTTTCAAATTGCATGCCAATCTCGTCCAGCGCGGGAATGAATTCTCCGTTTATGATCTCCAAGGGTTCTTTGGTCTTTAACGCTTCCTTTACCGCTTCTTCAATGCCGCCCACTCCGCCGCAACAGATCATGCCGCGAATGCCTTCCGCACCCTCTTTTTCAAAAGTAAAATAAGAAGAGGTATCAAGAGAAAGCAGTTTTCCCTTTAACACCTCGGCATATTCCGCCACAAGGGGGTTCAAAATGGGAGCGGACAAGCCCGCTTGTAGGCATTTGGAAAGGAAAGCGGCGTTTATCTTCAAGCGGTCAGGCATACCAAAGCTTATGTTGCTCACGCCAAGCACGGTGGCAACGCCCAGTTCTTCCGTCACCTGCTTTACGGCAAGGGCGGTTTCTTCCGCCTGCTTTTCATCGGTGGCAATGGTGAGCACCAAACAATCTATCACGATATCACTTTTTTGAATGCCGCGCGCAGTCAATTCCTTCACCAAGGCTTGCGCGTAAGCAAATCTCTCCTCGTGGGTGGAAGGCATGGTTTCGCCAAGGCAAAGCCCGATCAAGGTGGCGCCGTACTTTTTGGCAATGGGCACAATGGCGTCCAAACTTTCCTTTTTCATGTTCACCGAGTTGATGATGGGTTTGCCGTTATACAGTCGGCAAGCCCTTTCCAAGGCTTCTTTGGAAGAGGAATCGAGTTGCAAGGGGAGAGATACCGTGGCGGAGATCTCCTTCATCACCTTTACGAGGGTGGCGGCTTCATCGATCTCGGGCAAGCCAACGTTCAGGTCCAAAATATCCGCACCCGCACGCTCTTGGTCTATCGCTTCATGCAAAAGATAATCCACGTCCCCCTCTATCAAGGCGGCTTTGAGTTTCTTTTTACCGGTGGGATTCAGCCTTTCGCCGATCACCTTTACCCCTTCACCCAAGAAAACGGTCTTGGTGGCAGAAGTGGCGGCGGTGCGTGCCTTTACGGTGCGCGTCACGGGCGTTTTGTTTGCAAGTGCGGTTTTCAAAGCGCGAATAAAGTCGGGCGTGGTGCCGCAGCATCCGCCAAGGATCGTTACGCCAAGGTTCGCCATTTCGAGCATGGCGGAGGCAAAATCTTCGGGAGTATCGTCGTAAACGGTTTGCCCGTCTTGGATCTTGGGCAGTCCCGCGTTGGGTTGCACGATCACGGGGCAGGTGGCGTATTCGCAAATGGTTTTCACAAGGGGGATCATATCCTTTGCCCCCAACGAGCAGTTAACGCCCACCGCGTCCGCGCCGAGGGAGCAGAGGGTGATGGTTGCCGTTACGGGGTCGGTGCCAAGGAAGGTCCTGCCGTCTTCCATATACGTCATGGTCACGTAAACGGGCAGGGAGGTGTTTTCCTTTGCGGCAAGCAGAGCGCATTTGGTTTCCAGCAAGTCGCTCATGGTTTCTATCAAAATAAGGTCCGCGCCCGCCTTCTCCCCTTGGCGCATGATAAAGGCATAGTTTTGGTAGGCTTCGTCAAAGGAAAGGGTGCCGTTAGGCTCCAAAAGGGCGCCGTGAGAGCTCACGTCCAGCGCCACTTTTTTTGCGCCCGACGCTTTAGCGATCTCCACACCGCGCGTGATGATCTCCGCCACGTTCAAGCCTTTCATCTTAAAGGGGTTTGCGCCAAAAGTATTGGCGGTGATAATATCCGCGCCCGCTTCCACGTACGCCTTGTGAATGGATAAAACGATATCGGGGTGGGTAAGATTATAGGTTTCGGGGAAAGCGCCTGCTTTGAGGCCCCGAGCCTGCAACATGGTACCCATTGCACCGTCAAATATCGAAAAACCTTGCATACAAACCTCTTATAACGGCAGGCAGGCAGTCACGCCCACGATGCTCTTGATGGGGAGAAGCAGTCCGCTCTCCGTTACGGTAAGTCCTATTTTTTTTGTGGCGCCTAGCGCCGCTGCGATCTGCGTATTGGCGCTGAGAGCCAGGTCGCCGTACCCGGGGCAAAAACGAAAGGTGGTTTTGAACCCTTGCGCTTCCTTTTGATCGCGCACTTCCTTTAACAGTTTGTCCGCCATTCGTTCGGCGTACGCGCTGCCGAGCGCATTGAGCGCCACCGATTCCGCAGGGTGGGAAAGTGACAGTTCGCGTAGCTTTTTATCCAAAGCCATTCCCAAGGTAAAGGCGCTGAAAAGTCCCTCGGTTGCCCCTTGAAAATGCTTGCGGATGCTCTCGCCTTCGAGGGTGATCTCGCAGCCTTCAAAAGTCAAAGCGTCTTTGGCGTCTTTCACGCGAAAGAAGGCAGTCACCTGCCTTGGACAAAAGAGCGGGCGATACTCCTTCAAAACCTTTTCCAAAAGAGAGATCGCCTGTTCGTCTTGTTTTTTTGCTCCGAGGTATAAAAGAGCGTCTTTGATCACTTGCGCTTCAAGCATTGCGCAAGCACCCCAAGGCTTTCAAACGTTGCACAAGACCTTGCGCGGCTTCGGGGCGGTTCATCGTGTAAAAGTGCACGTCATCCGCACCGGCGTCGTAAAGCTCCTTGATCTGTGCGGCGGCATAGTCCAACCCCGCTTGTAAAAGCCCGTCCTTATCCTCTTCATAACGGTTCAAAATGCGAATGATCTCTCCGGGAAGAGAAACGGCGCACATAAAGATCATGCGGTTCACTTGCGCCTTGCTCATAATAGGCATGATGCCCGCCGAGATGGGGGCGGTGACGCCCGCCTTTTCCGCTCCTTTGAAAAACTCAAAGAAACGGCGGTTATCAAAGCAAAGTTGGGATACGAAGAAAGAGGCGCCAAGGTCCTGCTTCAACTTCATATAGTGATAGTCTTCTGCAAGAGAGGGGGAGAGGGGATGCCCTTCGGGATAGCAACTTGCGCCCACGCAAAAACCTTTTTTTACCAAAGAGGGGATGATATCGGTAGCGTGCAAATAAGAGCCGCCTTCCGCACCGTCCACTTTATCTCCGCGCAAAGCAAGCACGTTTTCAATGCCGCGGCGGTGAAAGGAATCAATGGTATTTTCCACCTCTTCATTCGTGCTGTTTATCACCGTGATATGGCAAGCGGAAGGGATATGATTTTCTTCCTGCGCCATGGAGGCTATCTCCTCTGTAAGGCGATTGTTTTTGGAGCCGCCCGCGCTGTACGTGACGCTGATATAAGCGGGAGAGAGGGGAGAAAGGGCGCCGAGAAGAGATCTTACGCCTTGCACGTCAAAATCTCCCTTTGGGGGAAATATTTCAAAAGAGAGAGTGCCTTTCCCTTTTTGCAATACGTCCGAGATCTTCATTCGTCACCGCCTCCGAACAATTGAATTCTATGTAAATTATAGTGTTATCTATCAAGAAAGTCAAACCATATCGCCTAACTGCGATATAATGTGTTGCATTAAGTAAAAAATATGTTATAATAAAATATAACGTGCAGAGATCGCACACCCCAAAGAGGTTTCAAATTATGAGCGAAATAGAAAAGGATATGATCGAAAAAGAAGAGGGAATGGTCCTGAACGAACAAAGCGTTTCTCCCGCGGAGAGCGCCGCTTCGGAAGGTCCTGTTTTTGTGAATATCTCGCAAGAAACCCCTACGCAAGCCGCTCCGGAAGAGAACGTGCCCGTTTACGGCGTTCCGCAACCTTTGTTTGAGGATTTTATCCCGAGTGATTTTTCTTTGAACGACGTGAAGGCAAAGAAAGAAGAAAAAGCAGAAAAGACGGCGGCACCTATCCTGCCCGAACAAGAGCAAATCGTTCCGCAAGTTGCCGTGCAAGAAGAGGAAGCGCAAAAAGCCGCTCCCGCCATTTCCAAAAAAGATAAAAAGAAAGCGGCAAAGGCCGCTCCCCAAGTTGCCCCTGTGGTCGCTTACACAGAGGAACCCGTTTCGCAAGAAATGCCCGAAGCGGCGCCCGTCAAACAAAAGGTGGATAAGAGGGCGGCAAAAGAGGAAAAGGCCTTGCGCGCATATAAAAACAAACTTCGCAAAAAGTACAAACTGAACCAAGACGAATTGCTTTCCGAAAATGACGTGATCCGCGGCTTTGTGCTTGCGAAAGGCGAGCATTTGGTGCGTGCTTACAGCTGCTTGAACCGCGGCGACGGCTCGGTGTGTTTGACCAACAAGAGGTTGCTGATCAGCGCGGGCGAACGTTCGGAGTTGGAAGTGGATAAAGTGACGGGTATCAAGTTTACCAAGTACACGCATTTTTCCGTTATGAAGTTGCTCTTTGGGTTGCTCTTCTTGGGATTGGGCGTGTTTATGATCCTGCTTCCTTTTGTAAAGTCAAGCATGAATATCCCCTTTATCACGGGCAAGTATTGGAAGCATTGGTTCTTCTACGTGTTTCTGGGTTGCGGTGCGGCGTCGGCATTGATCTCGCTGCCTCTTCTTCTTACCATGATAAGGAGAACTTTCTATTTCTATATTTACGCCAAGCAGGATACCCCCTTCTTTGAGGTGAAGAGCCGCTATTATGCAAAGAATGAAAAGAAGGGACGCGTGTATAAATACGTGGTTTCCAAGGCGGGTAAAGACAGCGAAAAAGCCGCCCGTGAACTCGGCGCGTTGCTTTTGGAAGTAAAAGACGGCAGGTACGATTATTAATGGCAAGAGGAAAGTTTATCGTATTTGAAGGGATAGACGGCAGTGGGAAAAGTACCCACGCCGTTCTTCTGAAAGAGAGATTGGAAAAGGAAGGGTACTCCGTTTTTCTTACGATGGAACCATCCGAAGGTGAGGCGGGGAAATTGCTCCGCCGTTGCTTAACGGGAAAATCCGATCTTCCCGAACAGGCAATAGCCGGTCTTTTTATGACCGATCGCATAGACCATATCCTTAACCCCGCGTCCGGGCTTCTTTCTCATTTGGAGAAAGGAGAGGTGGTCCTTTGCGACCGCTATTATTTTTCCTCTTTTGCGTATAACGGCATGTATGCGCCCATGGATTGGGTCATTGAGATCAATCGCATTGCGCGTGAGACCTTAAAGCCCGATCTTACCCTCTTTTTGGATATTCAGCCCGAAAGTTTCCTTTCCCGCACCGAGAGTCGCGCGCAAACCGAGCGCTATGAAAAGGTGGAAGTGTTAAAGAGAGTAAGAGAGAATTATAGGAAAGCCTTTGCGGCTTTGCCGGAAGAAAAGGTGACCGTTGTGGATAATAACAAGCCCCTTGCCCAAGCGTCGGAAGAAGTGTATCGCCTTGTAAAAGCGGCGCTGGAAGAGAAATGAAAGCGGTTTTTTTAAGAGAAAAAGCAGAGATTGCCGCGGCGGAACGCCAAGCGGCACTCTTTTTTAGGAGGGGCTTATGATCTTGCACGATCTTTTTTTGCCCCTTGGTAGCACGCAATCGGAAGTGAAAGCGACTTCATGCCGTAAAGCGGGATTGGCTGAAAAGGCGGTGCGCACTTTTACCATCTTACGCAAATCGTTGGACGCGCGTAAAAAAGGCGCCGTACGTGAAGTGTACAGCGTGCTTATCTCGGATCAAGAGGAGATCATTCCGCCCGTCACCTTTCCTTATGTGGGGGAGAGAGAATACCGTCCCATCGTGGTAGGCTTTGGCCCTGCGGGCATTTTTGCCGCTTACGTGCTTGCGCTTGCGGGCATGCGCCCCTTGGTTTTGGAACGTGGGCTTCCCATGGAAAAACGCATCAAAAAGGTGGATGTTCTTTGGCAAGAAGGCGTTTTGGACCCCAAGGGCAACGCCGAATACGGCGAAGGGGGTGCCGGTGCCTTTTCGGATGGAAAGCTGAACAGCGGTATTAAAGAGAAGGCCCTATCCCGCTTTGTGTTGGAAACCTTTGTTAAATTCGGTGCGCCCGAAGAGATATTGTATTTGAATAAACCGCATATCGGAACGGATCGCCTGCGTGATACCGTAAGGCGTATGCGGGAAGAGATCTGCCGGTTGGGCGGAGAAGTGCACTTTGAAGCGCAAATGACGGATCTTTGTGCCGATGGAGCGCTCGCTCGCGTGACGGCGGATGGAGAATACCTGACCGATCGCGTGGTATTGGCGATCGGGCACTCCGCAAGAGATACCTATGAAACCCTTCTTTCGCGCGGATTTTTTATGGAGAACAAGCCTTTTGCCGTGGGCGTGCGCATTGAACAACTGCAACGCGATATCAACCAAGCCATGTACGGCGTTCCTTCCGCCCCGTTGCTCCCACCGGCGGATTACAAGGTGGTGGAGCATACCGCACAGGGCGGCGTGTACAGCTTTTGCATGTGCCCCGGCGGTTATGTAGTGTGCGCTTCAAGTGAAGAAGGCGGGGTGGTGACCAACGGCATGAGTTATCATGCGCGTGACGGTAAAAACGCCAATGCCGCTATGCTGGTAGGGGTGGATGCCTCGGATTTCGGCGGCGGCGTGCTGGATGGCGTGGCATTTCAAAAAAGACTGGAAACAAAGGCGTTCCGGGCGGGCGGCGGCGCTTTCCGCGCTCCTTGCCAAAGAGTAGGGGATTTTTTGAAAGGACATGTCGGCTCGCTTGCGGGTGAGATCGAACCCACATATCGTCCCGGAGTAACGCCGTGCGATCTGAATAAGATCTTGCCCGAAAAGGTTGGTGCGGCGCTTCGCTTAGCGCTTCCCGTATTGGATAGGCGCATCAAGGGCTTTGCCAAGCCCGACGCCTTGCTAACGGGGGTGGAAACGCGTAGCTCTTCTCCTGTACGCGTGCTGCGTGGTGAGGATGGAAAAAGCCTTTCTCATCCTTCTGTTTATCCTTGTGGAGAAGGGTGCGGTTATGCCGGCGGCATCATGAGCGCGGCGGTGGACGGCATCAAGATCGCCAAATGCATTATAGAAGAATGTCAATCATAAAGTCGTAAGGCAGAATAAGGGGATACGATAAGTACGAAAAGCAGTTGCAACAATGCAACTGCTTTTCTATTTCAATTCAGTATCGAGGAGAGTGGCTTAGGAAGGTGCTTATTACCCAAACGCATCACAACTTAGAACGTATATAGATCGCGCTCGGTGAGAGCGGAGAGGAATGGAGGTATGAGGAACAATAAGAAAGCAGCTACGGAACACTGCGCAACTGCTTTTCTTATTTTAATTCAGTAAGCGAGGAGAGTGGTGCTT
>DEWF01000008.1:44885-45056 GCA_002363545.1 Christensenella sp. UBA3217 | reverse complement strand
GAGTGGTGCTTAGGCTAGTGCTCTCGATCTCCGATACGTTACGAAGTTGAGAAAAGGTATGATCAGGTGAGAGCGGAGAGGAATGTAGATACGAGGCGCAACAAAAAAGCAGCTACGAATTAACGCAACTGCTTTTATTAAATAACTCAGTAAGCGAGGAGAGTGGTGCTT
>DEWF01000008.1:678-44859 GCA_002363545.1 Christensenella sp. UBA3217 | reverse complement strand
GAGTGGTGCTTAGGCTAGTGCTCTCCGAAGAAACGGATAGGAGCGTACTTTTTGTACGTGACTATTCGTTTCTGAGGTAGTAGCGACGCATAAGTGCCGCTACACTCGCTTACTTATAAAGTCATGCCAATATAATAGATAGACAACGCGATCAAGAACTGCGCCGCGTAGTACAGAACGTGATTGATCACGATCAAGATCCTGCTCTCGTTTGCGTTAAAGTAGGTCATGGAAAGAACCATGTCGGAAAGCAGGAAGAGGGCAGAGCCGATGGCAAGAAGGATAAGCGCCACGCTGAACCCGGTGATGATGCCCGCGGCAATGGTGCCTGCAAAGAAAAGGGTCAACAGGAAAGTGTAGGCTACGGCGGGGATCAAGAACTTGCCGAACTTCATTTTAAGCAGGAAGATGCTGATGGCAAAGATGGCTGCCGTCACGCCCGCTGCGATCAAAATGGTCCAAGCGGAGAAGTCAAAGAAGAGCGCCACCGCGGTGATGAAGAAGATATGTCCTATCGCAAAAGCGATCATACCAAAGAAGGTATAAAGATCGCTGTGGCGAATATTCAACGTTTGATAGGTCACCTTTAAGTCAAGGGTCAAATCGCCGATCAAGCCGCAAACCAAACCGAGGATCACAAGCCCGCCGAAAAGCAGCTTGGAAGTGGACGTGCAGGTGATAATGTGGTTATAGATCAAACCGGAAACCGCCGTTGCCACAAAGAGCAGACTGGTAAGCGTTTTGAGTGCCGCGGGGATAATGCCGCCTTCCTTCGTGCGGAAAAGCAGGAAAAAGGTCAATGAGATCGCACCGAGTGCAAGCAAGATGTAAGTGAGCATAATGGTCCTCCTATAAAGAGTTGTGTATTTTATCGCGCAAGTTGCGGATAGTATCCTTTGTTGTTCGTCCAAGCCACAGAGTGGGGCAGGATCAAGAGAGTTTAACTTTCATCATGGGGCGCACGCCGATGGACTTGCAGTCCACGTCGTAAGTGCCCACGTTTCCGAGTGCGGTAGCCACGCCCGCTCTTCCTTCAAACTCGCCCGAAGAGGTGAGCCAATAGTGAGAAGCGTCATATTCGCCGCCTCTGTTCAAGCTGGCGTAAACCCCCATTGCTTTGGCATAATCGGTGGCTTTGCCCACTTTGCGGGAATCATCCTTAATGGTCCAATGTGCCCAACCGAAATTGCGGTTTGCCGTATCGGCATAACTCAAAAGGAAAATGTAATCGTCGCAGGGTTTGCCGTTGGCAAAACGATCAAAGTGAGAGGTCTTTGCGTAATCCACCGTTGTGTTCAAGATAAAGGCGCGCTCGCCATCCATGAAGGCGGTGGAATAGAAATCTCCGTTCAGGAAGGCGCGAAGATCGCTGTACTGCCAATTGTTGGGATACACGATGAGTCCGTTTTTGGCTATCACGTTCTTTTTCTCGCGGAATGCGGAAGCGGTCAACACGTCTTCCGAAAGAAGCAACACTTCGGAATTGGGATCGTTCGGATTGCCCGAAAGCACGCGCCAAGTGATGGGTTCCACGATGAAGAAGTATTCAACGTCACCTTTTACCTCAGAGCCGTCACTGAAATAAGTGCTTCTTTGATAGGGGTGGGCAGTGGTCTTGGAATAAAGGATGCCCTTATAAGTATAAAGCCCGTGTTCATCGGGAAGCAACTCTCCGTTTGCAATGGCGGTTTTGAGCTCGTTCACGGTGCGCTGATTTTCCACGATATGCTGCGGATACCTGCCGATATCCACGTACGTATATTTGCCTTTTTGATAGGTGGAGAAGTAGGTGGCTGCGCTGAAATCCCAATAAGCGTAAAGCGTGATGGGCTTTTTCCAATCCGCACTGATCACCTTGATCTCGTTGCCGTCCGCATCGTGCCAGCCAAGGAAGTTATACGTGCCGCCGGTTTGCTTGCCGGCACCGTTCAGTTCGTAACACACGGGGATCTCCAACACCACGTTTTGTTCCGCGGTGTAGGTCAGGGGGTTATCGGGATCGTTGGATGCGCGCTCATCCCCCAACACGTATTCGATGGGGTAGGAAACCGCCCATTTGGCATAAAGGATCACGTTTTCCGCCGTCCCTTTTTGGATATAGTCCTTTGCTTCCTGTTTGAAAGCGGCGTCCTTATACCAACCGAGGAAGGTATAGCCTTCCCTGGTTGGCGGGTTCAAATAGATGGTTTCATCTTCCACCGTGAAAGTGCTGGGATTTTCCGGCGCGTTTTCACCGCCGTTCAAATGCATAATGATATCCCAATGCACGATAGACCAATTGGCGGTAAGGGTAATGCCCGATTCAGGCACCGAAAGACGGTGTTCCGGCTCTTCGCTTGCAATGGAATTATCCACGTTGGTCCAGTTGGTAAACACGTACCCCGGGTTGGCCTGGGCACGAATGACCACGTTGGACTTGTTCACGATCCTGCCGCCGCCGAGCAAACGACCCGCATCGGGATTGGAGTTAATGAGGTTAATATCCACGGCGTCCATCAAAACCGCAGCGATGATGGTGGCGGCAAGAACGACCGCACCGACCGCAATGCCGATCAAAATGCGTCTTCTCTTCATATTTTTGGCTAATCTTTTGAACTGGAATTTTTTCATTCGCCACTCCTTGCGCTCACGCGCGCACCTCAATAGAATATAATATAGCACACACCCGCGTTTTTTGTCAATGCGCAAAATGGATTTCTCGTCCGTTTGAAGAGGGAAAAAGAGCAGGGCGGAACAAATTTTTGAGAAAAAACGAATTATTAAGAAAAATTAATATTTCTTTTTGAGTTAGTGTTTGACAAGAATTTTCCTCTATTTTATAATAAACAAGCATTGCCTAAAGAATGCTCCGCACACGGATGATGCGCAAGGTTTCCCATTCCGGGGCTAATTTGCGCGGACCAGTCCGAACGATCGGGCGCTAACTCGTAATGGACGGCAGGGTTTTCCTGCCTTAAATTTACAGGGAGCAGGAAACACACGGCAGCGCGGTATAAAATTGAGTTAGAAATAACAGGAGGAAACGAAAATGGCAGGACAGACAATCAGGATCAAATTGAAATCTTACGATCATGAGCTCGTGGACGGTGTGGCAAAGAACATCGTGGACGTTATTACCAAGAACGGCGCGAAGATCTCGGGCCCTATCCCTCTTCCCACCGAGCGTGAGATCGTTACGATCCTTCGTGCGACGCATAAATATAAAGATTCGCGCGAGCAGTTCGAGATGCGCACTCATAAGCGTCTCATCGATATCTACAACCCCACTTCCAAGGTAGTGCAATGCCTTATGAACGTGGACGTGCCGGCAGGCGTAGATATCAAAATCAAACTTTAATCAGATTATATTTTGGAGGTGAACTTTATCTATGAATAAAGCAATCGTCGGAAAGAAACTTGGTATGAGCCAGGTATTTGCACAGGATGGGCAAGTCATTCCCGTGACGGTCATCGAAGCAGGTCCATGTCCCGTAGTGCATATCAAGAGCGTAGAAAAGGACGGCTATAACGCGCTCCAAGTCGCGTTTGGCGAGTCCGAGAAGGTGAACAAGCCCCAGGCTGGCGTGTTCAAGAAGGCTGGCGTAAAGAACTCTCGTTATCTCAAAGAGTTCAAGCTGGACGTTGCCGGTGCGGAAGTGGGCAAGACGGTGCTTACCGTTGAGCAATTTGCCGCAGGTGACAAAGTGGACGTCAGCGGCGTGTCCAAAGGTCACGGCTTCTCGGGCGTTATTAAGAGATGGAATGCACAGCGCGTCGGTTCGATGTCCCATGGTACCGGTCCGATCCATCGTTCGGTGGGTTCTATGGCGGCTAACTCCGATCCGAGCAGAGTGTTCAAAAACAAGCACATGGCAGGTCAGTACGGTCATGAAAACGTGACGGTGCAGAACCTTGAAGTGGTGAGAGTGGACGCTGAGCGTAATCTCATCCTCGTTAAGGGCGGCGTGCCCGGCCCCAAGGGCGGTCTTTTGATCTTGAAAGACTCCGTGAAGGCGTAAGGAGAAGAACTATGTTAGTGAATATTTATGACAAGCAAGCGAAAGAAGTAGGCAGCATGGAACTTTCCGACCAAGTCTTCGCAAGAGAGTACAATGAGTCCATCATTCACCAGTGTGTTGTGGCGCAAATGAACAACATGCGTCAGGGCACCAAGAGCACTCTCACGAGGACCGAAGTCAGAGGCGGCGGTAAGAAACCTTGGAGACAAAAGGGCACCGGTAATGCCAGACAGGGCAGCATCCGCGCTCCGCAGTGGATCAAGGGTGGCGTTGTATTTGCGCCGAAGCCCCGCGATTTTTCTCAGAAAGTCAACAAGCAAATGAGAAGAGAAGCTTTGAAGAGCGCTATCTCTTACAAATTTGCAAACAGTGAAGCGATCGTTGTGGATTCCCTCGCTCTCGAAGCGGCGAAGACCAAAGAGATGGCTACCGTGCTTAACAATTTCAATTTGGACAAGACCGTGTTGATCGTTCTCGGAGATCACGATGAGAACGCCGTGGTCGCCGCTCGCAACATTCCGGGCGTCACCACCGTTAACGCGAATCTTTTGAGCGTCCTCGATGTAGTTGCGAATGCCAAGTGCCTTATTACCAAGGAAGCGGCTGAGCAGATCGAGAAGAATCAGTTAGAAGCGTAGGAGGTAAGGTATGAATAGTTATGATATTATCATTAAGCCTATACTGTCCGAAAAGAGCTATAGCGGCATTCAAATGAAGAGATACACCTTCAAAGTGGCAAAGAGTGCTACCAAGGTGGATATCAAGAGAGCCGTTGAAGAAGTGTTCGGCGTGGAGGTGGCGAAAGTTAACACCATCAGCGTAAAGGGCAAGATCAAGAGGCGCGGCGCAACTTCCGGTAAAAGACCGGATTACAAGAAGGCGATCGTGCAGCTCACCGAGTCGAGTAAGAGCATCGAGTTCTTCGACAGTTTGACGTAATTAGGAGGGCACAGAGATGGCTATTAAGAGATATAATCCCACGACCGCAGGTCGCCGCGGCATGAGCGTGTCGGCATTCGACGAGCTCCAAGGCGTGCAGACCCCCGAAAAGTCCCTGCTCGAGCTCAAAAAGAAGAGCGGCGGCAGAAATGCGACGGGTAAGATCACCGTCAGACATATCGGTGGCGGCAATAGGCAAAAGTACAGAATCATCGATTTTAAGAGAAATAAGGATAACGTTCCCGCAAAAGTGGTGGGTATCCAATACGATCCGAACCGCACGGTGAATATCGCGCTCCTGCAATACGAAGACGGTGAGAAGAGATACATTCTCTGCCCGGATGGCTTGAAGGTCGGCGACACCGTTATCAGCGGAGCGGAAGTGGATATCAAGCTCGGAAACGCGCTTCCCCTTTCCTCCATTCCCGTCGGTACCTTTATCCATAATATAGAGATGCATGCGGGACGCGGCGGCGTGGTCGCTCGTTCGGCGGGTATCGGCGCTCAGCTCATGGCAAAGGAAAGCAAGGGCGCGATCATCAAGATGCCCAGCGGCGAGATGAGATACGTTCCCCTGAACTGCCGCGCCACGGTGGGCGAGCTCGGAAACAAAGATAACGAGATCGTTTCCCTCGGTAAAGCGGGCAGAAAGAGACATATGGGCACCCGTCCGACGGTGCGCGGTGTGGTTATGAACCCCTGCGATCACCCGCACGGTGGTGGTGAAGGTAAGTCTCCGGTCGGTATGGCAAGTCCTGTTACTCCTTGGGGTAAGCCGGCTCTCGGTTATAAGACCCGCAAGAAGAAGAGCGCATCCAATAAGTTCATCATCAAGCGTGTGAACTAATAGGAGGGAAATATGAGTAGATCTAGTAAGAAAGTACCTTATGTTGAAGAAAGACTGTTGGCAAGAGTGAAAGCAATGAACGAAGCCAACGACAAGAAAGCGATCAAGACTTGGTCCAGGGCAAGCACCATTTATCCCGATATGATCGGTCACACGATCGCCGTTCACGACGGCAGGAAACACGTACCCGTATATATCACCGAAGATATGGTGGGTTGCAAACTCGGCGAGTTTGTCCCGACCAGAACCTTTAAGGGACACCCCGGCAGCAAGAGTGCTGCTTCCAAATAAGGAGGAAATATGGCAACTCGTATGAAGATTAAAAGCGAGGCTCGCGAGAAGAACGCCGATACGCGTCCGAGAGCAACCGCAAAATACATAAGGATCTCTCCTTATAAAGTAAGAATCGTGCTCGACATCATCAGAGGTTTGAGCTACACCGAAGCGGCAGCGGTTTTGAAGAATACCAACAAGTCCGCTGCTCCCGTGGTGCTCAAAGTGCTGGATTCCGCTGCGGCGAACGCCGAGTACAAGAATATCAGTAAGAGCGACCTGTTCGTGGCGGAAGCCTTCGCGGATCAGGGCCCCACGCTCAAGAGGATCATGCCGCGCGCCAAGGGCCGCGCATACCGCATCTTGAAGCGCACGAGCCATATCACCGTGATCATGGACAGTTCGAACAAGTAGGAGGTTGACGATGGGACAGAAAGTAAATCCTAACGGACTCAGAATAGGAATCAATAAAGAGTGGGAAGCACAATGGTTCGCCGGCAAGAAGGAGTTTGGTAGCTACCTTTTGGAGGATAACCAGATCAGGCATTTCATTAAAGACGTTTACAAGCCCGAGTTGAAAGCCACTTCCGAAGAGCCTGTCCAACAGGAAGGCGAAAAGTTTGTCAAGAAACTTGACGACAGACCCAGAATCTCCCGCGTGGACATTGAAAGATGCGATAAGTATTTGAAGGTGAAAGTGCACACCGCTCGTCCCGGTCTTTTGATCGGACAGAAGGGTGCGGGAACCGATAAGATCCGCGCGCAGGTCGTAAAGATCGCAAAGAAGAACGGGCACACCTATCCCACGGTGATCATCGAGTTCATCCCGGTGAAAGTTGCGGATGCGGAAGCTCAGCTCGTTGCAGAGGATATTGCCAATCAGCTCGAAAAGAGGATCAGCTTCCGTAGAGCAATGAAGATGGCCATGTCCAGAGCGACCAAGGCGGGTGCAAAAGGTATCAAGACGATGGTTGCCGGCAGACTTGACGGCGCGGAAATCGCTCGTACCGAGCAGTATCATGAAGGATCGATCCCCCTTCAAACGCTGCGTGCAGACATTGATTACGGATTTGCCGAGGCGCACACCACTTACGGGCGTATCGGCGTGAAGGTATGGATCTACAAAGGCGAAGTGCTTGTAAAGAAAGCGCAGCCTGCTCAGAAGGAAGGAGGTGAAGCGTAATGTTAATGCCGAAGAGGGTCAAGCGTAGAAAAGTTTCTCGCGGCCGCATGAAAGGAAAAGCAAATAAAGGCAATAAGATCGCATACGGCGATATCGCTTTGGTGGCAGAAGAGTGCGGATGGGTTACATCCAACCAGATCGAGGCGGCTCGTATCGCCATGACTCGTTTCACCAAGAGAGGCGGTCAGGTATGGATCGACATCTTCCCCCACAAGCCTGTGACCAAGAAACCTGCCGAAACCAGAATGGGTAGCGGTAAGGGTTCCCCCGAATATTGGGTAGCGGTCGTCAAGCCGGGCAGAGTGATGTTCGAAATGGCGGGTATCAGTCATGATATCGCGAAGGAAGCATTAAGACTTGCTTCGCACAAACTCCCCGTGAAGTCTAAAATCGTTGAAAAGGAGATCCCTGTTGCAACGGAAGGCGGTGAAGAATAATGAAAGCCAAGAAATATGTGGAAATGAGTACAGTTGAACTCGATAAGGAACTCACCAAGTTGAAGTCGCAACTCTTTAACCTTCGTTTTCAACACGCCGCAGGGCAGTTGACCAATAACGCAGCGTTGAAGAATTGCAGACGCGACATTGCGAGAGTGAATACCATACTTCGCCGTAGAGAACTCCTCGGCAAGGCTGCGAAGTAGGGAGGTAAGATATGGAAGCAGTAGAAAGAAATTTGAGAAAGAGCAGGGTGGGTATCGTCCTCAGCGACAAGATGGATAAGACCATCGTGGTTGCCGTGGAAGTGAAGTATAAGCACCCCCTCTATAAGAAGACCGTTCGCGTCACCAACAAATACAAGGTGCACGACGAAGAGAACGCCGCACGCATCGGCGACACCGTGGAGATCACCGAGACCCGCCCCTTGAGCAAGGACAAGCGCTGGAGACTCGTGGAGATCCTCAGCAGAGCGAAATAAGGAGGCAGCGAGATATGATTCAACCGCAAACAAGATTGGTAGTAGCGGACAATACCGGTGCCAAAGAGATCATGTGCATTAAAGTGCTGGGTGGTTCGTTCAGGAAGTTCGGAAACATCGGCGACGTCATCGTGGCGTCCGTGAAGACCGCAACTCCGGGCGGCACCGTCAAAAAGGGTGACGTTGTGAAGGCGGTCATCGTGAGATCGGTGCGCGGCATCGGCAGAAAAGACGGTTCCCACATCAAGTTCGACGAGAACGCAGCAGTCATCATCGACAATCAGAAGCAGCCCCGCGGCACCCGTATCTTTGGGCCGATCGCGAGAGAGCTCAGGGATAAGGACTATATGAAGATCATTTCCCTCGCTCCCGAAGTGCTGTAAGGAGGACATTATGGAGATAAAGAAAGGCGATAAAGTAGTGGTGTTGACCGGTAAGGACAAAGGCAAGAAAGCCGACGTCATCAAGGCATACCCCGCTGACAACAAAGTCGTGCTTGAAGGTCTCAATATGGTGACCAAGCACGTGAAACCCAGAAGTGCAAATCAGCCGGGCGGCAAAACGACCCAACCCGCGGCGATCGACGTATCCAACGTGATGCTCGTTTGCCCCGAGTGCGGCGCTCAGACCAAGATCGCTCACGAGAAAGTGAACGGCAAGAACGTCAGAAAGTGCAAGAAGTGCGGCGCAATTCTCGATGGGAAGACCACCAAGAAGGCCACCGCTAAGAAAGCCACCGCAAAGAAGAGCACTAAGAAAGTAGCCGAAGCAGCGCTTCCCGCAACGGAAGAAGCGGTCACCGAGGAACCCAAGAAGGCTCCCGTGAAGAAGACCGCCGTCAAGAAGACGACTAAAAAGTCGGCTGAGTAATAGGGAGGTACACAATGGCAGTTAAGAAGAATACCGCAGCAGCTGCGGAAGATACCAAGAGAGTTTACAGATTGAAGGACCTGTACGCCGAGAAGGCTGTACCCGCGTTGATGGCAAAGTTCAACTATGCCAACATCAATGAAGTCCCCAAGCTGGAAAAGATCGTTCTCAATATGGGTCTGGGTGATGACAAGGATAACTCCAAGAGCTTCCAGCTCGCCGTGGAGGAGTTGAAACTCATCAGCGGTCAAAAACCCGTTGTCACCAAGGCTAAGAAGAGCGTGGCTAACTTTAAGGTCAGAGAAGGTCAAAACATCGGCGCGAAAGTGACCCTTCGCTCCGGCAAGATGTACGATTTCCTCGACAAGCTCATGAGCATCGTGCTCCCCCGCGTGAGGGACTTTAAGGGTGTTTCCACCAAGTCCTTTGATGGAAGAGGCAACTACGCAATGGGTTTGAGAGAGCAACTTATCTTCCCCGAGATCTCTTATGATCAAGTGGAAAAGACGAGAGGTCTCGACATTTGCGTCGTCACCACCGCAAAGACGGACGAAGAAGCGAAGGAACTCCTTACCCTTCTCGGAATGCCCTTTGCGCGCAACTAACGGAGGTAAAATAAATGGCAAGAACTGCTCTTAAAAATAAGCAAAAACTGACTCAAAAGTTCTCCACCCGCGAATATACGAGATGCTCGATTTGCGGCAGACCCCACTCCGTCTTGAAAAAGTACGGCATTTGCAGGGTTTGTTTCAGAGAGCTTGCGTACAAGGGACAGATCCCCGGCGTGAAGAAGTCGAGTTGGTAATAAGGAGGAAATAGATATGGTAGTGACCGATCCTATTGCGGATATGCTCACGAGGATAAGGAACGCCCTTACCGCGAAGCATGCCGATGTGAAGATCCCCACTTCTAAGGTGAAGTCCGCAATCGCGGATATCCTCTTGGAGGAAGGGTATATTGCAGCCGTCGATAAAGTGGAAGACGGCGTGAACAGCTATTTGAACATTACTTTGAAGTATGGCGCGGGCAGAAGCGTTATCAACGGATTGAAGCGCGTAAGCAAGCCGGGTCTCAGAGTGTATGCGAACTGCGAGGAACTTCCCAAAGTGTTGAATGGCCTCGGCATCGCGATCATCTCCACTTCAAAGGGTATTATGACGGATAAGCAAGCTCGCAATGCCAACGTTGGCGGCGAAGTTATGGCTTACATCTGGTAAGGGAGGTAGAAGAATGTCAAGAATCGGAAGACTTCCCATCGAGATCCCCGCAGGTGTGACCGTCACACTCGGAGATAACAATGTGGTCACGGTGAAGGGCCCCCTCGGCACTCTCACTCGTACCATGCATCCCACTTCGATCCTTTCGATCGAAGGCAATCACGTCCACGTTGCCCGTCCGAACGACTTGAAAGAGAACAAGGCGATCCACGGACTTACCCGCGTGCTCATCAATAACATGGTGCTTGGCGTCACCAAAGGTTTCAGCAAGACCTTGGTGGTGAACGGCGTCGGTTATAAAGTGGCGGTGGAAGGCAACAAAGTTGTGTTCAACGTGGGCTTTTCTCACAGCGTGCCCGTAGAGATCCCCGAAGGGATCAAGGCAAAAGCGGAGAACGGTTTGGAACTCACCGTTACGGGTATCGATAAAGAACTCGTCGGTCAGTTCGCAGCGAACCTCCGCGATATTAAGAGACCGGACCCCTATCACATTTACGGCATCCGCTACAAGGATGAAGTGATCGTGAAGAAAGTGGGTAAGACCGCGGGCAAATAAGGAGTAAAGAGATATGATTAGCAAGATTGATAAAAATTCCGAAAGGATCAAGAGGCATAAGCGTATCAGAAATAAGATAAGCGGCACGCCGGAGCGTCCCCGTTTGTCCGTTTTCAGAAGCTTGAATCACATCTACGCGCAAATCATCGACGACGTGAACGGCATCACCTTGGTTGCGGCTTCCACGATGGAAAAAGCCATCGCCGACGCCGTGAAAGAGATGTCCAAGAGCGAGCAGGCTAAGTACGTTGGCAGCGAGCTCGGTCGTCGCGCCGCGGAAAAGGGAGTCACCACTGTTGTGTTTGACAGAAGCGGCTACCTTTACATGGGCCGTGTCGAAGCACTTGCCGAAGGTGCAAGAGAAGCCGGTTTGCAGTTCTAAGGAGGTAGAGTATGGCTAGACGTGATGACAAATTCAATAAAGACAGAGAAGTAAAAGACGGATTCGACAAAGTCACCATCTCGATGAACCGCGTCACCAAGGTTGTGAAGGGCGGTAGAACGATGCGTCAGGCAGCGCTCATCGTGGTGGGCGATAAGAACGGTCAGGTCGGTCTCGGTATGGGTAAGGCTGCGGAAGCAACCGATGCGATCGAGAAGGCTACCACCGCGGCAAAGAACAGCCTCATCAAGGTGCCCATGGTCGGTACGACCATTCCTCACCAGATCACCGGTGTGTTCGGACGCGGTCAAGTGCTTTTGATGCCTGCCGAAGTCGGTACCGGCGTGATCGCCGGCGGTCCCGTGCGTGCCGTGCTGGAAATGGCGGGCATTCAGGATATCCGCACCAAGGCGATCGGTACGAACAACCCCATCAACTGCGCTAAGGCGACCATAAACGGTCTTTCCCGTTTGATGACTGCCGAGCAGATCGCGGCTCTTCGCGGCAAGACCGTAGAAGAAATCCTCGGTAAGGAGGCACAAAAGTAATGGCTAAGATCAAAGTTACTTTGGTAAAGAGCACGATCGGTGCGCTCGAAAAGCAAAAGGCGAACGTGGCGGCGCTCGGACTTCATAAAGTCGGCAGCAGCAAGATCCATGAGGACAATGCGACCACTCGCGGCATGATTAAGGTAGTCTCTCACCTCGTAAAAGTAGAGAATGCCGATTAGGAGGTAAGAATATGAAATTGCATACCATAGCGCCCGCTCCGGGCTCCAAATCCGACGCAAAGAGACTTGGCAGAGGTATCGGCTCCGGTCTCGGCAAGACTTCGGGTAAAGGACATAAAGGACAATGGGCGAGAAGCGGCGGCGGTGTGCGTCCCGGTTTCGAGGGTGGACAGATGCCCTTGACCAGACGCCTTCCCAAGCGCGGCTTCACCAATATTTTCAAGAAAGAGTACAATATCGTTAACCTTTGGGACCTCGAATGTTTCGAGGCTAACACCGTGATCAATGAGGACGTGCTCCTCGCAACAGGTGTTCTCAGCAAGGCGCAACCGTACGGACTCAAAGTTCTCGGCGGCGGAGAGCTTACAAAGCCCCTCACCGTTCAGGCAGCGTGTGTGACCGCTTCCGCAAAAGAAGCGATTGAAAAGGCCGGTGGCAAGGTAGAGGTGCTGTAATGTTAAAAACGCTGATAAATGCCTTCCGCGAGAAGGAAATAAGAAGAAAGATGCTACTCACCCTTCTGATGATCTTGGTTTTCAGAATCGGGTGTTTCATCCCTGTTCCGGGCATTGATTCCAATCAATTCAGAACCATTGCCGATGATCCGAATCATACCTTCTTCAGCATCATGTCCACCATCACGGGCGGATCGCTTTCGAACGGTACGTTGTTTGCATTGGGCATCATTCCATTTATCAACGCTTTCATCATCATGCAACTTTTGACCCTGATCATCCCCCCGCTTGAAAGACTTTCCAAGCAAGGTGAGGATGGCAGAAAGAAGATCACTCAGATCACCCGCTATATGGCAATTTTGCTTGCGGCGGTGCAAGGCATCGGTATCTGCCTCGGCTACGGCAAAGGCATGTTCCAACCCGTGTTCGGAAGTTCCGGCCTCACGATCGCCCTCGTCATCATGATGATGATAGGCGGTAGCTGTTTGGTCATGTGGATCTCCGATCGTATCACGGAGTACGGCGTCGGAAACGGCACCTCCTTGATCATTTTCGTGGGTATCCTTGCTTCTGCGGGTCAGCGTATTCTGACGGCATTCAGAGGTGTGGGCGACGGTAATGATTCCGCCAAAAAGGTGTGGCTCATCCTTGCCTTCTTCCTCGTGGTGCTTTTGGTGTTCGTGTTCATCATTTTCGTGGACCTTGCGGAAAGAAGGATCACCATCCAATATGCCAAGCAGGTGAAAGGAAACAAAATGTACGGCGGACAGTCCACGCATATCCCCATGAAGGTGAATGCGAGCGGCGTTATGCCCATCATTTTCGCTTCTTCCTTCCTGATGTTCCCGCAAATGATCTCGAGCTTCTGGCCGGACAGCGCTTTCTATCGTTGGTGGTCCGAATGGTTGGGAGTGGGTGAACCCATCTACGTTGCACTCATGTGCTTGTTGATCGTGTTCTTCTCCTTCTTCTACGCTCAGATACAATTCAATCCTGAGGATATCAGTAGGAACATTCAGCAGAACGGCGGATTTATTCCGGGCATCAGACCGGGCAGACCCACTACCATGTATTTGCAGAGGATCAATAACAGGATCACTCTCTTCGGCGCGATCTTCCTTGCCGTTGTTGCCTTGATCCCGAGCGTCGTGCTCCCCATCATTTCCAAGGAGAACGGACTCGGCAACGCATTCAGCGCAACCGGACTTTTGATCGTTGTCAGCGTGGCTATGGAGTTTGACACGCAGTTGCAGAATCAATTGATGATGAAGCACTATAAGGGCTTCTTAAAGTAATTATGAAAATCATCTTTCTCGGAGCACCCGGCAGCGGCAAAGGCACGCATGCCACGAGAGTAAAAACCGAACTCGGTGTACCGCACATTTCCACGGGAGATATCTTCCGTGAAAACATAAAGGGCGGCACCCCGCTCGGCGTCCTTGCCAAGAGTTATATCGACAAAGGCGCCCTCGTTCCCGATGACGTGGTGATCAAGATCGTTGAAGACAGACTTGCGCGGGAAGATTGCCAAAAAGGTTTTATCCTGGATGGCTTCCCCCGCACGATCTATCAAGCGGAAGCCTTGAAGAAGATCGCAAAAATAGACGTCGTTATCAACCTGGTGGTGGATGACGAAGCTATTGTCAAGAGAGTGGCGGGCAGGCGTATGTGCCGTTGCGGCGAAACGTACAACGTGGCTTTCTTGAACGGGTCGGATACCTGCGCGAAATGCGGTGGCAAGCTGTATCAGCGTGACGACGATAAAGAAGAAACTGTCAAGAGCAGATTGGACGTCTATCACAAAGAGACCGCTCCCCTGATCGATTATTACAGGAAGGAAGGGCTCTTGAAGGATGTGGACGGTTCGCAAGGGATAGAGGCGGTTTACGCCGACATCTTAAAGGTGCTGAAATGATCTTTTTGAAATCACCGGAAGAAGTAAAGGTTATGCGCAAGGCGAATTTGATCGTGCGTGATACCTTGTTGATGGTGAGAGATAGGATCAAAGCGGGTGTGACCACTGCCGAAGTGGATCGCTGGGTAAAGGAATATATCGAGAGCCGCGGGGCTCGTCCCTCCTGCCTCGGATACGAAGGCTACCCCGCAAGCACTTGCATCTCGATAGACGACGTTGTGGTGCACGGCATTCCTTCTTCCAAAAAGTATATTGAAGAAGGGCAGATCGTGGGTGTGGACCTTTGCGCTTACATTGACGGTTATCACGGTGACAGCGCACGCACTTTTATGATCGGCAAAGTCAGCAAAGAAAAGGCGGACCTTGTGAAGACGGCGGAAGAAGCCTTCTTTGAAGGGATCAAAGGGATCACGGCGGAGAATAGGATCGGGGATATCTCCTCGGCCATTCAAACGTACGTTGAGAGCAAAGGTTATTCCATCGTTCGGGCTCTTACCGGACACGGCATAGGCAGGGAAATGCACGAAGACCCGCCCGTTCCCAATTACGGGGAAAAGGGAAGAGGCATCCGTTTGCGTCCCGGCATGACCATTGCGGTGGAACCCATGATCAATCTCGGTAAATACGACGTGTACACCGAGCGGGACGGATGGACGGTCCGCACGAGGGATCATTCCCCCTCCGCACACTATGAAAACACCATAGCGGTGTGGCAAGATGGGGTAGAGATCCTTACCATGTAGGAAAAATTATGCAAAAAGATGTATTCGTTGGCAGTATAGTGTATTCAAAGGCTGGACGAGACTGCGGGAAATGTTATATAATAGTAAGGTTCGACGAAAAAGGCTATGCCTTTGTGGCGAACGGGGATGAGAAATCCATCGCTTCTCCCAAACGAAAGAACGTCAAGCACCTCGATCCCGCCGGTGAAAGAAATCAAGTGATCGGAGATAAGCTCCTTTCGGGGAAGCAAGTTTTCGATAGTGAAATCAAGAGCGCGCTCCGAGCTTACTCGGGCAAATAAGGAGGTCTGTTTTGTCAAAGGAAGACGTCATAGAGGTTCAGGGAAAAGTCGTGGAAGTGCTGCCTTACCAGTCTTACAGAGTGGAACTTGAAAAGAGCGGCGCGCAGATCATAGCCTATCCTTCGGGAAAGATGCGCATCAAAAGCATCAAGATCATCGAAGGGGATTCGGTAAAAGTGGAAATCAGCCCTTACGATTTGACCAAAGGTCGCATCGTTTGGAGAGATAAGAACTAATTTGGAGGATAATATGAAAGTTAGACCGTCGGTAAAACCCATGTGTGACAAGTGCAAGATCATTAAGCGTCACGGCAAGGTTATGGTGATCTGCTCCAAGAGCAAGAGCCATAAGCAGGTGCAAGGTTAAGAGATCCTTTATTCAAACGAGGAGCGGCTGGACGAATTCATTCCGATTTACATTTCGTCCTCTCGAATGAGTATAAGATAAACATCAAAGATTTAATGGAGGTATTTTAATGGCTCGTATATCCGGTGTAGATTTGCCAAGGGAAAAGAGGCTCGAGATCGGTTTGACCTATATCTTCGGTATAGGCCTCACCACTTCCCGCAAAATTTTGGCAGAGACAGGGATTAGCCCTGATATCAGGGTGAAAGATTTGGCAGAAAGCGATGTGGCGAAACTCAGAGATTACATCGAAAAGAATCTGCATGTCGAAGGCGATCTGAAGCGTGAGATCGATATGAACATCAAGAGATTGCGCGAGATCGGTTGCTATCGCGGCGTCCGTCATAGAAAGGGACTTCCCGTGAGAGGACAAAGCAGCAAGAGGAACGCTCGTACCCGTAAAGGCCCGAGACGTACCGTCGGCCGTTCTAAGAAATAAGGGAGGGCTCAATAGTTATGGCAGTCAAGAAAGTTATTACTAAGAAGCGTAAGGACATTATGCGCGTTGACAAAGGTCAGGCGCACATCCAATGTTCTTTCAACAATACGATCGTTACGATCACCGATACGCAAGGAAATGCGATCAGCGCGTCCAGCTCGGGTAAGCTCGGTCTTCGCGGAAGCAAGAAGAGCACTCCGTACGCAGCGCAGATGGTCATGGAAGATGCGGCAAAGGCAGCAAAGGAACATGGACTCAAATCCGTGGACGTTTTCGTGAAAGGTCCCGGTCAAGGCAGAGAGTCCGCTATCCGTGCTTTGCAAAATGCGGATATCGCGGTCACGTCCATTCAGGACGTATCCCCGATCCCCCACAACGGATGCCGTCCGCCCAAGCGTAGAAGACTGTAGGAGGTAGAAATATGGCTAAATATACAGGTCCCGATTGTCGCTTGTGCAGAAGAGAAGGCGAGAAGTTATATCTCAAAGGCGACAGATGTTATAATATCAGCAGTGACGGCACCCAAGGCAGAAAGCTCTGCCCGTTGGAGAAAGGCCGTATCAATCCCCCCGGTCCCGTCAAGACCGGCAGAAGAAAGATCTCCGACTATGCTCTCCAGCTTCGTGAGAAGCAGAAGACCAAGAGAGCTTACGGTATCCTGGAAAAGCAGTTCCGCATGTATCATGAAAAAGCGGAGCGCATGAAGGGCATTACCGGTGAAAACATGCTCATCCTGATCGAGCGCAGGCTTGATAACGTGGTGTTCCGTCTTGGTATCGGCGGCAGCAGAGCGCAAGCCAGGCAGATCGTCAATCACGGCCATATTACCGTGAATGGCAAAAACGTTAATATTCCCTCTTATCTGGTTTCCACCGGCGACGTGATCGCGGTCAAAGAGAATAAGCAGGGCAAGAAACTGTTTGAGGCGGTTAAAGAAGTGGGCGCCAAGTCCGCACTTCCTCAGTGGCTCGAATTTGACAAGACCACCCTTTCCGGAAAGGTTTTGCAGATGCCGAAGCGTGAGGATATCGACCTCAGAATCAAGGAGCACATGATCGTTGAGTTGTACTCCAAGTAATTAAGGAGGAATATTATGATTATTAAAATCAAAACACCGCAAATCACAGTCTCGGAAAGCGCCGATGCGTCCAAGGCGACCATTACGGTCGAACCTCTTGAGAAAGGCTTGGGTATCACCCTGGGCAACGCTCTGCGCAGAATGTTGCTTTCCGATCTTCCCGGCGCGGCAGCTGTCGGTGTGAAGATCGAGGGTGTGATGCACGAGTTCTCCACGATCCCCAACGTCGTTGAGGACGTGGTGGATATCATTTTGAACATCAAGGGTCTCGCCTTTGTGGAAAAGAGCCCCTTGGAGGAAGATGAAAGGGCAATCGTCCGCATTAAGAAGAGCACCCCCGGTCCTGTCACCGGTAAGGACATTGAGTGCGGTATCAACCTTGCCGTTGTGAACGAGGATCATTATCTCTGCACCATCAACGAAGGCGGATCTTTGGATATGGAGATCACCGTTATGAGCGGCAGGGGCTACGTTGGCGCCGATAAGAACAAGCTTGCCGACCAGCCCATCGGATATATCCCCGTGGACAGCATCTTCACCCCCGTCCTTTCCGCAAGCTATGCGGTGGAGGATGCCCGTGTGGGACAAGATATCAACTATGACAGACTCGTCTTGGAAGTGAAGACGAATGGCACGACCCCCGCGAAGAAAACTCTTTCTCTCGCAGCCGCTATTTTGGACGAGCACGCAAAGCTCTTTATCAACCTTTGCGACGAAGTGCCCAAGATGGATATCATGCAAACGGATGAGCCCGATCCCGCCGCTACCTATTTGGAAACGCCGATCGAGTCTTTGGATCTGTCCGTGCGTTCTTACAACTGCTTGAAGAGAGCGGGTATCCACGTTGTGCGTGAGCTCATTGATAAATCCGAAGCGGAAATGCTGAAAGTGCGTAATCTCGGACAAAAGTCGCTTGACGAAGTGAAGAAGAAGCTTGAAGAGCTTGGTCTCTCCCTTCGCGCCAATGACGAACAATAGGGAGGCAGAAAATGAATCAGAGAAAATTGGGTAGACCCACAGATCAGCGCATGGCTATGTTGAAAAACCAAGTTTCCGACCTCTTGTGGTACGGAAAGATCGAAACCACTTCCGATCGCGCGAAAGAAGTGAGCCGTATGGCGGAGAAACTTCTCACCATCGCTATCAACAACTATGACGATACCGTTGAAGTTGTGAAAGAGAAGGTGAACCTCAAAAACGAAAAGGTCTCCGTTAAATTCATCAACGATGGTCCCAAGAAGCTTGCCGCAAGACGCAAGCTCATGGCTGAGCTTTATGATCTCCAAGAGCCCAAGGCTGCAAAGGAGAGCAAGAGCAAGTATGCCGCAAGGACCAAAGATATCAAGCACCCCCTTGTGGAGAAACTCTTTAACGAGTATGCTCCGAGATACAAGGCTCGCAACGATAAGCAAACGCAGGGAGGCGGCTATACCCGCATCTTGAAGCTTGGCGAGAGAAAGGGTGACGCAGCAGAGATGGCTATCATCGAGCTCGTTTGATCTAAGGCACTTGTATCGTAAAATGTCCGCAGAAGCGCATAGCGTTTCTGCGGCTTTTTTATTATAAGAAAAGAGAAAGAACGGCGGTTTTTTGCCTGATCTAACAGGATCCAAGGCTCTTTGCATAGGGACGCTTAGGGACTGTTGGTCAAAGAAAAGGGTTTTACCTGCAAGCGAGGCGTGTAGAGAGGGAAGAAAATAAGCTCTGCTTGGGGAGGGTAAAGGGCTCGTTCGGACAAACAAAAAAGTCCGAGGCATTTTGTCTCAGACTTTTTGTTTGAAAAATGAAAGGTACGGTTAT
The DNA here is from genome assembly GCA_002363545.1 of Christensenella sp. UBA3217. GTDB lineage: Bacteria > Bacillota > Clostridia > Christensenellales > CAG-1252 > CAG-1252. Next base: position 25,830 of record DEWF01000008.1, on the reverse strand, counting down.
CAGTGATTTTTCAATGCCACACCCAGGAAGATGCCGAGGGAAAGAACCGTTATTACCAGCATCAGGATGGAGAGCACCAAGAATACGATATAAACAGCGCGCTCGCCTTTTTTGTACGTTCTGCCGGTCAGTCTGGAAAATAAAATGATGGATACTATGTTTTCCGGTAATTGCAGAATGGCAAATCCAAAGGTCAAAATCAAGCCGAATAGGTAGCCGAATATCTCTCCGATCGCTTCCCCCAAATTCTCAGGAGAATGAAGAAGCGGGGCGTAAAGGATCTTGATGGAAAGGAAGAGATAAAAAGAAAAAACGGCAACCGTGATGCCAAAGAAAACGTAAGCGGCAACTTTGGATCCCGTTCCGCAAGTCTTTTTCACCTGTTCGTTTGAAATTCTTTGCAGTCTATCGATCTCTTCCTGTGAGAGATTGTTGTTCGTGGGTTCAGACATATTTCGTACTCCTTTTTTTAGGATACTTCTATTTTAGCAAAATAATCGCGCCTTGGCAACCCTTAAAAAAACATCTCATTGTGTCATATTGATGTACCTTGAATAAGGTATAAATTTTTGACAAAAGAAAAAAATCCCTAAAAATAGGGTAATTTTTCCTGCTTTTGAATTATTAAGAATTCTTAATATTAATTAAAAGGAATAAATTATATGGTATAATGAGTAAACGAGAGGGTATCTCTGCCTTTTTCATGTATGAAAAACAAGCGGGAAATGCAGGTTTTTAGCGGGATCAGGCGGCAAGATGCTTTCAAACACAGTAAAACGTTGTGCGCTAAATGCGGGAATGCAAGTCTTTTTGCATTCAGCAAAAGCAAGCGGCGTTATCAGGCAGGAGGATACTTTGGCATTCAAATGGCGTTTAGGCAAGAAAAAGGACGATTACTCGGTCATTATGACTGAGGACGACCTGCAAGAAAGCGTTGAAAGTCCGTCTTCCGATCCTGTGACGGAGTCTTTGCCCGAAGAGCGTGTTGCTGACGCGGTGCAAGAAGAACCCGTTGCAGAGCAGGAAGTGCCGAAGGAGATCGCGAGCGAGGAGAATTCGGAGGGAGATATCCCTGCCGAACCTTTTGTCGTTTCCGAAGAGGAATCTTCCCCCGAAAATGAGGCGGAAGAGTCTGCCGAACCTGTGATAGAATCTGTTGAAAAGTCCGATGAAACCGTCGATGGAGAAGTAAGTGAAACTGCCGATGAAGTAATTGACGAAGCGTCTTCCGAAAACGAAGTTCCGGAAGATGTAATGGAGCAAGAGTCCACCGATACTACCGCGGAAGAAGTGCTTGAGGCGGATGTTCCTGCGGAACAGATAGCGGATGGCGAAGATAAAGCGCTTGTAGCCGACTCTGCGGATGACGCGCAAGAGGACGCTTCCGAGGAGATCAAGCAAGAGATTGCGGAACGAGAAGAAGCTCCTATCGAAGAACCCGCACAAGCAGAGGAAGGATCTGCCGCGCAGGAGAGCGAAACGGCAGAACCTTTGCCGGAGGAAGCTTTTATAGACGATGGCGTGGTTGCGCAAATGTCCCTGCCCGAAGAGGCGGTTAAGGACCCTGCGCCTGCGGCGGAATCGGAAAGCACCGCTACTCCCGAAGAGGGGGACGGTTCTTTCGTGATGGACGACGATTATATGCGTGCCTTCATGGAAGAAGCCGGAATGGACGACTATATTTACGGCGGCAATTTTGAAGAGAAGCAAGACCTTCTCGATAGGATCGCGGATAATGCGGAAACTCTGGCGGAAGAAGGGACCGCACTTCTCGAACAAAAGGAAAAAGAGAAGGAAGAAAACAAGAAAAAAGAGCCGCGCTATAACGAAAAAGGCGAGCTGTTGGATGACGACGGCAAGGTGGTTTTGAAACGCAGTTTGGAAAACAAACTGATCCTTGCGGATACTCGCGAACGTCGTTATTACAACAAATTGAAAAACGAGATCCTTTCTTATCAAGGCGTCAAGGCGGAAATGCAAACCGCGACCGAGGTGTTCCGTCACGGAAAGCAAGTGGTTGCGCGTTTGACCATAGCGGGCTTTACCCGTATCTATTTTGCCTTGGAGCCCGATGAGTTTGACGTGGAAAGATACAAGCAGGCGGATAGGACCGAGGTGGACTTTGAAGACGCCAAAATGCTTATTCGCGTAAGGAACGACGACGAATTCGCAATTGCGGTGGAACTTCTTGCCATCATGATGGGCGCGCTGAACATTGACCGTTTGGAAGCTCCCGTCACGGAAGATTATCTCCCGGCATTCCCCCGTCGCGAGGACGCTGTTTTGGAGAAGAAGGGCAAGATGCTTGCCTTTGAAGAAAAGGATGAGCAAGCTCTTATCAAAGAGAAACGTGCGGAAGAAAGAAAGGCGGCCGGTATCTCGGAAGAACCGGAAGAGGTTCCCGTTGAGGAAGAAGTAAAGGAAGAGCCGCTCGTCATTTTGCCGTTGACTCTGGATAACAAGATCCACCAATCCACGAACACCATCAAGTTGCTGTACAGCAAACTGAAAAACGAATTGCTTTCCTATAAGTCCGTCAAGGCGGAAATGACCGTCAAAAACGAGAACTTTAAGGTTGCCAAAAAGATCATCGCCCGTATGACGGTGGTCGGTGAGAGTGTCAGACTGTATTTGGCGCTTGATCCCAAGGCGTATTCCACCAGAAAATACAAGCATAGAGATGCGTCCGATCAGCAAGGGTACGAGGGTACTCTTTTGATGATGAAGATCTCAGGCGAAAACGAACGCGATCTTGCATCCAAACTCATTGCGGAGCTTATGCAAAAGCTTTCGCTTGAACGCAACAAGCGCTATGCGTACGTGCCTTACGCCGAAAAGTATCCTTACATTAAAAACGGCGTTTTCAAGGGTGATGAAGATAAGCCCAGAGTGAAGCACGAGGGCGAAGAATATGCCGATATTTACGGAGAGTTGACCGAGCATTTGCGTTCGCAAATGGGCGCAACCGACGCTTGGGGTGTGCCCAAGGGCTATACGGCGGAAGACGCCATGTCCGCTCGCGACCTGTTGGAGATACAGCGTAGCAAGGCAAAGACCATGAACGCAGGTGTGGCGCTTGCCACTCCCATTGTGTATTTCTATGACGCCGCGATCACCGAAGAGGGTGAAGTAAAGTACTTGAACGTACAACAAGTGCTGAACGATAAGTTCCTCGGCAAAATGATCCCGCAAGAGTATTTTGCAATAGCGGAAAGCAGCTCTCGCATTGAGGAACTGAACTTCTTTGCGCTCGAAACCGTCGTGAAGGATTGCAACGAGAATCCCACGATGCGCTTCGTATTAAAGATCAGTTGCCGTTTGCTCTTAAAGCAGGAAACCTTGACCAAATTGGTGGATAAGATGCGCACCGAAAACGGCAATCTTATCCTTGCCTTTGACTGCGCTATGCTGGAAGCTGTGGGCTTTGTGGGCATCAGTGCGATCAACACTTTGAAACAGCAGGGCGCGCTCATCATGATAGATAATGCGGAGAGCGCGAGCATGCGCGTGCTCACGGAGTACGATATAGATTATCTCAGATTGGATTCCAGATATTACGACGGCAAGAGCTCCAAGCGTCTTGCCCATTTGGATATGATCACGGGATATGCGGACGTGCAGAATATCATTACCACGTCCATCAACTGCGAGCATAAGGAAGATGCCAGGATCTTACTCGATCACGGCGTAAAATTGATACAGGGCGATGCGGTTGCTCGTCCGATGCGACTCATTAATTTGGCATTGACGAACATCAAGCCGGTGCCTAAGGTAAAGAAAGATGGCGAAAAGAACTGATAATGTAGAAAAAACTCCTGAGCAACTTACTCAGGAACGTCTTCGCAAGGAGAACGAATACATCATCAAAAACAAGCGCGTTCGCAGACAGACGCGCCGTAGGACTGCGATCATCATCCTGCTCCTTTTCTTACTCATCGTTGGACTTTTGGGCGGTGTGACCTATGCGATCATGCAGTTTGTGGATGAAAGCCAATTCCGCGTGTCGGTCTCTCACTCGGGTACGGCGTGGCTCTCTCTTTCCAAAGACTATGAGTTTACCAATCCTACCAGTGTGATGGACGTTTCCGCGCCCCAAAACATGGACGAGTGTACTCTGTGCAATTATTTGGACGGCAAGTTGATCGAGATCAACAACACCGATGGCGCTTATAAAGGCTCCGGCTCCAAGGATTATTATATTGCTACCACCTTCTACTTGAAGAATTCCGGTAAGGATGATGTGTATTATAAAGAGATCATCACATTGGAAAGAAAATACAAGGGCATGGAGAAGGCGATCCGCGTGATGGTGATCAAGGATATCGAGCCTCCTTCGGATGAGAGCCGCGGCGTTATTACGGTTTATGCGGCGCCCAAGTCGGATGCAGAGGGCAACACGTTATACGACGAGGAAAACAATCCCCTTTTGGAAGAAGTGGTCCCCCCGGGCAGCATAAATTTGGAGTACAAACCGATCGGTCTGCCCACCTATGAAGGGTTTGAGTTCAATCCGGAAGACATTCGCGAGGACGGCGTTTGGATGACGAAGCCTTTTTACAGCGATAATTACGTGACCAACAGCGAGTTTTATCCCCTTCGTCAAGGGGAGATCATCAAGTACAGCATCGTGATTTGGTTGGAAGGTCAAGACGATCAGTGTGTGGACGATATTCTCGGCGGACAAGTGAAGATGGAAGTAGAATTCTCTGCAAGCAGCAGAAAATAGGAGAAAAGGGTTAGATGGAAGAAGAAAAGAAGATAATGGAAGAAACCGCTTCGGAACAAGCATCTGAGCAGGTGGTCCAAGAAGCCGCTCCGCAGGAAGCGTCCGACAAGAAGGATGGCGGCAAGAAAAACAAGGAAAAATCCGGAGAGAAGAGCAAGAAGAAGAGAGTCTTGAACGCGATCTTTCTCGCCGTGCAGATCTTGTTGGTGGTTTTGGCGATCACGATCTGTTTGGTCATGATCTTGAACCCGAAGGAGCCGGATCAAGTTTCTCCGCTCGGCTTGAAATTGTTGCCCGTTCGTTCAAGCTCCATGGATGGGGATAAAAAGGATAGTTTCCCCAAGTATTCTTTGGTGTTTGCAACCAATCCGAAAAACGGCGGTAAGGATCTCAAGGTTGGCAATATCGTTACCTTTGTGGATCAAGACGCAAACGGACAAAAGTTCCTCAACACCCACAGAATCGTGGCGGTAGAGGAACACTTACAAGAGGACGGAACTTATTTAAAGAGCTATCAAACGCAGGGTGATAACAACCCCCTGCCGGATAGTATTTGGAAAACTCCCGATCAGATCTTGGCGGTGTATTCCTTCCATATCAAAGGTCTCGGCGGTGCGATCCTTTGGATCCGCGAAGGATATCACTTCATTTTCGTGATCATCATCCCGCTCGGGTTGTTGTTCTTGTATAACATTTATTTGGTTGCACAGATCGTGCTTGAAAGCAAGATGCGCAAGGCAAAGGCGCTTGCGGCAGAAAAGGCAAAGGAGGCTGCGCTCGCTTCCATTGACGAAGAAGAGATCAAACGCAAAGCGATCGAGGAATACCTGAGAGCGCAAGGGTTGGCGGCAGAGCAGAGCGAGCCGCAGAACAAGGGAGATACGGAGTAAGGCAGTTTCGGCGCGTGAAACTTTCTGCAAGAGAGCTTGCTCTTTTGTAAAAATGCGAAAGGAAAGGTACGGAGTATGTTTACAGATTTTGTCAGAGATTTTTTGGAAGTGTTCTTTAAGGGGTTGCTCGGCTTCTTCTATTCGGAGCCCGGGCATGCCGACGGCTTCTTTGACTACTATGGCGGTTTCTTCGGTGCATTCAGACAGCTGTTCTCGATAGACAGGTACACTTCGGTTGTAAAGAACTATCAGAATATGAAGCAGATGGGTACCGGCGAATGGATCGGTGCTTGGGTGCTGGTGATCGTGGTGATCCTTGCTCTCTTGGCTATCGTGGTGGTGGGTCTTTACTACTTGATCCGCTTCTTCAAGAGGCTCTTCGGTAGCCGCGTGCTCAATCAAGACCTCGTGGATGAGATCGCCAACTTGAAAGGACAGATCGTCAAATTGACAAGAGAAAAGGACCGTATCCTCGGCCTCAAGATCGGCTATCAGGGATACGACGTGTTGGAAGGAAACGAAGGAGAAGATACTTCCAGCCAAAAGAAGGAGGGCGAAAGCCGTTTCTACAAACTGACCGAAGTTGATAACACTTACGCGGAGGAAGGCTCTCAGCGTCATACCGAATTCAATAATGAGGTCACGTTGGAGGAGATCTGCGATACGTTCAGAAATTACGCGGCGAACAACCCGCAAAGACCTTGGCGTAAACTGTATTACGAACCCAAGATCATTCGTTTGTTCTTCGCCAGTTTGGCTACTACCCGCTTGATCATCTTACAAGGTATATCTGGTACCGGTAAAACCTCACTTCCCGAGTGTATCGGTCACTTTATCGATAACCCCACCACCATCGCTTCGGTGCAACCGTCCTGGCGTGATAGAACCGAAATATTCGGATACTTCAACGAATTTACCAAGAGGTTCAATGAAACCGAAGTTTTGAAGGCCATGTACGATGCGACCTATAACGAAGACGTGTACCTGACCGTTCTCGACGAAATGAACATCGCGCGTGTTGAGTACTACTTCGCGGAAATGCTTTCTATTTTGGAAATGCCGAGCCGTGACCAGTGGATCGTTGACCTTGTTCCGAGCGGATGGCCCTCCGACCCGAAGCACGTGGAAAAAGGACGTTTCCGTTTGCCCGAAAATATGTGGTTCGTGGGCACGGCGAACAACGATGACTCCACCTTCGCTATTTCCGATAAGGTTTACGACCGTGGTATGCCCATCAACATCAACAGCAAGGCAAAGCCCTTTGACGCGCCTCTTACCGATATAATGCCGCTTTCTTACAAGCACTTGGAAGAGCTCTTTAAGAAAGCGCAGGAAGAACATAAGGTCAGTGACGAGAACTTAAAGAAGTTCGAAGAGATGGATGACTACGTGATTGAGCACTTCCGCTTGGCGTTTGGTAACCGTATCGTTAAGCAGCTTCGTGAGTTCGTTCCGGTGTACGTTGCTTGCGGCGGAACCGAGATTGACGGATTGGATTACGTGTTGTGTAACAAGATCCTTCGTAAGTTCGAATCCTTGAACCTTGCTTACATCCGTGACGAGGTGGACGACTATATCCAATACCTCTCCGATCACTTCGGTGAGGAAAACATGACCGAGTGTAAAGAATATCTCGAAAGGTTGAAGAAACTCTTCTAATAGAGAAGGAAATATAGGATAAATGGCTGACAAGAAAAAGTACGACGAATATCTATATTATCTGAGTACACTCCTCAAACAGGAGGACTTCTATTCTGAATTTTCGGATCAGATCGCGCAGGGAAAGAACAGTTTCCAAGTGTCGCAACGCTTCCAAAAGCAGATCTTTGACGAAAGTTGGATAGATACCCTTGAGGATTGTATCGTCGCGCTGGATACCATCGTGCGTAATCCGCGTAAATTTATCGTGGTGGAAGAAGATATCGTGGATATCTCTCTTGCGCGTTCTATCTCCGTTGAATCGGTCAAGCACCTTGCTCAGCACACGAACTTTATTTCTTCCGTTACCAAGGACGGCATGGTCATTCCGAGTAAGATCTTGAATACGTCCAAGGAAGAAAGTTACGAGATCTACGAGAACCGTTTTATTTATACCTTGCTCTTAAAGACCAAGGACTTTATCGGCCGTAGATACAACTTGATCAAACAAGCAAACGCAAACAGCGACCAGATCGTTGTGAACGTCACCAGCGATTTCGGGCTGGATAAGGATAGCAACATTACTTACACAATGTCCACCACGGCAAACATGCCGGTGGAAAGCGTTGTGGGCACTTCGGAAGATCACTCGCTGATCGAACGTGTGGAGCGTATCAACAGCATCGTGAGCAGCTTCTTGGCAAGCCCGTTCGCAAAGGAAATGGTCAGCTGCGCGCTGGTACGCCCGCCTATCACTCGTACGAACGTTATTTTGAAGGACCCGAACTTCAAAAAAGCCCTTGTGCTTTGGCAGTTCATTGAGTCCTATAACAAGGTCGGTTTCGAGGTGGAAACCGTCACCGAAACGCGCGATCTTGCGCCGGCGGTTGCGGAAAAGTATCGTGATCTTATCTACCTTAATACCCTCGTGATCGAGTCCATGGCGGCTCGCGCCGAAGGCGGTATCATTGAAGAGAAAGAGCTCGAAAAGCAAAAGAATCTCGAAAACGAGTATCTTACCAAGAATATAGACGACTTTGTGCCGGATGATTTCCCGCAGCTCCATATGGACCTGCACGAGATCCGCAGACTTTATACCACCGTTCCGGGTGAACGCGAAGTTCCGCAGGATGATCTGCGCAAGATGAACGCCGCTTTGGACCGCGTGATCAGGCAGTACAAGATCAACGTGGCAAAAGAGGACAGCGCTCGTCAAAAGGCTCTTCTCAAACAACAGCTTAAAGAAGAGGAGCAGTTGAAGCTGGAAGCGTTGCGTCAGGCAAAGAAGGATGCCATAGAAGCGGAAAAACGCAGAAAGCAGGAAGAAAAAGAGCGTATCCGTGCTCAAAAGGAAGCGGAGAAGGCGCTCAAAGAGGCGGAGAGAGAAGAGAAAGAGCGTATCCGCCGCGAAAAGAGAGAAGCACACGATCGTATTGTGCGTGCGGAAGAAAGGCTTATGCGTTTACGTCTTTGCCAGGAAGAGGCAGAGATGGAAAAGCGCATAGCGGCGGAAAAGGAAAGACTTGCCGCGATCCAACGTTCCGAAGAAGAGCGTATGGAAACCGAGAAGAGGCTCCTGGCAGAGCAGTTGGAGAGAGAGAAGGCCATGACCTATATCGCTCCGATCGAAGGCGAGGCACTTTTGCTCTTGCGTAAGAAGGAGATCCGCCGCATTGAAGAGTTGCGCCGTGAACAGGAAAATACGATGCAGCAACTCATCTCCACGCACTATTCCGATATGGAAGCGCAACAAAAACAAGCCATTATCGATATGGAAGAGCTTGCGCAACTTATCAACTTTGATAACGTGACCGTTTCCGAGCAGGAGCGCGCAGACGCTATGCAGGCGGAAGATATCAACGTTTTAACTTACGGCAAAGAGCAGATCAACGAGATCTTGAACGATAAGCTGGATGCCGAAGCGCTTGAAAAAGAAAAAGAAGAGGCTGTGGCACCCACTCCCGAAGTGGGCGATTACGGCTATACCGAGCTTGGACAGGATGCCGAGGAAGTGGTGTTTGAACTTGTAGACGAGGAAGAGCCCGAATCCAAAGCCGAGCCCGAAGAGGCTCCCGTGCAGGAAGAGCCCGCTCAAGAGGAGGATACCGCCGATACCGATTTTGTTGCGGGAGCGGACGAGGATTGGAGCTTTATAGACGAGCTGAAAGTGGACGAGAAGAGCAAGCCTGCGGCGGATCTTTCCAAGATCAATCTTGCCACGGAAGAGGATCGCGAGAACGTTGCCACCTCCAAGGAAGAGAGAAAGGCTTACAAGCTCAAGATGAAGGAAGAGGCAAAGGCCAAGAAAGAGGAAGAAAAGCAACGTCGCGAGCAGGAGAAGATAGAGCAGAAAGAGCGCTTGAAGAGACTGGAAGAGGAGAACAAGGCGGCAACAACCGTCAGCTTTGCTCCCACGGCGCCTCGTCCCAAGAAGCAGCCCAATCCGTTCACGCCGTCGGCATCGGAGATCCTGTCGCCCAAGACTCCTGTGGATACCGCGCCCAAGAAAGAGGAAACGCCGTCCGTAGTGGTGCATTCGTCGGGCGGAGGGGATACGGCGGGCAGACCGCGTACCTTCATACCGCGTTCCTACACGCCGCTCTCCATCACACCGGAGAACGTGCACGAGGTGCTGGGTGATAAGGACAAAAAGAAAAAAGACAAGAAACGTAAATGATAGACAAGGAGGCGGGTAAGGCCGCCTCTTTGAATATACAGAGGGCAGGATGGAAAGCGAAAAGAAAGACGTCTTACAGCAAAACTCCTCGGAGGAGAGCAAGCAGCCGGCAGCGGAAGGGACCTTTTCCGACGCTGCTTGTAAAGACGCATCCGAAAAGAAGAAAAATAAAGTAAAATCGGGCAAAAAGCGGTCTAAAATAAAAAAGATCGTGGGTGGTTTTTTCACGGCGATCGTGGTGGTGACGCTCGTATTTTTCTTGGTGGTTCTCGTGATAAACAAAGCCACCAATAAACCTTACGTGTTCGGTTATGCCACTTATACCATCGTGTCCGGCTCCATGGAGCCCAAGTTGGAAATAGGGGACGTGATCCTTGTGAAAAAAGTGAACAGTTTGGACGATTTGAAGGTGGGGGATATCATCACCTATCACGGTAGGCAGGGAGATCTTGCAGGTAAGACCGTCACCCACCAAATTTTACGTATTGAAGGGGATAAGATCGTCACCCGCGGTATTGCCAAATGGGTCACCTCGGAGGACCCCGCCATCACCTTTAACGACGTAATTGGGAAATATGCGAGGAAATCCGGCTTTTTAACGGTCATATACGCTTTGTTCTTGAATAAGTACGGCTTCCTTTTCATCATCATTATTCCGCTGCTTATTTTGCTTGTGGTGCAGATCGTGAACTTCCGCCGTGCGTGCAAGATGGATAAGGAAGGGCGCTCTCCCGTTGAACAAAGCGCGGAAGAAGTCAAACAAAACACCATCAAAGAAAAGGAAGACGAGATCAGACGCAAAGCGATAGAAGAGTATCTTGCCAGTAAGAAGCGCATTGAGCAGGCAGGACAAAAAAAGAAAAACGACAAGTGAACCTTATAAAACGACTCGAACGGCGCGTTTTCCCAAAAGGAAAATGCGCTTTTTCTTTTCCTTATTCGCCTGTTTACTTGACCCCATAAAATATGTTATACTTATTATATTATGGAACTTGTCGGAAACATCGAGAGCATCGTCTTCCGAAATGCGGAAAACGGTTATACGGTAGCGCATATCGCCACCCCCAAGCGCGTCACTTGCGTGGGGGTCTTTCCACCCGTCACCGAAGGGGAGCGCGTGGTGATGACGGGCGACTATGTGGTAAACCGTAATTTCGGCGAGCAGTTTAAGGTAACGAGCGTAAAGGTTTCCCCGCCAACGGGCAGGGAAAGTATGATCCGCTATCTTTCGGGCGGTCTTTTCAAGGGCGTCGGTGAGGTGACGGCAAAGAACATCGTGTCTTATTTTGGCGAAAAGACCTTTGAGATCATTGAATTTACGCCGCAGGAGCTTGTGAAAGTGAAGGGAGTCAGTAAGGCAAAAGCGGAAAGTATCGGCAATCAGTTTGCCGAGTTCCGTGCCATGCAACACACCATCATTTTCTTGCAAAGTTTTGATATATCGTTGAATTTGGCTCTTAAAATCTATCGTACTTACGAGGGCTTGACCGAAAACGTGATACGCAATAATCCCTTCCGTTTGATCGAGGACGTGGACGGCGTGGGCTTTGCCACGGCGGATATGCTCGCCCTTTCGATGGGGCTTGATAAGGAGAGTCCTTTCCGCATCAGCGCGGCGATCATTCACGTGTTAAAGAACGCCGCAAGCACCAAGGGACATACCTATCTCCCGCTTGGTATGCTGGTGCGCGAAACCTTGAAACTGCTTGCTTTCGAGGCGGAAAAGGAAAGCACGGTGATGGCCACCATAGACGATATGCAGTTGGAAGGCACCTTGGTTTATTTGAATGATTATCACATGAACGGAGTAATGCTTTCTTCTTATCACAACTTGGAAAAGTCCATTGCCAAAAATCTTCTTCGCATTTTGGGACACAGCGTGGAGTTGGATTTGGACTTGGAACAGGAGATCGCGGCTTTTGAAAAAGAACAGGGCGTCACCTTGCATTCCGCGCAAAAGGAAGCGATCACCGCCGCGGTAAACAGCGGTTGCGTGGTGATCTCGGGCGGACCCGGCACCGGAAAGACCACCATCATCAAGTGCATCATTACCCTCTTGCGCAAGCAGGGGTACAGTTTTGCCCTCACCGCGCCTACGGGCAGAGCCGCCAAACGCATGAGCGAGGCAACGGGCGCGCAGGCAAAAACCATTCATCGCTTGCTTGACTTGCATTCCACCGACTATTCTTCGGATGCAAAATTGGATGCGGAAGTGGTGATCGTGGATGAGATCAGTATGGCGGACGAATACGTGTTCAACGCCTTGTTGAAAGCGATCCCGGTGGGCGGCAAGATCGTGCTGGTGGGGGATAAAGACCAACTTCCTTCGGTGGGGGCGGGCAATATCCTTTCCGATATTATCTCTTCCGGCATCGTACCCGTAAAGTATCTTACCCACATTTATCGTCAGTCTTCGGATAGCAACATTGCCATTTACGCACATATGATCAACGCGGGCAGTGTGCCCGAATTTGATAACCGCAGTCGCGATTTCTTCTTTGACAACGTTTCGGAAGACGGGGATATCGTTCGCGACGTTCTTTCGCTTTGCACCGAAAGGCTTCCTCGCTTTTTCTCCCTTGCATCCGCCGACGTGCAGGTGCTTGCTCCCTTGAAAAGAGGGGACGCAGGAGTGGAACGCTTGAACGTGGAATTGCAAAACGTGATCAATCCCTCCGCTAAGGAAAAGGGAGAATTGCTATCGGGCGAACGTATCTTCCGCGTGGGGGATAGGGTGATCCATATCGTCAACAACTATCAACTTGGTTGGGTACAGCCGGTGGGAGATAAGTTTGAAGCGGGCGAAGGCGTATTTAACGGTGATATCGGCAGGATCACGGAAGTATCTCGCGCCGAAGCGCAAGTGAAGGTGGAGTTTGAGGACGGCAAGGTGGCAACCTACACCGCGGGCGATCTGGACCAGCTCACCCACGCCTATGCCATCAGCGTGCATAAGAGCCAGGGGTCGGAGTTCCCCGTTGCCGTGGTGGTGATCTCTCGCTATAATCCCATCGTCACGTCAAGGAACTTGCTTTATACCGCCATCACCCGAGCCAAACGCGCGGTCGTTTTGGTGGGGGACAAGCAAAACGTGATCAAGATGATCAAGAACAATTATACCGAGAAAAGGCATACCGCCCTTTCGCTTTTCCTAAAAGACAATGAATATTAAACGGCTGCTTTCCTTTTTGTTTGTGAATGAGTACAATTGTATTCTTTGCGGACGGGAATTGCCCGTAATCACGCGTTATCACTTGTGCTCCGGTTGTTATGCCAAGCAGGAAGTGATCGGTGCGGACGCTTGCTTGAAATGCGGCAGGATGATCTCGGGTGAAGGACAGTACTGTTTGGATTGTCAAAACCGCGAAATGTCCTTTGACCGCGCCTTTTCCCCGCTGTGTTATTCGGGCGGGGCGGCGTCCTTGGTCATGGATCTGAAATTCCACAACAAGAAATATATTGCAACTCCCCTGGCAAAGTGGATGACGGATAAGTTTTTGGAAAGCGGGTTGACTCCGGACGTGGTGATGCCCGTTCCCCTTCATGCGCATCGCAAAAGGCAAAGAGGGTATAATCAAAGTGAGCTCTTGGCAAAAGAGATAGCCGGAGGTCTGCACCTTCCCATAGATGTCACGTCCGTTTCTCGTGTGAAGGAAACCTTGGCTTCCAGCAAGTTGCAGGGCGGAAGGCAAGCGCGCGAGGAGAATATGAAGGACGCCTTTGTCGTGTTGGATAAAGGATCGGTAGCGGGAAAACGCATTTTGCTGGTGGATGACGTGCTTACCACGGGCACCACCGCAAACGAACTTTCCAAAGCGCTCAAAAAGGCGGGCGCGGCGGCGGTTTATCTCGTGACCTACGCCGTCACGAGGGAAAAAGCGCCAATACAAGAGGTTTGATGACAAAGACAAGCAAATAAATTATTTTACTTATTTATCTTCGTATAGTAAAATGATAGCATCAGCGAGGTGAACAAAATGTGTATATTCGGAAAAGCGAATGACAGACAAGTGAAAAAACTCCGCAAAATTGCAGATAAGATCGAAGCGCTTGCCGATAAGTATTCGGCAATGACGGATGATGAGCTCAAAGCAATGACTCCTTTCTTCCGTGAGCAGTTGCAGGAAGGGGCCACTCTTGACGATCTTCTTCCCGATGCTTACGCCGTGGTGCGTGAGGCGGCAACCAGAGTGCTGGGGATGCGTCACTTTTACGTGCAACTCCTCGGCGGTATCGCATTGCATCAAGGCAGGATCGCGGAAATGTGCACCGGTGAAGGTAAGACCCTGGTCAGTACCCTTCCCGCGTATTTGAACGCATTGCCCGGTAAGGGAATGCATATCGTTACGGTGAACGATTATCTTGCCAAACGTGACGCGGAATGGATGGGCAAAGTGCACCGCTTCTTGGGCTTGACTGTGGGTGTGAGTGTGGAAGGCATGAGCGCGGAAGAGAAAAGGGCGGCGTATAACTGCGATATTTTGTACGCTACCAACAACGCCCTCGGCTTTGACTACCTACGTGATAACATGGCGGTAAACAAAGCGCAAATGGTGCAAAGAGGCTTGAATTTTGCGATCGTGGACGAGGTGGATAGCATCTTGATAGACGAGGCGCGTACTCCGCTCATCATTTCGGGTAAAGGGGATAAGAGCAGTGAGATCTACCAAAAGGTTTGCCGTTTTGTCAAAACCTTGGATGAAAGATATTGGCAAAAGGACGCTAACGGTGATCCCATTCCCTATTACGAGAAAGAGGAAAAGGATAACGCCATTCGTTTGACCGAAGAGGGCGTGCAGAAAGCCGAAAGTTATTTCGGCATCGAAAACCTTGGCGACATTGAGAATAACGACCTCAATCACCATATCAACATTGCCTTGAAAGCGCACTATATGATGAAGCGTGACAGCGATTATATCGTGAACGATCAAGAGATCATCATCATAGACGAGTTTACCGGCAGAGCCATGATCGGCAGACGTTACAGCGACGGTTTGCATCAAGCCATCGAGGCAAAGGAAGGGGTGCGCGTGCGTGACGAGAACAAGACGCTTGCCACCATCACTTTCCAAAACTTCTTCCGCATGTACAAAAAGTTGTCCGGTATGACGGGTACCGCCAAAACGGAAGAAACCGAATTTAAGAACATTTACGGGTTGGACGTTGTGGTCATTCCCACCAACCTTCCCGTGATGAGGAAAGACTTTAACGACCAACTGTACAAAACCAAAGCGGGCAAGATGCGCGCGATCATTGAGGACATTAAGGATTGCTATACGCGCAATCAACCGGTGCTCGTTGGTACGGTGACGGTGGAAAAATCCGAGGATCTTTCCCTTCTTTTACGAAAGGAGCATATCCCGCACAACGTGTTGAACGCAAAGAACCACGAGCGCGAAGCGGAGATCGTGGCGCAGGCGGGTAGGCTCGGACAGGTGACCATTGCCACCAACATGGCAGGTCGTGGTACCGATATCATGCTGGGCGGCAACCCCGAATATCTTGCGCGTGCCGCTTTGGAGAAAAAAGGATATTCTCACGAAGCCATCGTGGAAGCGGTGGGCTTTAACTCGGACGTGTCCGAAGAGGCTCTTCGCGCAAGGGAAGATTATAAAAAGTATTACAACGATTACAAGGTGCAGACCGATGCGGAAAAGAAAGAGGTTTTGGCGGCGGGCGGCTTGCGCGTGATAGGCACCGAGCGTCACGAGAGCCGTCGTATCGATAATCAGCTCCGCGGTCGTAGCGGCAGACAGGGGGACGTGGGTTCTTCCATCTTCTATATCTCCATGGAAGACGACCTTGCACGCGTGTTCGGTGGGGATAGAATGTACAGGATCGCCAACGCTTTCCGTTTGGATGAAGATACCCCCATCTCTTTCCGCATCATCACCCGTTCCATCGAAAGGGCGCAACTTGCCGTGGAGAACCGCAATTACAGCATCAGAAAACACGTGCTTGCTTACGATGACGTGATGAACCGTCAGCGTGAGATCATTTACGCGGAGAGAAACAAGGTGCTCACCGGTGCGGACGTGCACGAAGAGATCGTGAAGATGATCCCTTCCGTGGTTCGCGAATACGTGGGCGGCGTGATCGATTACGCAAAGGATTACGTGCTTTGGGATTACGATAGGATCAATAAGGAGATCGAGGATAGATTGCTCCCGCAAGGTTCCAACGTGGTCACCAAGGAATTGGCCTCTTCGTTGAGCTTTGATAAGGTGGCAAACACTGTGGCGGCGGCCGCCATCAACGCTTACGACGATAAGGAATCGGCCTACAAAGAGGAAGGTATTCCCTTTGGCGAGTTTGAGCGCACCGTTCTGCTTCGCACGGTGGATAAGTATTGGATGGAGCATATTGACGCCATGGACGCGCTTCGTCGCGGTATCGGTTTGCGTGCCGTGGGTCAGCACGATCCCGTGATCAGTTATTCCAACGAAGGTTTTGATATGTTTGACGAAATGATCGCATCCATTCAGCGCGAAACGGTGTTTATGGCGCTCAAAATGGAGATCAGAAAAAAGGAAGACGCCCCCAAAAAGCCTCTTCCCACCCCCGTTAAGCAAATGAAGATCGGCAGA
Organism: Christensenella sp. UBA3217; assembly: GCA_002363545.1. GTDB lineage: Bacteria > Bacillota > Clostridia > Christensenellales > CAG-1252 > CAG-1252. The sequence goes on along the minus strand of DEWF01000008.1, from coordinate 9,312 downwards.
AACGATCCCTGTCCTTGCGGTAGCGGAAAGAAATATAAGAATTGTTGCGGCAGGTAATTATGGTAGAATTTGACGAAAGCAAACAAAAACTTGCCACCCTTCGCGGTGTGATCCAAGAAGTGGCGGACGCGCTGGACGTATCTGCTCTCGAAGAGAGAAAAAAGGTCTTGGAAGAAACGCAAAACGAAGAAGGGTTTTGGACCGATCAAGCCAAGAGCCAGCGAGTAAACAAAGAGCTTAAACAAGTTAGCGACAAACTGCAAAAGATCAAAAAACTGCGTGACCGCGCGGAAGATATCGGCGTGCTCATAGAGCTTGCGGAAATGGAAGAAGCGCTGGAAGAACTGCCCAACGTGGAAAGCGAGTTAAAGACCCTTTCCGAAGAGGCGGAAGCCATGAAGATAGCCGCTTTGTTAAAGGGAAAGCACGATGGATGCGACGCCATTTTGACCCTTCATGCGGGTGCGGGCGGTACCGAAGCGCAGGATTGGTGCAGTATGCTCTTTCGCATGTATTCGCGTTATGCGGAAAAGCGCGGTTATTCCATGAAGGTGTTGGATATGCTTCCCGGTGACGAGGCGGGCATCAAGAGCGTGAGTTTTGAGATAGACGGGGATAACGCCTACGGCTATTTGAAGGCGGAAAAGGGCGTGCATCGTTTGGTCAGGATCTCCCCCTTTGACGCAAACAGCAGGCGCCACACCTCTTTTGCTTCCTTGGAAGTCATGCCGGTCATTCAGGACGATACCGAGATCCAGATCAGGCAGGAAGACTTAAAAGTGGATACTTATCGTAGCGGCGGCGCGGGCGGTCAGCACGTGAATAAGACCGAGAGCGCCATCCGCATCACCCATATCCCCACGGGCATCATCGTGGCTTGCCAAAACGAGCGCAGCCAGATCCAAAACCGTGAGGTCGCCATGCGCATGCTCATGAGCAAACTCGTGGAACTCAAAGAGCGCGAGCAAATGGAGTACGAGCAGTCCCTCAAAGGGGAACTGAAAAAGATCGAATGGGGCAGTCAGATACGCTCTTACGTGTTCTGCCCGTACACCCTTGTGAAAGATCACCGCACCGGCTACGAGGATGCCAACGTGCAGGCGGTCATGGACGGGGACTTGCAAAACTTTATCGTGGAGTATTTGAAGAAGGCGTAAAATGACGTTTGCCGAGCTCAAAGAGAAGAAAGATCTTACCATCGTAGCCATGGAAAGCTCCTGTGATGAAACGGCGTGCGCAGTGCTCCGAAACGGGGAGATCCTTTCTTCCGTCATTTCTTCTCAGATCGCCATTCACAAAGAGTATGGCGGCGTGGTGCCCGAGATCGCAAGCAGGAACCACGTGATCAACATCGAACCCGTCGTTCAAGAAGCACTTGATAAAGCGGGTATTCGGGCGGCGGATGCGGATTGTTTTGCCGTCACCTACGGCGCAGGGCTGCTCGGCGCTCTTTTGGTGGGCGTCAGTTATATGAAAGGGCTTTCTTTCGCCCTTGAAAAACCCTTGATCAAAGTAAATCACATTCGCGGGCATATTGCGGCAAACTATCTTGCCGATCCATCCCTCACCCCTCCCTATATCGGGCTCATCGTTTCGGGCGGACACACGGCGGTGGTTCGCGTGGACGATTATACTTCTTTCACTTACCTTGGCGGCACCATGGACGATGCGGTGGGTGAAGCCTTTGATAAAGTGGCGCGCGTGCTTTCTCTTCCGTATCCCGGCGGCCCCGAGATCGAAAGGGCGGCAAAAGGGGGAAAACGAACGGTGTATATTCCCGCACCCAAAACCGCAAGCCCTTACGATTTTTCGTTCAGCGGCATTAAAACTTCCGTCATCAATTACGTGCATACCGCGGCGCAACGCGGGGAAGAGGTGGTGAAGGCGGACGTGGCTTGCTCTTTCCAAAGTGCCGTTGCGGAGATGCTTGTGAAGGCGGCGGTCACCGCGGCAAAGCAATTCGGATTAAAAGATATTGCGCTTGCGGGCGGCGTTGGCGCAAACGGGGAGATCCGCCGTCAACTTACCGAGGCGTGTGAAAAGCGCGGCTTGAAAGCCCATTTCCCCACCAAGGAAACTTGCACCGATAACGCGGCAATGATCGCCATGGAAGCGTACTTGCAGGTAAAGTACGGGGATGGCAGCGCACTTGCCGAGGATACGCTCGACGCGAAAGCAAGCATACCGCTTGTTTAATGCGAAATTCGGAATGCGTAATGCGGAACGGGCTACGCAATGCGGAATGCGGAATTCGGAATGCGGAATTCGGAATGCGGAATTGCGGGCTTTTTTTCCTTGTTTCGAGCGGCGGAGATGTTTCGACACACTTGCTTCGCGCGTGGCTCAACATGACGGTTTTCGTTCTCCCAACCCGTGTGATTATGAATAATATTTACTCCAAAATTTATGAATTGGCTTTACTTAAAACTCAACTTTATACATTCAATATTGAGTTGACATTATAGTTTGATTTAACTATACTATTAAATTAGGAAATCGTTTGTTTGGTTTTGCTTTTTCATTCATAGTTTGCTTGCATTAACGTTTGTAGGAGGAGATATCATGAAGAGAAAAATTTTTCTCATGGGCGTGACGGTTCTTTTGATTGTGCTGGTGTGCTTGTTTGTTGCTTGTGAGGGGGTTAAGATAGAGACGGATGAATCCGGAAACATTTCTATTACGCCTGTTGATGATCCAAGCGGAGGTACAACAACCCCTGCGGATCCATCCGAATTGGCGGAATACGCCGTGACATTTGACGCTAACGGAGGTGCGTTAACCGATAATCGCTCGGTGACGGTGGTGGAAGGGAACTATATCGTTAAACCGTCCGATCCTGTTTATACGGGTCATCTTTTTATTGGCTGGTCAAAAAACATTTCGGGTTCTCCTCTTTGGGATTTTAATGTCGAAAAACCCAATTCCGATTTGACGTTATATGCGGTTTGGGAAGAAGAGATCACGGTTTCATTTTCTGCGAATGGAGGTTATTTTGCTTCAAACGAATCCGTCAAAACGGTTTCCGTGCGAAAGGGGGAAAGGGCGATGGCTCCCGAGCAACCCACGCGTGAGCATTATTCTTTTACGCATTGGTATGCCGATCCTGAATTAAAGGCAATTTGGGACTTTGCGAACGATACTGTGGTCACTTCCATTACGTTATACGCCGGTTGGAGTTATAACGAAGTGAACGTCACCTTCGTACTGAATTACGATGGCGCGCAAAATGTGGTTCGCTCTACCGTAAACGGCAAGATCGATTATACGCCGGAGCGCGCGGGCTATGTCTTTAACGGTTGGTGGCACAGCAGCGGTTTAGCGTCGGACGGCTATATTTTGAGCAAAAAGCATGACGTAAACAGCACCGTTACCGTGAACAACCTCGTCCTTTATGCCGAGTGGGTGGATGAATCCACCGTAGCATCGCAGCTACGCGCGCCGAGCATTAGCGTTTCGGACGGCGTTTTAACTTGGGACAGCGTGCCGAACGCGCAGAGTTATACGATCATTGTGAATCAATCCGGCACCGGGTCGGAAATGCTGAGGACCGCCGTGACCAACACCGCTTGGAATTTTCCGCAGGAATATGAGGCAGGTTATTACAGCGTGAGAATTCGCGCAAACGGCGATGGCATCAACGCGGTGAATTCCGTGTACGTCAGCAAGAGCTATGCGCATAAAACGCTACCCTCGGTCAGTGGGATCACGCTGGATATTTCCACGTCCGTTCTAACCTGGATGGCGCTGGATAAAGAGGTGGAATACGAAGTTTATTTGAACAATATCCTTGCGGATGTTGTAAAGACGTCTTTGCTGGATCTCTCCGCCTACGATGCGGGTAATTACTTGGTGGGGATCAAGGCAACGTATCTCGATTATATTCCTTCCTTGGCATCTGCCAACATTCAAAAATTCCGCTTGCGTTCGCCAAATGTGGAAGTGGTTTTGCAAGAGGATCTTTCTTATAATATCACTTGGGACGAGGTGCCGGGCGCGGATTCATATCTTCTTAAAATAAATGACGCCGAGTTCCGCCAAAGCGAACGCGCCTATCGCTTGCCTTCGAATAGCAACCTTTATGACGAGAATGGCAGGGTGGCAATCAGTGTTTCCGCCTTTGACAGCACCGCGGATTATCTTATTTCGGTGAATGACCCCGAGGTGATAAAGAGAAAGCCGTTCCCTCTTACCTTGGATAAGAATGTTAAGGCAGCGGGCTCTATTTACGGACCGACTTATGCCGCCGGCGTAGGCGAGGAAGTCACTTTAACTGCGAAAACGAACCTCGGCTACGTTTGGCTCGGCTGGTTTGACGGGGAGACCAAGGTCAGTGAAGAAGGCAAATTGACCTATACGTTCACCATGCCCGCGGAGAAAAAATCATTTACGGCAAAGTGGCAGTTGGCGGAAGGAATGGAATGCTTTGAGTTTACGTCCGATAAGGAGAGCTGCACGGTGACGGGGCTTACCAACGCCGCTTTGACCTCTGTGACGATCCCGGATTGCGTGACGAGCATCGGATATGAGGCGTTCACCGGTTGCAGCGGCTTGACTTCTGTGACGATCGGGAGCAGCGTGACGAGCATCGGATATGAGGCGTTCTATAATTGCTACAAACTTGTGGAAGTTTATAACAAGTCCTCCTTGAATATCACCAAAGGAAGCACGAACTATGGATACGTCGGATATTATGCAAAAAACGTGTATACGACAGAGGGCGGGAATAAACTCTCCACCGATGAGAACGGATATGTTCTCTATACGGACGGGGAGGTTATCTTGCTGATGGGATACACCGGCTCCGATACGGAGTTGACCCTTCCTACGGGCATTACGGAAATCTATCAATATGCGTTCGTTGATTGCAGCGCCTTGACCTCAGTGACGATCCCCGACAGCGTGACGAGCATCGGGGAGTCTGCGTTCGTTGGTTGCAGCGGCTTGACTTCTGTGACGATTGGGAGCGGTGTGACGAGCATTGGGCAGTATGCGTTCTCCGGTTGCAGCGGCTTGACTTCTGTGACGATTGGGAGCGGTGTGACGAGCATCGGGGCGTGGGCGTTCGTTGGTTGCAGCGGCTTGACTTCTGTGACGATTGGGAGCAGCGTGACGAGCATTGGGCAGTATGCGTTCTCCGGTTGCAGCGGCTTGACCTCTATCACTATCCCCTTTGTGGGCGCTACGAAGGACGGCACTTCCAACACTCACTTTGGTTATATTTTCGGAGCAGGCTCACATTATGGTAATTCAAGCTACGTACCTTCTTCTTTGAAGACTGTGATGATTACCGGCGGCACGAGCATTGGGTCAGATGCGTTCTATGATTGCAGCGGCTTGACTTCTGTGACGATTGGGAGCGGTGTGACGAGCATCAGGTCTTATGCGTTCTCCCGCTGCGGCGGTTTGACCTCGATCACGATCCCTGATAGTGTGACGAGCATCGGGCGTTCTGCGTTCGAGAATTGCCGCGGCTTGGTCTCTATCTATTATGAGGGAGACGTGGCGGGATGGTGCGCGATCTCCAGTCTCGATTATTTAATGATATATGGTTCCTCCGATAAATCGTTCTATATCGGCGGCGAGAAGGTGAGTGATCTCGTGATTCCGGACAGTGTGACGAGTATTCCATCTTATGCGTTCCGCGGATGCAGCAACTTGACCTCTATCTCGATCCCGAACAGCGTGACGAGCATTGGGTCTTCTGCGTTCTATAATTGCACCGGCTTGACTTCTGTGACGATCGGGAGCAGCGTGACGAGTATCGGGCAGTATGCTTTTTACGGTTGCTCCTCGCTCGAGAGTATGACTATCCCCTTTGTGGGCGGATCACAGAAGACGTCTAATGACACCTATCAATATCCCTTTGGATATATCTTCGGAACATCGAGTTACACGGGCGGCACGGCAGTGATGCAGTACTATTACGGCTCTTCTACAAGTAGCACAACGTATAGCACATATTATGTTCCCTCCACGCTCCGCAGCGTGACCGTGACCGGCGGAAAGATCTTGTATGGTTCATTCTATAACTGCTCGATGTTGACATCTGTGACGATTGAAAGCGGTGTGACGAGCATCGGGTCTTATGCGTTCTACGGCTGCAGCGGTTTGACCTCAATCACGATCCCCGACAGCGTGACGAGCATCGGGCGGTATGCGTTCTATAATTGCTACAAACTTGTGGAAGTTTATAACAAGTCCTCCTTAGATATCACCAAAGGAAGCACGAACTATGATTACGTCGGATTGTATGCAAAAAACGTGTATACGACAGAGGGCGGGAATAAACTCTCCACCGATGAGAACGGTTATGTTCTCTATACGGACGGGGATGCTATCTGGCTGATGGGATACACCGGCTCCGATACGGAGTTGACCCTTCCTGCGGGCATCACGGAAATCTATCAGTATGCGTTCTACGGTTGCAGCAACTTGACCTCTATCTCGATCCCCAATAGCGTGACGAGCATCGGGGAATATGCGTTCTACTATTGCCGCGGCTTGACTTCTGTGACGATCCCGTCCTCTGTGACGAGCATCGGGGAATATGCGTTCTATAATTGCAGCGGCTTGACCTCTATCTCGATCCCGAACAGCGTGACGAGCATTGGGTCTTCTGCGTTCTATAATTGCACCGGCTTGACCTCTGTGACGATCCCCGACAGCGTGACGAGCATCGGGGAGTCTGCGTTCGTTGGTTGCAGCGGCTTGACTTCTATCACGATCCCCGACAGCGTGACAAGCATTGGTAATAATGCGTTCTACGGTTGCTACAAACTTGTGGAAGTTTATAACAAGTCCTCCTTGAATATCACCAAAGGAAGCATGAACTATGGTTCCGTCGGATATTATGCAAAAAACGTGTATACGACAGAGGGCGGGAATAAACTCTCCACCGATGAGAATGGTTATGTTCTCTATACGGACGGGGATTATATCGCGCTGATGGGATACACCGGCTCCGAAACGGAGTTGACCTTTCCTGCGGGCATCACGGAAATCTATCAGTATGCGTTCTACGGTTGCAGCAACTTGACCTCTATCTCGATCCCCAATAGCGTGACGAGCATCGGTAGTTATGCGTTCAGAGGATGCACCGGCTTGACCTCTGTGACGATTCCCTCGAGCGTGATGAGCATCGGGCAGTATGCGTTCTACGGATGCAGCAACTTGACCTCTATCTCGATCCCCGATAGCGTGACGAGCATTGGGTTTTCTGCGTTCTGGAATTGTAGTGGCTTGACCTCTGTGACGATCCCGGACAGCGTGACGAGCATCGGTGGTTATGCGTTCAATAATTGCACCGGCTTGACCTCTGTGACGATCGGGAGCGGCGTGACGAGCATCGGTGGTCATGCGTTCTCCGGTTGCAGCGGCTTGACCTCTGTGACGATCGGGAGCGGCGTGACGAGCATCGAGTATTGTGCGTTCGAGGATTGCACTAAGTTGACTTCTATCACCTTTCAAGGCACGAGATCTCAGTGGTATGCGATCAGTAAAGGTTCCGATTGGGACTCTTGTACCGGCACGTATACGATCCGGTGCACGAACGGGGATATTGCAAAGTAGTGAAAAATCGGCAAAGCCAAAGTGAAATTGCCAATGCTATTAACTCGCGAGTGGCAGTCACGGAGGTTTGAAACAAAGTAGCAAGGTGGGAGCTTTTCGGCGGGTTATCGAAAGGCTCCCTTTTCCGTAAAAAAAATGCGTATAAATATTTGACTTTCCCGCGCGGGAATTGATAAAATAAAAGGGCTTGTGAGTAATTGCAAGTAATTTTGTCGTCATCGGAGGGTAAACCGTGGCGGAAGATTATAAAAGTTTACTTGATAATTCCCCCAAAAAACTCGTTGGGCTGAAACAAGTTTTGCGGGGTATTACAGACGGCACGGTATGGTGTGTAATAGTGTCGTCGGACTGTGAAGAATTTATCAAAGAAAGGCTTCGTGATCAAGCGGCAGGCAAAGAGGTGGAGTTCAAGAAGGGTCCCGACATGTCGGAACTCGGCAAGATCTCCAAAATCGACGTCGGCGCGGCAGTTGTGGGTCTTTTGCGGTAAAGGAAAGCAGTCGAATATCGGAGGAAACTCCGGGCATGCAAGCGCGCCTTCGGGCGCAAAAGCCGAACTCCCAAGGGTTGACGGGAGGGAAGCACAAGACTATAAGGAGGTCAGTATATGCCAACAATCAATCAGTTAATTAGGCACGGTAGAGAGAAGCAGGAGTCCAAAACTCTCGCTCCTATCCTTCAAAGCTGCCCGCAACGTCGCGGTGTTTGCCTGTCGGTCACTACCACCACGCCTAAGAAGCCGAACTCCGCTATGCGTAAGATCGCAAGGGTGCGCCTCTCCAACGGAATGGAAGGTACCGTGTATATTCCCGGTATCGGCCATAACCTGCAAGAGCACAGCGTTGTGTTGATCCGCGGCGGCAGAGTGAAGGACTTACCTGGTGTTAGGTATCATATCGTGCGTGGTGCTTTGGATACTGCCGGCGTTGCAAAGCGTAAGCAGGCTCGCAGTAAGTACGGCGCAAAGAAACCTAAATAATCAATCGATTAAGAATAATTTATAAGGAGATAATATAGTATGCCAAGAAGAAGTGGTGTGCCTAAGCGTGACGTGCTTCCCGATCC
>DEWF01000008.1:0-557 GCA_002363545.1 Christensenella sp. UBA3217 | reverse complement strand
GCGGAGAGCATCGTTTACGGGGCATTTCATATTGTAGAGGAAAAGACCGGCACCGGCGCGATCGAGGTATTTAAGAAGGCTCTTGCCAACGTGATGCCTCAGGTGGAGGTGAAGGCAAGAAGGGTCGGCGGCGCAACCTATCAGGTACCGCAGGAGATCCGCGAAGAAAGAAGGCAAACTTTGGGTATTCGTTGGCTCGTTATGTTTATGAGAAAGCGTGGCGAGAAAACGAGCGATCAAAGGCTTGCGGGCGAGCTTATGGACGCGGCAAACGGCATGGGCAACGCAGTGAAAAAGAGAGACGAGATGCATCGTATGGCAGAAGCCAACAAGGCATTCGCTCATTATCGTTGGTAGGATTAAGTCATGAGAGAAACCCCTATTGAAAAAACCAGAAATATAGGCATTATGGCGCATATCGACGCGGGTAAGACCACCACGTCGGAGCGTATCCTGTACTACACCGGTAAGACCCGCAAGATCGGCGAGGTGCATGACGGCGGTGCAACGATGGACTGGATGGAGCAGGAGCAGGAGCGTGGTATCACCATCACTTC
>DEWF01000006.1:1388-20289 GCA_002363545.1 Christensenella sp. UBA3217 | reverse complement strand
CCCTTGCATATCATCACGGCTCTGCCGTGTATAAAACATTCCTTGCGGTTTGATGATATACAGCACCAAGTGCTGATGATATGCAAGCTGTCGCTTGATGATATGCACGCATTTGCGTGATAATGCGGATAAAAGAATATTGATTGTTTCGCTTGTTTTTGATATCTTGTAATGGTATTTCCTATAAAAGATATCTTGATAAGGAAAAAATGAATAGATTATATTCGATTTACGTTACTACCGCTCCGACAAACACGAAAAAGACGAACCTCGAAGACAACTTTCGAGGTTCGATTTATGAAGTCCATGATAACGATAATATGATCTCCACTCGTATTTGCCGAATGTGCGACGCTATCGCCCAAGATACTCGTGCACCACGCGCCAGGCTTTATCCGCATAGAAGCGGTGCCCTGCCTCTCCGATCACGTGGGTCAGACGATCCGAACAGCCAAGGGACTCGTAGGCTCGTTTTCCCGCTTCAAAGCACTCCTTTGCGCCCGCGAGAGGAAATATCTTATCCTCCGCGCCGTTTACCTGCACGTAATACTTGGGACAAGCCATCGCAACGAGATCGCCCATATCAAAGTATAATCCGATGCGCGGCACGTAATTGCACGAACAATGATGCATGGCGCCTATGGAATCACGGAAGGTGCAAACGGCGCAGGACGGCATGGCAAGTTTGATGCGATCCTCCAACGCTGCTGCGTAAGCCGTTGCCGTGCCTCCGCCGGAATTGCCCGTCAGGCAGATGGCGTTAACGTCCACCTTATCCGCAAAATATCTTTCCGCAACGTCGATCATGCGACTGACGTCCCAAACGCGCTCTCCAAGCGTCGTGCGTCCCATCAGGAGGGCGGTCATGGCAGGCTCCAAGCAGGCGTCAAGTTCTTTGTTTGGGTTTTTGAGTTCCCCGAAAGAACGCTGTTCCAAACAAATCGCGGCGTAGCCCTCCTTGACCGCGCGAATACAAAAGTCCCTGTTGCCGTTTTTGATGGAGAGTTCGTCCTTTTCCTGCTTTACGATCCCGAGGGAAATATACATGCCGGGAGAATGCCCTTGCAGGCAGATCATCAGAGGCGGTTTCTTCACCCCATTCGGAAGCAACAAATGCGCGGGGACGCGATAACCCGGTTCGGTCTGAAAGGTGAAACGGGTTTCGGTATAACCGTCCCGCTCCTTCTCCCACTCAACAAGGAGATCCGGGGCAGCGGGACGCATCCCGTCCAATCCGAGCAATTCGCGCAGTTTCTCACGCGCCGCGCCCTGCCAGGATTTCAGATCGCCTCCGTCATAGCTCATAGATGGCTTTATCGCACGGAATAACTCCCTCTCATAATCATAGGTACATTTCATCACGCTGTCCTCCGCAAGCCGTTAAAAACGGCTTTTCAAAGCGCTTTTATTTTGGCACAAAAGGCGTTTTATGTCAATACTTACCACAAAAGCAATTCATTTATGAAGCCTTCTTTATCAGGTGAAAGAAGAAAAAAGCCGGCGGATCGCCGGCTTGTTTTTCCAACTGAATGATCAGTCTTTGGTTTTTTCTTTGATTTCCACGACTTTTTCTTTGTCATAGTAGCCGCAGTTCGGGCAAACTCTATGACTCTTGATAAGTTCATGGCAGTTCGGGCACTCCACAAGACCGGGCGCTTGGATCTTCCAATTCGCCGCGCGGGAATCTCTTCTCGACTTGGAAACTTTACACTTAGGTACTGCCATATCATTCACCTCCTATTTACGAGCGTCCGTAAGGCGCTCACGATTATTTATTATATGGGAAAGCACTATTTCTGTCAACGATTTTGACGAATAATTTTTTGCTTTCTTATTTAGCCGCCGCTTCCACGAGCGCCTTGGTATCACGCGCGATGACAAGCTCCTCATTGGTGGGGATCACAAGCACTTTTACCTTGCCGCCTTCCGCCGTAATATCCGCAAACTTGCCGCGCACTTTATTCTTCTCCGCATCAAACTGAATACCGAGATAGTCCAGGTCACGAAGGATCATGGCGCGCACGTCCACGCTGTTCTCACCAATGCCGCCCGTCATAACGACTGCGTCCACGCCGTTCATTGCCGCAGCATAGCTGCCGATGAACTTTTTGACCGAATAACTGAACATATCGAGCGCAAGGCGAGCTTTATCGTCCCCTTGGCTTGCGTTTTGGCAAAGATCCCTGAAGTCACTCACGCCCGCAATGCCCTGCACGCCGCTCATCTTGTTCAAGCAAAGGTTGACCGCGTCCGAAATATTCATGCCGGTCTTGTTGCAGATGGCTTCCAACAAAGCGGGATCGATATCACCGCTTCTCGTGCCCATCGGCACACCTGCGAGCGGGGTATACCCCATGGAAGTATCCACGCACTTCCCTGCCTTGACCGCCGCCATGGAAGAACCGTTTCCGAGGTGGCAGGTAATGATCTTGGCATTTTTATTGCCAAGGTACTTGATGGCTTCACCGGACACGTACTTATGGCTGGTACCGTGGAAGCCGAAACGGCGCATACGCCACTCGGTATAAAACTTTTCGGGAAGCGCATAACGGAAGGCGTAATCGGGCATGGTTTGGTGGAAAGAGGTATCAAACGCCGCCACTTGGGGCACGGGCAAGAGTTTCCTGCACGCGCAGATGCAAGCGATATTCGCCGGCATATGGAGAGGGCCGAGTTCCTTGTTCTTTTCACAGATGCGCACCACTTCGTCATCGATCAAAACCGACTCCTTAAAGTCTTCCGCACCGTGGAGCACGCGATGGCCCACCGCGTTGATCTCTTTCAGATCCTTGATAACGCCGTATTCCGCGTCCGTGAGGGTGGAAAGCACCAAAGAAAGCGCCTCGGTATGGTTGGGCATGGGATGCTCCACAACGAACTCTTTATCACCCACTTTATGCACAAGGCGGGACTTTTCCATCGTCACGCGCTCGCACACACCTTTGGCGAGCACCTGCTCGGTTTCCATCTCGATGAGTTGATATTTTAAGGAAGAACTGCCTGCATTGATAACCAAGATCTTCATATATGCACCTCAGTTTCCTGCCTGCACGGCGGTGACGGCAACGACGCCCACCACGTCCTCCGCCACGCAACCGCGGGAGAGGTCGTTCACGGGAGCGGCAAGACCTTGGCAGATGGGGCCGATGGCCTCCGCGCCGCCAAGTCTTTGGGTGAGTTTATAACCGATGTTGCCCGCTTCCAAGTCGGGGAAGATCAAAACGTTTGCATGGCCTGCCACGCTGCTGCCCGGCGCTTTCAAAGAAGCCACGGTGGGCACGAGAGCGGCGTCAAGTTGGAGTTCACCGTCCAGCGCAAGATCAGGCGCCTTTTCCTTGGCAATGCGAGTGGCATTTTGCACCTTGGTGACGGTATCGTGCTTGGCGCTACCTTTGGTAGAGAAGGAAAGCATAGCCACCTTGGGAGTGATGCCCGCGATCTTCACAGCGCTCTCCGCCGTGGAGATGGCAATGTCCGCAAGCTGTTGCTCGTTGGGATCGATATTCACCGCGCAGTCGCCGTAAACCATCACGTCCTTCTCGCCGTACTTGGAACCTTCGGGCAAGCACATGATAAAGCAACTGGACACCGTGCTGATGCCGGGTGCGGTCTTAATGATCTGCAATGCGGGACGAAGGGTATCGCCCGTGCTGTGTACCGCGCCGGAAACCATGCCGTCCGCATCCCCCGCTTTGATCATCAAAACGGAGAAATAAGAGCAATCAAGGGTAAGTTGCTCCGCCTGTTCCATGGTCATGCCCTTGGACTTACGAAGTTCGTACAACAGAGCGGCATATTCCTTGGTTTTGGGGCTGGTGGCGGGATCCACGATGGTGACGCCGTCCAACTTGGCGTCGGGGCACTTTGCCTTAATGACCTGCTCGTTACCGATCAAAGTCAAACGCGCGATTTTCTTTTGGCTGATGATCTCCGCCGCACGAATGATGCGCTCTTCTTCACCTTCCGCAAGAACGATATGCTTATTCAGCAACGCTGCTTTTTGCTTGATTTCATCCATCAATTTAGACATTTTGCGATCTCCTTTATAAAAAGATTTGTTTTCCTAAGAAAAAAATGTATAATAATTATACCCCCCGCGCGAGGAAAAAGCAAGGAGATACAACCAAGAAATTGTAAGAGAAATATGAAAATCGCAGCAGTCACCGCAGAATTCAATCCCTTACATCTCGGACATTTGCGTATTCTGGAAAAAGCAAGAGCGCTTTCGCCCGATTTTCTTCTTGTGATCTTAAACGGATCGGTGACGCAACGAGGGGAACTTGCCCTAACGGATAAGTACACCAGAGCACGCCATGCCCTGCTTGCGGGTGCGGACGCCGTGATAGAATTGCCACAAATTTTCGGCGCGGCTTGTGCAGAACGTTTTGCGGATGCGGCGGTAAAACTACTTGCCGCCCTGCCCGCTGAGGAAAAGATCTTGCTTTTCGGCAGTGAAGAAGGGGAACTTGCCCCCTTGCAAAACGCGGCAAAGATCCTTTCCCAAGAGCCCGAAGAGATGGCGCTTGACCTTAGAGATCTTTTGGATATGGGTCTTTCCTACCCCGCGGCACGTGCGCAAGCCTTTTCGGATTACGCCGCCCGACACGGCATACCGGTTGCCGATCTTACCAAGCCCAACAACATTCTTGCGATAGAATATCTATCTTCGATAGAAAAAAGAAAAGGCGTGACTCCCTTAACGGTAAAACGAGAGGGAGATTACGATGCAACGACGATAAATGCCGCCGCACCTTCCGCCTCCGCCATACGCCTTGCCCTCGGCGAAGGGAAAAAAGAGCAATGCGCCGCCGCCCTGCCCGCATACGTGGCAGAGGACCTGCCTGAAAACAGCGGGGACGATCTTTCCCCCATTTTGCTTTATCACCTTTCGCAAACCGACGCCAAAACGCTGAGCGGTATTGCAGACGTAACGGAAGGGATAGAAAACCGCATTTTGCGTCTTGCCGCGGAATATTCGGACAGCGATAGTTTGGTGAAAGCGGTATCTACCAAGCGCTATACCGAAGCGCGCGTGCGCCGCATTTTGATACATTCCCTTCTTGGCGTCACCCGCCGCTTTTTTGAAAAAGAGATCAACGCCGCGCCCTATTACAAGGTACTTGGTGTGAAAAAATCGCATACCGAGGTGCTTTCCCTTTTCTCCCGCACCGCCACCCTTTTGACGGGAGAGGAAGAGGCAAAACAAAGCGGCAACGCTTGCGCCGCCTTGGACGCAAAGGCATACGACCTTTACCGCGTGGCGAAAAAGGCAACCGATCTTCCCGACGGCATGATCGTTTTATAATCAAAGAAAGAGCCACCCTAAGCCCAAACAAATAGCGAAAGAAACAGCTGCCTGCGACGATTTCATCAGCAGGAGTTTTTCTTTTTTAAGCCCCGTTTTCCCAAGGAAGGCCATGGATTGCAAAAAGACGGACAGCCCGCCGAAGGAGATGGCAAAACAGGCAAACGCCGCCGTCCACACTCTACTTGCTCCGAAGGCGGCAAATTCCACGCATCCCCTCGTGACTTCAAACAGCGAAAACAAAAGGCCGCTTGCAAGAGTGCCGCCGGAACGAAAGGAGCGAAGCCCCATATAGGAGAGAAGATCCGCCGCCATATCCCCGAGCAGTCCCGTGACGGCAATAAAGCCTCCCACCAGCCCGAGGGAAATCACGCTTTCGTACATGGCGTCCGACAAAAGGGTATCCGAAGAAGCGTCAAGAGGGGGCAGGAGCACAAGAGGACGAGCGCACTTTTTTCCACGGTAAAGCAGCCCGTTCAAGAGGGCGCCGAGGTAGTGTGCGATCAAGATGATAAGCCCTGCTTTGGCATCTTTCAAAATGACGGCACCCACACTTCCCAAAACGAACATACTTCCACTTGTGGAAGTAAAGGAAGCGGAACGTATGGCGTCTTCTTGCGAAATGAGCCCCTTTTCGTACAAGTCCCCCAGCACGCGCGCACCCACGGGATAACCGCTCAAAAGGCTCATCAAAAGGGGATAGGACGCGATGGGTGCCACCCGATACGCCTTTGAAACGGGTTTACCGCCCTTACCTGCCAGCACCGTCACGCACCCCGTTCCCGTGAGCAGTTTTGTGAAGAAAAAATAGGGGAGCATGGAGGGAAGCACCGAAGAAGAAAAGAGCAAAAGCCCCCGTCTTACCGATAAAAAGTACCTTGACGGATCCAAAAGGAGAAAGGCAAGCACCGCAAAGAGAAAAAGAGGGAAAAGCCATTTTCGCATAGAGAACTATATGAAAAAGCGGGGCAAATTATGGCAACAAGGGAAAAAGCCTCCAAGTTGGGGACGCGCTCTTGACAAATTTTGCCTTTTTGTGTACAATTTTGCTATGAGCAAATGTTTGGTCACGGGTAGTTTCGATCCCATTACACTCGGTCACGAGGATATTATTGAAAAGGCCATCCGCGCTTTTGACGAAGTGGCGGTGGCTATCCTCATAAACCCCGAGAGAACCCCCCTCTTCTCCTTGGACGAGCGCGAGAGCATGATCCGCGCCGTGTTTGAGGACAGAGTGGAAGTTTTTTCCTTTACCGGTCTTACGGTGGAAGCCGCCGACGCTATGAACGCTCCCTTCCTTGTGAGAGGCATTCGGGATGAAGCGGACCTTGCTTACGAAACCGAAATGGCGGATTTTAACCGTGCGCACGGTGTGGAAACGGTATTCTTCCTTGCGGACAGCCGTTTGCGTGACGTGAGCGCCACCAAGGCACGACAAGCGCTCTTGGACGGGAATGCAGAGCGTTATATGAGCGAAGGCGCTCTTGCCCTTGCTTCCGTGTATTTGGAGGAAAAATCATGACCGACGTGACCTTGCTGATCGATGAACTTGAAAAAGAACTGCTTGGCAAAAAGAATCTTTTCGGAAAATGCTACGTGGACGAAGTGAAGGTGACTGCTCTGCTCTCTCGCATGAGGGAATCTATCCCGCAGAGCATTTACGAGGCGCAGTCCCTGCTGCGTCAAAAGGATGCCGTACTCTCCGATGCCGAACGCCGCGCCGATATGATCATTCGCAACGCGAACGAAACCAAAGAGAAGATGCTGAACGAATCCGAAGTGCTGGCAATTGCCAAAAAGCAAGCGGAAGAGAAGGAACGAGCTATGCAAAGCTATTGCGACAATATGCGTCTTTCCGTGCATCAAAAGTTGGATAATGACCTTTACGACATTGCGGTAAAACTCAACGAAGCCATGATGAACATTGAAGGTTTGCGCGAGGAGATCTGGAAGCGATCAAACGGCGTAAATAACGATCAAAAATAAAACTTTCTTTCAAAAAAAACGAAGTCGGCAGATATCCGCCGACTTTTTTATTACCTTTTTCTTCACGCAAGAGTAAGAATGGTGATGGTGACGCTACCGTATTTACGGCTGTCAAAAAGCGCGTATCCCTCGGGCAGGTTCAACGCTCGTTCGGTGGCGTGCTCAAAAACCAACAGTCCGCCGGGCGCCAAAACGCCACAGGAAAGGATGCTTTGCAAAACATCCTCGTAAAAAACAGCCCGATAAGGGGGATCCAGATAGATCAAATCAAACTTTTCACCCGAAAGGCGGTTCAAAGCCGCATCGTAAGAGCAAAAAAGGATCTCCCCTTCCTTGCCGATGCCCACCTTTTGAAAGTTCTTTTTCACGAGGGCAATGCTCTCCGCAGAGGCGTCCACCGTCACCGTGCGACGCGCGCCGCGCGAAAGTGCTTCCACACTCATAGCACCGCTCCCGCCGAAGAGATCCAAAAAACAGGCTCCCGCTGTTCTGCCTTGCAACAGGTTGAACACGTTCTCCTTGATCCTATCGGTGGTGGGACGCACCGCTTGGTCCTTGGGTGAAAACAAGGTGCGACCTTTGTATTTTCCTGCGATCACTCTCATATGATCATCTCCTTGTCCGTAATAACGGCATCGGGGTTGCGGTCAAACTCCTGCACCGGAACCTTTTCCCACTCCTGCTCCGAGAAGGCAAGCGCAAAGCTTGTCCCACGATAAGAGCAAAGAAAACGGTCGTAATACCCCTTCCCCCTGCCCAAACGGTGCTTCTCTCTGTCAAAGCCGAGAAGCGGGATCAAAGCAAGATCGGGCGTGACGCTTTCCCCCTCTCCTTCCGGCTCGAAAATACCGTATCGGTTGGGAGTAAGCGGAGTTGTAAGGTCATAGGGTACCAAAAACAAATCCTGCTCCGTAATGCGGGGCAAATACACCTTTTTTCCATCGGCAAGCGCCTTTGCGATCAAGGGGCGGGTATCCGGCTCATCGGGGGTGGATAAAAAGAGGAAAAGCGAATGGGTGCGAGAGTATTCCGGCGAGTGCAAAACACGCTCGGCTATCGCTTGGCTTTTCTTTGCCTTTTCCTCTTCACAAAGGGTGGACAAACGCGCTTTTAATTGTTTTCTTACCGTTGTTTTATCCATCGTATATTCTTTCCGCTCTGGGCACGTTATACCCAAGCAACACTTCGTAAGGAATGGTGCCGCGGTAGGAAGCGATGCTATCCGCTCCCAGCGCACCCGAAAGTATTATAACACGGTCCCCCACCGACAAGTCAACGTCAGGTGAAACCATCTCAAAGGTATCCATGCAAACCGCCGCTATCGTGAGCCGCCGCCCTGCCGCAATAACACTTCTGCCCACCTCCGAGCGCGAGATCCCATCCCCGTATCCGCCAAGGACGGTATAGGCTTTCATTCTTTTTTTTGCGCGGTATATCCCCGAATACCCCAAACGCGTTCCTTTGGCAATGCTTTTCACTTTGATCACTTGGCTGGTCACCCGCATTGCCTGTTCCAAAGGCAGTCCCGCAGTGTAATACCCCGAATGATAACCGTACAGCGCAAGCCCCACGCGCAGGCGATCGTAGTTTTGGGCGTAGAGCGCGCCGCTCCCCGTCACGTGGGTGAAAATGGGCTGCACTTTTCCTATATCCGCCGCCGCTTTTTTGACGGCAAGCACCGCTTTATCGAAAGCTGCGTTTTGCTCCTTTACGCTCGTATCCGAATCCCGGGCATAGTGGGTGGCTATCCCTTCCACCGCAACGCCCCCTTTGAGAAGCATCTTGGCGGCTTGATAGCACTCCCGTTCGCCGCGAAAGCCGAGGCGATTCATGCCGCTATTCACCTTGATATGGCAACGTTTGATTCCGCAAGCGACCGCCGCCTTGACAAGATCCGCCTCACCGATCAAGGGGATCATATCATAACGCCTGACGGCCCCCATTCCCGAAAGAGAAGGAGCGGTGACAAGGACCTGCTTTTCCAGCATACGCAAGGGTATGCCCTCTTCCTCCGTCGCCACTCCGTAACACGAGGCGGGAAGCGCACGGACCACCGCGAGCGCGCCGTGTCCGTAAGCATCTGCTTTTACCATGGGGATCAAGGGTTTCTTGCACGCCAAGGTAAGCCTTTCCGCATTTCTTTTGATCGCATCTAACGATATTTCCACTTTCATACCGCATATTATGCGGCGGGAAAGAAGAAATTACCGATTCGCGTAATAATTGATCAAACAGCCGTTTTTGATGATGGTCTTTTCATCCTCGGTGAGTTTATCCACCGTGGCGATCTCTTGGATCACCTTTTCCCCTCTTACGATCAAAATGGGGAACTCCTGATCCGCAAGCAGTTTTTCTTTGACGGAAGGAACGATAACGATATCGCCCACCTCAAAATTCGCCTGTGTAAGATAGGGGATCATGCCCCAATTGATCAGGTTGCTGCGGTACCTCTTGGTGGCGTACTCCACCGCAAAGTTCGCGCCGCCGCCCAGCACTCTTTGACAACTTGCCGCCTGCTCGCGCGCGCTACCGTCACCCGGTTTTACGGCATAGATAGCCGATGTGATCAAGGTGTTCCCTTTGAGTTCAACGCCCGCCGTCTTGATCGCCGCCGCGATATCCTCGGGAAGCACGCCGGAAGATGCGTATTCGTCCGACTGCTTTTTCACCTCTTTACACCTTCCCACGTACTCGGGAACCTTTCTGGAAAGCGCAAATTCCGCCAAACGAAGAGGATTAGAGCGATAGGAAGAAGTTTCACCCGAAGGAATGAGCTCGTCCGTGGTGGTGACGGGATCCTTAATGACCGCCGTGATCTTATAAACGGCGTTATCCGCAAGCGAGGGGATCTTGGGCCAATCCGCAATGTTGGGACCATAGCGCAAGGGAGCGGAAGTATCCGCTTTGCCGTAGCCGTTGAACACCCTGCTCTTATAGGAACTATCGTCATGGTGATAAGGGGGAATGGTGCGATCGTAATCCACCTCTGCCGCAGAGGTCAATCTGCCGCCGTTTGCGGCGGTTGCGGCAATGGAACGCGCGTCCATGAGCGCAACGGCAGAGATCTGTCCCTCTAAGGGCTTGGAGCCCTCTCTGCTTTCAAAGTTTCTGGTGGTATGGCGAATGCTCAAACAATCGTTTGCAGGCACGTCACCCGCGCCGAAACAGGGGCCGCAGAAGCAGGAACGCACCGAGGCGCCTGCCTGCATCAAAGCGGCGACCGAGCCGTTTTTGACCAGTTCGGTAAAGACGGGCTGACTGCCGGGATACACGCTGAGGGTAAATTCCCCGTTGCCGATGCTTTTCCCCTTTAAGATGTTAGCGCTTTCGCAAATATTATCGTACGTGCCGCCCGCACAGCCGGCTATGACCGCCTGCTCCACGTACACGCCGTCCTTCTTGATCTTTTTGGTCAGGTCGATCTTGACCTTTCCACCCAAAAGTTCGTTCATATTCTTGCTTGCTTCGGAAAGGATATCGCCGGGATTTTTGATCAGATCGGCAAGTTTGTAAGCATTGGAAGGATGGAAGGGAAGCGCGATCATGGGTTCGATCTCGGAAAGATCGATCTCGATCACCGCATCGTAATAGGCAAGGGATTTGGGTTCGAGCTTCTTATAGTCATCCGCCCTACCACGCACCGCGTAATACTCTTTTACTTTGTAATCGGTTTGCCACACCGAGGAAAGACAGGCGGTTTCGGTGGTCATCACGTCAATGCCGTTTCTGAACTCCACGGGCAAATTGGTGACCCCTTCCCCGATAAATTCCATCACCTTGTTTTTCACAAGTCCTTTCTTAAACACTTCCCCAATGATGGCAATGGCAACGTCATGCGGGCCAACCCCTCTCTTGGGAGATCCCGTAAGCATAATGGCTACCACGTCCGGATATTTCACGTCGTAAGTCATGCCCAGCAGTTGTTTGACCAGTTCCGGTCCGCCCTCACCCATTGCCATGGTACCGAGCGCGCCGTAACGGGTGTGGCTGTCACTGCCTAGGATCATGCCGCCGCACTTAGCAAAACACTCCCTCATATAGGTATGTATGACCGCTTGATGCGCGGGCACGAAGATGCCGCCGTACTTTTTTGCCGCGGAAAGACCGAACAGGTGATCATCCTCGTTGATGGTGCCGCCAACGGCGCAAAGGGAATTATGGCAGTTGGTAAGCACGTAAGGAAGGGGGAACTTGGTGAGTCCGCTTGCCTTGGCGGTTTGAATGATACCAACATAAGTGATATCGTGCGAGGCAAGCGCGTCAAATTTGACGGAGATCTGCGATCCCTTTTCCGCACCTTTCACGCTGTGTTCTTTTAAGATGGAATAGGCAATGGTGCCCTTATAGGCTTCGTCCAGATCTCTTTGCGTGAACCCGGCGTTTGCAAGGTCCACTTTTTCCACGATATTGCCGTTCAATAGATAGGATGGTCCGTGTATTTTCACTGTTTGCTCCTTTTAAGACGCTTTTGCGTCTTTTGTATTTCTATTTTTGCCGTGACGTGCGTTTGAGCTTATCAAACTGCCTCATCAGATTTACGCGAGTCAACTTGTACTCCGCAAGGCTTCTTTCTCTGCGCCGTTTTTCCTCCGAGAGTTCTTGGAGGCGCGCTTCCTTCATCTGATCCGCCTGCTCTTTGGGATATGCCGCTTGGCAAAGAAGGGTCAGTTCCTTTCCTTGCATACGCGCTATTCCGCTTTCCGTTTCAAAACACAACTCATTGCCCTTTGCGTCACGAAAGCGCAGTTCACCCGACATTACTTCCAACAAACACTCTTCCCTGTCCGGTAAAAACCCAATTTTGCCGTCCTCCGTTAGAAGCACCGCCGAGCGCACCTCCGCGTCGTACGCGGCGCCCTTTGGCGTTAAGATGCGAAGCCGAAAGAATTTCATTTTTTTAAGTCCTCAATGCCTCCGATAAAGTAGAAGGCACCTTCGGGCACGTCATCCAACGCGCCGTCCAAAATGGCGTTGCACCCTTCAATGGTTTTATGGAGAGGCACGTACTTTCCTTCCAAGCCCGTGTAAGGGGTGGCAACGTGGAAAGGCTGTGAGAAGAAGCGCTGCAATTTACGCGCGCGATACACGAGTTTTTTATCCTCGGCGGAAAGCTCGTTCATGCCGAGGATGGCAATGATATCCTGCAATTCGTTATAACGTTGCAAGGCAAAAGTGACTCTCTTTGCCGTTTCATAATGCAAGTCCCCCACCACGTCGCGTTCCATATTGCGCGAATAACTTTCCAAGGGGTCCACCGCCGGATAGATATTTTGCTCCACGCTTTTTCTCGAAAGAACGGTGGTTGCGTCCAAGTGGGTAAAGAGGGTTGCGGGAGCGGGGTCGGTCAGATCATCCGCCGGCACGTAAACCGCTTGCACCGAGGTGATGGAACCGTGCTTGGTGCTGGCAATACGCTCTTCCAAACTGCCGAGTTCGTTGGCAAGGGTGGGTTGATAACCCACGGCAGAAGGCATTCTTCCCAGCAATGCGGAAACCTCACTGCCTGCTTGCACGTATCGGAAAATGTTATCCAAGAAAAAGAGAACGTCCTTGTTTTCTTTATCACGAAAATGCTCTGCAAGCGTTAAGCCGGTAAGCGCCGCCTTCATACGTGCGGCGGGCGTTTCGTTCATTTGACCGAACACGAGTGCGGTTTTATCCAGCACGCCCGAGCCCGTCATCTCTTCTATCATCTCATACCCTTCGCGGCTTCTTTCACCCACGCCGGCAAAGATGGAATTCCCGTGCAATTTGCCCGACACGTTGTGGATCAGTTCCAAAATAAGCATGGTTTTACCCACGCCTGCACCACCGAAAAGTCCCACCTTTCCGCCCTTTACATAAGGGGTCAAAAGGTCAATGACTTTAATACCCGTTTCAAAAATCTCTTTGTTTTCCGAAAGTTCGGTAAATGCGGGCGGCTCACGGTAAATACCCGAACGTTCCGCCTCGATCTTGCCTTTGCCGTCTATGGGTTCGCCGTAAGCGTTCATCACCCTGCCGAGCACCTTTTCTCCGACAGGGACCGAAACCGCTTCCCCCGTGGTGAACACGTCAAGCCCGCGGGAAAGACCTTCCGTGGGATGCAAGGACAAGCATCTGACTACTCCCGGCTCCACGTGGCTGACCACTTCCAACCGGATCTCCCCCTCTTGAAGAGGAACGCGCAACACTTCGTTGAGCGAAGGAAGATGGCCCTCGAACGATACGTCCGCAACCACACCTATGATCCTGATGATTTTTCCCTTAAATACTTTGTTCATAGTCCTTGATCCGAACAAGCGGCATCCTGCAAGGAGCGCGTGATGCTTTCTTGTCGTATTTTATTGTATTTCGCCGTAAGATCGGCGATCATTGCTTCCCCGTTCTTGGTTGCCTGCATCATGGCTTTCACACGAGCGATATGCTCGGAGAGCGAGGAAGACCATAAACCGTTATATAGTGCGCCCGCAAGATATTCGTAAACGCTTTTTCTGACGGCACTCTCCGTGATGCCTTCCTGCGGTGCGGGAAGGTTTTGCTCCGCAATATAAGGCAAAAGCGGTTTCACAACCGGCTCGGAATGATTTGCCGTTGCCTTGCTGTACACAAGGAGCACCCGATCCAACAAACCTTCTTCATAAAGGTTCAAAAGATCTTCCGCCATGGAATACGCGGATTCGGGAGAAGGATCTTCCGCCGAATGCAAAAACTCCACGTCCGCTTCCAGTCCCACTTTTGCCAGCATTTCCTTGGTGACGCTTCCCACCGTGAAAAGGAATTTTTCCGACACTTGGCGCATCACTTCCTGCGCTTTTTCAAACACGCGCTGGTTATAATCACCGCAAAGACCTTTATCCGACCCGATCACGATAAACGCCGTTTTGCTCCCTCTTTCCGCAAAGTACGGCGCTGAGGAAGACGCCGCTTTTTCCATGACAGAAAGAGCATTTTCGTAAAACTGCTCCGTCAAAGGAAGCGCGCTTTTGGCTTTTACCATTTTTGCCACGCTGATGGCATACATGGCGCGAGTGATCTTGACCGTTTCCTTTACCGAGGCGATACGGCGTTTGACCTCACGATTATTCACGCGATCACCTCAGACGCCGCTTGATCGATTCGCGCCGCCAACTCCTCGGAAAGATCCCCCGTTTTTTCAAGTTCCGAAAGAATATCCGGATAGTTTGCGCGAATATGCGAAAGCACTTTATCCAAGGTGGCGTGCACCTTGGTTTTTTCAATATCCGCAAGGAATTTGCCCGTCATCACGTGGATCTCCACCACTTCTTCCGCCATAGGATAGGGTTTGCCCTGCGGCTGCACAAGCAAAGAGGTGAGTTTCACACCGCGCTCCAATAAGGCTTTGGTTTCCTCGTCCACATCCGCTCCGAACTGCGCGAAAATTGCCATCTCACGGTAGCGAGCAAGGTCAAGTTTTAGGCCCTGCGCTACTTTACGCATTGCTTTGGGTTGCGCGCTGCCGCCCACACGAGAAACGGACAAGCCCACGTTCACCGCGGGACGCACGCCCGCGTGAAAGAGCTCGCTTTCCAAAAAGATCTGTCCGTCCGTAATGGAGATCACGTTGGTGGGAATATAGGAAGAAATATCCGACCCCAAGGTTTCAATAATGGGCAAGGCGCTCAAAGAGCCGCCGCCCAACTTGGGAGATAGTTTTGCCGAACGCTCCAACAGGCGGGAATGGATATAAAACACGTCACCGGGATAGGCTTCGCGCCCTGCCGGTCTTTTGAGAAGAAGGGAGATGGTCCTATATGCGACAGCATGTTTGGAAAGATCATCGTAAACGATCAACACGTCCTTGCCGGCGTACATCCACTCTTCCGCAATGGCGGTGGCGGTATAAGGCGCCACGTACTGCAAGGTGGGGCTATCCGAAGCGGTGGCGCTCACGACTGTTGTGTACGAAAGCGCATCCCCCTCTTTGAGGCGTTTGATAACGTCGGACACCGTGGTGGTCTTTTGTCCGATGGAAACGTAAACGCAATAAACGTTCTTTCCTTTTTGGTTCAAGATGGCATCCAGCGCAAGAGAGGTTTTGCCCGTCTGCCTATCCCCAATGATCAGTTCACGCTGTCCTTTGCCGATGGGCACGATGGCGTCTATGGTCTTCACGCCGGTATATAGAGGCTCCGCAACTTTTGCGCGGTCCAGTATGGCGGGTGCGGGCGATTCCGCGCGGCGATAAGACTTTGCCTCTATTCTGCCGCCACCGTCTATCGGATCACCGAGCGGGCCAACCACCCTGCCAAGCAACTGATCACCCACAGGCACGGTGACGATCCTATCCGTCAAACGCACGGCATCTCCCGCGCGCACTTGTTCAAGACCCGTTAAAAGAATGGCGCCCACGCTATCGCGATTTAGATTCATTGCCATAGCAAAGTGCTTCCCTGCTATCAAGAGCAATTCCCCTATCCTGGCTTTATAAAGGCCATCCACAAAGATCACGCCGTCCTGTACCGAACGCACGATGCCCGCCTGCACCTTCTCCGGCTTTTCCGCAGAACGAGAAAATTCCTCTTTCAAAGAGGAAAGAATATGTTCGAGCGGCTTGTTTGCAAGCGCAACTTGGACGTTTTCCGCCGCCGCGCGCACGCGATGCTTAACGGAAGCGTCTAAAACTCTTTCGCCGTCCGAGATCACAATGCCGCCGATCAGGGCTTCATCCACACGGAAAGAAACCTGCTCCGGCAGAGCACCGAGTTTTGCAATGATCTCTCTCTTTTTATTTTCCGAGAGAATTTTGGCAGAGGTGACTACAAAATCAGCCATTCTTCCAATCCTTAATGGCGCTATCGATCAACGCGTCGTCCACTTGATCTATCTTGCTTTCCAAAATGTTTTCCGCCAAGGAGACCGCCGCCTCTTTGAGATCCGCCTTTGCTTCGGCAATCACCCTTTCCGCGCGTTCGGAAGCCTTTTTCTCTGCGTCCTTCACAATGGCATCCGCCTTCTCTTGCGCTTCCTTCATCTTGCTTTCGCAAGCCGTTTCAAGCGCTTTTTCGGCATCCGCTTTTTTCTGTTCGATCTCACTCTCTATCTCGCGAAGCCTGTCTTCCGAAGCCTTGCGCGCCTCTTCCGACGCACGAAGGTTCTCTTCCGCATCCGCCTTTTCCTTCTCAATGCGAGCCTGACGTTCACGAATAAACTTCATAACGGGCTTATAAAGAATAAGCCACAGACAGGTAAAGAGGATGGCGAAGTTCAATAGATGCAAAAGAAACTTCGTGAGACTGAGCCCCAAGATCGCATCCGAAACCAAAAACGACATATTACAGCACCTTAGTAACGAGCATGATAGCGATAAACAAGCCGTAGATCGCCGTGGTTTCTATGAAAGCAAGACCGAGAAGCAGCGTGGTGCGGATCTTACTTTCCGCTTCGGGCTGACGCGCGATGGATTCCAACGCTTTGGCGGTACAAATAGCCATGCCGATGCCTGCGCCGAGGCCCACGAACACCGCAATGGCCGCCGCAATGGCAAAGACGGAATTCTCCGTAAGTGCGCATACCAAATTTTGAACTGCAAGAATCATAGTTTACTCCTTGGAAACGAGGGTAGGCTCGCTTCTCTTTTTTGATTTTTTATCCTTCTTAACGGCAGGGATAGCCCCCTCTCCGACAAAGAGCGAGGAGAGGATCGCAAATACGTACGCTTGAATAAGCGCATGGAAACAAGTAAATAAGACGCCCACGATCACGGGGAAGCCAAAGGACAGGAAGAAGTAGTTATACACAAGTTCGGTCACCATCAAACCGCTGGTGATACTGCCGAACAAACGGAAGGACATGGAAACGGGAAGGGTAAGATCCTTCAAGGCACCCAAAGCCCCTCTGCCCTTGCGCGCCTTTACGCCAAAGAAGAAGATCAACAGGAAAGTGGATACCGAAAGCGCCAAACAAGCGTTCAGATCCGCCATGACGGGACGAAGCCCGATTAGTTCCACCATGGTACCGAGGAAGATATACGCCGCCGCCGAGAACACGTAAGCGCCAAGGAAGGCACGGGTGTAAGAATTTTCCTCATTCATTTTGTCAAACATGAGCACGATGGACTCCAAGCAGGACTGCAATTTCCCGGGAACGTCCTTGAAACGGGGGATCACGAAAAGGCGCATTACAATGGCAAAAAGAATAAGCACCCCCGCAACGATAAGAGAGGTGTAAAAACTCGGATTGACTCCCAAACCGAGGAAATTCACGTTTTTCGGAACAAGCGCTTCTCTGAGTTTTTCACCCAAAGCGGCGGCACCTAAAAGATGAAACATTTTGCCCCCCTATCTTTTAGTTATATCACTTAATAGATATTTTGGCAAGCAAGTGACGCACAAAGTCATTCCCCGCTGCCTGACACGGCAGAACGCACTTCGATAAGAACGTCCGACTTAAAGCGGCGCAGGTCTTCGGTGAAGGCATCCAGCTCTTTGCGTTTGATATTCACCGTCACGTACAAAAGAGTTTCGGGCGAAGCGGGATCCAGGTAATAAAGAGCGGCAACCCCCGATTCTTGGTCTATTATGAACTTATAGATCCTTTCCTTTTGAACACGCTTACGAAAAAAGAGTTGCGCGCTCACAAAAGCGGACTTCTCAAAAGCGTAAAACGCTCCGAACAAATTATAGCCGAGAAGCAAAACAAAAATGCCGAACGCAACGATGGTGACGATATCCAAGGCGGGGATGGAAGACGCGTACTTGCCCACTTCGGCAAGACGCAAAGCGGAAAACACCACCGAGATAACCGCCGCTGCGATGATCAAGGCATAAATGACAAATGCCGACTTGGGAAATGCGAAACGATACTTTTTCATAAAAATAGTATAACACTTTTTTTAAAAGTGTTCAACAAGAATACCGTTAAAAAGAAGGAGATACCTTGCCTCGATCAAACGCGGAATGTCGTAAAAGTACTAAAACACATCCTTTTTTCCATACTCATTCGAGCGCAGAGAGCAGTGCTTAGACGAGGCGCAAAGAGAAACATATTCCGCGAGCCAGCGTAGAGGGGTGCAGATGCGAGGCTACCCACTTTATTTTGACCATTCGAGCGCAGAGAGGGGTGCTTAAACGCGGCGCAAAGAGAAACATATTCCGCGAGACAGCGTAGAGGGGTGCAGATGCGAGGCTACCCACTTTATTTTGACCATTCGAGCGCAGAGAGCAGTGCTTAGACGAGGCGCAACGAAAAAATCCCGCAGGCGCGTACTGCTTGTACGTAACTGCGGGATTTTGAGTTGAAACAAAGTATAAGCGCCGCTATATGCGCTCGAACTTATTTGCGGGGGTTCTTGATATTAGCCTGCGCCGCAGCCAACCTTGCGATAGGCACTCTGTAGGGAGAACAGGACACGTAATCCAAACCGATCTCATGGCAGAATTCGATGGAAGAAGGATCACCGCCGTGCTCACCGC
Organism: Christensenella sp. UBA3217; assembly: GCA_002363545.1. GTDB lineage: Bacteria > Bacillota > Clostridia > Christensenellales > CAG-1252 > CAG-1252. The sequence continues at coordinate 1,584 of DEWF01000006.1, read as the reverse complement.
AGATACCGCAATGGATATCCTTTCTGGTGCTATGGCCAAGGTCCACAGCCATCTTCATGAGTTTGCCAACACCCTTGGTATCCAAACGTGCGAAGGGATCGGACTCATAGATCTTAGCAGCATAGTAACTGGGAAGGAACTTGCCCGAATCGTCACGGCTGAAACCGAAGGTCATCTGGGTGAGGTCATTGGTACC
>DEWF01000006.1:0-1353 GCA_002363545.1 Christensenella sp. UBA3217 | reverse complement strand
AAGCAGAAGAACTCAGCCTCTTTTGCGATCTCATCCGCAGTAAGCGCGGCACGCGGGATCTCGATCATGGTACCCACTTCATACTCCAGCTTCACGCCCGCTTCTTTGATCACGGCGTCCGCAGTGGCAACCACGGTATCCTTGCAGTACTTCAACTCCTTCACTTCGCCAACGAGCGGGATCATGATCTCGGGCTTGACGTTCCAATCGGGATGTCTCTTTTGCACGTTGATAGCCGCCTTGATGATGGCTCTGGTTTGCATGACCGCGATCTCGGGATAAGTGACAGCCAAACGGCAACCACGGTGACCCATCATCGGGTTGAACTCATGCAAGCTCTCGCAGAGGATGCGGATCTCTTGCGGGGTCTTTTCTTTTGCCTTGGCAAGAAGCTCGATATCGGCCTCCAAGGTGGGAACGAACTCGTGGAGAGGCGGATCCAAGAAACGAATGGTGACGGGCATGCCTTTCAGCTCTTCCATCAAACCTTCAAAATCTGCCTGTTGCATGGGCTCGATCGCATCGAGAGCGCGCTCACGCTCTTTCTTATCCTCGGAGCAGATCATCTCACGGAACTTTTCGATCCTGCCCGGGCCGAAGAACATATGCTCGGTACGGGTCAGACCGATACCTTCTGCGCCAAGTTCCACCGCTCTCTTGGCATCGGCGGGAGTATCGGCGTTGGTACGCACCTTCAAAGCCTTATACTTATCGGCAAGCTTCATGATCCTGCCGAAGTAACCGCTGTTCGGATCGGCGGGAACGGTCTTGATCAAAGTGTCATAGATCAAACCGGTGGAGCCGTCCAAGGAAAGGGGATCGCCCTCGCGGAAGGTCTTGCCGGCAAGCTCAAAGTACTTTTCTTCCTCGTGCATCTTGATATCGCCGCAACCGGAAACGCAGCAGGTACCCATACCGCGCGCCACAACTGCCGCGTGAGAAGTTTGTCCGCCACGCACGGTCAAAATGCCTTGCGCGTACTTCATACCCTCGATATCTTCGGGAGAGGTTTCCAAACGAACGAGCACCACTTTCTTGCCCTTTTGGCCAAGTTTCACAGCGTCTTCCGCAGTGAACACGATGGCACCGGTGGCAGCACCGGGGGAAGCCGCAATACCTTTGCCCACAACGTTTGCCTTGTTGGCGGCTTTCAAAGCCTCGGCATCAAAGGTGGGGTGCAAAAGCATATCCAAAGTTTTAGCGTCGATCTGCAACAAAGCCTGTTGTTCGGTGATCATGCCTTCATCGATCAGATCGCAAGCGATCTTAATAGCGGCGGAAGCAGTACGCTTACCGTTACGGCATTGGAGCATATAAAGCTTGCCGTTCTCCACGGTGAACTCCATATCCTGC
>DEWF01000005.1:122364-150571 GCA_002363545.1 Christensenella sp. UBA3217 | reverse complement strand
CTTCCATAACGACGTCGGAGAACATTTGGATAAACCTTCTGTAAGAGTCATAAACGAATCTCTCAAACTTGGGATCGGGGTTGCCCGCGATCATGGCGGCAACGACCTTATCGTTCAAGCCGAGGTTCAGAATGGTGTCCATCATGCCGGGCATGGACGCTCTTGCACCCGAACGAACGGAAACGAGAAGCGGATTCTTCAAATCGCCGAATTTTTTGCCGTTGATCTTTTCCATCTCCTCAACGTTCTTCATGATCTCCGCCATAATATCGTCATTGATGAGCCTGCCATCCTCATAATACTGGGTGCATGCTTCGGTAGAAATGGTGAAACCCTGCGGAACGGGAAGACCGATCTTGGTCATTTCAGCGAGATTCGCTCCTTTACCGCCAAGCAATTCGCGCATGGTCGCATCGCCTTCGGTGAAAAGATAGACATATTTTTTCATGTGAAATCCTCCTAAAAAAAACTCGTAGTGTAAAACGGTTATCTTTATGATAAAACTTTTCTATGTTTCATTGCAAGGATTTTTACCAAAAAAAGGCAGAAAAAAGAATAGAATTCTTCCTTGCTTGAATGCAAAGCGCGGCGTTATGGCGGGAAAGAGATCAGGAACCGTTTCGTAAAAGGTCGCAAAGCTCGAAAAGCGCGCGAAGATTGCTGCCGGTTTTTACCTTTACGTACCTGGATAAAAGCGCAAAAATTTCGGCAAAAGCCTCCGCATCACCTTCACGTTCTTTCCCCTCGGAAAAGTCAACCAACAGCGTTGCTGCGGGGGTGGTCATTTTTACGGCGTAAGCGCTGTGGATGGCCGAAGAATAAAAGCCGCCTTCTTCCAAATCAAATACAAAGTATTTGGGATCCCGCCCCGGCGCCATTTCACCGCGTGAGATGCGGTAGCCCGCTATCTTTAACATATCCAGCAAATACGAGAGCAAAGCGCCCAAGCCGCCACCATCATAGCAAAGACTCATAAGCAGGCGCAAAAGACGCGCGAGCTCCACCGAAACGGACACGCTTTCCTCGGTGAGTTTATCCGCAATTTCCAAACCTGCCGTACCCGCAAAATAGCGCACCAGATCATCCGAAACCGAAGTAAAAGCATCGTTGTAATCAAAGGATTTGAGGGAATAAAAATCCCCTTTTAAAGTCAATATGTACTCCCCGAAACTGAACGGGATAGCCGCGTGACGAAGCTTGGATCTTGGGGAAGAAACGCCCCTTGCACGAACGGCGATCTTTCCCAATTTATCCGTCAAAAGGGTGATGATCCTATCGCTCTCGCCGTATTCCACGGCGCGCAGACATATCCCCTCAGTTTTGATCTCCTCCGTCAACTCTTCTTTCCTCCGCTTTATACATCGAATAGGCTTCGGGAAGCCCCGTTTTGATAAAAAGTTCCCACAAGGCGTCTTTGTTCGTTTGCTTCTTGTCCATTTTTCCATCCTCCTCAGGGATAGTATGGACAAGGTGCACGCGTTTCAGCCCTACCGTATTATTTTTTCTTGATATACCCGAGTGCGCTCAATACCGCGCCGTCATCCTTCCAGCCGCTCTTCACTTTTACGAATAAGCGCAGGAAGACCTGCCCGTCCAAAAGAGTTTCTAACTCTTTTCTTGCGGCAATGGAAATGCGCTTTAAAGTTTCCCCGCCCTTTCCGATAATGATGGGTTTGTGGGTATCCTTTTCACAGATCACGTCTGCCTCGATGCGGGTGATGCCATCCTCGCCCACGTCAAACTTGGTGATCTCCACGCCGATCCCGTGCGGGATCTCCGCCAACAGGAATTTGAGGGCCTTTTCTCTTACGATCTCCGCCGCCATAAAGCGAAGGGGCTTATCGGTATACATATCCTCGGGATAATAGGGAACGTTATCTTTTAGCATTCCCTTGATGACCTTCATGAGTTCGGGAAGATTTTCCTTGGTTGCCGCCGAGATGGGCACCACTTCAAGATTTTTGATCTCGGACAGCTTTGCCACCGTTTGCATAGCCACCGCTTTATCCGCAATATCCATTTTATTTACTACGACCACGGTGGGAGTGGAAGAAGCAAGCGATCTGATAAAGGCATAGGTATCCTTATCCGGCACTTTGCTGCCGTCCAGCACGTAAAGGGCGCCGTCCGACGCACTCTTGGCAGAAGTGACCTCTTCCGCCATATAGGCTGAGAGTTTGCTCTTGCCCGTATGAATGCCTGGGGTGTCGATGAGCACCGCTTGGCAGTCATCTTGGTTTACGATACCGATGATCTTATCACGCGTGGTTTGCGGACGCCAACTGACGATGGAAACTTTTTCACCGACCAGCGCGTTCGTTAAAGTGGACTTACCTGCGTTAGGCAGTCCGAGTACTGCTATAAAACCCGACTTCATGTTGTTCCTCTTTTGTAAATCGTTATTGTTCCCCGAAACGATGGGGCAACAATTCATATAATCGATAGGTTTTCATCCCGCCCTCGTCGGCAAGGATCACGGGGATATCTTCCGCGAACTCCGAGAGCACCTGCAAGCACATTCCGCAAGGGAATGCAAGGGATGCGGAAGGGGTATAAACGGCAATTGCCAAGATCTTATTTTCTCCTTCCGATACTGCCTTTACCACCGCCACTCTTTCGGCACAAATGGTTGCCCCGTAGCTTGCGTTTTCCACGTTGGTGCCGGAATAGATCCTTCCGCTGGCGGCAAGAACCGCTGCTCCCACCGCAAAGTTGGAGTAAGGAGAATACGAATGGGAACACGCTTCGTTTGCGGCATCCAACAACCTTTCCAAAGTTTCTTCTTCCATCATTCCCTCCCAATGCCGAGCTTGCCGAGTATCTTTTCCTCAGCCGCCCGCATCTTCACTTTATCACTTTCCTCGATATGATCGAAGGACAACAGATGCAACACGCCGTGTACGGTCAAATAAGCAAGTTCCCGAGTAAAGGAATGCCCGTACTCCACCGCCTGCTCTTTTGCCTTAACGCGACAAATAACGATGCTGCCCAAATACACTTCCCCGCTTTGCGGGTCAATATCACAGGGGTGATCTTCCTTTTTTAAAGGAAGGGTCACTTGAGATAGGGTGGGGAAAGATAAAACGTCCGTCACTCTGTCCACACCGCGAAGAGAGGCGTTAAGGGCGCGAATACGTTGCCTGCCCACAAAGGTGATATCCAAAGCGGCGTTTTGCGCTCCCATCACGCAAAGAGCCGTTTCGGCAACCTTTACGAGAAAGGCTTTTTCTTGCTTTTGCACGCCTAGGACTGTGATCATTTGTTTTTCTTATCGATGGAATAGGAAATGCGCTCATGGTGAACGCCCATCAAAGTGCTGACGACCGCCTGTTTTACTTTGGTTAGTTCCGACATGGTGATGGGACATTCGTCAAACTGACGCTCGATCATCTTTTGTCTTACCAATTTATCCACGAGGGTGGCAAGTTCCTCGTGCGTGGAAGGACGCACCGAACGGGTTGCCGCTTCGGAAATATCCGCTATCATGATGATGGCGTTTATCTTGGTTTGCGGTTTGGGCCCCGCATAGGTATAACCCTTTTCTTCCAAAGTACCTTCGGTGATCTTTTGCGCTTTGTTATAGAAATAGCCCACAGGGCTATCGCCGTGGTGTTCGAGGGTGGCGGAAATGATCTCCTTGGGGAACCCCTTTGCCGTAAGGATCCTGCTACCCACTTCGGTGTGGCGAGTGATCATTTTCACGCTCACTTCGGGGATCAATTCATCGTGCGGATTGTAGCCGTCCGTTTGGTTTTCGGTAAAGAACTCGGGGTTCTCTATCTTACCGATATCATGGAAAAGAGCGGCCGCCTTGGCAAGGTTGGAATCTTCCCCAATGGCATACGCCGCACGTTCGGCAATATTTGCCACCGTAAGGGAGTGATTGAAAGTGCCGGGCGCCTTTTCTTCCAACTCCTTCAAAAGAGGTTGATTGAAGGAACAAAGCTCCATCAAACGAAGACCCGTATTCAAATTGAATACGCGCTCAAAAATGGGAGTTAAACAGAAGTAAGCAAAAATACTCGCCCCACCGCCGATCACAACGGAAACGCCCACCGTGATCATCTCCATAATATCGGGAGTGCCTGCCACCGCCGCGGGGGAAATAAAGCCCACGATGCCGCCGCCGATCACGATTGCCGTTGAAATAAACAGCACACGAAGACGGTTTGCGAAGGGACGGATCAAGAAGATCAGGAAAATGCCCATTGCACCGTCCACAACAAGGATCATCATGCGAAGATACAGGTCGTGCAGATCCAGCATCTCCTCCCCATTGTGCGTAAAGAGTGTGATGCACACCGCCGTTAGCAAAAGGGAAGTTAAATGCACCGTGAGGGCGCTCTTTTTATCAAAATCCATACCAAGGAGCAAAGGTAAGAAACAAAGCGGCATGGCAAAAGCATAACCGAAATGCAAGCAAACCACAGACGCTACGATGGTGATCAAAAGAACGCTGTAAACGAAAACGCAGGAAACCCCATCCCCTTTTCCGAAAGAACCTAGCACGATAAAGGTGATAAACAACAAAACGAAGATCAAAAACCCGGAACTCAAAAGGGTGAGAATATCGTATTTGATGGAATAGACCGAACGGAACGCCACCACCACGCCCACGATGATCGCAGAGAGCGCAAGCAACGTTAAAACGGTGAAAACGTACCGAGCGGCATTCTTTTTCGATGTGCCGATTTTATCCATATTCCTCCCTGCCCGCTATGGGGCATTCGGAAGCGAATCTATCCGCTGTTCCACGGTATAGTATAGCACTATAAATAATATATTGTCCACTTTTTTTTGCGTGACGGTCACCGCACCGCGTTCTCGCGCACAGAACGGCACTTCCGCAAGAAGGGTCTGCACGCTCTTTTGCGTTAGGGCGGGAGCCTCCTCGTCAAAATCGTGATAGAGGGTTTGCGCTTGCCTTTTTCGGTACACGATCTCCTTCACCTGCAAGCCGAAACCGCGGTAAAGCAAGCGTTCTTCCCTATCGTACGTTTGATATGGTGAGGATGGCGTTTTGCCCACCTCTTTCCCAAACAAAGTGACCTGCCTTACCTTCTTATACTCCCCTGTAAGAACACTTTCCACCGTCACAGAAGCAAGTGCCACTTCACGTTGATAGGTGACTATCCCCCACACCTCGCCCGCCGCAGGAGCCGGACTTTCCCCCTCGGTAAAAGCGTAAACGGGCTGTATCAAAAGATCTCCGGAACGCACGCTGTCCCCCGCTTTTACGCGCGGCGTGCCGCTCTGTGCTATCACCTTGGTGACCACGGCGGAATAGGCGGACGTGATAGGAGAATAAGAAACTTCTTCCGGGGTGCGAGCGGGCAAAGACTCCTTGATCTCCACCTGTAAACGCGTTCCCACCAAACGGACCGAAGCAAAGGATACCCCGTCCAGCGCGCCGATCTCTCGTTTGATCTTTTTAAGATCAATGGAGCCTTTATAAGTAAAACCATCCAAATGGTTATCTTGCAAAACCGCCCTTACCGAACTAGTGTTTACCAATTGATTCCCTTTGATGGTGTAGCCATATACAAACTGCTCAAAAAAAATAACGCCTACCACGGAAAGCAAAAGAGCCGCCAGCAAAAAGGGGCGGGCAAGCGCGGCCTTAAAAAGGCCTTTTACTCCTTGAAAGCCCGTGCGCTCATAAGCGATCCCTTGCTTTTCCAAGAGAGCCGTCACCCTTCCCGCTTGCCTGCGAGGTACCGAAAAGCACAAGCCGAACTCTGTGCTTTGCACCGCTTCCACGCTGACTCCAACGCTAAGCAAGCGGTTCAAAAGAAAGGACTTGCGACGGCATTTGACCCGAAAGAAGGTTTTCAAAGCGACACCTCGTTTGACGCAGGGAACTCCACGCCTGCTATCTTCCCGCAAAGATAAACTTCCGCAGGGCTTACCTTTTCCACGCGAAGGTTCTCCCCCACAACGCGAACGCGGCCGCCTTTCAGGCGCACAACCACCTCATTTTCACTCAAAGAGGAAAGCCCTTTGTGCCCCGATATAACAACGAGCGATCTCCCCAAAAGGGAGATCTCCGCCCCGCTTATCTCCTCACTACCCTTATGAAACACCTTTTTAATATCTTCCGAAAAAGCCATAGAAAACCATATGAAAAAAGAAAAAGAATTATACTAGGTCGCTTTGCGACTCGATATGCGGCAACGCCGCTCGATAGGTGCTTGCACTCGATAGGTTTTGCTTAGCAAAACTCGATATGTGTTCTTTTGAACACACTAAGGGTAAATAAATTCGGAATGCGGAATTGCGGACGGAAAAAGTGAGAAGTTGAGTGTGGAGATAGATAATCTTCCTCGCAAAGCGAAACCTTGTTTCAACTCTTCACTCTCAGCTAAAAAAAGATCGTTTCAGAAGGGTTGCAGATACGAGGCACAACAAGAGGCGAAAACCATCATTTAGAAAACAACAAACACACATTCAACCCCAAGCGGCGGCTTAGAAAGGTGCAGATGCGAGGCTCAACGAAAAAAACGCGCTAAAAAACATCCCGAGCGGTGTTTTAGAAGGGTTGCAGATACGAGACACAACAAACACACCTCAAGCGGCGGCGGAGAACGGTGTAGATGCGAGGCTCAACGAAAAAACGCGCTAAAAAACATCCCGAGCGGCGTTTTAGAAGGGTTGCAGATACGAGGCACAACAAACACACCCCGAGCGGCGGCGTAGAATAGTGCAGATGCGAGGCTCAACGAAAAAACGCGCTAAAAAACATCCCGAGCGGCGTTTTAGAAGGGTTGCAGATACGAGGCACAACAAACACACCCCGAGCGGCGGCGTAGAATAGTGCAGATGCAAGGCTCAACGAAAAAACGCGCAGGCGCGTACTGAAGCGTACGTAACTGCGCGTTTTTGAAGTTAGAAACAAAGCAGATGCGCTGTTACACGCCGCCGCTCTTAATACATGGAGTCCATCCCCCCGGCAGGAGCACCACCCATAGGTGCGGGAGGTTCGGGAAGATCCGCCACCAAAGACTCGGTGGTAAGAAGGGTGGCCGCCACGGAAGCCGCATTCTGAAGAGCCGTCCTCGTCACCTTGGTGGGATCGAGAATGCCCTTTGCCACAAGGTCACAATACTCATCGTTCAATGCGTCATAACCGTAATTACGGTTAGCCTTAACGCCTTCCAGCACGGCGTTTGCGATCACGCTGCCCTCTTTACCGGCATTGACCGCAATTTGTCTGACGGGCTCTTCCAAAGCGCGGAGCACGATAGCCGCGCCGGTGCGCTCATCCCCTTTCAAGGTATCCACCATGCCTTGCAAAGCGGGGATCACGTTCAAGAGTGCGGTACCGCCGCCGGGCACGATGCCCTCTTCTACGGCAGCCTTAGTTGCGGCAAGAGCATCTTCGATGCGGAGCTTCTTTTCCTTCATCTCCACTTCGGTTGCGGCACCCACGCCGATCACGCCCACGCCGCCCGAAAGTTTGGCAACGCGCTCTTGGAGCTTTTCACGATCGTAATCGCTGGTGGTTTCGGCAATTTGCGCCTTGATGGATTGCACGCGCGCCTTGATCTGCTCACGGTCACCCGCGCCGCCAACGATGGTGGTGTTATCCTTGTCCACCTTGACTTGACGCGCTCTGCCGAGCATGGAGATATCCGCAGTTTTGAGGTCCAAGCCGAGGTCGTCCGTGATGACCTGCCCGCCCGTTAAGAGAGCAATGTCTTCCAAGATAGCCTTTCTTCTATCGCCAAAGGCGGGAGCCTTAACAGCCACGCAGTTGAACACGCCCTTGAGTTTGTTCAAAATAATGGTGCTGAGCGCTTCGCCCTCAATATCTTCCGCAATGATGAGGAGCTTTGCGCCTGCTTTATACACCATTTCTATCACGGGCAGGATCTCCTGCACGTTGGAAATCTTTTTATCGGTGATCAAGATATAAGGATCATCCAAAATGGCCTGCATCTTGTCGGGATCGGTAACGAGATACGGGGATGCATAACCGCGATCGAACTGCATACCTTCCACAACGGTAAGCTCGGTCTTCATGGTCTTGCCCTCGTCGATGGTGATCACGCCGTCGGTACCCACCTTTTCCATGGCGTCGCTGATCAACTCGCCGATAGCTTCATCTCCGGCGGAGATGCTGGCAACCTGCGCAATGTTCTTTTTACCCGAAATGGGCACGGAAAGCTTTCTGAGCTCCTCCACCGCCGCCTCGGTCATTTTCATGATACCTTTTTTCAAAATGATGGGGTTTGCACCTGCGGCAACGTTCTTTACGCCCTCACGGACGATGGCTTGAGCAAGCACAGCCGCGGTGGTGGTGCCGTCACCCGCAATGTCGTTGGTTTTGACCGAAACTTCACGGATCAAAGAGGCGCCCATATTTTCAAAAGCGTCCTTGAGTTCGATCTCTTTGGCGATGGTCACACCGTCATTGGTAATGAGGGGAGCGCCGTATTTTTTACCGAGCACCACGTTTCTGCCCTTGGGGCCGAGGGTGATCTTCACGGTATCCGCGAGCACGTTCACACCCGCTTCCAGCGCCTTTCTTGCTTCCTGTCCGTACAAAAATTGTTTAGCCATAATTATTACCTCCTAATCAGTCTTCCACGATGGCGAGGACGTCGCTCTGACGAAGAACGGTCAGATCTTCACCGTCGATCTTAAAATCACTGCCGGCATATTTGCTGTAAAGGATCTTATCGCCAACCTTCACTTGCATGACGATCTCTTTCCCTTCAATCACGCCGCCGGGACCCACCGCAATCACTTCTGCCATTTGGGGCTTTTCCTTTGCCGAATCGGGAAGGACGATGCCGCTGAGAGTGGTGGCTTTCTCTTCCACCTTCTTAATGACGATCCTATCGAATAAAGGTTTGATTTTCATATTTGAAATTACCTCCTATAAAAACTCATTCTTGATAAATTATATCACTTGCCAAATTTTATGGGCAAGCAACTGACCGCATTTTTTTGCCTGACAAGGTCATTTTAGCACGAATCCTACCTTTGGATGCAACTTTTGTGACAATGCGACAAGATTTTTTGAAAACAAAGGGCCGATAACAAACAAAATAAGAGGATGCGTCCGCGCTTTATCAGCGCGAACGAGCGTCCTCGGAGAAACAGAAAAATTATTGCACTTGTGGAATATTATACTAATCCGATCACTCGGCTTTCGGAGCGGTCACTCGCTGAATAAATGCGAGAATATCCGCATAAACTTCCTCTTTGTTGATCTCGTTCAAGATCTCGTGCCTTGCTTCGGGATACAGTTTAACGGCAACGTCCTTGATGCCCAAGCCCTTGTACTGATCGTACAATTTGGAAACCAAAGCGCCGTTCCCGCCCACGGGGTCCCTATCACCGCCCGCAATGAAAATGGGCAGATCTTTGGGGATCTTTTGAAGCTCGGAAGAACGGTAAACGCCCTTCAAACCGTAGAAAAAGCTCTTTTGAAAACCAATGGACATGGTGTAAGAAGCGCCGCAATACACGTCTTCTATGTACTTTTTGATCACTTCCTTATCACGCGTGAGCCAGGCAAAGGGCTGATTCTCGCTCTTGAACTGCTTGTCGTAAGCACCGAACGAAAGTTTCGCAATGAGTTTTGCAGGCTTTCTGCCGCCGAAAAGGGCATTTTGGATCTTTGCCACCAACCTGCCGAATGCAACTTGCGTTGTGTTCATATAAGCGGAACCGGAAAGTACAACGCCGGAAAGCGCGCCCCCGTTCCTTTCGATATACCCTTGCGTAAGAAAACTGCCGTAGCTGTGACCGAAAAGCACAATGGGCAACTTGAACTTTTTCTCTGCGTATTTGGTAAGGGCGATCATATCCCCGATGGTATCGTGATAACTATCACCTTCCACCTTTCCCAAATCTTCAATATTCCCGCAGGTTTTACCGTGCCCGCGATGGTCTTCCGCCACCACAAGGAAACCGTTTTTGTTTAAAAACGACGCAAAGTCGTTATATCTGCCGCAATGCTCGCCCATACCGTGAGCGATCTGGACTACGGCGATGGGACGTTCCACTTCATTCCACAAATAACAAGCGAATTCCGTTCCGTCGCCGACAAGCTTAAACTCTTCCATTTGCTAACCCTCCTTTGAAAGTTTTATGAAAAAGTATTTCACATGTATATTATACACAAATAAAATACACAAATCAAGCATATAATAGAATTATATAGGTATAGAGCGATCGGGGCTTTCTCCCTTGCCTCTCCCTTAAAACCACCAAAACAGGAGCAACTTAAATCGTGAAGACTATAGCCCTCGTCGGCGGCGGGACCGCCGGACATATCATGCCCAACTTAGCCCTTATCCCATACTTAAAAAAACACTTTGACAAAGTGATCTATTTAGGTTCTTACAGCGCCATGGAAGAGCGCATTTGCAAAAGCAAAAATATTCCTTATTTTCCGATGAAAACAATGAAGTTTTATCGCAAAAAAATTTGGAAAAACGCCGCCCTTCCATTCGTGCTGAAAGCGGGGGTAAAAGAAGCGAAAAGAATTCTCACGGAACAAGGAGTAAACCTGCTTTTTTCCAAAGGTGGATACGCTTCGGTGCCTGCCGTGGTAGCCGCCCGCAAACTGAAAATACCCGTGGTGTGCCATGAAAGCGATCGCACTATGGGGCTTGCCAACCGTTTTGCGGCAAGACGAGCCGCACGGGTTTACACCGCTTTTCCGAACACCAGAAAGGGCGCCGAGATACTTGCCACACCCATTCGCAACGAGATCTTCCAAGGTAAAAAAATGAACCTTTTCAAAGACCCTTCAAAACCCACCCTGCTTTTTATGGGCGGCAGTTTGGGTGCGGAAGCCATTAACGATGCTTTATCACAAAACTTTGCCGATCTATCCGACAAATTCAACGTGTTGCACATTGCGGGCGGCTCTAAACTACCCGTGAAAACACCCTCCTATTATTGCGTTCCTTTTACCGATAATATCCCTGATTTTTTTCAAACGGCGGACCTTGTGGTATGCCGCGCCGGGGCTTCCACCCTTGGCGAACTCACCGCGCTGGGAAAACGCGTGATCGCCATTCCTTTGCCCAAAGGAGAATCTCGCGGGGATCAAGAGGAAAACGCCGCCTATTACCTTGCCAAGGGGCAGATCTCGGTGCTTGCGCAATCCACACTACCAACCGCCCGCCTTGCCGCCACGATAGAGGAACTAATTAAGAAACGCCCGCCCGCACCCGCATACGACAGGCGCACGCCCGAGCTTCTTGCCGAGCAGCTTTATCAAACCGCTTTCTCCTCTTGATCAGCGCATAAATCGTTAAGAAGATATTAGGTTCGCTTTGCGCCCTTACTTTGCGGAATTTTTGAGCAATTGCGCAAAAAGCAAAATTTGTTTTTTTGAAGTTTTTTTATGCGCACACCCCGCTTTTTGCTATCTTTTTTCGTAAAAAGGTCAAAAAAACAGCGTTTTTGAAAGCCTTTTGCTTGAAAAAATGCAAAATCGGTATTGACATAGCGTTTTTTTATGGTAAAATTTTATTAGTGGCTTTTTCCACGAAAAAGGAGATTGCAGCGTTTGCTGTAAAATAAATTTTAAGGAGATTTATTATGAGAAAAGCATTTATTTGCCCGACCAAGTATGTTCAAGGTGAAGACGAGTTGCTCAATTTGGGCTATTTCGTAAAAACTTTCGGAAAGAAAGCACTTTTGATCGCGGATCCCTTTGCACTGTCCCTCGTGAAGGACAAGCTTGCGGCTACCGCAGAGAAATATAAGATCGAATTCGTTTCCGCCGGTGACATCTTCAAAGGCGAATGCTCCCGCACCGTTGTGGCAAAATTGCAAGAAGTTGCAAAAGAGAATAAGTGCGCTTGCACCATCGGCCTCGGCGGCGGTAAGGCGATCGATACCAGTAAGTGCGTGGCAGCGGGCAACCCCCTGATCATCTGCCCCACCATTGCGGCTACCGACGCTCCCACCAGCCACAGCGCAGTGCTTTATACCGACGATCACGAGTTTGACGATTACGCTTATTTCCGTCAGAGCCCGAGCGTGGTTTTGATCGACCTGAACGTGATCGCCAATGCTCCCGCTCGCTTCCTCGTATCCGGCATGGGCGATGCCCTTTCCACTTACTTTGAGGCTCGTGCAAACGTGAAGAGCGTATCCAACGTAAACGCGGGTCTTCCCTGCGGCGCCAACCGCGCAAAGGGCACCCTGCTCGGCTACGGCACCCACACCGCTTTCGCTCTTGCGGAACTCTGCTACAAGAACCTGATCTCCGACGGTTATAAGGCAAAGGTCGCTTGCGAGAACCATGCGGTCACCCAAGCCTTTGAGAAGATCGTGGAAACCAACATTCTTCTTTCCGGTCTTGGCTTTGAATCGGGCGGTCTTGCCGCTGCTCACGCGATCCACGACGGTATCACCATCGTGCACGAGATCCATGCGAACAACTTCCACGGCGAAGTGGTGGCATTCGGTACCATCTGCCAGCTCATTTTGGAAAACTCTCCGGAAGACGAGCTGTACGAAGTGCTTGACTTCTGCGATACCGTTGGCCTCCCCGTCTGCTTGCAAGATCTTATGACCAGCAAGAAGGATGGCACCGTTGCTCGCACCTCTCTGACCGAGGACGAACTCAAAGCGGTTGCGGCTAAGACCTGCATCCCCGAGGAGTCCATTCACAACATGCCCTTCCCCGTCACTGAGGAAATGGTGGTTGCCGCCATCAAAACCGCGGATAAGATCGGCCGCGAATATAAGGGCTACGACGCTTAATCACAAAAATCGTATTAGCCGGGAGCAATCTCGGCTAATATCATAAAAAGGAGATTTTGAGTATGAAAAAAATAATGAATACCCCCGAAACTTTTGTGTACGATATGTGCCACGGCATTGCAATGGCTCATCCCGACCTTGAGTTTGTGGAGAAGTTCAAGATCGTTAAGAAAAAGGAGATCAACGATGAGAAAGTGAGCTTGATCTCGGGCGGTGGTTCGGGTCACGAACCCGCACACGCAGGCTTCGTTGGCAAGGGTATGCTGGACGCCGCCGTTTGCGGTGACGTGTTCGCTTCCCCCTCTCAGGTGCAGGTTTACAACGCGATCAAAAAGTGCGCCACCGATAAGGGTGTGCTCCTGATCATCAAAAACTACTCGGGCGACTGCATGAACTTTAACAACGCCATGTCCGATGCGATCGATGACGGCATCAAAGTGGACGCGGTGTACGTGAACGACGATATTGCGGTGAAGGACAGTCTTTACACCGTGGGAAGACGCGGCGTGGCGGGCACGGTGCTCGTTCACAAGTGCGCCGGCGCGGCTGCCGAAATGGGCAAAGAGCTTGACGAAGTTAAGGCGGTGGCAAACAAGGTTATCGAGAACGTTCGCTCCTTTGGTTTTGCTTTCACTTCCTGTACCGTTCCCGCGGCAGGTCACCCCACTTTTGAGATCGGTGACGATGAGATGGAATTCGGCGTGGGCATCCACGGTGAACCCGGCCGCTTCCGTGAGAAGATCGATTATTCCAAGGGCACCTTCTCCGATGATCTTGCGGAGAGGATCGTAAAGGACCTGAAAGAGGACCTCAAACTCAAAGCGGACGATGAGATCGTGCTTTTGATCAACGGTTTCGGCGGCTCCCCGTTGCAGGAGCTTTATATCCTCAATTACAGCACCACCAAGGCGCTTGAAAAACTTGGCGTGAAGATCCACCGCACCATCGTTGGCAACTACATGACCAGCATTGATATGGCGGGTGCTTCCATCACGGTGCTCAAAGTGGATGAGGACTTGAAAAAGTACGTGGATTATCCCGTCACCACACCTGCCCTCTCCTGGGGCGCGCAGATGGGTGCGCAGGCCGAAGCGGCTATTGAAGCCATGAACGCCATTGCCAAAGCCCTCAACATCACCCCCGCTGCGGCTCCCGCTGCCAAAAAGGCAAAGAAAGCGGCTGCCGAAGAAGCGGACGCTAACGCCGTGTATGAAGTGGAAGGCACCCCCGCGATCGGCGAGACCATCAACACCGCGGCATTCGTAAAGATCGTGGACGAGATGGCAAACGTGATCATCAAGAATGAAGTTCCCTTCTGCGAAGCGGATAAGATGGGTGACGGCGACTTTGGTATGAGCATTGCCAAAGGCTTTAAGCAACTCAAAGCGGATTGGGCCACCCGTAAAAAGGGTGACATCGGCGAATTCCTGGTAAGCTGCTCCGAGATCATCAAAGAGTACTGCGGCGGCGCAAGCGGCCCGATTTGGGGCTCTGCCTTCAAGTATGCCGGTAAAGCCATGCTTGGCAAGAAAGAGATCGATTTGACCGACCTTGCTTTCTTGTTCACCGAGGCAAACCGCGGCGTGTACGAAACCGGCAAGAAGAGCTTTGGCAAAGGCGCGGAGATCGGCGACAAGACCCTTGTAGACGCTCTTAAACCCTGTGCCATAGCACTTACCGATGCGGCAAAGGCGGGCAAGAAACTGCAAGAAGGTATTGATCTTGGCGCGAAAGCGGCGCACGACGGTGCGGAAGCCACCAAGACGCACGTTGCCACCCTGGGAAGAGCGGGCACCGTGGGTGAGCGTTCCATCGGTTATCCCGACGCGGGCGCACACGGCTTGGACGTGATCTTCAACGACCTTGCGGTCTTTATCAAGAACTTTAAGGCGTAAACTTCCTTACAAAACAAGAAAGCCCCAAAGCAAATGCTTCGGGGCTTTTTTATTTTGCCGCACCTTCGGTTGCGGCGCTGTCAAGCGCTTTTCCTTTCTTCGTCCTTTTCGGATGACGTCTTCTTTTTCCCAAAGACCTTTTCTCCGAAAGCAACGGTGGAGTCAATGGTATCTATGATACTCTTGATATCCTGCTTGATCCCTTCGAGGGCATTCAGTCCCTCGGTCAAACTTGTGATGGTGGCGGTGTACTTTTCCTCCCTCTTCTTGCTGTCCTTCAATTGATAGACCAGCAAAGCAAGAAAGAGCACAGCCCACACGCCGTTCGCAGCCATATATTCCGCGACCTGCTCCCACATATTACCTTACCTCCTCCAAAAAACTGTCGTAATACAAGCCAAGGTATTCTTTCAGTTCATTCTTGTATTTTTCAAGGAAACGGTCAATTCGGCCCTTGTTTTTACCATCCAACGCCGAGAGCAAATACTCGTAGCGTTCCTGGTAATTTTGCTTTTTGCCGCCCGAATAATCTCCCGTTTCTTCCTCGTACTTCTTGTTGCGAGATAACTCCTCGTCCTTATATTGATCAAAGGCGGCTTGTCTTTCGCTTTGGTGTGACTTGTTATAGCTCTCCACCATTTGATCCCTTTGCTTTTTGAGCTTTGCCACCTTATCTTCCAATTCGATGGCATAAGTGATCTCGTAATTGCGCAAAGCATCCTCGTAAGCAGCGTTGTACTTTTGGATCTTACGCTCCAAACCATCCACCTTTTCCGTGTACTTGCGCTCATTCTCCGCCGCGTCCGCCGCGTAATCCGACTGCAAGAGATCCTTGGTGAGAGCCGCCGTAGAGGAATGGGACATCCCCTTTTTGGACAAACTCTCCAAGTTATTATCCCACGCCTTCTCGTAGCGTTCGCGCAACGCCGACTGCCTGTTTGCGTAATCGCCCGCCGCCTCATTCTTTTGAAGGTCTAACGCCTCGGTCTTTTCCTCGGTGGATGAACGCAACTTTTTCGTCTTTTCCCCGTAGATCGAATCCAAACTCTGTTTTGCCTGTCCTAAAAGCTCTTCATCCGAAACGAATTCGCCCGAAACCACCTTGTCCGCATAATCGTTGGCGCGTTTATTGAGATCCGCCGCGTACTTATCCGAAATGTCTTTCAGGTCCGACAGAATGCGGTCTTCGTGCAAGATATTGCCTTTATCGGGCATCATGTTTCGCGTATCGATGATCACGTTGTTCTTTTGCGGTCTTTCCAATCCTATACTCATATTTTCTCCTTTACAACACGTAATACTTCATTTCCCCTTCCGACTGCAAGAGCCCGCCCCCGGTCACCGGATGGTAGGCTTCGGCATAAGAAACCGTCAACGGCGTGCCGCCATAGCTACACCTAAGCAAACGCCCGTCCTCTTTTCGGTAGTAAAAAACGGGAGTACCGTCGCTATCATCCACCGTAGCATCGGGAGCGCAAGCGTGATTTTTGCCGAGGGGGATCACGGAATAATGGAAGGTATGCGCGGGATAAACCAAACTCTTTTCTCCGTTTGCATGAAAGTAATAGGCCTTCCAAATCCCTTCTTTATCCTCCGCAAAAAGCACCGAGCCCTTTTGTGCGCTGACAACACGCCGCACACCTTCCGAAAGCATCACGTCAGAGATTGCGCTATACGCTTGCCCCTGCACCGTTTCAAGAAGGTGCAATTCGCCCGATGCGTTGGTGTACGCCACCAAATAATCCGCTCCCGCTTCCAGCGTTCGAGCATCGCACACCGCCGCGCTCACGAGCCCGGGAAGGGAAAGCACCTGCGTGACGCCGTTTTCCACCGTAAGATCATCACTTGACCCCGCATGAACAAAACAGGCGTTATCCAGGTAAGAGCCTTCCGTGCGATCGTATAAGACCGCCTTATCCCACAAACGAGAATCGGTAATACCCGTTTTCATGATAGTACCGCCGGAATACAAAAAGCGAATGAGGGTGCGATCTCCGTTTCTCAAATAGACCACGCAGTCGCTCCCTTCGCTGCACCCGCCCACGCGGTCGGCATAACTTTCCCCTTGCACAAGCCCCGCACCTTCCGCAGAAATGCAAAAACCGCCGTGAGCATAGTAAATATCCAAATCAAAAATATGCTCTCCCTTATCGAGGGTCAAGACCGCACGAAAGAAGGGTTTGGCGCAAACGCCCATGCATAATCCATCCAGATAGTATTCCGCACTTCCGTTCACGGATAAAAAGCGGACCTGTAAGACCACTTCCGTGCGCCTGCGCAAGAAAAACCGTACGCCGCCGAACTGCCTGTTCGGCTCATAACACACCATCGCTTTTTTCTTTTTCTCGTAAAGCTCTTTCAGCTGTTCCGTGTTGTAATAGATCTGCTTTTCCACATTCATACTTCTACTCTCCGAAAAGATCCACCGTGAGCTCCGCCTGCGTGATGCGAACGCAGGGAGAAAGAGAGGAAAGCAACACGCGCAACTTATCAAAGCTACGCATTACCCTCACCTTATTCAGCCCCGTTTGCAACGCGTATTCGTGATCCACGCCGTCCAAGCATAAAGTTAGCGTTGCCTCTCCTTCGGCACGTAATCGAACCTCGCGCAAGAGTTTTCTGCCGCTATTCACACCCAAATGGGTGATGGGAGAAACCCACAGTTTCGCGGTGGGGGTATCCCCTATCTTGCCCGAGTGATCGATGATACCCAAAAAGTCCACGGGGGAGTCCACCTCTGCCAATACGCCGCGAACGGTGTTCAGTTCCAAGGCAACCATGCAACGAAGGGTGAGATCGTGCGCGATCTCGAAGGTTTGCTTCCAAAGATCGTATATCACCAAACTGTTCGGAGCGCCGTTGATGGTGCTATCCATCACAAGCGAGCAAGCCAGATGATACTTTCCACCCTGAAAGACCGCGTGTGCTCCCGGTTGGGTTTCCGCAAAGAGGTCTTCTATCTCCGAAAGCACTTTTTTCACCGTTAAGCCGTCAAAGAGAAACACGCCGTCCGACGCGCAAAACATGATCCTATCCCCACACACCGTGATGGTGTCTTTATAAAGCGATCCCACCGAAAAATACAGTTTGCTGAGTTGAAACTCCGTTTGATCGTTATACGCACTCATGCGCATGACGCCGTGCTCGAAAAAGAGATACACCTGCCCGCCGAAACTCAAAACCTTTACGATCTCTCCCATCTCGGCGTCAAAGTTGATATAGCCGCCCTCTCGTAGGGACACGTTCCAATTGGACGCATCGAAATCATCGCTGAAATACAGCGAATAATGATCGGAACGAAGAATGGAAAACACCCTGTCGTTATGCACGCAAAGGGAAGTTGCCACTTGCGTTTCGGAAAGGAGCGTAACGGTGATCCCGCGCAAAAAGTAAAGTCCGTTCACGGTGGAGAATAGCAGTCCGTCCTCTCCTTGGTAAGCGTAAGGGACCGCGTCCAACACTTCGCCGTACGAACCGATCACGGAAAAGCCGGAATACAGTCTGTTCAACGTAACGTCGTACAGCTTGCCATCGTCACCGTAAGCAACCACCTTTTCCAAACACGAGTCCGAGGTGTGCATCGTATAGCGATAAAAGCGCAAAAACTTGACCGAGATGCCGCGTTTTTTGATCTCCCACGACTGCCCGTCCATTTTAACGTATCCCTTACTGACGCCCACACCCGAAGATAAAACTCCCTTCTCAAACGAAAAGTTATAGCTCTTGGGTGAATAGCGGAAAGGAAGCAGTTCCTCGGCAACCAAAGTGTTTACTCCATTGAATTCCGATAGTTTGTACCTCATTCTGTTCGGTTTGGATAACGTTTCCGTCGTATAGTTCCTGATCATATCCATCTCCCAAAGGCAAGATGCTTTTCCCGATGCGGCGAAAGCACCTTTTTCAAGCCTTCTTTATACTTCCGTTCGTGCAAAAGGGATTCCTCGTAAAGCAAACTTTCCAGCGCGTACTCCGCCGCTACCCCTCTTGCAAGCAAAGGCAACGTCACTTGCGGCACAACTTCCACGCTCCCGCCGATCGCCGGATAGGAAGAAGGAAGGTAATAGTAGCACAAGGTGTAAGTTCCGTCTTCCGCGTACAAACGACCGCCCTGCAAACGGCACTTGACCGTTTTGTTTTCCGCATCGTACAGTTTTGCCACGTCAAAGATAGGGCTCGTTAAAGAGGACGTTGAAAAGCTGCCGCCGCTCACCGTGATGCTCTCCTCTTTTTCCAAAGGTGCAAACTCGGTGATGAGTTGCATATAGCACACGCCCAGCGCATTCACAAGTTTCAAAAGCCTTTCATCCGTACTGCCCGCCGCCACCGTCACGTCCGTGATGCCGAGAAGATCCAACGCTTTGTTCAAAATATCGTTAACATTCATACTCTCTCCTTTTTCCCCGGCGAAGAATATGGGGGCGGGCTCAAAGAGTCACCCTGCCTTTTGAAAGATAGTTTTCCGTCATGGTCCCTATCCTTTCTCGCGCGAGGTGTTCTTGCTCCCTTTGCGCCCGTTCTTCCCCTTTTTCGATCTCCGCCAGAAGCTCGTTTCGGCGACGCACATGCGTTTCTCTGAGTTTGGTGATGAGTGCCGCCGAAAGATCCTCGTACCAAGTGATACAGATCTCTCCTCTTTTGCGCACCTCATATCGTTCGTGATCCAAGTTATAGTAAAGACGATATTCTTCGTCCACTTCCTTTACTCTATCCGCAAGGTCAAAAACGTCGCTCAGTATCTCATGAACTCTTTCTTTACGCATGTGCATCGCCTCCTATTATGCCGCTGCCGTAATACCGCTGATCTTTGCCTGACCGATGGGCTTATCACACATCAGATCCGCATACTTCACGAGGGTTGCCGTATAGGTGGGAGAACCCGCTTTCTGCATCAAGATCTTACCGTTTTCACCTTCCAGCCATCTCCAATCGCAAAGTTGATGGAGTTTGAAGTCGTCACTGTTCAAGATATACATCGTGCCGTCTTCCACGAACCTATCCGCCACCATCGGAATACCGCTGTAAGAGATAGCCTTGAAACCGCCATCGAGGTTCATATAATCGATGTTGCTGCGGGTCAAAGAAAGGTAATCCAGATAGAAACGTCTCACGTCGTAAGAGGAGATGATGATATCCGCCTGAGAGCCTGCGCGTTCGTCAATGCTGTCAATGGCAGTTTGGATCATACCGCTGCTGATGGAACCTGCCGAAGTACGAAGATACGGCACAAGCCACTTGTTTTCACCGCGGTCGACACCGTAAATGATGCCGGTGGATTGGAATATTGCACCAAGACCGGTGAGTTCCAGATCCTTGCTGCTTTGCAAGGTAAGATAATTGCCGCTGCTGATCACGCTTTCGGGCAAAGTACCGGTCACTTTAAGGATCTTGGTGTTGCGGTCGATCAAAATGATGCGCAAACCGCTTGCCACAAGCGTGTTGTTGCTGGTATTATACACGTCAATGACCATACCTTCCATCAGGTTCCTGACGCTATCCACCTTGATATAACTTCTGTCCGTATTGCCGGAATAAGTGGCGGTGGTAGCGAGTTTGCCTTTGCCGTCGCCGAAAAGCATACGGCCGAAATTAAATTTGCTTGCTTTGAGCAACCCTTCCATCTCCGCGTTCAAGAGATTCACGAAAGCGCCCGCGCTGTTCTCACTGGCACGGATGGCTTTATCGCTGATCTCAATGGTACCGTAAAGGTTTTTGAGCGAGAGACGCAATTGCGCGTAAGTATTTCCGACAGGCGTGGGGAGATTGCCCGTTTCGGTGCCGGCGCCGATACCGCCGTTTAAACCGCAAGAAACAACCTTAACGATGTTCTTGCCCCACACGTCCGAAGTGGTTTTTTTGATCTTGGCGTAAAACGGATTGATGTTCATGTTGAGCTGATCCGATACCACGCCGAGATAAAGGTCTTTCAATGCTTTTTCCGCACTGCTGATAGTAACCATTTTTACATTCTCCTTGATTTGATTAGTTTTTCCGCCATGGCTCCCGCTTCCTCAATGCTCCTTGCACGAGTGGGCGGTAAAATCGCGGCGGCACCGCCATGCGGAATGGTTCTGGGTGCGCCGGCGAGGGGGGATAATCCCGCCAAGTAGTCCTCAATGACTCTATCGCGAATCTTGTCATTTTGATACACGTACTTTTCGAGAAAAGCCTCGTCCTCTATTATGCTTTCAGGTTTTTTGTAATGTTTCGCCACAGCGCGTCCCAATGCCACGTCCAAACAGTTCTCCTGCTTGGCAAGGTCGGCATCCTCTTTGAGAATGGCGGCTATCTCCGAGCCGTATTCCTCCGCGATCGGATAGCGTTCCAAAAACAGTGCAACTCTCTCTTCCCATTCATCCTTTTCGTACAGAGGGGCAGATCCTTCCTTTTCCGAAGGCTGTTCGGAAGGCTCACTTCTCCGCTCTGCCTCTTTCAACTGTTGACACTTTTTCGTAAACTCCGACTCCAATCGGTTGTATGCCTTCAATAGTTCCTCGCTGCTGGCGAATTTCCCTACGGAGGCGGTGCTTTCGTTATCCGTTTTCACTTGTTGCGTTTGCGCTTCGTTTTCGGGCGAAATAGCCGCTTGTTCCATATTATCCTGCATAATTTTTCCTCCTTTTTGCGCTTATGCGCCTTGTTCTATCCCTTTCAAGAGGGCTTGTCTGCGCTTGTGCAAACGCACGTGCGCTATCAATCTTTGTTTTGCTTCGGGTGAGTACTCAAACTCTTTTCCGAGAAGCGCCTTGCTGTGTTCCGCAATGTGGATGCCATCGTCATCCACCTCTTCGGGCGCGATCTCCTGCGTTGCCACAAGAGCGTTTTCTTCCTTGGCGCGGTTCTTGTTGAGTTCATCCAATTCTCTTGCGCTCTCCCAATTGCCAAAGCCAAGCATCTCCAACACTTTGCTTTTGTTTGAGGGTGATATTTTCCCATCCTCATCCGAAAGTAATCCGAGGTTCAGCAGTTCGATCACCATATTTTTGCGCGAAGCGGCGCTTTCAAGCACGTCGCCCGATACGTCGTAAACCACGTCGTCACTGCTGATATCGTTTTTGTCAAAGTATTTGAGTTCCACCTCGCCGTTTGCGCCCGCCACTCTCTTCATGCGAGCGTGCACCGCAAACTGTTTGTACAAGCGAAGGATCTGCTTTGCCACTTCCTTAATGGCGCTTCTGATCTCTGTGGCGGTCGTTTTCAAGCGGGATTCGTCCTGCTCCATCAAAAGGGAGATGGCCTTGCCGCTCGCGTTGGTGCTGGGCACTTGGGAATACTTCATCAGATCGCTCACGCCGCTTATGCGGGTAAATTCGTCCAACAAGCGCTCTTCCTCTCTTATCAATTCCACGGGCACACTGCCGATCTCCAACATTTGCGGCATTCTGCCACCTTGCCGAACGATGAGCACCTTGCCGGGTGATAGCCCGTCCTCTTCCAAGTTTTCCACGTCCACGCTGCCGTCCTCCACCGCAAGCACACCCATGGTCATGCGGTTCAGATACTCGTGTTTACGGTTTTTCACCGCGTTAAAGGCGCGCTGAATGGGGATCATTCTTTCCACGATGGAAGTGCCAAAGAAACTGCCCGGACAGATCATGGCGGTTTGTTTGGCAAAGGGGAACCCCCTGCGCCCCTCTTCCTTGTTCACGTAAGGAAGAATACCGTCATACACCACCTTATCCCCCGCCACGATCACCAACCTGCCGTTGGGACGATCAAAGGTGGGCACTTCATAGCGTTCAATAACCATGGCGTGATCTCCCAACACCGCTTCGGACATTCCCTGCACGAAGCCGCTGTATCCCAGCCCGCCTATCGTACTACCGCCCGACATGGAAAAGCCGGTGATCTGTTCTTTGGGAACGTCCACGCCCCACTTATCCCTGATCTCTTCCACGGGATAGGCTTTGGCATGAATGATACTGCGGCAATCTTCCACCTGCATGTTGGTGATGCTGTCGGGATAGATCTCAAAGGGCGGCACCGCTTCCACGCGCACCTCGCCGTCAAAGATATCTCCTTCCGCATTCCTGCCAATGCGTTTGCCTTGGTCAGGATCCCACACGACCTTATAAAGAGCCGTGCCCGTCACCTCGCTCCACATATTCGCTTCCGCAATGATCTTTTGCATATCTATCTCGTTAAAAACAGAAGATAGGATCTTGGAAGAAAAAGCTGCCGCCGCGCGGTCCGATTCATCCGCGGTCATGGGTCTTACCGACATGCCGAGCTTAATGTCCGCCAACTTGGAAATTCTGGTTTCCAAGGCGGTTGCGGTGTGGTTATACACCTCGCGCTGCTGCCAAAAATACTGTTTGCCGTAATCCTCAATCTCTCCGTTTTGTCCGATCTCGCAATATTGGTTCCCCATAAAATAGTTCAGGTTGAGCCGCCACTGCAATTCCAAGCTTTTTCTTTCTTTTCTGCGTCGTTCAAAATCATCACGTATCTCGTTCACGAGGGCGGCGTCTTGTCTTTCTTTTTCTTTAATTCCTTTCATCTTCCTCTCTCCTTTTGACCGCTTTCTTGATCAAATTATCGGGGCTCTTCGGCACGATCACACGTCCAAGCGCTTCATACAGTTCGGTCAAGCAGTTTGAGCAAAGATAAAGCCCTGAACCGCCGAATCCTTTTACGCCCGCTACCTTATAAATTGCCGGTCCTCTGCAAAGGTGCATATCACACCTCGCTTTCACGTTCAGTTTGGTCACTTCCACTTTTCATTCCCTCCAATTCTTTGAGTAATCTCTCTTTTTCACTTTCCAATTCTTCGTCACTCAGCTTCTCGTAATCCTCCCCCGACGAGATCAATTCGAGATAGGCTTTAAGAGCTACTATATCGGGCGGGTAATGTTTGCTCGTGACCTTTCTTTTTATCACTTCGCCTTCCGGCGAGTATTCCGTCGTTTTCTCGGTCACCGTATAGCCAACCGCCTTCTTGTACAAAGAATTAACAAGTTTCGTATCCATATTTTCTCCTTGCGCCCAAGAAAAAAGTCCCTACGCTTCCCTTAAAAGGTCCACACAAAGACTCCTCTTTCTTTAACGCCTCCGCCCAAGGCGGATCAGCTTGTTTTTATACTTTTGCTGTATGCTTTCTCCTTCTTTTTTCACCGGATGAGGGCGCGGTTTGCTCATCAGATAGTACCGCAATTCATCCATGGCGTGGTCATCCGCCTTAATGGGTGCATCTCCCTTCCCCCAATAGTAGCCTTTGATCTCACGGATCATATTTACGCAGTTTCTGAAAATCACGATACGAGGCGGACGTTCTTTTAGGTAGCTTTTCACCTGCGCGATTCCCGACCAAAGGTCTTTATCCACCGAAGTATCGCATAGGATATCCTTTTCGTAAAAGAGATCGGATACCGACTTTAACGAGGAAAGCGTTCGCTGACTTGCCGCGCTGTCTATGATGCACTTTAAGCGCCCTTTTGCGTCCCTATGCCATTTTAACCCGTCTGCGATCTCCTTTATCCGCTTTGCGTGATAGTCAATGTCCTTGCCGCTTTCATAATGCTCTGCTATCACGTACACGTTGCCGTCATAATCCACTGCGTAAAAGTGGCACGAGAGAGGGTTATGCAGTCCGGGGTCTATCGAAATGTTATCGTACCATTCAGGCGGAACGGGGAAAGGATCCACCACGTGCACGCTTTCATCAAACTCGGGATAAACCAGCCCGCCCTCTTCGCCGAACCTGCCGTATCGTCTGCTTTCCACGCTCTCTTTATCAAAGGCATTGGTAAGCAACTTGATCTCTTCGGGGTCAAGGTATGGGTTATCCGCCCACTCCATCGTGATCGACCACACCTCGGGGTTGGCACGAATGTTGCGATAGATCTCGTCAAACACCCAGGTTCGGCCTTTGAGCGGCGTCATGGTGCCCCAGATCTCCCCTTTGCGATCCATCACGCGCATCAAGCATTCCTGATAAACGTCCTGCGGGGGTTCCTCGTCAAACCACACGAAATCAAGCGACGCACCCTGAAAGCGTTCCCTGCCTTGATCCGCACTCTTGAACCCTATCCGCGACACACCGCCCAACGCGTTTTTGATGGTGATATAATCGATCACGCCGCCCTCGGGACTGCTCTTTCTGCCCGATTGCATGGTCACGTCCACGATCCATTCGGGGCGAAGGTAAGAAAGGATCTTGCTTTGGGATACTTCTCTTTGCACTTCATAAGTGGGTGATACCACCCAACCGCAAACGTCCTTTCGGTTTTCACGGTAAGGATGGATCCCTCTTGCCCACCAAACCGCTTCCACCGCACCGCACTCGGTCTTCCCGCTACGATTGCCGCCAAACACCCAGCGATTGCGCTTGGGACACTTGTGAAACTCCATTTGCTTTTTATGCACTTTTGCTTTGTTGTATTTGCCGAGTTTATCGTGCTCGGCTCGGAATTTTTGCAACCGTTCGATCTCGGATATACGGCTGACAAGTTCGCGCATTTTGCTCTTTTTATCCATATCTCGTCACCCTTCGTCCTCCTTTCGCCTCATCGCTTGCGTTATAATGTTCGCATGAAACGTGTTCTTATATTAATCTTCATAGTCATTCTATGGGCAAGCACCCTTTCCCCCGCCCTTTGCCAAGCGGAAGAAGTGCCCTATTTGGAGATAGATCGTGATAACGTATGCTTGTACAAAAACGCCTATCGACCCGACGTGCTTTTCGTGATCCCCAAGACATTTTACGTAAAATACCTTGACACCGCCGACTCCATCTATTACGTGGTGGAATACAACGGTGTGGAAGGTTTACTGCGAATAGAGGACGTATCGGGAAAACAAACGGTAAACGTGGCAAACCCCTATTATACTGCCACCAACGTTTCCGCACACATCAATTCCTTTTTGTACTCCAAACCCTCTTTCAGCGCCCTTACCGCTTTATCGGCATACGGTTTGACCCTCACCTTTCTCGGGAAAGCGCAGGGAGAGGCGGGCACTTACGGGACCCCCACCTGGTTTGCCGTTCTTTACACCAACCAGGTGTATTACATCCATTCTGCCATGACGGAAAACTTGGACCTACTGGAAAGCGCATTTGCCCCCGTGCACCCAAACAGCGCCACCTATCCCGCATCGAGCGGTAAGTACGCCGTCACGCCAGAGATCAAAAGCAGCGAGGGATCGGTGGACGCTTTGCGTATTGCCCTTGTGGTGGGTATGATCGTGCCCATTTTGATCATTCTCTTTTTGCTTTTCAGGCCGCACAAACGCAAGCCCGTCAAACGACGTAGCACCCGTGACCGCTACCCCCGTGAGGAAGAGGAGTACGACGATTATTGATTACGCCACCGGGCGTTCCACCTTTACGCTCTCCCTCTTTCTCTTTTTCGCATGCAAGGCAAGAAGCAACCCGTTCTTTCTTTTTCTCCTCCGCCCGTTCCTGCTCCAAGCGCTCTACGTCATCCTCCCGGATCACTTTGGTAAGCATGGTTTGAAAAAGCGGTTCATTCCCAAAATTCAAAAGCAATCTTTGCTTGGAGAAACCCGCGTTTTCCAATCCACGGCAGAAGTCGGAAAGCCCTCTTTTTAAATAACGATAGCAAGTGCGAAGAGAAACGCCGTATTTCTCCATTATTTGTATCATGGATCTTTTATTAATATATTTTTCTTTTAATAAGGATAAAGGCGCGCTTTTTTCCCTGCGGAAGGCTTCTTCCACCAGATACTTCATATTGTAAAGCCCCACCTTGCGCTCCTCATACCGGATCAATCTTTCGTATATACTCATCTGCTCGCTCGGGAATATGGCGTAAAAACCGCTATGCACGCAACTTTCACTGCTCCCCGTTAACACCTCGTAAAGATCATCCAAATGCGGATAACATTCCAAAAGCGTTTTGGCCACCAACAATTTATCTTCCATTTCTTCCTCCTTTACCGAATTTGCCGTTGAGTAATACGAACATTTGTTCACATACACAATATAACACATGCCGTAAAAAAGTCAATGCGTTTGTGCCACGAAATGCCTTTCTCGTGGAAAAATGTAAAGCACATATTTTGCAATGAATTCGGTTTTTTATTTTGAACAAAACTTAATTTTTCGCCAAAATGTGCACTTTTTTGCCTTCATTCTTATCATAAATCATTTTTGTACAAAATTTCAACATTTGTGACAGTTTTTATTTTTTTATTCTTTCGAGCCGTTTTTTACCGATATTGCTTGCTTTTGCCTTTAATCTCTTTTTCTTGCATTTTGAGTTATACATTATTTACAAAAGAGGTCTTTGTGAACAAATTATGCCCTTCCGAAATCCTTTCAAAAAAACCGTTTGTTCGCCTTCTTGTGCGTTATATTTTACCCGCTATTGCTCACACTACTTTTATGCTTACCGTATTCATAAGGTCCATTATCACTTATATCTTTCTTTTGTTCATCATGCGCTTGATGGGGAAAAGGCAGTTATCCGAGCTACAACCCTTTGAGTTCGTTATCACTTTGATCGTAGCTGAGCTTGCTTGTATCCCCATGTCCGACACTTCCATTCCGATCTCTTACGGCATCATACCCATGTTCACCATGTTTATTCTGCATATCCTGATCACCAAACTTGCCAGCAAAAACCACAAATTCAATCGTTTTTTGAACGGCGTGCCCGTGGTGGTGATCTCCCCCAAAGGAATAGACCACCGCCTTTTGGATAAATTGGATATGAACGTAACAGACCTCTTGCACGCCCTGCGCGCGGCGGGATACTTTTATCCAAGCGAAGTGGCGTACGCCATCATGGAAACCAACGGCACGCTGAGCGTTTTGCCCAAATCCGGCTTTGCGCCCGCTACCCCGCAGGATCTTTCTCTTTCCGTGGATGAAAGTGAAATGCCCTACCCCATTATTTGCGAAGGCGCTCTCTTTTCGGAAAACCTGTTGTTGACCGGTGTGAGCGAACAGGCCCTGGAAAGCCTTTTGGAACGCCACGACTTAAAACCCGCCGACGTGCTCCTATTGACGACGGACAAAATGCGCCAAGTTTACCTGCAACCTTACGTGGGGGACGCTATTACGGAGGAACACCTATGAAACGACTGCTGTTTGCCGTGACCGTGATGCTTTTGATTATTGCGCTGGGAATATTTGAACAGGTATATATCACACGTCTTTACGACAACACGAAAGCGCGAGCCCAAACGGTGAGCGACATCCTTTCGGAAGACGTGACCGCCGCCCTTCCGGACGCCATGGCACTCAAAGAGTATTGGTTAAAAAAAAGGAGTTTCTTAGAAGCGGTGACACCGCACAACGAAAGCAAAGAAATGGTGCTTCGCATGGCGGAACTCATTGGTTATATTCAAGCGAAAGACGATAAATCCGCCACGGCAACGGCGGCGATCATTTTGGAAATGTGCGAAAACACCCCGCATATCTTGGGGTTCCATTGGGAGCACTTGTTCTAACGACTAAGAAAAAGGGGCGGATACGCCGTCCCTCTTATCGGTTTCAATAATTCCAAACTCCGAATTATGTGTTCATATGCCTATCGACGGAGGCAATTCCGAATTCCGCATTCCGCATTCCGAATTGCTAATTGCGTAGCCTATCGAGTGCGTTAGCACAT
>DEWF01000005.1:0-122323 GCA_002363545.1 Christensenella sp. UBA3217 | reverse complement strand
AGCACATATCGAATTCTTGTATCACCTTTGGTGACATGATGCACTTGCCAAAAGGCAAGCATGATGTATCTCGCTTTGCTCGACGCTGCCTTCGCCTGTCGGCTTCGGCAATTCCGCATTTCGAATTCCGAATTATCAAATCCCCATCTTGCGCAAGAATTCCGCCGTATAAGAGCCTTGAACCTTTGCCACTTCCTCAGGAGAGCCCTGCGCCACGATCTTGCCGCCGCCGTCACCGCCATCCGGTCCGAGGTCTATGATATAATCCGCCACTTTGATCACGTCCAAGTTGTGCTCGATCACGATAACGGTATTTCCCCCTTCGGTCAAACGGTTCAATATGGAGATCAACTTTTGCACGTCATAACTGTGCAAGCCGGTGGTGGGTTCATCCAAAATATACACCGTTTTACCCGTACTTCGGCGGGCAAGTTCGGTGGCCAGTTTCACGCGTTGCGCTTCGCCGCCCGACAGTTCCGTTGCCGGCTGACCGAGTTTGATATAGCCCAGCCCCACGTCATAAAGGGTTTTGATCTTATTATAGATCTTGGGAAGATTGCGGAAAAATTCACAAGCCTCTTCCACCGTCATATTTAATACTTCCGAAATATTTTTGCCCTTATAGCGCACTTCCAACGTTTCACGATTGTAGCGTTTGCCGCCGCAAACCTCGCAAGGTACGTACACGTCGGGCAGGAAGTTCATTTCAATGCGCATCACACCGTCACCCGAACAGTTTTCACACCGCCCTCCCGACACGTTAAAACTGAACCTTCCGGCACCGTAGCCGCGTTCGCGCGCGTCCGTACTCTTGGCAAACAGATCACGAATATCGGTAAACACTCCCGTATAAGTGGCGGCATTGCTCCTCGGCGTTCTGCCGATCGGGGATTGGTCAATATCGATCACTTTATCAAAGTAATCCACACCCAAGATCTCTTTGCACTTGCCGTTCGTCACCTTTTTGGCGCCGTTCAAACGTTTGGTAAGTTCGGGATAAAGAATACCGCCCACCAAACTGCTTTTTCCGCTTCCGCTCACGCCCGTCACGCAGGTGAAAAGCCCAACGGGGAATTTTACGTTGATATTCGCAAGGTTGTTTTCACAAGCACCCACGATCTCCAACACTCTGCCATCTCCCTTGCGGCGCTCTTTCGGAATTTCGATCTTGCGCGTGCCCGCAAGATACTGTCCCGTAATGGACTCCTTGCAAGCGGCGATCTCTTCGGGTGTACCCGTTGCCACCACTTCACCGCCAAGCACGCCCGCTTTGGGGCCGATATCCACCACGTAATCTGCGCTGCGAATGGTTTCTTCATCGTGTTCCACCACGATCAAGGTGTTGCCCTGATCACGCAATCTTTGCAGGGCTTGAATCAGTTTTTCGTTATCCTTTTGGTGCAAACCGATGCTTGGCTCATCCAACACGTAAAGCACTCCCACCAAGCCGCTTCCTATCTGCGTGGCAAGACGGATCCTCTGTGATTCCCCGCCCGAAAGCGTTGCGGCGGAACGGGAGAGGGTCAAATACCCCAACCCCACGTTTACCAAAAAGTTCAAGCGCGCTTTGATCTCTTTAAGCACCTGGTTGCTTATTATCTTTTCCCTATCCGACAGCACCAGGTTATCAAAGAAGAATTGCAGATCCTTCACGCTCTTATCGCACAGGTCGGAAATATTGATGCCGCCCAACGTGACGGCAAGCACTTCCTTTTTGAGCCTTTTGCCCTTACATGCCGCGCAGGGCACCACCCGCATGACCTTCTCGTACTCGTACTTCATAAACACGCTGTCCGTTTCATCATAGCGGCGGTTGATCAAGTTCACAATACCCTCAAAGGTGGTTTTATGACTGCCCGAAAAAGCCTGCGTCACGTAATTGACTTCAAAAACTTCCCCGTGGTTTCCGTAAAGGATCATATCCAACACGCCCTGCGGCAAGTCCTTTAAGGGAGTATCCAAGGAAAACCCGTACTTTTTGGCAAAGGCGCGCATGGTCATGGCAACGGTTTTGGATTCCATGCTCCAACCGATGTTGTTGATAGCGCCCTCGTTGATGCTCTTGTTCCAATCTTTTACGATAAGGTCCACGTCCGTTTCAAAGCGGAAGCCCAAACCGTGACAGGCGGGACAGGCTCCGAAAGGACTGTTGAAACTGAAAAATCGAGGCGTTAATTCCTCAATGGCAATATCGCAATCGGGACAGGAATACTTGGTATTGTAAAGCGTTTCCTTGCCGTCCACTTCCGCAGTCACCAAACCACCCGTCATTTTGAGCGCCACTTCCAAACTGTCCGAAAGACGGCGTTCCAACCCCTCTTTGATCTTTAACCTGTCTATAACTACCGAAATGCTGTGTTTGAGTTTTTTATCCAGCACGGGCAGTTCTTCCTCGGCGGAATAATCCACACCGTCTATCACAAAGCGAAGATAGCCGAGTTTCTTATACCCTTCCAACTGACGGCCGTATTCTCCCTTGCGAGCGCGCACGACGGGAGCCAAGATCCTCACCTTTGCGTTTTCCCCCGCCGCCATCACGCTGTCGGTAATTTGGTCAATGGAGGTTTCGCGTATCTCTCTGCCGCAATTGGGGCAATGGGGTATGCCTATCCTGGCATACAGCAAACGAAGAAAATCGTAGATCTCCGTGGTAGTTCCCACGGTGGAACGCGGGTTGCGCGTGGTGGTTTTTTGGTCTATGGAAATGGCGGGAGAAAGCCCATCGATATAGTCAACGTCCGGCTTGTCCGCTTGGCCGATGAACTGGCGTGCATAAGAAGAAAGGCTTTCCACATAGCGGCGTTGCCCTTCCGCAAAAATCGTATCAAAAGCAAGGGAAGATTTGCCGCTACCGGACAGCCCGGTAAAGACGGTGAGCTTGTTTTTCGGGATCTCCACGTCTATATTTTTTAAGTTATTTTGTCTTGCCCCTTTCACGTACAGTTTATCGTCCATCTTACTTTCCTCTTTTTTTCAGTCCTTGCAAAACGGCAAGTTGCTCTCTGAGCTCGATAGCACTTTCAAAATCCAAAGCCGCCGCCGCACGCTTCATCAGCGCGGTGGTAAGCTCGATCTGATGATCCAATTCTTTACTCGTGTAATTCTTTTTGATCTCTTCCGCCTCTTTGACGGGCTTGGTGATCTCAATGGTATTTACGATGCGTTTGACCACGCTCTTTGGCGTAATGCCGAACTTTTTATTGTGCGCATCCTGCAAGCCGCGCCTGCGCTCGGTTTCCTCTATTGCGCGTTTCATACTGTCCGTTATCACGTCCGCGTACATGATCACGCGTCCATCCACGTTTCTTGCCGCCCTGCCGATGGTTTGCACAAGCGAGGTTTCACTGCGCAAAAAGCCTTCTTTATCCGCATCCAAAATGGCAATGAGCCCCACCTCCGGCAAATCAAGTCCTTCACGAAGCAAGTTGATACCCACCAACACGTCATACTCTCCTTCGCGCAGAGCGTTCACCGTTTTGATGCGCTCCAAGGTGACGATATCGCTATGCATATAGATGGCCTTTACGCCCTCTTCCTTCAAGTAATCGGTAAGGTTTTCCGCCATACGTTTGGTAAGGGTGGTCACGAGGGTGCGATACCCTTTTGCGGCGGTTTTCTTGATCTCACCCAGCAAATCGTCAATTTGTCCTTTGATCGGCTTTACCGTAACGACGGGGTCCAAAAGACCGGTGGGACGGATCACCTGCTCCACCACCTGTCCCGCTTGGGCAAGCTCGTATGGCCCCGGGGTGGCGGAAACGCAGATCATTTGCGGCACACGCTCGATAAATTCGTCAAATTTAAGCGGGCGGTTATCGTAAGCGGCGGGAAGACGGAATCCGTAATCCACAAGGTTCTTTTTTCTTGCCTTATCACCGTTATACATGGCGCGTATCTGCGGCAAGGTCATGTGGCTCTCGTCAATAAACACGATAAAGTCTTCGGGGAAAAAGTCGGTAAGAGTATAAGGAGGCGTGCCCGGCTCCCTGCCGTCAAAATAGCGGCTGTAATTTTCAATACCGCTGCAATACCCAACTTCGCGGATCATTTCGGTATCGTACAACACACGCTCGCGTATACGTTGTGCCTCAATGGCTTTTCCCTGCTCCGTAAACTCTTTTTCCGCCGTGAGCATATCGGCGTTGATGCGAGCAAGCACACTTTCCACAGATTCGCCGCCCACGATATAGTGGCTTGCGGGGAAGATATTCACGTGCTTTAAGGTGGAACGCAACTTTCCGGTGATCACGTCAAACTCGCTGATGCGATCGATCTCGTCCCCAAAGAACTCCACGCGAATGGCGCTATCGGAATAACTGATGGGGAATATATCCAAAACGTCGCCACGGGCGCGGAAGGTACCGCGATGAAAGTCCATATCCGAACGGGTGTATTGGATGCCCACCAGCGCGTGAATGATCTGTTCACGGTCCGCCTCGGCGCCTTCGCGGAGCGAAACGGCGTGCGAATAGTATTCCTTGGGTGCACCCAAGCCGTAAATGCAAGAAACGGATGCCACCACGATGGTATCGTGCCGCTCGCAAAGAGAACTCGTGGCGGAGTGACGCAATTTATCGATTTCGTCGTTGATATCCAGTTCCTTTTCAATATACAGGTCCTTGGACGGCACGTACGCTTCCGGTTGATAATAGTCGTAATACGATACAAAAAACTCCACGCGATTGTGCGGAAACAGTTCGCGAAACTCATTGCAAAGCTGCGCCGCCAGCGTCTTGTTATGCGCAATAACGAGAGCGGGACGGTTCAACTTTTCTATCACGCTTGCCATGGTAAAAGTTTTGCCGCTACCGGTCACGCCAAGAAGCACTTGCGTGGACAGTCCGTCACGGGCGCCTTGAACAAGTTTCTCTATGGCTTGCGGCTGATCACCGCAAGGTGAGAAGGAGGAAACGAGCTTAAAATCCATTTGTATTTACTTAAAAAAGAGAGGAACGATCACTCGAGTCAACAAGATGGTGACAGCACCGCCAAGCAGCGCCAAAAGCACTTTGGAAATGATTTTGGAACGGCGGGCACGCAACCTTTGCTCTTCACTGCGCTGAAAGGCAAACCCTTTTTTCAAAAGGGTGATGCAATAGTAAAAATCACCTTTCTTATCCGATTCCACAAGGTCAATATATTCATCGTATATCAAAGCCTTCATGGTAGGTTCCAGATCTTCCTCCTTAAAATCCAAGCCGTACGAAATGCCCACCATAAGTTCCACGGGACGGATCAAACACATTCCCTTGTTCCTTGTGGTCTTCTTATAAATAACGCGCATCAACGCGCTTTCTTTCTTGTTCAGCATATCTTATCCCTTCCCCGCAAATTTGAGCAAGAAGACGATCAAAAACACCAGATCCATAAGAAGGGAACCCGCTGCCGCCCCAAGGCATGCCGCAAGGATCATCTTTCTTTCTCTGCGTTTGCTTTTATCTTCCGCCGCTTCCATAGAAGCTTGTACGGCATACCCCCTCGCAAGGTTTGGGGAAGAACCCGCGCGGGGATTTCTTTCGTAATAATCGTAAATATCCGTTTCTTTGGCAGGACGCTCTTTATGATGGTTTTGCTTTTTTTCGGGTTGCGCCTCAGGCTCGACCTCGAAGGCAAAACCCTCTTCCGCCGGAGCGGGACGCACCTGCGGAGCGACCTCTTCCTCGGGATCTTCCATTTCCTGCAAAATGGCATTATCGTACTGCAACGTTTCGGAATTCGTTTCCGTAAGTTGTTGCAATTTTTCGCGCGATTGCTTAATGAAACTGCGGCCTTTGGTTTTCATTGCCACGCAGAATTCTTGAGTATCCGCATATTTTAAATCTATAAACCCGGCAACGGAAAGGGATTGTAAGATCTCGATCAACTCGTCCGGCGCAAAATCATAATTAGAAAAGTGAGAAGTGAGTTCTCCCTTCTCCAAGATCGTATAACCTTCCCCTTCACACACGTCAAAGAGGGCGTCTAAAACTCTGATCGAAATATCGTTCATAGCTCTCCTCTTTCGGGCATATTCCCAAAATCACATTTTATTATACAATAAATAAAATGAAAATGCAAATCGGAAAAAAACAAAAAAAGAACGGAGCTTTTAAGCGCTCCGCCTCATAGCCCTATACACGATCTTTCCGAAAGGATTCCGCAAGCTCTTCCACACTTCCCGCACCAAGGATCAAAACCGAGTCACGAGAGCGCGCCAACCGATCGATCAACCCTTTTGCCGAAGCGTAATCGCTTAAATAATAACGTTCGGGCGCCGTGACAGCGCAAAACAGCGTTTTGGCATCCACCCCTTCCGCAGGCACCTCTCGCGCCGAATAAGTGGGGAGCATAATAAGCACGTCCGCTTGGGACAAAACCTCTGTAAAGTCCCTAAACAGTCCCTTGGTGCGGGAATAAGTGTGCGGCTCAAACACCACGATCAACCTGCCCTGCGTTTGCTCTCTCGCCACCTCTAAAACCGCCCGTATCTCGCTCGGATGATGGGCGTAATCATGTACGACAGGCGCACCGCCTATGGTGTTTCCCATATACTCATAACGGCGTTTTACCCCAAGAAAAGCCGCAAGCCCCATACGCACCCCGTCTTCCGAAATACCCGCAAGAAGCGAGGCAAAAGCGGCCACCGCGGCATTATAAAGATTGTGCTTTCCCTTTGCAGGTGTGGTAAAAAAGCGATCGGGCTGTCCTTTCACTTTCAGATAAAACCCGCCCCCTTCCGCTTTCAAAAAATCAAAATCCTCTCCGTATCGATAGATGCGAATACCATCACATGCACATACGTTGATATGAGGACTCACGCCTTCTCCGAGGATCACCGTTCCGCCTTTTTTCACCTGTGAAGCAAAAGTTGAAAAAGAGCGATAGATCTGCTCCATGCTCAAAAAGTAATCGCTGTGATCCCTTTCCGCATTGAGCACAATGGCCATATCGGGGCGTAGTGAAAGAAAACTATCTTTGTACTCACACGCTTCGGTAATAAAAAGGTCCTCTCCCGCCAGAAAAGTGTTGCCGCTGAAGTTTCTGACCACACCGCCGATATGCGCGGAAAATTTTGCCCCGCCCGCGGCGGCACAGCAAGATATCATGGCACTGACCGTGGTTTTTCCATGGGTTCCGGAAACGGCAATGGTTTTATTGAAATATCCGCATATTTCCGACAAAAATGCCGCTCTCGTTATGCCCCGCTCCCCTGCCGCCACACGTTCAGAGTCCTGCTCTTTGATAGCCGCCGTGTAAACAACAACGTCTGCCCGTTTTGCCACTTCGGGACGAGAACCAAGGTAAACATTGAACCCTTGTTTTTGTAGTGAAACGAACTCTTCCGACGCGGTCCTGTCACTCCCCGAAACCACCGCACCGAGTTTGGCGGCAATACGGATCAAGGCGCTCATACTGATACCACCCACGCCGATAAAATGTATGCTTTTCCCTTTCCATCGTTCTTGCATACTATTGTATATGCGCCTTGTGCTCTTGCTGTCCGTGCGCCCTTCGCGCAAAAACGGCTTTCTATCGGCATAAAAAAACGGTTTCGCGTACAAAAAATGCGAAACCGAATTCCGAAAAATGTTCTTTCAAAAATGGGGAAAAGCGAATATTATTCCGCTTCCTGCGCCTCCTGCTCTTTGTATGCGCGCAGAACGAGGTCGGAGATCATGGCTCTTGCTTCCGGATTGATCGGATGCGCAATATCCTTAAACTCTCCTTCGGGAGTTTTCCTGCTCGGCATGGCGATAAAGGGGCCGTTGTCACCCGCGATGATTTTGATATCGTGCACGGCAAAGCAGGAATCTATCGTGATGGAAGCCACTGCTTTGAGTTTGCCGTTGCCGCTTTTCGCGAGCCTTACTCTTACATCGGTGATATTCATGAGGGTACCGCCTTTGTGATTTTTATGTAATTATTATATCATATATAACAAATAGTGTCAAGATAGAAATTTTTGTGTCAAAAAGTACGAAAAAATAGGACGTTTTTTTATAAGAAAGTTATTTGCCGAGATAGGACAAAAGAGCCGCGTGATCGGTTTTCCCCACTTTTGTGAGAGGCAGTTCCGGCAAGAATACGATCTTGGAAGGAATGGCGTAACGAATGATGCGCCCGCACAATCTTTTTAAAATGCGGTCCTTCTTCTCTTTTTCGGGCAAAGGAGAATGCTCCGCCACGAACAACGCGATCTTCGGCTTGCCGTCCTCTCGGTATTCCACCGCCGCCGCGCCCTCTGCAAAGTCCTCTTCGCAAGCAACGCGCTCGATCTCCAAAGGATAAACGTTCATGCCGCCTATCACGATGATCCTCTTTTTCCTGCCCGAAAAAACCAAAAAACCATCTTGATCAAAATACCCGAGGTCACCCGTACGAAGATACTTTTCGCAAAAATCCTCCTGCCCGAGATACCCTTTCATCATGCAGGGAGTGGCAACCGCTATCTCTCCCACCTGCCCTGCAGGGAGCTCCGCTCCCTCTTCGCTCAAGATCTTCACTTCGGAAAAAACAGGTTTGCCGATGCTGCCCGCCTTATCCGAGCCGCGGCTGTTCGCCACGCACACCGAAACGGTTTCCGCCAAGCCGTAGCCTTGATACAGTCTGCTCTCTCCCCCCGCCTTCTCACTTAGGGCGTCATACTCCCTTTTTAAGGATACGGACAAGGTATCCCCGCCCGAAAAGGCAAGGCGCATGTTTCCTATTCCCTTGCGAAATGCCTTTTGCGCAAGCAGTTTTTTATACATATTGGGCACGGCAAGCAAAATATCCCCTTTGCCGCGTTTTACGCATTTTGCCGCCCGCGGATAATCGGGATAGGGAAAGATCACCCCTTCCGCGCCGCCGGACACCGCGCCATGCAGGGAAGAAGAAAGTCCGAACCCATGAAAGAAAGGCAAAAGCAAAAGCACGGCGTGTCCTTCCAACGGCATTTTGGCAAGGGTCAACGTGGCATCCGCATTTGCGTTAAACGCGCTGTTAGTGACGCGTATCACCTTTGGTTCGCCCGTGGTACCGCCCGAAGGGAGATAGAGAGCAACGTCCTCTGTATTGCCCACCGCGGAAACAGCGTCCCCCTTTGCGCGATACGGGAACCTTATTCCTTTTGCCTTGCCGCCCTTTCTGACCACTTTGGCAAAGCCGCGCTTTACGGCGGGAAGATAGGAGATCCCGTCACATACGATTTTGGGAATGCCTACCTCTTCCGCCAAGTGATCCATCACGATAAGTAACTTGGCACCCGTTTCCGTAAGGCTCTCCTTTAAGGCTTGCACGGGAAGCATCGGGTGGGTGACAAAAGAAACGGCTCCGAGTTTATTAATGGCGTAAATGGAGAAAATACATTCGGGTGTGTTGGGTAGATGGATCGCCACCACGTCCCCCCTTTTTATCCCTTTCTCACGCAAAAAAGCGGCAACGCCGTCTATCCTTTCTTTTACCTCATTCCCCGAAAAGGTGCGCCCGAAATAGGAAAGACACTTTTCGCGTCCCTCCACGTGCTTGGTAAAGTATTCGTATGCCGTGTTGTAAATGGTTGCCATATCTCAAACCGAGGGAGGATCAATAATCCTCGTCCTCGTCGTCATCATCAAAATCTTCCTCATCCGCAATCAAAGCATCGGAAGCGCGAATATCACGGCGCGATTTGTAAAGCAAAATGCCCACGTCCGCTTCCTGCTCGGGAACATCCTCATC
The DNA here is from genome assembly GCA_002363545.1 of Christensenella sp. UBA3217. GTDB lineage: Bacteria > Bacillota > Clostridia > Christensenellales > CAG-1252 > CAG-1252. Next base: position 112,645 of record DEWF01000005.1, on the reverse strand, counting down.
CGGTTCGTATTCCTCCTCTTGCACGATCGGGGCACTCTTCGCTTCGGCACGGATCTCGTGACGATCTTTATAAAGCAAAAGACCTTCGTCCGTTTCTTCTTCCGCCACGTCCGCCCCTTCTTCCGGCTCGGTCACTTCCTCCGAGATCACCTGCTCCGAAAGAACATCCGCAGCCTCTTCCGCAGGCTCATCGGCGCCCTCCGCGTTTTCCTCCTGCTTTTGCATGAGAGCGGATATCACCGTCTTGCTCTTATCAAAATACAGATAGCGCGCCACGAAGAAGGCAAGGTACCCGATCAGGAAGCCGACCGTCACGTCAGACAGGAAGTGCGCGCCCAGCACGATGCGGGAATACGCCATGGTAAAGATATACAGCGATACCACAAAGATCACGGTCTTTTTCTTTCCGTGCGCCTCGGGGAACACCTCGTCCAGCGCGCACAGCACCAACAGGTTGCTTGCCGCCGAAGTGTGCGCGGAAGGGAAAGAATGGTGACCGGACAAGCTAAAGCCGTTGGGATGGTACCAAGCGGTAAAGCCTTTCAAAGCAACGTCCCCTTCTTGCATCATCTCACGATAGCGCACCCTGCCCCAAATAAACTTTATCACGTTTACGGTGATCAAGGACGAAACCACGCACACGATAGAAGCAAAGATCAAAAAGATGGCGTACTTTTTCAAGCGTTCTTGGTCTTTCTTTAAGAAAAAGAGAACCGTTGGGGGGGTTAAAACGATCGCGGTGCAAAGCGCCGTAACCGCCCTTGCCCAAAATGCCGTTAAAAAGGTTTCACTGCCGACAAATCCGAATACCAGGTAAGATACCGCCGTTAAACAAACGCAAACCGTCTTTTTAAAAATACGGCAACGGTCTTCTTCTTTAACAAGGAAAAACAACACGGCAAAAGTTGCCGCCACAAATACGAAGGGCGGGAAGGTCCCCAAACTTTCAAACAATTGCGCGCCCAAATTGTTGCCCTGACAGAGGTTTTGCGAGATCGTCTTATCGTACAATCCGCCAAGCGCAAGTAAAACGCTAACCGCCACGATCACACTTACGAATACTATCTTTCTTGCCTTTGTCATACCTTCTCCTTATTTTAACATGGGGATACTTTCCCCGTCAACGGTCCATACCGTGCCGTCAAATTCCGCATATACTTCCGCCGCCGTGCCGAGTTTACTCACCTGATCAAATTGTGCTTCCTGCGCAGAGGAAACGCCACCCGCAAGGACTGCATCCGCATAATAACGCGAGGCAGATACGGTGGCGTCTTCCGCAAGGAGCCATATCAAACCGCCCTGTCCCGCGGGAACGTCCACGTTGCAAACAACAAGCGACGCACTACCGCTTTCTCCGGTGGAAAGCACACCTACTACACCGCCAACGTTTGAAGCGGAAAGGGTCACTTGCGAAACCACCGCGCAAGAGATATCCGAAGAAAGGAGCGCTACCGCGCCTGCCGCCAAAGCACGGCCGCCCGAAGCGGAAACACTTCCCGTTCCCGTTATCTCAACATTCTGCGCGCTGCCGAGTTGTCCCGCCAAACCACCGCTAAGCACGTAAAGATCCGTTGCGCCGTAGGCACTTTCCGCCGCCACTCGAATGACGTTTACGCGCACATTATCCGCATTGCCGTATAAGCATCCCGCCGCGCCGCCAACCGCCAAGAGAACCTTGTAATCACGCTCTTGCTCTTGAATGGCGCTGAGATCCGCCTCTGCACTGCAACTTGCTTTCACGTTTGCACGCACGCGCAATGCGGAAAGATCACCGCTTCCGTATCCCACAGCACCGCCGATATTGGCATTGCCGGTGGTTTCTATATCCATTTCCACGTCCACCGTGCAATTCACGATCTCTTGATACAAAACACCGCACAAGCCGCCGAAGGAGCCGCTCACTGCGGGAGCGTTTTCCGCTGTGACGATACGGCTTCCCGCCGAGAGGACGCATCCGGTAAGGGTGGCGTACATCTCACCGATCACACCGCCAACCGTTATATCCCCGCCACCGACCGTCAAATTGACCAGCGCGGTAAGATCGTTTACCGAAACGTTTGCATATCCCGCAAAGCCGCCCAGGATCAGATTGTTCGAAGAAGCGGAAAGGGTAAGATCCAAGGTTATCCCGTCTGCGTAATAGCGTTCGATCGGATCGCCCACTTCCACCGCTTCAAAATACGTGCTTTCCGCAGCGGTAAACACACCGATCGTTCCAAAGGTGACATCACCGCTTCCCGTAAGCGTGATCTCACCGGTAGTTTGGACCGATATCCGGCTTATATATGCGCTTTGCGCAGTCGCCGCAAGAAGTCCCACCATGGCGTCGCCTTGCGCCGTTATGGTGCAATCGTGCAACACGAGGGTGACATCCTCCAACACGGCTCCCGAGGAAAGCTCTCCGACCAACATGCCGAACTTGGCGTTTTGCGCCACCGACACACTCTCGCAAGAAATGGTGACTGTGCAGTTTTTCAAACTGCCGCCATCCAAACTTTCCGCCAAAATGCCACCTTGCTCCTCCACGGCAAGCGTTTGCTTTTGCAAAACGATATCCACGTTTTCCATACTGCCGCCAATATAAGTAAAGAGGGAATCCGCCACCAAAGTTGCGGTAAGAGTCACGCTTCCGTTCCCTTTCAAGTGGCCCATTAAGGCAAACCAATCCTCTTCTTCGATCGTGACGGAAATATCGTCAGTCAGCAGGAACCAAACGCCGCTTTCGTCGAACAACGGGATCCGCATAAATTCCTCGGCGGAGGAGATCAGGTAAGGATCGCTCTCACTGCCCTCTCCCGACAACCCGCTGTATTCGGGCACCGAAACGGATACGTTCACACTCTCTCCGTAAAGGTTGGTGAGCGTCAAAACGCCATCCTCACCCGCAGACAATATTCTCAAAACGTTGCCGTTTATAACGGCAAAATCCCCTGTGAAAGTGTAATTTACAATAGAGGCAAAGGGTTTATCCGCCGAAATGACCAAAAGCGAATCAAGCGCCGCGCTCTCGTAAAGGATCAAAGCGTCTTGGTCAACGTAAAGATCCGCGTCCTCATTTTCTCCGAACAAGTCGTACCCAAGCGGCGTGGAAAGATCACCCGCCACGTAACCATCCATGGAAGAAAGGGAAGAAAGCAGGTTTGAAACCGTCCAAGCCGTCACCCCCTCGGTGGGAGATAACGTTGCTTGCGGCGCGAATACGCCCACGTTCTGATAAGTTGCCGTTCCTTCTTTGACGAGATAACATTCGCCGTTTTCCAAGCGAAGCAAGAAAGCGGAATTCACAAAGCGCGTTGCGTTTGCTTGGATCGCCCCGCCCGCCACTACACTTTCATCCGCGCTGTTTACAACCGCGTCCGTCAGCACCATGCAGGAAGTGAATACCGAACCTTCATCCGACTGCGTGAATGCGCAAGAGAGTGTTCCTGCGGTCTTTACGGTCAAAAGCATTTGCGCGGCCGTCACGTTTACGGAAGCGCTTTGCTTCATTACGTACACTGCCGCATCATCCGCCGTGTTAAGGGTAAGGGCAACGGAAAGCGCTGTCACACTGCCACCGCTCATTTGTTCCAGCACGGCAAAGGAAAGTGCCTGCGTGCTCTGCGCGCGCACCGTGATATTATCTATGCGGGCGTTCACTGCGTTTCCTATGAGAGCGCATTCTCCCGCAAAGGTCACGTTATCCAAAAGCACGTTTTCTATCACGGCGTTTTGCACGGAGAGCGCAAGGAGCACCCCTTCATACTCTCCGCCTTCCAGGCAAAGGCCCGTTACCGAACCGCCGTCGATATAGCCCAAAATACCCGCCTCGCCAATGGTGGGAGAAAGCAAGCGAACGCCGTTAAAATCAAGGTGTCCGCCGAAGGGCGTTTCTTGCGTGAAGAGCGCTTCAAAGGCCTCATTCTCCACCTCGTCCCCTTCGATCGTCAATTTGAAATATGCGTTAGGATATGCGGAAATATAATGGAAGTAATCCATATCCTCGATCAGATACGGAGAGAGCTCGGTGCCTTCACCCTTTAAGCTGAACCCGCTTGCGGTAAAAGGCACGCGATACGCCACGGCGCCGCCGGACAGCACGCCCAACAACACGCCCGAGCCGTTGTCTTTTACCGTTGCCATGCCCTTTTCAATAGTAAGCAAGGGAGAGGCCGTCATCCAGGTAATGCTTGCGGGAATGCCTTCATACAGGCGGGGAAGCACTTCGTACAAGTTGGTGGTGCCCGTTAAAACGCAAGCGTCCAACACTCTTGTATTAGGGGCAGGCGAGTCAATGGGATAACCCACGTCGGTAATATAGGGATAGCACTCTGCCGAAACCGTCCAACGCGCACCGAGTTCCTGCGAAGTATAACCATAGCCGAAAGAACGCAGAGCGTACCCTTCCAAGCAAGTGCAGTCATTCCCCAACACGGAAAGATCGGTCAAACCGTACAGGCTTGCGTCAAGGAACAGGTTGGTGACGGTGCAATCGCTTGCACTTTGCGCAAGAGCGTACTCCTTTGCCGAACCCGCAAAATAACAGTTATTCAAAGAAACGTCCTTTGCGGAACAGAACAGACCGCAACCTTTATTCGTTAAACGAGAGAGCGAAGCCGCATTGGAAAGAGAAAAGTGTTCGCTTGCGGAAGAGAACAGACCGCCCACACTTCCCAGAGAGGATACGATGGTCACGCCCGTCATCACGCCGTCCGCTTCACCGCTCACGGCATTGCCAAACAAGCCACCCGCACTTCCTTCAGCACGAATGGTGCCCGTCACGCTGCAATTCACAAGGGTGCAACCTTGCATTTCGGCAACCGCACCGCCCACCACGTCACTGCGAGACTCGGTGGTGATATCCACAATCGATTTGCCGCCGATCAACGCGCCGCGCGAATATGCCGCCACGCCGCCTAACAAAGCGCTGCCTGAGCCCGTGCGCGTAACGGTCAGATTGGAGAGGAAGTTTGAAAGAGAAACCGATTTGCCGTATAACACCTCGGCAAAACAGCCACCGAATTTGCTTTCGCTTTCCTCGGGAAGGTTGAGAGAAAGGGACACGTACGCGCCCCCGTTTGACATAATAACGTTTTCACTCTGCGCAAGCACGCCGCCCAAAGCGGTTTCTCCCTTAATGGTAAATGCAAGAGGAGAACCCACCGTGCCGATGGAAGTATCTATGATACTTCCGTTTCCTTCCACAGCCACGCCGCCTATCTCTGCGCTCTTGGCGGAAGAGATCAACGCAAAGGAAAGCGAGCAACCCGATACGGAAGAGGTAAAGGCTTCTGCCAAACCGCCGAATCGGAAAAGATCAAAATACCCTATTTCAAACTGTGAGGAAGAGATGGCGGAGTCTTGCACCGTTGCAATGCTTTCGCAAAGTCCGTAAAGTTCCAATTCACTTTGCGTTTTGGCAAGAGGACTCGCCGTTAAGGAAACACCCGTGATCGAAGCGCTTTTGATCTTTCCGTCAATTACCCTCTTGGCAATACCGTAAAAGATGCCGTTATCGGTAAGCAGTTCTATCTCGTTATCCTTTAAAGAGAGGTTCGTCGCGCTCTTGACCGTGCCAAACAAGCCGCACACCGTCACGTCCCCTTCCGCTTTCAAATCACTTTTTACGCAAAGGTTTTCGGCGGCGCCCGCTTCTTCCGACACGCCGTACACGCTACCCGTGCCGCAAAGGGAAAGTTTGCCCGTAAGCGTTATATCGTTGAGAGCAAGGCTCGTGAGGGTCAAGCCAAAGCCTGCCACACTGCCCTCTCCCGTTGCGCGGATAGAAGCGTTTAGTTGTTGCGTTTGCTCCCCAAGCGTTAAGGATGTTGCTTTGATCACGGCACCTGCGGCTTCCAGCGTTTGCGCCGTCAAGGCAAGTGACACAGTAAGATCGGTTTTTTGCAAAGTTACGTTTGCGGTATCGTAACCAACGCCCGCAACGGAAGCGCGTTCGCTTTCGATCGAACCCGAAACGAGATAACCATCGATCGTTAAGTCGGCATCTCCGCGGGCAATAACGCCGCCATAATACACTTCACCGCAGTCTTGTGCCGAAACGGTGACAGATCCCTGCACGTGCACCTGTCCTTGTGCGCTGAATACCGCGCCGCCCACACGCGAGAAACTAACGTTTTCCAGCGCGATCTCACTGCTTTGTGCAAATAAACGCAGGTTTTCTGCGTATAGCACGCCGCCTGCCAACAAAGCCGTTCCCCCTTTGACCGAGATAAGACCGGAAGAAGAAAGCACAAGGTTCCCGCTTGCGCTTAGCACGCTTGCCGCGGTGGTTTCCGCCGCCTGCGATTCTATGCTACCCGCAAACACCAAAAGCTGACTAAGCGCCTCATCGGAAAGGTCTTCCGCCAGCGCTTGCGCGAGCACGCTTTGCGTCAGTTCGTTTACAATACCGGCGGCGCGCAGGCTTTCACTCGTATTTGCTTTCATTTTGGTCTTTACCGTGACCCTGTTTGCATTCAGCATGCTTTCACCCACGCCGTACATCGTAACGTTTACGGCCTCACTGACCGTCACCTTTCCTTTGAGCTCACAATCCGAAAGGCTTGCCCCGCTCGGTGAAACGCCGTAATACTCCACGATGGGTGCTTTGATGGTTGCATCAAAATCGGGAGAAAGAGCACTTGCGGTCAATTCTCCCCTGAGCGTTACCCCGTAATAAGAAGTGCGCTCGGAGCCCTGCAAGTCACAGTTGAGAGCGGAAGTGAGTCCGTTTACCAAAAGTTCACCTTCCACGGCCACGCCAACAAAGCGCAAGGTGGTGGTTGCAAGCAAAAGGCCGCCTTGGAAATGCAATCTTTTGATCTCACCGCCGTCATAGCGATACGCCACGCCGCACAGCACGGCGCCCCGTTCATTGCGTATTTGCAAATCGTCACATCGAACCGTCACGTCAGTTAAAAGGCAATCTTCCGCCTCAAAAAAGATGAGGCCCAGCGAAACTTCCCCGGAAAGATTCAATTCTCCCTTTAAAACGAAAACACAGTTTTCGATCTTGGTTTTTTCGGCGCGATGGGTAAACAATCCTTCTTGATACAAAGAATCTCCCGCCACCGTGATCTCCACCGTCAGATCCCTTATCGTTGCCTCGGACAGAGCCGCAAAAAGAGGTCCGTTGGGCGTCGCTCCCGTTAAGGTGCGGCTATTACCGCGCAGAACGCCTCGGAAAGTAAAGGGCTCGGTAAGGGAAAAGTCAAAATCGGAAAAATCATAATCCCCTGCGGCAGTAAGCAAGATATGTGCGGTGGGATTGTTCCGCATCACGCTCCACAATTCGGCGGCGGATGCAGGCTCAAAAGGTTTGCTCTCCGTGCCGTATGCGGCGTCTGTCTTCACGTAAAGATACTCGGCGGAAAAGCCGGAATCGGCATAACTGATTTGATCCCCCAACGCCACCATCTTCAGAAGATACTCTCTGTCCTGATCAATATACGAGGACAGATCCAGCCTTTGCTCGTTCAAACGGATGGAAATAGGCTCCGCCATTCCCTCCACGTACAAAAGATAGCCCACGGCATGTTCGCTGCCCTTAAAGGAAAGGATGCTCGAAGATACGTCCAAGTCGGTTGGCGGATCCAATACTTCGGGCACGGAGAAGAAGATGGTTCTGGACCAAAGGGTGTTTTGTCCTTTCACGCGAATGCGCGCGGTATGTGTGCCTTCCTCTATGGCGGGAATGCTTGCATTGGACTCCACCGTGGTGATCACACCGTCCAGATCCAACTCATAATTGTCTATGCCCTCTATTCTTTCCCAAGCAAAGCCTTGCGCCGTATAGCGGAAGTTAACGGGCGCCCCCGTATAAACCACCGAGGTATCGGTGCAGATAAACACCTCTTCCGAAGAAAGACCGGCAGGATAAAGCGCAGACGTATGCTCCGCCGATACGGATACCACTATACCGGTGGCAAGATCACTTAGCAGCGCCTCAATGGCAGAGAGCTCCGAAGCGGTGGCCGCTCTGCCGTTCAGTGTGCTTGGGGTCACCCTGAGGGTATTCTCTTCCGCCTGCGTAATAAAAGTGCCGCTCTTGCCCTTAAAAGTATAGCGATAATAGTCCGCATCGGGGTTTTGCATCACGGTGACAACGATGCCATCCGTGGTTTGATCCACCGTGGGATATTCCGCGCCACTCTCCGTTAAAACGAGACGACCGCTTGCGTCCATGCGGAAAGAAAGGGATGCGGAATAAAAGGAATCGGCATAATAACTGCTATTCCCATAGGTTTTCACTCTTGCAAAGTGCACGCCCGCCGCCAGAGAAGAGGGAATGCGCAAACAGGAATCGGTGACGGGCTCATACGGCGCCCCGTCTATCTCCACCACGTATCCATCCGTAAAGGCGCTCTCCGTCCAAGAGAGATAATAGCCGTCCTTCTCTTCATCCGCCGCCGCAACGAGCCCTGCGGGCGCCGCGTCCGCAATGGGGAAGGTGATACCGTCAGAAGGGTCGGAAGGAGAGTATAATCCGGTTTTGCTCACAAGGCGCAAAGTGTAAGTGACGCGGCTCGTGCCGTTCAAAACGGGGAAATAATTCATTTTGGTAAGCGTTTCGTCCGCATCCATCACCGCCACGGCGCTCGAAGAACCGTTTATATAGATTTCATACGCCACCGTGGACGCGGAATAAAGGTTCACCCATTCGAGGGTCTTATCCTCGGGGTTGAAAGTTAACTCGGTCTTGGGCAAATTCCTGATGGGACCGTTGTGATCGGTGACTCTCAGATCGTAAGAAGCGCTGATGTTGCTTGACGCATAGGTAATGCCGTCGCCGACGGTTTGCATTTTCACTTGATAGGACCCGTTGGTCGTTTTGGAAAGATCCAAATCGTAATAAGTTGCGTTTTTTGCGGCGGTAAAGGTCTTGCCGTTAAAGAAGATTTTATAACCGTTATTGTTCGCCACGGGATCCCACATCAATCGATAGGAAGTCATTTTGATATTACGGGGAACCGCAAGTTGGGGCAACAAATTTGTCTTTTCCTGCCTGTGATAGAGCACGGCGGAAGCATAGGCGCCCTTTCCGTCACGCGTGGTGACGCAAACGGTGACCATGTGATCCAAATAATCGTAAATGGGAAGCTCAAAAGAGGGTTCCAAACAAACAAACTCTTCCTCATCGATCTTTACCGTGTACTCGAAAGCACCGTCCACCTCGTCCCAACTCAGCACGCCTGTTTCCGTATCGATGGCAATGTTGGTAGGCACGGGAATGGAAGGCCCATCCTGTCCGCATCCCACAAAAAGCAAACAAATCGCCAAAAGCGACAGTACCATCAAAGTTATAATACGTTTTCCGAAAGGCTTTCTCATACTTTGCATTTTAACATAGCACATAAGCGAATACAAGGGAATTAATAATAATTTAATTTTTCTTCCGCGCGAGAAAAGCGGGGGTTTTGGGAAAACTTTTTGGATTTATTCGCATAAAATACAAAAAAAGGAGGACATATGGACAAAGTTCGTTTATCGGGAAGAGGAGGCGTGGTGAACCTTAGAAAAGCCACGCTGTACAACGACTATTTCAGACGAGAATTGTGGACGGGAGAGCACTTGCAGATCACCGTTATGGCAATCCCCGTAGGCGGTGAGGTGGGCAAAGAGATCCACCTTGATCTTGACCAACTTTTGGTGGTGGAACAAGGCTCGGCGGCGGTGTTTATGGGCAGTGAGGCGAGCGATCTCGAATATGTGGGGGACGCCGAAATGGGAGATGGCATTCTCGTGCCGGCAGGAACCTATCACAACGTGTATAATGACGGGCGAATACCCTTGAAAGTTTTTTCCGTGTATGCCCCGCCCAAGCACCCGATCGGCACCCTGCAACGCACCAAAGCGGATGCGGACGCACAAGAAAACGCCGAAGAGTGAAAAGACCGTTGATTTTTTAGGTGATATGCGATAAACTATCCTTGAAAACAAATCAAGGAGGTATCTTATGAGATACACCATCAAAAACAAGATCGTTTCTTTCGGCGGGTCCAGCACGGTGCGCGATGAAGCGGGCAACGACGTATTTATCGTATCGGGACGCGTGTTTACCTTTACCAAATTTAAGACCGTTCGCGCCCTTGATCGCACACCGCTTTTCAACATCAGAAACAGATTCTTCAACATCCTTTTGCCAAAGGTGTATTTGATGAATGAAAAGGGAGAAATCATTTTGACATTCAAAAAGCGTAAGTTCTTCTCCCTGCGTCAAAACTTTGATATTATCCCCGCACCGGGACTCAACCTGAATTACACGATAGACGGTGACCTCATCGGCAGACACTACGATATTTTGGAAAACGGCGTGCCCGTTGCGCACGTTCGCAGAAACTTCAATCTTGTAAAGGATTCCTTCTATTTGGAGACCGATCTTACCGAAAAAGCCGCTTTCTTCGTGGCGTTCGTGATCGCGCTGGATAACTATTACGACAAGCTGCAAGAGGAAGACCGCTGAGAAAAACGCGGTCAATGCCCCTTAAAAAGTCCCTAAGAGTCCCTAAAAACAAAGGATGCGATCGTATGGGTAATTTCAGAAAACTCACCAGATTCAAGCAGGCGCTTTCGAGCAATGAATGCTATTCGTTGCTCGAAAGCACTCTTCGCGGTGTGCTCGCATTCAACGGTGATGACGGCTACCCCTACGCCCAACCCATCAACCACTTTTATGATCGGGAGAGCAATACCGTCTTTTTCCACGGCGGAAAGATCGGCTATAAGGCGGATTGTATTGCGCGCTCGGATAAAGTGTGCTTTACCGCCATGAACGATGGGGAACGAATGGAGGGTGAATGGTGGCTTACGTTCAAAAGTGTGATCGTGTTCGGCAGGATCGAGAAGATCACCGATCAAGAGGAAATACGCAAGATCACCCGCCGCCTTTGTTATAAATTTACCAAGGACGAAAACTACATAGAGGAAGAGATACAAAAGTATGCTCCCGCCACCCTACTCCTCGCCTTGCACGTTGAGGACATTCAGGGCAAGAAGGTGCGGGAAAAGTAAGACTTTCCCTTTTCCCCAACTGCAAAAGCGCTGTCTTTTGCTTTTCCCACAACCCCCTGCTCTTTTGCAAAAAAGGTTTTACCTCATACCCCAAAAATCCGCTTGCAAAAAGGCAAAATATGTAGTATATTTTTATATGTCACGGAGAGATGGCAGAGAGGTCGAATGCACATGATTCGAAATCATGCGTACCTTCACCGGTACCTAGGGTTCAAATCCCTATCTCTCCGCCAAGTGAAACTCGTTTGAACCCCGAAGGTTCAAGCGAGTTTTCTTTTGCGTTGTTTTGGTTGAATTGATCGCAAATGGTTTTGTTTTCGGCTGTGTCGATGGTCGTCGGACTGTTCGGATCGGTGTTGTAGAAGATAAGCACTCTATCGTCGTACAGAATAACACGATTGATGAACGAATTAAAGAATTCGTTTTTGACTTCGTCGCTTTCGTACTTTTTCCGTGCGAAATAGGTCAGGAAAGCGCGTACCGTTTCGTAAGATAACGGCTCGATTTGCCTTGCCTTTTCCAATGCGATCTTGCTTTCCAACTCTTCCTTTTGCGCTTCCAATGCGAGCATTCTGTCTTTGGTCGTTTTCGTGACGACGCCTTGTTCCATTGCGGTGAGCAAGCCGTTTATCGCTTTTTCTTTAGATTTTAGCTCGTTTTCGAGATTGGCAATGTTCGCAGATTTGGTTATCTCCGCATTGAAGCGTTCCACCACGATCTGCGCGATTTGGTCGATGACCTTCGGCTTTAAGATATAGTCCACCGTCGTGTCGAAAACGAGATCTTCTAAGTCCTTTTGCTTGTAACTTTTCTTGCCACAGGCGGACGGATTCTTCTTGCGATTGAAGCACTTGTAATAGTGGTGAACTTTCCCCGTTTTGCTTGTGCCGGCTTCCGCCGTCATCATGCTGCCACAGTAGCCGCAGAACAGTTTACCGCTCAATATATACGGCTTCTCCGCTTTACACTCACGCTGTTTGTGCTTGTGTTCGTCCATCATTTCGTTACACTCTCGGAATAGACTTTCGTCCACGATGGCGGGAACAACGTTGGTATAGACATTGCCGTTAGAACGGACAAGACCGATATACTTCTCGTTGCGGATCATGCGGGCAACACTGTTCATATTGAAAGCCGAACCCGCTTTCGTTTTAATACCATCACGATTGAGTCTATTGATTATGTCGTTCAACTTTTCACCGTTCTTGTAACGATTGAACACGTCCCGAACGACGTCCGCTTCAAAAGAGTTTACGACCCATCTTTTGTCCATGACGTCATAGCCGAACAGTCCGTACCCACCGATGAAATATCCTTTAGTCAAGCTTTCTCTAATACCGCGTTTTACCTTTTGGGAAAGCTCGGCGGAGTAGTACTCCGCCATACTTTCCAGTACGCCCTCAATCAGGATACCGCTTGCGTCGTTGCTGATATTCTCCTTGGCGGAAAGAACACGCACGCCGTTCTTTTTGAGTTTTGCTTTGTAGTTTGCGCTGTCATATCGGTTACGAGCGAAGCGATCCAACTGATAGACGAGAACGAAGTCGAAGGTCTTTTTCTTGCTGTCTTCGATCATCTTTAAGAAGTTGGGACGCTTGTCCATCGTTCCCGTCAAGGCTCTGTCTATATATTCGCCCACGATCACGATGTTTTGCCGTTTGGCATATTCATAGCACTCGCGAAGTTGTCCTTCGATGGACTGTTCCGTTTGACTGTGAGAACTGAATCTTGCATAGATGACCGCTCTATTCATTGCCTTTCCTCCCGAATACGTGTTGTGGCGTAAGATCTTTAAGGCTTCCGCCGTTCTTAACAAAGTCTATCAATACGTTTGCCAATATGTTTGCGCTTTTGTTGATTTGTTCTTGCGACAGGTCGCAAGGGGTTTTACTGCTTGCACCGCTTGTTAAATCCACGGTGACAACGTTCTTTACTTGGTGTTTTATTATTCATTCCTTTTGGACGGTGAGGGTATCCGGTGTATTTTTTTGCCCTCACTCTCACAAGAAATTAAAGGGAGTCCATTACGCCAATGCTCCTTTCGCGTAATCCTTTTCCCTACGTAGGTCAAGTGTCTGTTCTTCGCTCCCGAAGAGGTTATTTGTCTTCCTTTTTCTGTTTCTCAAACTTTTCAAGTTCTCCGCTGAAAAAGTCATCGTACTTATCCATTATCTTCGCTAATCCTAAATCATGTTCAGCGGCTTCGTCCATCAATGCTTTATAGCCCGCCCGGATCAATTGGACTTTCGTGTAACCATACTCTTCGAGAAATGCGTTTATCTTTTCCGCTTCTTTGCGATCAACGCTCGTTCCCCAAACCATACACTTGGCTTTCCGTTCTTCCTTGTGTCTATCCTCATATCTCTTATCTTTTTCCGCTCTCGGTTTCGTCATCTTTTTCATCTCCTTAGGTAAATATCCTAATCGTATTGATACGACTGTTTATATTCTACTCCATTAACGAGGGCATGTCAAGCTCTTTCTCGTATATATACGACGAATATTTCTCCGCGCGGAGAGATATGGGCCTGTCATCTTGTGGCAATTACTTGCCGAAAAAGAAAGGTGGGTTTCCCACTTGTCCACGAGTCGGATTAACGAAAATCATTGATTTTGGGAAAATCCTTTACCTGCTTCCATTTTGGAACGGATTCCCAATACTTTCAATGACTTTCTTCCGCTCGTGGTTGTCAGATGTGTGGTCGATCTCTTGCATTCATACACATTCCTCCTTGTGGTTGTATTCAAACCGAATGCCCGTTAAAAACAAAGGGCGAACAGACAAAACCTTACGCGCGTTTCTGCAACGCAAAAATAAGGTCTATCTGTTCGCCCGAAGTCTCGTGGTTCGCGGTTTCGTACTGTTCTCTCCGCCCGCTGTTGGGTTTTTATGCGGTTTAAGTCAATACGGCTTCTGCCAAGTATAATCGCTTAACGAACGTTCGCGGCAAACAATGGTATTTTACCTGTCACCCGTATTCAGTTTGTAGCTATATTATATCACTTTCAAATGCCTTTGTAAAGGTTAAGGTGTTCGTTGTAGCAAACACCTTACCACTTTTTTGAAAAATTTTTTAGCTATTTCCTTGGCTATCCGGCTTTTTTCTATAGCAGGATAAGGAAATAGCCAAAATCCGCTTTTTCGTATGGCGGCGCCTTCGGCTCGCCGAACAATCGGGAAACCCGATTTTAATACTATATAATTTCAACAATTTGACGCAACACATCTAGATCGCAACCAAATCGAAACGCAAACATGCCTTGCTTAAAATTTAGTCGCTCACACATATGTATATGGAACCTAAGCATCCAAATGTATTTGCGAATTACTTTCTCCCTTGCCGCTATTAACAAAGCATTCGACTTATCAATATCACAATAATGGCAATACGTCACCGCTTTGTTTATTACAATGTCTTTATGTGCTAATAATATAGAGGCATAATCTTCGTTTGTCCCGATCAAATCTTTAAACTTTTTGGGTTCATTTTTTGCAATTTGAGCAACATAGTTTTCAAACACAATTCCAAAAAGATTGGTAAACGATAAGTCAAATAAATAATTAAGAAAAATTGGTTCTTTATCAAAATGTAACATCAATTCTTGCAAAGAGCGATAATAATAAACCTGTTTGGCAACATTTACCAAATTATCATCCAAATACTTCTTTTCTTCAGAACTAAAATCGACGTGTTGTTCTTGATTTTGGATAAGGGTTCTTATTTTGTTGTATTGTTCTGTTACATCACTCAACAGGCTATGTAACTTTTTAGGCAACTCATCAGATACTATTATACACGGATATTCTGCTTTAGCCTCCAAAGAAACCGCGTCGATTAGTCCTTGCCCAAAAACTATATCTTCATTTATAAAAAGTTCACCAAAAATAATACCGCCACGTGTAATCAAGCCATGTTGCAATACCATTCCTCTTTGAATAGAAGCCACTGCAATCAAGAAAACAATGGCACGGCGAATTTCATCTTTACCATTACCAACCGGCATACAAAGCAAAATATTGTCCGAAAAAATCTTTAACCGAAGTCCGCCATCCATTTGATACATGGGCATAGTTTTACTCTCAAAATTTGACACACTTATTTTTGCTCTTTCAACAGCATCAAGAATTGTATTCAAATACTCTTGAGCTTTGTCAGGATTATTTTTCAAATACTCCTTATATCCCAAGATATCCATATATGCAATATAATATTTTTGTGTTTTATTCATTTGCGCTGTCATTAAATCGTCCTTTTTACTTGTTTTACCATATTCAATATCTTCAACCCATATTTCGCTTCAATAATATAGGCATCTTTTTTGTTGGAAATTGGTTCTATGGTAGACAATATTTTCTGTTGCGTTTCAGGTTGCCAATATATTTTCAGTTTTCTCTTTGCGCGAGTAATTGCCGTATAAAAAATATTGTGAGAGATTAACTCTTCTATCTCATTTGTTACAACGATTTTCACGGAATCGTATTCAAGTCCTTGTGCTTTATGTATTGATACTGCATAAGCAACTTGAAAAGGAACCACTTGTTCTTGTTTTCTTTCTCTACTATCGTCATCAACATATTTGCCCACGGTAAACCTAATAATTGAATGCCCAGACACATCACACTCCAACAACTCAAAACCTGCTTCAGACGCTCCGAATCCATTGATCGGCATATCTATTTCCACAGTAAAAGTTATAGAATAATCATCCTTTTTGATATCACGAATCCAACCTTTTAAATTATTGTAAAGAGTGGGATAAAAGCGATTATGTTCATTAAATAAAACCGGATCATTGACTTTGTATATCCATGAGTCCCATGTGATTGGAGGATTAGGATTATCGTTTTGTAAAAATCGATTTATATTATTAATTCCATATAAGCCGTCGTAATTCAAGCATAAAATAATTCTATCAGTTAAATCGTTTGCAAAAATAGTCCCATCATCTAAAGTTGCAGAATATTTGTTTCTATAGATATATTCTGCAATTTGCGGATCAAGTTCTCGTACGCGATTCCATAAACCAATAAGATTATTATTTTGTTGCCCCCTGTAAGGTGTAGTCAGCTCAAAAATTATGCTTTTAGGCAAGAAATAACGAGCAAGACCAAACCAATTACCAAATGATATGGATTGTATCTGAAACACATCTCCTACAAGCACTAATAATTTACATGATAATTGCTGTAACAGTTTTTTCATTGATAAATTGTCCACAGTACTACATTCGTCAATAAAAACTACATCATAAGAGTATTTCAAATACTGTTTGCTTCCTGCTATGGTACTGAATTCGCTATTTTTTGTTTTTATTTCTCTGCGAAGATGTTCCTTCGCTGGATTTGTATTCGCCAAGAACAGTTTACTTTCATTTGAAAAGTAATCTGCCAAATGTTTAATTAGTGTTGTTTTGCCGGTTCCTGCTGCGCCATAAATCAACGCTAAATTGGAACTATCAAAAATATTAGGTAAAATCTTCTTTTTTTCTTCCGAATCTACCGCAGGATTTGTATTTACCCAAGATATCATCGAATTTTTGTACCCGGCTAATCCGCTCTCTTGTCTGCTAATAAGATTATTAATTATCCAAATAGTGTCATCCACATAACCTTTTATATGGATTTGTCCGTGTTCGATTATCAAACTTCTAACGGGTTTGTGCTTGGGGATAAGACGTGAGTTAAACCTATTTGCCAATTCCTCTACATCACCATATTTTTTTACATCTTCTATTGGTGTAAATAATTGAACTTTTTGTTCGGTATTGGTGCGCACTTTCCTTGAAAGCAGTTCCTCTTCGTGCCCTTTAATATTTATGCTTGAAAAAATATCAAATAGAGATGGATTGTGATTATGAAGAGATGCGTCAAAAGGCATTTTATCAAAAGGAATACTCTCATTTAATAAGCACAAATTAGATAACCAATTGTTTTCAGTTGATTGAATTTGTGCCTTCATAACACCGTGTCGCAAGCGCAATAGCAAATAACGAATTATATTGTGCCCTGAACTTTTATTTTTCGATAAAGCTCTGCATTTATCAAGCATTATGAAAAAATTATTTGACTCGCATCTGCTAATTAGTTCATTTTTAAGTTGATCATAATATTTTTGTTCATAATTGATAATCTCAGTAAGATTCGCACCAGTCTTGGTCAAATAATCCATCATAAACCTGTTTTCTTTTGTGCCGACATTGACTTTATTTACGCCTAAAATCGACGCTATATCTTCAAATTCAACAGGGCGAATTGCAACGGTATAATTATTAACGATTTTTATAGGCATTACTCTATCGATAATGTCGATAGAACTGTCTATAAAATCAAGTTTGATGGCGTAATATGAAGGGATATCACGATCAGAAAAAACAATTATCCTATCAAATTTGCTCGAAAAATCATCGGCAGGTGTTACCGTTAATTGATAATATGTTTTCCCGTCAACAAAAAACGGCTTGTTTTTTTCAATATAAAATCTGTTATTAGGCTGGCTATTATAGTATCTTGCGGTTTCCAACTTACAAGCAATTTTGTCATAATACTCTTTTAACGATTCGTCTTGTTGTAATGGGTAGTCCTCTAAGTTGCCCAAAATATCTAAAGAGAAAACCGTCTTGCAGTAATCACGAATCTTGAGCAACCATTCATAATACTTCAACATCAACCGTATAGAACTATCCTCATCCGGTGTATAATGCGAAACTGAAGCCTGCAAAAAATCATGAAACTTGCTTAAAAATCTCAAATTCCCACGAGATGCAACATATTTTATCGCTTTTTCGATATCGTTATAGCAATTTAATTCAATAGGTTCTATATCACTAAAAATGCGCTGGTCTACAGCTTCAACAAGATTTCGCAAATTGCTTAATATGTTTTGCGATACAAAACCACGCTCTCCATCAGGGATGGATGCAATATTTTTGCAGATATTGTCGCTTACGGTAATAATGTTTTGATCAAACTCGTTCATTTGTATATCCACTCTTAATCTCTCTTTATCTCTTCTGTGCAATTTCCACAAAGCTGCCAATCGTCATCTCGTTTCATCAAACACCCACAACGGTCACAACGCGCTAAATCTTCAGTAGTAAAATCTTCATCACATGCAAAACAATGATATTTACCGTTTTCTTGGTCAAAAACGAGTTGCTCTTCTCCACATTCAGGGCATTCATACAACGGGAATTCAGCCCCATATTTGCCGCATTCATAGGCGCTAATACCCATCTCATTTTCTATAAAACCCACCGCATTTTCATGGTATTTATTTTGAATATAAGTATCTGCAATCGGTATATAATCGTCTCGTGTCAATTCGATATAATAATGAATCAATGCACAATGAAGTGTCTTTATCTCTTCTGCACCATTCATATCATCAAACTCAGACAATTGAATTTTTCGCAACCAGTTTAATTCTGTTTGAGAAAGAGAATACTTTTTAATAAACTCTTGTTCCATTTGTTCGTCCGCATCTGAACAAGCACGTATTTCAGGATCGTAGAAGTCTTTTTCACCTATACTTTTCTTGTAAAAAGCAATTAAATCTGTTTTTAAAAAATTTATTACTTTTTCTGCTTTTTCATTATAGTTACTTATGGCATCAAGAAATAGATCATCGGATGTCAGCAAGAGTTGCCCATTTGCGTGAGCATAATTATTTCGTTGCTTAACCAAATCCTTCAATTCACCCAAAAAATCGTTCTCTAATCCTACCACTCGAAGCAACATAAAAACGTCGCTTTCGTTTATTATGGCAAAACTGCCGAAATAGAGTTCCCCTTTTTTTGTGTTACTTTCCTTCCAAAACTCCGAATACCTATCTTTTAATAAATAATATAGCCCTTTTTCAAGTTCTTTTTTATGCACGAAAGAAATTTGCAAAAGAGCATAATACACGGCAGTCATAAAAAGCATATGGTACTGGATATATGCAAATTGATATAGCCCATTTTCATAACTAGTACGAGTCGCAAGGATAAGAGCATCAATATATTGCTTTTCTGTTTTATCCGAATACTCTTGAGGTAAGTACTCAAGAATTTTATCGAGTGCAACCGAAAAATCCAGAGGCTCTTCCGCTTTCGCATTTATAGTGGTATGTCCATCACTTTTCATAAGTATGCCTCTTTACTCTATCAATGCGATAATATCGCTAATTAACAAATAAGTATGCAGGATATATCTCGACGCTTCATCTTTCGTTAAATTCGAATGTGTCCCTTTACAAACTGCATCATTTATCGCATCAAGTCTATTGCCAATGAATGACAAATCCGAGCCTACAATATCCTTATATGTTTTACTTGAAGATTTCTCAGATATAAACTGCATTAGTCGATTAATATATTGATCTTTCCCAATTTTTATCTTTTTCCCTTCAACAACGATAGGCTCGTCTTGTGGCGGATATAGTGAGTCTGCCAAATCAACCAAAATACGGCGGCAAGAATGCACTGCATTTGCCCAGTCCTCAGAATTATCAGAATCCATGTTTTCATATACTGAAACAAATTTATTAATTGCTTGAGGGCACATAGTTGCCAATTTATCGTTTGTCATCAATCGCGATTTTGTGAATGTATCTTCTATAATATTTCCATAAGAAAGTTTATTGTATATTTGCAAGATGTAATTATATAAACATCCTTTAATCTTTTGAAGCCATTTTTGCGATTCTGTAATAGATAATACGATAGACCTTCTTACACTAGCGTTCCCTTGCGGGGTATGAACAAATTGACTTGGATTTGCAGATGAAATAGATACGTTTGGATCATTAGAAGACGACAAACTTATTTTTTGCGATTCAATAAATTCTTCAAGTTCTGCTATTAATTGAGTTTTTGCGTACTCAACATTTTTCTCTTTGCCATTTTTATCCTTTTCTTTTGAAAAATATCTCCTCCCTGCCATTTTGGCTATTCTCCAAGAATCCGCAGACATACCATTTGCTCCACTGGGATAGCCGGAAGACTCATAGGTAAAAAGCAAAATTCCGTCTTCATCGCCAAGTAACCTACAAAGACGCAAGCTTTTCAAAATAATATTGCTAACAGGAACTTCAGACAACTCAAAGTTTTTTAGGATTTCCGATGACAATTCTGTGCATTCTTTTATTCGTGCGCTATTCATACTTACTCTCCCCAAACCTCAGAGATTTTTTCTTTGATCTTTTGCTCAAAGATTTTAATTAAGTTTTTATTTTGCTCAACAATATTCATTTCGAGATGAATTCGTGCGACTACTTTCTTTTGTTCTTCCAAATCAACTAACGGCACTCCGGTTTTTCTTATCAGCATTTGAGAAATGTTTGGTTGAGCTCCACCTGTTGACTGTTTGATAAAATAATCGTGTTTTGATAACATGTATAAATATAGAAATTCGGATTCAAAAACTTTATTCGGCAGTATTCCACAAACCGCTTGGTTTGTGGCACTGGCAATTTTTAAGATGCCAACTTGCCCCGCTGTTGCGCCATACATCGCTATTACAACTGTTTCTGCGGGAAAAACTTTTGCAGAAGATTCCTCTAACGCTTTCTCTGTTATCTTTTGTTCAGTAGAATAAATGTACCCATTAGCAACCTCACCACTTTTCAACCAATTGATAGTGCCATTTTCATAATACTCACGATTTGTGCTTTTGGGAGTACCACCAGACGATGTAACGCATACTTGACCAAGCGGAACGATCTTCCACGTCGGATCAATCTTGATAGTCGGCTTATAGTTTTCTACAACTTGACGGGCACCGTCGATAATTTTTTGATACGATTCTATCTCGGCGACAATTTCTTCCTGCACGGATAAAGGCGGAAGAGGTATTGTAATATCTCCGATTTGTTTTAACGACAAATTATACTGTGCGACACCAGTTTTTAGGGAAGTAATCTGATCTTTAATTGCGGAAGACGATAAAATCATCTTAACATATTTTACCACTCTTTTATCCTTTAGCCTTATTATTGCGAGGGCTTGGTTGGTATTGGCAGGCAAGTATTCTTTTTTGACTATTGCACATCGTCCTAATGCTCCTGCAATAGAAAAAAGGATGTCATCTTCTCGCAATACACTCCTATATAATGCTTTATTGCATTCTTCAGATATGAACGCATATTCGTTATTCAGCAATTCATTATTTAAAGAGATATTCTCTATTTTTATAAATCGAATTCCGCCATCTGTATAATTAAAACCTAGTGTCGTTGGCGTTGTCCCTTTTGTTATTATTTCACTGAGTTCGCTGAGTTTTACAGTAGGCCATTTCGATTGATAAACATCTGCAAGTTGATATCTATCCCCAACAAGAATATAGTCCTGCTTAGTTATATCACTTTTCTTTGCAAGAACTACGTTTTGTCTGCCGTCAACTTCAATTCCCTTTTGATAATCTTTGAAAATATTGATAACGTCGGGGATCTCGCTTCCCTTGATCTCACGACGTTGCGCGCCGAGATCGAAGCCGTCGTTATTCAGTTTTACAAAAAGGATACTATCCGTTTTTCTCGCCAAAGCACGGTCGAGCAAAAGAACGCTCGTTTTAACGCCGCTATACGGATTGAACACACCGGCAGGGAGAGAAATAACGCCATACAAATAACCGTCTTCAACA
The DNA here is from genome assembly GCA_002363545.1 of Christensenella sp. UBA3217. Lineage (GTDB taxonomy): Bacteria > Bacillota > Clostridia > Christensenellales > CAG-1252 > CAG-1252. The sequence continues at coordinate 91,035 of DEWF01000005.1, read as the reverse complement.
AGGAATTTACGTAATTCTTTATATGCCGTTTGCGATTGAAAAACAATACCCTCCGGGACAATGATCGCCGCCCTGCCCGCGGGATTCAAGTGCTCGGCAATATAATCCACGAACAGCACTTCCGCTCGCTTGGCGGAAACGCGGTAACGATTGTGCGGAACGATGCCGCCCTTCGGCGTCATAAACGGCGGATTTGCCAAAACCACATCGTAGTTATCATCCCACCTATCCAAACTGGTCAACGTGTCGTATTCGCTGATGTTTGGCTTGGTAAAACCGTGCAAATACATATTCACGCGGGAAAGCCTGACCATATCGGGCGAAATATCGTATCCGGCAAAATTCTCCGTCATACGGTTTTTATCGTCCGCCGATAGTTTGGAGTTGTTTTTCTCGTCAAGATTGCTCTTCTTGATATAGTTGTATGCGCTGATTAAGAATCCTGCGGTTCCGCAAGCGGGGTCGAGAATGGTTTCGTTCTTCGTCGGCGCAACAATCTCCACCATCATATCGATGATATGGCGAGGGGTACGGAATTGGCCTGCGTCGCCTTGACTGCCCATAATAGAGAGCAAATACTCAAACGCATTGCCGAGTTCTTCGCTGTCTTCATAAGAAAACTCATTGATTTCTTTCAAAAAGCGGTTCAACGTTTCAGGATCGCGATAGGGGATATAGGTATTGCGCAAAATGTCGCGGAAAAGTTGAGGAAGATCGGGATTGGTTGTCATTTTGTCCATTCCTTCCGCATACAGATTTAGACGTTCTTGCGCGCTATGCTCCGCAAGCATGATTTGAGAAAAAGCATACTTTTCAAAATCACCTTTGAAAAACACTCTTTCCGCTCCAAAGTCTTTCCCTTGAAGATCCATATCGTCCATAAACTTATAGATCAAGGCTATGGTGATCTGTTCGACCTGCGCCTTCGGATCGGGGACTTTGCCCACCAATATATCACGCAACGTATTTATTTTTCTTTTGACATCAAAGTTCAGCATACACTTTCCTCACATGAATTTAGATAAATTTACGTTATCGTTTACATATCCGATAACACTTTGCATATTCTTTTTGCCGAGACGTCTCAGATCCGCCATCGTATAACTCGGGATTTGGGTGCCGAGCAGTTGGAACTTCTTATCTTCGATCGCTCGACGGACTTCTTTATCCGTCAAATAGGTTTCGAAGAAATGTCTGACCTCATAAAAGTCTCCGGCAGGCACGCCGCAGGTCAACAAATAGCCGTCGAACTCATCGCCCACCAGTTCTTTCTTACTTTTGAACTTTGAAATCAAGCCGAAAACTTTATCCAATATTTCTCTGACGGTTACTCTGCGATCGACGCCTGATGCCCTACGGAGTTTTTCCCAAGTAAAGAACTCCGTCGGTTTATCGATATATTTATCTTCGATATAGCGTTGCGTCCCCGCATAATCGCCCGCCTCGAAAGAAGCCTTGGCGGTTTCGTCCTTCTTGACGACCTCTTCGAATTTTTCAAAGAACATTCGATCGATTTTCATCCCTTGCAAACCGACTTGCGTTTCCTTGATCGATTTGAGCGGATCGGGCGCAAAGCTTTCAAACGTGTCGATAGATACGGCTCTTCCTTCACCGCCGTCATTTCCGGTTTTTGCAGCTATCCGTGGGAGTTTTATAATCTCATCGTAATTGAATTTATCTTCAAAAAACTCACAATTTCCGAAGAAATCGAAGAGTTTGAAAGTGCTTTTGGCAACTTTTTCCTCATGCCATTCTCCGTTCTGCCGCGTTTTGTAATTGAAGGTAAACGTGCGCGTACCGCGCCCTTTGATCTGAATAAAGTCAGTTGGAGAGAATATCGGACGGAACAAACCGATATTTAACAAATCTTCGCAGTCATACCCAGTCGTCATCATTCCTACGGTCACGCAAATACGCGTCTTGGAAGATTTATATCCTTCAAGGAATCCGCTCGTTCCGCTCAAATTGTTGTTTTGGAAACTGATCGTGTATTCCTGCGCGTTTTGTACGTCTGATGTTATCTGCATGGCAAAATCAGAACAGTACTTTCCAGGAAACATTTTGTCTGCGTAAACATTCAAAAGTTGTGTAATTTTCGCGGCGTGCTTTCTGCTGACGCAGAAAACGATGCCCTTGCCGATCTCTCCGGAAATAGGATCGCGAAGCGCATTATCCATAAACGTTTTTACAAACATCTTGTTAGTTTCGTCCGAAAAGAATTTTCTTTCAAAGTCGCGAGCAAAGAAAGTTTCTTCCGCATCTTCATCTTCTTCGTCTTCTTTCTGCAGTACGGCATAGCCTTCGTCTGCAAGAAGTTGCGTCGTTATATCGGTACGCGCATCCACAATCGTGGGATTGACCAAGAACGGTCCGTCCGGATCGTTAACACCGTCGATCAACGAATACCTGAATGTCGGTTCTCCGCTTTCGCAACCGAAGGTGCGATATGTATCCAAAAGTTGCCTGCGCTCCCATGCTCGGGGATCGCTTGACGAAAGGTCATCCGCGTCCACGTTTTTCAAATAGTCTTTTGGAGTCGCCGTCAAACCGAGTTTGTAACCGATAAAGTATTCAAACACTGCTCGACTGTTTCCACTGATGGAACGGTGACTTTCATCAGCAATTATCAACGAAAAATCCGTCGGTTTGAACACGCTTTTATACTTATTGTTAAACGCAAGCGTTTGCACTGTAGAAACAACAATATCCGCCTTACGCCAATCGTCGGTGTGTTCTTTGAAAACAACCGTTTGATAATCAGGCTTTAAGTAATTGATGAAGTTCTTCTTAGCTTGATTTTCAAGCTCGATACGATCCACCAAAAACAAAACTCTATTTGCGTTGCCGCTACGAAGGAATAGTCGAATGACCGCCGCGGCAGTTAGGGTTTTGCCCGTGCCGGTCGCCATTTCAAACAAGAATCGTTGATTTCCTTCTTTAACGGATTTTTGAAGTGCCTTGATCGCATTCACTTGATATTGGCGCATCATTCTCAGTCCGCGATCCCTTAAAAACTGCGCTCTTGTTTCCTGATTCTGATATTCCGGCGCTTCCGCATATCGCGGCTCCTTGACAACTGAAATATAATCAGAATTTACTTCCTCATTATAAATCCTGGCAGGATCGGAATTTAACGCTTTGCTCTCCTGAACACTCTCATATGAAGGAAAAGATAAAATGATCTGCGGATTTCCTTTGTAAATATTCCAAAAATAATGGATATTTCCGTTTGATAAAATCACATATTTCACGCAGTTGCTTTTAGCATATGCGCGGGCTTGTTCTTTCCCGACAAGAGGATCTTTTTCTTCCGACTTCGCTTCTAATACGATGAACGGTTTCCCCTTATCGTCAAGAAGGAGAAAATCGATAAAGCCGTTTCTAGTTTTCTCAAAGTTTTCGCCAAAATCATCAAATTGCTTTTGGGAAATTTTGACGTTGGCTTCCACCTGAATGTTAGCTGGACCTTCTTCACTATCGAAGAAACGCCAACCTGCCGATTCCAGCATTTTATTTATTTTTATTCTTGCTTTTGCTTCTTTAGCTGACATTGAAATAACCTCGCTCCGACAAATACAAATATTAAAAATCCAAACTGTCTTTCTTCAACAAGAAATCATGGATTCCCATGATCAAAATACCGCTTTCATTATAATGCGTCATAGTCGAACCGCCTACAATGATGATCTTTTTGAAAGAGTCGTTGACGCCCATCAAAGAGCGCTGTTCTTGCTGCTCCTTTTCCAAGGTTGGCATAGCGAGTGCAGACTGGATATAGTAGCGCTTATAGCCTTGATTGGCAACAAAATCAATTTCGTAACGCTTGCGCAGGCTTTTGCCGTCTTCGCTCTTTTCGCGTTTTTCGATCACGCCGACATCTACGGAATACCCGCGCAATTTCAACTCGTTATAAATAACGTTTTCCATAGAATGGGTTTCTTCAAGTTGACGGAAATTGAGTCTTGCGTTACGAAGTCCCAGATCCGTAAAGTAGTATTTTTTCGGACTGTTAATATACTTCTTTCCTTTTACGTCGTATTGAACGGCTTCGTCGATCAAAAAAGAGTCTTCGAGATACGAAATATACCTTGCTATCGTAAGCTGTGCGACCGTTTTGTTTTTGACGCTTTTGAACGTGTTGCTGAGTTTCGTAGGATTGCTAAGGGAACCGATGGCAGACGAAAGGATATCCACCAATTCGCCAAACTCCGCCGCATTCCGCCGGATACCGTACCTGTCCACGACATCTTTTATATAAGTCTCGTCAAACAGGTTTGTCAAATACGCCGCCTTCTGCTCGTGCGTTTTCATAAAAGCAATCTGCGGTAAGCCGCCGTAAGCCATATAGTCGCGCAAGCCGTCGTATTTGTCTCCATCGTAAACCGACATAAACTCCGCAAAAGAGAGCGGTTGAACGTGTATTTCATCTCCCCTACCTCGAAACTCCGTTCTTATATCGGATGAAAGGAATCGAGAATTACTTCCCGTCACGTATACGTCCACGTTCATCTTGTGTAATAAGCCGTTCAAAACGCCATAAAGCGGTAACGGTTCGTCGCTTTGCGCATCGCCTTTGGAAATAGCGTATTGAACTTCATCAAGAAAAACGTAATACTGCTCGTTCGTCTTGATTTGCGAACAAATATGATCGTATAGTTTTTGCGGGTCTCTAAACTCATGATTGCCGACGTCTTCGAGATTGACGGCGATAATATGATCTTCTTTCACGCCCGACTCAATCAGATAGTTATAAAACAAATTGAATAAAAGAACGCTTTTCCCGCACCTGCGCATTCCGGTAATGATCTTGATCATTCCGTTATGCATATGATTCTTTAATTTGTCAAGATATAAATCTCGCTTTATTGTCATAACGACTCCTAATTAAAATTTTCGGTAACATTACCAGTTTTCTACATTATAACATTATCTCCTTTAAAACGCAAGGTCTAAACCCAAACAAAATAAGAAAATCGAAAAGTATTCGCAACGTCGACTATTTACATAGCGTCAAAATGAATATATACTTATTGCAAAAGAAGCAGGAGCAACTTACAATGTCATCTTATGATAAAAACCATTATATCCAAAAGGCATTACTAAATCGTTTTGCAATTCCAACGTCTAATAAGTGTTATAAAATATGCGTTTTGGATCTTATTAATTTTAATGCGGCTTATCTCGATACGTCGTCGGCATTTCAAGAAAACAAACTATATGACGTTCCCTCATCAGAAGACATAAAGGAACTTGAACATAAATTTTCAATCAAGATTGAACAGCCCATGTCTAAAATAGTGGCAAAATGTGTTTCGGAAAACAATTATGCGTTTAAACGCTATGAATTAGAAACGATTAAAAAGTATATTCTTTTACAACTATATAGAACGCCAAACAATCGAAGATCTTACATGAACGTCCCGCAAAATGCGCTCGAATTAAGTCAATTTAATATCAACGAGGGAGAAAGTCGCGAAGACTTTTGGAAACGAGAAATGCTTTATATCCTCGACAACACGTTTGACTCGTTACTTACCTCGGATATGGTTGGTATTAAAAAACACGCAATTGAAATCAATACATCTTTTCTTATGTTTTTACATACTGATAACGAGTTTTGCGTTAACGATCTAGGATATGCAACCGAACGAATTCCCGTCAAAATTCCTAAAAGCGAACAGGAAAGTTACATACGCCAAGCAAAGGAAATTGGCAAGATTCTTTTTGGCAAAGACAATTTTGATGAAATAGCAAAACGAGAAATAGAGAATGATAAAAGTTACTTTGATAATTACATTCTGTTCCCGATCTCGTCAAATATTGCTATTTTGTCTGTTTCTCCGGTATGGAAATATTACTTCACAAATAAAACCATTCGAGATCAATATAAAGACACCATTTGCTCTCCGTTTCTAACGAAACATTTCTCTTTACCCAAAAACACTTACGTTAATATGGACAAAATAAAAACCGAAGCAGATATCCTGTTATATAAAGATAAAGACGATTTATTTGAATACGAGATACAAAAAATATCTGCCGAAGAAACGATTTACTTAAACCATCTAATTATGAACGAAGCGTTAAGGTATATCGGAATAAAAACACCTTCAGCGTTAATCCCATCCATCAGGGAGTATAACCGATTGGAGAGTATAGGAACAACAAATCTCCACCATAATTACAAGGGATTTGTTGAATTACTTACGAATCTAAAACTGAATTAATGCTGAATCGTTATGCACAAAGCGATTCTTTGGTTAAAAATAAAAAGTTCAAACTGACATTCAGTTACGCCGCCATTAGGGAGTAAAGATCCCCCCGAAAATCGGGGGGCTTTACATTTTCGGGCATAGCCCTATCCTTTACTGGCTACGCATAAATGCGTTTTTGTATTGACCTGCCAGTCATGCATCTGTTACTTGCTACCCGTCAACGGGTCCCTTGGATCAAACATACTTAACTGGTCACTTTGCTTATCTTGTTCCAGTTGGTGTGCTATGTATTCCTTTATCGCTTTCGTGTTCTTCCCTACTGTATCAACGTAATACCCCTTGCACCAAAATTCCCTGTTTCGGTATGCGAATTTCAAGTTCCCCCTGGTATTTGCAATCCCACTTCGTGTGTGCTAAACTATCTGCAGATATCTCTCTTTTCATAAATAACCTCCTATTGTATTTCTTTTGTAACTGGCAGGTCACAAAACCATTATACAATAGGAGGTCGTTCTGTTCATCGGTTAACCTCTTTTGAACCACGCGACTATCGCGTGGTTTTCGTTTTACAATAAAACGAACCCCGACGCTAAGTCGAGGCTCGTTTTATTTACTGCGATTGATTATAGGGGAATCACATCAGTTCCGATTCATTCCAAACTTTCTTGATTGAAATACTTTTTTCCAATACTCTTCTCTTGCAAGAACAACACTATCCGCGGTGCGAATATCAAATATTTCCAAAATCGCATATGTGAAATAGTTCTTTATGTGCTCTTTCCCATCCTTTATTTCAATTATTTCAAATTCTCCGTTTGATTTCTTTACTGTTATTTCGGAGATTTTACCACTTACAATGTCATTAAAGTATTTGTTCCCACCCGTTAAATCGTTTTGATCAGCATAATACTGCCATCTTCCCCATAGCCCTTTGCAAGCACTTGAATTCGCTGAAATCGTTTTTTCTGAATGTGCTTCATTTCTACTGTTAGCAGAGCCAATATACAATTCTCCATTTGATGTGTCAGTTATGCAGTAAACCGCTTTCACTTTTGAAAGAGCCTTTTTCCAGTCTGCGGCGCCATCCTTCGATTCAAATATTTTCGCCAATTGCTTGTGCGTTAAATATACCTTATCATATCCAACGAAAGCACCCACCCCCGAATCAAAAGGGAGTAAAGCATATACTTGTAAACTATCTTCTCCGTTTTCTGTTTTTTTATTTTTTACAGTATCGTAGTAGAACGAATACCCTTGTCCAAAATTTCCATTACGCTTGACTATTAAACGCCCACGATATTCATCGTAGTCCCGATTTCGCTCAAGTTTTTTCTCTTCCTTTGTGCGATCATAAACATAGTACCCGCCGAAAACATAATAGTTATTTCCATAATCAAGGTACTGTGCAAACACGATTAGATGTTGAATCGGGAGGTCTTTACTTATACAGGACCAATTCATATCCGCCCAACGATCTTGTTTTTGATTATCCGAAATAGCAACATTTTGTTGCTCCTTCACAATATCCGACTGCAATAGAGCCCACGCATCATGATCGTCATCTGCATATTCATCATCATTTCGCGTGTGAAAAACAAGTTTAACTTTCTTCTTCATAGAATCATCAAGTTTAAACAGTTTTTCGAAACTCAAAACTTTTTCCATATTATTCTCCTTTGTATTCATTTTTTATTTGATCCAACAAGCGAATGATCTCCGCTTTTGTTTCCGGCGGGGATACGAGGATTGCTTCTTCTCCGTACTGCAAGCACCAATAGATGAGGGCGCGTTCGTTTGCCGTGAGATCGGCATAGGTGTGCCCGTTCTCCTCGAAAAAGCGCGCGTTGCCGAACCACTCTTCAACGTATTGTCGTGACTCGGGCTGTAAAAGCCGAAGTTTCGCTTTCACACTGCGCGAAGACAGAAGATAGACGTTTTCATTCGCATATCGCGCGATATCAAGTCCCTTTTCGCAGCCTTTAATCACGCGGAGGGGAATCCGCTTTTCTTCGGCGATTTTCACATCCTTGATCCGATCAAGGCGTACATTGAAAAGTTCCTTCTCGCCATCGTAAAGACAAACGAGATAATATTTTCCCTGTTTGTTTATAAGGAAGTATGGGCTGACGCTTGTTCTCCCTTGCGTTCCCCTATAATCTTCGTTTGCGTGCCGAAAGGAAACCTTCTTATCTTGTTTGATCGCCTCTTCGATCAACTCGATTGAAAGAAAGATTTCTTTGTTTTTCGTGCGGGTCAAAGAATCGGCTTTATACAGATACGAATAATCTCTCCTTTTATAAACACTTTCAAATGCCGTTAACTTTTCGGCAAGGCGTTTCGCTTGTTTCCCGTCGATGCTAGGAGAAGAAAAAACGGCATCCGCAAGAAAGCTGATTTCGCTTGATTCAAACTCCCGATCCGCAAGATAGCATCCGTTTCTCGTCTTCACGATATCGTAGCCGAAATCGATTAAAGCGTCGACGTTCGCGGCAATGGACTTTCGTTCGCATTCCATTCCCCATTGAGCACATATCTTTTCCGCGATTTGTGCGTGCGTCAAAAGATGCTCCTCGTCACTGTACGTTTTCAGGATATCCAAAACGTAAAGAATCGATAGTTTTTTATTGTTCGGCGAAGGCACAGCGCGCTCCTTTCCCCTTCTCGCAAGTCGCTTGGCTCGATACGCGAAAAAAGAGGGTGATCGTGTCTTCATTATAGCACCGTTAACGATCTCATTCAAGACTCTTTCTCGGGGCATATTTTATCGCACCCGATAACCTACGCGACGGAATACTTCTTCCGCATTTCTCTTAAACGTTCTTTCGTCCACGATTTCGGGTATTTCCATTTCAAAACAAGCGCCATCATGCGATTCGCCGATTCGCACATTCTTTGCGCCCATTTTGGTGAACACTTCGGCAATCTCTCTTTTGGGATCGGGCATAGCGACATTGTATCGCACTTCGACGTTATACCCATAGAGACGTCGCAGATCAATGTCCTTCGCACCACTCCGCGACAACGTTTCTTTAAGCGCTTTTATCGGATCGGTAAATACTACGTTCATACAAGTTCTTTTCATTCTATCCTCCTTGACCTATCTTTATCCTTTGGACGTCTTCTTCCAAAAGAAGTTTTTTATCTATCAATTGTTTTGCTATCGCTTCGAGAAAGTCACGGTTCTCTGCGATGATCTTTTTTGCCCTTTCATAAGCGACTTCCATCACCCCGTTCGTTTCACGTTCCGCGATCATTCTTTGAATACTTGAACTCGCATATCCCGAATTGTATGACTGAAAACCCTTTGCGGCAAAGACCGAGACAAAAGACCGCGCGACATCGCTCGCCGCTTGCAGATCGGATTCGCAAAGCGGATCCGCCGTTCCGTAAGTAAGTTCTATCGCACACTTTCCGGCAAGAAGAATGCTGAGATCCTTCTCTATTAGATCGGCGTTTTTCCAATACTCCGATTGATAATATCGAGCGGTAAACCCTCGGATCAATCCTTCGTAATTTCCCAAGCTCACCATCGTTACGCTGCTCGGTTCAAGTATCTCGGCGACTACCACGTGCCCGGCTTCATGATAAGCAACTCTTTCGTCGTATGAAGTCCCTTCTCTGACGTCATCGACAATCGTCCTGGGAGATCGATAAATACTGCGCACGGAAGCGCGGATCATGTCCTCTTTGTTTATCTCCTCGCCCCCACGCTGAAAAGCACGGATCGCCGCGTCGTTTGTAATCTGCTCGATCTCCGCACAGTTTTTTCCGCAAAGCAATTTCGAAAAAGCAAAAATGTCTACGTCAGCTCCCTTCTTCCCGTCAAGATAATGGGCGAGTATCTTTTCGACGTCCACACGTTCGGGAGCGCGAACCTCAAAAACGTGATCAAAGCGTCCCGCACGGAACAAGGAATCTGGCAAGGAATGCGTATCGTTCGCCGTCGCGAAAACGAAAACGCCCTTCTCTCTGCTTTTGTCGATGCAAGTTTGCACGACAACGTACTCTTCGGCATTCTTCTCTCTGTCATCCCCAGTTGCATATTTATCAAGATCATCCAAGATCAAAACCGCAGGAGCTTGTTTCTCCGCCTTATCGAAGAACTCGACGATCCGCCCGATAAAATCACTTTGATCGCCGTCTTTTCTGCAAAGCAAAAAGGGGTATCCGCTTTCCTTTGCAAAGCACTCCGCGAAAAGTGTTTTCCCGATCCCCGGGGCACCGTATAAGAGGATACCCTTAGGGATTTTGATCCCTTTCTGCCGATACGTCTTTTCGGCTTTAAACAAGGCACAAATCTCTTCGATTTCGCTCTTGATTGATTCATAGCCTGCGATTCTGTCAAACTCGTTCATCTACTTCGTCTCCTTTATTTGAAAATAACATATTCGATGTACGAAAAAGCGGACAGCAAAACTTTTAAGAAAAACAGATTTAGAAAATTCCGAAAAATGTGTAACTTTACACAAATTTCGTAATTCAAATATGATTGACATGCTTAAAGGACACCCGAGGAGTATTGAGAATTATTGTAAAAAGTTGCAATTTTCTCAACAGAAAAGCGCGAGCCGCAAAAAAAAATCAATTTTGGTTACTATCTCTCCGCCATTAGGAAATAAAACGAACCCCAAGGCTAACTGGGGTGACCCCAAAGTCGAGGTTCGTTTTTTGTTATAGTTTTGGTCGCGGAGCTTCCCTTATCGCTTCACGTTAGGAATCGTAAAAATGCTCGCCTTTATCCGTAATGAGGCGTTTGGATTTGGGATACACGAAGATGGCGGGATCATTAGCGTGCTCTTCCAAATAGCTGGCAAACTCCGCGGCGTACCACTTTGCCATGGCAAGATTATGCATCTGATAATGCCCGCAATTCACGGCGGTTGCGCCGGGCACTTCCGTCACTTCGGCAACTTGGCGGAAAGCGGAAAGCACCAAGTCATAGATCTGTTCGGGAGCGCGCTCCCCTTTCATGATCAAATAAAAACCCGTCAGGCACCCCATGGGGCCCCAATAGACGATCTGATCCTTCCATGCGGGATCGTTCCTTAAATAGGTGGCTATCACGTGTTCAAGCGAGTGCATGGCTGCCACGTCCACCACCGGCTCGCGGTTTGGGCGTTTGAGGCGAATATCGTAAGTGGTCACAACGCCATCTCCCACTTGATCCTTACGGCTAACGAAAATGCCAGGGACAATGGCGGTATGGTCAACGGAAAAACTTTCAATCAGATCCATCTTTTTCTCCTTTTTTGCTTTGAACACAAGGCGCGATCACTTGGCTTTTACGAGCATGCCCACCATGTTCCCCTTGTAAAGGGTGCGCCCGGCAAGGTCAGTAGTCACGTTTCTTGCCGCACGATAATAGCCGAGGATCAAACGAGAGGAAAAATCACGCACGGTGATATCCCCGTTATCCGCTATCTCGTAAATGGCAAGTATCTGCCCCGCAAAATTCTTAACGTATTCCACTCTCGTCATATATTGCTCCTTATGCAAAAGGCTTCTTCTAAAAAGCGGACGCCTTTTCTATAACCCCAAAGGGGTTATTCTTCCACCACTTTCACAACGGGAGGTTCGAGGATGCCCGCTTGGTCCAGGACGTAAGCGCGCACCCGCCAAGGCAAACCCAATTTGTGGAACCAACTCGGGCTGTCGGAACGCTTGTACTTTCTGCGAATGTGTACCGCACCGAATGCGTTTTCACGCGAGATATACGCCGTGATCGCAAGGGTGTTGCTACCCTTCTTGATGGGCAAAAGTGCCGAATACGGTGCGAATAACACGTCCTTTTCACTGCCGTTCACCCACATTGTGAGCAGCGCGGAAGCGTATTTTGCCGTGATCTCCGCCTTGCCGTCCACCCCTTCAAAGGTGGTGTGGTAGATAAGCTTTCCGCTGTAAAAGGGGAAGAGTTGTTTGCGGATATCACCAAAGGTGATGGTTTCGGGAAGAGGCAAAAGGGACGCCTTGCGCGCAGAGGCCTTTACGCCAAACGCACCGAGCAAATAACAGTTTTCACAGCAATCGTATTTTCCCATCGGAATGGTAAGCTCAATACGGTTCTGCCCTTCCTTCACTTGAATGGGATAGGTGCGAAACGCGGCATCCACGTAAAAGCCATCCGAAGGCGCCGTGATCTTTTCCCCGTTCACCGTAAGGGTAAACTCCTTATACTCGCAGGCAAAATGCGCGGGAAGTGTCACTTCGCTATCAAACGAATAGAGCAAACTCAAGGAAGATTTTTCCCCTTCCGCTTCGCGCAGCCAAGGTTGCAGATCCGTACGATAGCGCGAAAGTCCCAAAGCCTTTCTTGCTTTTCTGGTAATGCGATCCAAGTCGGTACGCGCATGATAGCGGCCGTCCACGCTCCATTTGGCTTTATCCAAAAGCAGCACGTTGGGCTCGTCCAGCGTATAACGCATGGCTTCCGAATCTAACGGCAAAGTGCGAAGCACTTTATTCTCTTTTTCACTACCGCATTCCTCAGATGCTCCTTCTTGATAATGCAAGAGCAAACTGTCGTTGTTGTAAAGTACCTTCGTCACATAAGTGACGCCGTTCTCCTCCTTGCAGGGAAGCGGACGGATCTCCCCCGTCATGGTATCGTATTCGGTCACTTTCCAATTGCCTTTGAGTCCGATGCGCACGCGGTCTTTCACCACCTCTTGTTCGTTGGTGACGGGAACGGAATGCGGATAGGGGAAGCCCACGCGCGGCGAGCAAACGAAAAGCCATTTTCCGTCGTTATCTTCACGAAGGGTGGTAAGGTACTTTTCGGGCTTGCACTCGGAAGTAAGGGTCACAACTCGATGATCCTCTATCTCACCAAGCACTTCTTGCTTTTCAAAGGCAAGGGTCTTGCAGGTTTTGGCAAAGGCAATAACGTCATCCGAAGCAACACCCTCGATCATTGAGGGCACGCCACCGAGGAACACCACTTCACCCCCCGCCTTACGGAAGCGGACCAGGTAGTCCAACGTGGTGCGGCGCATGGTGGTAAGAGCGGGCACAAAGATCTTTTTATAACGGCACTGCCCCACCGCAAGCGCATCTTCTGTGACTTGCGAAGGCAAAAGCGATTCGGAAATATAATCGAAATCACACCCCGAGAACAGCAGCCAATTGGCAAGATCCTGAAAACGGGCTTCTTGGCGAGCGCGCATCTTCTTGTTGCTTTTTTCACCGCCGAAGGTAAGGAAATAACTCTCGATCGGATGAATGACCGCCACGTCATTCACGGCCTTTCCGCGCGTTAACGCGGTATTCAATCTTGCAAAATGATCTTCGATCATCTTGAACTTCAAATACCAAGGGGATTGATAGAAGATGGAAGGGGGATAATCGCGTTTTGCTTCACCGCGCATGCTGTAAAAAGAAAGGTGCGGGACCCTTGCCGTCACGCCAAGGCAGGCAAGCCAATCTCCTTCCTCTTTGAATTTGCCGAATTCCACCACCCAACGGGACACCCCGTACAATTCGCAAAGCATACCCTCTTTGCCCTGTTGACGCACAACGGACTCGGTTTGCTTGGCGGTGGTATATTCGTGCCTGCCGCACAGCATATCAATGCCGGGCAGTCCAAATTCTTTATAATGACGCATGGTTTCTCCCACCGCTCTGCTTTGCGATCCGAGGGTGGGTTCTTCCATCAGGTGACCGGTAAGCGCCAAGCCCAAGGCGGCGGCGCGGGTACCCAGGTTATCCGAAAAAGCCTCCGCAAAACGCTCGGTGCGATGGGTATGATATAGGTATCTTGTGCGCTTGACCGAGGGGCGGTTCATTTCAAAGAACAGTTCGGGCAAACGATCCAAAATATCACTGCCGAACACCTTTTGGTAGCTCATGGCAAAATCGTCCGTCCAGGGGATCATCGCCTCTTTCGGACAGATGGCATGTTTGAACATGGAATAGAACTTCATTTGCGGTTCATCGGTAAAGATGGCGGGAATGGTCTTGCCGAATTCCGCTCCCACGTTCTTTTGATAGGTGCCGAAGGTATAATCCGCAAAGGCGGTCAAAGCATCCTTGCAAAGCGCGTCCACATACCCCGCTTGGTTGAATTGATCGGTGGGCTCGTCAACGACGAGATAAGCGTAAAACCGCTTGCCGAAGCCCTTTTCTCCCGCGGCAAGCCGCTTGTATCCAAAGCATTTGCCAAGGCAAAGTTTAACGGCATACGTGGCAAGCAGTTTTTTGCCGCCACATTGTCTGCCCTCCGAAAAGACGGCGTCCTCCTTTCTCTTTTTGGAGGTAAAGAGCAAGCCGCGCCTGCGGAAACGTCCGTCCTTTGTGACAGCGCCGCCCGCAAAACCCGAGGGATAACGGTCCTCATCGTACAGCCAAGCAAGCATGCCATTCGCCTTGGCGTCCTCAACGCAGGCACGCACGCAAGAGTTGAATTTATCGCCAAGGTAAGGAGTTGCCAAACCCGAACGAGGGTGCATATGGTAGCCGCCGAAGCCCATATCGCGGAAGATGTGAGCCTGTCTGACGCATTCTTCCTCTTCAAGTTCGTCATTCCAAGACCAAAACGGTGCTCCGCGATACTCACAAGTGGGCTCTTTAAAAAGAGCGTCTGTCAAATGATCGGTTTTGCTTTTTTCGTACAACATAATACTCTCCGTTTTATTTCGTGATAAGGTAAACGGCGCATTCGTATGGTGCATAATCCCCGTTTGCGCCCTGCGTGCGATCGCTGTTGGATAAGAGCAGTTTGCCTTCGGGTAAGCCCTCTAAGCGTTGCCCTTTTTCAAAGTTGCAAACGACCGCGATTTTTTCTTTTTCGTCTTCGCGCAAATACGCAAAGCAATTTTTTCTATCGGGCAACAAAAAGGTAAGATCTCCGTGACGGATGGCGGCGTGCTCGCGGCGAAGGGTCAAAACCGCTTTGTAAAAGCGCCACACCGACTTTTCGCGCGCAATATCGTCCGCGAGATTGATCTCACCGCTTCTCGTGGCATAGGGGAGCCAAGGGGCTTTCGCGCTGGTGAACCCATGCTTTTCCGTGCCGTCCCAAGCAAAGGGTCTGCGGGTATTGTCACGGCTTCCGAAGTTGATCTCTTTTAACAATTCTTTCTCGGATTTTTGCCCTTTCATCTCTTGGTAATAGCCCAAGCACTCCACGTCGTTAAAAGCGGAAAGATCTGAAAAATACGAATTTGCGCACCCGATCTCCTGCCCCTGATACAAGAAGGGGATCCCTTTCAAAAGAAAGACCATGGCGGCGGTATTCGTGGCGCTTTCATAGCGCAAAGCTCCGTCGTTTCCGGTGCGGGAATTAAACCAAGGACGATCGTGATTATCGGTCAACAGCACGTACAAAAGATCGTGCTTAACGGTAAAGGTTTCCCAATCTTTTAAAATATCCTTCACTTGATCCATGCAATGGGGCACGGGGGTATATCGGCCTTGCCTTCCCACGGTCAAATGCGTGAACTGGAACACGCTTTTGAGCTCTTTTCTATCCTGCCCGCAAGTGGCAAGAATACTCTCTTCCGTGGTTTCCGCCTCACCCACCGTATAAAGGTTGGTAAGATGCTCTCTTCCAAACACCTCACGAATGTATTCGTGAAGATGGGGACCGTTGCGGCGAAGACCCTTTTCAAAATCTTTGGAGATATGGTCCAGCACGTCGCATCGGAAGCCGTCCACACCCTTTTCCACCCAAAAGTCCACTATGGCTTTATACTCCTCGCGCACCTTGGGGTTATTCCAATTCACGTCGGGTTGACCCACCGCAAAGGAGTGCAAATAATACTCGTTGGTGGCGCTGTTATATTCCCACACGCTGCCGCCGAATTCCGCTTTCCAATCGGTAAGCGGTTTATCCGCCCAATAGTAATAATCGTGATAAGGATCCTCTTTGGAAGAGCGCGCCCTTTTGAACCATTCGTGCTCGGAAGAAGTGTGGTTCGCCACAAAATCCATGATCACCTTAATGCCTTTCTGATGGGCGGCGGCAAGCAAGGCATCAAAATCCTGCATGGTGCCGTAAAGGGAATCTATGTCTTTGTAATCGGAAATATCGTACCCGTTATCACATTGCGGGCTTTTGAAAATGGGACACAGCCAAATCGCATTTGCCCCAAGCTCTTTGATATAATCAAGTTTGGAAAGAATACCGAGAAGATCTCCGACGCCATCTCCGTTAGCATCGCAAAAACTGCGAGGATAGATTTGATAAACCACTAAATCATAACAATCGGAAAACTCTTTCTTCATTTTTCGACATTGCCCTTTTTTGGCGAAGTGCCCCTTCCCTTTCAAGGGAAGACCCTTCGTTCTGCGTTTTATTGTATCGCTGCCGAAAGGGAAAGTCAAGGTTTTTATAGAAGGTAAAGGGGGTGCATTCGTTGCTTTTCCCATCGTTATCCTTTATAATTGCAGGCGGTTAACGCCAAAGGAGCCTATATGAAACGCACCCTTTCCACCCTGCTTATACTCTTTCTTCTCGCGCTGATCACCGCGCTTTCTTTTGCTTGTTCGGAAGAAAAGCAAAAAGCGGAACACAAAACGAGCATGCTCTTTTTGGGAGATTCGATCGCGGAAGCGGTTGCAGGCCCCGCCCCTCTTACCGAGCGGGAAGCGTACGGGTATTACGGCATCATAGGCAACAGCAATGAGTTTGACTATCATAACCGTGCCGTTTCGGGTTATACCACCGCCGATCTTGCCACTTACGTGAAACGTGAGGACGATGGACTCAATATGGTGAGATCTTTGATCTCAAGTGCGGACGTGATACACATTTCCATCATCGGAAACGACTTTTTGTTTACCAACCGCACTTATATGCTGATAGAACTTTCCCAAGGCATTTACGATCGTATTCGCGCAAAACAAGCAAGTGCCAAGCAAAATTTGCACGAGGCGCTTTCCTATATTCGCACTTTGAACCCAAACGCCACCATCATCATGCAAACGCTGTATAATCCCGCAGGGCCCGACAGCCCGCTCATTTCCGATTACGCACGCTACTATTTGGCACAAAACGGCATAACCGCCGAGGGATACCACGATCTGATGGGGCTTTTGGTGCGTGAGATCAACAGCGTGTTAATAAATTATCAAAAGGAAAACACCGTCACGGACGAAAAAGGGAACACGATTAAGCCCTTTGAGCTCTTGGACGTTTACTCCGCTTTTGAAGAGGTTTACCAAACCGATTTTGAGCGTTGGAACACCCTGTTTTGTGGGGATGGGATACACCCCTTAAACGAAGGTCACGCGATCATTGCCGCTAAGATACAGGAGAAACTGACCGAACTCGGCTTTTCTTCTCCCCATGCTCTTGATAACTACAAACAATGCAAAACGGAGCAGTTGGAGCGTCTGTTCTTCACCCTTGAATCCAAAGAAACGGTGAAAGCAAACATCCTCTCCGCCCAAACCTTCCAAGACGTTTCGGAAGCATACTTTTCGGGTACCATGGGAGCAGTTCCCCGCTATACAGAAATGCCCGTAAAGCAAGGAAAAACCTTTTCGGAAAACTTAAAGTTTTCTATTACCGAAGCCACCCTGCAAGACAGCAAGATCTTGGGCGCGCTAAACAAAAATAAAAGTTATATTGCCTTTCATGCGGACGGCACGTATGAACTGAGCCTTGTGCTGAATTCCCTTGCCCGTGGCGCCATTCGATCTATGATCAGTGAAGAAGGAGGAATAGACGTGGACGATTACGTTCAGCTCAAAGAAGTTTTGCCATACGTGAACAACATTGCGCCCGGCACAAAAGAAACCGATCTGCAAGGACTGGTAAAAGGCCTCAAAGACTATTACGGAATAGAAATACAAGCCATTGATTTTAATAAGCCTTGCGTGGTATCCATGCTCGCTTATTTTGCGGAACACAAAAAACTCATCATATCCGACCCCGACGTGGTGGGAGATACCGTGGCGGTACGCTTTACCGGGCACTACCGACTTGAAAACATGGAAAACCCTTTAACGGGTGAACGCCTAACGGTGATTTACGTGAACAACGGCATTGGACAAAATGAGTCTTACGTTCGCTATACCCTGTCGCAAAACGATAAGGGAGAAAAGACGGTACGTATGACGATAGACGTGGTGAACGTTGTGCTGGAAGGCACTATTATAAAAGAGGACTGACAAAGTCAGTCTTTTTTTCATTATACTCTTTTCATCCTATAAAAACCGAACTGAATTTACACAAGGAAGCAATGATTTTTGAACTTGTGCAATATTGCATTAGTGTAATATATTTACTCGTTTTTTTATTCGCTCCATCAGCGCGATCCAAGCGTGCGCATGGCATTCAAAATAGCGATAACAGCCACGCCAACGTCTGCAAAAACGGCAAGCCACATGGCGTAAGACCCCATCAGACCAAGCGCCGTTAACAAAAGCACCGCAGCCTTTATGCCGAGCGCAAACGCAATGTTTTCCCGCACAATCCGCATGGTTTTCCCGGCAATTTTCTTTGCCCGTGGGATAGAGGCAAGGTCATCCTTCATTAAAACCACATCCGCTGCCTCTATTGCAGCATCACTGCCGATACCCCCCATTGCAATACCAACGTCCGCCATAGCAAGCACCGGTGCATCGTTAATGCCGTCACCGATAAAACAAACGCCCTTCTCCCCTTTTCTTTCCGACAAGATGCGTTCCAACCATTCCACCTTTTGTTGCGGCAACAGATCGGCGGCAAAATCATCCACACCCACCTGCTTTGCCACTTCTTTAGCGGCATCAAAACGATCCCCGGTAAGCATTACGGAGCGGCACCCCTCTTCCCGCAAGCAAGAGATCACTTCCGCGGCGTTTTCCTTTGGCACGTCGGATACCGTGATAACACCAAGGAACTCCCCTTTTCTTGCCACGTACAGAAGCGTTCCCGCATTTTCGCGTTTTTCGATTGGCAAACACTCCTCGGCAAATAGTTTTTCATTACCCACAAGGATAACGTCTTCACCTTTCACAGCCTTTATGCCGCGCCCCGCCATCTCCTGCACGGTAAACCCATCGCGATCCACCGTGGGAGCATACGCCATAACGGACTTGGCAATGGGATGATTGGAAGAGCCTTCGGCAATTGCCGCCGCGGCAAGGATCTCCTTGGCACGCTCTGCGGGATACACTTCCACCACCTCAAAGCGTCCTTTGGTAATGGTGCCCGTTTTATCAAATAGGAAGGTATCCGCGCTTGCAAGCCGTTCCAGCGCGCTTCCTCCCTTGATCAAAATACCTTTTTTGGAAGCGCCGCCTATCCCACCAAAGAAGGAGAGCGGCACCGAGATCACAAGCGCACACGGACAGGACACCACAAGGAAGGTAAGCGCCTTTTTCAGCCACTCTCCCCAATGCCCGATAAAGAGCGGGGGCAACACCCCGATCAAAAGCGCCGCACCCACCACGATGGGGGTGTAAAAGCGCGCGAATTTGGTAATAAAGTTTTCCGCCTTTGCCTTTCTTGCCGAAGCGTTTTCCACAAGGTCCAAAATGCGCGCCACCGTGGATTCCTTGTATTTTCTTACTGCGCGAAGCCTCACCTCACCCGATAGGTCAACCGCGCCGCTCAGCACTTCTTCTCCGGCAGTCAAAACTTTTGGGAGCGACTCCCCCGTCAACGAGGAAAGATCCACCGTCACTTCCCCTTCGGTAAGCACTGCGTCCACAGGCACTCTTTCTCCTGCGCGAACAAGCAGAATATCCCCTTCCGTCACTTCTTCGGGCATCAACACTCTTTCTTCCCCGTTCACGAGCACACGCGCCGAATCGGGGCGAATATCCATTAGCGCGGCAATAGAACGGCGGGACTTACCCACCGCATAGCGCTGGAACAGTTCTCCGACCTGATAGAACAACATCACGCCGCACGCCTCGGGAAGATCCAAAAGCGCAATGGCGCCAAAGGTGGCAACTACCATTAAAAAGTTTTCATCCAAAAGCCTACCCGAAAAGAGATTTCGCACCGCTTTTATGATCACGTCGTAGCCAACGATCAAATAGGCGATCAAAAAGGGGCAAAACGCCGCGTAAAAACGGGGATCTTTCACCTGCCAACCTTCCGCAACTTCCCCCACCGTTTTCAGAGGTGAGAAACGAAACAGGATCAAAGCGGGCAGAAAGATCAAAAGCGCCGCCAAAATTCGAATGAGCGCCTTGCGATTGCGGGACATTTATCCGATCTCCACCATATCGCAGTCCGGTTCCACCCTACGGATGATCTTCTTTACCTTTTTGATCACCGCTTCATCGTCGCCCCCTTCTGCCGTTTCAAAGGTGAGTTTTTGCATAACGAAGTTCACGTTGCAAAGGGTGACGCCTTTTATCTTGGCAATGCCGCGCTCGATTTCGGCGGCACAGTTTGCACAACACAGATCGGTCAATTTATACGTTTTTTTCATACGCCCCTCCTATTTTTCCTCGCACAAGTGTTCGAGAGCCATTTTATAAATGCGAGAGATGTGCTCGTCATCCAGCGAATAATACACCTCTTTCCCTTGCTTGCGGTTTTTTACGATCTTGGTTTGGCGCAAAATGCGCAGTTGGTGCGATACCGCGGATTTGGTCATGTTGAGAAGAGAGGCAATATCGCAAACGCACAGCTCCGCCTCAAATAACGCGGAAAGGATGCGCGTTCTGGTGCTGTCACCGAACACCTTAAAGAGATCCGCCACGTCCGCCAGTATATCCTCATTCGGCATGGCGGTCTTTACGCGTTCCACCACGCTTTCGTGCACGATATCCGCTTCACACATATCTTTTTCCACTTTCATTTCGCCACCTCCAACGATTGAACGGTTGAATATTTATTCAACTATTTGCAGTATATGACAAAGAACCCCGATCTGTCAAGAGATCGAGGTCAAAACGCAAATATTTTTTTAAAAACCTTTCCTAAGCGATAAACTCGCGCAAAAATCAAAACACGCCGTAAAAAAGCATACCCAAGCAAGCGGAAAACACGATCATTACGATGGGCGAAGCCTTTCGCTTCAAAAGATATTTGCTCCCAAGCCCCACGGCAATAAGCGCCGCAAGAATGATCAAGCCTTTGTATTGGAAAGAAAAAGCGGAACGCACGCTGCCAAGCCCGAAGAAAACGCGAAGCCCCAGGAGGAGGGCGGTAGCAAGTATCAGCGCCGCAACTGCGGGTCTTACCCCGCCGAGAAAGCCTTGTACGGGCTTATATTTTAACAGGTTTTTCAAAACTGCCGCGATGATCAAAATGATGATAAAGGCGGGCAACACAACGCCCAACGTGGCAAGCAACGCGCCAAGGAAGCCACCTTTTGCCGAGCCGATAAAGGTTGCCATATTGATGGCAATGGGCCCGGGGGTAGATTCCGCCACTCCTATAAAATTCATCAATTCCTCTTCGGTAAGCATCCCCTGCGAAAGCACGGTGTCACGAATGACCGAGATCATACCGTAGCCGCCGCCGAAGGACACCACGCCTATCTTCAAAAAGGTTAGGAACAAACGCAAATACATCATTGCTCATCCCTCCCTTGTCCTTCTTTTTCCGAAGAAGGTTCCTGTTCATTGTGATCTTCCGCGCTGTCGGACGTTGCCCCATCGCACGGGGTCTTATTTTCCGATGCGGAAATTTCCTGCTTTTGAGCCCTCTTTCGAGCGCGCATCACGCCAAAGAAATACGCGGAAAGCCCCATCATGCCGCAAATCAAAATATAAAATATCGAAGAGAAGGATACGGCAAACAAGGAAAGCGTGATAAAGCACGCCAGCACGAGCGCACACAAAATCATGCTTAAAGCATTCTTTTTAAGCCCCTTGAACACCTTTATCCCCGCAGAAGCGATCAAATACACCACCGCAACCTGTATGCCGCGGAAAGCGTAGCCCACGTATTTGAGGGAAAGGAATTTATCAAAGAAAAGCGAGATAACAAAAATGATGGTAAAGGCAGGCAAACAAACTGCCAGCGTGGCAAGAGCGGCGCCGAGCACACCTGCCACTTTGTAGCCAATATAGGTGGCGGTATTCACCGCAATGGGACCGGGGGTAGATTCCGCCACCCCGAGCATATCCAAAAATTCGTCCTTTTCCATCCACTTTTTGCGCGAAACAAATTCGTTCTCCAAAAGAGCGATCATCGCATACCCGCCGCCAAAAGTAAAGGCCCCTATTTTCAAAAAGCTCAAAAAGAGCGATAACAGTTTGGGAAGTTTCCTTTTCATCCCCATAAGTATATCCCATTTCCCAAAAGAAAGCAAGGAAGATCCCCCTCATCTCACTCTCCAACGATCTTTTTGTGGCAAAAACCGTTACCCCATTATTCGTGTGGCAAATGACAAAAAAAGGTCAGGGAAACGCCCAAACCCTTTTTCTGTTAAATGTTTTTTACCTTAAAAGTACGCCTCGTTTACAATACTCGCATCAAGTAAAGAGCACGCGGAGGGTGATGTACGCCGCGTAAGCAACGGCAAGAGCCACGCCCTGCCACCTGCGGAAACGCTTGGTGATCAGCATGGGAACTACCGCAATGAGGGAAAGGCCCAAGCAGAAAGGCAGATCCAGCAAGACGGATTGTCTGGGCATAATGAGCGCGCCGCCCGAAACCATGGCACAAACCGGCAAAATCAAGGTCATATCCAAAATATTCGCGCCTATGATATTGCCCACCGAAATGGAGGACTTTTTCTTTACGATGGCGGAGATGGTGGTGACGAGCTCGGGGAGAGAGGTGCCGATCGCCACAAGGGTGATGGCAATGATGCCTTCGGGAACACCCGCCACTTTGGCAAGTTTTTCACCGTTATTCACAAGCAGGAAGGCGCCGCCGACAATGCCGCCCGCACCGCCAATGAATTTTAAAATGTTGATCAAAATGGTCTTTTTATCCTTTTTAACGGGAGTTTCTTCCGCTTCGGTGGCGGGGACCTCTTCCGAGGGAGCCATATCGGTGTTTGCTCCGTTGCTATCCTCGGTCAAGCCGTTTGCCATGGGCTTTTTGCCCAACTTTAATGCGCTGTAAACGTTCTCTCCGAGGAAGAGGAAAAACAGTTCCAAAACCAAAATACCCAGCCCAACGTTCAAAATATGGTTTCCATCCTTCATGCCGCCAAAGAAGCCGATGAGCAAAAGGTTGATCACCGAGAAAACCAAAACCGCCGACTTGAAAAGATAATCCTTGCGGTTCACCTTGCTTGGCATGAACAGAAGGGAGATCGCCATAATGAGTCCGAGGTTTGCCACAACGCTGCCAACCGCGTTTCCCACCGCAATATCCACGCTGCCGCCCGCCGTGGCAATGATAGACACGATGAGTTCGGGAAGAGTGGTTGCCACCGACACGATGGTTGCACCAATCAAAAGAGGGGGCAAGCCGGATACTTCCGCTATCCAAGAGGCGGCGTCCACGAAAAAGTCGCCCCCTTTCACAATGAGGGCTATGCCGATAAACAAAAGAACAAGCGCAAGGACGATCTCGCCCGCCGATCCTTTGGCCGCAATCATAGAAGTGATCATGTGTATTCCTTCCTTCTCTCCGAAACAATTAAAAAAAGACCTCGGAGAAATTATTCTTTCGCCTCAGTCTCGCAGTTTAAGGTTAGCCAGCCTTTTACGGCAGTGCTGTTGGCTTTTCCGCACCAATGGTGCCCGCTACTCCCCTTGACTTAAACAGTATACTTCTTTTCCCGTTAAACTGTCAATCCGCTTAGCGGGAATGCTTCTTATCAATTGATCTTGAACGTATCGGTAAAACCTTCGTACGTGACCGTGATGACGCTTTGCGGACCTGCGGGCACCCTTTCGGGGGAAACGGTGATACCGCTCTCCGCGCTGTACGCAAGAGTGGTTTCGTTGCCATCGGACATTTGAAGTGCCAGCACCAAACCGTCAAGAGCGATCTCCTCGCCGTCATTATAGAAAAGTTTTTGCGGCGGGATCCTTACTACGATGCCGATGAGTTCGGGTTGCACCACCGAAACGGGGATCTCCACCGTGATACTTGGATGATCCGTGAGCCATAGCGTCACACTTTCTTGCCCTTCCGTGAGCGTTTGCTCGGCAAAGGAGAAAGCATCGTCCGAAGCGTAAAGATCCACCCCATCCCCATAGTTATAGGAGATGGTTATAATGGGCCCCTCATCCGAAAAAGCAAATGATTGTCCCACAAAGAAGCAAAGGGGATCCATATCGGCAAGGGTTGCCGAAACGGGCACCACCTCGGTCACCGTAATGGAAAACTCCGCGGTTGCCTCTCCGAAATCGGTAGAGATAACGGCTATGACCTGCGTGTCCGTTTTATCCAAGGGATAATAAAAATTCCCACCGTCGGCGCGCGTAAGGCGAATACTCTGTTCGTCAAACTCTCCTTGCGCTCCATCGTTATAGGTCACCTTTACTCGCATACCGCTCCTATCAACGGCCTCCCCCACAAAGTAAGCGGTTTTGCTTGGCAAAGATAAGATATCGGCGGATGCGGGCGCCTTGTAAGACACGGTGACGGGAATGGTTGCCGAAGCGCCGCCGTGCGAAATGGTCACCTGCGTGGCCCCTACGTGCAAAACGGAAGGAGAAATATCATAGGTTTGCACGGTTGCGGTAATACCCGTCACATAAGACGCCGTCACTACCAGGTTCTTTCTATCAAAAGATTCCCCGTCCAAATAGGTAGTTTTTACCCCATCCGTTTGTAAAGCAAGAGCGGATGCTTTGGGCAACACCACCGTCATGTCAAAACTTGCACTAAAACGCTTTCCTCCTTCACGGTAAACAAGCACCAAGGTTTGGGTACCGAGCACGTCCTTTTTTAAATTGAGTTTTTCCAAGTCCTGCATGGGAACTTCTTTCCTGTGCCCATCGGAATACACCACAGCAACCACGCCGCCCGTAAGGTCGATCTCACCGCCTTGTTGCACGTAAAGAGTATCGGGATAGGTGATCACTTCGATCGAAACGGGGCCTTCCTCCTCGCACGCAACGAAAAGGCAAACGGCAGCCGCCAAACACAAAATAAGACACACGGTAAGCAACTTTTTCATCATATTTCTATTATATAGAAAAATAAATGGACAGTCAATAGAGCAAAGTGGATTTCGTTGACAGGATCGCGCGTGCGCATTATAATATGGGCGAGGTGAAACTATGAAATACGTGGTATTTTTAGGCGATGGCATGGCGGATACGCCTGTTAAAGAATTAGACGGAAAAACCCCTTTGATGGTGGCTGAAAAAGCGAATATCGATTCGCTTGCTCCTCTTAGCGAAGTGGGGCTCGTGCGGACGGTGCCGGAAGGCATGAAGCCGGGCAGTGATACCGCTAATCTTTCGGTGATGGGATACGATCCCCGCACATGTTATTCCGGCCGTTCGCCCTTGGAAGCGCTCAGCATGGGGCTCACGCTTTCCGATACCGACATTGCGGTACGTTGCAATTTGGTAACGCTTTCATCCGAAGAAGAACGCTATGCGGATAAGCGCATGATCGATTACAGCGCGGGAGAGATCTCTTCCGAGGAAGCGCGCGAACTCATTGAGTACGTGCAGGAACACTTGGGAAACGACAGGGTTTCTTTCCACCCCGGCATCAGTTATCGCCATTGTTTGATCGTGCACGACGCCAAGACCGGCTCCGACCTTACTCCCCCGCACGACATCACGGGAAAAGGCATCAAGCGTCACCTGCCCTCAGGATTGCTCGGAGAGCTGTTTTTGGATTTGCAAATGCGCTCTTATGATCTTTTGAAAGATCATCCCGTAAACGTAAAGCGTGTTGCGGAAGGCAAAAATCCCGCCAATTCCGTTTGGTTTTGGGGGGAAGGTACCAAGCCCAATCTTCCTGATTTTGAGGAGAAAAACGGCATCAAAGGCGCCGTGATCAGCGCGGTGGACCTTTTGAAAGGCATTGGCAAGGGTGCAGGCATGGAAGTTATCGAAGTGCCGGGTGCCACGGGCAACGTGCATACCGATTTTGCGGCGAAAGGCCGCGCGGCAATAGACGCACTCGGACGCGTGGATTACGTGTATATTCACGTGGAAGCGCCCGATGAATCCGGCCACCAAGGCAGTTTGAGCGATAAGATCACTTCCATTGAAAAAATCGATTCCGACATCGTGGGCCCCGTGCTTGCCTACCTCAAAGAGTGCGGCGAGCCCTATCACGTTCTCGTTTGTCCCGATCACCCCACCCCGCTTGCCGTGCGCACGCACACTTCCGACCCCGTTCCTTATTTGATTTACAGGAGCGACGCCCCGCAAAACGACGGCCCCGCCTCTTACGATGAGGAAAGCGCTAAAAGCACGGGCGTGTTTTTGGAAGAAGGCTTTCATTTGATAGACCGTTTGCTCTCCTCCGAGGGTACCGGTGAAAAAGGCATCTCTCCCTCTCTCGTGACCATGCCGGACAGCGGTGAAGAGATCACGCTGAACGCCCAAGGGGAAGATCATTCCGAAAACGCCGAACAAAGCGATTCGTCCGATGAAAACGCTCTCACAGAGGAAAAGGATGAAAAGCCGGAAGCGGAAGAAAAGAAAAGCAAGAAAAAGGGAAAATTCGCCCGCTTCTTCAAAAAGCATATTCGCTTTTTCATCATTGCCATTGCGGTGGTGCTTTTGGTGGGCGGCTTGGTGGCGGGGCACTTTATTGCCACCTACGATATTGCTTTTGTGGATTCCGAATCCGAACTGCGCGAAGCGATCGGGAAAAAGCATATTAAGACCATCGTGCTCAAAGATAACGTGAACCTTTCTTCCGATCTGATCCTGCCCCGCTCGGTGGATATTGACCTGAACGAATACACCTTAACGGTGCAAGGGGATATTTCCCTTCCCTTGGAGAAAAACGTATCCATGGGATACAAGAAAAGAGGGAAATACGTGAAAGGCGGAAAGATCGTGGCGAGTTCCTTCTCCGCCATAGGCAGCGGACACCTTAAAGTATATGCGGACTTTTGCGTGAATACCGCGGAGATCTCCGCTTCTTCCGTTACCATCAAAGGAAACTTTTACGGAGATACTTCTTACCTTGCCCTGCAATCCCCCTCCGTTGCCATACGCGGCAATAACGATGGCGTCATTGCCCTTAGCAACAGCTCGGTTTTAACTTATAACGGAAAGGCCAATGAGATCAATGGCGGTAAAGAAGTTTATTTATCTTCGGGTAGCGCCTCCTGCTTGATCGGGTCCGCCGACAGCGCCACGGACTTTTACGTGTACGAAGGGGTATCGGTGAGCCAAGTGCGCCTTTTGAATGACCTTTCTCACTATTATTACGTGAGGCACCTTGCCTCGCCCGACAAGATCACGGTACTGCAAGAAGGGAACGAGTTCCGTTGCTATATCTCCGAGGTGGTGGACGCCACCCACTTCTCCTACTCTTTGAATGGTGTAGAGATGGGCTCGGTGGCGGTTGCGCACGATAACAAAGCAACGGTGATCGTGCTGAATGCGGATAAATTATCTCCCGGAAAGCAAACCATTGCCGTCAAAGCGACCGCGCCCGGCGATCCTCGTTTTTTGGACAGCAGAGAAAAGAAATACACCTTTGAGTTCTCCGCCAAGCTGGATAGCCCGCAGATCTCGGTGAACAAGGATGGAGATGTCGTTTACCTTCATATCCCCGCCGTCACGTATGCCACCTCGTATGCTTGCAAGGTGGACGGCGTATCTTTCACGGCGGAAAGCGGTGATACCGACATTACGGACAGAATCACGGCAGGAGGGGTGCATATCATTGAAGTGAGCGCCACCAGCAACAACCGTTATTTCTCCGCAAGCAGTCCCGCAATGACCTCTTACGTGACCTATCTCCCCCTTGACGCGCCTATTGCCACTTACACCAAGACGGCGGATAGCATTACGGTTTCTTGGGAAAAGGTACAAAACGCTTCGGTGTATTTGGTGCGTTACGGGGAGTACGTGATCTACACCACCGACCTTACTCTTACCCTGCCCTTGCAAGAAGCAGCTTTGAACGTGCAAGCCGTTGGCTCGGGCTATTACCTTAACAGCGCGGAAGCGCTTGCCGAGGAAGCCGTTTTACAAGAGGCGGACTGAGAAAGCATGAGCACCACCAGGATCCTTACCATTCAAGATATATCCTGCTTCGGACAATGTTCGATCACCGTTGCCCTTCCCATTCTTTCGGCAATGGGAATTGAAACGGCGATCATTCCTTCCGCGGTGCTTTCCACACACACGGGCGGGTTCACGGGATACACCTTCCGCGACCTGACGGAGGATCTTCCCGCCATCGGCGCGCATTGGCAAAAGCAAGGCATTGCCTTTGACGCCTTTTACACCGGTTATATCGGCAGCAAACAGCAACTGAATTACATTAAAAACATTGTAAATACAACCCGAAAGGAGGGCGCGCTTTTTGTGGTGGACCCCGTGATGGGCGATAACGGCAAACTGTACGCCGGTTTTGACAAAGCCTTTGCTTCGGAAATGGCTGCCTTTTTGAAGGGAGCGGACGTGATACTGCCCAACCTGACCGAGGCGGCATATCTTTTGAACGAACCCTATCTTGGCGCAGAGTACACGGAAGCGCAAACGGAAAGTCTTGTCAGGCGCTTATCCGCGCTTTCGGGCGGAAACGTGGTGCTGACGGGAGTATCTTTTGATAAAGCCAAACTCGGTGTGGCGATCTATGAGCGAAACACCGATCGTGTGCATTACTATTTTGAGGATCGTATCGAAGGATCCTTTCACGGCACGGGGGACGTTTACGCTTCGGTATTTACGGGTGCCCTACTCCGCGGATTCTCTCTGAGAGAGGCGGCGGCTCTTGCGGTGGACTTTACCGTTCGCGCCATACGCGCCACCCTGCCCGACAGAGAGGAACACGCTTACGGCGTAAAATTCGAGCAAGCTATCCCTTACCTTATAAAAAGGCTTTCCGATTAACGCCGCACATTGCGCCCTTTTTCCACCCGAGGAAGACGGCGCGCGCTACCTTGAAAAAGGCGCTTATAAATGATATAATAATTCCGCTTGGGAGGATCCTATGTCCAAAGCAAAGAAAATCGCTGTTATTTTGCTTTCCGTGGCGACCGTTATCGTGATCGCCTGCGGCATCGTATTCTATCAGGTTCCCTTTGATTACGACCTTTCTTCCATTTCTCCCCTGCCGAACGACGTGCAGTTGCTTGCCGCCGATCACCCGCTGAACAACAGCGGCTCCCCCGCTCTTGCCAAGATCAAGAACGGCGCGATCAGCAGCGAACCTTTTCGCATTTTGTTTTTGACCGACGTGCACCTTTGCGAGTTGCAATCTTCCACCCGTGAAACCATTGAACGTTTTGTAAAATGGGTCTATTCGGAAAAACCCGATCTGATCATCTTGGGCGGTGATACTTTGAACGGACTGAACGACAGCGTGCGCGTATTGCAGTTCCGTTATTTGATGGACCGCCTTGGGGTGTATTGGGCACCCGTTTTGGGAAACCACGAGGGAGATCGTGACTTTTTGATGACTTCCCGAGAAGACGTGGTAAAGTGTTGGAGTAAGTCCCCCCGTTGCCTAATGGAATCGGATACCAAAAAGACCGCGGACGGCAGAACGGTGGACGGCTACGGCAATTACGTGCTTTCCGTTCTCGGCGCGGACGGATTGATCACAGACTCTTTCTTCTTCCTGGATAACGGTAGCAAACTCATGGAAGAAAAGGAATACAAAAAATGGGGCGTGAACAAAAAAGCGGATACCGCCATCTCCCAAGCGCAGGTAGATTGGTACCAAGAAACCTATGCGGCAATGAAAGAGAAAAACGGCGGCACCCTCACCCACATGTGCGTGATACACAAGCCCTTGCAGGAGCTTGCAGCGGCAATTGAGATCACGGGTGAGATCGATTACGGCAAAGAAGTCACTTGGCACTTTACCGATCAAGCCACCGCAGATGGTTGGACCTTAATTGACGGCACCCTGCGCGATAAGATCCACTGTCCGCCCTACACCGACGGCACTCTTTACTCCGCCCTGGTGGCAAACGGCGCAAAAGCGGTGTTTTTCGGACACGACCACGTGAACGATCTTACCGTATATAATACCCATGACGATATTTATCTTACCTATATCCGCCTAACCACCGTGACCGAACGCGTGGCCGATGCGGAAGGATACAATATTCTTTCTCTTTACCCGAACGGCTCATACGATTACCGCGCTTACAAAACAAGCGGCGCCCTTGACGCCATTCTCTTTACCGATTGATCAAAATGCCACTCCTCTAAAAGGAGTTAAAAAAGTACAATTCAAAACAAAAAAATCCACCGAACAAGTCGGTGGATTTTTATTTATGACAACGAACCGATTGTTTTATTCTTCGGACTCGGCATCTGCGTCTGCCACAACTTCCTCTGCCACGGCGATCTCTTCTCTTTCAAAAGGAACGCCGTCCACGAGAGCCACGCCGTCCTCATCCACTTCCACGCTCTTAGCCGCGCGCACTTTATCATAAAGGGAAGTGACTTCCTCGGAAGGTTTATCCGTCAGATAGCTCACAACAAGCATGGTCACAAGACCCGCAACAAACCCGGGAATGATCTCATACAAGCCGGTGTTATAAACCAAACTCGTCATATCGTAATAATCAAGGTTAAAGAGGATCATCCAAAGGATATCCACCACAAAACCGGTGATGATACCCGCGGTGGCACCCTTGTAATTCACTCTGCGATTATACAAGGAGAGCAAAATAACGGGACCGAACGCCGCACCAAATGCCGCCCATGCCGCGGAAACCAATGTCATAATGGTGCTGAACGCAGGCACGATGGGATCATCTCCCACGCCGAGCATGGCGATCATGAAGGCGATCAAAGACGCCACAACCACCACGATCCTACCGACCCACATCACTTCCCTATCACTCGCTTGCTTGCGAATGCTGGTCTTGTACACGTCGGAAGCAAAGGCGGAAGAGGACGCCAAAAGCTGCGAATCCGCCGTGCTCATGGAAGCGGCAAGGATAGCCGTGATGATCAAACCTCCTATGAAGATGGGGAAGGATCCTCTTGCCAGCCTAATAAAGACGGTGGAAGCCGTATCCTTATTCAAGGCGTTGCCGAGATACTTTCTGCCGACCAAAGCCACAACGGTGGCCAACAAAAGGATCAAGAAAGTCCAGGTGCTGCCGATGATCTTGGATTTTTTCATTTCCTTTTCCGACTTGATGGACATATATCTCACGATGATATGCGGCATGCCGAAATATCCGAGCCCCCAGCCAAGACCGGTAAGGATGGTGGCAATGCTTGCCCAATTCAGCTTTCCGGAAGAAAGCAAATTATAGAAGTGCGCGGGAGTACCCGTTCCCGTCGTGGGCACGTGCATAACAGCCACCGCCACGATGGGGGTAAGCATCAAAGCAAGAAGCATGATCATGCCTTGCAAAAAGTCCGTCCAGCACACCGCGTTAAAGCCGCCGAGGAACAAGTACGAAATGATGATCAAGGTGCTTATGGTCATGGCAATGCGCTCGTTCATACCAAAGAGGGTATTAAAGAGTGTGCCGCACGCTTTGATGGAGGAAGCGCCGTAAACGCAGTACACCACTACGAAAATGATAGCCGAAGCAATTTGCAATACCTTGCTCTTGCTCTTAAAGCGGTTGGTAAGATACTGCGGAATGGTAATGCTGTCATTCGCCAAAATGGAGTAGCGGCGAAGTTTGGGCGCCACAAAGATCCAAGCGCACACCGTGCCGATCAAAAGACCGATGGAGATCCACACCTGACCGATACCGTAAAGGTAAATGGAACCGGGAAGGCCCATGAGCACCCACGCGCTCATATCGGAAGCACCGGCGCTAAGGGCGGAGATCAATCCGTTCATCTTTCTGCCGCCAAGGAAAAAGCCCTTCTCGCCCGATTGCGCTTTATCTTTCAAGCCTCTCAAAAAGAAATAAACACCGATCCCGATGACTATCAGAAAGTACAATACGAATGCGATAATATCACCGACTCTCTCTCCCTTTTTTGCCAAAAGATAATTCATCATACGTCATTCACCTCGTTTAATCCTTGTAAAGTATTCTGCCGCAACTCGGACACTCGATAAAGGGTTTGGAATCCAAGGTCACCAACGTGTCCCACGCAAGTTCCATATAGCACCCGCCGCAACTGCGCCCGTTGGCAAGCGGCACGATGACGGGGAATTTTTTCATCTTACGCAAGCGCTTGTAAACGTTTAAAAAGTCTTCCGAACAGTTCTTTTCCGCCGCCGCTATCTTTTGTTGCAATGCGGCCGCCGCGGGACGATACTTTTCTTTTTCCACGTCATAAGGCTCCTTGCATTGCGTGAACTTCTTTTTCGCTTCCTTACCAGCCGCCATTGTTGCCGCGTGGTTTTGGTTAAGCTCCACGATCTTGGCGCTCATCTTGCCGATCTCGGAAGCAAGGTTTTTGAGTTGCGAGATCAACTTTTGCACGTTGCGAATAAAGAAATCCGCACCGTTCACGTCCGCAACGTCGGGCACGGCGCTTTCCGCTTCTTTGAGTTCCTTTTCCAAGGCGTCGTATTCGGCGATCAAACCTTCCATCTGCTTGACCATATCCCCTGCGTCACGGTTCTGTTTGATGACCTGATCCTGCGCAACGGCAAGCGCGTGTTTGCTCGTGGCATATTCGCGCGCGATGGGGCTTTGCATCAATTCGTTTTCAAGCGCCATCATCTCTTTGTCAAGTTTCTGGTATTCCAGCATTGCGGATAATTCCATTTCCTGCTCCTTCCCTTACGAGTTAGCCGTAAGGATTGATATTATGTTGGCTGATAAACGTTTCCAAAGAAAAGCGTTCCGCCAATATTTTTTTCATTCTCTCGGTAAAGCCCCATTCCCCTGCGTAATGGGTGGTTTCCACCACCTTTACGCCAAGGTCACGAGCCATCACCGCGTAATTGTGTTTGATATCCGCCGTGACGATCACGGCATTTTGCTCTTTTGCCAAAAGGATCAACTCTTCCCCGATCCCCGCACCGCAAGCGGCTATTACTTTTTTCACTTTCCCCTCACCGATGGTGCGCACCACCTTATCTCCCAACGCGCTTTTTACCTGAAGGGCAAAGGCGGCTATGTCCATTTCCTTTTCAAGGTCAAAGAGGGTGGCAAAGCCGTCCTCTATCTTTTGATACTCTTTTGCACCCAAACACAGAGCAAGTTGATCGTTATTCCCGTTTTCACCCTTATCAAAGTTGGTATGCAGGGATATCACGGCAATGTCTTTTTGCGCCAAAGAGAGCAACAAACTGCCCGTATAATCTTTATCGGTCACGCTCTTGATCTCATGAAAGATCACCGGGTGGTGCGAAAGGATCAGGTCCGCACCGAGCGCTGCAGCCTCTTCAATGACCGCATGGGTCACGTCCAAAGCAATAAGCACTCTTTTTACCTCTTTATCTTTCTTGCCTACGAGCAACCCGACGTTATCGTAAGAACAAGCGTCAGAAAAGGGGTATGCCAAATTAAGACTCTGCTCGATCTGTTGCAGGGTGGGCATGAGATAGTTCCTCCTTTTCCTCCCTAAGCGAAGGATCTTCTTTGAGTGAGAGCAAGTGCTCTATCTTTTGGAGCCGCCAAGCGCGATACTCCTCAAACGCCACCCCCTCTTCCCCAAAGTACAGGCTTTTCTCCTGCCACGACAGAGAGGGATCCGCTTCTATCACAAAGTAAAAGTGTTTGTCCTCTTTTACCGCAATATCGTGCGTGATGCGCGTGTTATTATCTTTCAAATACTTTCTCACCAGCGGCGCGTTCTTGTGCGGAACGAAAATATATTTGGAGAAGGTACAAGGGGCTTCGGATAAGATCTTTACCGTTTCCGCGCCCCCCATTCCGGCAATCACAACCGTGTCGGTTTGCTTTTCCGAAAGCGGAGTGAGTCCATCCCCTTGCAAACAGCGAAGGGGCACTCCCTCTTGCTCTGCAAGCAAGCGTGCTTTTGCCAAGCTCTTAGCGCTGATATCAATGGCTATCGCTTCGGAAACCCTGCCCGAAAGCAAAGCGGCAACGGGCAGTTTCCCGTGATCGGTGCCAACGTCGCACACTCTTCCGCCCTCGATCAAAGAGAGCACGGTATTCAGTCTTTCTCCCAGTCGGATCCTCACTTGTCCAAGAACCCGCGAAGTTTATCCTTTCTCTTGGGATGACGCAGTTTTCTGAGCGCCTTCGCTTCGATCTGTCTGATACGCTCTCTGGTCACGCCGAATGCTTGTCCCACCTCTTCCAAGGTGCGCTGACGGTTATCATCCAAACCGTAACGCATGCGAATGACCTTTTCCTCACGCGGGGTCAAGGTGGAAAGCACCTGCATCAGTTGCTCCTTCACCATGCCCTGCTCCGCGATCTCATCCGGATGAGCGGCAGTGGTATCCTCAATAAAGTCACCAAGGTGGCTGTCTTCCTCTTCACCGATCGGGGTCTCCAAAGAAACGGGATCTTGCGCGGTGCGCTGTATCTCCCTCACCTTTTCCACCGTGATGCCAAGCTCCGTAGCGATCTCCTCTTCGGTGGGATCACGTCCGAGTTGCTGGGTCAACATGCGAATGGTACGCGAAGTTTTATTGATGGTTTCCACCATGTGCACGGGCAAGCGAATGGTACGCGCCTGATCCGCTATCGCACGGGTGATGGCTTGACGGATCCACCAGGTGGCATAAGTACTGAACTTAAAGCCCTTGGTATAATCAAACTTTTCCACCGCTTTGAGCAAGCCTTGGTTTCCTTCTTGGATCAAGTCCAAAAAGGACATGCCGCGGGAAATGTATTTTTTGGCGATATTCACCACCAAACGAAGGTTTGCTTCCGCAAGTTTCTTCTTGGCATTCTCATCCCCTTCCGCCGTCAATTTGGCAAGTTCCAACTCTTCTTCGGCGGAGAGCAAAGAGTATCTGCCGATATCGCGCAAATAGAGTTTCACGGCGTCATCCACGCTAACGTCGGAGAGCATCTTGTTGATCGCATCGGGCTTGCTGGCTTCTTCCGCAGGTGACGCGGTGATCACAATGCCCGCCTTTTCGATCTCGCCGTAAGCGTACTCGATATCGTCACTGTTGATATCCAACTTTTGCAAACGCACCACCAGATCCTCTTCGGGAACGGTGCCTTTGCTCTTAAAGGTCTCCACGATCTTCTCGATAACGGCTTGCAGCGCTTCTTTCTTTTCTACGTTATTTGCGTCCATATTGCCTCCTGTATTCAGCTTCCGTATCCGCGATTTTCCGCATGATCTCATTTCTCTCTTCGTCGGTGGTACAAGTTTTATATCTGTCATTGAGTTCCGCTATTTTGCTCTTTGCATATTCCTTTTGCAAAAGGGTCAGGCAATCTTTATATGCGGCTTCTTCCGAACCTTGGTACCGTTCCGTATCGAAATTGATGATTTGATCCGCTTCCTCCTCGCTTGTGATATGATAGAGTGTGCCAACGTCCGGCACCTTGCCGGAAAATTGGCATTCATTCAAGTAATCCGCCACCTTCCTTAGGGACTCGGTAGGCATAAGATCGGCATGATCTTCCCACTTTTCCAACCCCATCACGCAGCGGTTCAATATAAATCTTGCCGCTTGCACGTTCGCTTCAATGGCTTGTACGCCCGCCGTAACGATCACGTCCGCATCCTGCTTGCCGGCGCTGATCGCACTTACCTCGGACTTGACCACCGCCTTGTTGATGCCCGTCAGTTTTGCCACGTAATCCAAATAGATCTCGCGCTCCACTTCACTTGCTAACTCGGCAATGATTTTGGCGGCTTCCTTGGCGTAAGAAGCGCGCCCGAAAGGGGTGTTAAAATCATGTCCTTCTTTCAAACGGAGCAACTTATACTCCGTTAATTCCACCGCGGCGTTCTTATATTTCAAAAACTCCTCAACACCCGCGCGCTTGATGATCTCATCCGGGTCTTCCCCGTTCGGAAGGGAGATCACGCGCACTTTCAAGCCGTGGCGTTTCAAGATATCCAACCCGCGCAGTGTGGCGTTTTGCCCCGCGGAATCCCCGTCGTAGCAAATATAGATATCTTCCACGTAACGCGCCGCAAGTTTTGCCTGCTCCTCGGTAAGAGAAGTGCCCATGCTTGCCACCACGTTTTCCACGCCTGCCTGCACCAGCGCAAGGGTATCCATATACCCTTCCACCATAATAAGGTCCGTCACCTTGGTCTTTAAGCGCAGTTTCTTAATGTAATTCAAGCCGTATAAGTTTTTATTTTTTACGAACACGGCGGTGTTATCGGTGTTTTTATACTTGGCAAAGTCTGTCTTTCCGAGCACTCTGCCCCCAAAGGCAATGACCTTTCCGAAGGCATCTATGATGGGGAACACCAACCTGTTTGCCATGGCGTCAAAGAACTTGCCTTCCCTTTCCTGTATCACGCCCGCTTTCAGCATCTCCTCACGCTTATAGCCCAGCGCTTTCAGGTTTTGAATGATCTCGGTGTATCCCACGGAATACCCCAAGCCGAACTTGCGCACAGAAGAAGGCGTGATGCCTCTTTTGTTTATATACTCCCTGGCAGCGGCTGCTTCCGGCCTTTCCAAGTTCGCGTGGTAGATACGAGCCGCGTCCCGAAGGAGAGAGGTAAGCCGCTCCTTTACCTCGCGGAATTCCCCGTTATCCGAACGAAGGGTTTTGGGCATTTCCAAGTGTGCCCTATCCGCAAGCAGTTTTACCGCCTCGTAAAAGGTGACGCCTTCCGCGTCCATCACAAAGGAGATCACGTCACCCCCCTTGCCGCAACCGAAGCATTTATAAAAACCTTGCTCACGGTCCACGGTAAAGGAAGGGGTCTTTTCATGATGGAAAGGACAATTCCCCCAATACTTGCTCCCCTTTTTGTTAAGGGTGGGCACGTAAGAAGACACGACGTCTACGATATCGCATCTTCCCTTTAATTCTTCAATAAAATTGCCGTCCATTCCCTTGATCTGCATGACTATCTCCAATCATTGGGAATAAACAGTTTTTCATATGTGGACACGGCATAGCGGTCGGTCATGCTGGCAAGATAGTCGCACACCGATCTTTCCCTGCCGCACTCGGCGGACATTCTGTGATAGGGGTCCGGCACCTCTTCAAAATGCTCCAAATAATAGAAATACAAGGTTTCCAAGAGCTTCTTTGCCTTGGTTTCCTCCCCTTTTGCGGAGTGATAAGCATACACCTTTTCGTTCATAAAGGCATACAGTTTATCCAGCGCATATTGCACGTCACGAGAAAGCGCCACTTGCGGTTTGTCATAACTGAAATTCACCATATCCAGCACAAGGGTATTCACGCGAGCGCTCTTGGTGGCGCCAAGCACTTCCACGCAATCCTTGGGGATCATATCCTCGGTGATCACGCCTGCCATCACCGCGTCGTCAATATCGTGATTGATATACGCAATGCGGTCGGAATAACTTACCACCTTTCCCTCCAACGTGGCGGGATGCAAAGATAACTTGTGGTTTTCTATCCCATCGCGTACTTCCCAAGTAAGGTTCAAACCTTTCCCGTCGTTTTCCAACACTTCCACCACGCGGCGGCTCTGTTCGTTATGACGGAAGGGTTTGCCGAGAAGACGGCTGAAAACTTCCTCCCCCGCATGCCCGAAGGGAGTGTGCCCTACGTCATGCCCCAAGGCAATGGCCTCGGTAAGGTCGGCATTCAAACAAAGACCGGTGGCAATGGTCCGCGCGATCTGCGTTACTTCCAGAGTGTGAGTCAAACGCGTGCGATAGTGATCCCCTTCGGGAGAAATAAACACCTGCGTTTTGTGTTTGAGCCTGCGGAAGGCCTTGCTGTGAATGATGCGGTCACGGTCACGCTGAAATTCCGTGCGAAGAGGACAAGGCTCCACGGGGATCTCACGCCCGCGAGTCTCGCATGAAGGCATGGCGTATTTGGACAGGAACAGCTTTTCTATTTCCAGATAACGTGCTTTCATTCGTCCTCCGATGAGAAGTTTCTCTCTTTTTCTTATTATTTATTATAAATAAGTCAATATCCCCTTCTTATCCCATAAAGATATGCAGAAAATACCGCCCCATTATAATTAGGCTTTTATAGCATATCACTATCCAATTAAAAATGCAAGTATTTTGAAAAACAAATGTTTTATTCTTTCATGAGCGGTGATTTTTTATTGCTTTTCTTCGGTATCTTCCGACGTTTTTTCAACGTCGGCACACTGCTCCTTTTCAAAAGAACCGCCCTCGTCTTCTTGCTCTTGCGGCAAAGCGGTCACTTCTTCAAGAGGAGTTGCCGCCGAAGCGTGCTCCGCAATGGGCGCGCCCTTTCTATCAATACCGAGCGCAATACGCACCG
The DNA here is from genome assembly GCA_002363545.1 of Christensenella sp. UBA3217. Taxonomy (GTDB): domain Bacteria; phylum Bacillota; class Clostridia; order Christensenellales; family CAG-1252; genus CAG-1252. Next base: position 52,580 of record DEWF01000005.1, on the reverse strand, counting down.
CCGTGCAGATCACGGGTGTAATCACTGCGCAAATGATAAGTTCCGCAATAAAATTCGAGCTAATGACAGATACAAGGAAAGCGCCCGTGATGGTCAAGCTGTTCCCCTCAAAAGTAAAGGTGCGACCGAAATAGAAGATAGCCCAAGTGGCAAGCACCAATAAGGTGTTAGTGCAAACGCCGATCACCGTGGACACAACGGATGCCGCGCCGGTAGATAAGTCGTCCCTCTTATTGCGGAGCAACCACTTTACAAACTTGAAGGAGAAATGCACCGTGATGGGAATAAACACGCGCGGGAGAACGGAAACCACGGGGTTGTGGAACATGGGCGCGGTCAGATCGGGGTGGATGTAGGAACCGACCAGCGACGCCACGCCAAAGGCAATACCCATGGCAAGCCCCATCCAAAAGCCTTTCACGGTGGCAGCCAAACAAACGGCGATCAAAGGAATGAACGCCATGTTGACTCCAAAGGTGTTAAATGGCACCAACATAAACACCAAAATGAAAGAAAGGAATATACCTGCAACTGCGATATCTTGTGTTTTGATCTTAAAAGGTTTTGCCATTGTATTCTCCTAAAAATGCTATTCTGAAATGGAATCTTCTTATTGTATTGCTATTCTTTCGGGAAGTCAACTTGGAGCGGCATGAATTTGCCCTTTGTCCAAAGATTTTTCCCATTGATGGCCGCTCCCCCCTTTACGGGAGAAGCGGCTCACTTTTTATTCTTCCTTCTTGGGTTCGGACTCTTGCTCCGCCGCATGCTGTTCGGAAGCGGGCTCTTCGCCGGCATCCTCTTTTACCTCTTCGCCCTGCTCTTTATTTTCCTGCTCTTCTTTGGCTTTTTTTGCGTCCTGTTCCGCCGCCTTCTTGGCAAGTTTTTTGGCGCGTTTTTTGGGCACTACCACCATCATAACGATGACCAGCGCAGCAAATACCGCCACCGATCCGCCGTACACCAGCCACTTGCCGAGGGTGGATTTGAGGAAGGACTCTTCTTCAATTTCAAGTGCCAACTTGGCGGGCTTCTTTAACTCGATATTCTCGGCAAAATCTTTGCCCGTTTCGGAATTCTCGTCAAACAGGGACTGACCGTTCACAGCGTTAACGAGGTCTATTGCCACGTCGGTATAAGTATAACTACCAAGCGATTCGCCACCCGTTCTCTCTGCGGTGATCACCACAGTGAAGGTACCCTTGGAGATCTCGTTATAATCTTTGATCTCTTTGTTGTTATCATCCGGATCCCTTGCGATGATGGTGTACGTGATCTCGGGATCAGGCTCACCGATCACCTTCTTGGGCGAATTGATCTTTAATGTCAAATGCACGCGAGCAACCGAGATGGATATGTTATCAAAGGTCACCTTGTAATTGGTGTTTGCCGAGCTTAGGCCGGTGTTCGTTGCGGCGTTGGAGCCGTTATTGGTAAAGGAAGTGAGGGTGTTCAAGCGGTAATAGGAGATCTTCAACGCAGACTCAATGCGATCGGATATCTCCTTATCCGTGCCGTTCGTGGGCACGTTCAGCATGCTTGCCGCCGCCGGCGTTCCCAAGGTAAAGCAAAGCACCGCGCGGGAATCACCGTAATAGATGGTATCTTCCTCTTCTCCGTCCGTGCGCGTGATGGTGGCGGGGGTAAAGTTTCCTTCCTCATCAAAGTAACCCACGCGCGCATTCACTCTAACGGCATACGTTTCAATGGTAAGCGTGCCTTGTACCACTTTGATAAAGTAGTTATCCGCCGCATTGCTTCCATCCTTGGCATGCAGGTGGAACTTACCATCCACCGGATAAATACCGACGGATACGCCGTCACCCATCAAGATATACTCATCCAGCACCACCGAAAGATTATCTCTATCCTTTCTGATGATATCGCCGGAGTTCACCTCGTAAGTCATATAGGTGGAAAGATTGGTGATCTTCTTGCCGTCGTACGTCTTGTAATCCCTGTTGTTCACTTTCTTTTGCGAGATGGTGATGGTCACGTAACGCTGTTGCACGATGATCTTATTTTGTCCGCCGCTCATCAACACGTTTTGGATATTGGCGTTCAAAGCGGAATCGGGATCGGTGAATCCCCATTCAAGGTTGGCGCCGTACTCACCCACATCCAACACGGTATCTTGGCTGTATCCCACCACGGCGGTGATGCCAAGGTCCGCAAGGGTCACGGAAGATTTCTCGGTACCGTAGATCGCGTAATAAAGCTCGCTGTTGGAGATACCGCCTCCTTCCACCGCAAAGGTGTAATTGATGGCGCTGATGGAATTGCCGTAGATCACCGAAGTTCTGGTGGGCTTGATGATCAAGGTGACGGGATCGATATGATAGTAGTAATCACGCGCCGTTTGAATGGTGTAGCGCGCAGTCACGTCGGCACCGCTTGCATCCACAACCGCAAAGGTGAGCAAATAATCGCCAACCCTTTCACCTTGCGCTCTGGTGGCAACGAGTTTGTGGTCCGCCTTGGCAAAGGAGTAGCCTGCGCTCAGCGAAGCATAAATGCTTTCCTTCTTCTTGCCAACGCTCTTATTGTTGCGTCTATCGTCACCTTCCGCCTGAACGGGCTTTTTGGTCACGGTAAGCGTTTCATTGCCTTGCAACACGGGAAGGCTTACGCCATTCACGATTTTATAACTATCCGCCTTAACAGTGTAGTTCTTATTCTCAGCCGAGAACAGGCAGGTGAAGGAATATCTATTTTCGCTCGGGATCATCTCCTCGCCGCCATTATACACAACTTGGGTAAAGTAGAGTTCATCACCCGCGTGCATACCCTTATAGGTGCCGCTCTCGTCCGTACCCTTAAACACGCCGTATTGGGGAGAATGATCATTATCACCGTACACCATCGTATCGTCAGTTGCAAACACAACTTTCACAAGAGAGGGCTTTACGATATAGTAAGCTTCCTCACCCGTCAAGATCACGTTGTAGTTTTTGAGCTCCAAGTTGTTCTTCACGATGATGCGATAATAGCCTGCGTCATACACGTCCGCCTTTTCTCTGGAAAGCAAGGTGGGCGCAAGCGCGGCGTAAGCCTGCTCGTCCGCCGTCACAAGACCGCTGACGCTCGACGGCAAAATGCCGGTGACGTCGGTATCGATCTCGTCCTGCTCGTTAAACTGTTGCAAATACTCCACTTCTTTGGACGCCACTTCCAACCTGAGGGTGGCAAGTTTGATGTTTGCGGTGATCTTTCCGTTCTCCACGGAAGAAACCGAAGCGTCATCAAAGCGATAGTTCAAATACACGTAGCGCTTGCTACCGTCCGCATCAAAGGTGGGATCATAAGCAAGCATGCCTTTACCCGCCACGTAAACGGCTTTGCCCTGCTCGGCATCCGCATTGGCAAAACGGAAGGTAAGACCTTGCAAGGAAACGTATCTGCTTTCGTTGCGAGCATCCTCTGCGCCGTATTCTTCGCCGCAGAAGCCGCTGATGCGCAAACTTCCTGCTTTCAAGTTTGCCACGTCCGTGCCGTCATACACCTTATCCTCGATCTCAATGCTTTCAAAGGTAAGAAGCGCCTTTTGGATCTCCAAACCGCAGTAAGCATAGCAAAGGACCCTGTCCCCTTTGCCCTTGGTGGTGACGGTAAAGGTAATGAGATAACTGCCCGCATGATAAGGCATGCCCTCCACAAGCGCGGGAGTATCGCCAAGCGGTGTGGGATAGAATTCGATATCGTACTTATCCGCCGTGTATCCCGCCGCGATCAGATCCGTTTTAAACTCGTCCAGATCGCCAATGCTCTGCTTGCTTGCGTTATAGGTAGTCTTCTTCCAGCTCATTTCCAAATAGGTAAGTTTTGCCGTGAGGGTAATTTCGTACTGCGCGCTCGTGTAAGCCACGTTAAACACCCAAGCATCCGCATCGGAAACGGTGACGGTGGCGTGATCGTCCCCCCCCACTTCGCGCAGGAAGAAACTCTCTCCGATATTCGCAACAACAACCGAGATAGCCGGAGCATCGGAAACGAAGTAAACGCCCGTTCCCGTAAAGGTGGGAAGGTTATCCGCATGGTTCTTTTGGATCTCTTCAGTACGATCGGCGCCATCGGTATCGGTGATGGAATAAACCACCTTTACGCGGTAGCAACGTTCAAAGTAAACGGATACCGCTTGTTCGCCGTCATAGCGATCTTTCACTTTTCCGTTTTCTTTGTTGATCTCAACGCCGTCTGCATCTTTCCAATAACGCAAGGCAAAGGACTGCGTTTCTTGTGCGCGGAACAGGATCTTATCGCCGAAGATCACTTGGATTCTGCCCTCTTCTCCGTACACGTTCGCCACGCAAGCATCCGTTTCCACAACGGGCAGATCAAGCGCATCGCGGTAAACCACGAGCGCAATGCGGGAAGACGCAGAGAGCGCAATAAGATCCGCATCGTTCGAGATCACACAATTGACCAAGGCAAGAGCCAGATCGCTTGCCGATCCGTTTTCACCAAGATCCAAATAGGTATCCGAGAAAGCGGCGTTTTGGATGGTGACGGTGTGACCACCCGCCAACAAAGTACCTTCAAAATGCACGGCTGTATGCTGAATACCGTCCAGCGTCACGTCCGCTGCAAGAGTAATGACCACGGGCAAATGCTCGCCGGTACTATCCGTAACGAAAGCAAAGTGATCATCTTGATTGTTCGTTGCCTTCACAAAGGCTTCGTAATCTTGCGCGGTGGCAATGACCTTGGGCGCAAACAACGCTTCTTGTTCTTGCGGGCTCACTTCCACGATTTTGCTGTAATAGTAAAGGTCATTCTCTTTGCCCTCGAAGGACATTGCTTTTTGCTCGTCAAAGACAGCCGAGAAAGCTGCCTGCTTGGGAGCGTACATGAAGTAATACATGCCCTCTTCCGAAACCAAATAAGAATCATCCGTGAAGTCGGCATATGCGCGATAGGCAGTCACCACCGTCACGCTGTTATCCACAAGCACGTATTCGGGCAGCGTGATCGCGGCGTCTTCCAAGAAGAGCGCAACGTTTTGCAGGTTCGTTCCCGCCGCCGCCAAACCGTAATAACCTTTGCGGAGATAAACGGAGCCGTTCTTGATGCTGCCGGCCGTCGAGTTCTTGCCAAAGAGTACCGCATTCGAGCCCGTGGGCGCGTTCAAGCGGATGCTATGCCCGTTCAGATCAAAGATCATGCCGTCCGCTATCACGGTGTTCATTGCCCTGTCTATCACAAGGTCTGCTCCGAGGGTGATCACGCTACCCGCCTGGAAGTTTTCTCCCGAGGTAAGGTATCCGAGATAAATGAGTTCATCTTGGTTCGTGATCACGTTGCTGCTCTTTACCGCAAGTTTTACACCCGACGCCGTGGCGGGCGATACGTACATGCCCGAAGCATAATTGTAATTACCCGGGAACACCACTTCACCTTGATAGTTATACAAGCACACGTAATAACCGACCATGGGTGAGAGCGCAAAGCTCAAACGACTTCCGTTAAAGGAAAGATCCATCAGGTCAAAGATGGAAGAATCCAAACGCATTTCGTTCACGCCCACCAAACTGCCTTCCGCAACACCCTTTTCGGTGCCACCGGTAACAAACCAGCAGTTTTCCATATCGCCTTCGTTCATTAAGGTCAAGCCCGCGCCGCCCTCAAAGAGGTCGGCAGCTTCGGAAGCGACAACCACCGAACGCATGGCGCCTGTATTACGGTTCACCAGCGTGGGAGTGCCGGCAAACACCGCTTCTTCATCATAGCGGAAGAACAAATTGCAAAGTTCACCGTACAGGCGATCCAAGAAGGGATACACCGTAAAGTGATCTTCCGAAGTATAATTCGCAAAGGTGATGACCGAAAGCGTATCCGATTCGGTGCTGGCTTTATCGTTTCCGCAAATGCTTCCCTTGAAGGGTGCGCTTTCACTGCCGATGGTCTTGATCTCTCTATCCACGGTAAAGCCGCCGTCCGCCACCGTGAAGGTGACGCCATCAAAGTCAAAGCCGCCGCTTACCGCCGTGCTCAAACGGAAGAGATCATCCGAAGAGGAGAGCACTCTGTTGATATAGTTGAGCATATAGATCTTGCCCGCAGAAACCGGAAGCGCAAGGCTCTTGTTCTTGCCAATAACGCCAAGCACCGCATTCTTTTGCTCAAAGTAACCCGCAAACACCTGCTCATCGGTATCCGCCGCCGTAACGGTTATGGCAGAAGAGAAGGTATAACTCGCGCCGCCGTTTCTATAAAGCAAGGAGAAGCTCGCATAAAGCGCCGCATCCTCACCCGGCAAAAGGAACTTATCGTAAAGAGCCTCGTTCTCGCTCTCGATCCAAACGTTAGTCGCTTGCACCGCCGCACCCATTGCCAAGGCGCTTCTGCCTTCTTTGATCACAACGTTCATAAGGGTAATACCGTTATCGTTTGCAAAGAGAGTCACGTCGGAAGAGGCAAGTGCGGTAAGATCCAAAACCACGTTCGTCATCTCACCCGCAAACTTTCCAAACAAACTACCTACCACGGCCGCGGTGGCTCTTACGGCATGTCCGTTGCCCACAACCTTGCCCACGAAAGGCGCAGTAAAGAGGGCGTTGTTTGCAGTAAGATCCGCTCCGAGGGTAAAGGTGACGTTGGCACCCGTAAAGCCAAGGGAAGCCACGTCACTGAGTACCTGCAACTTATAGTCGCTATCCAAAACGGTGGAAATAAATTCTGCCGTGTAGAGAGCCTTTGCCTTATCCGCGGTATTAAAGAGCGCATCGGTATAGGTGAGTGCCTCACCATCCGTATAGCCTATAAAGATCATGCCCTCTTCGGTATTCTCCGCGGTAAAGGTCATGCCGCCATTCGCGCCGCCCTGCACGAGCGCGCCAATGCCGTTGATCCTAATGGTCTTATACGCCGCGTTCTCCTGAGGTGCCACGGCATCTCTGACCACCAGCCACAGGTTGGCAATAGAACCGCTGCCATCCGCAACGAAATACTTGCCTCCCGTTAAAGAAACCTCTTTTTCAAGATACACCACGGCATTCCTAAGGCTGCCGTTATTCTCCGCCACAAGGGAAGCTGCCCCCGTCTTGGTAAGGCGCATGCCGATATTATCGATCTCACCTTCATTCCTGCCGAAGAGTCCTGCACCGAGGGTTGCGTTTCCAACCGTCACCACGTGATGTTTACCGTTCAAAACAACGTTCGCACCAAGGTCTATCGTCGGGAACACTCTTTCGGGGAGAGTAAAGTCCGCTTCCAAGGTAAAGGTGCAAGCGTCAAAGGCAATGCCGCTTTGCATGGCAAGTGCAAAGGCGTATAATTCACTGCCGCTTGCGATCTCGTTTCTGGTGACGAGGCACATTTTATAATTTGCCACTTTGGCGGGGATCACCGTTTCGGAATCCATCGTATAAGATACAAAGGCAAAAGCAGTATCGGTATACACGATATGATCCATAGCGGCGCCGCTTCCCGCCTCAAATTCGCCGTTCTTAACGTTTGCAAAGAGGCGCATTCCCGTCTTCAATGCCGAAACGTCGTTCGCAAATTCGATCTTGCCCGCTCTGACAGCCGCCGCATCGGGGCAAGAGAGAATCAAACCTTCTTCAAAGGTAATGCCGTTCACGCAGTTTGCCGAGGAAAGATTGGCCACCTTGTCGGAATACACCCACACGTTATAAACCTTTTCGGGGTCGTTTGCCTTGGTATAACCGATCGCACCGTCCGTACCGGTAAAAGTACCTGCTATCTTCACAAGAGAAGTGGTGATCACGTTTACGTTATTACCGACCAAACCGCCCGAAATACACTCACCGAACACGCCGTCCGTGATCTCCACGTAAGCGTTTTCCACGTAGCCGAGGTTAAGTGCGGTCACCACACCGGCATAACCCGTCATGGTAGCGGCGGCGGCAAGTTTGCCTTCGTAATACACCGTCACGCAGGAGATCGCTTTATAGTTTTCGCCCGCGATCACGCCCACATAAGCGGTGGCCGCTTCGGAAACCGTGATCTCCGCGCTATCCGCAAGGGTCGCTTCTACGCTCTTCACAGTGCCGTCGTTTGCGCCCGTAAAGCCGCCTGCGATGGCAACGTTTCCTTTGTTTGCCGCCCTCACTATACCGGCAAGGGTAAGGTTGACGTTCTCCATCTCACCAAAGAAGGTTGCCGCCACCACCGCCGCCGTCTTGCCAAGGATGGTAGCACCCTCTTTCACCGTGATCTCCACGTTTTCGATCCTACCTTCTGCATAAGACGCAAGCACCGCAGTGCGGTCGGTATTCACAGAACCATAGGTTCCGCTCTCCACCACCACATTCAGGTTGCGAATCGTGCTGCCTAGTCCGGTATACCCAAAGAGGCCCACGTACTCATCGCCGGGGAGCGCGCCCGCTTTCACGGTAATGGTATGACCGTTTCCGTTAAAGACGTTGTTAAAGGGATACTCCTCGCTTCCGATGGTTTGGGTAAGGGCGTTTTCTGCATTCAGTTCCAAATCTTCCAACAGGTTGAAGACTATGCTGTCGCCCGACAAGCCCGCGCTGACGGAAGATGCCATATCCGCAAGATCCGCCACACTGTGGATCTCGGTATTCACAAAGATGACCATTACGTACTTGTTTTGAATACCCGCCAACGGGAGGAAGGTATTACCGTTTTCACCGATATTACCCGTCTTGCTATCCACTTCCACGGTGGGCGCGGTGCACCAACCGTCAATTTGCGAACCGTTATAATCGGGAATGTTTGCAAAGAGGATACTCTCGGTATCGGCGTCTATGGACGCTTTGATCTTACCGTTGCCCTTGATATTCAAACTGTTGACCGACTTAGATCCTTGCGATGCGGCGGGCAAGATGCGGTTCAAGGTCACTTGCCATACGTTCATGGCAAACACACCGTCCAAATAACCCGCCGTGCCGCCCGAGGTAAGGGAAGCGGCCGTACCGCTCGTTGCTTCCGAGCCAAACACCACTTCACCGTACAGGAACACAGTGCTGTGATTAACTGCGGCGCGCGCATATCCTACCAAACCGCCCGCTCTGCCTATCGAAGTGGAATCGGCAGGTCCATAAGAAGCCACCACGCCGCCTTTCGCAACATAAGATATCAGGTAATTCAAAGAGCCGCCGTATTGGTTTCCTACCACGCCACCTGCGTTGGCGTAAGCCACTTTGGAACCCGTTCTTGCAATGATATTACCAAACAGGAAGAGGTTTGCCTCGATGGCATATTCTTCGTCCTCGTACCCGTTCTCATTCGTCGCGTCATCGCTCTTGACTCTATGCGTATCGGTGGGAAGCAGATTTCTTGCGATCCACGCCGAATAATCGGTGGTGCCGTTCACCGTGCCGAAGTTGATACCCACCATACCGCCGGCATTCAAGGTATCACCGATCTGCGCCGAAGATACGATAGAGCCGCGCACGATCACCACGCAATCGCTCACCGTACCGTTGTTTCTTCCCACGATACCGCCGGCCGAATAACCTACCACACTGCCGGTATCCGCAATTTCCACAAAGGTCCTTTCAATGGTGCCGTTGTTCACTTCCGCCACTGCGCCGAAGGTGCCGGATACTGCCCTGCCTACCGTGCCTTTCACGATCACGGTAAGATCACGGATCACACCCGCGTTGTTGGTAAAGAGCGCATTCATGGAAGAACCCGCCAAAAGGGTCAACTTATAGTAATCATCATTCAATTTACCGCAGAAGGTTCCCTTAAAGGGATTCTTTTCGGTACCGATAGAGAGATAGGGAAGGTCATTCATACCCGTGGTGCGAATATCGATATCCGCGCCCAAGGTAAAGGTAATGTTCTCAAAGGAATAACCGCCCACGTTCACGTCTTCCGCAATTGCACGCAATTCGGCAAGCGTTTCAACGGTGGTTTTGATGGCCGCCACTTCGTATTCCACACCAAAGAGATCGAGGGGCGCGATCAAATAACTTTTCTTGCCATTATGCAAACTGCCGCCCGAAAGCATGGCGGAAGAGATCTGCTGGTTCTTTTCGTAGGACTTATACCAGCCCTTATCCCACTCCTTATCCCACTCCGTGTCGTCAATCGTTTCCGAGGTGAATTTGACCTTATACTCCTCTTCAAAGGTGGCGTCCACCGTGCCGATACCAATGATCTTCATGGTATTCACGCCCGAATCACCAATTGCCACCCTGCCGATGCTATTCATGTAATCGGATGCGTCCACAAGCGCCCACACGTTGCTCACAAGGTTGGTCGCATCGTAACCCACCGCCAAACCGCTGATGCCGTTCAAGGTGGAGAAGCGAGTGCCGTTTGCGATCACGATCAGGTTTTTGAGCGTACCCGCATTATAAGCAACGGCACCTGCGTAAAGGGTGTTTTGCTTTCCTTCCTTGATTTGGGTTTCGGTGTAATCATTCTTACCCAAGGTGCCGCTCACCACGATACGGAGGTTCTTAACGGTGCCTTCCGCCGCAACGTACCCGAACAAACCGGCGTACCTGCCGTCGATCACGGTACCCTGCGAAATGGTCACGGTGTGACCTTGTCCGTCAAAGGTCCCGTTCACGCCCGATGCCTCGGTACCGATGGAGAAGAAGCCGTCCTCTTTGTTTATCGTGATATCCGAGGTAAGCGTAAAGGTCAACTTGTAGAAGTTATAGCCGTTGTTAACGCTCTCGGCATAAAGTTTCAAATCATCCAGCGAAGAGATCTCGCTGTTCAAGAAGCTCACGTTGTATCCCGTACGCGTTGCCGTCTTTTGCGGATCGTATTGCCCGTTGCCCGCGCCGATCACCGAGGAAAGATCTCCGCTGAAACCGTTTAACGGATACCAATATGCCGTACCGGTATAGCTGAATATATACTTGGTGACGTCTTGCTCGTTCCTGGTTGCGTCCACCGTACCCGCCGCCACAACCATCAAGGTGTTGAAGCCGCCCTGGTTCGCGCCCGCAAGGGAATCGGGATCATCCAAAGTGAAGGCGGAAGCGTACTTGCTTGCCAACTTTTCGTAAATGAGCTGCTCATCCGTGGACTCACCGATCTCCGCCTCGTATTCCTCTATCTCGCTCTTATGCGCGATAGCCCATACGGCAAAGGCGCTTCTGTACGCCGCGTCAAACGCCATCTCGTTTGCGTTCAACTCGTAATTATCCTTGCTGTTATAAGAGATCACCCAGCAATTGACCGCCGCGTTGCCCGCTTCTTTTGCCAAATAACCAAAGGCGCGGCCCGTGCTCACCGCAGCATAGAGCGACGCCCTCTTGTTCATAACAACCACCACGTTTTCATACTGACCGCCGGTGGCATAAGCCGCCAAAACGCCGGCGTATATGGTGCGCGTGGTGCTGTTGCCCGAATCATAACCGATCTTGCAGTTGGCTTCCACCGTAAGGTCGGAGATCCTGGCGCTCTCACCCAATCTTCCGAAAAGACCCGCGTAGCGCGCCGTGATCTTCACGTTTTCGGGAATGGTAATGGTATGGCCGTTTCCGATAAAGCCGCCGATAAAGTCACGCTCCACGTAGTTGGAATAACTGCCCGAACCGCTTTCGGGATAATACGCGCCGCCGATGGGCTGGTACACGCCGTTTTCCCCACCGGTAATGGTAATATCCTTGGTAAGTTCGTACACGATGCCTTTGTAATTTCTGCCGTCGCGCACGTCTTCCATCATGGCGATCAGGTCTTGCTCGGTTTCAATGTATTTATTGATACACACGCAAACCATATCTTCGCCGACCGATGCACCGTTTAGGTCATGATCGCCCGGTAAAACCGTCCAATAATAGGGAGATGCGCCCGTGCCGCCGTCATGGATGATCACCATATCGGAAGCCTGACTGTTCTCGTTATCAATAAATCCGGAGAAAGCGGAAGTATTCTCGGAAGCGTCAAAAGTAATGCCTTCGCCATTCGAATACTTGCCGATATAAAGGGTTCCGTTTCTACCCACGATTTGCATTTTTCTGCCCACACCGCAGGTATCGGAATGCTCTAAATAATACGCATGTTGCCCAACAACGTTCGATATGGAAGAACCTTCCGCCAACACCAGCCAAGAGTTATCGATCTTATAAGAGATATCCGACTCGCTCACCTTCTCGGCTTTCTTGCCCGCTCTGCCCACAAGGCCGCCCGAAGAGGGAAGACCTTGCGTGGTGTAAACCACCGTATCCGCACGCGCCGTGACCACCACGTTTCTCAGTTCGCCGTACAAAAGCGCCGCGGCTATACCGGAATACAAGGTGGAATTATCACCCACCTTTACGTTTTCACCCGTCACGTCCACGAAGAGGTTCTTGATCAAGCCTCCTTCGCCCACGTATCCGAACACACCGGCGTACTCTCTCTTGATCATACTGCCAACCACATAAATGCGATTGTAATTGCCGTTAAATTCACCGGTGAAGGGACGCTCCGCCGTTCCCACGGAAGGACATTTGGAGAAATCCACCGTGATATAGTCCGCATCACCCTCAGGCTCCAAACTGAACTTGGCGCCTTGGTCACCGTACGTATTGATATTGTTGGCAAAGCGGATAAAGTCTTCCTCATTCGTGATCACCAAACTGATGAAGGAAAGAGTGATCCTCTTGTTATACACTTCATCGGTGGCATAGGGAGTAAGGGAAATATCCATGCCTTCCTTATCAAAGGTAAACTCACCCAGATTGGTAACGGTGTTTTGACTGACGGCGTTGCCCAGACGGATATCGTCAAACCAACCACCGAAACTCTTAAAGTACTCCTCGTTCGTTTGGGGCACGTAATACACCACACGCACCTTTGCGCTGGAATCGTTTTGATAATTCGCGTAGAATTTCACGTCCGTTCTGCCGCTGCCTAACACGCCGATATAGTTCAAGCCGTAAGCATCGTCCCCCACCATATTGCCCACGGCGGGAGCGGCGTCGTTCAAAATGCTGATCCAGCAGTTCTCAATAATATTATCTTCCGCACCGTTCAACACGTGTCTGCCGATGAAAGCGCCGCGATACCTTGCCGCAGAGTTGCTGGTGATGGAAGTGGATAAGTTCACGAACACGTTTTGCACGTATCCTTGGCTGTATCCGATCAAAGCGCCCACTTCATAGCTGTTCACGCTACCGATGGTCACTCTTTGAGAAACCACGAACAAGAAGTCCGAAATGCGGCTGTCGGGAGCGGTATAACCAAAGAGTCCCGCGTATTCGGTGCCGCTGATACCGCTCTTCTCGCTGAGGGTGATCTTATGATAGCCGCCGTCAAAGATACCGTTAAAGGGATGCTCTTCGGTACCGATCGGGCGAATAACGGTGCCCGTACCCACGTTCAGGTTGGAAGCCAAACGGAAGAGCACGTGGTTATAATAGGAATGGCTGTTGATCATAGAAGCCAAATTGTTCAAGCCTTCCAGATCGTTTATGGTAAGATCGTCGTAGCAAACGTAATACACCAAACCGTTGTTTTTGGGATCGGGCATAAAAACGGTCAGGGTGGGAAGATCCGCACTTCCTTCCTCCAAGAAGCCGGACGTCTTGGTCCAACCCGAAATATCGGTATACCACTTCTTAACGTCGGTAATGATAGAAGTAAAGGTCAAGCGTGCCTTGGAGTAATCCACTTCCACGGAAAGCAAAGTTTCGTTAAGCACGCGGATCAAGTTAAAGCCGCAATTTTCGCTTACCGACACTTTGTTCAAGGAACTATTGCAAATTTGCACCCATGCGTTTTCCGCCATGGGATGATCCTCGTTTTGATCCCCTTCCGCCTTTTCGATGAGCGAGGCGGCAAGTGCCGCTTCGGAACCGTAAACGTCCTTATAGAGCGCCACGGAAGAGTTTTTAACGGAACCGGTGTGCACGCCGAACATACCGCCGGCTTTCTCCGCCGCCACGATACCGTTCGCACCCGCCACGTTGCTTCCCACGTTTCCGCGTAAAGTAGCCAAGGCAAACTCCACATCGCCGCCGTTGGTTCCCGCAAAACCGCCAACCGTTTGCGCGTAGATGGCAGATCTTTCTGTGGATAAAAGATTACATTCGGCGATCACGCCTTGGTTAACGCCCGCAAAGCCGCCTGCATATTGCGCGGCGATGATGCTTGCATGCAACTCCGCAAGAGTGGCATAGATAGCGCCCTCGGCGGTATTCACGCCCGCCACGCCGCCGATCTTATCCGTCTTTACGATGGTTGCGTTGATCTCGCCAAGCAAGGTTACGGAAGATGCGGTCGTGGGTTGTGCGTAAACGTAACCGCGAACCGTATCCGAATGCACCCTTTCACCCTGGGCATTGTTTTGCAACACGCCGATGGTGCCTTCGTTGGTACCCGCGATCACGCCGAAGGTATCGGTGCCGAAATACACGGCGTCCTTGGTAATGGAGATCAAGCCGCTTTCAACGATGCCTTTGTTATAGCCCACGTATCCGCCCGCGTTCTTTCCTGCAAGGATGCCCGACGCCGATACGATAGCCGAGCGCAACACGCCGCGGACCTTTCCGTCCGAAATGCTTTCGTCGTACTCATCCAGCATCACGTAATCGTTCAAACCCACCACGCCGCCGGCACATTCGCTACCATACAAGACACCCGAATAAAGGTTGCTCTTGCGAATGGTCACGTCAATCGCGTTTGCCGTGCTACCGCCTATGGTGCCGAAGTTGATGCCCGCAACACCGCCAACGTACTTGGCAATGATAGCGCCGTAGCCGTCGTTTCCTAAATAGTTGCCGTATTCAAACACCACGGTTGCCGAATCGATCTTTCCGTAGTTGATACCCGTCACAGCACCTGCCGCACCACCTTGGTTCACCAAAGAACCGCGCACCGTGACCGTTACACCCGAGATGGTGCCGTAATTAATGTCGGTCAAGAAACCTCTTGCCACGTTCGTGCCGCTCTGCACCGAAGAAGTGCCCGCTTGCACAGCCAAACGCAGGTTGCGGATTTCGGAATAACAATGCTCGTCCTTGCTGTCACCAAGCACACTCACGAAAGCATGCGTGGGGTGAGTAGAGCTCATCGTTACGGTATAAGCATTGCCGCTGATGGACCCACGGAAAGGATATTGCTCGCTTCCGATCGGGGAAGAAGCCACCTCGGAATCCAAGGTAAAGGAAGCGGTCAGATTGTACTCCACGTACAAACGATAGTCCGCCGCAATAGCCGTTTGCAAAGCGATATAATCCGACTGATTGGCGATCAAAGTGTTGGCAAAGCCCGCATAATAGGTTTTACCCGTTAACCCGTTCGTGCCGTTGGTGCCCACTCTGGGGTTAAAGGCATAACCGGTGTTTCCTTCCGAAACCGATACCTTTTCACCGCTTTGGAAGTCCGCCACGTAATCGTAGAAGTCCACGATATGATCACCGCTCGTCAGTTTTTCCGCCATAAAGGTGATCTTACCGCCCTTTTGTGCCACCGCGCCGTCAATGGACACGCTCACGTTGCCCCAGCCGTACTTAAAGAGGATGTTTGCCGTGCCGGAATACTCTCCGTTCATGAGCACCGCTTTGCCGGTGGAACTGCCACCGTCTTCCTCGTTATAAACGGAGATGGGAGCCCCCAAGAGAGGTTGGTTGGGATCTTCGGCATCTTCCACCCTCGAAAGGTAGAGAGTCCACAGCGAATCCACCAAACGAGATTCGTTATACCCTATGGAAAGAGCGTGCGCACGGGAAGCGCTTCCTGCGCCACCGTTCTCACGGTTAATGATCTTGGCGTCACTCACCACAGCCACCAAGCTGTAAGCCGCCGCGCCCTCGTCGTTATAACCGATCACACCGCCAAGCACTTGCTCACTCATTGTGGAACCGATGGAAAGAAGATTGGGAGAGGCATCGTAACGCACGATGATATTTTTTACCACGGCAGAACCTTCTTCGCATTGGTTAATGCCCACTGCGCCGCCGCCATACACGCGGCTCTTCACTTCGGAATTGGCAAAGAGCTGTCCGTGCGCGGTTTCACTCTCCGAAACGAAATGCGCTTCTGCGTTTTTGAGCGTACCTGCGTTCTTACCGACCAAGCCGCCCACGTTGGCACCCGTCAGCGAACCTTTGATCTGCGCTATGACTTTACCGGTGGAAATATCCTGACCGATGGTGCCGTAGTTAACTGCGGCGATCGCACCTGCATAGATCGTATTCTTTTGATTGCCCAAATTGCCCGGCACGTAAACCGTCAAATTCTTAACGATCCCCTCTTCGCCCACGCAACCGAACAGCCCCAAAAGATCGCTCGTTCTTGCGCCGGAGATCGTGATCTTCAAACCGTTTCCGTCAAAAGTGCCGCGGAAAGGATATTCTTCCGTTCCGATCGGGAGAAGGTTTGCCACGGTAAGATCGGTACCCAACGTGAATTCCACGCCCAAATACCCTCTGCCCTCATTGGCAGAAACCGCAAGTTTATCGATTTGCGCTTCGGTAAAGATCTGCAATTCAATAAGCTCCACCACAAACACCATGTTTGCGGCAGGTTGCGTTTGCGGCGTAAAGACGGAAGCACCCAAGCCGTCTGTGACCACCGTGCGCGTGCCGCTCGTGTAATCATACCAACCCGAATAGGTCATGCCCTCTTTTGCTTCCAACTCAAAGGAGATGGGGGTTGCGGAAGAGGTTTTGATATTGGGGATCACAATGGCGGTCTGCACGTACACCAGGTTGATGGAATCGTTAATGGCGGAAGTGCTATCACCGATAGCCTTTCTGCCATCGGCGCCTTTATCAAATTCTTTATAGGACATTACCGCCCAACCATTGTTAAAGGTGGGAACACCCAGCGATGCATCCAAGTATCCGATCATGCCGCCGATATGCCCGTCGGTATCATCCGACTGGTAGATCACGGTATTGAAAGAACCCTTATCGCCCGACACACCGGCAGCGTCCGTTATCTCCACGTTCGAGCCGCAGTACATACCGATCAAAGAGCCGATGGCTTTGTTTACGTCCAGATCCTCGTTTCCGCTAACCTTTATGTTCTTGGTTGCCATGGAAGTTTGCACGCCTACTATGTACTGCACCACTTCCCTGGGAGCGCTATCGGTTCCGCCCGAAGTCATGGTATACTCATAAGCCACCTGCGTGTATCCATCGTCCAACTCAATGAAGGCGCCCGGCGTTTCCGTTTCCTTCACCAGCGTCTTTTCATACATATTGATGGACACGAGGTGATAGTTTTGCGCTTCCAAAACCTTGATCTCGCCGCCCACAAAACCGCTCACGCCCGAGATCTCGGTAGAAGAGGAGGGGCTGAGATAGCCGAACAAGCCACCCGTGCTTGCTGTATTTCTTGCTTTTACCTGAACCTTGCCGCGCAAGGAAGCGGAAGCATTGGTGACCGTGCCGGTATTCATGCCGCACAACGTGCCGAAACGAATGGTATTTGCCACGATATTCACGTAAGCGGACTTGGTGGCGTCCACCGTCACGTTGCGAATGGTACCCTCGTTCTTACCTGCCAAAATACCAACGTTGTGGATATCCACGATCACTTCCGCCAAATAGGGAACGACCTCAATATAACCGGGGTTGAGTTCGCGCAACGCGTCGTAACCCGTGCCGCTCAGGAAGAAGGAATAACATTGATCGAATTTGGTAAGATCCGCAAGCGCCAATATATCGGAAAGCTTCAAAGAGGAAGTGACCGCTACCGTGCGCGACTTAACGCCGCCCGCGGTGGTATGCGTTGCTCCCTGCGTATCGTATTGGTTCCTCTTAGTGGCCGCCAAAAGGTCATCCGTATCATCGTCATCCGTCCTGTAAGAAGAATACTCCAAGCCGCTCGTATCGGTAATATTACCGCCGAAAAGAAGAGTTAAATCAGTGACCAAAGCGCTTCCCTTGATCACGCCGAACAATCCGGTATTGCGCTCGTTGTAATCGGGAATATCGCTCTTATCTTCGGTATCGTCCTTTTCCTGCTCCACGTCGTGTGAGAGATGACTGCCCGAAGCAAAGGAGATGGTGTGACCTTCTCCGTAGAACTTTCCGTAAAACTCCTCGATCACAGGCGTTCCCGATTGTACGAGGATATCCTTTTTCAAATACGCTTTCAACCAAGTGAGGGAAACCCTGCCCGCTCCGTTGAAATACATACGGTTTTCGGTATTACTGGTGCCAAGGAACTTCCACACTTTGTTTTGAGTTAAGTTAACATCGTAAGCAAATTGTGTGAGCTCACCCGAGCTTTCGATCTCGGTATCGATAAACACGGCAAAACAAACCTTTTGGCCGGCACCGGAAAGAGATTTGGTCTTTTGTCCCTTCGCAGAGAAGGACGGGGAATCGGAATACAGGTTTTCCGTAAACCCATAGAAAGGTGAACAGACGGGTTTTGCCGTTACGGTAAACTCTTCGTCATTGACGATGGTGCCGTTCACTTTGATCTCGCCGTCACCGTATATGCACAAATGGTTGAGTTTTCCGCAATCTACTGCGTTGCCCGCAACTCTGCCGGTATCACATTCCGAAAGGTTGCGCGTCAGCCAATTGTTCACGCCAAGCAAGGTGCTGATCTCGGCATTGCCGCACATGAGTCCGGTACTGCACGAATAGATCACGTCATCGCCCTCGTCAAAGGTGGCGCCGTCTTCAATAATGCCGTTATCCTTATCGATAAAGATAAAATTGTTTTTGATATTGCCCGAGTTCGCTTTGCTTCTGCCCGCAAAAGCACCGATGAACACGTCCACGTTTCTGCTCTTGATCCATTGTCCCACGTAATCCACGAGCTGATCGGTAAGGTTCAAGCTGGGCAAAACGAAAGCGCTGATGGCGCAACTTAACGTGATCTTGTTGCTTTGTACGTAAGTGCCCACGCTGGTTTCGTCTATCAATCCGATAAAACCGCCTGCAATGCTACCCACGTTGCTCGAACCCGCCATACCGTAAGAAAGTGCGCTGCCCGTCACGGAAATATCGCAGTTTTTAATACCGCCGTTTCCGTCCAAACACCCGATCACAACGCCTGCGGGGTGCACGTATTGCTTGTCGTTATATTCCACGTTCGCAAACGCTTTCGCAATGTCGTCCAAGGCGCCTCCGATAACGGGGATATCCGAAAGGTTATCGCCTATCCAACCCGTAATGCCGCTTGCCGTATCGTTTGCCCATTTATCCACGTTATCCGCCGCGATCACGTTTGCGGAAGATTTGATGGTGCAACTATCGATCCTTCCTTCGTACATCTTACCGATCACGCCGCCGGAATGAATGATGTTGTTGTTGCAAGAGGAAGAGCCCGTTTCCTTATCGGAATAGGATTCTATGCTAAGAGAACAGTTAATACCGCAATTGTAAATGATGCCTTCGTTATAACCGATCACACCGCCCACGTTGCTGGTAACGTCCTTGGTATCTCCTTCGCTGATCAAGGACCCTGAGATCACGATGGAGCAACCGGTGATAGTACCGAAGTTTTTACCGAAAAGACCACCCATTGCCACCGAATCGGAAGAAGAGTGCTTTTTGGCATACATACTGCCGGTATAATAGTAATTCAATGCGGAAACAGTGCCGAAGTTAGAGGAAGCCAAACCACCGACGACAGACGTTGAGGCAGAAGCGTTTGCCACCGTGGAAGCATTCCAGATCACGTGATTATTTCCGTTCAGATTTCCATAAAGAGTAGGCGAGGAAGCGGACCAATTCGTCGCCGTGATCTTGAAATCTTTCCCGAGCGTGTAGTTGCCGTCAACGAGAGCAAGGAACACGAAGCAGAATTCGTTCTTCGTATCCACGATCCCGTCGGTGGGGCGACACTTATTGCGCTCGGTTTCGGTCTTTGCCAAAAAGTCCTCCACGTCACCCGTGCGAATGGTGGTATCATCGTAGTTAAGACTTTCATAATCTATCTCTTCTGCGATAGCGCCACCGCCACCGGTGAATGCAAAGGAAATTGCAAATAGCGCGATCAATAATACCAGCGCCGTTGCCAGTATGATCCCCGATTTTATCCTTGTCCGTCTTTGAGTCCTTGTCATAGTCCTACCTCAATTCTATTTTACCGCATTGTTATAGGCTTTCGCCTTAAATATTTTTAATATATTTATTTTATTTATTTATCTAACGCGTAGCGCGCACGCGCTCGTCAACTCAGTTCCTTAAACCTTGCATATAGGTTCAGTTTTCCTTCTTGGTCCCCCGTGATGGGACGCGAGAGATCGTACTCTTTTGTGCGCTCTTCATCCGAGCACCAGCAATCGAATGCCATTCCCGCTTTCACCGCCACGTGTTCTTCTTTTAGGTACATGCCTTCGCCCACGTGTTCGATCTCCAAGCTGTCCTCGCCGTGGAATGAAACTTCTATGCTTCTTACCACTTCCATGTAAACCACCGTTTCACCCGTGTAGTTCACGCTGTTCACGGAGATGACAACTTTATAAGTGCCTATCGCGCAGGGAAGTCCGTTTTCAAGCAAGCCCGCTTGCTCTTCCAACACTTCGTAAGTAAGGGGGTCCACCGCCGCATAGGTTGCGGTCAAGGGTACACCGTAGGGAGAGCCGTAGCTGACGGCAAAGGTGCTGCCCTGCTCAAAGCGATGTTTCAAACGGATCACCACGATCTCTTCCCCGATATCCTTTTGCAGGATCACGTAAGGAACGTCCAACGTCACCGTGAGCGTTTTTTCATAACCCGCAAGAGTCACTTTCACGCGATACTCGCCCGCATCGGTGGGATGGTATTCGGGAGAGGTCATAAGACCGGTGGCAGGATCGTAAGTGACGCTACCCACCTCGATTTCTCCCTTGTAATACACGATCTCCTGTTTCTTCACGTTGGGATCCAAGTAATCAAAGACCACTTCCGTCGCCTCGCCGTAGCGGAACACGTTGGACTCTGCGCTCACCGTATACATGGTGGCAAGGTCCACGTCCTCGTCTATCTCAATGGAGAAGAGGATATCTCCGCCCTTATACTTGACCTGTTCGCCCTTACGGTTGATCAAGGTGCCCTTCAACACGTACACGTAGCCGGTTTTGGTGGTATCCAACGTGGTCAAGTCGTTTGCGGTAAGGTTGGCAACCGAAGTCACTTTATTGCCGTTAGCGTCAAGCGCGTACTCGATGGTCCAATTTACCGCCGTATCCTTCATGACTTCCGCCTCACCGTCATAAACCGCCACTCTGACCTTCGGGAGATCGGCAGCGGAAAGGAGCGTTCCCACCTTAACTTTGGCGTAAGTTTCCCCTTCCTTGGTACCAAGTTTCTCGCCCGAGGGGAGAATGGTCTTCACGTAAGTGATATAGGTACTGTGGAAATACAGCTCCGCCCTCTTTTCCCAGGTGAAGGTGCCGTTGGAAACGTAACCGATCAGCTCGTAAGAATCTTCCACCGCCGAAGAGTAAGTGGTCTTCCAATCGATCTGCATGGTGGGAGCCACGCCCGAAGCGGGATAGTAGCCACCCGAAGCCGTCTTCACGTAAATGGTTTGCGTGATGGTTTCAGGCAAGGTGTAATTGCCGCCGCGAGCAAGCACGTACAGATCCACCACGTCATCACCGTGAACTTGTCTGTCCTCGGTGATGGTGATAATAACTTTGATGGGTTGATCCAATACCTTCGTGCTCACTTCGTACACGCCCACTTTGGTGATATCCGCATTGCCGGCGTCCCAAGTGACCGATACTTGCATGCCGGTACCGTCCGTAAAGGTGATCCACAGATCTCTGGGCAACTCAAAGTACTCGCCTACTGCCGCCGTGATCTCACCCATGAAGGGTGCGAGGCTCACGGTGCTTGCCGTGCGCGTTTTCACGTATTGCAATCTGTCGTAATCAATGAGCTTGGTATTCACTGCCACGGGGATCTTGATGCGCTGGTATCCCGCACGCTCGTTTCCGTAGTTAAACACAGCGTAATAACTACCGCCGTTGTGATCCAAACTCACGCCGGAGAAGTCCCAACTGCCCGTCTTGCCATTCTCGGCTTGCAAGGTAAAGGCTCCGTCCTTGAACACCACTCGCCACTCACCGTTATCAAGGAGCCCGTTCTCCACGGATGCGGTAGCGACCTCACCGTTCATCATCAACAGTTGCAACGACGTGGGCAGATCCAAGGTGCTTTCCAACTGATCGATGGTAATAAGTTCATCCTTGTTAAGGCCCTTTACAAGCATCTGCTTGACCGTGAGAGTAAAGTAGAAGTCTTGCTTACCGCCTTGATCGCCACCTACTTTTGCCTTCACCGCGTAATTACCGCCGGAGTATTTAAGGTCGTAAGTATTAAAGGGTCTTCCGTTCACCTCATAGAACACCGGGAGGGTCACCACGGTATCGTCCGTAAAGGTGACGGTCACCGTGTTGGGCAAGGTGTACAGGAAGGGATCCACGATCATATCGCTGAGTTCCGCAATGGATTTGAGTTTCTTCTCCGCCACGTGGATGATCCTCTCGTAAGTTTGAATACCGTGCACGCTGTCACCCACTTCGATCTCCATCAGCACGTCCTTATTCTTGCCCGATTCATCCTTATAACCCTTGTACGATACGTACTTGGACCTGCTACCGCCTTCGGGCGTGTAATAAACGCCAACCACGGGGAGCGTAACGATACTATCATCCGCCATAAGTACCGATACCGTCTTGCCGATAGCGGGCATATTGTAAGGATCTTGCTCGGAAGCAAGGTGGTAATATTCCACGATATCCTTGCTCTCACCCACCGGGTAGAGGGCGCGAATGATCTGTGCCTTTACAAGCACGTCTAACAAGATGGGCGTTTCATCCGTCGTTACGGACATATAACCCGTTTGTTCATTACCTACTTCAATGGGCGTTACGAAGGAAGCGCCGAGATAGGTATACTTGATCTTTTCGGGTTCAAGCAGTTTCACGTACAACTCGGCAAACCTGCCTTCACCCACCTCACCGATCACCACGAAGGGATCGCCTTGTGCATTCAAAAGTCTGCCTTCTTTATCCGTCTTGATCTCGTCATATCCGTTGATGGTATAAACGGGAGCGGTGACCGAAAGCAATTCGATATCCGCAAGCGGCATGGAGACCGTGATCTCTTGATAACCGCTGCGCTTATTACCGATCTTGGCGGTGATGGTGTAAGTGCCGTTCTCCCTGTCGATCTCGGGATCTTTGCCCCAAGCCGCCACGGGAAGCACCAAGGTCCTCACATAACTGCTCTCCGTGAAGGTGACCACGACGGTTTCGGGAAGACCCGCTTCGCCAAGCAAGGTATTGTAAGCAAAGCCCTCTTGCACCGTTGCGCTTTGTGCCACCGCTTTCTCCACGAAGATATCAAAGATCACTCTCTGATAGCCGCCGTCCGAATTACCCACCAAGAGGGCTGCGGAAGCATACTTGCCGCCGTGATAGTCGTAATCGATGGACACGCTGTTCCAAAGCGCCTTCAACTCTCTCTCGGTACCGTCCGCAAAGCGTGCGATCACCACTGTATCAAGATCCGCCGTGATGCCGTTCTCGCCGCCGTAGGTAGCAATATGCAAGCCGTTATTCATCACGTCTTGTCCGCCGATATAGAGCGCGGTGATGGTCCTGTCTTTCACGTTCAGCGTGATGGTGACGGGCTGATAACCGCCCGTTCTGTCACCGAGGAAGGCTTTAACGGTGTACTTGCCGCCCTGATAGAACGCGCTGTTCGGATTCTCGGGATCCTTGATCGCGTTGGAAATATTGGCGTACAATTTGAGTTCGCCCGAGGTCTTATCCTCAAAGGTCACGTTGGTGGTGGCGGGCAAGGTTCCGTAATCGTAAGGATCGATCTCAAACTCTTCGGTAGAGATGGATTGCACCGTCTTATCCAGCACGTTCACCTTGATACGGCTCTCTTGATATCCGCAAGTGGTATTACCCACGTAAACCACCACGTTCTCTTGCAAGCCGCCGGTGTAAGAATAATCAATGGTTGCCTTGCTCCAATCCGCACGGAAGGTCATTTGCAAGGGCGTGACCACGCTATCCGCCATCGGTTCATAACTGCCGGTATCCGGATCATAACGCATAGCGCTACCCACGTTCACCGTCAGCACGGAGGGCAAACTGATCTGGTAAGGATTGATATCCACCACCTTGCTCTCCGGTACGCTGAGGCTACGGAACACTGTGGTCACGTCAAAGGTGTAGGTCCTGTACTCCGATCTCTCGCTACCCAGCACGAAGGACGCCCTGATGGGCACCTTATTGCCGTATTGATCTCTGGTGTACTCGATATTCCACTTACCGATGACCTTTAAGGTATCTTCGGACTGCGTAAGCGTCTTGATGCCGCTCATCTTGGCAAATTCAAGATACACCGTATTCGGGAAGCCTGAGCTCAGATACGGATCGTTAATGATGGTGGTAATGAGGGATCCCTTGCTGCCGTCTTGCACGTCGTAAATGGCGGGTACCTTGTTGCCGCGCTCATCGGTGACGGTATCCAACACGCGGTTGAGAACCACTACCATGAACTCGATCTCAATATAGCCGGTGCGCGCGTTGCCAAGGCGCAGGATCGCTCCCTTCTTGGCATTGCGGTTGCTTCCGCCGTACACTTCGCCCGCAAGCGGCAACTCGATGTGCGAGATATCCCACACCGCTTTCATATAGGTGTCGGTACCGTCGTTAAAGAAGAGTTGCACGGTAGAGGGCATTTCCATCTTACCGTCATACGGATCGAACACAAAGTAATGGTTGTCGTAATCGATGGTCAAAGCGTCCGCGATATTTTCCTTATCGTTGGACCACTTCACGTTGTCGATATACAACGCGGTAGCCACCCTCTTGTACACTCTGACAGGCACCGTGATGATCTGATAACCGCCAATGGCGTCACCGATACGCGCGTCTGCGGTAAAGCCTGCCGCCTCCTGCTCGTCAATATGGTTCGCCTCGTCCCAATTGGGGAAGGTGGGATCGTTGATATCGGTGCGGAAGTTCAGGTTGATCCAAGACACGTTCATTGTGCGCGTGGTGCCGTCCTTGAAGGTGACGCTCACCGAGGACGCCAAGTCGTTATCCGAATACACGTCCAAATACTGCGTACTCATGGAAGTGTCTTCAATCTCACGGTTCAAGATACGCACGCGAATACCGTCAAAGGTCTGATAGCCGCACACGCTGTTTCCTGCGCGGATGGACACCGGGAATTCTTGATACAGCGCATTCTCCAAAGAGGTGCTGTTCCAACCCTTATATCCGCTAATGACCTTGCCGATATCCCAAATGACGGATATCACGCCCTTTTCGCCGTTGCTGAACGTCACGTTCACTTGATCTTCATAGCTGGATTCCAATCTCGGATCCACGCCGCCGTACGGGTCGAACACGATCTCGGTCATTTCCACAGACTGGATCTCACGGCATTCCACCTTGACGGGTACTTCGTAAACCTGATAACCGCCGTATGCATTACCGAACTTAACGGTGATGGTGGTTTCGCCGCCCTTATAGTTCCAGATCTTGTTCAAAGACGTGATATCCCACACCAAGTTGCTGAACGGGTGCGTGGAATCATCCTTGAACACCGCGGTCGCGCTCTTGGGATAGGGAGAGGCAACGATCACGTTTCCGTTCTCATCTACCTGATCGTTCAGATCCATCGGGTTGATGGAGGTATCGTAAGGATCGAACACAAAAGACTCGATCTGCAAGTTCTGAATGATCTTCTCTTTTACCACCACGGTAAAGGGCACGAGCTGATAGCCCACTTTATCCGTACCCACGCGGGCATAGACCGTGTAAGTACCGCCCTTATAGCTTTGATCCAAATTGGAAAGATCCCAGCTGATCGGGTATTCTTCTGCCGCTTGCGAAGCAAACACGACCACCGCACCCGTCTTTTCCGGGTACCACTTAGAGTCAGATGCATTCTCCTCGTAAGGATCAAACTCATACTTGCTCCTGATGGCGGAAAGGTCGATCGCACTCACCCTTCTATCTCTGATGGTGATGGGGATATTGATGGTTTGATAGCCACCTGCCTCGTTACCAAGGCGCAACACGGCGTACTGCGTACCCGAATCGTATTTCACCTCAATATTGCCAAGGCTCCACTTCACGTCGTCACCCGAGAAGATAATAAAGTCATTCTTGCCCGTTCCGTAAGTCACTTTCACCGAAGTGGGATAGTTCTTAACGTCGGTGGGATCGTAATCCTCAAAGCTCTGCTTACCGCGGAAGCCCGTTACCTTCACTTCACCCTTGCTGTTCAAGTAAAGCGGATCCACTTCTGTCACCAAATTCATGGCGGTCATGTCAAGCATGGAAGAGGTGAAGATCCTCTCTTGTATCTTAACGTTCACCTTCACGATCTGGTATCCGATCTTCTCGTCACCGTAACGGAAGTATGCAAAGGAGTCACTGCTACCTTCGTAGGTATTCACAACGTTATCAAAGTTCCATTCGACGGGCACCGTTACGTAAACGTCACGTCCTTGCTCGTCCACGTCGTTCTCGAAATGCAGGTTCGCATAACGCGGATAGCTGTACAAGCTCATGGATTCGGGCTTGTTATCACCGTCATTGATCACGTACGGATCAAACACAAAGGAATAGGTCCTGCCATCATTCAAGTCAAAGTTGTACTTGGTGATCAACTTACTCTTGAACACAATGGGGATATTCTCATACAAGTGATAACCGATCTCGCTGTTTCCGATAAACGCATCCACGTAATAGGTAGCGCCCGCGTAATTGGAGGTAAAGGTATCCTCCTTCCAGCGGATCTCGTACAACTTACTGCCCAGCGTGCCGAATTCGGCGTACACTCTATCGGGCAAGGTGGGCGTTTCACCCGCTTCGTAAGTAAGGCTGTTTCCTACGATCACGTTATCCTCGTCATTCGAATAAGCAAAGCCGTTGATGGCGGAGAGTGCCTGCGGAATGACCGTGATGGGTATTTCGATATGATAGTTGAGGGTGTTGCCGTCACCGAAGGTCAGTTTGAGCACGTACTCGCCGCCGTCATAACTATCCGACACGCCCGAGTAATCCCACTTGACCACGTTTCCGCCAACTTCTCTGCCGTCAAAGGTGTAATACATACCGTTCTCACCGTAGCCGTCCACCAGGTAAACCATAACGATCTGCGGCAAATAGGTATCCAGGTCCTTCACCATATCCGGCGTGATGCGCAACGGGAGATCCAAATGTTCGCCCTTGATCATGGGGGTCTTCTTACCGCCCACAACGGTGCTCTTCACAAGGCGGATTGCGCTATACGGCACCTTCAACGGGATATATTTGTTGTGGTTCAAGATAGCACCCACGATGTTATAGGTAATTGCCGTGGGATCGGAACCATCCGCGGGATGCGCTATGATATCGTCCTCCGTTTTGCCACCCGTCGGATCAATGATAAAGGTACTATCCATCCAAACGATGGACACTCTGTCCTCCTCTTCGTCCGCATTGGTCGTGCCCGGTTCGTAGTACACTTTCGCAGTGTCGGGGAGGTCTTGCAGATAATCCGCCACACCGTCACCGTCCAGGTCAATGTTGAACACGTCGGTCAAAGTGCGAGTGGTATCACCGTCAAATTCGATGCTCACTCTGTCATCATCCACCACGCCAAGTCTGATACCGGCATTGGTAAGAATGATTTGCGTGTACTGCTCCGTTCTTGCGGAAGACATGCGCAACAACACTTTGCGGATCAGCACCTTGTCCGTACTCCAACTCGGAGTGTTGGTATCAAATTCCACCATCACGTAGCAAGTGTCGCCCTTCTCGGGTTCATAGAAAGGCAGGAGCTTGGCAAGCACGTGTATGATCTGCTCACCCAGCACAACGTCTATCAAGGCATCCGTCAATGCGCCTGCCGCTCTGCCGAGCACTCTGCCTGCCACGTTATCGCCCACGGCACCCACGATCATGCCCTTTAATGCGCTTTTGATCATTTTGATGATGGAGCGATAGGTCCCGTAAGTTGCGCGGGCAGGCACGGTGGAGGGATCACCCGCCTTTTCCAAAACGAGCGTGTTTAATAACTTTGCTACTACACGCAACAAGACGGGATCAATATCCAAACGAAGATTACTGATGGTCCTCGGGTCTTCTCCGCCGAGCACGTCGGAAGTTTGCTTGGATTTTTCCATAACGGTACCGGTGGTATCGTCTATCAAGCCATAGCCGAGGTTGAGGGTAAGACCGGTGATCGGATGTTCTTTTGCCGCTTCCAGATCCGCGCTCGTCACCACTTCCTCCTCGTCATCTTCGTCCTCTATTTCATCCGGTTCATCGTATTTGTTCTTGCTCTTTCCAGAAATAAGGTCGGAAATATCAAGTGATGGAAGGTCTATATCAAATCCCGGATTCCAAGTTAAGAAACTCAGATCGAAGATAGAGATATAGACTTGAATATAAAGGATAAGGTCTCCGTCATCAAAATAAAGCGTCACTTGGTTGATCTGACCCACGAGCAATTGCGCCACGTCCTTTAGCATGCCGGGGACAGCCGCCCAACCTTCTTCCCAAATGGCAAGCGCGTCCTTTCCTACATCCACGATGCCCGGGCCGTCTGAAAAGTCGGTCAACACGTCAAAAATTCTTGCTCTCAAAGAGTGCGGGTGTCTGGTATTGTCACGACTGATCTGCAAAACAACCACCCTCTTGGTGCCGGACACCACCGATCCGTTCTTATCGGTATAATCGGTGTTATGCGTGATCTTGACTTTCATGGAACCTGCCTGATACTCCGTTTCCTCTCCGTTTGCGGGGGGATAGAGTCCGTTGATAAGGGTTTCCACCAAGGAGCCGACCCAACTCTGCCCGTTGTGGTTGGTAAGGCCGATCGCGCCGCCTACCGGCAACGCGCTGTAAGAATCAAACTGCCCTTCCGTAAACATAGATTGCGCGGAAGAAGTATAATCAAACTTAAACTTAGAGATCTCTGCGGTAATAGTATTATCCTGCGTGCCTTCCGCAAGATCATCGGGCGCGTGAATGATCGCGCTGATGTTGGAGAACCCTTCGTCAAGCACAAAGCCCACCTTTGCCTCAAAGGACTTGGGAATGCCCGCTCTGTCTAACGCCTTGCCAACGATGCCCTTATCAAACCCAAAGGCGGAAACGAATCTTTCCAGCATCTCGCCGTCAATGGTCACGCTGAGGTCATAGGGGATCTGCGTCTTTTGAATGGCAAGCGCTTTGAGGGTAAGAGTCAGGTTAGCCACGTTGGTATCCACCATTTCTTCCCCTTCGCCCGCGCTGATCTCCTCATTTTCGTTCTCTTCGTTATCTGCCGTGTCTTCGGTCACGTTGGTTGACTTCTTAATATACTTTTGGATCAATTCGCCCAAAGACTCCACTTCCAACACGTCGCGCATGATGGTAAGACCGCCCGCTTTGAGGTCCACGTCCAGCAACTTGGAAAGGGTCTGTTCCAGGTTGATACCCGTAGCACGAAGTTTTACAAGACCAAGGTCGGACACGTTCAAATAGAGCTGTCCGCCGTCCTCCGCAATGGTAGCCCCATCATAGTAGATAGCCGCAAGCAGAAGTTGATTGACACCATCACTGTAAGTGAGCTCCACCTTGAACTGCGTCTTGGAGAAATCCTTAAAGTTCACGTTGATATCAACGTTGAATCCGAAGGTCAAAACTTGGTTCGCGTTCCTGTTCACGATCACCTTGTTCGCTTCGGTGCCGATCATCTCCTCGATAAGCGCGCAGAAGAAATCAAACGCCTGATTGCCAAAGGTGTTGTTGGAGAAGGATACGCTGTACGTGTTTTGTTTCAGATCAAACACCAACTGACCTTGCAGCTTCAAGTTCAGCACGTCTATTGCCATGATATCGCTGTAAGCAGACAGCGTCTTATAATCCGCATAATTGCTGCTTGCGTACCCTCTGTATCTCGTGGTGGAGTACCGGTAAGTCGGCTTGGATACCGCGGTGGAAGCCCCCGTCACGTCCGGCATGCCGATCACCGTCTTTACGGGTTCGGGATCGGAAGAAGCTGCCTTCACGCGGGAATACTTGGTCATTCCGTTTTGTTCCGCCAGGTTAAGCTCAAAATCTCTGATCTTTATCGTCAAGCCCATCCAAGCGCTATTGCCGTCCGAGGTACCGAAGGCATCTCTTTCCTCTTTCTTGGAGAAATACCCGTTCACGTTCAAAGACCAACCCGTCAAAGAGGAAGCATCCGCACCGTCGTAGTAAGCTTCCAAGCGCAAGCCTCTCGGATAGGTTTCCAAAACGTCCTTAAAGGCGCCGAGATCCACTTCCAACACGTCCATCACCGTCATCAAGAGGGACAGGTTCAGACCGATGCCGGCGTAAGAATTACCAAGAGCAAGCACGAATTTGGCTTTGGTATCGTATTGCGTGTTTCTGTCTTCCGCATAGTCGTTGATCGCATCCACGTACTTTTGCAAGATAGAGGGGATCTGCTCCTCGTCGTCCAGATCCATGCCGAGCGCGGTCCACAACGCATTCTTCAAACGTGTTTCTTCTTCCGCCGCCGCCACGCTTTCGCTTGCCGCTTCGGAGGTGCGCACGTCATTCCAGAAGGTAAGATCCATCACGTTGGCCAAAATGCCCGCAAGATCCAACCCCGTGATCTTTAAGCCGCTCAGTCCGAAGATGGGGAGAGAAGCGTAAGCGGTCTGCTCTGCGTTGAGATAATACAAACCAACGATCAAGGTGGCAACGTTAGAGTTATTTACCTGCGAGATCTCAAACAGCAATTCCGTTCTGTCGGAGCGTTGCATATCCAGGAACATTTCCATATGGATACGCAGTTTGCTTGCCGTGGAAACTTCGGTGTTATCGATCACCAATTTTGCCACGTCTTTCTCGTTCAAACCGAACATATCACCCACCAAACCTGCCACGGAGATGGGCCACAATTCGTCACCGCCCGAAACCGCAAGGTCAATGGTGGTCGCAAAGTGCAGTTCCATCGTATCCACGGTGGGATAGTCTTGATAATTCGGCAACTTGGATGCAAAGTCGTACGCCGCGGTAAAGTTGTTGTATTGCGCGTTGGGTGCGCCCTGCGGCTTCACCACGGATTGCACCTTAAAGCCGGTCAACTCAATGGAGATGTTATAATCGGTTTCTGCATCCTCGCTCGTCTTGCCCGATACACCGGAAGCGAGTCGGATATACGTTTCCGACATACCCGTTGCGGTATCCGCTTTGAGTTCTCCGCGCAGGTACACCATATTTTCATCGCACAGGAAGGTGGTGTATCCCATCATCAGGAGCAGGTTATTATACACGTTGGGATTGAGCACGATCATGCTCATCTTGTTGCCCACCTGCACTGCGGAAAGAATGCTGTCCACGTAAGGCAGATACTTGGCAAAGGGCAGATCCGAATCACCGCCCGAGAGCTGTGCGTTCTCCTTGCACTCGCACTCGCAATCATCGGAACAGACCAATACGCCGTTTTCATAACAACTGCCGTGTTCAAGACAATGTTCGTCGGTACAGCCGCATTTGAGCATGCAATGCGAGCAGGTGCACGGACGGCGCACTTTTACTCCGTTCACGATATCGTATTCGTCTTTATAATCACAATTATCGTCAAACACACAACCCGTTTCGCTGATCTGGCAATCCACGTTGGTGCACTTATAGCAAAGCAAATTGCCGTTGCTGTCATAACAGCCGCCGTGCGCCACGCAAGCGGTATTGGTACAGCCGCATTTGAGCTTACTGCACGAACAACCGCAATCTTCACCGTCACAGATCCTCACGCCGTTTTCATCGTAGCAACCGCCGTTCAGCAAGCAAGCCTCGTCGGTACAACCGCAAGAGAGCACGCAGTGCGAACAGGTACAACCGGTATCCTTACAACGCACGTACCTCTTGTTGTTTCTGTACGTGATACAACTCTTTGCGATTACGCAATCGGGATTGCTGCAACCGCAGGCAAGCACTTCCTTATCCAAGGAAGAGTAATTATCCTTTGCGCCGATAGCCAAAAGGTCCACGATGGGGGTCACGATATCCGCCTGCACCTTCAAAGAACCAAGGTTATAAGCGGAAAGATCGATATACAAATAGCTGTCCGCGCCCTCACCCAAGCCTTCGTAATACACATACGCGGGAGATTTCCCTTCTATGGAGAGGGTGAACAACGCTTCGGAGCGGTACACGTCTTCCGCCACCAATTTGAGTTCGATCTTTAAGGTGATGGTCTTGTCAATGCCGTTTTGCATGCGCAAGATGCCCGCCACCTGATCCAAGATGCCGCCAAGCCCCACCGCGCGGTCACCAAAGATCTCATAACCGCCGAGGATATCGGTGCCGGTGGAAGCAAAGTTCGCGTCTATCTTCAACGTGGTGGTCAGGTAATAGACCTGCTCGCGCCAATTCACGTAATTGCTAAGTACCAAACCTGCCGAAGAAGACACCGTACCCGCTTGATAGTTATAGGTATAGGTGGTTTGTTCGGAAGCAATATACAAACCGGCTTCGGGACGGAACACCGCAAATTCCAGATCCTTTACTCCAATCGTCATGGCAAAGGTTTGCGGAGCGGTGTAATTCTCATAGGGTGCACCGTACTGATCCAAGAAGATCAAGCGATCTTCCACGGTCGTATTCTCATAGGTATCAAACTTGGGTGCGTTTGCATCCGAAGCATACAGTCTTACCAACACCACTTTCTTAATGTTGTCCTTGGTCACGTTCAACAAAGTCACGTTCGCATCCGCTTGTGCGGCAAAGGTCAACTTGGTGGGTTCCACCTTGGAAGCGTCATTGGTAAAGAAGTACGCATCGTAAGTACTTCCACCCAGTCCCGCGATCGCCGCGCCGTTCACGGTAAAGTGGCCTTCGTTATCCATGGACTTGAAGAAGTAATTCAACTCGTTGGTGCCGGATACCTTAACGGATTCCACCCCCGTAAGGCTCACCCTGCTGAGAGAGCTTTGATCCGTCACAAGAGTTGCGGTAACAGGCACGCGCAAATAATCCACGGAGATCTTAATGCTCTCCACCTGATCGGGTGTTAAGCCGTTTAACGTGGTGTACGCAGCATTGCCCGAGAGCAAGCAAAGTGCTTTTTCGGTAAGAACGGTGCCGTCCTTTAAGGTAAAGCTCACTTTATATTTACCCGATTCAAACTTGCCGGACTTGATGCGGAAACGGTTATTATCCAGATCAAACAGTTCGTTCCAAACGTACTTATCTTGATACTCGTAAGTTCTCTTGATGTCCTCAATGGTGATGGGCACGGTAAGGTTTGCGCCGCCCGCGGTGATCGTTAAGAGATAATCTCCCGTCATGCCGTCGTAAGCCGCGCTGTTAAAGATATCAAGGTAAGCTTCGGTTGCGCTCAGGTACTCGATCTTGGCAAAACTGTCGTTGCCGCTCACCACGTACTTTTGCGGTTCAAACACGCCCGCGGTGGAAAGACCAAGCTCCACAGCGCCGTTCAAGAGATCCACTTTCAGCACCGTTTCATCCAAAAGCAAGGTAAGATTATTGAACTCGGGCGAGATCATTTGGAGCAAGCCGCCCACAAAGTTTTCGCTGAGGCGCAACGCAATGCGTCCCTGACCGATCGTGGCGCCGGCAACCAACTTAAAGATGGAAGCCAAAGCAGAATCCCCATCGGACTCCGCCATGGAAGTGCCTTCATCGTCCTCTCCGCTCCAATAACGAATTGCCGAATCCAACTCGATACGAGTGGCGGGCAACGTCACGTACGGGAAGCGGTTGGGGTTCAAGTTCAAATAGAGGAAGGAACCGTCAAAATACACCGTCAATATCTCGTCGTAAACATTCGTGCTCACCTTTTCGCTGATCTGCAAATACACTTCCAGATCACCGAGGGCAAGAGAAGAGAAGTCCAAATTGCCAAGGTATCCGCGCAGGGTCACGCGATAGGTACCGTTCAACGAATCATTCAAACCGATATTCACAAGGATATCGCCTATCATATCGCGGAAGGTATCGCCAAAGGTAAAGAGCGCACCGCCCGGGTAGAAGATGCCGCTGTTGGTCTCGGGCGCGCTCGTTTCGCCCGCCGCATTGATCGTAATATCGGCAGTCAAAGCGGCATAAGCCGTGGTCAGATCGTTAAACACGTCACTGTAATCACCCTTCTTAATGGTCATCTCTTCGCCCGTACCTACCACGTGCGCACGCATATCATTACTAGTGTGCAACTCGGTGAGCAGGTTCTTTTGACCGATCTCGAAAGCAAAATTGCCAAGGTAGAAATCCACGTCGATACCCTTATCAGCGTCATCCTTCAAAGCAAGGGAAGCGCCCACGTAAACGGTATCGGTCTTGCCAAGGCGCGCCGCAAGGTTCATATCGGGCGCGTTGAGGTTCATGCCCAAGAATTCCTCAAAGATCTTCATCATGTTGCTGTTGAGGGCAACGATGAATTCATCCAGTTTGAAGGTGATATTTCCAAGCACGCCCACGGCAAGCGAAAGCGTGCGGCTTTCCCCGTTCTTATATGCGTCATCGGTAGCGACTTTCAAGGAGAAGGATACCACACCGCCTTCGGTTACGAGGTAAGCGGTGTAATAGTTGTTGCCTTCCAGCACAAGGTCTTTTACCTCTTTGGTACTTGCCATGGAAACGAGAGTGTTGCCATAGCGTTGGTTGCCGTTTGCCCCGCCCACATAGCGGAAGGAGAAGTATTTTTCCATGTTCTCCTTGGCTATCTCGATCACCGCCTTGGTGGAATCGTTCACGAGGATGGCTTTCTCCACGTCGTAACCTTTGAGCGCCACCAAGAACGCGGGACTATCGGCCTCGATATAGTGATACATTCTGCCGATTGTGACAAGCTCGGGAACATCCAAGGAATAAGTCACGTCGTAAGTCTTAACGTCAGCATCGGAATCCGCCGTGCTGACAAGTTCTTCCAACGGCACGTTGATGAAGGAGCGCACGTCTATCTTCACGGGCGGCGCACTCTTCAAAATACCAAGATTCACGTAAGCAAATCCGTCTTCCACGTACAAGGAAAGGAAGGTCTTGGGAGCAGCGGGAACAGAAAGATCCATGATCTCCACGAGAGCGTTGGAAGTATCCAAGAAAGCGTCCAGATCAAAGGTCTTGTTGGCAAGCAAGCCCATGATATCTATTGCACCGAGCGACACGTTGCCCGCGATCTTGTAGCCCAACTTGACAGACCCGGTTTCAAAGCCGAGGTCAAACGCCACCTGCTCGCCTAAGACGGCGGAAATGGTGTTGCCGAGTGCGATCACGGTGGCTTCGGTATCCATGGAGAACTCACCCGAGATGGAGAAGTTTACATAACTCTCCGTGGTGAGCTCGCTATAATCGTTTGCAAGATCACCAACGATGGCGGGGGCGATGAGCTTATTCTTATTGAGGTCCACGCGAATATCGTCTGCCGTCACGCGGATGTAAGAAGTATTGGCGTTTTCCTTAAAGTTCACCTGCGCATTGACCGAGAGATTGCTCAAAGCGTCAACCTTAAAGCCTATGAGCAAAGAACCGATATCGTCTATACCGCCAAGGTCCATATCGTAGCCAAGCGCGATAAGCACGTGGGTGATCAAGGAAGGTTTGACCTCGATCTGAACGCCCGCCTCTTCGGAAACCGTCACGCTGGTAAAGTGAGCCAAAATGCCGTAAATGGTATCCACCGTGCTGTCAAACATCGTGGCGGCATTCTCCACGTCGTGGCAACTGCCGTCCGAGCAGTTCTTACAAGCACCGTAGCAACTGCCTCTCAGCAAGCACACGGGATCGGTACAACCGCACAAAAGCGGATTTACAGCGGAAGGAGTAAAGTGGCAACTGCCGTCACAGTTCTCGCAATTGGGCACGCAAGCGCCGTATTTCAGGCACTCTTCGTTCGTGCAACCGCAGGAGAGTTCGTTGCTTTCCGCCGCGGACGCACTCTTGCAATGACTGCAAGTGCAATCGTTCGAGCAAGCGGTGCCGTCACAAGATTCTCTCTGCATGCAAGCATTGCAATTACAGCCGCAAAGGAAGGCGTCACAGGAGCAACCGCAATGGTCGCCGTCGCAACGGCGCACACCGTATTCGTCATAACAACTGCCGTGATCGGTGCAAAGCACGTTCTTACAGCCGCACGGGAGCGGATCCACGTTGATCTCGGGCATAAGATCTTTCACCGTAATGCCTTGGAAATAGGTGGGCTTGATACCGAGCACCGGGATGTTCATATAGAGGGTGGGCTCTTCCGCTTCTCCGTCATAGAACAGGAAGCCCAAGAGTTTATCACCCGCCGGAAGGGTTTCCGTAATGGTGATCATCGCCTGCGTCTTATCCAAATTGTTAAGATCCAAAGACGCCTGCACGGAGAAGGTCAACAAGGTGTTTCTCGTCCAGGAATTGGCGTCCACGATGACCTGCATCAGGGTATCGATGCCCGGGAACAAACCGTTCCATACGGGGCCCAACTCCACCTGCGTATCATCGGGATGCAACTCGATATTCAGATCCACTTCCATCGTGATCTTTTGCAGGGAATCGATGGCTTGATAGGTGGTGAAATCCACCTCGCTGTGGTCATCCTTACGAACGTCTTCCACGTGCAAAGTTTGCTTTTCCGTCAAGACCGTCAAGCCGCCGTAAGCCACGCTGAGCACCGAGTACTCATCGGGATCGGTGGGACTGGCTTTGGGTTTCTCCACGCGAATATCCGCGCGCAAAGCAAGGTTTGCAAGGAAGGAGGAAACCTCACCGGTATATAACGCGTAAGCACAACTTCCAAGCTCCACGTTGGTATCGGAATAGAACTTTACGGTCCAAGCGTAATCGGGCAGATCGTTAAGTGCCACGTTGCCGTCGCTGAACACCACTTCACCGTCACGGATCTCCATGTAATCGGAGATATTATCGGTAATGGTCTTGGTATTGGTTTCACCCACCAATACAACCTTCTTAACCTCTTCCGCAACCAAGCCGGGCACTTCCACCGTTTTTTCGCGCGTCACGTATTTCAAGTTAAAGTCCAAACTGATGTTGGAGCCGCTTACCTCATTTACCGTATTACCGGAGATCAGGTAGAAGATGGTGGAAAGCAACTTGTTGGAAGTGCGGAAGGAGATACCCGCCGCCGTGATCTTCATTTCGGAGAAAGCCTGCGTGATACGATTGCTGAAATCGGTATGACAATCGCCGTTGCAGTATTCGCAATCATAAGGACAGCGCCCTTCTTTGATATGCGCGGGATTGGTGCAATAGCAAGCAAGCACGTTGGTGTGGCACTTACATTCGTTCGGGAAGGTGCAACCCCTGTCACCCAACGCATACTTAAAGGAATAAACGGCGGAAGAAGTATGGATCTTGATCTTGTACTCGTTATCCGGCATAGCCAAGATATAATCGTTGGTATCCGAAAGAGCCACGCTGCCGTCCACGATGGTCATATAATTCTTCCAAGCACCGTTCGTCAAACTCTTCTTGAACACGGAACCCACGTAGAATTCCACTTCGGTCACGTCGTTGGCGATCAAACCGTCGATATGCTCCACGTGATTCTTATCGCAATAGCATATCGCCCTTACCTTTCCGTCTATCAAGCGATAACACTTCACGCATTGTCCGTTCGCCACGCATTCGGGGTTCCTGCAATAGCACTCCAAACGATAGATATCCATAGAGCAAGTGCAATGCTCGGTGTCGCATCCATCGCGATGGATCGCTTCGATACGGATCACCTTGGGAAGCCCCGTTGCCGCCTCTTTCACAAGGTTATCCGATTCCGCCTTGGAAAGCGCTTGAATGGCACCCGCATCGGTATAGCGGAAATAGGAATCGGTTTCGGGATCATAATATACCGCATAGATCTCGTTCGCCACCGCGTAAACGTTCCTGTACCCAATTACGCAACCATTTTTCACACATTCGGGATTGCTGCAAGGGCAAATTTCGGGAGAATGGCAGGAACAGCAAGAGTCACCGTAATCGTTGCAGTACATACCGTTCACGCCGCAACCGCCCATTGCCACGCAGCCGGGATCGTCACAGCCGCAAGGCAATACGCAATGTTCGCAGGTGCAACCCGTCTTGCACAGTTTTCTGCCGTCCGAAGTAGTGCAGCCGCCGTTCTTAATGCAAGCATCACAGGTGCAACCGTCTTCCAAATAGGAACAAGTGCAATGACAATGCTCGCCGTCGCAAGTTCTAACGCCGTTTACGTAGCAACCGCCTCTTGCTTCACATTCGTCATCCGTACAACCGCAAGGCAACGCCGAACAACCGCAATCACAATCGCCCGCGCAGATCTTATTGCCGTGTTCATCGTAGCAACTGCCGTTTGCCACGCAGTCTTCACAAACACAACCGCATCCCGCCACCATACAGCAGGTACAGGTGCAGTCCTCTTCACAGTGTTTGACCTCGCCCACGCAACCGCCGTTCAGGTAGCATTCCATATTATTACAGCCGCAGGACAAACGAGCACAACCGCAATTACTATCGCAACGCTTCAAACCGTGCTCATCATAACAACTGCCCATTGCCACGCACATGGGCTCGGTGCAGGTGCAACCGGGTACCATACAATGCGAGCAGGTGCAATGTTCATCGCAAAGACGAGTGAGCACGCCGTTTACCATGCCGTAGCAAGAACCTTTTTCCAAGCAAGTTTCGCACTTGCAACCACAAGAGAGCTCGGTGATGCTCGGCTCTTCCGTGTGCTCTTTCTCACCGTTGCCGAACAGCGAAGCAATATTGATGCCCCTCATCTTAATGCCGTACAAGCCGAGAAGCGGCGCATCCACGTAAAGCGCTTCGTCCAAGCCCACGAGGTAGGCGCGCACGAACAGGCGCTCCACGCCCTTGGACTTCATATAAAGGTTCACAACAAGCTCACTTCTTTCAATGCGCTTGATGTTCAGGTTTCCTTCTATCTGCAAGCGGAAAGCCGCTTCCACTTCTTCGCTTACAAGGTCAAAGCCTTCACCGAATATGTACATGAAGATATCGTCCATATTCAGTTGCTGTTCGATAAAGCTCGCATCCAGCAACAGTTCGGTATTCACGTACAAATATTCCAAGATCAACGGATTCACCGCTTTATAGTCAAGGAGCGGCGTAAACTCGGTCACGTTTTGGGTGATCTCGGGACGGATATTCTCATCGCGGAAGCCCATATTATCCAATTTGAGCGCGCCCTTGATATATCCTGCCTGCAAGTCTTTATCAAAATCAAAGGAGAAGTTGATCTTATTTTTATTGATAGACACGTTGGAAGAGGTAAAGCGAATGGGCAATTCGATCTCCAACGAAGAGACGAACTCGGAAAGCAAGATCTCAAAGAAGGAGTTATCCAGCCTGATATTCACCCCTGCTTCTCCGTACTCCGGATTGGACCCATCCGTGATCAAAATGCCGTTTACGAGTTTGCCGAGCAAGGTTGCGTATCTTGCGGCGGAAGAAGAAGCAACTGCACTTTCTGCGGCGCTGGTTTCATCGCCGTAAGCGGAGGGCAACAGATCCGCAATAAAGGAAGTATCCACTCCTTTGATCAGGAATTTTTGCACGTCGAACCACGGCATATACACGTAGATCTCCTGTTGCAAAACGTCCATATACGCCTGGATCACGTAATTCTTGTTCCACATGATCTCCACAAGGAATTCGCTTCTCTTGAGCTCATCCACGCAGATCTTCATTTCCACGTTCACGTCCAAACTGCCCTGCAATCCTTCAAACACAACGGGAATGTTCACGTTATCCGCAATGCTCTTGAGCAAACCGCCTATATCGTATTCGCCATCAGGCAGATCGTACTCCACGCTGCCGCTCGCTTTCACGTACATGAACTCGTAGTCATCAAGCGTGTTGTAGAGTGACTTATCAAAGTTGATCTCCCTCTTGACCAAGCCCACAGCGTAATCCTTTACGGTAAAGTCCAAGGTATTGAACACCTCTTGCGCGGTCTCACTCTTGGCGGAAAGCCCGATCTCTTTATGCAAAAGATCGGCAAATACTTTTACGTATTGCAAGTCGCCAAGGTAGATCTCGCTACCCAAAAGCGCCTCGGAGAACTTACTAAGTACCGTGCCGAAGCAATTGAGGGTGATCTTACCCGTGGTGGAGAAGGACACGTTCTCCAATACGGACAACGCAAGGTCCAAAATGCTCTCGGAAGACTCGCTCTCTGCCGCCGCCGCTTGCGATACGCCCAGCGTGCCGTAAATGGCCGCGGAAATACGAGAAGGCAAAGATTGTATCTCCATTACCGTGTCGTCACCAAGCAACTTGATGAGGTTCACGTTAAAGGTCATGTTAAAGGTTTCATCCACGATGGGCAAATACACCACAAGGTCGTATTCACCGCCGTAGAACATCGTGATCCAATCCTCACCCTTGTTGGTAATGCGGATCAAGATCTCGGAACAAACGGGATCTTTCAAATCCAAATTCGCTTCCACTTCCAGCAAAATATCGCTTTCAAGGTCCTTCAAGAGAGTGAGCGGAATGCTTTCTCCCCCAAAGAGATCCGCCAAGATACCGTCCAACTGATAGGGACGGCCCGCGTCGGAAGTGTTTTTCAACAACGTTTCCAACTCCACTTTGAAGGCAATGCTTACGGCTTCCAGATCGTTCAAATATCCGTAATCCGAGGTATCGTCTAGCACGTCCTCGATCACGCCGCCCAGGGTGACGGTGGGTTTCAAGAAGGAGAGGGTCGCTTTGGTATAAGCGGGATCTCCGTTTTGATCCAAGCCCTTCAAGTTCACACTTGCGCTGATACCGTCTTCGGAGTGGATGCGCGCGTTAAAGGTAAGGTCAAGGGTGTTTTCGATCCCCAAATACGCAAGGGCCGCGGTAAACATCTCCGCTTCCATCTTCACAAGAATGCCGCGGAGCGTGTAATACACGTTAAAGGCTTCGTCACTTTCCGGATCACAATAACGGCAAGTACAGCCGGTGTACAGTTTGCCGTCGGTATCGCGGCAGGGATGCGCAGGATCCACCGCCGTGGCAAAATGCGCCACACAGTTGGTGTTGGTGCAACCGCACACGCTCTCATCGGATTCCGCCGATGCGGCAGTGGGTATCAGATCGGCAAGGTTCATGGGAAGCGCCGCCTTGGGCAGACCCAACGCGGAAAGATCCACGTACAAGCAGTTGTTGTAGAAATACACTTCCAACATATTCAGGCGGGTCACCTTTTCATCGGCGTCCACCGTAGTGCGTTCCAAAACGATATGGGCATAAAGGTCTTTGAGCATGGACTTGACCATATCGGTGGTGGACATCGTTTTGTCTTCAAGCAAACCGAGCAGTTCATCGTACACGTCCTGCAAGGAGAAGATCACGGAAGCGTTGAGCGTATAGGTGCTGCTACCCTTTTCCGTAACGATTTTAAGCGATTTATCGCCGCCGTTTTGATTTGCTAACAGGCTCACCAAGGAACCGATATCCACCGTGTTGGTTTCTTCGTTTTCCACCGTAAAGCTTGCGGAAAGATCCACTCCGATGGAGCCTGCTTCCGAGATGCTGGTATAGAAGCCCAAATTGTTCCTGTACTCCATCTTCTTGTTCAGGTCTATCTTGGGTTGCTTGATGGTCAAGGAAATAGAGGAATCTCTGGTGATATCGAATTTAAGATCCACCTTTACCAGGTCATCGTTATCTTTGTCGATATACATACGAAGCGAAGATGCGTCCTCTTTCAGATCGGGCAAAGTGAAATTCAATCCCACGAGTTTCAAAAGCACGTTCAGGGCGTTCTTGGCAAATACCGCTTGGAGATTGCCCTCGGCACTGCTGCCCGGACGCACGTTCACGCCAAGGATCATGGACATGACGGTTTGCGCCACGGTGGGTTCTTGCCCTTCTGCTCCCGCAACCGCTTCCTCGCTCTCTTCGGAAGAGGCAAAGGGATTTATCTTTTGGATCAGATCCACAAAGTTGATCTCATTCACTTTGAGCATCAAGTCAAAGTACGGGATATTGAGGTAAAGCGCTCCGTTGGGTGCTTCCGTGCCCACGTAATAGACGGAGAACAATTCCTCATCGTCACTGCCATCCGCAAGTTCGCCAAGGTCCACCACGGCTATTGCAAGTTCGCTGTGCGGCAGATCCAGCACGTTATTATCGAATTTCAGACTTGCTTGCACGTCAAAGCGGTAGTTCAGGTCAATGGCTTTCTCGGCATAGAAATTCATGTCGGTATTGTTAAAGAAGCCGCCCATCACGCCGGAAAGCATATCGCCTATCGTTTCTTTCAAGTCAAGTTTATAACCCTGCTCGGCATAAGCGGAAAGATCCACGGAGAACTCCACGTAAACCGACTTGATGTTTTCATCCGAATAGGTTTCCACTTCCCCGTTCTTATCCTTTCTTTCCACGGAACCGCCCGACATATCCACTACGATATCGGAAAGTTTTACTTCAAGATAGGTATCGTCCTTGATCTGCACCTTTGCGCGGATCACGTCACCCACTTCCACGTCAAAGAGTCCGCCGGACACGTTGATGGCAAAGTAATCTTTGATCAAACCGTATCCCACCGATTCTTGCGGCGCAAGCGCAATATCCTGTCTGATATCCATGCTGTCCTTGGCGCCGGCACCCTTGATCACGATATTCGAGATGGTACGACCCTTCAAGTACAAGCCGTCGCTGTAGGTATAAGAGGCAATGGTCTTTTTGATCTTGAAACTTCTTGCCGCCTTCCCGTTGGTCCTCGTGACGGTCACGGTGTACTCACCGAAGGGAAGCGCCATGAACTCGGCAAGGTCATCCTCGCTGAGGTCGGAAGTTAAGGGATCCACCCAGGTGATCTTGCCCGCCACCGCGTCTATATCAAAGATCTTTTTCCAATCGCGTTCGTAGTTGTAGGTCCTATCTACCCCTGCGTCCGAAGTCAAACGAATGGACGAAACTTTGCAATCGGTCAAATCGATATCAAAGGTATCCCTGCGGAGCACGTGGTTGTAAACGAAGGAATCTTTTTCACCGCCAACGTAATTCACTTCCACCGTGTACTTCCCTTCGGGAATAGCGTTCATTTGCTCGGTGGCAAGCGGAGTGATGCCTTGCGCCGTCACCGGGAAGTAATTATCCATTCCCATCGTGACGAGTGCGGTTTGCAGCACGGCGCCCGTCAAAGTGATGACCGCCGATTGTTCTTGCACGTAAAGCGAGATCACACCGGACAAGGAAGAGATAACTTCTATGAAGTCAATGCCTGCCTTCTTTTCCTCTTCTTCCGCGGTGGCAGTCTTTTCCTTGGAGTACAATCCGCCCATCATCTC
Organism: Christensenella sp. UBA3217; assembly: GCA_002363545.1. Lineage (GTDB taxonomy): Bacteria > Bacillota > Clostridia > Christensenellales > CAG-1252 > CAG-1252. The sequence continues at coordinate 9,503 of DEWF01000005.1, read as the reverse complement.
GCCAAGGTCAACGTCCAACTCAAAGGGTCTGACGCCGAGCAACGGCTCAAAGTTCAGTCCCAGCACGCCCTTACCGTAATAGATGCTGAACTGTTTGTCGTAAGTATTGCCATCCACGGAATACACGGCAAGATAGATCTCCAAGCCGTACAGTCCTTTCAAGCCTTCCGCCACGTTCACGGTGGCGCTCACCGTCATCTTATAATTACCTTTCAGGCTTTCGTGCGTGGTGCTATCTTCCAAAATGTTGAGGACGGTATCAATGCCCAAGGTATTAAGAAGGGCTTTGAAGGACCAAGCGTTGCCATCCGCATTGGACACGTTTTCACCCAAGCCGTAAGAAAAGTCTACCTCAAACTCCACCTTTGCCTGCATGGAGTCCAAGGTTGCGTAATTATAAAGGTTGCCGAAGAAATCTGCGTAAGGAGCCAAAAGGTCTGCCCCTTCGCGTTCCATAGCCATATCGAAATTGCCAATACGGATCTCCCCGTTAAAGGAGGGGATCAGCGCGGACATGACCTTAAAGCCCAAACCTTCGTTTACTTCATTCACGGCAGTGGAAAGTTTACCGAGAGTAAGCGTGGAATAGATCTCGGGCAAGGTGATCTCCACACCCGCAAGCAACAGGATCCTCGAAAGGATCTGGGAGGAAAGATCCATTTCCAGCTTGTGGTTGGATATCTTCACACGATCCACAAACTTTAAGATATCTTCCACGGCAAATCCGCCGCCCACTTCTCCCGCCGCTTCCGCAGAAGTTTCGGGCACTAAGCTTGCCAAAATATCCGCAAGATCCAAAAGATCGGATAATTGCAACTTCAAATTCAAGGCGGGAATATTGACGTAAAGCTTATCCGACTCATCGTATTTGTAATATGCCGCCAGCACGATCTTATCGCCATCGTTGTTATCGCGCACGATCACAGTGGCTTGCAATTGCAAGTTTTCAAGAACGGTGTGTATTGCCCTTCTGAGCTCGCTGCCTTTCAGTTCCGCAATTTGAATGCCGTCAAGTTTCATGCCGCTGGCGGAAACGTCCGCTTCCACGGAATACTTGACCATGTGCTCGGCATCGGACTTCAAAAGGAAATCCAGCGCGCCAAGGTAGCCACCCTTGGAAGAAGCCAGGTATTCGTCCACGATATTTCCGATCTCATCGGTGGTAAGACCCGTTTGCGCCTGTACGCTGATCTCCCCTTTCACGTGGAAAGCACCCGCATCGGAAAGGGTCGCCGCTCCGCTCGTGATACCGGTGGATCCGGTGATCTTATCCTTCATGGAATCCACTTGTGCAAAGGATTTATCAAAGAACAGATCGGTATCGGTGATCTTCACCGTCAAGTTGGAATTATCATTCATCTGCAACACGGCAGAAAGACCGTTTTCACCGAACAGCACGCGAACACCGTCTGTCGGGGGAAGCATGGCTCCCAGATTATAACTGCCAAGGTTGATCAAAGAAAGGGCAAGGTCCAGCGCACCGCCGTCCGCCGAGATCAAAATGCCGTCCTGTTCCGAAACCAACAAGCGCAACAGGTTGCCAACAAAGAGAGTTTCACTTTCTCCATCCTCTTCCTCCGCCGCCGCGGTGTCTTGCGATCTGAGGATGCGTGAGAGCACCATCTTTTTGACGGAAGGATACAGCCCGATGCCGGTCACTTTGATCGCATTCTCGCTGCCATAAGCCGAACCGCCTATATAAAGCACTTCTTCACTGCCCTCGCTCGTGGGCTCCGCGGAATTATAGTAGAAAGAGATCAAGCTGGAAGTTCTGCCGTGCAGATCACCTTCTCCCGATTTTGCGTAGAAAGAGAGCCACAATTCCACGGAAGGATCTTCCAGTCCGTTCAAAGCAACGTTCGCCGCCAATTCCAACCCCATGGCGATATCCACTTTATCGTCTGCGGTATTGTTGCCTATCACCACTTTCAAAGATTCACCCGCCACGTTGGAAGCAATAAAGTCGGAAAGTACCTGTGCGTATTCGCCGTCCATCGCAAAGGAAATATCCGCCGCCAAGGCAATACCCGCTTGCAGGCTCTTCCAATCACGATATTCTCCCACGCTGCCAATCAGGTCACGCGGCTTAAAGTCTATCAAAATATCACCCACGCCAATGGAGAGGTTCATGCTTTCATCCGGCGTGGAAATAGCTATGGTGGCGGCAATATCATCCAGGTTCACTTCCGCACTCATCACAAGTTCGGGCATTACCACCGTTTGCAACTCGGGGATCACGAGGGTGGTGGCAATAATGCCGGCAAGCGCCGCCAAACTGTTTTGAGTGGTCACCACCTTAACAAAGCCCTTTTGTCCGTCAAATGCAACATAATCGATCACGGCGTTCAACGCGTTAATGATCACATAACGGTTGTGCTTGGAACAGGTGCAACCATCGTCCTTGTGATCGCACTCCTGCGCGATCTTGCAAAGAGGATTCATGCAGCCGCATTCCAAATCGGGATAATGACAGGTGCAATCGCAAGAAGGCGCACATTTAAGATCATCCGCACTCTTGCCGCAAGAGCCCGCTTTCACGCAATCGGGACAAGAACACCCGCAAACGAGTTTCTTACTTTCTTCTTCCGCCTCGGAGGTCTGTCCGCCTCTTCCCAGACGGGAAGAGATAACATCCAGCAATCCCGCTTCTTCCACTTTGATCTTGGGGGAAGAAACCACGCCGAATTCCAAATATGCGGTATCCGCCTCGCTGTCGTATGCAAGGTTGATATACTCTTTACCATCCGCTCCTTTTACGGAAAGAACGAATTGCAAATAGGTAAAGGCGTCGATATCCGCATTCACGTCCACGCGAACGGTAAGAGGTGCGTTCAGCGCGTCACCGATATCGCCATCCGCCGCAAGATGCACGGAAAGCTCCGTAAGCAAGCTTGCAATTTCCGGCTTGGACGAGAACAAGCCCGCAAGGCTTCTGACCGTTGCGGAAAGATCGTGATCGTAAGTGGAAGTATCGGTATCGATCGTGACGGATAACCCTGCGGAAAGATCACTGAGATCGATCTCACCGCCCTGTCCGAGATAACTGTATTCTCCTTTTGCGGGAGCATTTTCGGGGAACATGTAACTTTCGATATCCGAAATAAAGCCTTCCAGATCCACCCACACGCCGGTGATACCCGCCGTCACGTTCAAGCCTTTTAATGCCGCGCCAACGTTCAGGCTCACGATCTCATTCAAGCCGATACCCACGTTCACGTTTTCCAGCATCTCCGCAAGATCGATGGGCATATTGATCTGCATAGCCTCTATGATGCCCGCGAGCAACGCGCCGGAGAAGGCCACGCTCACGCCCTTACTGTCAAGCATCAAAACCGCCAAGTTTTGCAAGCCTTGGGTTACGGAAACGTCCTCTTCGGCATACGCCACCGCTTCCGAGCTGTTTTCACGGAAGAGGGCAGCGATATCCACAGAATAGCAAAGCGCGCCCACGCCCAACCACGGTGAACGCAAATACACCATGGACTCGGCGCCGTTATAGTAAACGGAAAGCATCAATTCGCGCTGTGTGGCGGAAACGTCTTTATACAAAGCAAAGTACAACTGTGCGGTGGGGAGCACTTCCGCAACGGTGGAAAGATCGGAAAAATCCATCACGCTGAGATCCACGTTTGCCTTCAAGTCAAAGGAAAGCTCCCGCTTAAAGGTTTCATCCACGTGTACGCCGATGGTAAGTTCGGGGAAGATGGCTTTCAACACGCTTGTAACGGCGGCGTTTTCACCCACCACTTCTCCCTTTTCCAAAGAGAAGGAAAGTTTGCCGCTGATCTGCGCCGAAACCTTTTCAAAAGCGGAAGGATCCAGGTTTCCGTATTCCGATTTATCCAAACCGAAGTTCGTTTTCTCAAAGCGAACCTTCACGTTTCCGATGGAAAGATCCACGTAATTGTTTTCATCGTAAGCAAGTTTCAAGCCAACGTCAATGCCATCAAGCAAATTGAGTCTGACGGAAGGAGTCAAACGCGGCAAAGAATCACCTATACCGCCGATATTGAGAATGGTCATCACCCTCTTGAAGCTATCTTCCACCAAGCTTACTACCACGCCTCTTGAAGTGAGATCAATGCTGCCGAGCAAGCCCGCGTACTCTCCCAAAGCGCTTTCCGCCGCGGCGCTGTTTTCATTGCAACAGGAACACTTGCAACCGTACGCGCAATGTCCGTCACAATAAGCCGCCTCAATGCAGTCGTTGCAGGTACAACCGCAAGGCAACGAACCAACGCGCACTCTGAACTTGGGAATATCCAAACCGTACACGCCGCCGTCCGACATCAAGGTGGAAAGGCCTTTTGCGTCTATATACACGAACAGTCCGTCGTAATAGAGTCGCAACAGGGTATCGCCATCCTTCAAAAGCTCTATCTTTGCGGTAAAGGCAAAGCCGTTCGAAAGATCCAAGTTTGCGTTAACGCGCGCGGTAAAGGTGCCTTCAAAGTCCTCGTCCACGTCCAGCGTGAGCGCAGTTTGCATCAGCACGCTGCCAATGCTCTCGGGCAAAAGTCCGCCCAGCTCTTCCATAAAGTCGGAAAAGTCGTAGCTCATATCGGTAAAGCGATAACCAAGGTCCACGTCAAAGCAAACGTTTATCTTATCCAAGGCGGTGATATCTTTATAAATGGTGCCCGCTCCGAGTTTCACGGTATCGGGGAACACGTCCCTCTTTTCGAGAGATACCGCAATATCGGATACGCAAAGCTCCACGTACGGCTCTTGATACGAAGCGCCGCTTGCCGTGGAAGTGGCGGTATCAAAGGCGATCTTGGCACCTATCTCAATACCGTTTTGGGTGCCGATATATACTTTACTCGAAGAACCGAGATCGATCACGGCTTCGGTGTTTTGATCGGGCAAAAGCAAACCGAGCAATGCGGAGAGAAGCTTGTCCGCCAAAAGCACGGAGAATTGATCCCCAAGGTGAATGCCACCCAGCATATTTCCCAGCAGCTCCACGATCTCGCCCGTGGTAAGAGATTCCGCGGCAGCTTCGGTGGGCAAGGCGGCCGCCTCACTTTCCGCAGCCATTGCCGATGCGAAATAACTCTCCAACGAGATCTTGCGCATAAAATTGGGAATAGAGGCACCGTTAGTGCCGTTCACGTTCACAAAGATGGCACTTTCGTTGGTCCTGTACTCACCGTACCAAACCGAGATCAAACGGTTGCTTTCGGACAGGTCGCGCGTGGAAGCATTGGTCCTCTTGTAAATCGAAACCGCAAGTTGAATATCGGTAAACTTTAATTTGGCACCGTTTCCGGCAAACAAGTCGGCAACGCTTACGGGTTCAAAGAGAAGGTTGGCGTCCACCTTAATATCCAAACCGCCCGAAAGAGGTTCTTTTACGTTCAGCACGCAAACCAATTCTCCGATGATGCCGCCCAAAGCGTTTCCGAGGTTCAGTTGATCCAAACTGCCGGTATCTCCGCTGAGGGAGATCACGGTGGATAACGAAAGTGCGGAGAAGGAATCCAACGCACTGTATCCTGCCGTATTAAAGTCTTCTCTTGCAATGTTAAAGCGAGGTGCATAACCAAAGGACAAACGATCCACCGCAATGTTCAAGAAGGTATCGTCCGCCAATTTTACTTGCAGATCCACGTAAATGCCAAAGCCGCCGCCGATCAAGCCGATCTCCGCACGCACCTGTCTGATCGCCACGTCCGCATTGGAGAGGGCGGTATTGGCACCGTCCACAATGGCGGCAAACAGATCAAACTTGTTTTGTGCGGAAGCAAGCTTGGAAGCAAAAGAGGCTTCCGCCGCTTCTTTGAGCGCCTGCAAGGACGCCAATTCTTCCAAAAGAACATCCAATTGCCCTTGCGCCGCGTCCACGTTATTTTGCAATTCGATACGTACGCTAAAGCTGGCACCCGCCGCCACCGCATCGTCGTATTGTTTTTGTTTTGCAGCAACTTCCGCTCTTTTTTCGGTAATGGCAGTCTGTTTTTGAGTAATGCTCGTTGTAAGAGAAGCAATGGTGGTATCCTTTGCGATCTCATCCTGCACGTCCTTCAGATCCTCTTGCGCGTTATGAGCGAGCCCTTCCACGATACTCAGAATGGTTTCCCTATCTATCGTGACGGCGATCGCCTTCTTGCCGTTGGGCATGCGCTCAAAGGTCTTTACCACCTTTTGGATCAAAGGATAGACCTCCAGTTTTGCATAGCTCTTGCCCGCTTCCGCCGCGGATACGTAATGATAAGTGCCGCCCTGTACGATGGCATTCAAAGCATCTTCGTAAGTGCCGCCCGGCGCAAAGCTCTCGACTAAAAGCTCGCGCATCTCCGCGCCCGCCGCGCTGCTTTCTTCCGCCGTGCCGAACATGGACGCGAGCGTTTGCGTCACAAAACCGTTCATCAACTTGGCAAGATCAATGCCATCGTAAACGAACTTGGGCAGGTTCCAGCCCGAAAGATCCACGTAAAGCGAGTTCTTGCTGCCAAGATAGTACACCGAACCGATCATCTTGTTGCCCGAAGTGCGAATTTCGTACACTTCCAGCTCAATGTAATTTTTGTCGTTTCGGTTCCAATCCAATTGCGCGTTAACGTCTATCAGCAAGCCAAAGGTGCCCGCGTCAAGCGTTAAGGTGCGTTCGCCCAAGTTGCCCAAAGAATCCAAGCTGAAATATTCTTTGAGCACGCCGCCTATCAAGTTATCAAAGGTCACTTGCTTTTTGCTTGCATTTTCCAGATCCATGCGGAAGGTAAATTCCAGATTGGTGACGCCGAATTTTTGGTAATCGTAAAAATCGGGGAAGGCAATAGCGCCGATCTGTTCGGCATCACTGCCGTAATACTCGTTGTTGATGGTAAGGTCAAGAGCAAATTGATCGGTACCGTACCCGAGGGTGGGCTCAATGCTCACCATCTTGCCGTTTTTGATATTGAGCGTCACGTCGCACACGATGGGCTCAAAGGAGAAGTTTGCGATGGAGGAAAGAGTCATGCCGAACACCGAAGTGACCAAGCTCTCCACTTCAAACTCTTTAAGGGCGCCCTGCAACGCTCTGTTTCCGAGCAAACCGAGAATGCTGCTCATGAGGGCGTTAAAGTCGGTCTTTAACACGATTTGGGTCGCATCCCCTTTCACCGTTTTGGTGGCGGATTTGATGGCCTTTAAGAAGGTGGGTTCCAACAAACTGCCCACGGTAAATTGTGTTTTCGGAATCTCAAAGCCGGAAAGACTATCCCACAATTCGGGAATTTTATCCGCCAAAGACTCGGCGATCGTTAAAATGTCGCTGAGGCTGAATTCATCCATGTAAAGGGTCACACCGCCGTTGCGGTTCGGAATGTTAAGATAGAACACGCTGTTCACGTAATAAAAGCCTAACACGAGCTCGCGCGTATAAGAAGAGTTTACTTCAAACAGCAATTCGGTCTTGGAATCGTCTTTGCGGTTATATTTGCACTCTATGGTTGCGAACATATCAAAGGTATTACCGCTCTCCACTACGGTCATATCCTTGGATACGAATTTAAACGCCACGGTATCGCTCGCGTCCTCTACCGCAAGCGCTTCCGAAAGATAGGTAAAGAGCTCGGACACAGATGACTGTGTACGCTCACCTCCGTTAACGTCTATCACGGTCGAGCCGCCGCCCGAGCCGGAGCCTCCTCCGCTCCCGCTGCCGCCGGACCCGCCGCCGGGATTTGAAACGATCGTGGACGTCTGAGGCGTACAAGCAAACGCAACCAGAGCGATCACGAAACAAAGCAGTAATACCAAGAGAATTTTCGCGTGAAGATTTTTTGTCATAATTCCTCCAAGACCGATCTTATCATACGCGCATAGTGCTCGCGCGTAAAAAAAAGATACATAGCTATATTACAGCCTACGCTCGCGCTTGTCAATATTTATTAAATTTTCTTATCCGAAAAACTGCCCAAAAGTGCAAACTATTCTCAAAAAAGGTGCGTTTATTTTTAAACGCACCTTACTCCTTTCGTTTGGGCCCTGCGTCGCCGGGGAAAGAAAAACTCACATTTTTTGCGCAAAAAACTGTTCGCAAAGCACGGCTACCGTTTTGCCGGAATAATGCTCCATATCCTCGCTTACTTTCTTTACGAAAGCCGAGGTGTTCAGTTGATCCTCCATGCTGGTGCCAACCAACGATCCGCCCGTGGGAATGGTCACCTTTGCCATCAAATATCTTTTGCGATACAGCATACCGTTTTGATAAAGAGGTTGTCCCCTGTCGTTTAGAGAGATCAAGGTAAGTATACCGTTAGAAACGGTATAAGACCCCGATTTGACCGTGTAATTGCCGCTATCATCCTTGGTGTAAAGATACCCGCCTAACAGACGAACGGGATCATCGGAAGACTCAATATAATAGTATCCTTCAAAGGAATCGGAAGACTTATCGGGAAGATGGTAAAGCTCGATAGCACTCCCTAAAAAGAGCTTGCCGTTATAGGAAAAGTACTGAGATTCGGCGGAAAAATTCTCCGCGACCGCTTCATAAAAATCAATGGTTTCTTGGTCTGCGCCCGCCGCGATCAAACTTTGCTTATAACGCTCGTTCACAACGGCAATGACTTCCTCGTTACAGGAAACGATATAGGAATCGGGCCTCTTGGTATGATTGACCCTGCCCGATATGGTAAGATCCCCCGTACCGTAACTGAACTCAAAGCCCTTTAACCCATCGGTAAATTTAAGGGAAGGCCCTTTGCGAACAAAACGATCCGTCCGCGTATCGTACGTGTATAAATAATAAGATTTACCCGCGCTGATACCCGACTCGCACCCAACGGAAAGGGTGACGATCATTAATAAAATAACGATGCTGCAAAGAGCAATAATGCGTTTTTTCATAAATAATAGTATACCACGATCGACCGTTGTTTTCAAGAAGAAGCTACATAAATCATTATGAAATGCTATAAAGCCGGCCCCAAGCAAAAAGCGAAAATGTTTTGAACTCGTCAGACGGGACCTGTCCCGGGTTCTCGGCAACGCCGCGCAGTGCACAGCACCGCGGAATCCCTGATAGGCAAAAAAAAACTTATTATCCTTGTTAACTGTCTTGCACCGCAAGACTCACATAATGTCACTGCAAGTGACCATAATGCTTGCCAAAGGCAAGTGCATCATGTTTTGCGAACGAGATTTGTACCACCGAAAACGGTGGCATGATGTACACCCTTTATCGGGTGCATGATGTATATTTTGCTCCTTTCGTTCGCAAAATACATAAAAAATGACCGATCAAAGTCGGTCATTTTTTGGTGCGCCCTCAGGGATTCGCGAGGAGCAAAGCGACGGAATAGTGAGCCTGCAAACAAGGGGAATAAAAAACATTTTTCCTTTATCAAACGAATGCTAAGGGCTCGTGCGAACGTCAGACGGGACTTGTCCCGGGTTCTCGGCAACGCCGCGCGGTGCATTGCACCGCGGAATCCCTGATAGGCAAAATAAAAAGTTCCGATGTGTCGGAACTTTTAGTGGTGCGCCCTCAGGGATTCGAACCCGGGACCCAC
>DEWF01000012.1 GCA_002363545.1 Christensenella sp. UBA3217 | reverse complement strand
GAGCGGGAGACGGGATGCCCGATTTGCATCGGGGACCTACGCTGCGCTCCGGTACGGTCCCGCGGCGGGTCCGATGCTTCGCATCTGTTGCTACGCAACGGAATCCCTTTCGGGTAGTTTCTTTGGAGCGGGAGACGGGATTCGGACCCGCGACATTTGCCTTGGCAAGGCAACGCTCTACCACTGAGCCACTCCCGCGCGGATGCTATATTACTATACCAAATAATGTTGGCATTTGCAACAGTTTTTTTGAAAAAAGTTTACACTGCCGCCAAAATATAGAAGGAATGAGGTTGATCACCTTTGTAGGGGATCACTTCCAGATCAGGATAGGCGTCAGCAAGCAGATCCACAAGTCCTGCCACCGTTTCTTCCGTAACCCCTTCCCCGTAATACAGGTTCAGCACTTCACCCTCGCATATTTCCGTCTTTTTGATAAGATCAAGGGTCACTTGGTTCAGGTCCTTTCCTTTGGTCAGAAGTTTATCCGCCGAAAGACCTATATAATCACCTTTGCTCACCGAAAGACCGTCCATTTTGGTTGTGCGCACGGCGGAGGTCACCTGTGCGGAGCATACTGCGCTCGCCGCTTCTTCCATCGCCCGAGCATTCTCCGAAAGTTCCGCCTGCGGATCGTAAGCGATTGCCGCCGCTATGCCGGCCGCAACGTTTTGCGTGGAGATCACAACCGTTTCACGGTCGGCAAGCTCCTGCGCTTTTTGAGCGGCAAGAATAATATTCTTGTTGTTGGGAAGCACGATCACGCTATCCGCATTCACGCGGTTGATGGCAGATAAAATATCGTTCACGCTGGGGTTCATGGTTTGTCCCCCTTCCACGATCACGTCCACGGTAAGATCTTTGAAAATTTGAGAGATACCCTTTCCGGCACACACGCTTACCATGCCCACCTTTTTTTTATTTTTCTCCATCTCTTCCTTGATCTTGCGGTTTTGTTCCAGCATATTCTCGATCTTCACGCGATCGATCTCACCAAGTTCCAGCGCATATTGCAAAGCACGCCCGGGGTTGTTGGTATGCACGTGCACTTTAACGAGTTGCAAGTCACCGATACAGATCAAACTGTTGCCGATGCGGGAAAGTTTATCGCGCAGTTTGTCGATATCCGCTTCGGTGGCGCGAGGACGAATATTCTTCACAAAAAATTCGGTGCAATACGCAAATTCGATATCGTCCAAGTCGTGCACGTCCGCGGCAAAAGCCACCTCTTCCTTAACCTCGGTCTTAACGGGGGCTTTGGCAAGCTCCCTGCCTTCCAAGACAGCAAAGAAAGCGTCAAAAACACGCAAAAGACCCATACCGCCCGCATCCACGACCCCTGCCTTTTTGAGCACGGGGAGCATATTCGGAGTATCTTGCAGAGTTTGCTCTCCCTTTTCAAGGATATTTTGCATCATCGTTTCAAAACAAGCGTTTCTGCCGGAAGAGCATTTGACCGAAGTTTCCGCGATCACGCGCATTACGGTAAGAATGGTACCCTCTTTGGGTTTTTCCACCGCGCTGTAAGCAACACGCGCACCCTCTGACAGTGCCATAGCAAAGCGTTTGACAGTTAAAAGACCTTCTGTTTCCGAAACGACGTCTGCAACCCCTTTGAAGATCTGCGAAAGGATCACGCCGCTGTTACCCCTTGCGCCGCGAAGAGAGGCGGAAGTGAGCACGGAAGCAAGTTTTTCCCAACTCAGATCGGGGTCGGGAATGGTTTGTAATTCACGCGCGGCATTGACCGCCGTTAGGTACATATTGGTACCGGTATCCCCGTCGGGTACGGGAAAAACGTTATGCGCATTGATCTGTTCCTCGTACACGGCGAGGTTCTGCGCTGCCCCGATAAACATCTTCCGCAAAATGGAAGCGTCGATTGTTTTGATCATACTGTCTCCTATTCTTTGCCGCCGAGCGCGTTTACGATAACCTGCTTTACGCGCATACCGGTAAACGATTCAACGGAATACGTGACAACGGAACGGACAGACTCCGTGACCGCCTCTACCGAAACACCCTTTTTCAAGATGACCGAAAGATCCAAAAAGATGCGATTATCGATGGTGGTGACTTTGACGCCGCTGACACGAGTGTTTTTGTGCAAAAAAGAAGAGAGGCTGTCGATGGGGCCGTTGGACGCGACTTTCACCACGCCGTAGCACTCCGAAGCGGCACGCCAGGCACACATGGCAACGGCTTTATCAGATACGATGATCTTGCCGTATTTGTTAGATGTCCTTACAGCCATACTCTTCTCCTAAATTACCTGTCTATATAATAGAATATTATACCTTCTTTTGCAACTAATTTTCAAAAATGCCGAAAAACTGTTGCCAAGAGAATTTTTTCGTGATATATTTATTAAGTTGTGAGTTGGGCAACGCGCCTTTTTCACACTGAGAAGAGATTGCTTACGGGAGGTAATAGATATATGTCGAGAGTTTGCAGCGTTTGCGGAAAGGGAAAAATGAGCGGAAACACCGTCAGCCACAGTAATCGCAAAGCCCCCACTCACTGGAATGCAAATATCCAAAAAGTGTCCGTGGTGGACGAAAAAGGCACGGTATCTAAAAAGTACGTTTGCACCAGATGTTTGAGAAATGGCGCCGTACAAAGAAAAGCCGACTGAGTTATTATTTCGTATTTGAAAAGGCGTAAGCAATTCGCTTACGCCTTTTTCTTTTTATTGCCGCAAATCAGTCTTAAAAAAGCCTTTATAAACGACGGCGGATTAAAGCAATACATCCTCAAAAGCGCACCTCCTTTCAAAAGCAATGGATCAGAAGCGCACTTCCCTCCTTTACGCTGACGAACACGTTGTTCGCCGTACATACGTTGGATAACCCGAGGGTATCTTTTTTTGTGAGGATCGCGCCGTCTGCGGGGTATTTGAGCCCCTTCGCCTTTATTATATGCACGCTCTCTCCGAAAGGTACGACGGAAAGGGTATCTCCCGCCGTCACGTCTAAATACAAATTAGATTCCGTATAGTAAATATCAAAAGCATCTCCGCGGATCACCGCCGATATGCCAAGATCCTTTGCGATTTTCAGTAGATGCAGGTTATACAAAAAATGGTCCGCCCTGCCCCCGATCGCACCGTAAATATCCAAGGTGTAAAGATCACGCAAAGCCGCCTGTCTTACGCCGAGCTCCCCATCCGAAAAATCCTTTTCCGAGGCAACTTTCACAAGATCTATGCCCTGTGGCGTGTAGCCGAGGCTATCCATATCCCCCACCAAAAGATCAGGCTTTATCCCCTTTTCGGTAGCGCGGAAAAAACCTTTATCCGCCGCGATCACGTAATCCGCGGATAAATAGCGGGAAAAAGGTTGGGAAAGGATGAGGGCTCCCTTTTTCATCCACGCATCACCGCAATGGCTTTTTCGGGGTCTGCCGCCTTAAAGGTGGCGCTTCCCGCCACGAGCACCGTAATGCCGAGCGAACGGAATCTTTCCGCATTTTGCTCCGTCACGCCGCCGTCAAGTTCCAACAAGATATCTCTGCCGCTTTCCTTGATCTTTTGGGCAAACAGCACGATATTATCCGAAACGCTCTCAATATAGGACTGCCCGCCAAAACCGGGGAACACACCCATCAGCACGATCATATCCACCAGATCAAGATAATTTTCCACGAGGGAAAAGTCCTTATCGGGGTTCACGACCAAACCGCACTTTTTCCCTTTTGCTTTGATCTTTAAGAGCGCATCGCGCGCATCCTTGCTTGCTTCGGGGTGGAAGGTGACGTAATCCGCGCCCGCATCGCAAAAACGCTCCACGTACTTTTCCGGTTCGGTGATCATCAAATGCACGTCCAAAGGAAGAGTGGTATAAGGACGAATGGCCTTGATCATGGGCATACCGAAGGTGATATTGGGCACAAACACCCCGTCCATCACGTCACAGTGCACGAGATCCGCGCCCCATTTTTGCACGTTGGCTACCGTTTCTCCCATCTTGGCAAAGTCACCCGATAAAATAGAAGGTGCGATACTGCATTTGTTCATAAAGATTCCTCCTCCGTTTTTGATCGATCTATATATTTAGCGCGAAGTTGTCCGCACGCGCCCTCGATATCCGCACCCATCGTGCGCCGTACCGTGGCGGATACTCCCGCTTTTTCCAATGCGCCCGCAAAGCGATAGGCTTCCTTGCGCGAAGTGGCGGCAAGGCCGCGTTCCTTTACGTAATTGAGCACGATCAAATTCACGATACAGGGAAAGCCTTTTACCTTGCGGATAAGCGCGGCGGCATCCTCTTCCCCGTCATTTACGCCTTTGATCAAAGAATACTCGAATACGACCCTTCTCTTGGTGCGGTCAAAATAACGCTTGGCGGCGTCTATCACGAGGTCCACACCGAATTTTTTATTGACGGGCATGATCTCGGAGCGCACTTCGTCACGCGCGGCGTGCAAGGAGAAAGTCATGGTGACGGGGATATCCTCTTGCAAGAAACGATCGAACGCATCGATGAGCCCGCACGTGGAAAGCGAAATGTTACGATAACTGATATTCAACCCTTTTTCCGCATTCACAAGGCGAAGGAATTTGACCACGTTTTCATAGTTATCCAACGGTTCACCGCTCCCCATGAGCACCACGTTCGTGATATGTCGGTCCTTCAGGTCCCCACCGTCAAAGCGATTGGCGGCAATCACTTCCCCCAATATTTCTCCGGCAGTCAAATTGCGTTTAAGTCCGTGCAGACCCGAAGCACAAAAAGCGCAGTTCATGCGACACCCCACCTGCGTGGATATGCAAAGGGTATTGCCGTACTTATAGCGCATCAGCACCCCTTCCACGATATTGCCGTCCGCTAAGGAAAACAAAAACTTGACGGTGCCGTCCAACTTGGAAACGTAGTGTTCGAGGATGGTGACTCCGCAAGCCAAGTACCCATCCGCGATCAGGCGGTCTTTGAGGGACTTGCCCACGTTGGTCATCTCCTCAAAATTCTTGCCTGCGTAAAGGTTCAAATACAACTGTTCGGCGCGAAAAGAGGGTTCGCCGTAAGCGACCATCAACTGCTTCAATTCATCCATAGAAAGATCGGTCAACAGTTTCATTGCTTCCTCATTCTCGCATAATAATAACTCTCACCACCGCCCGCTTCGGGATCGGTATAGCGCTGTTTTTCCAACGTAAACTCCGCATGTGCCTGCAAGAACTCACGCACGAGGTCCGCGTTCTCCGATGGCAGATCGGAGCAAGTGGCATACAAAAGCACGCCGCCCTTTTTCACGTATCGACACGCCACGCTCAGCAGTTGCTTTTGCGTGTTTATGATATCGGCAAACGCCTTTTCGGTGCGGTTCAGCACGATATCGGGGTTCGAGGCCAGCGAACCCAATCCCGAGCAAGGAGCGTCCAATAGTACGGCGGAAAAAGCATCCATCCATTCTTCGCGAAGAACCCTACCGTCCTGCACGCACACTTGGATATCTTTTACCTTCATACGCTCGGCATAAGCGCGGATAAGCGTCGCACGGTGCTCGTAAAGATCACAAGCGATCACCTTTATGCCGAACTTTTCCGCAATATATACGCTCTTTCCGCCAGGAGCGGCACAAAGGTCAAGAAGGTTTTCGGGGTTGTCCAATGCGGAGCAAATATCCGCACTCCCCCACGACATGACCGTGGCTTTTCCTTCTTTCAGAAGGTCGGAGATCGCACCCACTTCCCCAATATAAGCGCCATATTCCGTTTTTTCAAACGTTGCGTTCCTTTCGCTGAGCGCTTTGTAAAGCGCCTTTTTACCGAAGGAGAACGCGGGACGGACATGGGTTTTTACACTGCGCGGGGCGGTCAAACGCTTTTCGGCATCCGCTCCGAGCTCTTTTTGATAACGTTTTACAAGCCAAAGCGGCAGGTTCGCGCGAACGGACAACAGCAGGTCCGGCTCGGTGGGATACAGCGTTTTTCCCTCTTTTGCATAGCGGCGAAGCACGGCGTTCACGAACGCACATACGCCGCCTTTCCCCACTTTCTTGGCGGTATCGGCAATTTCATTCACAGCGGCATAATCGGGAAGCGTGCTTTCATCCAACAGATACATGCCCATTTTGAGAAGGATCTTGACAGCTGCTTTGGGGGATTTTTCCACCAAGCGTGAGATCCTGTATTCATACAGATACTCGTGTTCTACCACGCCGTAAACGAGGCGATAACTTCCTTTGCTTTCCAAAAGAGGGGCGCCCTGTTTTTTGATCGCTTCCGATATCCAACTGCCTTTTAAGTAGATATCCGAAAGCGCATGGTAGGCTTGCACGAGCGCTTTCATCCTATCCTTTTCTCCAAGATAGCTTGGTGTCCGCGCAAATAATCACTGCCGGACATTCGCTTTTTGTTTTCCGCCTGCACGGATATAAGGTGTAATGCGCCGCTCTGCAAGTTCACAAACAACTCACCGTTTTGCGCAAAGAAGGTGCCTTGTTCTCCTTGCTTAGCCGCCGCCTCTGCTTGATAAACCTTTAATCGTTCCCCGCCTGCCGTAAGATAGGCTATGGGCCAAGGGGAATAAGCGCGCACCATCAAGCATGCCTTTTCCGCCTGTGTATTTGAAAAGATCTCGGCGTCCTCTTTGGTGATCATCTTGCAAAAAGTTGCCTGCGAATGATCTTGCGGGGTATAGGTGATCTTTCCTTTTTCCAAAAGATCCAAGGCTTCCACAATGCCCTCCGCACCAAGCGAAGCTATCTTATCAAAAAGAGTGCCCGCCGTATCTTCGGGAAGAATGGGAAGCTCTTTTTTCAAGATAATATCCCCGCTATCCACAGCATACGCGGTACGCATAATGGTCACGCCCGTTTGCTTTTCTCCCTGTAAAAGAGCGGTTTGAATGGGGCTGGACCCTCTGTATTTGGGCAAAAGCGAACCGTGCACGTTAAAAACGCCGTGCGTGGGAATATCCAAAAGTTCCTGTGAAAGGATCTGCCCGAACGCCGCGGTCACCATCACGTCGGGAGAAAGCGAGCGCACAAGCTCCACCCCTTCTTTGCGAAGGCTTGCAAATTGATAGACCGGCAAACCAAGACGCTCCGCTTCCACCTTAACGGCGGGCGGAGTCATAACGAGGCGTTTGCCCTCTTTATCCGGTTGCGTGATCACGGCAACGATGGTGTGCCCCGAAGCGTGTATCGCCCGCAAAGCGGGAATGGCAAAATCCGGTGTGCCGAGAAAGATCAATCTCATATCTTCTCCTTACTTTCCCTCTTTCACTTCTTTGTCATAAAAGAGAATGCCGCTCAGGTGGTCTATTTCGTGAGAAGCGACCACCGCGTTAAAGCCCACGAAGGTGCGGCTGTGCTTGGCTCCGAAGCGATCTTGAAATTCCACGGACACTTTTTCGGGACGCAACACTTCGCAGTGTTTGCCGGGAACGGATAAGCAACCTTCCATGCCTACCTGCTCCCCTGATTTTGCCGTGATAACGGGATTGATCATCTCCAAGATCTCCCCTTCTTCACTGCCTTCCACTTCCAATTCGCAAATCACCGCTTTGCGCAAAATACCCACCTGCGGCGCGGCAATACCCACCCCGTCCGCGATGCGCATGGTTTGCAACATATCGTTAAGCAAGGCGTGCAACTTGCCGTCAAACTTATCCACGTCCCGCGAATGTTTTCTGAGCAGCGGATCTCCGTCCTTTACGATGTCACGAATAGCCATAGTTTCTCCTTTCAGTTCATGTTTTGAGGATTGATCTCCACAAAAACAGAAGCGTTTTTCTTATCTTGCTCGTTCACGATCTCATACACTTTCAAAAGGGAATCCCCCTCTCTTTCTCTCACCAGGCGCATGATGATCTGATAACGATATTTGTTTTCTATTTTTTTCACGGGCGACTTCATACCCGCCACCGCCACAAAGGCTTCCGGGTGCTGTTTTTGATAAGCGCGGATCTTTACCAGCATCTCCTTGGTAAGGGCAAGCGCGCGCTCTTCATCCTCGCTCACCGAAAGGATACGCACGATTTTGGTAAAGGGCGGGAAGTTAGTCACTTCACGAATGTTGATCTCCTTTTTATAAAAGCCCTCGTAATCGTTATCCCTTGCATAAGCAAAAACGTAATGGCGCGGAGAGTAGGTTTGCAATACCACCACACCCTCTTTATCCGCTCTGCCCGCGCGCCCGCTCATTTGGGTGACGAGTTGATAGGTGCGCTCGGCGCTGTGATAATCCTCGTAATACAGGCTCATATCCGCATCCAAGATACCCACCAAAGTGACGTTGGGAAAATCGTGCCCTTTCACGATCATCTGCGTGCCCACGAGGATATCCGCTTCTCCCATACGGAAGGCGGAAAGGATCTCGTCATAACTGCCCTTTTTACGGGTGGTATCTTTATCCATGCGCAAGGTGCGCGCCGCGGGAAACCGCTTTTTGATCTCCTCTATCACGCGTTCGGTACCCACTCTGCCAAGGCGCATATCGCTTTCCCCGCAGGAGGGACACTTTTCCGGTACCACGTACGGTTTGCCGCAATAGTGACACTTTAAGAGGTTATCCTCTTTATGCCAAGTGAGCGACACATCGCAATCGTCACACTTCATGACCTTGCCGCACTTTCTGCATATCATAAAGGAAGCAAAGCCGCGACGGTTCAAAAAGATCATGCTTTGGTTGCCCTCTTTCAAGGTTTCTCCCAAACGATCGATCAATTCGGCGGATAAAATGCCGTTGTTGCCGCTACGCAGTTCGGCGCACATATCCACCACCCGCACTTCGGGCATTTTGGTGCCGTTCACCCTGTTTTTCAAGGTAATGAGTCCCATTTCTCCCGCTTTGGCGCGGCGGTAAGTATCCAGCGAGGGCGTGGCGCTACCCAGCACGAGTTTTGCATTATGATAAGCGCGGCGGAATTCCGCCACCTCGCTCGTTACGTAACGCGGGTTGTTTTCGCTCACATAACTGCCATCGTGTTCTTCGTCAATAATAATGATGCCCACGTTTTGCAAAGGAGCAAAGATCGCGGAACGAGCGCCCACCGCTATCACCGCGTCGCCGCGCAATAGGCGCAACCATTCGTCATAGCGTTCACCATCGGACAGTCCGCTGTGCAAAACCGCCACTTTATCCCCAAAGCGAGCGCGGAAGCGCCCCATCATTTGCGGAGTGAGCGAGATCTCGGGAACGAGCATAATAGCGGTTTTCCCCTGCTCCAACACTTCTTTGATGCAGCGCAAATAGATCTCTGTCTTGCCGCTACCCGTCACGCCGAACAAGAGGTTTTCCGCGTGTTTGCCGCGCATGATCTCTTCCACCGCGGCGTCCTGCTCCATATTCAAACGCACCTCTTTATCCTGCACCTGTTTGAGAGCGGGTCTGCGCCTTTTGGTCACTTCGGCAACTTTCACGATCCCTTTTTCCGCTAAAGCGGAAATTGCCGAAAAGCCGTACTCTTCCCCAAGTACTGCCGCCCACTCGCCGCCGCCGGACAATACCGACACGATGGCGCGTTGGTTTACCGCGTTTGGCTTTAACGAAGAAAGAGCGCTTTCAAAGGTGACGCCATCCGCCAACGTGACGAAATGGCGTTTGATCTCCTTGACTCTGCCGCCTCGCATCATGGCGGGAATAAACAAACGAAGCACGTCCACAAGTCGAAGATTGTTTTCCTTGCTCATCAGCCACATCAGTTCTATCATCTCGGGCAAGATAGGGGTAAAAGAATCCAATTTTGCCGTGATGGGTTTTAGAGGATGGGTGGTTGTGGGCGTTTGCTTAATATGTACGATAAACCCTTCGGTTTGCTGTCTGCCGAAGGGTACTTTTACTCTGTCACCCACTTTCAAGTCGAGCGTGGGGGGCACGATATAATCGAAAATCTTATCAATTTCGCTTGTGGAGATATCAACGATAACTTCCGCGATCATAGCGTTTTGAGTTTGTTGAGGATCGCGTCCGCAACCTCGATCTTGGGCATTTTTTCAAGAGGGATAACCTCTCCTTTTTTGTCGATCAAGGTGACGATATTGGTATCGGTATTGAACCCCGCGCCCTCTTGGGTAACGTCGTTAGCCACAACGAGATCGGCGTTTTTCCTTTCAAGTTTTCCGCGGGCGTTCTCCAAAAGGCATTCGGTTTCCGCGCTGAATATCACAAGACGGGTTCCCTCTTGTTTTTCCCTGCCCACCGCCGCGGCAATATCCTCTGTTTTTTTCAAAGACAGGGTCAAAGAGTCGGTCTTTACCTTATTGGCAAAGGTGCTTACCGGCGTATAATCGGCGGGAGCCGCCGCCATCACCACGTAATCCATCTGCTTTGCCCGCGAAGTGACCGCTTCAAACATATCGTGAGTGGACTTAACGGAAACCACCTCGGCAATATTATCCGCGATCTTGGCGGTCATCTTGCCCGCAACGAGAGTGACCGTTGCCCCTCTATCCGCAAAACGCTCCGCAAGCGCCGCGCCCATTTTGCCGCTGCTGTGGTTGGATAAATAGCGCACGCCGTCTATCTCTTCCACCGTGGCACCCGCTGTGACGAGCACCCTTTTCCCTTGAAAATCCAAGGTTAACGAAAGTGCGTCCTTGACCACTTGCGCGATCTCTTCGGGTTCTACCATTTTGCCGATCCCCACGTCCCCACAGGCAAGACGCCCGCTGACGGGTGTTAAAACGGTTGCACCCGAGGAAGCCACAAGTGATAAATTCTTTTGAAACACTTCATCCTCATACATTGCCGTATTCATGGCCGGGCAAATGATCTTGGGGGCTTTGGAAGCAAGATAAGTGGTGGTGAGCATATCGTCACAAATGCCGTGAGCGATCTTGCCTATAAAATTAGCCGTTGCCGGAGCAACCACCACGATCTCGCAACTTTTTGCCAAAGACACGTGCTCCACTTCCCATTCCCTGTCCCTACGGAACATATTGGTGATAACGGGATTATGCGAAAGAGTTTCAAAGGTCATGGCAGACACGAACTCCTTTGCATGATCGGTCATCAAAACGTGCACGTCGCACCCTGCTTTGACAAGAGCGCTGACAAGATAGCATGACTTATAAGCGGCAATGCCGCCTGTCACGCCAACGAGGACTTTACGCTTCATGATTATTCTTTGGTGATCACTACCTTACCGTCGTAGATCTCTTTTGCAGCCACGGAGATGGGCTTTTGCTTGGTGGCGGCAAGCATATCGCCGTCCTGTTGCAGAAGCTCACGCGCGCGCTTAGCAACGCCGCAAACGAGCATGTAGCGGCATTCGGTCTTTTTGATCAGTTTATCAATAGGCGGATCAATCATCATAGTCTTATTCCCTCCCAAAAAAGTTCTTTTTTACGCTGCGATAGTCATCTTTCAAACCTTCCGCAACGATAATATCTTTTACTCTTTCCACGGCTTCAAACAAATCGTCATTCACCACAAAGTACTGATACGGCTCCGCTTGGTCAAACTCGGTTTCCACCTGCGCTTGACGAATGCGTATTTCCTCCTCCGTTTCGCTCCCTCTTCCCTTGATGCGGCCCGTTAAGGCTTCCAAACTCGGGGGAAGGATAAAGATGAGCACCGCTTCGGGTATGCGCTTTTTCACGTTTGCCCCGCCGATCATCTCAATTTCCAAGATCACGTTCTTCCCTTCGGAAAGCACCTTTTCCACTTCGGACTGCAAAGTGCCGTAGCGATGGGTGAATTTATCCACCGTTTCCAAAAAGAGACCGTCCGAGAGCATTTTGTCAAACTGCTCGTCAGAGCGGTAATAATACTGAACCCCTTCCTGCTCTCCGGGACGAGGGGCGCGCGTGGTGACGGACACGGTGGTGGCCGCCAAGTCTGGGTACTTTTTCATGAGCTCGGCGCAGATGGTTCCCTTGCCCACGCCGGACGGACCGGATATCACAAAAACCTTTCCTTTCTTCATAGTCACTCCAAGTTTTGAATTTGTTCGCGTACTTTCTCGATCTCGCACTTTAAGAGAACGACGTTTTCCGCTATCTCGGAATCGTTTGCCTTGCTGCCGATGGTATTGGCTTCGCGATTAAGTTCCTGCGTTAAAAAATCCAACTTTCTGCCCGCGGTGGGCTCGGTGGATAATATTTTTTTGTAGTGATCGATATGTGCGTGCAAACGCTGGATCTCCTCATCGATCGCGCATTTGTCCGCAAAGATAGCCACTTCGGTCAAAAGACGCGTTTCATCGTAATCCGCACCGGACAAAGCCTCGCGCACGGTGTTTTCCAACCTGCTTTTATACTCTTCCGTCACCATAGGAGCGCGCTTTTCGATCAAAGCGGTCAAACGTGCGATCTCATCCAATTTGCGAAGGATATCCGCCGTAATGGCTTTTCCTTCCGCGTCACGCATTTTGAGAAGGGAATCCAAAGCGCTGTCCGTGGCTTGCTTTACCAAGGCAAGGATCTCCTCTTCCGAAACCGAAGCAACCCCCTCTTCCACAACGCCTTGCACACGAAGAATAGAGGACGCGGTAAGATCGTTCTTTAAGCCGTAAGACTCCGAAAGGTCCTTTCCCATGGCAAGATAATTTTCGGCAACGGCTTTGTTCAAAGAAAGCACGCCTTGATCCTTGGGGGCCGAATAGGTTGTGAAAACGTCGATATGTCCCCTGCTCAAACGGGAAGAGATGGTCTTCTTCATGGCATCCTCGGCAAAGAGGAGCACACGGGGAAGTTTGATCGAAAGATCTAAAAATCTGTGATTTACGCTTTTGAGTTCAACGATGAGGGTGCGACCGTTTACAGACGCCTCTCCTCTGCCGTATCCTGTCATGCTGTACATTCGCGCCTCCGCGAGCATATACGCTCGAACTAAACTATTATTCAATACTATACCATATTCCGCAAAAAAAATACAAGCATTTCAGAAAGGAATGCCTGCATTTTCAAAAAAAACCTTGGATAAATGGGGATTTATTCGGCAAGCATGGCAAGGAAGCCCGCTTCGTCCACGATCTCAATGCCGAGTTTTTTCGCTTTATCCAGCTTACTGCCCGCATCCGCGCCAACGACCACGAGGTCCACCTGCTTGCTCACGCTGTCCGCCACGTTTCCGCCCCGCTTGCGGATCTCTTCCTGCGCTGCCGAACGCTTATAACTTGAAAGGGTGCCGGTAATGACCACCGTACGACCCGAAAAGACGCCTTCGTGCTTTTCCTCTTGCAAAAAGGTGATGCCGTTATCAAGCAGCCTTTGGATAAACAAACGGTTTTCTTCCGAGGAAAAATACTCCACAACCGAGCTTGCGGTGATCAGTCCAAAATCTTCAATGGAGGCAATATCTTCCACCGTTGCTTGCATGAGTTTATCCAAACTGCCAAAGGTTTGTTCCAGGAGTTTGGCAGCTTTTTTGCCAATGTTGGGCACCCCTATTGCCGTTAAAAACCGAGTTAAAGTGGTGTGTTTTGCCTTTTCGATGCCCGCAATAACATTCTCCGCTTTTTTCTCCTTAAACCCTTCCAAAGAAAGCAGGTCTTCCTTTTTCAAAGTAAAAAGTTCATCAGCGCTTTTAAGCCCGAATTCGTTATAAAACTGTTCGATGGTTTTTTCGGAAAGTCCGTCTATATCCAAGCCGTCCTTGGAGCAAAAATGCTCGATCTTGGAGATGATCTTGGGCGCGCAGTTTTCGTTGTTGGAGCAATACAGGAAAACGCCCTTTTCGATCACGGGACTGCCGCAAACGGGACAAACGGCAGGGGCAACGACTTCTTTGGCACCCTCACACTCTTCCGCAACGCCGGTGATCTCGGGGATCACGTCCCCGGAACGGCGCACGAACACGCGATCTCCTATGCGGATCTTTTTGCGTCGTATCTCGTTGATGTTGGAAAGGGTCGCACGCGAAACGGTGGCGCCCCCTATCTCCACGGGATCCAGCACGGCAAGAGGGTTAAGTTTGCCGGTGCGCGATACTTGCCACAGCACGTCCTTCACCTCGGTGGAAAGCTCTTCCGCCTTGAATTTATATGCCAATGCCCAACGAGGAAATTTCTCGGTAAATCCGAGCATTTCACGCAAATCAAATCGGTCCACCTTAAACACCATTCCGTCTATCAAAAAGTCTAACGTAGGACGTTTGATCTCCGCTTCTTCAAGCAGTTTTTTGATCTCTTCAAAGTTATTTACTACCTTAAAATAATCCCCCACGTTAAAGCCCTGTTCGATCAAAAATGCATGCACTTCATGCTGGGAAGTGAACTCTATTCCTTTATGATAACCCACGTTATACGCAAAGAAGGAGAGGCGTCTGCGCTCGGTTTCCTTCACGTCCAAATTGCGGATCGCACCCGCCACGCCGTTGCGCGCGTTTTTGAGCGGCACCTTAGCGTCACGATTATACTCTTCAAGGGAAGACAAGGGCATAAGTCCCTCACCCGAAACGTCTATTTCTCCCTTGAACGGAATGGTCAAAGGCACGTTTTTAATGGTTTTTACCTGCTCGGTCACTTCCTCGCCGATCTCTCCGTCCCCACGGGTACAGGCACGCACCAAACGGCCGCCTTCGTAGGAAAGATTGAGGGTCAAACCATCGTATTTGTATTCCAGCGTGAAGGCAACGGGCTGTTCCTTTTGGATCTTGGCGATCCACTCCCCCACCCCTTCGATGGTTTTGGTTTTATCCAAACTGTACAAACGCTCCTTGTGCTTGATCTGACGAAAACCTTCGTTCGGCTTACCGCCCACCCTGCGCGTGGGGGAATCGGGAAGTACCAAACCGCCAAACTGCTCCAACATAACGAGCTCATCGTAAAGAGCATCGTATTCCGCATCGGAAACGGTGGGATTATCCAACTCGTAATACTCTTTTGCGTATTTATTCAGAAGTTCGACAAGTTCTTCCATTCTTCCCATAAAACACCTCTTTGGAACATTCCCTCATCAGCCCTTTTTGAAGGGCGCGATCTTCATGTTAAACTGCTTGATACCCAAACCGTCAAAGGCTATGGTGGCGTTATCGCCGCTCATTTGTATGATCCTGCCCACCCCGTAGCGAGGGTGCACCACCTTATCTCCGAGGCGAAAATCCACCGCTCCCGAACGCACCTTGGTGGTATCTGCCGCCGCACCGTTGACAGAGCGCAAGATGTCTTCCCGTGAACGTTTAGGCTCGCTTGACGCATGATAACCGCCATTCCCGGAATAGCCGCCGTAGCTACCCGAATAACCGCTCGTGATAGCCCTGCCGCCGGTTGGGGGCAATGTGGTAGGACGGATCTTTTTCTCCGCTTCCTCAATAAAGCGACTGCGCTTATTATACTGCGTGGAGCCGTACATAAAGCGGGTTCTTGCGCAGGTCATATACAGGCGTTTACGGGCGCGAGTCATTGCCACGTACATCACGCGGCGTTCTTCCTCTATCTCCGAAGTGCTTTTGTTAAAAGACTGCGAGGGGAACACGTTTTCTTCCAGCCCCGTCACGAACACCGCGTCAAACTCCAATCCTTTGACCGAGTGCACGGTAGAAAGCGTAACGTATTCGTCCGTTTGGATATCGTCCGTATCCGAGATCAAGGATACGGATTGTAGGTATTCTTCAAGGGACGCCCCTTGATTTTCCTTTTCAAACTCCGTTATTTCACCCAACAATTGGTTCAGGTTTTCACGTCTGCTCAGATCCTCTTCCTTATCCCCCACGAAGGCAATGAAAAAGCCTGCTTCTTCCGCCACGTAGGTGGCAAATTCGGATAATCCCATTTGCTTGCTTGCCGCCATCAGTTTGTCATACAATTCTTTGAAAACGCGCAATTTCTTGGCACTCTTGGGAGAAATGCCGTAAGACTCCATATCCCCAAACAGAATATCCGAAACCGAAAGACCGCTCTGCCCCGCAACGAGGGAAAGTTCCTCGGTCACCGCGTCACCGATCCCTCTTTTGGGAGTGTTGATGATACGCAAGAAGGCGTCGTTATCCCGCGGGTTCACAATGGCGCGGAAATAGGCAAGCAAACTTTTCACTTCCTTTCTTTCGTAAAACTTAAAGCCACCGTACACTTTGTAAGGCACGCGGAAATAGCGCAGTTTGTCTTCAAACTTTTTGGTGAGAGCGTTGAGCCTTACCAAAATGGCAAAATCCTTGGGGGACATGCCGCGCTCGCGGATCAAGTTGGAGATCTGACGGCACACGTACTCCGCCTCTTCCCGATCGTCCTGCGCGGTGTAGATCTCCACACGCACGCCGCCATCCGCTTCCGACCACAACTTTTTATCAAACCTGCCGCGGTTGTTCTCTATCACGGCGTTTGCGGCATTCAGGATATTGGTGGTGCTCCTGTAATTCTGCTCCAATTTGATCACGGCAGCATTGGGAAAATCTTTTCTAAAATCCAAAATATTGGAAATATCCGCGCCGCGCCAGCCGTAAATGCTTTGGTCCTCATCACCCACCACGAACAAGTTCCCGTGTTTGGAAGCAAGCATGGCGGCTATCTTGTACTGCAAGCGGCTGGTATCTTGGTATTCGTCTATATGTATGTATTCAAAGCGCTCGGCGTATTTGGCAAGCACTTCCGGATAGTCTGTGAAAAGTTTATAGGTTTTGATGAGAAGATCATCGTAATCCATTGCGTTGGCGGCTTTGAGTTCTTCCTCGTAAGCCTCGTACACGTCACAGATCAGCATAGCGTCCCGATCACCGCATTCCTTGCGGTACTCCTCGGGAGAAAACATAAAGGTCTTTGCGTTGTTGATATGAAACGCCACCTTGGAGTCAAAGCCCTGCTTTTCAATGTGCTTATTGGATAGGATCCTTTTGATCACGCGCTCGCTGTCGTTATCGCTGTAGATCGTATAATTCTTATCGTAGCCGAGCTTATCCGCATCGTAACGTAAAATGCGGGCGCAAAGGGAGTGGAAGGTGGAAACCCAAACGCCCGAGCCCTCGCCGAGCATGTTTTCCAAACGCTCCTTCATTTCCTTGGTGGCTTTGTTGGTAAAGGTAATGGCAAGGATATGATAGGGACTGACGTGTTTTTCCTCCATCAAATAGGCAATACGATAGGTCAAGACTCTTGTCTTGCCGCTCCCTGCCCCCGCAAGCACCAACACGGCGCCTTCGGTGGTTTTTACCGCTTCCAGTTGTTTATCGTTTAATGTTGAAAGGTCCATTTTTCCTTTACCATTCGGAGATCGCTCCGAAAACTATACGTTGTAATTCTTTTGTTTGGATTGCGCAAAAAGGTCTTGCGTTTTTACTAAGCGGCGCAAAATACTCTCCAAAGCGGCAAGGGTATCTTGCACGTCCGCAAGGGTGTTCTCTTCCCCAAAAGAGAAACGAACGGAAGAGGCAACTTGCTGCTTGGTAAGCCCCATTGCCAAAAGCACGTGCGAGGGTTCCACGCTGCCCGAAGAGCACGCGCTCCCCAAGGAAACCGCAATTCCTTCCATATCCAAAGCGGAAAGAAGATCTGCATTTTTCACCCCGTCAAAGCGCACGTTCACCGTGCCGGGAAGTGCGGGAGAACCACCGTTTACTTTGGCGCAAGGGAAAGCTGAGAGCCCTTGCACAAACTTTTCTTTCAGCGCAAGCAATTTGTTTTGCTTTTCCTCTAACGTGGATACGGCTCGTTCGATGGCTTTTCCAAGTCCCACGATAGCGGGTGTATTGTAGGTGCCGCCGCGAAGCGACCTTTCCTGTTCCCCGCCGAGCAAAAGACCTTTGATCTTAACTCCATTGCGAAGATATAAGGCGCCAACACCCTTGGGACCATAAAACTTGTGAGCGGAAAGGGATAACGAATCCACCCCAAGCTCTTTTACATTCACGGGAATGCTCCCCACCGCCTGCACCGCATCGGTATGCACGAGAATGCCGCGCGCTTTTGCTTCGGCGGCAATCTCTTTCACAGGTTGCACCGTTCCCACCTCGTTATTGGCAAGCATCAAAGTAATTAGGACAGTATCTTTCCGCATAGCGGAAACCGCGTCCTCTACCGACACGAAGCCTTGGTCGTTCACGGGGAGATAGGTGATTTCAAACCCGCGCTCGGAAAGACGTTTGAGCGCCTGCAAAACGGCGGGATGCTCAATGGCGGAAGAAAGGATATGCTTGCCCTTCTCCGCATAGGCTTCCGCAATGCCCTGCACCGCCCAATTATCCGATTCCGTGCCGCAGGAAGTAAAATAGATCTCGTTGGGAGCCGCCCCAATCGCCGCCGCCACCCTTTCGCGCGCAAGATCCACCGCCGCAACGGACTCGCGTCCTTCACGGTGTAAACTGCTTGCATTGCCAAAGCGATCGGAAAAGTAAGGAAGCATTTCCTTTACTACTTCCGGATGGGTGGGTGTGGTGGCTGCGTGATCGAGATAAATCCTGCGTGCGCTCATGCTTCTTACAGAATGTCGTTTGCGTAAATGGGATACTTTTCGCATAGCGCGATGACGGCGTTCTTCACACGCTCCACCGCTTCCGCGCGATTTTTGATGATATCGGTGATCAGATCGGCTATGTAAACGCAATCCTCTTCCTTCATACCACGCTGGGTAATAGAGGGCGTGCCGATCCTAACGCCGCTGGTGACGAAAGGCTTTTCGGTATCAAAGGGGATGGCGTTTTTGTTCACGGTGATGTGCGCGTCGTCCAAAAGTCCCTCAAGCTCCTTGCCGGTGATGTGGTTGCTGGTAAGGTCAAGCAACATCAAGTGATTATCCGTGCCGCCCGACACCAAATTCACGCCGTTTTCCAAAAAGCGTTTGCTCATGGCGCGCGCATTCAGCACGATCTGATGCTGGTAGGCCTTGAATTCGGGAGTTAAAGCTTCCCCGAATGCCACCGCTTTTGCTGCGATCACGTGCATCAAAGGACCGCCTTGCGTGCCGGGGAAAATGGACTTGTTGATCTTTTTGGCGATCTCCTCATCATTGGTGAGGATCACACCGCCGCGAGGTCCACGGAGAGTCTTGTGGGTGGTGGTGGTCACCACGTGTGCGTAGGGCACGGGGTTTTCATGTTCCCCTGCCGCAACCAAACCGGCAATGTGTGCCATATCCACCATAAGGTAGGCGCCCACTTCATCCGCAATGCGGCGGAATTCCTTAAAGTTGATCGCGCGCGGATAAGCGGAAGCACCTGCCACGATGAGTTTGGGCTTGTGCTCTTTTGCAAGACGCTCCACCTCTTCGTAATCGATCCTGCCCGTTTCCTTCTTAACGCCGTAAGGAATGATATTATAATTTTTACCCGACATATTCACCGGACTGCCGTGCGTAAGGTGTCCGCCGTGGGCAAGGTTCATACCCAAAATGGTATCTCCCACTTCCAACAGAGCAAAGTACACCGCAAGGTTAGCGTTGGCGCCGCTGTGAGGCTGAACGTTTGCATACGCCGCGCCGAAGATCTTTTTCACGCGCTCGATGGCAATGGTTTCCACCTCGTCCACGTACATACAACCGCCGTAATAACGCTTGCCGGGATATCCTTCCGCATATTTATTGGTGAGATGGCTGCCCATTGCCGCCATCACGGCAGGGGTCACGATATTCTCACTTGCAATGAGTTCCAGGTTCTGCCTTTGACGGGTCAGTTCCCTTTTCATTGCACCGTAAACTTCTTCGTCCTGTTTTTTGATCGTGCTGAAATCAATCATATTTTCTCCTATCCTTTCAGGCAAAACGCCCGTTTATTTTTTATTTCACAAGATCTTCGATGATCCCTTCAAGTTCGGAAGCGGGTCTCACTCCCACCGTTTTGTTGACCACTTTTCCTTCTTTAAGGAAAAAGAGGGTGGGGATCACGGAAATGCCGAAAGACACGGCGAGTGCATCCTCTTCATCCACGTTTACCGAACCGAATTCCACTTTGCCCGCGTACTTTTCCGCCAAGGCTTCCACGGTGGGCGAAAGCATTCTGCAAGGACCGCACCAACTTGCCCAAAAGTCAAGAACGGCACAGTTTGCTTTTTTAAATTCTTCAATGTTTTCAGATGTGGCACTTTTCATAACGAATCTCCTTTTGATCGTATTTTTCTATATTTTTGACGAATCGCCATCTTTTGATCCGTCATACGGTTCCTGTGTGTCGGAATGCGACTGTTCATCCTCCGATCCCTTTTGCGTCGAGGAAGCATTCAAAGTATCCTGCTCGTAAATAGCGGTAAGTGAGGGAGAAAACACGCCCTTTTTGCGTATCAGACGATCCACCAAGATCCCCACGCCTGCGCCAAGCAAGAGCCCTGCCGCCACCACCGCCAGTAAGATGAGATTATTAAACTTGCGGAAGATGGCAAGCCCCGCGCCCACAAGGACGACGGGGATCACGTACACGATAAAGGCGGCTTTTAAAACGAAACCGTCGCTCATTTGCACGCCCACCTTATCTCCCGCTTTTGCGCCGAGGGTGTTTTTCACCTCCACGTACACTTTCATTTTTTCGCCGGAAGCGGTCAAACACATACGGCACTTATCGCAGGCGGACTTTCTGTCAAAAACCACCTTCGCGGTGCCGCGTTTTTTGTTTACGCTTTCAACGATCCCCACTTCCAGCATTATTTTGCCTCTTTGCTCACCTCAATGGCAAGATCGGAAAGTTGCTTGGGCTCCACGGGAGAGGGAGCATCACTCATCAAGCAGCAAGCATTTTGCATCTTGGGGAAGGCGATCACGTCTTTGATGCTTTCCGCACCCGTCAAGAGCATGACCAAACGATCCAAACCGAAAGCCAAGCCACCGTGCGGAGGAGCACCATAACGGAATGCTTCCACGAAGAAACCAAAGCGATCGATGATATCTTGATCGGAGAAGCCGAGCAAGTTAAAGATCTTGCTTTGCATTTCGGGAGTGTGGATCCTGATGGAGCCGCCGCCCGCTTCTTCTCCGTTGATAACCAGGTCGTAAGCCTTACTGCGCACCTTCAACGGATCGGTGTCCAACAAGGGCAAGTCTTCGTCCATAGCCGCCGTAAAGGGGTGATGGATAGCCACGTATCTGCCCTCTTCCTCGCTGTATTCAAGGAGGGGGAACTCGGTGACCCAAAGGAAGTCAAAACTGCCCGCGGGGATCAAGCCTTGATCTTTGGCTATCTTCAAACGCAACGCACCGAGAGAAGCGGAGCAAACCGAATATTTATCTGCCACAAAGAAGAGGATATCTCCCTTTTCCGCACCGGTGGCGGCAAGAATGGCGTCTAACGCGCCCTCGCCGAGGAATTTGAGGAAAGAGGATGCGGGGCCTTCTTCCTTTAAGGAGAGCCAAGCCAAGCCCTTAGCACCGTAATCTTTCACAAACTCGGTCAATTTGTCTATCTCTTTGCGGCTGTACTTGGAAGCAAGTCCCTTAGCGCAAATACATTTTACCTTATTGCCCGCCGCTACGGTGCTCTCAAATACCGAGAATCCGCAAGAAGAAACCACATCGGAAACGTCTTGCAGCTCCATACCGAAACGGGTATCCGGTTTATCCGAACCAAAACGATCCATTGCTTCTGCATAAGGCATGCGGCGAAGTTTCTCGGGTAATTTCACCCCGATGAGTTTATCAAACACTTCACGGATCAAGCCTTCGGCAACGCCCATCACGTCCTCGCAGTCGGCATAACTCATTTCCATATCGATCTGCGTGAATTCGGGCTGACGGTTCGCACGAAGGTCCTCATCGCGGAAGCACTTGGCTATTTGATAATAGCGGTCAAAGCCGGCGATCATCAAAAGTTGCTTATAAATTTGCGGGGACTGCGGAAGTGCGTAAAACTCTCCGTGATGCACCCTGCTCGGCACAAGATAATCGCGCGCGCCTTCGGGAGTGGAACGTCCGAGACAAGGGGTGTCTATATCCAAAAAGCCCTGCTTATCCATATAGGAATGCACCAGGTGGCAAAGTTTGGAACGCATTTGAATGTTTTGTTGCAAACTGCCTCGGCGCAGGTCCAAATAACGATACTTCAAGCGGGTCACTTCCCCCACTTCCGCAAGCTCGGAGATCACGAAGGGAGGGACCTCCGCTTCGGAAAGGATATCCAAACTTGATGCGGAAAGCTCCACTTCACCCGAGGGAAGGTTCTTGTTGATATTCTTTTCACCGCGCGAACGGATCACGCCTTCCACCGCCACGACGAACTCGTTGCGCAATTTTTCCGCTTTGCGGAAAACTTCTTCTCCACAGGACGCTTCCTCAAAGGAGATCTGCAAGATACCCGTTCTGTCGCGCAGGTCGGTAAAGATCAAGTTTCCGAGGTTCCTGTACTTGCCGATAAATCCGAGGACGGTCACTCTTTCCCCGATGTCTTTTGCGGAAAATTCCGCACACATTTTACTTCTTTTGCTGAGATAATCCATAGTTTACGCCTTCTTTTTTTGATTAATATAGTTTACGAGAGAAGAAAGAGCCACCTCTTCCTCCGACCCGTCAGACATCTGTTTTACTTTTAATTTGCCCTGTTGAAGTTCACTTTCCCCGATCACGGCGGTGTACTTTGCGGCAAGTTTATCCGCCAGCTTCATTTGGGCTTTCAAACTGCGGCGCATGGTATCACACTCCGCATTGATGCCCTGCGCGCGAAGTTTTTGCGTAAGCAAAAAGGCTTCATCCGCCGCGCCGATATTGGCAAGGAAAAGATCGGGAGAAGGCACTTCTCCGAAAGAGGCACCTACCGCCGCCATGGTGAGCACCAACCTTTCGATGCCCATGCCGAAACCTACCGCGGGACAGGGCTTGCCGCCGATCTGCTCCACGAGGTTGTTGTACCTACCGCCGCCGCAAACGGTGGACTTGGCGCCGATATCCGTCACCACAAATTCAAAAACCGTCTTGGTATAATAATCCAACCCGCGCACGATCCTGTCATCCACAGAATAGGGGATCTCCGCCTTATCAAGAAGGTTTTTGACCCCTTCGTGGTGGGTGCGGCAATCCTCGCAAAGATAATCCAAGACCGAGGGAGCGTTTGCCGCGATCAAAGCGCACTTTTCCTCTTTGCAATCCAAAATGCGGAGAGCGTTCTTTTGCAAACGCTCACGGCAAGTGGGACAAAGTTCCTCTTCCTTGGAAGCAAAATACTTTTTAAGCGCCTCGTTGTACCCCTTTCTGCAAGTGGGACAGCCGATGCTGTTGATATGTAATTCGGGAGAGGTGATGCCCAGCCTTGCAAAGAGAGAACGGGCTATCATCATGACTTCAACGTCCTGCTCGGGACTATCCGCACCGTAGATCTCCACGCCGAACTGGTGGTGCTCACGCAATCTGCCTGCCTGCGGTCTTTCATAACGGAAAACCGGCGTTTCGTAGTACATCTTCAAAGGCATGGGAAGTTGGGAAAGTCCGTTTTCAATAAAACTCCTTACCACACCCGCCGTGCCTTCGGGCTTTAAGGTGACGCTTCTGCCGCCCTTATCCTCAAAAGTGTACATCTCTTTGTTAACAATATCCGTTGTGTCCCCCACGCCGCGAAGGAATAGCTCGGTATGCTCGAAGGTGGGCGTGGCGATCTTTTTCAAATTGAAAAGACGCGCTACCTCACGGATCTCGCTCTCGATCTTATCCCACTTATAACTTTCCTGCGGCAGAAGGTCTTTTGTGCCTTTCATTATGTTTATCATATTCGTCCTGCCTTAAATAATATATCTTTTCAGATCCAGATCCATGTACTCGTTTGCAAGGTGGCTATCCACGTACGCTTTATCCACTACGAGGTCCACCTTTTCCCCGTGCGCTTCGTAAGAAACTTCCGTAAGAAGTTTTTCGATCAGGGAATGCAAGCGGCGCGCGCCGATATTTTCGCTGTTGGTATTCTCGAAAGAAGCCATTTCCGCAATGCGCTCGATCGCTTCCTTGGTGAATTTTAACTCCACGCCGTCCACTTTCAAAAGAGCGGTGTACATTTTTAAAAGCGCGTTGGAAGGTTCGGTCAAAATGCGCACGAAATCCTCCTTGGTCAAGCTGTCCAGGGTGACCACCACGGGGAACCTGCCCTGCAATTCGGGAATGAGGTCCTTCACTTCGGACACGTGGAACGCGCCCGCCGCAATAAAGAGGATAAAGTCGGTGCGGATACTGCCGTATTTGGTGGAAACGGTGCAACCTTCCACGATGGGAAGGATATCACGCTGTACGCCTTCGCGCGAAACGTCGGGGCCGCCCCTTGACGAACCCACGCCCGCTCCTGCGATCTTATCAATTTCATCAATAAAGATAATGCCCTCTTGCTCGGCGCGGCGAAGCGCTTCGGCGTTTACGCTGTCCGAATCAATGAGTTTGTCCGATTCTTCCAAAACCAGCATACGCATGGCGTCCTTTACGTACAGCTTACGCTTTTTCTTGGGCTTGTTCCCGCCCATCTGTTTGAAGATATCTCCCAGGTTGATCTCCGCGCCCTGTCCGTTTTGCATCATTTGAATGGGACGTTGCGGCTCCGCCACTTCGATCTCGATCTGCATCTCATCCAACTTTCCGTCCACAAGTTCTTCGGAGATAGACTCCGCAAGTTGTGCTTCGGGGGTATCGGGAGAGAGTTCTTTACGAATGGGCATGATCACCTTTACGAGTTTATCCACTGCCGCTTGAGTGGCGCGGGGCTTTAATTCCTCATAACGCTCTTCACGCACCAAACGGATGGCGGCTTCCACTAAGTCACGCACCATGGATTCCACGTCCCTGCCCACGTATCCCACCTCGGTAAACTTAGTGGCTTCCACCTTGACCAAGGGGGCTTTCACAAGTTTGGCAAGACGGCGGGCGATCTCGGTTTTACCCACGCCCGTGGGACCCTTCATGATGATATTTTTTGGGGTGATCTCCTCGCGAGTCTTATCGTCCAACCGACTGCGACGATAACGGTTGCGAAGTGCCACCGCCACGCTCTTTTTGGCTTCTGCCTGACCGATGATATATTTATCAAGTTCCTGCACGATCTCTTTGGGGGTAAACAGTTCCATTTTACAGCACCTCCACCGTCAAATTCTCGTTAGTGAACACGCACAACTCGGAAGCGATCTTCATGGCTCTTCTGGCGATCTCTTCCGCGCCGATGCCTTCAATATCGTAAAGCGCGCGCGCCGCCGCCAAAGCGTAATTACCGCCCGAACCGATGGCGCAAACGCCCGAATCGGGATCAATGACTTCACCCGTTCCGGAAAGCACCAACAGGTTATCCTTATCCGCGGCGATCAACATTGCCTGCAACTGGCGGGGCATCTTGTCGTTTCTCCACAGTTCGGCAAGTTCCACCGCGCTGCGCATCAGGTTCCCGCTGAATTTTTGCAACATTTTTTCAAACTTTTCGCTAAGCGAAAAAGCGTCTGAAACACTCCCCGCAAAACCCACCACGACTTTACCGCCGTAAATGCGCTTCACTTTAACAGCGTTTGCTTTGAAAACCACGCTTTCTCCCATCGTGACCTGTCCGTCGCCGGCTATCACGGTGACGCCGTCCTTTTTGACGGCACAAATCGTCGTTCCTTTAAACTCCATAGTTCACTCCTTTAACGCACGCTCGAATTCGGCGGCGTATGTTTTCATATCACTTATCGCACGGTCGGCATAAGCGGCTTTGCGCGCGAGTTTATCACGAATGCGCCCGGGCAATTCGGGCAAAATGCCGAAGTTGGCATTCATGGGTTGGAAGTCCTTGTTTTCGGTAGATACGTACCTTGAAAGCGCTCCCATAATGGTGGTGGCAGGCAACTCGGGCATGCGCTTTCCTTTTAGGCGCGCCGCCAGGGAAAGCCCTGCGATCATGCCGCTCATGGCACTTTCCATATATCCTTCCACGCCGGAAAGTTGTCCGGCAATATAGGTAAACTCTTTCCCCTTGATACAAAACTCCCCGTCTATCACTTTGGGAGCGTTGATAAAGGTGTTTCTATGCATCACGCCATAGCGCACGAACTCCGCGTTTGCAAGCGCGGGGATCAAGCCGAACACCCTTCTCTGCTCGGGAAAGGTGAGTCCCGTTTGGAAGCCAACGAGATTATATAAGTCCCCCGCCGCATTCTCTTTGCGCAATTGCAAAACGGCGTAATATCTTTCCCCCGTTTCGGGATGACGAAGACCTACCGGACGAAGCGGACCGAAGCGCAGGCAGTCAGGCCCGCCTTCCGCCATCAC
This sequence comes from Christensenella sp. UBA3217, assembly GCA_002363545.1. Taxonomy (GTDB): domain Bacteria; phylum Bacillota; class Clostridia; order Christensenellales; family CAG-1252; genus CAG-1252. The sequence continues at coordinate 28,837 of DEWF01000012.1, read as the reverse complement.
CTCAATGGGCATGCACCCTTCAAAGTAATTGCCCGCCACTTCCTGCTTGGCACGCTCGGCATGGATCAAGGCGTCGTAAAACGCCAGGTACTCCTCTTTGTTCATGGGGGCGTTCAAGTAATCGGTATCCCCACTCTTATAGCGCGAAGCGAAAAAGGCTTTCTCGTAATTGACGCTCTCCGCCGTGACGATGGGTGCCGCCGCGTCAAAGAAGTTCAAGTGCTCTTGCCCGGTGAGCGAACGCAAGGTTTGCGCCATCTTATCGCTCGTTAAGGGACCGGTGGCGATCACGGTGGGAAGGGAAAAATCGATTTCCGTCACTTCCTCTCTCACGAGAGTAAACCCGGGAAAGGCGCCGAGCATGCGCTCCACTTCCCTTGAAAAGATCTCTCTTTCCACTCCGAGAGCGCCGCCGCAGGGCACTCTTGCGCTTTCCGCCGCCTGCAAAACGATGCTGCCGAAGCACTTCATCTCCTCTTTTAAGGTGCCGCTTGCGGTGGACAGGACTTCACTTTTCAAACTATTGGAGCACACGAGCTCCGCAAGACTACCCGTTTTATGAGCGGGCGTGGTTTTTTGGGGACGCATCTCGTGCATCTCCACCTCAAACCCGCGCGTAAGTAAGGCGTATGCCGCCTCCGCGCCCGCGAGGCCGCCGCCCACCACCTTTACTTTCATTTTTCCTCTTCGTACTTGCAAGAGGTGCAAACGTATTTCTCTTTGCCCTTGCTCTTTTTCACGATCATCGTGCTCTTGCAGTTGGGGCAAAGATGGGGAGCGGGAATATCCCAGCTTGCGAACTTGCATTTGGGATAATCACTACATCCGTAAAACACCTTTCCGGCTTTGCTGTGCTTTTTCAAAACGTCCTTTCCGCAAAGGGGGCAGGTGCCCACCACTTCGCTATCCATCGAAAGGATGTTTTTGCAGTTGGGGTAATTGGGGCAGGCAAGGAACTTGCCGAAACGTCCCTCTTTAACCACCATCATGGCGCCGCATTTATCGCACTTGACGCCCGATACCACTTCTTCCTTCTTAACCGCCTGTCCATCGTGGAAAGCGAGTTTCACTTCCGAGATAAAGCCGGGATAGAAGGCGCCGATCAAATCCTGCCACTTTCTTCCCTCTTCCACTTCGTCAAGCTCTTTTTCCATTTTGGCGGTAAACTTTAAGTCCATGATATCGGGGAAGTACTTAACAATGGTATCGCACACCGTTTCACCGAGTTCGGTGGCTTTTAAGTTTTTGCCCTCTTTTTCGGTATAGGCGCGCTTTGCTATCACGCTCAGAATGGAAGCATAGGTACTCGGCCTGCCGATCCCGTTTTCTTCCATTGCCTTGATCAGAGAACTTTCGGTATAACGCTGGGGAGGCTTGGTGAACTTTTGCTCGTATTTGAGCTCTTTCAGGTCCAGCTTATCCCCCTCTTTGAGGTCGGGAAGCAAGGCGTTTTCCTCTCCCTCGTCCTCATTCACGTGGTTGCGGAAATCCTGGTACGCCGCGGTAAAACCGGCAAACTTTAAGGTTCTGCCCTGCACCTTGAACCCGAAGTTGTGTTTTTCGCCCACCGCGTTCAAATGCACTTTGAGAGTATCGTACTGCGCGGGCGCCATTTGGCTTGCCACAAAGCGATCGTAAATGAGCTTATAGATCAAATAATGGTTGCGCGAAAGTTTATTCTTTAAGGACTCGGGATCCTTTTCAAGCGAGATGGGACGTATGGCTTCGTGCGCGTCCTGCGCTTGCTCCTTTACCGCAAACTTGTTGGGGAACTTGGGATAAAACTCCGCGCCGAACTTATCCACGATATGACGTTTTGCCGCCCAAACCGCATCTTCCGCGATACGCACGGAATCGGTACGGATATAGGTGACGAGGGCCACGTGCCCTTCGCCCTCAATTTCAAAACCTTCGTAAAGTTGTTGCGCGATCTGCATGACTTGCGGCGCGCTGAGCGAGAATTTGGTGGTGGCATCCTGTTGGAGCGTACTCGTGGTGAAAGGCGGCATGGGGTTCACCTTTTGCACGCTGCGCTTCACTTCATCCACGATATAATCCTTTCCTTCGATCTGCGAAAGCAATTTATCCAACGCGGCTTTGTTGGGGATCTTGAACTTGGTGCCGTCCACGTCATAGAAAAGCGCCTTAAAGGCTTTCTTTGCTTTGAAAAGGGCGTGGAGCGTCCAATACTCCTCCGGCTTAAAGGCGCGGATCTCCCTTTCTCTATCCACCACCATGCGAAGAGCGGCGGATTGCACCCTACCTGCGGAAAGACCTTTCTTGATCTTTTTGGAGATCACGGGGCTGATCTTATAACCCACGATCCTATCCAGCACGCGACGAGCCTGTTGCGCATCCACCAAACGACGGTTGATCTTTCTTGGCTTGGTCAGCGCGTTTTGCACCGCCTTTTTAGAGATCTCGTTGAATTCGATACGGATCTCGTCATCGGGAAGAGAAAGCACGTTCTGAAGGTGCCAACTGATCGCCTCGCCCTCGCGGTCCGGGTCGGTTGCGAGATACACTTGATCACAGTTTTTCACCGTGGACTTCAAATTCGCTATCACACGCTGTTTGTCATCCGAGATCACGTATTCCGGCTCAAAACTGTTTTCCACGTCAATGCCGAGGCGTTTTTCGGGAAGATCACACACGTGTCCGCCCGACGCGAGCACGCGGTACCCCTGCCCCAAATACTTGCCGATTGTCTTTGCCTTAGATGGTGACTCAACGATTACTAATTTCATAATTCCCCACTTTGCTGTTATAGACTTTGCTGTCAATTATATACCGTAATGATTGCCCGGAAGTTTTTTGATGACACCCAGCACTTCAAGTTTGGTGAGCGTTGCCATCAATTCTCCCATGGAGAGCCCCGTGATATTGAGAAGCTCCTCAAAATGCTTGTCTTCATCCTGCAATGCCGCGTAAACCAAAACCTCTTCGGTGGTAAGCTGACGCGCCTCGCCTTGTTCTTTCACGCCTTCTTTCTTGTAGTAGTCCAAGATGTCCTGCGGGTCGGTGGCGATCATGCACTGCGGATTGTGCAACATTTCATTGGTCCCTTTGCTTTGATCACTGAATATATTCCCCGGAACCGCGAAAATATCCTTACCTTGATCCAAAGCGTAATTCACCGTGATCATGGTGCCGCTTTTACTGCCCGCTTCGGTAACGAGCACTCCCTCGGAAAGCGCGCTGATCAAGCGGTTTCTTTCGGGAAAATGGAACGCACGCGGCTCCACGCCGAAAAAGTATTCGGACAAGAGCAAGCCGTTTTGCGTTATTCTCTCATACAAGTCCTTATTCTCCGCTGGATACACCCGATCCACCCCGCAACCGATCACGGCAATGGTGTGTTTGCCCTTTTCCAGAGCGGCGCGATGCGCAATGGCGTCCACTCCGCGGGCAAGCCCGCTCACGATGGTAAAGCCGGCGTCTGCAAGCGCACGGGCAAAGCTGTCCGTCACGTCCCTGCCGTAGCGAGTGGGAGCGCGCGTCCCCACGATGGCAAAGCACTCTTCCGAAAGAAGCGCAAGGTTCCCTCTGTAAAAGAGCAGAATGGGCGCGTCCTCTTCCAAGCACAGACGTTTGGGAAACTCCTTGTCCTCACGGAAGAGCACGGCGGCGTTTATGCTTTCGGTATAACGGAGAAAGCGCTCTTCGTCAAAACTCTCCTCCGTATCGCGTATCTTTTCATACAGAGAGTCCCCGATCTTATCAAGCGCCTCGGCAAAGCGGGCGGGATGAAGAAAGATCTCTTGCGGTTTATCCGTTAAGGAAAGCACCGCTTTTCTTTGGCGCTGGCTCATCTCCTCGATGGAAGCGAGTTTGATCATCGCCATTTGTTCTCTCGTGTACTCTCTCATCAGTTAAAGTATTTCCTATCCAGCGAACGATATTGTATGGCTTCTGCCACGTGCGCCGTTTCTATTTTGTCCTTTCCCTCTAAGTCCGCAATGGTGCGGGCAACTTTCAGGATGCGGAAACTCGCTCTTGCGGAGAGGGACAACCTGCGGAAAGCACTTTCCATCATCTCTTCCGCCTCGGCGGGAATGGAACAATACTCCTTGATCAGGCGATTGTTCATATCGGAATTGGTATAGATCCCACCGTCCGCAAACCGCTTGCGCTGGATCTCTCGTGCGCGCATTACGCGCTCTTTGACCGAACGGCTGCTCTCCTCTTCCCCATGGGCGCGCAAATCCGCATATTCCACGCCATCCACTTCCACCTGAATGTCTATCCTATCCAAAAGCGGACCGGAGAGTTTGTTCAAATAACGACGAATGGCTTGCGGCGTGCAAGTGCATACCTGTTTGCGGGAACCGTAATTCCCGCACGGGCAAGGGTTCATACTGCCTATCAGCATAAAGTTTGCCGGATATTTTACGGTTTGTTGCACCCTGGAAACCGTGATGGTGCCATCTTCCAACGGCTGACGCAAGGTTTCGAGCGCGGCTCTTTTATACTCCGGCATCTCATCCAGGAAAAGCACGCCGTGATTGGCAAGTGATACTTCCCCGGGCAAGGAACGATTTCCGCCGCCCACCAATGCGGGAATGGTGGCGGTATGGTGCGGCGTACGGAAGGGACGCATGGTGACGATGCCTTTTTTCTCATCGAGCAAGCCCGCCACGCTATACACTTTGGTGACCTCGATCGCTTCCTCAAAGGTAAGATCGGGCATGATGCCCACCACCGATTTGGCAAGCATGCTCTTGCCTGCGCCCGGCGGCCCTATCAAAAGAATGTTGTGCCCACCGGCCACCGCGATCTCCATGGCGCGTTTGGCAGTACGCTGACCTTTCACCTCGGAAAAGTCCACATCACACTTCTGCTCACAAAGAGCGTTTGCAAACTCCTTGTGCTCCACAGCCGTGATCTTGCTCACCCCTTCCAAAAACTCACAAGCTTCTTTGAGGGAATGCACGCAATAGGCTTCAATGCCGTCAATATAACTTGCTTCCGCCGCGTTTTCGGAGGGAATGATAAACTTGGTGAACCCCTGTTGCATACCGGAGATCAAAATTGCCATCAACCCGTCTATCGGGCGCAATTTACCGTCCAAGGACAATTCTCCGAGGATCACGTAATTTTTATACGCCGCGGTATGCAACTGTTCGGATGCCGCAAGCACCCCCACCGCAATGGGCAAGTCAAAGAGGGAACCCTCTTTTTTGGTATCTGCGGGAGCCAAATTCACGATCACGCGCTTGACGGGAAAATGAAATCCGCTGTTCTTCAAAGAAGACGTGACGCGCTCCGCCGATTCCTTAATGGCGGTATCCGCAAGCCCTATGATCTCCACACGAGGCAGTCCGGCGTTGATATCGATCTCAATATCGACTTTGTAACCGTCCAGCCCGCTGAGCGCAAAACTATTTACCTTGGCCAGCATCGGATTCCTCCGAATCGTTTTTCTTGAACCTGCTCGGAATGGTCTTGCAATAACTGCCCACCGCCAAGCCGAATTTCTTGATTTGACCCCAAGCGTACTTGAAGTAATTGCCTTCCACGATCACAACGCCCTTCACGTCCTCTTTATAGCAGATGGCAAAGGTAACGTACGCAAAGTATGCAAGCATGGCAACGTTTACGAGAGAGAAGATCACCAGCATGGGATCCGCACCCGACATAAAGACAACGTCCGCCGCCGCACCTTCGCCAAAGTATCCGCCGATCATCATGGTATAACCGGTATTGAGAAGAGTGGTCATGGTAAAGCCGCCGAAGAGTTTGAGCACCCTGCGATCCCCCGTGATCATGCCGTACACCAACAAAAGTGCCAGCGAGAAGTACAGCAAAAGCGCATCCACCGCCGAGGTCATGACCGCCGTAAACACGAAGGCAAAGGCACAAAGCAAGATAAGATCCAACCTACTCCCGGACTTAAAGAACAGGAAGCCGATATATCCCATCATCAGCATAACGAAGATCCAGTTGAACACAAAGGATGCGGTATCCGCGGCAGCGGCGCCAAGCCCGAAGATGCCATATAAGGAGAAAGCATTCTCGGTAAAGCCATTGGGCGCGAAGAACGCCTGACAATACCTCTTGACCACGATGAAGGGATGCCCTGCCGTGAAGTGGGAGAGGATAAAGGGAATGGATACCACGTAAAGCAAAATGATAGCTGCCGTTACGGATGCCGAAATGTGCATCTTGTAATCATCCGATTTGCAGAACACGTACACGTAATACGCAAGCAGGAGCGGCAACACCAAAAGCACCTCGGTGGAGAACAAGAGCGCCACGCTGTAAAACGCGATGGAGCGGATAAAGTGACGATCCAAGATAGATGTGAGCGAAAGCAATAGGAACAAAACGCCTATCGACGCGTATGCGCCCCAACCTGCCGACAGGAAGAAGAAGGTGGGGATCACGGCGTAAAGCCCCGCAAAGATCGCGGAAATATATTGGTTGTACTTGCGGTTGGCAAGCATGTAGATGAGGAAAATGATCACGAGGTCGGCAAGTACGGCGGGGATCTTTAAGAAGATGGAGAACCCGATATCCCCGATCGTGAGGCCCAAAGGATCAGCAAGTTTTGCCAACATCCAGATCACGTACAAGGAACCGATCGGGGTGAGCACTTTATTATCGTAATAATACTTGGAAGCACCAAGGCTCAAAAGGCCGTTTGCATCCGCCACGTATCCGTCCATGGTGGGACCGCCGTAAACGAAATTGATCAAGATCAAGCGGAGAGCAAAAGCGATAAGCTCGCATACGATCAAGATAAAGGCGGAACTCTTAAAGAAAGAAACCGGACGGTTTGCATCCTCCGGAGAGAGGAAAGCGCCCTTCTTGCTCATCAAAGAGCGGAACGCCGCATAAGCGGCAAACAGGCAAAGACCGCCCAGCACCGAGGCAAGCACCATATACAACTTGCCCTCGCTTTGGGTCTTATAAGAAGCGTTGTAAGCATCGGGATCACCACCGTCCGAGAGAGTATAGATCAATTCACCCACGGGCGGGGTCACCTTGGTGAGGGAGATGTTATCAAAATCCGCCGTGCCGCTTGCGTGGTGATCTTCCACACCCACACCGAAGCGAACGAGAACCGAGGTGTTGTTTCCGCTGTTAAAGTAAACGCCGATCTTTTCAAATTCGGAGGTTTTATCCTTCTTAACGGCGGACGCGGATTCGTAATCGGAATCAATGGCAACAAAGGCACCGGCAAAGGTATCATCCACCGAAATAGCGGACTTGATGCGAACGTTAGCGGAGAGATAATAGAACTTATTTTTCTCTACCGATACCCTCGCGGTGAAGCCGGAATAATGGCTTGCTTGCACGGAAAGGTAATACTTGCCGACCAAATTTGCATAGTCGTAAGTATCTCTTACCGATTCCAATTTGGGAGAAGCGGTATCCGAAGATCCGTATACACGGGACCAACCGTTCAAATTATTCCCTTCAAAGGTACCGTTGGAAAGGATCTCTTCCCCGTATTCGGTGGTCTTTTGAGAGCAACCTGCAAAACAGCAAACTATCAAAAGCAAGCAAATGGTGATTAACGCGATTTTTTTCATGATCGTACCTCTCATAGATAGTCAATCTTATTCTAAATACTTTGAGGGCATATAATCAAGCGTTTTGGGAAAATTATTATTAAATTAATTTATTGTAATATATTATCGCCCCGCACGCAGGCACTTCCATAATTGTGCCCGAAAAAGAAAAAGCACACAACGGTGCGTTGTGTGCTTTCTTTCGTATCGAATGGAAATTACTTTGCAGCCTTCACTTTTGCCGCCTTACCGGTGCGCCCTCTCATATAATAGAGCTTGGAGCGTCTTACAGCGCCCTGACGGGTCACTTCGATGCTCTCGATTTGCGGAGAATGGAGCATAAAGGTCTTTTCCACACCCACACCGTAGGAGATCTTACGAACGGTAAAGGTCTCGCTGATGCCGCCGCCTCTGCGTGCGATCACAAGTCCTTCAAAGGTTTGAGATTTGATCTCTTCCTTCACGGTCTTATCCGTTCTTGCGTTCTTGGACTTGTTCGCCTCGGCACCGCCGCGGGTGATCTCTTTGAACTTGATGTGAACCTTAACGGTATCACCGACTTTGAAAGAGTAAGTATTCTCTTTCATTGCCTCTTTGCCAATGGTTTCGATAACAGTATTCATTTGACTTTTCCTCCTAAAATTACTAAGTGTTCATACCGTTCCATGACGCAGAGGACCACCCGAAGTCTATGATATACTATCATATCCGAAAAGGGATTGCAAGCATTTTAACGGACTAATAGCATATTTTTCAGTATTTTCTGTATTTAGCCGCATCGTTTAGCGTAAAGGCGTTTTGGGTATAACGGATCTTACCCATTAACACCTCCGCCACGTCAAAACGAACCGATGCGTTCGTTAAGCGGTTTTGTAAAAGATAACGCTCTGCAGTCAGGGTGATCTTTCTTACCTTTTGCGGCGTCACCGCCTCGATGGGCTCACCGAACGCGCTGCTTTCGCGGGCTTTTACTTCCACGAACACGATGGTTTCCCCCTCTTTGGCAATCAGGTCTATCTCCCCCGTTTTGGCGGTGTAATTCTCACAAAGGATCTCGTAACCTTTTTCTGCGAGATAGCGTTTTACCGCCACTTCCCCTTTTGTCCAAACCTCACGACTACTCATGATCCACAAAATGTGTGATAAAGGTGCGGCGATGAATGGGAGAAGGACCGTAAGCGCGAAGAGCGTCTATGTGATCCTTGGTGCCGTACCCTTTGTGTTTGGCAAAACCGTATTGCGGGTACTGCTTATCATACTCACGCATGAGCCTATCACGATACACCTTTGCCAAGATGGAAGCCGCCGCTATGCTGTACGACAACGCGTCCCCCTTGATAATAGGCTTCGTAGGGACTTCAAGGGCAAGTTTCACGGCGTCCACAAGCACGATATCGGGTGTGACGGAAAGACCTTGCACGCACTCGGTCATTGCTTTTTTGGTGGCGTTCAGTATGTTGATATCGTCTATTACCTTCTCATCCGCCAAGCATATTTTGTACGCAACTGCCTTTTGAATGATCTCGTCAAACAGCTTTTCACGCTTTTTCTCCGAAACCTTTTTGCTGTCGTCCACCCCTTCGATAATATCGTCAAGAGGCATGATGACCGCAGCCGCAACCACCGGACCCGCAAGAGGCCCCCTGCCCGCTTCATCCATACCGCCTATCCATTTGGCACCGCTTGCCAACGCTTCTCTTTCAAACACGAGGGTATCTTTTATTTCATTCTTCATCGGGCATCTCCAATATGATTTTTCCGAGGCGTTGTTTGCGAAAATCGTCCAGCAGTGCCACCGCCGCTTTGTCAAGATCCGCTTCTCCCCCTTTTCTGACCAATCCGCGTTTGACCGCCGTCCGTTCAAGAATATCGAGGGGAGAGCCTTCTACGGAAATACCGTAGCGAGCGGGAAGCGCATCGGAATATTTTTCATTTAAAAACCTGATCAATTCCAGCGATAACTCGGTGGTATCCACCACCGCATCGCGCACCGAACCGATAAAAGCAAGGTTCACACCCGCCTTTTCACTCTTCATGCTGTGCGACAAGGTACCGGGGGTATCCAAAAGAGATATCCCACCATCCAAGCGTACCCATTGTTCCCCTTTGGTCACGCCGGGTTTGTTGCCCGTCACCGTTTTTTTGCCGCGACAAAGGGCGTTTATCAAGGTGGACTTACCGGTATTCGGCATGCCTATCACCATGGCCTTTAAGGCGTAATTCACCCCTTTTGCGCGCAATCTTTCTATCTTTTGGGCGTTGATCTCCCTTAGTGCGGAAAGCACCTTGGGCGCATCCTTCCCCACCGTGCTGGATATGGCAAGAACGGTCATTCCCTTTGAGCGGAATGCTGCCGTCCATTTTTCCACCGCACTCTTTTCGGTAAGATCGGATTTGTTGATCACGTACAGCACCGGTTTGAGGGCTATCAGGTTATCGAATTCCGGATTGATGCAAGAAAAAGGCGCGCGGGCGTCTAATACGTAAATCAAACTGTCCACACGCTTGATGCTTTCTTCCATTTGGCGTTTTGCCTTCGCCATGTGCCCCGGAAACCACTGTATCAACATTCTTATTCCTCTTTTTTCAGAAGATCGGGACGAAGAGCTTTGGTGATCTCCACCTGTTTATCGTGCCGCCATTTTGCCACCTGGGCATGATTGCCGCCCACCAGCACTTCGGGCACGCGCAGTCCCATAAATTCCTGCGGGCGGGTGTATTGCGGGTATTCGAGCAAGCCCGATGCAAAACTTTCTTCCGCCGTGCTCTCTTCACTGCCGAGCACCCCGTCCAAATAACGGCTGATGGCATTCACGGTGACCATACAAGGCAGATCCCCGCTGGTAAGCACGTAATCACCGATGGAAAGTTCCTCATCGATAAGCAGATCGATCACCCTTTGATCCACCCCTTCGTAGCTACCGCAAAGGAAGAGAAGATCCTGCTCTTTTGCCAAGGAAACCACCTTGCTTTGCGTAAGGGTGGCGCCGCGCGGTGAGAGATAAATACGGCGGCATTTATGCTCGGGATCCGCCGCTTGCACCGCATCGAAAATAGGTTGCGGCGTCATGAGCATGCCGGCGCCGCCGCCAAAAGGCGCGTCATCCACCTTTTTGTGTTTATCGGTGGAATAATCACGTATTTGATAGAGTTCGAGGGAAAACTTGCCCGCGGAAAGCGCGCGTTCCAAGATGCCGACCTTTAAGCCGTCGTACGCTTCGGGAAAGAGGGTGAGCACCTTAATTCTCATAAACCGCCACCTCCTCAAACACCTTTTCATCCATAGTGATTCGTTTTTGCTCGGGAGCGATCACGGCGTTTAACCTCTTTAAATAAGGCACGAGCACGCCCTTTTCACCGTTTATCTCGATCACGTCCGCCGTACGGGCGCCCTTATAGATATCGGTGACAACGCCGATGCGTTTTTCCCCCGCGTAAACGGTAAGCCCGATCAGATCATCCACAAAGTACTTGTTCTCTTTCAGGTTCTCCGCCTCTTGCCGATCCACAAAAAGCATCTTACCACGCAAGAGTTCGGCATCGTCACGGTTCATTACGTTCTCTATGCGAGCGATTGCCGCTTCCCCTGCTTTGCGCGGAAAAATACGCACTTTTCTATCTTCCAAGTACGCTTCTTTCACACGGCAAAAAAGTTCGGGACTGTCCAAAAGAACGGACACCCGAACTTCCCCTTTTACGCCGTGCGGTTTAGTTATCTTCGCGATCGCCAGCCTCATTGGTTTCTCTGATCTCCACATCGTAGCGCTTGTTGCGCTTCGCTGCGGCGGCCTTCACGATGAGGCGAATGGCTTTTGCCGTCTTGCCGCCACGACCGATCACTCTGCCGATATCCTCGGGGGAGAGCGTGATGGTGATCAAACGTTCTTCCTCGCTGATGGCAATATCAAAATCAGAATTGCCGGTCAGGGACTCTACGATGTATGCTACGAGTTCCTGCATGATCATTCACCCTTCTCTTCAAGGACGCCTGCCTTTTTGAGGAGCACTCTGACGGTATCGGTGGGCTGTGCGCCGTTTGCGATCCACTTCTTTGCCTTGTCCGCATCCACGTTGATGGTTTCGGGCGTGGTCATGGGATCAAAGAAACCGACCTGCTCAATGTACATGCCGTCTCTTGCTTTCCTGCTGTCGATCGCCACGATACGATAGCAAGGCTTGCCTTTTGCGCCGATTCTAGTGAGTCTGAGTTTTACCATTTGTTTATACCTCCGTATGTATTATCTTGTATTAAAAGGGGAAGCCCCCTCTTCTGCCGCTACGCATGCGCTTCATCATTTCGCGCGAGGACTCAAACTGCTTTAAAAGCGCGTTTACGTCCTGTATTTCCACACCGCTGCCCGCCGCGATACGCTTTTTCCTGCTGGACTTGATCATATCGGGATTATCGCGTTCTTGCGGGGTCATGGATTGGATGATGGCTTTGGTCTTTGCGATCTTTCCTTCATCCACCGAAAGGTCTTGGTTGCCGATCTTGGAAGAAAGGCCGGGGATCATTTTGATCATGGACGCCAAACTGCCCATCTTTTTCATTTTATCAAGTTGCGCGAGATAATCGGTAAGGGTGAAGGACGCTTCGCGCATTTTTCTTTCCAACGCTTTTGCTTCTTCTTCGGTATACGCTTCCTGCGCCTTTTCGATCAAGGTTAAAACGTCACCCATGCCGAGGATCCTGGAAGCCATGCGATCGGGATGGAAGGGTTCGATATCCCCCATCTTTTCGCCCGTGCCGCAATAACGCACGCTCTTACCGGTCACCGCCTTGATGGAGAGCGCCGCACCGCCGCGGGTATCACCATCGAGTTTGGTCAAAATTACGCCCGTGATATCCAAAAGTTCGTTGAACTTTTCCGCCACGTTTACCGCGTCCTGACCGGTCATGGAATCCACCACCAGCAAGATCTCGGTGGGCTTTAAGAAGGATTTGAGCTCTTTGAGCTCATCCATAAGCGCTTCATCAATATGCAACCTGCCCGCGGTATCCACGATCAAGGTGTCGTAACCGTTTTTTGCCGCCACGTCCAGCGCGTGCTTTACGATCTTTAAGGGAGCGATCTGCCCTTTTTCGATCACGGGGACGCCTGCTTTTTCACCCACGCGTTGCAATTGCAAAATGGCCGCGGGACGGTAGATATCGCACGCCACGAGAGCGGGCTTTTTACCGCTCTTTTTGAGCATCATACCGAGCTTGCCGCACATGGTGGTTTTACCACTGCCCTGCAAGCCGCACATCAGAATGATCGTGGGAGGTCTATCCGCCACCGCAAGTTTGGTGTGACTACCGCCAAGCAATGCGATCAACTCTTCGTTTACGATCTTGATCACTTGTTGAGTGGGGGTCAAACTCTTTAATACTTCCTCACCCACTGCTTTTTCGGTGACGGCGGCAATGAAGTTTTTCACCACTGTAAAGTTAACGTCCGCTTCCAAAAGGGCAATACGCACCTCACGCATTGCTTGCTTGATTTCAAGTTCGGTCAATGCGCCTTTGTTTTTGAGTTTGCTGAAAATGTGATTCAATCTTGTTCCAAGACCTTCAAATGCACCCATTTAGCCCTCCAATATGCGATACGCCTTTTCCAGCACGCCTTTGTACGAGGCGTCCGTTGCCACGATGCGATCCAATTCCGCCAAAAGACTATCCTTTAAAGCGACTTTACCCACCGCGTCCTCATATTTCTGCAAGGAATCCGCCCCGTGCCTGACCGCGTCCAAAACCGCCTGTCTGGTGATACCGAGCTCTTCCGCCACCTCAAAGAGGGACATATCCATTTCCACGTACATACCAAGCGCTTCGCGCTGTCTGTCCGTCAGAAGCGCGCCGTACTCCGAAAGGAGCGAAGCGATCTTGACGCGATCGTGAATGTCCATATTCCTCTCCTGTAAAGCAATATTACTTTACACAGTATAAAGTAAAAAAACGCCCGTGTCAAGTATTTTTCCTTAACACGGGTAAAAAGATACTATCTCTCAGTCTTTCCGATTATTGATCGCCCTTTCTAAAACTATTTTCCAAGCAATAAAAAAACCGCACTGCCTTGAGTGCGGAGAATGATGCAGAGACGAGCGCTCCGCGATGGAGCGGATGGGAGCGTACTCCTCGTACGTGACTATTCGTGAGGAAGCGGTAGCAAAGTATATGCGTTATTATCTGCGCTCAAGGAACGATCTCACCGATAAACTCTTCCGCATCAAACGGCAACAGATCTTCCTTGCCTTCACCCACGCCCACGAACAGCACGGGCACTTCCATCTCGTTGCAAATGGCAATGACCACGCCGCCTTTTGCCGTGCCGTCAAGCTTGGTGAGGATGATGCCGTCTATATCGATGGCTTCCTTAAAGATCTCCACCTGCGAAAGAGCGTTTTGCCCCGTGGTGGCATCCAAAACGATATAACTGCGATAGTCCGCTTCGGGATACTCGCGGAGCACCACGCGGTCTATCTTTTTTAATTCTTCCATCAAGTTCTTCTTGTTATGCAAACGACCGGCGGTATCGATCAAAAGCACGTCGGTTTTCTTTGCCTTGCAGGAAGCAATGGCGTCAAACACCACTGCCGCAGGGTCCGCGCCCTCTTCGTGCTTTATGATACGGACCTTACTACGATCCGCCCAAACGGCAAGTTGCTCAGCCGCCGCCGCACGGAAGGTATCCGCCGCCGCAAGCACCACGCTTTTTCCCATGGAAGTAAAGTAATGCGCCAACTTTCCGATAGCGGTGGTTTTGCCCACGCCGTTCACGCCCGCCACCAAGATGCAAAGGGGGTACTCGTACTCGGGGATCTCGTAATCGATCATCTCCTGCAAGATCTCGGAAAAGATATCTTTGGCATCCTCGGGTTTGGCAATGCGCTTTTGATAGCAGCGCTCCTTCAGTTCTTCCACGGCTTGCGAGGCGGTTTCCACCCCCACGTCCGCGGAAATAAGCGCCATTTCCAACTCCTCGTAAAAGTCGTCGTCCAGCGCCCTGCCCTTAAACAATTCGTATATCTTTTTGGAAAAAGCTTCTTTGGTACGTTTGAGCCCCTTGGCTATTTTACCGAAAAATCCCATTTTATGCTCCTGCCGCCTGCCCGATCTCGCTGAGTTTGACGGCGATGACCTTGGACACGCCGCGCTCTTCCATCGTCACGCCAAACAGTTCATCCGCAAGCTCCATAACGGGCTTTTTGTGCGTGATGACGATAAACTGCGTATCACGGCTGTACTTTTTAAGATAGTTTGCAAGAAGGATGGTGTTGCTCTCATCAAGCGCCGCCTCGATCTCATCCAAAATGGAGAAAGGCATCGGGCGAAGCTTCAGAATGGCAAAGAGGATGGCAATAGAGGTGAGGGCTTGCTCGCCACCTGAAAGGGAATGCAGGTTTTGATGCGCCTTTCCGGGCAGTTTCACCACGATATCCACGCCCTTTTCCAGTTCGTCCGGATGTTCGGGATCGGGGTCCACGAGCACAAGATCGGCGCTGCCGCCGCCGAACAAGTCGGAGAAGGTCTTTTTAAAGTTCAAATTGATGTTTTCAAAGGCGATGTTGAACTTGGAAAGCATATCGCTGTTCATTGCCGCGATCAATTTTTCCAGATCCTCTTTTGCCTTGACCAGATCTTGCAATTGAGTGGAAAGCTCCTCGTGACGGGTGATCACGTTATCGTAATCCTCAAACGCATTGAAGTTGATGGAACCGAGTTGCGCGATCTTGCCTTTCAAACTGGCGATCGCCGCGGGAGCGGATGCCGGCACAAAATTCTCGCTGTCACGAATGGCAAGCATCTCCTCCTCGCTCATCTCGTACTCTCCGAGTACGCGGTCACGAAGAGTGGCAAGGTCACCATCGATCTTTTCCACCTTGCTTTCTTCACGCGCGCGCTTGTCCATAATGGAATTGATCACTTCGTTCACGGCGTTTCTTTGCGTTTCGATCTCGGAGAGAGAGGCACGCAAAGCGGCTTTTTGATTATCCTTTACGGCAAGTTCCTTTTCAATTTCTTCCAAACGGACTTTTTCCGTTTGCGAGAATTCCAAAGCGGGCGCGTGTTCGCGCTGCACGTCCAAATCGGCATTTACGGCGGCAAGCGCGGTCTTCTTTTCCGCTATTTCACGATCGGAAGAAATGCATTCCTCCTCCAACCTCTTGATATCGCCCTCGATACGGCTGATCTCCATTTTCAAAGAGGAGCACTCCACCTGCGCGTTGGTGACGGCGGAGGACAACGCATCGCGGATCTTACGCATGTTTTCCGCATCCTGCTTGGAAGCCTTTGCCACGCCCTGCGCGCTTTCCTTTTTGCCCTCGATATCCTGATTCAAATGCTCCGCCGCGGCTATCTCGTTGGAAACGGAGGCAAGACGGGTGGTAAGTTCATCAAGCTCGGCTTGATCCTTGCTCATGCGCTCGTTGGTTTCGGCAATCAACTTATCGGTGGTGGCAATGCGCTCGCTCTCGGTAGCAACGTCCACGTCCACCGCTTGCAGATCGTCACGGAGAGAATAGATCTCGTCCTCGATCTTTTTGGCGTTATCTTCCTTCTTTTGCACCTGCACGCGCAATTGTTCACGCTGCACGAAAAGATTTTTGAGTTCCTCTCTTGCATCCGCAAGCTCGCGCTCCTGCGAAAGGTGCATGGATCTCTTTTGTCTGCGGCTACCGCCGGTGATGGTCCTGCGCGGATCAATGATGTCACCGTCCAAAGTGACGATCTTTACGCCGTAATCATAGCGATCCGCCATGATGCGGGCACATTCCAGATCTTCCGCAACCACCGTTCTGCCCAGCAATTGGGCAATGACCTCGTAATGGCGAGCATCGTACTCGATCAGGTCGGAACAGATGCCGATCGCACCGCGCATGGACAGCACGCCTTGGTACTCGTAAGCAAGGTTTTGCGGGCGAGCTTTGTTGGCGGGGATCATGGTTGCCACGCCGTATTCCATCTTTTTCAGATAATTGACGATATAAACCGCGTCGGTATCGGTGGGTGTCACAACGTGTTGCACCGAGGCTCCGAGAGCCGCTTCGATGGCAACTTCGTACTGTTTGGGCACCTTGATGAGTTGCCCTACCACGCCCTCGATATGGGAATTGAGTTCGGGATCCTTTTGCGCATCGTTCAAAAGCAGTTTGACCGCCTCGGCATAGCCGCCGTGCTGTCCCACAAGTTCCGCCATGGCGCGCACTCTTCCCTCTTTGCCGGCATATTCGGCGTTCAAGGTATCCAAACTGCGTTTCATGCCGTAAAGCAACTGCTTCAAATCGTTATATTCGCCCAAACGCAACGCGCGTTTTTCACGAATGGATTGTTTTTTCTTGCCGAGAGAATCAATGCGAGCTACGGAATCCGCCTTGTTCTTTTCCTCTCTCTCAATAACGGCCGCCGCCCCTTTGATGCCGAGTTCCAAAGACGCGATCCTCTTTTTCAAGGAACCCGCTTCGGCATAAAGACCCGCCAAAGAGGACTTCACGTCCGACAGCCTGCCGAACACGTCAAACACTTCACTGTTCGAGCGCTCGAAATTACTTTCGTTGCCCACGATCTCTTGCGAAATGGCAAAATACTTTTCGTTCAAAGACTCCAAGCGCTGTTCGGCAAGATAGATCTCCTTATTGCGGATATCCAGGATATTCTTTGCTTCGGCAAGGGTTTCCGCCGTGACGGTGCCTGCCGCCGCCTGCTCCTCGATCTCCTTTTGAAGGCGCTCCGCTTCCTCGTTCAAATGGGCTATCTTATTGCGATACACCGCCATAAGACCCATATTCTTTTCGCTGCTGACTTTGAGTTTTTCCCTCTCTTCCATCAGAGCGCGGAATGCTTTTTCGTTGCTTTCAATATCTTCCAACGTTTGGTTATGGGTTGCGGCAAGGCGCAGAGATTCGCTTTCCTTTGCATAAAGATCCTCGGTATAGGCTTTTACGTTATCCGCTATCTTTTGCTTTTTAATAACGCTTTCCTCACGGGAATAGAGGTAATAATTTACCTCTTGATAGCGCATTTGCTCCTTGTACTCAAAGAACTTTTGCGCCGCCTCTCTCTGCTTGGCAAGAGGACCGAGTTGTCTTTCCAGCTCGGTGGTGATATCGGTCAAACGCTGGATATCTTCCCCGGAACGGGCAAGTTTGCGCTCGGTTTCTATCTTTTCCGCCTTGGTTTTGGCAATGCCTGCCGCTTCCTCAAAGATCTGACGCCTGTCAATGGGCTTGGAATCCATGATCTCGGCAACTTTGCCCTGTCCGATGATGGAATAACCGTCCTTACCAGCGCCGCTGTCACGCATCACGTCCAAAATATCGCGCAGACGGCAAATATTATGGTTAAGATAATACTCGCTGGTGCCCGAACGGTACAGTTTGCGGGTGACGACAACTTCATCGCGGTCGGTTTTGAAAACACGATTGGAATTATCAAAAACGAGAGAGACCTCACAATACGACATGGAGGGGCGCTTTTCGGTGCCGTTAAAGATAACGTCCTGCATCTTGGCGCCGCGAAGGGCCTTTGCGCTCATTTCGCCAAGGACCCAACGAACAGCGTCCGCGACGTTGCTTTTGCCGCAGCCATTCGGTCCGACAATGCCCGTAAAGCTGTTCTTAAAGTCTATTACGGTCTTGCCGGCAAAGGATTTGAATCCTTGCAATTCGAGCCTCTTGAAATTGATCATTTTTCTCCCGTGATAAAGCGAAAATCCGCTTATACGAAGATAATTATAACACAGTTAAAATTATAAATAAAGTGTTTTATTGAGAATTCCCCTCTTAAAATCAGCGAGGGAGCACGCCAAGCGACATAAGCGCGGCGCGGCAGGCTTCGTTTTCCGCCTTATAGATGGAAGTGCCTTTCCCCACCCCACGGCTTTTGCCGTTCACGTAAACCTCTACCGTGAAGGTCTTTTTGTTATCCTTCCCCGAAGAGGTGCAAGGGGCGTCGTAGGAGAGTTTGTGTTTTTCACAAAACTCTTTGAGCGCCGTCTTGTGATCCACGGAAGCATGCGGGGCAAGCAAGATGGTGCGCTTCACGAACGCCACGGCGGCGTCAAACCCGCCGTCCAACGAGATGGCGGCGGTGACCGCCTCGTACAAGTCGCATTTCATCTTGACAGAGAGCGCGCAGTTGCGTTTTTTGCAAGCGGCGGAAAAACCCAAAAGATCGGAAAGATAGGAAAGCGGCTCTTTGGACACCATGGAAGCGCGAGTTTTGGTCATATCCCCCTCTCGCGCAGTGTTTTTATGAAAGAGCAGATCGCTCACGGCGTACCCCACGATGCTATCGCCCAAAAACTCCAAGCGCTCGTAATTCTCCTTGGGATCAAAAGAACTGTGCGTCAAGGCGCGGGAAAGAAGACTTTCGTTTTGAAAGGTATAACCGATTTTTTCGTACAGATGGGTAAAATCACTCATTTTGAAGATCCTTTGCAAGGACGTCCGAAACGCCTCCTGCGATCATATCGCGCACTTGTAAAATCGCACCCATGATGGACTTTGCCTTGGAGGCGCCGTGCGCTTTCACAACGGGCTTTTTGAGGCCGAGGAATGCCGCGCCGCCCTGTTCATTATAATCCAAACTCTTTTTGAGACCCAAGAATACGGGTTTTAACAAAAGTGCGCCGCACTTTGCTCTTAAAGAAGAGTTTATTCCCTGTTTCAACAGGGAAAATACCGCTTTTGCCGTGCCCTCTGCGCTCTTCAAAGCGATATTGCCGTTGAATCCGTCCGACACTACCACGTCCACTTCTCCCGAAAGGATATCGCGCGCTTCCACGTTTCCGATAAAGTTGATAGAAGGCTCGGCTTTGAGCAAGCCATAGGCTTCCACCGAAAAGGCGTTGCCTTTATTTTCTTCCGCGCCGTTATTCAAAAGGCCCACGCGGGGAGAAGAAACTCCGAACACTCCTTTTTCATAAGCGCATGCCATCTTGGCAAACCCCACAAGATAGGACGGACGGCAGTCCACGTTCGCGCCGCAATCGCACAAGATCACCTTACCGCCTTTTACGGTGGGAAGCGCGGGAGCAAGAGCGGGACGTTCCACCCCTTTTATCCTTCCGATCTTTAAGGTGGCGCCGATCAATACCGCACCCGTGGAACCGGCGGAAACCAAACCATCCGCTTCACCCGCGGCAACGGCGTCCAGCGCCGCCACGAGAGAACTTTGCTTTTTGGTGCGAATGGCAAGGGTGGGATTATCCTCGCAAGAGATCACGTCCGGCGCATCCTTTACCGTCAGACGTTTGCCGAGAGAAGAACCGGCAAGTTCGGATAATTCCTGCTTTTTTCCGGTCAAAAGGATCTCGATGCTTGGATCCGCATCCAGCGCTTGGATCACTCCTTTTACCACTTCGGTCGGTGAATGATCACCGCCGTACCCGTCCACGGCAATACGCATGGGTTTCCTCCTTTTTTCCTATTTGTTTATTATAAAACATTTGCGCAAGAAGCGCAAGCGGAATTCCTTTTGGGAGAATCAAACGCCCCTGCTTTCTCCCTATCACTCCCTAACGATAGGCAGGGTTGATCCCCTTTTCACTCTCTGTAAAAACAAAAGATCCCCCGTTCGCCGAGGGATCTTGTTTGGTGCGTGAACACCCTGTTTTACGCCTTTTGCGTTAAGCGATCTCGCGCTGTTCCGCGATCTCATGTTTGGGCGTATTGTCCAACACGCGGAAGCAAAGCGCCGCCAAGATGGCACCCACGAAGGGACCTACCACGAAGATCCAGCATTGATCAAGCGCATCGCCGCCTGCGAAGAACGCCGGGAACAGCGAACGAGCGGGGTTGACCGAAGTACCCGTCACGCCAATGCCAAGCAGGTGCACGAGGGTCAAGGTAAGACCGATGACAATGCCAATAAAGCCTTTGTTTTCGGTTTTTGCCGTCACACCGAGAAGCGCGATGAGGAACACGAAGGTCATAATGGCTTCCGCCACGATGGCAACCACGGTTGCCGCGCCGCCGTTATACACCGAAGATACCGCGGGCTGGATCACGTTTGCGCCGTAGCTTTGATCCCTGCCGAACAGGAGCATCAACTCCAAGCACGCCACCGTTGCGCCGATGAACTGCGCGATCATATAGCCGATCATATCCTTGAATGACAGCCTCTTATCAAGGAACAGCGCAAAGGACACCACGGGGTTCACGTGACAGCCCGATACCTGCCCTATCACAAAGGACATGGCTATGATGCTGAGTCCGAAAGCAAGGGCGGTTGCCACCACGTTCGCATCGGTATACACCGCCACGCCGCACCCGAAAAGCACGAGGGTCATCGTGCCGATCATCTCGGCAAAATACTTTTTAAACGAATTACATTCTTTTTCCATAATACCTCCCGAGCCCCGCCTTGACGGGCAAGACTCATTGCGTAGTATGCACACTTTGCGCCTTTTATAAACTCGGGATAAAAAAATCGCATCTCGCGAAAGATGCGACTTTTCTGTTTTTTCAAAAATTACATTCTGTAACCGTCTTTTTGCATGGCTATCACTTGCAGGTTCAGTTGCTTGATCAGTTCCATATTGTTGGAGGTCTTTTGCATCAAATTGATAATGCTCTCCGCCGCCTCTTGGTTATCTCCCGAAGAAAGCAATCTGCGAATGAGGAAGGCGCCCTCCAATTCCTTTTGCGAAAGCAATAGCTCTTCCCTTCTCGTGCCGCTGCGGTTTAGGTCTATCGCGGGGAAAATGCGCTTTTCGGACAGTCTTCTATCCAAATGGATCTCCATATTGCCCGTGCCCTTGAATTCCTCGTACACCACGTCATCCATGCGGCTGCCGGTATCAATGAGCGCGGTGGCAATGATGGTCAAACTGCCGCCGTT
Organism: Christensenella sp. UBA3217; assembly: GCA_002363545.1. GTDB lineage: Bacteria > Bacillota > Clostridia > Christensenellales > CAG-1252 > CAG-1252. Next base: position 7,495 of record DEWF01000012.1, on the reverse strand, counting down.
TTCAATGTTTCTTGCCGCGCCGAAGAACCTTTTGGGAAAGTAAAGCGAAACGGGATCCACACCGCCCGAAAGGGTCTTGCCGCTGGACGGCACGATCACGTTGTTTGCCCTTGCCATTCTGGTGAGGCTATCCAGCAAGATCACCACGTCCTCGCCGTCTTCCACCAATCTTTTTGCGCGGTTGAGCACAAGTTCCGCCACCTTGATATGGTTATCGCTTTCCTCGTCAAAAGTGCTGTAAATCACTTCGCCCTTGATGCTGCGCTGCATATCGGTCACTTCCTCGGGGCGCTCGTCTATCAAAAGCACCATGAGCTTCACCTCGGGAGAGTTTTCCGAAATGGAATTGGCTATCATCTTCAAAAGGGTGGTTTTACCTGCCTTAGGCGGAGATACCACCATGGCGCGCTGTCCCTTACCAATGGGAGCAATGAGGTCGATCGCTCTTGCCGCAAGCTCGTTTCTCCTATCCGGAAGTTCCAAACGCAAGCGCTCGTTGGGGAAGATGGGGGTCAGATCGTCAAACTTGGGACGGGTAAAGGCATACTCCGCCTTCTTATGGTTTACCTCAATGATCTCTTCCACTGCGGGGGGCTTACCCTCTGCCGTGGAACGGCAATAAGCAGTCACGTAATCACCGGGACGGAGCCCGCTTCTCTTGATGCGTTGGGTGGGCACATAACTGTCTCTCACGCTGTTGCGGAAATTGCTCGCGCGCAGGAAACCGTATCCGTCAGGCAAGATCTCCAAAATACCCGAGCGCACCTCACACCCCAAAAGCGTCTTTTTATCATCCTCGGGTTCGGCAAACACTTCGGTGTTATTCTGCGGACGCTTGTCCCAAAAAGTGCCGCTCTGCTCCGCGTTTTCGCGGCGATCTCCCGTCACGCGTCTCTTGCTGTCAAAGGGGCGTCTTTGCCCCATCGGGGTATACACGCGATACGTTGCGTCCTTTTTCTCTTTCTTTTCGGAAGCATCCTCTTCTTTTTGCTCTTCGGGCCCATTATCCTCCGCCTGCGCGGGCTGCGCAAACACGCATTCCGCAGTGGCTTTGGGCGGTCTGCCCGCTTTCCGCGTCTTTTGCGGTTCGAGTTTGCCGTCCCGAATATCCAAAATGCAGTCGATCATCTCATTCTTTTTTAAAGAAGTGGGATGCGGCACGCCGATCTCTCTTGCAAAAGTACGGATCTCATGTATCCCCATCTCATCGAGAGCATCGCGCGTAATTTTGTTCAAATCGATAGTTTGTGCCATAATAACCTCCAAAAAAACTTGCAAAAAAAGTCACTTGACAAATCATTTTATGCAAATACCGTCCGCAATAGACGGATCGCCGTCAAAAACACACGGAAAGCCCCGTGCAATTGCTTTGAATGAATGCAGTATTGACTTAAAAGTCAGTTTTTATCAAAACAAATGACTTTCATCGAGTATTCGTCGTCAAAGTCGGACCTATCGAATTCCACCTTGTTTTCGCTCGTATACTCGATGTCGTCTTTGTCAAAATAATCCAAAAAAGCGTCCACGCCGTCAATATCCATATCAACGTCGTCCACCTTATAGTGCATGGGAATGATCACGCTGGGCATCAAGCGATCCACATACTCTTTTGCCACTTCCGCGTCGATCGTATATTTGCCGCCCACGGGAACGAGTAAGATATCCACCGGACCGATCGCTTCAATCATCAAAGGAGAAGGACCGTGCCCTACATCACCGAGGTGACACACGTTTACACCGTCCATACGGATATTGAAAATCACGTTGGAACCGCGCTTTTTGCCCTTCACTTCATCGTGATAGGTGTTCAATCCGAAGATCTGAACGCCTTTCACTTCAAACATACCCGGTCTGTCAATGACCATGGGATTGCCGGAAACGGCGGCAACGTTGTTATGGTCGTAATGAGCGTGGCTCACAGTCACCATATCTGCCGAAACGGGAGGAAGCGTGATACCTATATCACTTGAGTATGGATCGGTGACGACCGTCGTGCCGGTGCTTTCTTCAAGCAGAAAGCAGGAATGCCCAAGCGGTGTAATGAACATATGGATCTCCTTATTTGTTTTTGTATTTCTCTACCAACTCCACGATCTTATCGTGCGGGTCAAGCAGTTTGCTCACGGAGCACTTTTGGTGCGTTGCGCTGATAATGTACGCTCCGTATTTTGCCAAATTTGCCTCAATGAACCAAGGCTCTTCTCTGAGTGCCGGGGGTACGTAAGTAAGGTTGGTGGTGATCACGGCGTCAAAGAGTTTGTTGTTATATGCCTCGCGGAACTTCTCAATGCCCTCGGTAAACAAGCCGAAGGTTGCGGAGAGGAAGATCCTGTTTGCGCCCTTCTCTTTGAGGTGAGAAGCCAGGTTGATCAAACTATCGCCCGTGGCAATGAGGTCATCCGCCACAAAAACGTCCATTCCCATCGGGGAATCACCGATATACTCGTGAGCAACGATGGGGTTGCGGCCGTTCACCACGGTGGAATAGTCGCGCCTCTTGTAGAACATACCAAGGTCAAGTCCGAGAATGGAAGCGTAATAAGTATTTCTGTTCATGGCGCCTTCATCCGGGCTGACGATCATAAAATGATCCTTATCCAAGCGGAGATCGTCAAAACGCTTCAAGAGAGCTTTGATGATCTGGTAAGAAGGCATAAAGTTATCAAAGCCCATGAGCGGAGTGGCGTTTTGCACTCTGGGATCGTGCGCATCAAAGGTGATAAGCTCGCTAACGCCCAACGCTTCGAGCTCTTGGAGCATCATTGCGCAGTCAAGGGATTCACGCGCACTGCGCTTATGCTGTCTGCCGCCGTACAAAATGGGCATTAAAACCGTGATGGAATTTGCCTTACCGCCGATAGCGGAAATGATCCTCTTCAAATCGGCGTAATGATCGTCCGGGGACATCGGCACGTCCATGCCGTACATATTATAGCGAATGCTGTAATTGCCCACGTCACAGATAATGAAAATATCCATACCGCGAACGGATTCTTTGATCAACGCTTTCGCGTCACCGGAAGTAAAACGCAAGCACCCGTGATCCAAAAGGAAGGTATTTTTCGTAAAGGCTTTGCCGTGCTTTGCCGCCTCTTCATTATACCATTGCACTAAATACTTGTCAATGCGCTCGCCGAGCTCCTTCGCTCCTGCCATCGCAATGATTCCCATTTCGGGAAAGTGTGCTTCGAAATCAAACGCTTTTTCAAGAAATGATGTTGACATAAGTACCTCCGATTGATTTTTTTACATGTATAAATTGGCGTCGGGGAATTCCGGCTCGCAAGTCAGGTTAATTCCAAGACGCTTAAATAACTTTTCATCCGCGGCGCTCAAAATACAAGTGGAATGCGCCTCGCACCCTTTCAAATCTTTTAAGTGCGCCACCGCAAGCTCTGCCGCGTGGTTGCTGGTTTGACTCACAACAAGAGCCATTAAGACCTCGGACGGGTTCAATTGATAATGCCTTTCTTTATAGGTCTTTTTCTTTAACGCCACCATGGGACGAATGACCGCGGGAGCGATAAGTTTGATGGGATCGGCAATGCCGGCAAGCACCTTGATGCCGTTCAAAAGAGCGGTGGAAGCCGCTTCCAAGTCGTCCGTGGTCTTACCCGTGACGATCTGTCCATCCGGAAGTTCAAGAGAAACCACCTGCTTTCCGCACTCTTTTGCCTTTTTGAGAGCGGGTTCTATCACCTTGCGATCGGCGGGAGAAAGCCCCAATTCACTCATCAAAATTTCAAGCTTTTTGATGGTATCCATCTCGGCAAGGCCCTGCTTGTAATAGCACTGGGTTTGGTAATAACGGCGAATGATCTCCTGTTTTGCCGCCGCCTGCACCACTTCATCATCCACGATGCCGTAGCCCGCCATATTCACGCCCATATCGGTGGGAGATTGATACCTGCATTCTCCCATGATGCGGCTCAAAATGGCTTTCACAACGGGGAACACTTCGATATCACGGTTATAGTTCACCGTTTTGATGCCATAGGCTTCCAAATGGAAGTGGTCTATCATATTCACGTCCTTCAAATCGGCGGTGGCGGCTTCATACGCCACGTTTACGGGATGCTTCAAAGGAATGTTCCAAATGGGGAAGGTTTCAAACTTGGCGTATCCCGCTTTTACCCCCCTCTTGCTCTCATGATAGAGTTGGCAAAGGCAAGTTGCCATTTTGCCGCTACCGGGACCCGGAGCGGTGACGACCACCAGCGGACGCTCGGTTTCAATATAAGGGTTCATGCCGTAGCCTTCATCCGACACGATGGTATTCACGTCGGTGGGATAGCCTTTGGTGCGGGTGTGGATATACACCTTTTCCCCGCGGAGTTCAAGTTTTTTCTTAAAAAGATCCGCCGCTTGCTGGCCTTCGTACTGCGTAATAACGATACTGCCAACAAAAATGCCCATGGCGCGAATGTTATCGATGGTACGCATCACGTCGTGACCGTAATCGATGCCCATATCGGCACGGATCTTGTTCTTTTGCAGATCGGCGGCGTTAACGGCCATAATGAGCTCCGCCTTGTCCTTCAATTTTTGCAGGAGCTTCACTTTCACATTGACGTCAAACCCGGGCAAAACACGCGAAGCATGGTAATCGTCAAACAATTTGCCGCCAAACTCCAAATAGAGCTTACCGCCGAAACTGTTGATGCGTTCAATAATTGCTTGGGATTGTTTTTTTACGTACAATGCGTTATCAAATCCGATCTTCATAAGTGTACCTTAAAAGAGAAAAATTTTGCACCGCACGGGAACGCCCCGCGCGATATCACGTTTATTAGTATATATCCATATTCAAAAAGTTGTCAAGTACAAAAGGAAAACCTTTTTATTAAAAATAAAGATATCCGAACAGAAAACCATCGGTGGTATTTTTCAGAAAATAACAAAGTTGCCTTTATCCACAAACGCCGCCGTGATGCAGGCAAGCAGCAACATGATCACGATTTGGTGCACCACTACCACAACGAGAGTGTGTCTGCCCACGTAACGGAAAGGAAGGTTCCATTTGCCGTCCAATTTGGGAAGAAGGGACTTTCCGCCACCGTAAAACAGCGTGATGACAGCCGCTCCGGCAAACACGTAACCGAGATAAGGGATCATCGGGAAATAATCACCCCCCGTCCAGGCACGGCGAGCAAAGCCTCTATGCAGATAAAAAAGCCAAGGATCGGGCGTGAGATCTGCGGTGGTAAGCAAATGATCGGCAAGGAACACCAGCCCCGCAAGGACCGCCGACACGATAAAGAAGATAAGATCCCCCCGCTTTTTGGATAGACGGGTCAACCCATACACCGCCGCCACGATCAAGGTGGCAAAGGAAAGCATGTGCAACACACCGAAAGAGATCACGTCATATTCTGAAAGAATATGCAATTTTGCCGCAAGATAAGTGCCCAGGGTAATAAAGGCCGCGGCGATCATGGTTTTGATAGCGCGTGCCAGATTGTTTCTGCTAAAAATGGTACTGCCGCCGCACAGGCCGAAAAAGATGCTGATGGCTATGACCCACACGATCTCACGCGTTTGTCCCACCCAAGAAACACCGCGGTCCCACCACATAGAAGCAAAGTTGGCAACCGCGCCTGCCGCGCCGCCTTTTGAGGACCAAGCGGCATAAAAACCAATGGTGGAAGAAAGGTCGAACATCAAGTGATCAATGCACATTAAAAGAATGGTGAAACCACGCAAAAAATCCAATTCCCAAATGCGCCTTGCGCTACCGCGCTCCGCCATGGGATAATTCCTTACGATGTCCCTTGGTTCTCCCTTAAAAAACATATCAATCGTCCTTATACTCGGTGCCGATAAAACGTCTGCCGGTCGCATCCTCTTCAAAAAGTTCAAAACGATCGGAATATTCCTTCACAAGCACGCCCGGACGGCGCTTGCTGTAATAGATCAACGGGCGCTCTTGTTCCTCTTGCATGGGACGGCGGTCGGCATACCCGTATGGCGCGCCTTGCTCTTCCCCTCCCTGCTCATAACGATACGGAGGACGGGGATCGTTTCGCGTGTAGCCATAGCCCTCTTGGGGATAGGGACGCGCTTCGCCGTATCCACGTGGCGAAAAGTTTCTATCGTATGGATCCCCCTCGGCGGGATCGGCATAACGACGGGAAGAACCGTAATAACCATCGTCATAATCACGACGGTCACGGCGGTATTCCTCATCGTAATCATAGCGGTCATAGGGACGGCGACCTTCCCCTCTTTCGTAATACTCCCTGTCATCCTCGCGAGAAGCACGCTCCGCGGCTTCTTCCCTGTGACGGCGCAACGGCGCAAACACGTGGGAGAGGGGACGCACGAAAAAGTTGCGAATGGAGATGATAAGAGCGGCCAAACAACTGATACCCAAGCCTATATAATAGAGTATCTGATACACGCCCGTTCCGCCAAAGCGAAAATCGGTAAAACCAAGCAAAAGCAAGCCGAAAACCAAATAAAAAAGAGGGATATACAAGCCGAAAAACACCACAAGACCGGTCAAAACCTCAAAAAGGCTTTTAATGATCTTGCCTACCAACTTAAACACGCCCGCCACTGCCAGCAGGATGGTAAAGATGATGCCGTTTTTCACCTTGGTCCCCCATGATAGAAAGCTTTTCTCATGCCGCGCGCAGCAACGAAAAAGAAAAAACGTTCTTTAATAATAAATTATAACATAAAGTGACGAAAATAGTAAATAGTTTTACAAAACCGAGCGATCGGACCACCCAAAGGGTCAGTTAAACACGCCCTTTTGCTCCAAAACAATCAAAAAATTTTGACAACAAAGCAAGATCTCATCAAACACGCGAGAGAAACGCCCGCTGTACCAAGGATCCTCTATTTCCTTGCCCTGCAAGCCGTATTCTCCGAAGAGCGCGGCTTTGCCTGTTGCAAGAGGGGAGATGGCGGCAAGATAGCGAAGGTTAGAAGCGTCCATGCAGAGGATATAGTCGTATTCCTCTATTTCGCGAGGGGTAATGCGGCGAGCCGCCCGAGGAGGACAAGGAACGCCATGCTCTTTCAGTTCCCGTTTGGCGGGCGGGTACACGTCGTTTCCTATCTCTTCCCTGCTGACGGCAGAAGAGGAGATCAAAATGCGATCCTGCACCCCCTTTTGCGCCACCAAGTGCGAAAAGATATACTCCGCCATGGGGGAACGACAAATATTACCGTGACAAACAAACATGACTTTTACCATTATGACTCCACCGTTGCCGCAAGCGAACGCTCGTCCGAAGCGGCCTTCACTCGTAGGGACTTTTGCCCTATCCGCACCGTTCGTATAATTATAGCATATCCCACAAAAAAAGGGCAACGAGAGGACGGAATGGAAAATATTTTGCAAAATACCGTTTTTCACTTGCAATATCCGCTCGAATATACTATAATTTTTTAGTCAAACATCCGTTTGATACCATCCGCGGGTTTCCCGCCACATAGAAATGGAGAGTTGGCTGAGTGGTCGAAGGCGCACGATTGGAAATCGTGT
>DEWF01000009.1 GCA_002363545.1 Christensenella sp. UBA3217 | reverse complement strand
GTTACTCACCCGTTCGCCACTAAACAAATTCCATTGTATCGCTACAGCGTCCTTTGTTCCGTTCGACTTGCATGTGTTAGGCATGCCGCCAGCGTTCGTCCTGAGCCAGGATCAAACTCTTAAGTTTAATCTTGGTTTTCCGTGCATCCTTTTCAGGTGCACGCTCAAAACTCATAATAAATTATGAATTGACAGAAATCACTTGCTTTAATTTTTGCTTAATCTATTCTGTTTTGAAGTTTCGCTTTGCCATCCCCCCGTGGGGTGATAACCTCTATATCTTATCAAGAAACAAAATGCTTGTCAACAAGTTTTTTTGATTTTTTTCACATTTTTAGGACTTTTTTTTGAAAATTTTTCGGGCCGAGAAAACGCCCTCTCAAAACCACTATATCTTGTGCTTTTTTGCCATTCTTGAACACAATTCGACCCAAAAGGTTTTTTGAGAATTTTGCCTATATCCTAATATAATATGCGTGTATGCGTACGCATAGTGCGCGCGGGCGCGCGCGATCCTGCCGTAAAACCGCAAACCCTTATAAAAAGCCTATTCCCGAAAGGTTAACAAAAAAAGAACCGCTCTTTCGGGTTGAGCGATCCTCTTTGCTTTAAAAAGAAAGGCGCATTTGCTTTCGAGCGGCAAAAAACTTAAAGACGGCAACCAAGGTTTTTCCGTCCGTCACCTGACCCGAAAGACACATTTGATACAGTTCGTCTATATGCACGTATTTGATCTCTAAAAATTCGTCCTCATCCGGCTTTGCCCCCACGTAAGTCAGCTCCGTTGCCAAGTACAAGCGAATGATCTCGTTGCTGTATCCGCAAGTGGGGTAAAAGGCGCCAAGCGGCTCCATTTTTCCCGCCACGAGCCCCGCTTCTTCGCGCAGCTCACGGTGTATCGCTTCGTCCGGACGCTCCCCGACCTCCAACTTTCCCGCAGGGATCTCCCAAAGATGGGCACCGAGAGGATAGCGAAACTGTCTGACGAGAGGAACGTATCCCTTTTGATCCACGGCAAGCACGGCCACGCCGCCGCGGTGTTCCACAAACTCCCTCTGTGCGCTTTTCCCATTCGGCAAGCGGATCAGATCATTGCGAAGATTAATGATCCTGCCGCGATAAACGTAATCACACTCCGCCGTGGTTTCGGTAAAATCCTTTCCTGCGTTGAACTCTCTTTCTTCGTATCCCATACCCTCTCCCGAAACAAAAAGAGCCGACGTTTCGTCGGCCCTCTTGCAATTCTTATTTGTATTGATCAATAAGATCCTGATAGACCTTGTAATAGGAGATCTTTGCATTCGCGGGAAGATCGTTTTGATAGAAATCCTTTTTGAACTCATCGATCAACTCTTGCTTCTTGGTTTCACCAAGGGACTCCTTGATCTCATAGGCAAAGGTGCCCTTGGGCAGATCGCCATCTTCCGCCGCTTCGTAATCCAAGTAATTTCTTGCGGCGTCCATCGGGAATGCGTAATAATCGGTCCCCGCGATCTTATTTTGCTCGGTTTGATACTCCTCGGGTAATGCGTACGCGGCAAGCATTACCACGTGGATACCGTAATTGGTAATGCAGTAGCCATAGGAACCAACGCCCGAACCGACGATGTGGTATTTCAGTGTTTCCGCGCCCGTTGCGCCGTTTGCCAAAGCGCGGGAAAGTTCGGTAAAGGACTTAACGTAAGAGCTGTCGCTGTTGCTGAGACCGTATCCGAGTTTGGAGCTGATGGTGGTAAAGAAACCTTCGTCATCGTTTGCCATATAGACAAGTTCTTCAAACTTTTTGAGGATGGCCGCTTTGCCCTCTTCGGTGGGTTCCACCTCGCCAAGGTCGGTATACACGGCTTCCAACATATCCAGCACGTTGATCGCACCCTTTTCGTTCAAGGCGATGCCGTGCTCTTCCGCATACTTTTCGGTAATGAAGCGCTTATTCGGGCACTTTTTGCAGGTGCACTCTTCGGGATCCAACTCACACTCGCCGGGATTCTCTCCGGTATAGTTCACACACGCGGTGCAGGTGCAATCTTCCTCTTCGCACTTCGCGTCCTTATCGTAAGCAGGATTGCTCACGTACACGCCGATCTGGTTGATGAGGTAATTCAAATAATTTTCCTTTGCCGCGTCGGAAGCGATGCCTTCCTTATCAAAATCGTCATATTTCGCTTGCAGATCATCGGTGAGCTTGAAGAGCAGATTGTACACGTAAAAATATTCGTCATCACCGCGCACGATCTGATCCGCAATGCCATCGTCCAAAATGTCACTGTATTTGCTGGTGCCGAGATTCAACTTTTCAAGTTGAGATTCCAACTTCTTGTTAAATTCCTCCACGATCTCCTCGGAAGAAACCGTTTCGGCATCCTTGGACACATACTCTTCGTAAGCGGTGACCGCCTGCGCCTTTAACTTGGAAAGATAATAATACTCGTAAGTGCGATAGTTTTCGTCAAGTTGCTTTTCAAACCTGCGTTTTGCCTCTTTGAGCACCTTGTAAAGGGCGGGATCCTCACTCTTGGCCTCGGCGATCTTTGCTTCCAGATCCACCTCAAACAAGGCGGGCAAGGTGGTGTCCTCTTCTTCCTCTTCTTCCTCGTCATCGGTGGGAAGAGCGGGACGGCTGGGCAACGCTTTGATGATATCCACGGTAAAGGTGGCGGTCTTGTCGGAGAAGGTGACGGTGATCTCTTGATCTTCCGCAACGGAATCACTGCTGAAACCGGTGACGGTGAATTCATCCCTATCCAACTCAACGGTGGTTTCGTTCTTATAATGCACCACGACCTTCAAGCCGCTCTCATTCAAAGACTCACCCACTTCGTAAACGAGCTTCCAAGGGGTGCTCACGATCTCCACGCTTTCCACGTTCTCCAAAGAAGCGGAGGTGGCGGTGGCGTTTTCGATCTCCTTCTCGTACGCCTCGCGGAAAGAGTCAAACCCTTCCTGCATCTCTTCGTTATACGCCTTGACGGCGGCGATCAGATCCTTTTCGGAAAGGATGCTCTCGATTTCCTTTATGCGCGCGGAAACGCTGTACTTTTTGCCTGCGGTGGAGGCCGCCTTTGCCGCCGCGATCTTGGTTTCATCCCCCGATTCGAGAAGCTGCTTATACAGTTCGTCAATGCACTTTAAGGTGTACGCTTCGCTCTCCGCAAGGCTTTCGTTCGCCTGTTTGTAGCTCGTGCCGATATTCTTCAATACCGCTTGATAGGTGTCTGCGGACAGATAGCCGTTTTGATAATAATTGTAGTACTGCAAGACAAAGTTGTTGATCGTCGCGTTCAGATCAACTTTGTTGATCTCGGAAGCGCGGTCCGCATAAGAGATCTTAGCGGTCAGCTGCGTAAAGTTGCGCTTTTGGTTTTTGACGATCATTCCGCCCTCATCGCACGCCGTTGCCGCAAGCAGGGTGGCTGCGAGCACGAGAGTGATAAGGATCAAGATTACTTTCTTTTTCATTTACAATAGGCTCCTTTGCTGTCGGTTATGGAAAGGGAATGGTCGAAACTCCCCTTTATAACTATAATGTACTTGTATATTATACATAATCCGAGCGCGCGGCGCAAGTCAAAAACCGCATTTTTACACATTCTTAATAAATATGATTATTTGCCGATGGAGTTTTGATTAAACCGCCTCACCTCGCAGGGCCTTCATAAAACGTATCAAAACGGCAATGCGCTGCATGACCGACCCCGCCTTTACGTGATAGCGCACCTCGCCCTCTTTTCTTTCCCCTTCTCGCATTTCTTCCTTCATGGCAACCAGCGCGTTTCGCATGGCGGCGCTTGTTAAAAAGTCAAGATCGGAATAAAGAACGCACACCTCTCCCGCGTCCACTTTGATGCGTTTGACGGGCAAAACCGAGGAAAGCCCCTTCAAAAGCGCGATCTGCACGAGGGCATGCACCTTGGCGGGCGGCATCCCGTAATTTTCTTCCAGATCGGAAAGCACGGCGTTCTTGCTCTTTTCATCGGTGATGGCGGCTATCTTTTTATAATAACGGATACGCGCAAGCTCGCTCGGGATATACTCCTCGGGCAGGTGCACGTCCGCTTTCACCAAGATCTCCACGTGACTCATTTCGGGTATGGCTTCCCCGTTCAATTCGGCAATCGCTTCTTTTAGAAGCGTGCAATACATTTCGTATCCCACCTTTTCAATGTGTCCGTGCTGTTCGGCGCCAAGCACGTTGCCCGCACCGCGTATTTCAAGGTCCATCATTGCCAAGCGATACCCGCTGCCGAGGTCCCCGTTTTCCACAAGAGCGCGCAAACGCTTTTCCGCATCCCCCGTTAAAAGACTGCCCGCGGGATAGGTAAAATAAGCGTATGCAAGGCGCGCGCTTCTCCCTACGCGTCCCTTGAGCTGATACATTTGCGAAAGTCCGAGCCTATCCGCCTCTATCACGATGAGGGTGTTTGCATCCGGAATGTCTATGCCGTTTTCAATGATGGTGGTGCAGATCAAAATATCCGCCTGGCGCATATAGAATTTGCGAATGTTTTCTTCCAGCGCGGCGGACGTCATCCTGCCGTGTCCCGTCACCACGGCGGCTTCGGGGAAAAGCTCCTTTACCGCGGCGGAAAAGGCGTCCAACCGCGCAATGTTATTATACAGGATAAACACCTGTCCCCCTCTTGCCAGTTCGGCGCTGACCGCCTCTTTGAGCATGGGCACGGAATACTCCGCCACCACCGTACGCACGGGTTTGCGGTTTTTGGGCGGGGTGTCTATCACGCTGATATCGCGTATGCCCGAAAGCGCCATGTGCAAGGTACGCGGAATGGGGGTGGCGGACATGGACAGCACGTTTATGTTGGTGCGGAGCGTTTTGATCTTTTCCTTATGCTCCACGCCAAAACGCTGTTCTTCGTCCAGCACCAAAAGTCCTATGTCAAAAAACTCCACGTCCTTGGAAAGCAACCGATGGGTGCCAACCACCACGCCGATCGCGCCGTTTTTGGTGCCTTTCAAGATCTCTTTGCTCTCTTTTGGCGTGCAAAAACGGGTCAAACAAGCGCATTTGATGCCAAAGGGTGCAAAACGTTCGGACAAGGTTCGGAAATGCTGTTCGGCAAGAATGGTGGTGGGAGCCAAAAACGCCACCTGTTTTCCCGCAAGCACGGTGCGGAAGGCGGCGCGAAGCGCCACTTCGGTTTTGCCAAAGCCCACGTCACCGCAAAGCAAACGGTCCATGACCTTTCCGGAGGACATATCGCGGCGCACGTCCTCAATGGCGGCGGCTTGTCCTTCGGTTTCCTCGTAAGGAAAACTTTCCTCAAACGCCCGCATGAGGTCGCCCCCTTCCGGATAGCGATATCCACGGCTCTTTTCCCTTTTGGCGTAAAGGTCCACCAAATCGAGCGCCATTTTACGTATGGACTTTTTGGCTTTTGCTTTTTCTTTTACAAAGTCCTCTTTGTTGGGGTCGGACAGTTCGGGTTCGCTTTCCGATCCGCTGTACAGCGTGACCATATCCATTTGCGAAACGGGTAAATAGATCTTGTTTTGACCCGCGTATTGCAGCGCAAGATAATCACCCTCGCCCGCGTATCCTTTGATGTGGGTAAGCCCCAAGCATTTTCCGATGCCGAATTCATCGTGCACCACGTAATCCCCGATCTTAGGGGCGATCAAGGGGCGTGTAGGGACTCGGAACGCCGAAGTGGGCGAAAGGATATCCCCGCTTCCCACGAAGGTGATGCGCTCGCTTTTGGAGATAAACCCGTGACGGAGGCGTACCGCCGCGCACTCCACGCGATCCGCATTTTCACCAAGCAAACGTTTCAACGCCGCCTGCCGTTCTTCATCCTCGGTAAACACCAGCACTCGCCGCCCTTCGCGGATCTCATCCTCCACGAAACTCACGAACATGTTCGTATTTTTGATATAATTGGGAAGTGATGCGGAATTTAAGTAATAAGCCCCTTCGCTGCCGCTGATCTTTTCGCTAAAGGAAGAAAGCCCGAGTTGCGGCATTTCACTGAGGGCGGACATGATCTCCCGCTCCGACGCAATGGATTCTTTGTGCACCGAAAGCACTTCTCCGTCCGCGGCAAGGCGGGTGACCCTGCCGTAATGATCTATCAAAAAGCGCGAGAGTCCTTCAAAGATCTTTTTAGGCTCGTCCACCGCCACCGAAAAGCCGTTTAGATGGCCAAACACTGTGCATAACTTTTCTTTTACGAAGGGGATCAAATAGGTAAGTCCGCCGTCCGAAGGATTTGCCGCCGCACGCAGGGAAAGATCGGATAAGATCTCATCCGTTCTAACCTTTGCCGCACGATTTTGCAAGCGGCGCGCCTCCTCGATACGCTTAAAAGCGGTGCGCACGTCCCCTTCTTCCAGCAGCAATTCGCTTGCGGGCGCGATGATCGCGCTTTCCTCTCTGCCCGTCACCGCAAGAAAGTCCGGCGCGTAGCGTTTTATGCTTTCGATCTCATCGTACAAAAAATCAATTTTGATAGGATTATCCGCATTTATGGGGAAAACCGAAAGAGAATCTCCCGCCAAGCGGAATTCTCCCTTTTTGGGGGCTGACATCACTCTTTCGTAGCCCGCATACACCAATTTTTTCACCGCGGACTCTATGGTTGCGGTTTCGTGCAACGCAAAGTGAAGGGTCGCCGCATCCAGATCGCTCGGACGAGGCAAATAGCCAAAGATCGCTTCGGCGGTGGTGACAAGAACCCGTATCTCCCCCTTCCTAAGTCGCAACAGCGCGGCAATACGGCGGTGCGAAAGTGCGTCCGTTCTTCTGCCGAGCAACACATCCCCCTTGGGCGGCAAATACGCTGCCGACGTGCCGTAAGAACAGATCTCTTCCGTCACTTCCATGGCGCGGGCTTCACTATCCGCTATATAAAGAAGAGGTACGGGCGTGGCCGCCGCCAAGTGTGCTTTTTGAGGGTTGGATATGCCAAAAACCAGCGATTTTTTATCGCCGGCAAGTGAAGAATATATCTTTTCGTATATCTCAAAGCCTTTTGTATAAAGGTCTTTCATAGTCCGCAGGACCGTTTTGTGAGAGGAATGTTAGTTTGCGTTCATCTCCCTCGAAAAAGCGGAAAAATCCCCGTCCGAAAGGTACTTTTCTATGCCTTTTGCAACCTTTTCCGCCGCTTTTTGTAGGAGTTCTGCCGCCTCTTTCCCCGCCTTTTTAAGCACGTAAGAAGCAAGATCTTCTTGCGGATGCGGTCTGCCTATCCCCACGCGCAATCGCGGCAACTCTCCGCAAAGAGACGTGACGCTGCGCATGCCGTTGTGCGTGCCCGCACTCCCCTTTTCACGCAAGCGGGTGGCACCGAGCGGCAGGTCTATATCGTCATATACGATCAAAACCTCGGCGGGATCCACCTTGTACTTGGCAAGAGCGGACTTAACGCACTCCCCCGAAAGGTTCATAAAGGTGGTGGGTTTTAAAATACGGATCTTTTTCCCACTGATATTGCCTTCCGCCTCCAAAGCACGGATCGCGGCGTTTTCACGAAAAGACAAAGCAAGATCTTCGGCAAGTTTATTCACCACCGAAAATCCCACGTTGTGAAAGGTCCCTTCGTACTGCGAACCCACGTTTCCGAGCCCAACGATCAGCATATTTTCTCCTTTTACGGGTCATTCCCGCTTCTTTTGTTCCTCTCTTACCCGTCCGATCACGAACGCTTTTTCCGAAACGTCCTTCGTGACGGTGGTCGCGGCGGCAATAAACGCCCCGTTCCCTATGCTAAGCGGCGCCACCAAATTGCTGTTTGCGCCGATAAACACCTCTTTTCCGACCACGGTGCGATGCTTTTTCTTCCCATCGTAATTGGCAAACACGGTGCCGCAGCCCACGTTCGTTCTTTCTCCCACCTCGGCATCCCCGATATAGGCAAGATGGGCGGCTTTCACGCCGTCATGCAAACGGCTGTTTTTGATCTCCACAAAGTCCCCAACGCGGCATCCCGCGCCGATCATGCTGTTCATACGGATATACGCAAATGGTCCCACCGTGGTGCCCGCGCCGATCACGCTGCTTTTAACCACAGAGCGAGTGATGGTCGCGCCCGCACAAACCTCCGCGTTTTCCACTTCGGAAAAAGCACCTATTCGTGCGCCGCCGCGTATCTTACTGCCCATCACGCTTGCGTAAGGCTCTATGACTGCGCCCTCTTCCAACACGGAAAGCGCGTCTATCCGCACACTGTCCACATCGGGAATAATTGCTCCGTTTTGCGCGCATTTTTCCGCATTTTTGCGAAACAACACCTGCTCCGCTTTATAGCGCTCCGCGCGTGTTTTTATCTCCAACGCAAAGGGCGCGGCGCACCGCCGCTTGGGCTGTTTTCGCGCGGCAAACGCTTGTGTTTTTTGCACCCTTCCGCCGCCGAGTTGCACCCCGTCTATCCCGTGTCGATCCATCTCTTCCGTTAAGGTCAAAAGATCCTTTTCGGTAACGAGGGGCGTGGTGGGAAGCAAAAGTGCGTGATAGTCGTATTCGGCAACGGGAAGCGCCTGTTCTTCGCGCTCTATCACGCGATAGGGGATACTGCCCGCCCCAAGCATCAACCATTCAACGGGGGTAAGCCCCGCGATGGGATCGTCCTCTGCCGTGGGGTCACATAGAATATAAAGAAAGAGGGTTTTCATAGTATAAACTATGCGCGCCCTCTCGCTTGTATTCTATCCTTTATAGCTGTCTTTCAACCCCACGATCAGGTTGTATTCGCCCTTTTTGTTCTTGGTGTAATAGCCAAGACGCATGAATTGGAACCTATCGTAAGTCTTTGCGTTTTGCAAGAAGGGTTCCGCTTTGCCTTGATAGGTCACTTTGGTGACGGGGTTCAGTCTTTCACCGAAATCTCTGCCGTCTTCCACCTCGTCAAGCAGGTAATCGTAATCGTTTATCACAACGTCCAAAGCGTCCGCAGGCGCCCAATGCAACACACCCTTGACCTTGATGCCCGCATTCACTCCGCCCGACATGCTGTCCTCAATAAACTCGCAATTCACCGCCGTCACGTTGCCCGCATCGTCCGTTTCATGCGAAAGGTATTTTATGATATACGCCCCTTTGAGTCTGACCATGCCGTCCGGCTTCAAACGGTGATATTTGGGGGGCGGATCCAGAGAGAAATCGCTCTTTTCAATAAAGATCTCGGGGGTCAAGGTGACTTCGTGCGTGCCGGCGCCTTCCGCCGTGGGATTGTTATCCACCGAAACGGTAATGGGCGCGCTGAGGTTCACGATGCGCAGCTTTAACGGCTCTTTTACCACCATCACGCGGGTGGCGTTTGCGTTCAGGTTTTCCCTCACACAATGCTCCAAAAGCGCCGCTTCCACCATGGAATTGCTTTTTGCCACGCCGATCCTATCGCAAAAATCAAGAAGCGCCTCGGCGGGGTACCCTCTTTCACGCATACCGGACAAGGTGGGCATTCGGGGATCGTCCCAACCTTCCACCACACCGGTATCCACCAAACGTTTCAAGTAGCGTTTGCTCATGATGGTGCGGGTGAGCCCCAACCTTGCAAACTCGATCTGGCGGGGGTTATCTCCGAACCCGCAGTTATATTTTACCCAATCGTAAAGGGGGCGATGATCCTCAAATTCCAACGTGCAAATGGAATGGGTGATCCCCTCGATGCAGTCGCTGATGGGGTGCGCAAAGTCATACATCGGATAAATGCACCACTTATCCCCCGTGCGATGGTGCGTGGCGCGAAGCACCCTGTAAAGGATGGGATCACGCATATTGATATTGGGGCTTGCCATATCGATCTTGGCGCGAAGCACCTTTTCACCATCCTTGAATTCACCGTTTTTCATGCCCTCAAAGAGGCGCAGGTTCTCTTCCACGCTGCGGTTTCTCCACGGA
This sequence comes from Christensenella sp. UBA3217, assembly GCA_002363545.1. Lineage (GTDB taxonomy): Bacteria > Bacillota > Clostridia > Christensenellales > CAG-1252 > CAG-1252. The sequence continues at coordinate 4,418 of DEWF01000009.1, read as the reverse complement.
CTCTCCACACCGGGTTCGGTAAGGGTGCCGCGGTTTTTGGTGATCTCTTCCGCGCTCATATCGCACACGTACGCTTTGCCGTCACGAATGAGTTTGAGAGCAAATTCGTACATTTGATCAAAGTAATCGCTGGCGTAAAGCTCGCGATCCCAAGTAAAGCCCAACCACTTGATGTCCTCTTTGATGGAGTTCACGTATTCCACGTCCTCTTTGGTGGGGTTGGTATCGTCAAAGCGCAGATTGCACTCGCCGTTGTACTTTTTCTTAACACCGAAATTGATCGCCAAACTCTTGGCATGTCCCACGTGCAAGTAGCCGTTGGGTTCGGGCGGGAAACGGGTGACGATCTTGTTCACCTTGCCTGCCGCAAGTTCGCTCTCTATGATCTCTTCAATAAAATTCGTATTTTCCATAATGCCTCTTTTTTAGGACAAACCGTTGATCACGCCGTCCTCGTCTATCGTCATTTTGTAAGCGTTGGGTTCTTTGGGAAGGCCGGGCATCAACATGACAGAACCGCACTCCACCACCACAAAGCCCGCGCCGCCGCGCACCGTCACGTCGGTGACGGGGAAGGTAAACCCTGTGGGCCTTCCAAGCGCCTTTTGATCGGGGGAAAGGGAATATTGCGTTTTGGCAATACAAACGGGGAAGGAGCCAAAGCCCTGTTTTTCCGCCGCTTCGAGTTTTGCCGCCGCGCCTTCCGAGAAAGTGACGTCCTTTGCGCCGTAAATGCGCGTTGCCACCTTTTCTATCTTTACCTTTAACGGATCGGTAAGTTCGTACGTGTAATGCAGTTCATAAGTCTTTTGTGCCGCGTTCAGCACCTCTTGCGCAAGCGCCGTTGCCCCTACGCCTCCCTTGGCAAAGCATTCGTTCACCACCGCGGTCACGCCCTTTTCCGCGCAGTATTTTTGCACGCAGGCTATCTCCGCATCGGTATCCGTACCGAACTTATTTATGGATACCACGAGGGGCACGCCGAACACCTTGGTAAGGTTTTCAATATGCGCGCCGAGGTTCACAATGCCTCTTTCGAGAGCGGGAATATCTTCACCCGTCAGAGCGGTTTTATCCACCCCGCCGTTGTATTTGAGCGCACGCACCGTTGCCACAAGCACCACCGCCGCAGGTTTGAGCCCCGCCTTTCTGCACTTGATATCCAAAAACTTTTCCGCACCGAGGTCCGCGCCGAAGCCCGCCTCGGTGACCGTGATATCCGAAAGGGAAAGCGCCGTCTTGGTGGCTATCACGCTGTTGCACCCATGCGCAATGTTCGCAAAGGGGCCGCCGTGGATCAAAGCGGGAGTGCCGCCAATGGTTTGCACCAAATTGGGCTTGATGGCGTCCTTCAAAAGAATAGCCATGGCTTCCTGCGCGCCGAGGTCGCCCGCCGTCACAGCCGCGCCCTCTTCGTCATATCCCACGATGATGGAGGCAAGGCGCTTTTTCAGGTCGGTCATGCTCTCCGCCAAGCAAAGGGTGGTCATCACCTCGGATGCCGCCGTAATATCAAAACCGCCTTCGTGCGGCTCGCCGTCCGCGCCGCCTTTGGCACAAAGCACGATCTTTCTGAGCGAGCGCTCGTTCATATCCATGGCACGGCGGAAGGTAATGGTCTTAATTCTCTTTTCGTTGCCGAACTTTATATGGTTATCGATCAGCGCCGCAAGCAGGTTGTTTGCCGCGGTGATCGCGTGCAGATCGCCCGTGAAATGCAGGTTGATATCTTCCATCGGGAGCACTTGGCTGTATCCACCGCCCGTGGCACCTCCCTTGATGCCGAAAACGGGGCCGAGCGAAGGCTCACGAAGCGCCAAGCAACAGTTTTTGCCCATCAAGGTAAAAGCATCCGCCAATCCGATGGACACGGTGGTCTTGCCCTCTCCGAGCGGCGTGGGGTTGATTGCCGTCACAAGGATCAATTTCCCCTTGGCTTGGGTGGGCTTTTTATTCACCTTTGCCTTGTACTTGCCGTACTGCTCGATCTCCTCTTCTTTCAGCCCGAGTTTCGCCGCGATCTCCCCGATCGGGCGAAGGGCAGACTCTCTTGCTATCTCGATGTCGCTCTTCATTTGTGTCCTCCGCATTGCGAGGGGAAGATGATCTCCTCGCTCTTTATGATCATACCGTCTTCCGACTCTTGAAAGCCGAATTTCAGAAAATAATCGCTCTTATATGCCACCTTAAAATAGGGCAAACTGCGCGTGTAAGCGTCCATGACCGCACGGGTCAAAAAATCCCCAAAACCAAAACCGCGCCTTTCGGGCGTAAGATACACCCCCTCCAAAAGAGCGGTATCGGGCAGGAAAGAAACGTGCGCCGCGCCGATCAATTTTTCTTGCTCGTAAAGCGCCACGTCCACCCCTTCGCCGTAAGAGGTTTGCACCCCTTCCGCACGCAGAAACGCCTCGCAACTATCGTCTATGATGGGCTTGATATGCAGCATATCTCTCTCCTTTAATACAATAAATAAATTATAAATACTTTATAAGGGGTTTGTCAACCTATCTCATTGGATCGAGAGGGGCTACGCGTTATGAACCGCTGCCCATCAAGCAAATATTGCACTATTTCTCAAAACGTGATAAAATGAGAATCGTAATGAGTTCCTACAACAAGCTTATTATATATCGTGGAGGACGAAATGGGGCTTCGCATCAGAAAAAGCGTTAATTTAGGAGCGGGATTCCGTATCAATGTTAGTAAAACCGGTGTTGGTTATAGCTGGGGAACAAAAGGATATCGAGTCACAAAAACCGCAAAAGGAACCAAGAGAACAACTTATTCTATCCCTGGGACCGGTGTTTCTTATGTTGATGAAAGACAAAAAACAAAAGAGAACTCCACCCTCATAAACGCTTCGGTCGAAACGGCTTCCGAGTCTTCTCCGCTCAACGCCGATAGTTCTCAAGATCCTATTTCGAAAAGTATCGAGCGCGGCATCCTTTTAAACAAAATCGGTCTCTTTTTTCTTTTAGGTGTTTTACTAATTAAAACACACATTTTGTTTATATCAATTCCACTAATCGGCGTACTGCTAATAATACTCGCACATACGGCCGCGAAAACAGTGCTTAATTATAGCCTCGATTCGGAAAAAGAGGCGGCATATAACAAGATGCTCTCCGCGTGGCAATTGCTTTCCGAATCTAACAAACACTCCCAGGTGATTTCAAAATGCTCTCTTGATACGGCTCCAGACGGTAGCACAATTTACGGTCTCACCGAGTGCGCTTGCCATATCAATTCGAGCATTCCTTTTTACATCAAGTCAAACGTGGCAATCATTCATCTTAAACTTTCAAGGAAACAAAGACTCCTGCTCTTACCAGACCGAGGCTTCCTCATTCGAAAAGGTAGGGTCAAAACAATTGATTATTCGGATCTTGACATCGTAATTGCTCCCATGAAGTTTACCGAAAGCGGCACCCTCCCCAGCGATGCTCTTGTATTGGATTACACTTGGCAACACACCAACAAAAACGGAACACCCGATAAACGATATAGGAACAATCAAGCCCTCCCTGTTTGCTTGTATGGTAATCTGATGCTAAAAAACTCAAACGGTTTTTATGTTGAATTATTAATATCAAATCTTCAAAAGGCAACACAATTTTCCGAATTAATGGCAGAAGCGACAAAGGCTCTTTAATTCTAATTATTACGATTATAGTTAAAGGCTTATTGACGCGCCGCAAATGCGCCTATTTTCTCACGCATTGCGGCGGTGAAGAGTGGTGCAAAGGCGAGCGCTTCTACGCACAAAATCGACAACTACTCCGTTTTGCTTATTATCGTTAACGGCATAGAAGGGTTGCAGATGCAAGGCTCGGCGAGCGTCGCACGAATGAGCGTACTTGTTCGTACGTGATTTCGTAGGCGCGAAGACAGAAACGCAGCAGATGTGCCCTTACGCCCCAAAGCTCCGCGGCGGTGAAGAGTGGTGCAGAGGCGAGCGCTCTCCGAAGAGACGAATAGGAGCATACTTTTGTCGTATGTGACTGTTCGGCGATGAGGTAGTTAGCGAAGCATATGCGCCGCTATACACCGTTGCATAAAAAAAGGGCGATGGCGCAGAGCTCATCGACCAATCTTTTTTATCCTTGCGCATACGCGCCGGTTTTCACATGGTAGCTTCAAAATAGACTAAGCAAAAGGCAAGGTTCTGAAGATTTGGATTTTTAACCCTTCCGAAGGGGATATTTTAGAGGCATATCTGCCGATCGGTATTTCTACCGAACTAGACTTAAAGCTACACTTGTCGTAGCTCCTTAAAAGGAGGTGATCCAGCCGCACCTTCCGATACGGCTACCTTGTTACGACTTCACCCCAGTCGCTGGTCTTACCTTAGGCGGCTCGCTCCTTGCGGTTACTGCACCGACTTTGGGTACTACCAACTCCCATGGCGTGACGGG
>DEWF01000001.1:238843-412754 GCA_002363545.1 Christensenella sp. UBA3217 | reverse complement strand
GAAGAGTTGAGTCCGCAAGAACTTGCGGACTTTTCCGCGTTAGATAAGGCGGAAGTTTCGGAGATTCTTTCCGAGATTGAAGAACTGGAAGCGCAGGGGCTTATCGGCAAGGATGAAACCTTTCCTTACCGCAAGTCCTCTTTGGTCAAGGCACTTTGTTTGCACGTCTGTCACGACTGCAATTTGAAGTGCGCTTATTGCTTTGCCAAGGAAGGCACCTATAACACCGCACGCGATTACATGACGGAAGAAGTGGCGGCAAAAGCCATTGACTTTTTGATCGAAAAGAGCGGCAGCAGAAAGAGTTTGGAAATTGACTTTTTTGGGGGCGAGCCACTCATGAACATGTCGGTTGTGAAGTTTGCCGTAGAATACGGCAGAGCACGTGCGAAGGAGCATGGCAAAGAGTTCAGTTTCACAATGACCACCAATGCGCTTTTGTTAAACGATGCGAATATCGAGTACTTGAACCGTGAGATGGATAACGTAGTCATCAGCATAGACGGCAGAGAAGAAGTGCATAATCGGGTGAGGAAAACAAGGAACGGCACAGACGCCTATCCGCACATTTTGGAAGCGGCAAAAAAGTTTCGTGCGGTGCGTGGGGATAAACGTTATTATATCCGCGGCACCTTTACCGCTTTTAACTTGGATTTTGCTTCGGACGTGCTTGCGCTTGCGGATGCCGGTTTTGATCAGATCTCGGTGGAGCCTGTGGTTTTGCCTGCCGATAATCCCATGGCCATCACGGCGGATAAAGTGGGGCAGGTACTCAAAGAGTACGATAAACTCACCGAAGCCTATATCGACCGTCGTGCAAACGGTAAATGGTTCAATTTCTTCCACTTTATGATCGATTTGGAAGAGGGCCCTTGCATCATGAAGCGTCTTTCCGGTTGCTCCGCGGGGTGCGGCTATTTGGCCATTTCTCCCACCGGCGATATTTACCCCTGCCACCAATTCGTGGGTGAAGAAGGGTACAAGATCGGCAACGTGCTGGAAGGTACCTTTGATCCCGCCATTCAAAAACAATTTGCCGAGATCACGGTAAACAACAAAGCGGCTTGTGAGGACTGTTTTGCAAAGTACTATTGCAGCGGCGGATGCGTGGCGGCTTCGCATTATTACGAAAAAGATCTTTTTACCCCGTACGGCGCAGGGTGCGAAATGATGAAAAAGAGGTTGGAATGTTCCCTCGCGATTTATGCCGTTGAGAAAAAAAATCACGAAAAACGTTGACTTGTATAGTTATTATATATATAATAAACTAAGCATTACTTTAATTTGGAGGCAATACTTGTGAGTAGGAGATTACCGAAAGAAATCGGCTCCAAGCCCAAAATGACGAGAGCAAAAGCGATAGTCGTATTCGTGGTCATGACGATTCTGATCGTGATGGGCACCACCTTTGCGTTCGTTTCTCTCGATCATGGCGAGCTCGGACTGTATGATTACAAGGCGTATCCGCGTACGATCAGCCTTGGTCTTGATATGAAGGGCGGTGTGTATGCCGTCTTTGAGGCAAATACCGACGAAACAAAGAATTTGAGTTCTCGTATGGACGGCACGGTGGAGCAGTTATCCACCATGCTTTACAACAAGGGTTATACCGAAGCGCAGGTCAGCCGTGTTGGTGATGACCGCATCAGGGTGGAAGTGCCGGACGTGTCCGATCCCGAAACCTTGTTCACCCTTATCGGTACCCCCTCTAAACTCGAATTCAGAAAGGAAGGCAAAGGCGAAACCTTTACTCCCGAAGGCTTGAAGGTAACGGGTAAGAATTTGGAAGATGCTTACGTGTCCATGGACGATGGCAGTTACGTTGTGGCACTACAATTCGATTCCACCGGTACCAAAAAGTTTGCGGATGCAACTTCCGAGTTGCAAGGAAAAGCTTTGAATATTTGGATCAATGACGAATGGGTCATGGGCCCCACGGTCAACAGCGTGATCACGAATGGTAAAGCGATCATCACCAGCAGCGAATGGGCAAACGATTACGATGCCGCCAGCGCGGTGGTCACCCAGCTTCTCGCCGGTGCGTTCGACGTGCAGTTGAGGCTCGTTGAAAGCCGTGAGATCTCTGCTACCCTCGGTGAGAACGCGCTTTCCACCAGCTTGATCATAGGTGCGGTCGCTATTGCATTGATCTTGATCCTTATGGTTCTCCTTTACCGTTTGCTCGGTGTGGCTTCGGGTATTGCTTTGATTTATTATATAATCACTTACGTGTTCATCCTTTCGGTGTTCCCGTGGGTACAGCTCACCTTGGCAGGTATTGCCGGTGTGCTTATCAGTATCGGTATGGCGGTGGACGCGAACGTTATTATCTTCTCTCGTATTAAAGACGAATATCGTTCGGGTACCGGGGAGATCTCCATTCAGACGGCGGTCAAGTCCGGTTTCAAAAAGTCCATCTCCGCTATCATGGATGGAAACGTGACCACGCTTCTTGGTTGTTTGATCATGTATTTCCTCGGCACTTCCGCCATTAAGAGCTTTGCTCTTACCCTTGGCATCGGTATCATCATCAGTATCTTCACCGCCTTGGTGGTGACAAGACTTTTGGTGAGCAGTTTCCTTACCTTCAACAGAGACAATCCCAAGCTTTACAACCTCTATAACAAAGAGAAAGAAGAGGGCGTTAAAGCTACGGCACAAGATGAGGAGGTGGCTGAATAATGAAAAAGTTCAATTTCAAAAACTTCTCCATCAGAAAGTTGGATCTCAGTTCCCATAACGTTCGCTTCCTTTCCAAATATCGCATTTGGTTTGCGGTGCCCCTCGTGGTCATTTTGGTTGCGATCATTGTGTTCTCCATTTTCTCCGCCGTGAATAAGGACGTGGAAACGGGTATGAACCTTGGTATCGACTTTACGGGCGGTACGGTCATGACCGTTGCCGTTGGCAGTGAATTGGATAATGACTCCACGTATAACAGTTATAAAAATGCGTTGACCAAGATCATTGAAGACGAAGGCTATAACGTTGGCAACGTGCAAAAGAGTGATAAGGGTGCGGATGCTCGTATCATCATCAAGTATCAAAACAAGGATGCTGACCTGGAATCGAGCAACCAAGCCATCAAGGATAAGATCCTTGCCACTTATCCGAAACTGAGCGAAGAGGACGTCAGTTTGGAATCTATAAGTGCCTCTTCCGCACAGGATCTTTTGAGTAAAGCCTTGATCTCTTTGGCGGTCATCTTCGTGGTCATGCTCGTGTATATCGCCATTCGTTTTGAGCTTTGGAGCGGTATTTCCGCTTTGATCGGCTTGATCCATGACGTTATCATGATGATCGCGCTCACCATTATTTTCCACATTGAAGTGAACACCACTTACGTGGCAGCAGTCATCACCATCGTGGCGTACAGTATCAACAACACCATTATCGTGTTTGACAGGGTGCGTGAAACCATGCGTTTGGCACCCAAGACCGGCAAGATCAAGTTGGATTCTTACGTGGAGGAAGCGGTGAACGATACCTTTACCCGTTCCGCTGTTTCCACCGTCACCACCATGATCCCCGTGTTCCTGCTCGGTTGCTTTGGCGTGGTTTCCATGCGTCAGTTCGCGTGGCCCATCATGTTCGGTTTGATAGCCGGTACCTATTCTTCCTTGATCCTTGCGCCCACGGTGTATTATATGATCCGCACGGCACTCAACAATAGGAAACTGAAGAAAAGCATGTCACCTGCTCCCACGCAAAAGAGCAAAAAGAAGGATGATATGTCCGACGTAATGAGCATGAGAAAGCGCAACAACGCGTGATCCAATGACGGTTAAGAGGGGCGTGCAAATCGCCCCTTTTCAATATTACACTATGTTTGAGATCAATACGGAAAGCATTAAAAGCCTTTGCAGGGCGTTGCCCATCGGGGAACCTTTGGCAACCTTACTTGTAAAACGCGGGTATGACACGGTGGAAAAGGCAAAGGAGTTTTTGTATCCCACTGCGGAAAACGCAGAGGATGCTTTTGTATTGTCCGGTATGGATAAAGCTGTGGAGCGTATTCGCGCCGCATTGGATGCGGGTGAAAAGATCGTGGTGTACGGTGATTATGACTGCGATGGCATCATGGCAACTTCCATTTTATACGATTATTTGCGCTCTCTCGGCGCGGACGTTTCCTATTATATTCCCAATCGCTTTGACGCCGGCTACGGGCTTTCCATTGAAACCTTAGAAGAAATTGCGGAAACAGAGTTTCCGGATCTTTTGATCACGGTGGACTGCGGCATATCTTCGGTGGAAGAAGCGGCGTATTTGGATGAAGTTTTGGCAATCGATCTGATCGTTACCGACCATCACAATCTTCCCGATGAGATCCCAAATACCATCGTGGTGAACCCCAAGCAAGATCCCAATACCAAATCGGTGAACCTTTGCGGCGCAGGTGTTGCTTTTAAGGTGGTGCAAGCGCTTGGCGGATGGTCTGCCGCTTGGAAATATATCGAGCTTGCCGCCATTGCAACCGTGGCGGACGTTGTGCCTCTTACGGGGGAAAACCGTTTGATCACCGCACTTGGTCTTCAAAAGATCAATTCTCGTGAAAAAATCAACAAAGGTTTGCGCCTTTTGATCGAGTCCGCAGGGCTGGAAAAGGTGGATTCGGGGGATATCGGTTTTCGTATCGGACCGAGGATCAACGCCGTCGGTAGGCTGGGTGACAGCAGTGAGGTGGTTTCCCTCTTTACCACGGAAGAGTTTGTGGTCTTGGAAGGGTTGACGGAAAAATTAACTCGCATGAATGACCTCAGAAAGAGCGTTGTAGAGCAGATCTATCAAGAGGCCATCGAAATGCTGAAAGATTACGATCTTTCGGTGCATCGCATCCTCTTCCTTTATAAGGAAGATTGGAACCCCGGCGTGCTGGGGCTTGTGGCAGGCCGCCTGAAAAACGAGTTTTCCCGCCCCGTTGTGCTTGTGACGGGTGAGGATAAACTTCGCGGGAGCGCACGTTCGGTAGAAGGCGTTGATATTCACGCCACCTTAAAGAGCGCAAAGGATCATTTGATCACGTTCGGCGGCCATAAAGGCGCGGCAGGGCTCAGCCTTTTGCGTGAAAACCTGATTGCCGCACGCAATCAAATGGATGCCTTTTTGGAAGAAAATTATCCCGTAGAGGCTTTTACTCGTGACGATTCGTACGATTTGGCACTTTCTCCCCAAGAGATCACATTGCGTTTAGCAGATGAGATCACTTTGCTGGAACCCACGGGGGAAGGAAACCGCAAACCCATCTTTAAGTTTACTTCCGACAAACTGAACTTCCTCTCTTTTGCCAACGGACAACATATCAAATGCAAGATCAACGAACAAGCGGAAATGGTCGGCTTTCAAATGGCGTACGTGGCAGAAGGTATTGCCGCAGGGGGCAAATACGACTTTTTGTGCGAATGCAATAAGGATATTTACAAGAACCGTGAAAGGGTGCAAATGCGTATTACCGGTGCGTTTATGCGTTCTTTGGAGCAATCGGCGCAAAGCGTGTTCCTTTTTAACCGCTATTTACGCTCGAACCTCTTTAAGGAAGAGAAATGTGACCTTACCGCTGTGGAGCAGGGCGCACTGGGCGATTTACTGTATGACGATCGTTTTTGTACGCTTTTCCTTTCTCTTTCCGAAAATTCCGCGCTGCGTTTCCCCCTAAAAGAAAGTGTGCCTTACGTGGAGTATGGCAGGGCCTTGGACGCCCCTTGGAACGAAGTTCTGATCGCGCCCGAAAAGGATCCTGTCGGGTACAGGCGCATCGTGCTTTTGGATACCCCGTTGACTACGGGATATGCGGCAAAACTCTTTAAGGCAACAGGCGCTGAAATCTATATCGTTAAGGATAATTATCCCTATACTGACTTGTTCCGTAAAATGGATCTTTCCGTTGATGCGCTGTCAAATACCTATCAAACTTTGCGTAGGTTCGTTTATTCGGGCAACGGCGCGGCTTCTCCCGTGGAACTTATGGGGAAAGTTGCTCCTTCCGATCCGTATACCTTCCTAACGCATTTTTATATCCTTTATCAAAGCGGATCTATATCGGTCGGGCAGGGTTTTGTCATTACCCTTCGTCCCTTTGTTGATCCCGCAGAATCGCTTTTGTATCGCAGGTTGTCTGCGCTTAAAAAGAGGCTATGAAAGTTTACGTGCTCAAAAGCGGCATGCTCGCGGAAAATACCTTTCTCATAACGGAGCAAGGCAAAGCCTTGGTTGTGGATCCCGGGGTAGCGGGGGAAAAGGTCTTTACGGCTTGTGAAAGCCTTTGCGTAAAGCCCATTGCCGTGCTGCTCACGCACGGGCACGCGGATCATATTTACGGCGCGGCGTTCCTGCAAAGAGCAGGGCTCAAAGTGTACGCTCATCAAAAGGAATTTGAGGTGATCGCAGGCAGGGCTAACCTCGCTTTGGCGTTGGGTTGCAAGGTGGAACCTTTTACGCCCGACGTTGCCTTCAAGGGAGAGGAAAGCACCTTATCATTGCCGCCTTTTACTATTCGTGTGATCTTCACGCCGGGGCATACGCAAGGCGGCGTGTGCTATTTGATAAAAGACTGTTTGTTTTCGGGAGATACGCTGTTTGCCGGATCGTACGGTAGAACGGACTTCCCAACGGGGGATGAGCAGGACCTTTTGTGCTCCATCGCAAACGATCTTTTTGAGCTTCCGAAAAGTACGCTCGTATATGCAGGACACAGCGATTCTTTCTCGGGTCCCGAAGGCATTCCGATGCTTGCTTCTCCCGATACGACCATTGAGAATGAATATTACACTAATCCAATACTCAACTTGTTATGAAACTCTATATTACTACCGATCACGAAAACTTTAAAAACGAATTGGAAGAAGTTGTGAGAGCATTTGCTCCCTATTGTGTGCTTGACCCCGAAGGCACTCCCGTTTCAGTTCGCCTTTTAGAGCAAAACGACACGGTCAAGACTATAATTACTTCGGATTTATCCGAAGTTTCCAATTCGTATCCCGTAATAAGCACGCTTTCCGACCTTATGAAAAAGCGTTTCTATAAGCGCTATATGAAAAGGGATCTTTACGATTATCTCCACGCCTTGACCGGTGTATCCCTTTCCTATGGATCGTTAACGGGCATTCGTCCCACCAAACTCTTTTATGAGCTGCGTGAAGAAGGAATAGAGCCCGAACAAGCCTTGCGTGACTTTTTCCGAGTATCTCCCGAAAAGACTCGTTTGATCGCAGACATCGTGCGCAATCAAGAAGGGATCCTTGGCGCTCAGACCGATAAAGCGGATTGGTTCGTAAACATTCCTTTTTGTCCCAGCCGTTGCCACTATTGCAGTTTTCTTTCCGAGGTCATTCGTCCCAAGAAAAGCAATCTTCCCGCTTACGTGGAGGCTTTGATCAAGGACATTGCTTGTGCTCCGCCTCAAAAAGAGCGCCGCGCCATTTACGTGGGCGGGGGAACCCCAACCTCGCTTTCTCCCGATCTTTTGGATAGAGTGCTGGAAGCCATAAACGCAAATGGCGAAGAGTTTACCGTGGAAGCGGGACGCCCCGAAACATTAACGGCGGAAAAGATCGCGGTAATGAAAGCGCGCCGCGTCACCCGCGTATCGGTAAACCCGCAAACCTTTAAGCAGGAAACCTTGGACCTCATTGGCAGGCGTCACACGGTGCAGGATATTTTCAAAGCGTACGATTTGGTGCGAAAGGGCGGATCGTTTGACGTGAATATGGATTTTATCACCATGCTTCCCGGTGAAAGTTTTGAGGACTTTAAGCATTCCATCGATACCGCCATCTCGCTCGAACCCGAAAATATTACGGTGCATTCTCTCTCTATCAAACGCGGGAGCGTGTTTGCCGAAACCGCTTATGATAATTTCAGCGATGGACTTGCCGAGCGTATGTCCGACTATGCGCGTAGCGCGCTTGACCGTGCCGGCTACGGTCCATACTACATGTATCGTCAAAAGAACACGTCTGGCAGGCTGGAAAACATCGGTTATGCCAAAAAAGGTAAAATTTGTTTGTACAACGTGGATATCATGGAAGAAACGCACGATATTTATGCCTCCGGTGCAGGTGCCATATCCAAGCGCCTTTACGGCAACGGACTTATTGAAAGACTGGCGGAAGTAAAGGAGATCAAAGGGTATTTGGAACGTCAGGAAGAGATGCGTGAAAAGAAAATCAAATTTTTCCGAAATTAGGCTTTACATATATGTAAAAGTAATGCTATTATAGTAAAGGTACCTTGAGCGTGGTCCGGCAAGTCGCTTATGCTTCACTCCGCTCACGGCGAATAAAAAATATCCAAAACGGAGGAAATGAAAATGGATAAAAGCGAAATTATTGCAAAGTATGCACGTAGCGAAGGCGATACCGGCTCTCCCGAAGTTCAGATCGCTCTTTTGACCGCAAGGATCGAAGCGTTGAATGCTCACCTTGCTGTTCACAAGAAGGATAATCACGGTCGTCGCGGCCTTCTGCAAATGGTCAGCACGAGGAAAAAGCTCCTCAACTATCTCAAGAATTCCGACATCGAGCGTTACAGAACCTTGATCGCGGCGCTTGGTTTGAGAAAATAATCGTTAATTGTCAAATAAGAGCGGGGCTTCCTGCTCTTATTTGCGATGCGGCGTCTGTAAGCGAATACGCCGCTTAAAAGAGAAAAACAGGACGATTCCAGAGACGGTCTCGCCCTTAGGAGGTTATAATGGAAAGAAAGATTTACAAGACAATGATCGGCGGCAGAGAAGTTTCCGTCGAGGTCGGCGCTTACTGCGAGCAGGCAAACGGTTCCTGCTTGGTCAGATGCGGCGATACGGCAGTCCTCACCAACGTGACGATGGCAGCCGCCCCCCGTGACGGCATCGATTTCTTCCCCCTCGGAGTTGATTTTGAGGAGAAGATGTACGCCGTGGGCAAGATCCCCGGCGGTTTTAAGAAGAGAGAAGGTCGTCCTTCGGACAAAGCGATCCTCGTGAGCCGCTTGATCGATAGGCCCATCCGTCCTCTTTTCCCCAAAGGTCTTTTCAATGACGTGGCTGTGGTTTGTACCGCAATGAGCGTGGATACCGATATCCCGCCCGAGGTGTACGCCATGCTCGGTAGCTCCATTGCGCTCTCCATTTCGGATATTCCGTGGGGCGGTCCCACCGGTTCCGTCGTGGTGGGTTATGTGGACGGCAAGTACGTGATCAACCCCAATTCTGCCGAGAGGGAGAAGAGCAGATTACACCTTTCCTTGTCCGGCACGAAGGACGCCATCATGATGGTGGAAGCGGGCGCAAGTGAGATCACCGAGGAAGAAATGCTTGGCGCTATCCTCTTTGGTCACGAAGAGATCAAAAAGATCGTTGCTTTCATTGAAAGCATCGCTGCGGATTGCGGCAAGAAAAAGACCACCAAGGTGGATATGTATTCCGTTCCTGCCGAGATCTCCCAAGCTGTCAGAGAGTATGCTTCCGAGAAGATGGACGCTGTGCTCACCCATTTTGACAGATACGAAAGACAGGCGATCGAGGATGAGCTTGATAAGGAAGTGCAAGAACACTTTGCGGATATCTTCCCCGGCTGCAAGAGAGAAGTGTTTGACGCCATGTATGCCTTGAAGAAGGAGAAAGTGCGTGCCAAGATCATCAACGACGGCGTTCGTCCCGATGGCAGAAGCCTGAAGGAGATCCGTCCTATTTGGTGTGAAGTGGGCGTGCTGCCCCGCGTGCACGGCACCGGTGTGTTCACCCGCGGTTCCACGCAGGCTCTTACCACCTGTACCCTTGGCACCATCAGCGAAGCGCAAAAGCTCGAAAGTTTGGATGATGACGTGTTCAAGAGATACATGCACCATTACAACATGCCCCCGTACAGCACCGGTGAAGCCAAACAGCTCAAGAGCCCGGGCAGACGTGAGATCGGTCACGGCGCTTTGGCGGAGAGAGCGTTGGAGCCCGTGCTCCCCAGTGAGCAGGATTTCCCCTATGCAATCCGCACGGTGTCCGAGATCCTTTCCTCTAACGGTTCCACCTCTCAGGCAAGTATCTGCGGCAGCACTCTTGCGTTGATGGACGCGGGCGTGCCCATTAAGGCTCCCGTGGCGGGTATTGCAATGGGTCTTATCAAGGACGTGGAAAGCGGCAAGGTTGCCGTTATGAGCGATATTCAAGGTTTGGAAGACTTCCTTGGTGATATGGACTTTAAGGTTGCCGGTACCAGCGAAGGTATTACCGCTATCCAAATGGATATCAAGATCAAAGGTATTGACGAGCAGATCCTTCGTACCGCTCTTGCACAGGCGAAAGAGGGCAGAGCGTTTATTCTCGGCAAGATGCTTGAAGTGCTTCCCGCACCGCGCAAGGAGCTTTCCAAGTTCGCTCCCAAGATCATTTCCTTCCCCATTGATCCCGATAAGGTTCGTGAGGTCATCGGCAGCGGCGGCAAGACCATCAATAAGATCATTGAAGATACCGGCGTGAAGATCGATATCAGCGATGATAACATCGTGTTCATTGCCAGCCCGGATAGCGCCAGCGCGGATAAGGCAAAGAAGATCATTGACGCCATCTGCAAGGATCCCGAGAAGGGCGACGTGTTCGAGGGCAGAGTTGCTCGCATCATCCCCATCGGCGCGTTTGTGGAGCTTGCTCCCGGCAAGGACGGCATGATCCACATCTCCAAGCTTTCCAATGAAAGAGTGGAAAAGGTGGAGGACGTTGTGAATATCGGTGACTTGGTAAGAGTGAAAGTTATCAAGATCGACGAGAAGAAGAGGATCGACCTCCGTTTGATGGAGATCCTTGAAAAGGCGGAATGATCATCCGCTTTACAGCACAAACAGAAAGGCAAGTCGTTTGACTTGCCTTTCTTTTAACCAAATTATTTATTGCAGTACTCTTCAAACAGATCGTTTGGCGTGCATTCAAGGATATCGCAAAGGGCTTTAAGATTTTCGAATTTGATAGCAGTAGTTTTGTTATTAACGATATTGTTGAAGTTTTGGTAGCTTAATCCCAGTTGATTATATAACCAATACTTAGTTTTTCCTTTCTCGGAAAGTATTTCTAAAAGTCTTAGTTTCATTTATTAACCTCCGAAATATCTAATGTACACATAATAATTTGTTAAAGCTATTGACGTATAGATTTGCACATTATATAATGTATACATTAGTATGATCCATCGAGAGGTTTTTATGAAAGACGAGTTTGTTGAGAATGCTTTTCAAAAATTCCAATCGCTAATCCCAAGCAAACGGCATATTTTGTTTAAGAAAGCTTTAAGGGCGGCAAACGATAATCAATACGAGCAATTGATGTCATGTCCGGTCAAATCGTCTAAGAAAACCATTCTTTTTGCTGTTTTCTTGGGGGTATTTGCAGTGGATCGTTTCTATTGGGGCGATATTGTGGGCGGAGTATGCAAAATCTTCTTGAATATATTCACTTTTGGTGTATTCTCTCTCATTGATATTCCCTTTTCAATAAGTGGCTACAAAAAGAAGAATTATAAAAAGCTTATGCTTATCTTGGCATAAAGCGTTAGGTGATCACCTCACTTACCGTCACAAGGGAAAATCCCTGCGCCTGATAGGCTTCAATGATCTCGGGCAGGGCGGAAACCGTTTGATCTTTGGGATGCATGAGCACAAGGTCTCCTTTGCTTATGTTTTTTGTGGCGCGTTTTACAAGCAAAGAAACCTCTTTATCTCGCCAATCAATGGTGTCTTTGCTCCAAAGGATCATTTTTTGACCCAAGGCACGGCAAGCAGCCTCGGTGTTTTCGTTAAAAGCTCCCGAGGGCGGTGCAAAGAGGGTCACCTGCTTTCCCGTAATGTTTTTTAAAAGAGAAGCGGAGATCGCAATTTCTTCTTTGTTCTGTTCGATTGACATTTTGGAATGGTCCCGATGCAGGTATCCGTGGCTACCTATCTCGTGCCCGGCAAGGGCAATTTCCAGCACGGTATCTCTATTTTTCTCTGCCCATATCCCGCCAATAAAAAACGTTGCTTTTACCGTATATTTGCGAAGAATTGCAAGAATTTTCATCACGTTTTCCTCCCCTTCGTACACGTTGAACATCAACCCGGCATTATTTTCATCCGTATTCCCTTTATAAATGGCATAGCCGCTCACGTTTTGCGTCTTTCCGTCAAAGGTATAAGACGAAACGGTAACTCCAAGAAGGGTAATAACGGTAATTAGGATCGCGACGCCGGATAAAAGGTCCGTAAGTTTACGTGAAGGGCGTTTTGAAGAAGGGGTTCGAGTCAATAATTTTTTCATAGAAAAGTATATGCTTTGACCGAAAAAAACTTGTGAGAAAATTCGGTTTTATCTTTACATAAGTATTCTTTTTATGTATAATAACATTATGGGTGAAATTATAACTTTGTCCGGCGGTCTGCGTCTGGCATATCAATATATTCCGTATATTCATTCGGTTTCCTTGGGTGTTTTCGTTAAGATCGGTAGCAGAAATGAGATCGCTTCCGATAATGGTATTGCGCATTTTACCGAACACATGATCTTTAAGGGCACGGAAAAGCGTACCGCCTTTGACATAGTCAAAGATATGGACGCTCTCGGTGCGAATATGAACGCTTTCACTTCAAAGGAAGTGACGGCTTTCTATTTTCAAGCTATGGATGATACCGTGGAGCCTTGCGCGGAGATCCTTTCCGATCTTCTTTTGCATCCCACCTTCCCCGCGGATGAGCTGGAAAAAGAGCGGGGCGTTGTTTTGGAAGAGATCAGCATGGTTTACGACATTCCGGATGATCTTTCGCAGGACCTTTGTTCGGAGGCTTTTTGGGGAGATCATCCCCTCGGCCAAACCATTCTCGGTTCGCAGGAAAACGTAAAGTCTTTTTCTTCCGCGGACGTGCGCGCCTTCGTGGGCGAGCATTACGTGTCGGATGCTATCGTTATCTCCGTTTGCGGCAATATTACCAAAGCGGATGCCATCGCACTTGTAGAAAAGTACTTCCGTTTCCCGGAGCGTCCCGCTTCCAACAGGCGCTTTACCGTCCCGCAGTCTTTTGGCGGCAGGGTACGCGCCGCGTATAAGGAAGAGGTGGAACAGGCAAACGTCACCATCGCTTTTCCTGCGCTTGCTTACGGGGATGATCGCTTGATGGGGCTTTCTCTTCTTTCTTCCGCACTCGGCGGGGGAATGAGCAGCATGCTCTTTCAGGAAGTAAGAGAAAAACTCGGGCTCGTGTATTCCGTGTTTGATTACGGTGCTCCGTATGAGGACCTTGGAGCGCATTGCATTTATTTCGGCACCAATCCGAAAAACCTTGAAAAGGCGGTGGGCGCCGTTAAAAAGTGTTTGAAAGAGTTTTGTGAAAAAGGAATGGATGAGGAAACCTTTTTTCGCGCCAAACAGCAGGTCAAAGGCGGCTTGATCTTGGGAAGCGAAGGTGCCATGTCCATCATGCGCGCCATGGGTAAAAGCGTTCTTTTTACCGGCAAGCCGTATTCGCTGGAAGAAAGGTTGGCGCAAATATCCTCTATGAAAAGAGAATACGTGAACGCCTTGATCCCCACCATCTTTGATACCAAGCAGATCGGTGTGGGTTACGTGGGCAAAAATACCAAATTTGATTTAGCGGAGATATACCAATGAGAGAACCCCCTCGTGAAAGAAACAGCAGACCGGAAAAAAAACGCGGCAACTTCCTTTTTTATCTTGTGGCGTTCTTGATCTTGGTTTTTTCCTTTTTGTCCTTGACCGGCTTATTCGGCGGTGTGTTACAGGGTTGGTTCGGCGGTGTGTTTGGGTTCCTCGGCTTTGCTTATTTTGCGCTTGCCATCGTGTTCTTTTTGGCAAAGGTTTTACATATCCGTCATAAAAGGTTAAAGGCACGCACCCTTGTTTACGTTGCGGTGCTTGCCCTCATTTGTCTTTTGTTTATCCACACCTTTACTTCTTACAAGGTGGTTTATGCCAAGTTGGCTTCTCCTTCTTACGGCAAATACTTGAAGAACACTTATTCCGTCGGCTTGAAAACGAGCGGCGGGGTGCTGTTCTCTCTGCTCACTTATCCCATGATCTCTTGGATGGATAAATTTGCGGTGATCCCGCTTGCCATTCTCTTTTTCGTGGTCCTTTTCTTTGCTTTATTACCTTTTATGCGTGCAGAAAGCAACAAGGAAGCCGCTCGTCCCACGCGCGATGGAAGAAAAAATGGTAAGGAAAAGCAGGCGAAAGGGAAAAAGACCGCGCCCGCAACGACGGAGCAAAATGAACGGCTACGTATGTTTGTGGATAAAGTGACCCCCGGGCAAAAGGACGCGCAAAAAATCAAGCTCAAAGGCCGTTTCGGGAAGAAAAAGACCGAACCGATGTATTTTGATTATCGTGATACCAGACCTTTTGCCGCGGCGGAAGGGGTGATCCCGGCGGAAAAACCCGAACGTTACGACTTGTATGCCGATCGCGGGGGAAGAAACAACGCGGCGGAGTATGACGAATGGGACGAGTATCCCGTACGTCCGCAAAGCGATATTTCCTACGCAGAGCGTCGTGCCGCACAAGAGATGCTTTATCCCGAGCAAACTTCGGAGCAGGACGATCTTCCGCCTTTCATGAAGCGTTTTGCCAATGAAAGAGCCAATGAAAAAGCACAGGCAAACCGCCGTTTGTATGGGGAAGAGGATATGTCGGATATCCTTCCCGAAGAACCCAAATACGGTGCCGAGGATAGTGACGTTTCTTCCAAAACCGATCCTATTGTAAAACAAACGCCCAATCCTTCCGGCTTTTCTAACGCGCGTCCCAAGGCACGTTTGGACGATATCATTCAAGATATGTCCGACTTGAATCGCATCCGCGAGCAGGAGAAAAACGCGCCCTCGCGCGCTCCCTTTATCGGGGAATCGCCCGCCGCACCCGTTGAGAAACAACCGGTCAAGAGGGATTATTCTTTACCTTCTTCCATTACGGATACTAATTCCAAAGAGGAGATCGTGCAAAAACGTGATGTGACCGAGCCTGAGGTCAAACCCGCCGCTCCGCTTTTCCCCGAGGAAACCCCCCAAGAGGATATGCCTGCTGAAAGCACGATCACTCCGCGAGAGTCTTCCTTTATGAAGCCCAAGGAAGAGGTGCGCGCTCCCGAACCGACCGAGCCCCGGCATCTCACTGTGGAAGCGCCACGTCCTGTGGTTTCAAAGCCCACCGTTGAGACACCGGGCGTTGCTCCTAAGCCTCTTTTTGAAGAAGAGGAAGGGCAGGGACGCACTCGTAAGCCGCGTTCGGATATCGGCGGCACCCATCATACGCAATCTACCGAAAAACCCACGGATAGCTATATCCCGCCCAAGAAAGCCACGCAGATCGATCTTGCCGAAGCAATGAAGACGGAAGAGGAAGCGCCGGCTCGTCCTTATACGCCCCCGCCCGTGGATCTGCTTGCGGATATCAAATCGGTGCAGGATGAAAGTGACGTGGAAGAGCGTGCGGAAATGCTCGTGCAAGCGCTTGCTTCCTTTAACATCACTTCCGAGGTGATAGATCATAAGACGGGTCCCACCTTTACGCGTTTTGCCGTCACTTTGCCCGATAATATGTCGGTGAACAAGCTTACTCCGCTTGAAAAAGATATCAAACGCAAGTTGAAAGTGGATAAGAATATTCGTATTATCTCTTCCGTGCCCGGGTTAGACGCCGTGGGTGTGGAAGTGCCCAATAAAAAGACCTCTATGGTGGGGCTTCGTTCCATCATCAGCGCACCGGAATTCTCCAAAGAGGGCAAGCTTTACTTTGCCATTGGCGTGGACGTTAGCGGAAAGGCCGTTTACGGTGATCTTTTGAAAATGCCGCACCTTTTGGTGGCAGGTTCTACGGGTAGCGGTAAGAGCGTGTGTTTGAACGTGATGATATGCAGTATCATGTATCACTACTCGCCCGAGATCGTGCGCTTTATCATGGTGGACCCCAAGAAGGTGGAACTTTCGGTTTATAAGAACATGCCGCACATGCTTATGCCAAGTACCGTTACCGAATCGGACAAGGCGATCAATGCGCTCAATTGGGCGGTAAACGAAATGGAACGCCGCTACCTTCTTTTGATGGAAAACGGTTGCCGCAATATCGGAGAGTATAACGCCATTCAGGCAAAAACCGGTGGCAAAAAGCTGTATTATATCGTCATCATCATTGACGAGATGGCAGACCTTATGTACGCCGCAAAGCGTGACGTGGAAGAAAAAGTGAACCGCATTACCGCCAAAGCGCGTGCGGCGGGTATCCACTTGGTCGTGGCAACCCAAAGACCTTCCGTGGACGTTATTACGGGTACCATCAAAAACAATATCCCCTCCCGTATTGCCTTCAAAGTGACTTCCTTTACCGATTCCAAGACCATCTTGGATAAAGCGGGCGCAGAGGCTCTGTTCGGAAACGGCGATATGCTGTACATGGGGCCGGAAGGGGGCGATCCGCAGCGTTTACAAGGCCCTTATATCAATGATGAGATCTCCGAGATCGTTTCCTTTATCAAGGAACATAACGATTGTCGTTTTGACGGGGAAGCGGAGCGCATCATTCAATCGGATAAGCAGGAAGAGGTGGAAGTTAAGGATGCAGGCAACGGGGAAAAGGAAGAAGTGGACGACGAGTATTTTTCCTCCGCTTTGCTCTACTTTATTCAGCAGGGACAAGCCTCTATTTCACAGTGTCAGTATAAATTCCGTATCGGATACGGCAGAGCCATGCGTATCGTGAACACCATGTCGGAACGCGGCTATTTGGGGCCCAGCGAGGGCGGAAACAAACCTCGTTCCGTGCTTATCACGATGGATCAATACTACGAACTGTATGGCGAAGACGGAATTGATGGAGCCGAAGTATGAAGATAGGGGCAATCTCGCTCGGATGCGATAAAAACAGAGTGGATACCGAGCATTTGCTTGGGTTTGCCGTGCAAGCGGGGCACGAGATCGTGAACACCCTTGACGAGGCGGAGATCGTGGTGGTGAACACCTGCGCCTTTTTGCAAAGTGCCGTTAAGGAGAGTATAGAAACCATCTTCGAGGCGCGCTCGCATCAAAACGTAAAGTATTTGATCGTGGCGGGGTGTCTGCCCATGCGGTACATAAAAGAACTCACGGCGGAGGACGGATTGCGCGAAGCGGACGCTTTTTTGGATAAAGGCGCTTACGACCGCATCGGAGAGGTGATAGAGCGTTTGACAAAAGGGGAAAAACCCGTGCTTACGGCGGAAGGGGAATATGCTCCTTCGAATAAGCGGGTGATCACCACGCCGTATCATTACGCTTACTTGAAGATCGCGGACGGTTGTGACAACCATTGCACCTTTTGCGCCATCCCGGGCATACGCGGTGCGTATAAAAGCAGGAGCATTGAGTCCCTTATTAAAGAAACGCAGGAGCTTATTGCGCAGGGCATTAAAGAAGTGATCCTCGTGGCGCAGGACGTCACGCGGTACGGGAGTGATCTCTTTGGCAAATCGAGTTTGCTTGCTTTACTCAAAGAGTTGGTAAAACTCCCCGTTGAGAAGATCCGTTTGTTGTACTGCTATCCCGATCAGTGCTCGAATGAATTGATCGACTTTATAGACGCCGAGCCCAAGATGGCAAAGTACATAGACATGCCCATGCAACACGCCGCAGATAGCGTGCTCAAACGCATGAATCGTCACGACACAGAGGCTTCGCTCAAAGAACGAGTGGCTTACATTCGTTCCAAGGCGAGCAACATTGCCATTCGTTCCACTTTTATGGTGGGATTCCCGCAGGAAACGCAAGAGGAGTTTGACGCTCTGTGTCGCTTTTTGCAGGAAGTAAAGCCGGATCACGCAGGCTTCTTTGCTTATTCGCGCGAAGAGGGAACTCCTGCGGCTCGTATGAAGGGGCAGATCCCCGAGCGGGTAAAAAAGGAGCGCTTGCGTAAGGTGATCGAGGTGCAATCCCGCACGGCGGAACAACGGGCGGAAAGCATGATCGGGCAGGTGGTGGATGTTATATACGACGGCATCGATTACGATAGGCAATGCTTTTACGGGCATACCGATCGCAACGCACCGGAAGTGGATCCCAAAGTATATTTCCATGCCAAAGAGCAGGTGGAGATCGGGGAAACCTATCCCGTGCGGATAGAAAAGACGGTTAAATTGGACCTCTATGGTCAAACGGTGGAGAACGAGGAATGAACTTACCGACTAAGATCACGTTTGCAAGAATTTTGGCTATCCCTGTGGTGATGGTATTGTTCTACCTTCGTTTTCCTTTGCATTACGTGGCAGCCGCCGCAGTATATGCAGTTGCGGCGCTTACCGATATTTTGGATGGCACTCTTGCACGCAAACGCAACGAGGTCACCTCGCTCGGACAGCTGCTTGATCCCATTGCGGATAAGTTGCTTGCTTGTTCGCTTCTGATCATGGAAGCGGCAAACGGGAGCGCCATGATGTTTTGCAATCCCCCTCTAGGCGTGATCTTTACGGCGATCATCGTGGGAAGGGAAGTGCTGATCGGGGCATTTCGCACCATTGCCGCCCACAAGGGAAAGGTGCTTGCAGCGGATATACTCGGAAAGGTGAAGACGATCTTTTTGAACGTTGCCGTACCCGTAATGATGATCGCACATTTGCACCTGTCAATTAAGATCATCGGGAACGTGCTCTTTGCCGTAGCCTTCCTTTTTACAGTGGCATCGGGCGTGCATTATATCTTGAAACATCGCGAGGTACTTTCGGAGGACGTGAATCATGTCGGATAAGGTTACTTTCAAAGTGTTTGGGTTCACCGAACAAGAGATCCGCGCGCGTTTGTCCGAGCAAAAGATAAGCGCCATGCTTGTGGAAGAATACTGCCGCGATGCAAAAGTGGTGATCTTATCGGATGAATCTAAAAAGGACGAAATCGCCTTTTATATCTATAATCTCTTCCGCGGATGCGTTTATCGTGATAGTGACGGAACGCTGGCGGAAACGGTGCTTGAACGCTTGCGTCTTTACGGAAAGACCCTTGCGGTGTCGGAAAGTTTAACGGGGGGCATGATCGCATCCAAACTAGTGGAAGTGCCCGGTTGTAGCGAATGCTTTACCGAGGGGCTTGTCACATACTCCAACGAGGCAAAGATAGCCCGTTTGGGGGTGGAACCATCAACCTTGCGCACCTTTGGCGCCGTATCGAGTCAAGTTGCCAAGCAAATGGCAATGGGGTTAAAGCATACGGGAGTGCATTACGCACTTTCCACCACGGGTATTGCCGGACCGGGCGGCGGCTCGGAGCAAAAGCCGGTGGGGCTTGTGTATATCGGCGTGGCGGACGAATTCGATTGCCACGTGACGGAATGTCGGTTTGACGGCACGAGAGAGGAAATACGAACTCTTGCGGCAAATACCGCACTCTTCCTCCTTTGGAAGAAGCTCGTGAAGCCCATCGACTTTGAATCTATGGTCATAGAGTAGAGAGCCGAAAGGCACTGCTTTATTATAAATATATTTTAGGAGAAAAATTATGGAAGAAAAAGAAAAGTTGACCGCAGCGCAAATGGAAGAAAAGCGCAAAGCATTGGAACAAGCGATCCAACAGATCGAAAAAGTGCACGGCAAAGGTTCTATCATGAAACTCGGCGACGGATATGCCGTCAAAGTTGAGGTCATTCCCACGGGCTGTTTGGCATTGGACCACGCTCTTGGGATAGGCGGACTTCCCCGCGGCAGGATCGTGGAGATCTACGGACCGGAATCCAGCGGTAAGACCACGGTTTCTTTGCACGTGATCGCAGAAGCGCAAAAGCTCGGCGGCACCGCCGCGTTTATCGATGCGGAGCACGCGCTCGATCCGGAGTACGCCAAGAAACTCGGCGTGAATACCGAGGATCTTTACATTTCCCAACCTGACAACGGTGAACAGGCGCTTGATATTGCGGATTATCTCGTGAGAAGCAACGCGGTGGATATCGTCGTAATTGATAGTGTTGCCGCTTTGACTCCCAAGTCCGAGATCGAAGGGGATATGGAGCAGCAAAACGTCGGTTTGCAGGCAAGATTGATGTCTAAGGCGCTCCGCAAACTCACCGCCGTGATCAATAAGAGCAAAACCTGCGTGATCTTTATCAACCAACTTCGTGAGAAGGTGGGCGTGATGTTCGGCAACCCCGAAACCACCACGGGCGGCAAGGCGCTCAAGTTCTATTCCAGCGTTCGCTTGGACGTGCGTAAGAAGGACGCAGTGAAAGACGGTGGTGTGATCGTTGGCAATAAGACCGCGGTAAAAGTGGTCAAAAACAAACTTGCACCCCCCTTCAGAACGGCGGAGTTTGAGATCATCTTCGGACAAGGCATTTCCAAAGAGGGAAGTTTGGTGGATCTTGCGCTGGAAAAAGGCGTGCTTCAAAAGAGCGGGTCTTGGATCAGTTATCAAGATGAGAAGATCGGCCAGGGCAGAGAGAAAGTGATTTCCCTTTTGAAAGCGAACCCCGATCTTTGCAAGGAGATCGAAGACAAAGTAAAAGAACTGCTGGATAGCGGTAATTAAGTAAGATGCGGGAAAGTACCCGTTGATAATATAGATTAGGAGGAAACAAACATGAACAATTATTTACTGAACGTTTCTTCCGCAGTTGTAGGCGTAATTTCCGGCGTGATCGCGCTCCTGATCGGACTTGCGGTCGGTATCGTCGTGTATAAGTTTGTTATCGATAAGAAATTAGGCAATGCACAAGCGGAAGCGGCTAAGATCTTGGAAGAAAGCCGTCAAGAGGCAAAATCCATGCGCAAAGAAGCGCTCATCGAAGCCAAAGAAGAGCAACACAAGATGCGTTCCGAAGTGGATAAAGAGGTGCGTGAAAGACGCGCGGAAGTACAACGCATCGAGCAGCGCGTGAGCGCAAGAGAAGAGGCTCTTACCAGAAAGGAAGATGCCCTTGATAAAAGGCTCTCGGACGTGGAAAACGCAAAAGCGGCACTCAACGTGCGTGAGCAAGATATCGTTCGTAAGGAACAGGAAGTGGCGGAATCGCACAACAGAATGCTCGTTGAACTTGAAAAAGTTTCGGGCATGAGCCGTGAGGAAGCCAAGAAAGAACTTTTGGAAGATATGCTGGACGACGCCAAACGTGACGCCGTGCAGATCGCAAAAGAGATCGAGCAGGAAGCAAAAGAGAATGCGGAAGCCAAGGCGCGTGAGATCGTTACCATGGCGGTGCAAAGATGCGCTACCGATCACGCAAGCGAGATCGCTGTGTCAGTGGTGCCACTTCCGAATGATGAAATGAAAGGCAGGATCATCGGCCGCGTGGGTCGTAATATCCGCGCCTTTGAAAACGCCACCGGTGTGGACGTGATCATTGACGATACGCCGGACGTAGTGACTATCTCCGCCTTCGATCCCGTCAGAAGAGAGATCGGGCGCGTGGCTCTTGAAAAACTCATGAGCGATGGCAGGATCCATCCCGCGCGTATTGAAGAAACCGTGGAGAAGGTAAAGAATGAAATCGATAACCAAATGAAAGATGCCGGTGAAGAAGCGGCGTTCCAAGTGGCTGTCTACGGTTTACATCCCGAACTTGTGAAGATCCTGGGCAGATTGAAATTCAGAACGAGTTATGGTCAAAACGTGCTCAAACACTCCATTGAAGTGTCCCACCTTGCAGGCATTCTTGCCGCAGAGCTCGGTGCGGACGTGAAAGTGGCAAAGAGAGCGGGCCTTTTGCATGATATCGGTAAAGCGGTTGACCACGAGATCGAAGGAACACACGTGGCCATTGGTGTGGAGCTTGCCAAGAAATTTAAGGAAAGCGAAGCGGTCATTCATGCGATAGAAGCGCACCATGGGGACGTGGAAGCCAAAACGGTGGAAGCGGTTATCGTGCAGGCGGCGGATGCTATCAGCGGCGCTCGCCCCGGTGCACGCCGTGAGTCCCTTGAAAACTACGTTAAGAGATTGGAAAACATTGAAAAGATTGCCAATTCCTTTGATGGTGTGGAACAGTCCTTTGCCATTCAGGCGGGTAGAGAGATCCGCGTAATGGTCAAGCCCGAAAAGGTGGATGATAGTAAGACCTACTTCATTGCAAAAGAGATCGCTAAGACCTTGGAGAACGAGTTGGAATACCCGGGTCAAATCAAGGTGAGCGTGATCCGCGAACTCAGGAGCGTGGAGTACGCAAAATAAAACAGGGCGCTATGTTTGCTTCGTGTTGCCATCAGTTTTTTTAAAACGGGCGCGCGAAGCAATTGCGCGTTAGAATGCTTGCCTTTTAGGGAAAACTGTTCGTCATTGGATAACGGCTTACCCTTTTAATGTGCTTGCACTCCATTCGCGAGCGTCACATGCAAGGTGGATTCTAAAAGAAGACACGAGTTGCGTGGAGAATCGCGTAAGAACCATAAAAAAAAGACCTTGACAAAGCAAGGTCTAAACGTGGCAGGGGAGACGCGTTCGCGAGGAACGATAGTGACGGAATAGCCGAGCGAGAGTGCTTGCACTCCATTCGCGAGCGTCACATGCAAGGTGGATTCGAAAGAAGACACGAGTTGCGTGGAGAATCGCGTAAGAACCATAAAAAAAGACCTTGACAAAGCAAGGTCTAAACGTGGCAGGGGAGACGCGATTCGAACACGCAACCAGCGGTTTTGGAGACCGCTGCTCTACCGTTGAGCCACTCCCCTATCACAATGACACTATTATAAAATAGATAAGGAGCTAAGTCAATAGAAATTTATGAATAACTACAAACTTGGCGTGATCGGGGCAGGAAACATGTCCTCGGCAATCACAAAAGGCATTTTGACTAACGGCATCCTCACTCCGGACGAGATCATTGTTAGCGATCTTTCCGAAGAAAAACTTGATCAAGCACGGGCGCTTGGCATGTACGCAACGCAGGATAATCTCTATCTTGCTTCGCACGTGGATTACCTTTTGTTTGCGGTCAAACCGCAAAGTTTCCCGGATATTGCCGCTTTGATCAAAGGAAAAATCTCCGCAAAGGTCATCTCTATCATGGCGGGCATTACCATTGCCACTTTAAAGGATTCTTTGCAGGCTAAAAAGATCTGCCGCGTGATGCCCAACACCCCGTGCATGATCGGGAGCGGCATGAGCGCTCTGTGTTTTGACGGATATCAAACTTCGGAAAAATCCTTCCCTCTTGCCGTTTTCTCGGGCTTGGGAGAGATCATTGAACTTGACGAACGTAAATTTGATGCCGTTACCTCGGTTAGCGGCAGTGGCCCCGCTTACGTTTATATGTTTGCGGAAGGAATGATCAGAGGGGGAATAAACGGCGGTTTATCCTATGAAGAAGCCAAAAAACTCACCCTTGCCACCTTGATCGGCGGCGCAAGGATGATCTCGCTTTCGGAAAAACCCATTCCCGAATTGATAGACGCCGTTTGCAGTAAGGGCGGCACCACCATTCAAGCGGTGACCCATTATCGCATGTCCGGCTTGGAAGATATCATTGCCGAGGGTGTGGATCGTTGTCGCGCCCGTTCGGTGGAGATGAGCAATCCCTCAGGCGAAACGCTTGTGCGCCTGTATACGGACGGCGCTTGCAGCGGTAATCCCGGCCCCGGGGGCTATGCAGCCATCTTGACCTTCGGAGATAAGGAAAAAGTTATCAGCGGAGGGGAGCCTTCCACCACCAACAACCGAATGGAGCTTTTAGCAGTCATCAAGGGGCTTGAATCTTTGGTGAAGCGTTGCGTTGTGGAAGTACATAGTGATTCCGCTTACGTGGTGAACGCCGTAAACAACGATTGGCTCAAAAAGTGGGCGTCGCGCAAGTGGGAAAACGTGAAGAACCCGGATCTTTGGGCTAAACTCATGCAGTTGCTTTCATGCCACGACGTGCGCTTTATCAAAGTGAAAGGGCACTCGGATGACGAGATGAACAATCGTTGCGATGAGATCGCTCGTAAAGAATCTCGCGCATTTATTGCGGAATAAATACCTATCTGATAAAAGGAGTAAGCCATGCCGAATATTGATCCCGTTGCCTTTCATCTTGGCTCTCTGACCGTGCGTTGGTACGGCATTTTTATCACGGTTGCCATCTTATCGGGGTATATCGTCAGTTGTTTGAATGCCAAAAGAAGGGGCGTCAAGCTGGATATGATGTTGGAAGTGTTCCTGTTTGCGGTCCCGCTTGCAATTCTCGGAGCAAGACTATCTTACGTGCTCTTCCACGCGAAAGATTTTGCGGTACACAGTTGGTCTGATTTTTTGCGGATCTTTGCCATTCGCAAGGGCGGCATCTCCATTTTGGGCGCCATTCCGGGCGGTGCGCTCGGCGTGTATATCGCATGTAAGATCAACAAAGTGCCCCTGTCTTACCTTTTGGATATCATTGCTCCGGGGCTTATTCTCGGACAAGCGCTCGGCAGGTGGGGCAACTGGGCAAACCAAGAATTATACGGCAGAATGATCACGAATGAGAGTTATCAAGTTTTCCCCATAGCGGTTTTTATTGAAAGGGAAAACGCCTGGTTCCAAGCCACATTCTTTTACGAGATGGTGCTTAACTTGATCGGTTTTGCTATTCTTATGGCGGTGTTTTATCGCTCCAAGAAAAACCTTTTGACCTTTATGACTTATCTCTGTTGGTATATGGTAGTGCGCGCCGTCATGGAAGTGTTCCGTGAGGATGCGGTATTCGTGGGAAGCATTAGGCTCGGTGTGCTGGGGTGCGCCATTGCCGCAGGCATCTCCATGGTCATTACCGTTTTGATATACGTGGGAAAAATTCGTACCGGAAAACCCGTGGTGCTGGAACAGCCCGAGAAAAATAAACTTCCGGATACTTTGAAATAGGGAGGAAATACAAAAATGAGAAATCTAACCTTGTTGACCGACTTCTATGAACTGACCATGATGTACGGATATATGAAGACGGGGGAAAAGGATAAGGAAGCCGTCTTTGATCTTTTCTTCCGTGGCAGGGAAGAGCTGTCCTACGCGGTTGCGGCGGGATTGGAACAGGCGATCGATTATATTAAAAACATTCGCTTTGACGAGGATGATATTGCTTATCTTCGCGGGCTGAACTGCTTTGACGAACCTTTTTTAGAGGAGCTTGCAAAGTTTCAGTTTACCGGTGATATTTACGCCGCCAAGGAAGGGAGCATTATTTTCCCGTACGAACCGCTTCTGATCGTAAAAGCGCCCATTTTCCAAGCACAGTTTGTGGAAACCGCGCTTTTGACCCTTATCAACCATCAAACCTTAATTGCCACCAAGGCGTCCAAGATCGCCAATAACACCAAGGCAAAGGTGCTGGAATTCGGTTTGCGCCGCGCCCAAGGCCCCGATGCGGGTATTTACGGAGCGCGTGCGGCAATCATTGCGGGTTGTGCTGCCACATCCAACGTGATCGCGGGAAAGATGTTTGATATCAAGGTGTCGGGAACACATGCCCATAGTTGGGTCATGACTTTCCCCGATGAGCTTACGGCATTTAGAAAGTATGCGGAGCTTTACCCGGATAATTGTTTGTTGCTCGTGGATACTTATAATACCTTAAAAAGCGGTGTTCCCAATGCCATCAAGGTATTTGATGAGCTTTCCGCAAAAGGGCATAAGCCTGTTGGTATACGCATAGACAGCGGTGACCTTGCGTACCTTTCCAATCAAGCAAGAAAAATGCTGGATGAAGCAGGGTACAAGGACGCGATCATTTGCGCTTCGGGTGATATCGATGAGAACGTTCTCATTGCGTTGAACTCGCAAAATGCTAAGATCGATACCTACGGTATCGGTACCAAACTCATTACCAGCTTTTCCAACCCAAGTTTGGGCGGTGTGTATAAACTTGCCGCTATTGAGAACGATGGCGTGTTGGTGCCCAAGATCAAAATAAGCAACACGGCGGAAAAAGTGACCAATCCCGGGCTTAAAAAGGTTGTTCGCTTCTATGATAAAAAGACGGATAAAGCCATTGCGGATCTTATGATGCTGATAGATGAACCCGATCCGGACGGCTCTCCGTATACCATCTTTGACCCCGAAAATCCCTGGAAAAAGATGACCATTGAAAACTATTACGTGGAAAACCTTTTGGTCAAAGTGTTCGAGCGCGGCAAACAAGTGTATTTCTCACCCGATATCAAAGAGATAGCCGCCTATCACAAGCATTGCTCCGATCGCTTTTGGGAGCAATATAAGAGGGTGACCCTTCCCGAGATCTATAAAGTGGATCTTTCGGAAAAGTTGTATGCGATCAAGCAAGAACTTTTGAAAGATAAAAAGGGTTGATCACTCTTCGTAAAAACCGTTTCCTTTTGTCGTGTCGCTTCTTTCCTCGCGTTCGAGAAGGGAAGCGGCACTCATTTTTTCTCCCTCAAATGTCCCTACAACTCCCTTGGAAAGAGAGGCTAATCTCTTTTGTTCGGATAGGTAGCTTTTTTCCGCAACCGTTAGGTTTTGGTCCAGGTCAAGGTCACGATACGCCTGCTTACAAAACTCTTGCTCAAAGGTGTGGATATATCCGTCCACGTCCTCGATCACGCAGTCCGCGTCCGCCGCGTGCAATCCTTTTGCATAAGCCATCCATTTGGTTTTGAATATCTTTAAGCGATCCTCTTCCAACAGGATCTTTTTTTGTAATTCCTTTTCCATGCTGTCCTTCACTTGCATCGCTTTCACGATCGCCCCGGACACTCGTTCTTCATTGCGGTGGTATTCGCTGTTTTTGGCGTAAAGATAGTCGTTTTCCTCTTTTAATCGCTTGATGCACTCCTCCAAATCCCGAATCTTGCTTTCCTGATACTCATTGGATTTATGCAAAAAAGCGTCCACTTCCTTCCGATCGTATCCTTTGAACGCGGTTTTGAATTTCGTCATAACATCACCTCAGCCCCATTTTACCTCACACAAAGTGCAAAAAAGGGAAAAAGGAGTAAGAGAAAAGAGAAGGTGTGGCTTATTTTGTCGTTCCGGCAATGCGCTTGATCGCTTCGATCAGTTTTTTTGCGTCTTTTTTCGTGTTGTGCACGCCGATGCTTGCTCGCACCAATCCTTGTTTTTCGGTGCCGAGTGCTTTGTGGATAAGAGGGGCGCAGTGAAGTCCTGCGCGGAGTGCAATCTTGTATTCTCGGTTTAGCAGCTCCGCCACTTCTCCGGAGGAAGATCCCTCTATACGGAACGTTAAAAGGGGGCTTCCTTTTACGGAATAGGTGGGAATCCCGGTTTGCAAAAGAGCATCGTGAAGGTAAAGGGATAGATCGTATATTCGGCTTTCATTGTTTTCTCGGTGCTTTTTGGTCCAAGCGATCCCTTCTTTTAAGGCGGCAATACCGAGGAGATTCAAAGTGCCGGATTCCAAACTTTCGGGCGGCAAAGAGGGTTGGGTCAAGTTGTCGCTTTCCGTTCCCGTGCCACCGTACATTAAGGGGTTCACAAAGTTTTTCTTTCCATAAAGCAAAAATCCCGTTCCCATAATACCGTGCAGGGCCTTATGTCCGGCGCCACAAAGATAATCGATCCCTATTTTGTCAAAAGAAATGCGCTTGTGCCCAATGGCTTGTGCGCCGTCCACCAAGAGTTTCACTCCTTTTTGTGCACAGATCTCTCCTATGCTTTCAAGCGGGGGGCAAAACCCGGTCACGTTGCTCATGGCGGTCACCGCAACCAAATAGGTCTTTTCCGTAATAGCGGAACGGATGGCTTCTGCATGAATAACGCCATCCTTGGCTTGCACGACCGTTAAAGAGATCAGGCCTTCCTTTTGAAGCATATGCAAAGGACGCAATACGGAGTTATGTTCCAAACAAGTGGTCACAACGTGTCCGCCAAGCCGCGCCGTGCCCAATATGGCAAGGTTTAACGCTTCGGTGCAGTTTTTGGTAAAAATAACGTGCGCCCCTTTTGCATCGGTAAGGTCGCATAGTGCGTCGCGTGTTTCTTCCACGAGAACACCGCCGCGGATGGCTTCATCGTGGCTTCCTCTTCCCGGGTTTGCGCTGTGACGAAGGGAGTAAAGCAGGGCGCGCTTTACCTCGCGCGGTTTGTATCTGGACGTGGCGGCGTCGTCAAAATAGATCATTCTCACAACTCCTTTTTCAAACTAATATATTATATTGAGAAGGACGAAAAACCGTTCTTCCAAACAAAGGAGAAAACTATGAGAGATTTGATAGCGGTGTTTAAGTCCAGACGGGACGCAATGCAATTCGGCATGATGATGGGAAAAAGGGGCGTGCGGGTCAACACGGTGAGTACCCCCTCTTCGGTGGGATCAACTTGTGACCTTTCAGTGCGCTTTCCAAGGGCGGCGTTTGCGCTTGCTCGGCAAATATTGTCTTACGGGGAATTTCAAAGTTTCAAAGGCTTTTTCGAGGCGTAGGAAAGCATTCCGGGTATCAATTAAAAAACTTTCCCGAAATCATTGAGAAAATGGGGCGAATTATGGTATATTTGGTATGTGAAAGAATCCGAATTGATCACACGGCTCGGCAGAATGCACCCAAACGCCGAGTGTGAGTTGACTTTTTCCACCCCGTACCAACTGTTGGTGGCGGTCATTTTATCCGCTCAGTGTACCGACAAACGGGTAAATCTTGTCACCAAAGAGCTCTTTGCCAAGTGGGGAACGCCTCAAGAGATGCTTACCCTCTCCCCGGAATCTCTTGAAAAAGAGATCAAGAGTTGCGGGTTTTATCACAACAAAGCGAAAAATATTCTTGCCATGACGGAGATCTTGGTGGATCGCTTCGGCGGGGAAGTCCCTAAGGATAGGGATATTCTTGAAACCTTGCCCGGGGTGGGCAGAAAAACCGCAAACGTGGTGTACGCTGTGGCGTTTGGCGGGAATGCGATAGCCGTGGATACCCACGTGTTTCGCCTCAGTCACCGGTTGGCGCTTTCCGATGCGGACACGCCTTTTGGAGTGGAGCGTGATCTGATGGCGCGTTTCCCCGAGAAAGATTGGTCCCACCTTCATCATCTTTTGATCCATCACGGTAGGTATATTTGTAAAGCACAGTCCCCAAAATGCGAGGAGTGTTTGTTAACGGAGAGTTGTGCTTATTATTCGGATAATCATAAGGGAGAAAGCGTTCGCGCAAACTAAGGATATGTTTTTGGATGTTGTGAATATCTATGCAAAAGCGGGAAACGGCGGCGATGGGAAAGTGAGTTTTCATCGTGAAAAATACGTCATGTGCGGCGGCCCCGACGGCGGTGACGGCGGCAAAGGGGGCAGCGTTGTGTTCGTGGCGGATTCTTCGCTTACGAGTTTGATCGATTTTAAGTTCAAAAAGCACTTCCGTGCGGAAAACGGCGCTCCGGGAGAAGGCGGCAATTGTTTCGGTAAAAACGGGCAGGATATCGTGATAAAAGTGCCCACCGGTACCGTGATAAAAGATAAGGAAACCGGCGGGATCCTTGCGGATATGTATGCGGACGGGGAAAGAAAGGTGATCCTGAAAGGGGGAAAGGGCGGTAGAGGAAATGCCCGCTTTGCCACTCCCACAAGGCGCACGCCCAGTTTTGCGGAACTTGGTGAACTCACCGTGGAACGCAACCTCACTCTTGAACTCAAAACCATTGCGGACGTGGGACTGGTGGGCTTCCCCAACGTGGGTAAATCCACCCTATTATCCGTTTTAACAAACGCGCGTCCCAAAATAGCAAACTACCATTTCACAACCTTATCTCCTAATCTCGGGGTGATCAAGGCGTTTGATAAAAGTTACGTGATAGCCGATATCCCGGGATTGATCGAGGGAGCAGCAGAAGGCTTGGGGCTCGGACATACCTTCCTTCGACACGTGGAGCGCGTGCGCTTGCTCGTGCACGTTGTGGATATTTCCGGCATAGAAGGGCGCGATCCCGTATCGGATTATAATTCGATAAGAGAAGAGCTGCGCCAGTACAACGAGCGTTTGGCATCCCTTCCCGAGATCGTGGTGGCAAATAAAACGGACCTTATCACGGAGGAGAATGCCGTTGCCTCCTTTGAAGAGCGCACGGGTAAAAAGGTGATCCCCATTTCCGCGGCAGCGTATGAGAATATAGACGCTCTTGTGAAAGAGATCTTCTCCCGCTTGAACGATCTTCCTTTACCGAAACCGCTTGAATTTGAGCCTTTTGAGTACGAAAAAGCGGATCCCAACGCCTTTGAAGTGAAGCGTTTGGAAAAGGATACCTACGAAGTGACGGGCGGGTTAGTGGATATGCTCATACGCAAGGTCGTTCTGAGCGACCACGAGAGCAACCGCTATTTCCAAAACGTGCTGAAAGAAAAAGGTGTGATCGATAAATTAAAAGAACTCGGCGCTAAGGACGGCGACACGATCATCGTTGGGGACGTTGAGTTTGAATTGTGGAATTGATAGGAGTAAGTATGACAAGCAAACAGAGAAGCAAATTGATTTCCCTTGCAATGAACGTATCCGCCACGGTGCAGATCGGCAAAAACGGTTTGACCGAAAGCGTGATCGAGCAGATCAACACCTCGCTGGAAGATCATGAACTGATCAAGATCGGGGTTTTGAAAACGGCTGATATCACGGCAAAAGGCGTGATAGCGGAAGTGGCTGAGTTGACGGGGGCAGAGCCTGTACAAGCCATCGGCAACAAGATCGTTTTATATCGTCGCTCTCAAAAGGACGGTATCGAGCATATCAAGTTGGACTGACTATTCTTTGAATAGTCTGTCTTTCCCTTCTCCTTTTTCGCTGAAAAACAAACACCCGATCGCCAGCGCAAGATTGATAAACGCAAACACGATATAGTAAGTTGTAATGGGGGTAAAAAGAGCGAGGAAGGAAGTGGAGAGTCCTGCCCAAATATAATACTTTGCGTTGCCTTCGGCAAGCGCCGTTTTGATAGTTTTCCCAACTTTGCCGCTTTTTCGTGCCAAGCATTCTCTTTCGGGTATCAAATTCTTTTTCAAAAGGTATTTATAAAGTGTTGCGGTGTTTATCACCGTGAATTTTTGCGGGATATACTCCGTTACCGCGTAAGCACGTCGGTCCAAATGGTTGGTAAGTGCGTAAATAGCAGTACAACGGTACTTTTGCGCCAATCGATAACTTTTTGCCACGTCTTCTTCGGAAAGGCTCCCGAACTTGTAGCAATAGTAGATCAAAATGCGATCGTTTGTGTCTATCACGGTGTGTCCTTCTGCGTCCTCTAATGAAAACCTCTCGGAAAAAGACAGTTCCGCAAGGGTTTTCAAAACATTATTACCATTCAAAAGGATATATCGTACGAAGTTTTTTTTGGAAAGTAGATGTTTGGGTTCACGGGGACGAATCAAGCGAACTGCCATAACGCATATCGCAATGGAAAGCAGGGCGGAAAACAGCGCGATCACCAAAGAATGGGTATAGCGAAAATAGAACAAGAAGGCAAGTAATAGAGAGATCAAGGTGATCCCAACTTTATCAAAGGTTTTTCCCATGCTTTGATTTTTGCCGGAAATGAGATTTTTAGCCCTTTCGACAATTGAAATCCCGTCGCAAAAGTATTATACTATTCCTATGATAGGTATTTTCGGCGGCGCATTCGATCCCCCGCACAAAGAACATATTGCCATAGCGGAAAGCATTGCAAAAGAGTTTGACCTGGAAAAGGTGGTTTTTTTACCATCCGGTAATTCTCCGCATAAAAACTTGGAAACGCCCTTCGCCATTCGCATGCAAATGCTATCGGCGGCGCTTGAAGGTCATTCGTTTGAGATAGATCCTTTTGAGGATGCCTTCGATGGGCCGGCATACAGTTATCGCGTGCTTCCTTTTCTAAAAGAAAAGTATGGGGATATCGCTTTTATCATCGGCGGGGATAGTTTGCTTGCCTTAGATCGTTGGCGTGAACCGCAGGAGATCGTAAAGATCTGCCCTCTGATAGTGATCCCTCGCGGAACGGATACCCTTGCGGAACTCCGCAAAGCGGCGGCGGAACACATGCGTACAAAGGGCGGTAAGATCGTGATCGCCGAGCACACAAAAGGGGATAACGTTTCTTCTTCGGTGGCACGCGCCAAAATCGCTCTCAATATGCAAACGCCCGAGGTCCTTCCCTCTGTGCAAGAGATCATTAAGCAACACGGGCTTTATCAAGACTATTCCGATATGATCGAACGCGTGAAAGGCGCTCTTACGCCCGAGCGTTGGCACCATACCTGCGGTGTGGTGGTTTCGGGTCTGAAAATAAACGAGAGGATAGGCCTCCCGAGGGAAAAGGTGTTCGTTGCCTGTTTGCTTCACGATTGTATGAAGCAGTCGGATCGCATTCATCCCGGTGTTCCCGCAGATGCGATAGGCACAAAAGTGTTGCACGCTTTTAACGGGGCGGAAGAAGCAAGGATCGCTTTTGGAATAGAAGATAACGAGATTTTGGACGCCATTCGCTATCATACCACGGGACGCGCAGGGATGACGGTGCTGGATAAACTTGTTTATACCGCCGATATGGTGGACGAGGAAACAAGGGATTTTGAGGGTGTGGAGCATCTTCGCGAGGTGTCGTATCGTGATCTTGACCGCGGCTTTATGCTTTGTTTCAAGGTGTGTTATGACCGCTTGCTTGCCACGGGTAAGTCCATTTATCCCTTGTCGACCGAATGTTTTAACGAGTATTGTAAAGGAGTTTGAACTATGGAAAAAGAAGTTTTGATCCAAAAGATCGCAACCATCCTGTCCGATATGAAATGCAAGAATATTCTTTCCATTGACGTATCGAAAAAGACCGACGTGACCGAGGCGTTTGTGATTTGTTCCGCCAAGAATCCCCCGCAGGCAAAAGCTGCCTACGAGGAGATCTGCGCAAAATTGGAAGCGGAAGGGATTTATACCGCAGGTGTGGACGGGCTTCGTGAGGGCAGGTGGATCGTTATGGATTACGGGAACGTCATCGTGCATATCTTCCATACCAGCCAGCGTGATCTCTATCAATTTGAGAAACTTTGGGGCTCGGAAGACGGAAGCAACATCACGCATTTCGACCAAGAATAAGTTTTTCCATTATGCACATACTGCCCACATGAACGTGGCGGCATTGATAACGGCTATCTTATTCGGGGCGCTTCGTCCTTTGTGTGTGGATCTACCAAAGGATATGAAAGCGGCAGAGTGCTTTGAAAGCGAAACTTGCGTTGTGGCGGCGGTGATCCCGCAAACCGGCGCAGGTTATGAAGAAGATAGGGCACGGCTGCAAAATGCGGCCGATGACTTATCTCGGCAAACGGGGAAAAGCGTGCTTTTAACGCGGGACCTTTTAACCTACTTGGTCCTTCTTAGAATGGAAAAGCGAGGAGTAAACGCTTATGAACGGGAAAACCTTGCAAAGAGAATGGCACGCATAAGTTCTTGCCTGTATCGTTCCGAGCCGCCACTTCAAAAAAGCTCGTAAAGAAAAGCGGATCTTTGATCCGCCTCTTTTTTTATCTACCTTCCTCATTTTTTGTTTAACCCTTGCGAAAAAGGGCGCGCAGGGGTATAATGAAACCATGCCGTTTTTACCCACTACCAAACAAGAAGCGGGCGGAAGCCTTGACTTTATCGTGATCAGCGCGGATGCTTATGTGGATCATCCGTCCTTCGGTCACGCCATTATCTCTCGCTTGATCGAGCGGGAAGGCTTTTCCGTGGGCATCATTCCTCAGCCTCAGTGCGATGCGGATTATCAAAAACTCGGCGCGCCCAATATTGCGTTTTTGGTTTCAGGCGGAGTGGTCGACAGTATGGTGAATAACTATACCGTTGCCAAAATTCGCAGGACTATGGACGTTTACAGCGAAGGGGGAGAATACGGCAAGCGTCCCGATCGAGCGGTGACGGTTTATACGCGTGCTTTAAAACGGCTGTTTCCCGACGTTCCCGTGGCGATCGGCGGTATTGAGTCGAGCCTCAGGCGCTTTGCGCATTACGATTATTGGTCGGATAGCGTAATGCCTTCGGTTTTACTTTCTTCCGGTGCGGATCTTTTGATGTACGGCATGGGTGAGCGTCCGTTGTGGGATATCCTTTCACTTGTGAAAAAAGGCGTTCCTTTCCAAAATATCAAGGACGTTCGCGGCACTTCCTATCTCGTTAAATATTCTGAATTATCCGATAAAAATAAGGAAATCTTTCATACGAAAGCAAAGTTCTGTCCTTCCTTTGACGAGGTTTTGTCAAGCAAAGAAAAGTATGCTCGTGCTTTTAAGATGCAAAGTGAGAACAGCGATTACGTGACGGGAGAACTTTTGGTGCAAAAACACGGGGATGTTTACGTGGTGCAGAACCCGCCGCAAAAACCGTTATCCACGGCGGAAATGGACCTTGTTTACTCTCTTCCGTATATGCGCACCTATCACCCTATGTACAAAAAGGGGGTTCCCGCCATTCAAGAGGTGAAGTACAGCATCGCTTCGGTGCGTGGGTGTTTCGGGGAGTGCTCTTACTGCGCTTTGACCTATCATCAGGGGCGCAGGGTGCAAAACCGTTCCAAAGAGTCCATTCTTCGTGAAGCGAAAAGCTATACGCAAGATCCCGAGTTCAAAGGGTATATCCATGACGTTGGCGGACCCACGGCGGATTTTTATGGGGATGCTTGTCCCAAGCAAGAGAAGTGTGGCGCGTGTAAAAACAAACGTTGCATCGGCTTTGAGCCTTGCGCCAATCTTCGCGTCCATCACGAGGAGTATTTGGATATCCTTCGTTCCCTTCGTGAGATCCCCGGGGTAAAAAAAGTGTTTGTCCGAAGCGGCGTTCGTTTTGATTATATCATGTACGATCAGGACGATACCTTCTTCAAGGAGTTGGTAGAGCATCACGTGAGCGGACAACTCAAAGTGGCGCCGGAGCATTGTTCCGAAAAGGTGCTTTCTTATATGAATAAGCCTTCTTTTGCCACTTATCTGCGCTTCAAAAAGAAATATGAAGAGATCAACAGAGAGATCGGAAAAGAGCAGTACCTAGTACCGTATTTTATCTCATCACATCCCGGTTCCACCCTGCAAGATGCAATTGATCTTGCGGTGTATTTGCACTCCATACACTCTGTTCCCGAGCAAGTGCAGGATTTTTATCCCACACCTTCCACCAAGTCCACTTGCATGTATTATACCGGTCTTAATCCCGATGATATGAGCCCCGTTTACGTGCCCAAAACGCGGGAAGAAAAACGGGAACAGCGCGCACTTTTGCAGTATGGAAAGCCTGAAAACTACGATCTTGTGTATGCGGCGCTCGTAAAAGCAGGGCGCACTGATCTTATCGGAACCGGCCCCTCGGCGTTGATCCGCCCGAGAAGGGAAAACCGCGCGCCTTCTTTTGCGGCTAAGAAAAGCGGTTATACCCGGCCGAATCAATTGTACCACGGCGTAAAGAAAAAGAAATAATCGCTTCTTTCAAAAATTTTGCATAAATGCATCCGTTCGAAAATAGGAATTATCGAGCGGATTTTTTATATCTTTCAAAAAAGACTTTATTTCGTCGGAATAGCCTCGAAATCGACAAAAAGATCCACTTAAAATACAGTATCTTATCTGAGGTAGCAAATGTTTATCGTCTTGAAGAAAAAAGAGATCTTACGCACCTTGATCCTTGCAGGTCTTTTTGTTGCTTGCGCCGTTTGTTTGAATTTTGCAAACGTGGACAAAGCGGTGTTTGCGCGAAGCAGCCGAAAACTGCCCGTTTACAGCGTGGACGTTGGGGAGGAAAAAACAATCGCCATCTCCTTTGACGCTGCTTGGGGAGCGGATAAAACGCGAAAGATCGTGGAGATCCTTCAAGAAAGAGGGTTAAAAGCCACCTTCTTTTTGGTGGGTTTTTGGGTGGACGCCTATAAGGAAGAAGTGGTGTATCTTGCGGATAACGGAATGGAGATAGGAAACCACAGTAAGACGCATTTACATATGAGCACCCTTGGCGGAAGCAAACTGCGTGAAGAGGTGGAGTATGTAAATGCCGCCGTGCGTACTCTAACGGGCGTGACGCCCAAAGTGTTTCGCGCTCCCTTTGGAGAATACGATGACAAACTCCTTTCTTGCGTGGAAAGCGCGGGTATGATCCCCGTGCAATGGGACGTGGACAGTTTGGATTGGAAAGGGATCTCCGGCGCGGAGATCGTTAAGCGAGTGGTAGGGAAGGTGAAAAACGGTTCCATCATCCTTTGTCACAACAACAGCGACCACATTTTGGAGGCATTGCCCACCATTTTGGATGAGCTTACGGCAAAAAGGTATCGTTTTGTGACAATGAGCGAACTGATATATCACGAGGAATACACGATAGATGCACAAGGTGTGCAACATAAAAACGGAAAGGAGAGAATATGAACTACGAAGAAATGAATAACAACAGAGTGATGCTCACGGGAAAAGTTGCGGAAGAAGCGAAATTCAGCCATGAGGTATTCGGAGAAGGCTTTTACGAGATCAAATTGGAAGTTCCAAGGCTTTCCGCACAAACCGATCTATTGCCGGTGACGGTATCGGAACGGCTTTTATCCTGTCATAACGCATCGGTGGGGGCCACCTTATCGGTGATGGGACAGTTTCGCAGTTATAACAAAGTGGAGCAAGAACACAGCAGATTGATGCTCACGGTTTTTGCCCGTGACATATTGGAAGAAGAGGATGAAATCAATCCGAACGTGATCGAGTTGGAAGGGTATATTTGCAAACCGCCGCTTTATCGTACCACACCCTTTAAGCGAGAGATATGCGATCTGCTCCTTGCGGTGAATCGCGCTTATAACAAGTCCGATTATATCCCTTGCATTGCCTGGGGAAGGAATGCGCGCTACGTAAATGGACTTTCCGTGGGAGATCGTATTGCCATTCAGGGGCGTATCCAAAGCAGAGAGTACCAAAAGACCACCGAGGAAGGAACGCAAATTACCAAAACTGCGTACGAAGTTTCTATCAGTCGCGTCACGGCGGTATCCGCCGAATTGCCTGTGCGCGAGGCAAATTGAATTCGCATAAAGAAAGAATGGTCGAAAGCACCGCTTTTCTCTTAGAGGGGAGCGGTTTTTCTTATAAAGGGTTTTTGCTTATGCTTTACAAAATGCGCGGGGAATGATATAATCATTACTATGGATAAACTTCAAGCAGTCGTGCGAAATTACGATAACACTCTTGCCGAGGTATCGGAACTTTCCAAAGGGGAAGCCACCCTTGTTCTCGCTTCCAAAACGGTGGAGCAAGAGGTTTTACATGGTCTTGCAGCGGGGCGTCCCGGAGTGATCTTGGGAGAAAACCGCGTGCAAGAGCTTTTATCCAAGTATTTTACCTGCGAAGGGCTCACTTGGCACTTTATAGGTAGGTTGCAAACCAACAAGGTAAAGTATATCGTAGATAAGGTTTCCCTTATCCAATCGGTGGATTCTTTGCGTCTTGCGGAGGAAATTGAAAAGCGTTCGGCCAAGATCGGCAAGCGAATGGATATCCTTTTGGAAGTGAACGTCGGAGGGGAAGAGAGCAAGGGCGGCGTGAGCGAAGCGGAATTTTTGCCCTTACTGGAAGAGATCAAAAAGATGCCTCATCTTCGTTTGAAGGGGATCATGAGCGTTTTGCCGGCGGCGGAAGAGGGTGTGCTTGCCCCGCTTTATGACAAACTGAAAGCGCTTTTTGAGCAAGCAAAGAGCATAAAGGGCGATAACTTTGATATTCGATATTTGTCCGCCGGAATGAGTGGGGATTATCGTTTTGCATTATTACACGGAAGCAATATGGTGCGTATCGGCAGCGCGGTTTTCGGCGCAAGGCATTACGCCCAATAGGAGGAATTATGCCTAATCAACGTGATTACGACAGGGAGTATCAAAGATACGACAGGGGATACGACAAAGATGCCGATAGGTCTTACGACAGGCGCGAGAGTCGCAGTAAACTGTTTGAAAGTTTAGATGAACAACCCACCGATCGTCCGCAAAGAGAACAGTCTTTTGATCGCGGCGGGTTTGCCCCTTTGCGCAGACCTTACGATCGCAGTGCCGCTCCCGCAGAAGAGTTTTCTCCCCGTTATAACGGCAGAGAGGAAAGGTCGCCTTATTCCGATTATCCCGGTAGCGGGAACGTTGCTCTTTTTGCTCCCAAGAGTTTTTCTGACGTGCAAGGCATGATTGAGCATCTTCGCCGCAATGAGCCCATTATTGTGGACCTGGAAGGGGTGGAACAAGAATCCGCCCAACGTGTTTTGGACTTTTTGAGCGGAGCATCTTATGCACTCGGCGGCAGTATGAGAAGAGTAAAGGATATGACTCCCACCTTTTTGATCACGCCTTCCGGCACGGGGATCATGGATACCAATGATGATCGTTCTTCTCGTTGACTTTTTGATCGTGGCGGTGCTGTTGACCGCCGATCTCGTTTCCAAATACTATGCGGCAAGCATGCTTGGAGATGATAGCACCTACGTAGCAATCAAAAAGGTGCTTTCTTTCCGCTACCAGCAAAACACCGGTGCGGCTTTTGGCATGTTTCACGATGCGCGCGTGTTCTTGTGCGTGTTTGTAGGCATTGTACTTTTGGCTCTGGTTTGCTTTATGGGTTACCATATCGTAAAAAAGAAGTATAGGGAAAAAGGCGGTATCTTTTTGCACGTTTGCATGTCCATGATCGTGGCGGGCGGCCTTGGTAATTTGATAGATCGCATTGCATTCGGATACGTTCGTGATTTTATAGATTATACGGTCGTATATACTCTCTTCAAACGTCACTTTGCCATTTGCAACCTTGCGGACGTGTATTTGACCATTGGAGTGATCCTGGTGGCTTGCTATCTCATTTGGTTGATCGCCAAAGAGGGCAAAAAGGGAAAAACGGTAAAGCAGGTGGCGGCGGATAAAGAAGTATCCCAGGCGCCCCAAGAGGCAAATCCCACGCATCCCGAGGAACAAAGCAAAGATGACTGAAAGTTTTGTTGCGGATCGTGCCGGAATAAGGCTGGACGTTTACTTGGCGGAAAAAACGGGCAAAACTCGCTCCGCTGTTTTGAAAGCCATTGAGCAAGGGCAGGTATTGGTAAACGATGCTCTTCCCGTTAAGGCGGGCGTAAAGATCGAGCAGGGGGATCGA
This sequence comes from Christensenella sp. UBA3217, assembly GCA_002363545.1. Lineage (GTDB taxonomy): Bacteria > Bacillota > Clostridia > Christensenellales > CAG-1252 > CAG-1252. The sequence continues at coordinate 373,791 of DEWF01000001.1, read as the reverse complement.
ATCCGTTTGGATATTCCGGAGCCTCGGCCCATTTCCGCATCTCCACAAGATATCCCTATTGACATTGTGTATGAGGATGAGGATATCGTGATCGTGAATAAAGCACAAGGAATGGTCACCCATCCCGCCAGCGGTTCTCCCGACGGCACCCTCGTAAACGCACTTTTGCACAGAGTGTCGGGCCTCAGCGGCATAAATGGTGAGATACGTCCCGGTATCGTGCACCGATTGGATAAAGATACCTCGGGTTTATTGGTGGTTGCTAAAAACGATCAAGCGCATCTTTCTTTATCCGAGCAGATCTCAACCAAAAAAGCGTTGCGTTATTACTATGCGTTGGTCGTGGGGAATATTGCAGCAGACGAGGGCAAGGTGGATAAAAGCATTGCCAGGAGCCACAAGGACCGCAAGCAAATGGCTGTGGATGAGGAAGGACGTTCGGCTTTGACCTTGTATAAAGTCATAGCGCGTTTCCCGGGGTACACTTTGATCGAGTGCGAGTTGCGTACCGGTCGTACCCATCAGATCCGCGTACATATGAAAAGCATAGGGCATCCCGTGGTAGGGGATCCCGTTTACGGCAAGCCCAGCCCGCTTGCGCCGCACGGACAACTACTACACGCGCATAAATTGGTGCTTTTCCACCCGAGAACCGGGGAGAAAATGACGTTTGAGGCACCCGTGAACGAGGCTTTTGCCGCCGCTTTGAAAAAACTCGGTTATCAGCAAGAGATTTAAAAAAACATCCGTTTGGATGCTTTTGTTTTATACAAGGGCATTATCGTTTTGCTTCTTCGTGGGCATTGGGGCGAGCCGCGATGGTCTTGTAATCGGTATAATAAACGAGCCCGACCTTTTTTGCTGGGTGTCGTCTTACGTTTTTTCGTTTGGTATAGTCCACTTCCACAGATAAGTCTTCTCGTCTTTCGGAATAATAGGCAGCGATCTCCGCCGCAAATAAGAGAAGAGCTTCGGGTGGTTCCTTCCCCTCTGTGGAAAGGATCACGTGGGCGCCGTGGCTTTTTGCCGCATGCAGCCAAATATCGTTTTCTCTTCCCACTTTGAAAGTCACGTACTCGTTTTGTAAACCGCCTTTTCCGCAATAGATCTTATGGCCGTCTTTTTCGTAAGTGAGGAACAAGATCTGGGGCTCTTTCTTTTTGCCTTTTCTTTGTGCCTTGATTAGGCCCGCTTCCCTCATGGATTCTTCGGTCAGCGCAAGATCTTGCGGAGTTTCCGCTAGTTTTAGTTCCGTTTCCAAAGCATGATAATAAAGCAGATTGTCCTCATTTTGCTTCAAAAGCTTTTCGTTTATCTCTTTTCCGCGTTTGAGTTTTTGATATTTTTTGAACAGTTTTTGTGCGTACTCGTTGGGGCGAAGAATGGGGTCCAAGGGCAGGGTGCGCTCTTGATTGGTGTAATAGTCAAAAAGCGTTACCGTTTTATCTCCCGGTTTGATCTTATAAAGGTTGGTGGTAATGAGCTCCGCTGTCACACGTATCTCTTCGCTCTTTTCGCCATCCAGGACCTTTTGTGAAATAACGCCTATGGCGTTCTCCGTCTTTTTAACGGCGGCGCGCAGGGCGTGTTCCAATGATTTGGATGCCGCTTTTAACCTTGATTCTTTATCCGCAAGGGAAAAGACCTCGTCCGCACAAGCGTTTAGACTTTCGCGCTTTTCGATATTGGCAAAAGGATAGGAATAGGGGTAAAAATCATGCGGTGTGTCCGTTTTGATCGAAGGGGAAAAGTAGGGAGAACGGTAGATATCCGCATAGGCTTTTGCCACTCTTGCCACTCCGGTCGGAGTAAGGTCGTTTTCGTTTTCCGCTTGTTGTAAAATGCTCTTTGCCGTGGGCTGTGAAACACCCGCCGCTTGCTTTACCAAAAAATCCTTATACTGTTCGATAGGGAAAGGACGCAAGGCATCTTCAAGAGCGGGGGCATTTCCGATAAACACCTTGTTTTGCTCCGGCGGCAAATATTTTGCGCCTATCATGATCTGCCTTTTTTGTTTTTCATCGGGGATCAATTTGTATAAAGAATCCAAAATGCGGCGTTCTTGGTTCAAAAGGATGATATTGCTGTATCGCCCCATCAATTCGCAAACGAGATAAAAGTTTTCATCGTCAAACATTTCGTTTCTTGCACGAAGTGCGATCTCAATAATACGGTCGTTTGCAATGGCGGATACCGATTTGATCACGGCGGCGCCAACGTACTTTCTCAGGATCATGAGAAGAGGGGGCGCGGCATAGGGATTTTCCTTTTTAACTGTGGTCAAGTGAATACGCGGACTGTTGGGGTTTGCGCTGATGACCAAAAGAAGATTGGTGCGTCCGTTATACACACTGATGGTGATCTCATCCTTTTCCGGCTGGCAGATCCTTCTGATCTTGCCACCCGACAGAGTGTCGTTCAATTCGGCGGCAAGGGCGTTTAATGTCACGTAATCACTTGGCATATTGCCATTTTATCACACAAATATCTCTTTTTCAAGAATTTATTGTCCCTTAAAATGCTTGCGTGCGGGCGTTTATTATGCTATTATTTATTTTGCAATTCTATACGGAGGATTAATCATGAGCAATAAAAACACGTTAAAAGTATCCGTCAAGTGCGGCAGCGAAAAGAAGGATTTTGACCTTCCTTATGAACTGACCGAGTCCAATTTGACCCAAGTCTATTCCTTTACGGTAGAGGGCGATCTTTGGAAGATCTGCTCCGACTGTGCCTATCTCGCAAACAAAGGCAAGTTTTCCGTGGTGGGTTTCCGCAAGGGTCATGCACCTCGTGCCGTCATTGAAAATACTTACGGAAAGGATGTTTTCGTTGCAGATACCGAAGAGGTGGCTGTGAACGAAGTTTACAACGCTTTGATGGAGAGCAAGACCATTGATGCGGAGCGCCTTGCAATGCGTCCCGCACTTGACGTTTCCGCTTTGGAAAACGGAAAGGTTTGCTTCTCTTTAACCATTGCCTATCTCCCCAAGGTGGAAGAGTTAAAGTACACCGGTTTGGATATTGAGAAGGTCGTTCCTGATGTGGACGGCGCTGTGGAGCGTGAGATCGAGGCGGCTCGCGACAGAGCGGGTTATTGGAACAGCGTGGAGCGCGCCGTTAAGAACGGTGATCAAATCAACTTGGATTACAGCGGCTCTGTGGACGGCGTGAAGTTTGACGGCGGTACTGCGGAAAAGCAGACCCTCGTGATCGGTAGCGGTAGCTTTATTCCCGGCTTTGAAGATCAACTCATCGGCACCAAAGCGGGTGAAAGCAAGGACGTTGTCGTTACCTTCCCCGAAGATTACCATGCAAAAGATCTTGCGGGAAAAGAAGCCGTGTTCGCTTGCAAAGTGAATTCCGTCAGCGAGAAAGTGCTTCCCGAAGCGGATGATGACTTTGCAAAGGACGTGAGTGAATTCGATACCTTTGAAGCATACAAAGCGGACGTTCGTAAGAGAGCGGAAGAACGCGAGCAGAAGAATGCCGAGATCGCAACTTCCAACCGCATCATCGAAACTCTTTTGAAGAACAACCCCATCGAAATGTCCGAAGCATTGATCGAGAACAGGGCGCACAGGATGCTCCAAGATATGAAGGAGCGCATGGAGAGCCAAGGCATCCCCTTTGCAACGTATATGCAGTATATCGGCAAGACCGAGGAAGACATGATCGCTTCTTACAAAGAGGAAGCAAAAGAGCGTGAGTTGACTCGTTTTATCATGACCTATATCGTGGAAAAGGAAAACCTGCAAGTGACGCAGGCGGATTTTGATGCGGCCATTGAGGTGAGAGCGGCATCCGCAGGCAAGAAAGCGGGCGAGTACAGACGCAACATGAAGCAGGAGGAGGCGGATTATATCTTGAACACCTTGATGACCGATAAGCTCATAAAGTTCCTTTCGGATAATAACAACATCAGGTAATAATTCTTCATCAACCGTCAATAAATATAGGCGAGGTATCAGTCATTATGGAGAAAAAAATTTCAAACACCATGGTTCCTTTTGTCATCGATCAGACCAATCACGGCGAGAGACAGTATGACATTTTCTCCCGTTTGTTGGAAGACCGTATCATCTTTCTTTCCGGTCCCATTACGACCGACACGGCAAACCTTGTGATCGCACAGCTCATTTATTTGGAAGCCAAAGATCCCACAAAGGATATCTATTTGTATATCAACAGCCCGGGCGGCAGTGTGACGGACGGTCTTGCTATCTACGATACGATGAACTATATCAAGTGTGACGTGAACACCATTTGTATCGGTAGCGCCATGAGCATGGGTGCGGTGCTTCTTTCCGCAGGTACCAAGGGTAAGCGCTTTGCGCTTCCCAATGCGGAAATTATGATCCATCAGGTTTTGATCTCAGGCGGCCTCGGCGGTTCCGCAACGGACGTGGAGATCTATACCAAGCAGCTTTTGAAGGATAAAAAGAAGCTTAATACCATTCTCAGCGAGAAAAGCGGTCAACCTTATGAGAAGGTGTGCGAGGATACCGAGCGTGATAACTATATGAACGCAGAGGAAGCGCTTGCATATGGATTGATCGATAAGATCTATTATACGAGATAATCTTAAATCGGAGGCAGGATGTCAGTTAAATTCGAAGTGGAAAATACCTGTTCTTTTTGCGGGAAAAAGAGTGCCGAAGTAAGACGCATGATCGGTAGCAAGAGCGGCGCCTATATTTGCGATGAATGCGTAAACGCATGCGCCGATATCTTGCGTGGCGAAATGGCGGATACGCCTCGCTATGACGAGGATAAACTTCCCACCCCGCGTGAGATCAAGGAAAAACTTGACGAATATATCGTTGGGCAGGATGAGGCGAAAAAGACCTTGTCTGTGGCGGTGTATAACCATTATAAGCGTATCAACCGCAAAATGGATAATTCGGACGGTGTGGTGCTGGAAAAGAGCAACGTTCTTTTGCTTGGCCCCACGGGTAGCGGCAAGACTTTGCTTGCCAAAACGCTTGCCAATATCTTAAACGTTCCTTTTGCCGTGGCGGACGCCACCACCCTTACCGAAGCGGGATACGTTGGTGAAGATGTGGAAAATATTCTTCTTAAACTCATCCAAGCCGCGAATTACGATATCAAACTTGCCGAGAGAGGCATCGTTTATATTGACGAAATTGACAAGATCGCCCGTAAGGGCGAAAACGTTAGCATCACGCGTGACGTGAGCGGTGAAGGAGTCCAACAGGCGCTTTTGAAGATCATTGAAAGCACGGTTGCAAGTGTGCCTCCGCAGGGCGGAAGAAAACATCCGCAGCAGGAGTGTTTGCAAATTGATACCACCAACATCCTCTTTATTTGCGGTGGTGCTTTTGTGGGCTTAGATAAGATCGTGGATAAAAGACGTGCCAAAACCGGTCTTGGCTTCGGTGCGGACGTTGCCGCAATTGCCGAACACGGGTATGCGGATATGATCAAGGACGTTCAACCGGACGATTTGATCAAATTCGGTTTGATCCCCGAGTTTGTGGGCAGAGTGCCCATCGTTGTGGGGCTGAATGCGCTTGACGAAACCGCTCTTATCAAGATCCTTACCGAGCCGAAAAACGCGCTTACCAAACAATACAAGAAACTGTTTGACTTTGATCACGTGCAGTTGGACTTTGAGAAAGAAGCGATCGATGAGGTTGCGAAAAAGGCGATTGCTTTAAAGACGGGCGCGCGCGGTTTGCGTTGCATCTTGGAAGACGTGATGCTGGATATCATGTATAAACTTCCCGGCTCGGAAGACGTGGAAAAGGTTATCGTCACCGCCGATGCGATCAAAAAGATCGCGCAGCCGACCGTTGTTTATAAGCAGTCCGCATAATTTGATTGGGAGTACCGAAGATGAATGAAAACGATATTTCTTTAAGCGAGCAGAACTCACTCAAAGAGCTTTATCCCGTGCTTCCCGGGTTTAATAGGGCGATCCTTCCCGATACCGACGTGAATTTGAATATCGATAAACGTTTGTATGAGGAAAAGTATCGTTCTCTTCTTGTGCCCGGTGCGGCATTCGTTGCCACCGATCTTTTGAAAGAAGGGTCGGGGATCGGCACTTTGGTACAGATCAATTCTTTGCACGACAAGGAAAACGCACAATCCTTCCTCGGGCGCTCTTTGATGCGCGTAAAAATTGAGGAAGTGATCTTTTCTAACGAGGTGGCCTTTGCCAAGATCTTGGATTATCCCTATGAAAAGGACTGTGATGAGGATACCATCGCTTCGTACGGTAATATCATCTCTTCGGGCATCCATCGTCTTGCCGCTTCCAAAAATGCGGAAAAAGTTTACCGCGAATTGCCTCCTTTTGACCTGCACGATCCGAACAAATGGATCAATGCCTGCGGACCTGCTTTTCACAATGCGGATACCAATGCGCTTTTTTATGCGCAAAAACTTTCAGAACGTTTGGAGATCATAGCGGTTGCCATCGGAGTGCAGTTGGATCAAACCAAGATCCGTGAGGAAATTGAGAAAAAGATCCAAGCCAATATCGATAAAAGCCAACGCGAGTACTATTTGCGTGAAGAGTTAAAGGTCATTAACGAAGAGCTTTACGGCAGTGATGACGAGCGCGAGAAGTACGAACAGGCCATTGCGGACCTGAATGCGTCGGATGAAGTAAAGGATAAACTCACGAGAGAACTTAATAAGATGTTTTCCTTGCAAACGGGTAGTCCCGAAAGTTTTGTTTGCAAAAATTATTTGGATACCGTACTAGCGCTCCCTTGGGGAAAGTACAGCGAGGAGAATACCGACATTGCGCATGCGCGAGAGGTTTTGGACGAGGACCATTACGGCATTCAGGAAGTTAAGGATAGGATCATTGAGTATCTTGCCGTGCATAATCTCAGCGGCGGTAACGTGACCAACATTCTTTGTTTGGTTGGACCTCCGGGTGTTGGTAAAACTTCCATCGTGGCGTCCATTGCAAAAGCGTTGGGGCGCGAATATGTAAGGGCCAGCCTTGGCGGCGTGCACGATGAGGCGGAGATCCGCGGACATCGCCGCACCTATATCGGTTCCATGCCGGGTAGGATCATTGCAGGTATTAAAAAGGCAGGGACATCCAACCCTGTGTTCCTGTTGGATGAGATAGATAAACTCGGTGCGGATTACAAAGGGGACCCCTCTAACGCGCTTTTGGAAGTGTTGGATCCCAAGCAAAATTCCACTTATCAAGATCACTATATCGATCTGCCATTTGATTTGTCTAAGGTAATGTTTATTACCACGGCAAACTCTTTGCAACCCATGTCGCGTCCCTTGCTTGACCGCATGGAGATCATTGAGCTTGGCAGTTATCTTCCCGAAGAAAAGCGCCTGATCGCGCGGAAATTCCTGCTTCCCAAGCAAATGGAGAATTATCACTTGAAAGAAGAGGACGTTTCACTTTCGGACGGAGCGATAGACCGTATGATCCGCTTCTATACGAGAGAAGCGGGCGTGCGTCGCTTGGAACAGTTGATCGGTAAGATCTTGCGCAAGGTCGCCGTGGCGGTCGTGGAGCAAAAAGGCAAGGTGATCGTGGATGCGGCGGACCTGGAAAAGTACCTCGGCATTCCGAAATTTGCCGATACCGATACGGACAGACAGGATAGAGTGGGCGTTGTACACGGGCTTGCTTGGACGGAAAACGGCGGTGAAACCCTGGATGTGGAATGTCTTGTCATGAACGGAAAGGACAAAAAGATCGTCACAGGTAATTTGGGCAACGTTATGAAGGAATCGGTGGAGATCGCACTGTCCGATGCTCGCAAATATGCGGAATCTTTGGGATATAAGATCGATCTTTCGGAGAAAGATATCCACGTGCATTTCCCCGATGGAGCCGTGCCGAAAGACGGTCCTTCGGCGGGTTGCGCCATCTCAACGGCAATTCTTTCCGCATTGATCGGAAAACCTGTGCGAGGGGACTATGCCATCACGGGTGAGCTTTCTTTGGTGGGGCGCGTTATTCCCATCGGTGGGGTGAAGGAAAAGTGTGTTGCCGCTCTCAGAAACGGTATTGTAAAAGTGATCCTTCCGCTTGAAAACAAGAAAGACGTGCAAGATATCCCCGATGCTTTGCGCGAGCAGATCACCTTTACCTTCGTGGAGAGGGTGGAGGAAGTATATAAGATACTTTTATCGTTATGATCATTAAAAACGCTGAGTACGTAACGAGTATCGTTTCCAAAAAACTCTTTGAAGGGAATGCTCCGGAGATCGCCATCGCAGGCAGGTCCAACGTTGGGAAAAGCTCTTTTATCAACATGCTCACCAACCGCAAAAAGTTGGCGCGTTCTTCTTCTGAACCGGGGCGCACTCGCATGCTCAATTATTTTTCTTTAAATGACGGAGAATGTTTTTTGGTGGACCTTCCCGGGTACGGGTATGCAAAAGTGACGGATAAGGAACGCGATTCCTGGAAAGGGCTCATTGAGTACTATTTACAGGAGAGCAAAAACCTTCGTTTTGTCTTTTTGATAGTGGATATTCGCCATGATCCTTCCGAATTGGACTTGCAACTGGCGTCCTACTTGGATTATTACTCGATCCCTTATCTTTTGGTGGCCACCAAGGCGGATAAACTCTCCAAAGAAGGCAGAAAAAAGGCCCTTTCCGTTGTGGCAAAAGGCTTTCAAAAGGAGCCGGAACAACTTTTGGTGGTTTCTTCTTTGACCGGTATTGGCAGAGAAGAGGTTTTGGACGCCATCTCCTCTCGTTTATAAGACACTTTTATCACCCTCCTTTCATATCATTTATTAGAGATTATCATAAGGAGGTAATTTTATGTCATTTTCTAATAATGTTCGCCCCGATCGTATGCCGGGACCTATCGTTGGGAATGCCGCAAACGGACTGTGTGAAAAGGTCTGCATCGAAGTGAAAAAAGTGTTCGACGCTTGTATCAAACAAGAAACATTGACCAATCAGACCATCACGCTCGAAAGCACCACGCCCGCAGACGTAAGTGAGCCTTTTGCTTTTGTGGGTGCAAGAAGCAGCAGTTCGATGGGTACCATTACCGATCTTACGGTCACGCCCGCCACGGAAACGCCCGGGTGCAGTAGGGTGCAATGCAACGTAAATGTCCCCATGCAGGTGAATTTTACCGATGCGAACGGAACGCAGGCGGTGGGTACCAGCACCTTTACCATAGCAAAGGACGTGCTTTTGCATGTACCGGAGCCTTCTGTGATCCCTTACGAGATCGTGGCTGTGGTAAACGCCGTTTCTGCGGAAGGAAGCTATCTTGGCGACGGACAGTTCGAGATCACGCTTTGCGTGACGGTGATCCTCAAAGTGGTAATGGACGTGGAGTTATTGGTGCCCTCTTACGGCTATTGCTACATACCCCCTTGCCAAGAGTATCAAGAGGAGATCTGCGAAGGCTTTTTCGACCTTCCGCTTTTCCCGAGATAAACGCAAGAAGATTGCCCGCGTGCGCTTAAAATCCTTGAAAACGCGCGCGGGTTATGATACTATAAAGATATGATATATTCCATCTCCGACCTTCATCTCGGTTCTTGCGTGGACAAGCCCATGGACGTGTTTGGCAAGAAGTGGGAAGGGCATTTTGATAAGATCCGTTTGGATTGGATGAAAAAGGTGCGGGAGGAGGACGTGGTCCTTCTCGCGGGAGATCTTTCGTGGGCAATGACTTTGGAAGAGGTAAAGCAGGATCTGGCTGCGCTTGCGGCGTTGCCCGGAAAGAAGGTGCTTTTGAAGGGAAATCACGATTATTGGTGGCAATCCATATCCAAGGTGAAAGGGATCTTGCCTGAAAACGTGTACGCACTTCAAAACGACGTGTTGCGCCTTGGCAAGTATCTTATTTGCGGTAGCCGCGGTTGGACGAGCGAAAAACAAACGGAAGAGGATAAAAAGATTTACGACAGGGAGCTCATTCGCTTGGAGCTTTCACTCTCTGCTATGAGTAAGGAAAGAAAGGAAGGGGACGTTGTGATCGGCATGACGCATTATCCGCCTTTTGACGTATCGCTGGAAAACACCCCTGTGACCGATCTTTTTACCAAGTACGAAGTGGAGAAGGTGGTTTACGGCCATTTGCATGGGAACGCCTATGCCAAGCGAAAGGTCTTTATCCATAAAACGGCGTACTATCTGACCAGTTGCGATCTGTTGGACTTTGCTCTTGCGGAGATCGCCGACTGATTCGCCACTTTTATCCCTTTTCCGGTCAAAAATCGTAAAAATCAAAGATTTGAGGAAGAAACAAGCTCGGTTCTTCCTCTTTTTTTATGCGTTTTCATGTTTTCTCAGAAAAAATATCCACCAATATCCACCCAATAATGCACAACATATTGTGGTTTTTGATAAAAACAAACACAAGATATGGATTTCAAAAAAAATATTAAAAAATTTTAAAAAATAGTGGACGAAAGTGGATAAAAAGTGCTATCATATGGACAAAGGGGGAAAGGCGATTGAGAAAATTCATCGGCGGTACTTATAAATATCAAATTGACGCCAAAGGCAGGGTCAGGATCCCCGCGAAGATCAAGAGTCTTCTCGGAGAGAATCTTTATATCAGCCTGGGTGATCAGGACAATTTGGTCATTTATACCGAAGAGATGATGGATCAGCTTTATGATAAATACGCCAAACTTGAAGCTTCCGATCCGGAATATATCAAGCACAGGATCATATTTGCCAATACCTTCCAATTTGCCCCCGACAGTCAAGACCGTTATCAGATCCCGCAGATCCTTCGTGAGATGATGGGGCTGAAAGAAGAGGCGCTTTTCGTTGGCGTGGCTAACAGGTTGGAGATCTGGCGTGAAGACGTTTATTACGAAACGTTGGCGCGCGATAATCCGGGTAAGGTCATCAGACGGTTCGAGGCTAAATAAATGAGTGAGTTCCGTCATATCCCCGTGATGCTTTCCGAAGTCATCGAAGGGCTTGCGATCAAGAAGGACGGCAATTATCTCGATTGCACCCTCGGAGGAGGCGGGCACAGCCAAGAGATCTTAAAACGATTGAAGAATGGAAAGCTGTTCGCAGTCGATAAAGATCAAGACGCCTTGACCTTTGCAAAAGAAAGATTGGGAGAAGCCCCCACGTTTATCCATTCGGATTTTAAAGAGGCAATTGCTTCTTGGCAAGGTGGTCCCTTGGATGGCATCTTGATGGATCTGGGCGTATCATCCTATCAATTGGATACTCCCGAGCGCGGTTTTACTTACCGAGTGGACGCGCCGTTGGATATGAGGATGGATAAAAGCGCTTACTTAACGGCGGAAAAAGTCCTCAATGAGTATTCGGAAAAGCAACTTGCAGACGTCTTTTTCAAATATGGGGAAGAGCCGTATGCAAGAAAGATCGCAGCAAATATCGTGAAGGAAAGGGCACAAAAACCTTTAACTAGAACGGCAGAGCTTGTTAAGATCATTGAAAAAAGCATTCCGCCCAAAGTGCGTTTTAGCGGATCGCACCCCGCAAAAAGGGTGTTTCAAGCAATTCGTATTGAGGTCAACGGAGAGTTGTCCGGCTTGTACGAAGCGGTGCTTGGCGCGATCAAACTCTTGAAAAAGGGTGGAAGGATCGCCGTGATCACCTTCCATTCTTTGGAAGATAGGATCGTAAAGCAAGCCTTCCGATATGCTGAATTGGATTGCATCTGTCCGCCAAAAGCACCCATCTGCACTTGCGGAAAGGTGAGTGAAGTAGAGGTTATTACCAAGAAACCCATTCTTCCTTCAAAGGAAGAAGAAGAGATCAATCCCAGGTCCAAAAGCGCAAAACTCAGGATCGCAGAGAAAAAGGAATAAACTGTAAAGGAGTGAATAGAATGTTAGTGAGTGAACGCGAAAGAGTCAGATATGACGATCAATATGCCTATCGTCCGCAAGACGATCGTATTGCGCGCTACGACTATGAAAACAGATACGAAGCGGATCGTCTTCGTACCTCTTCATCCTATCGTGACTCCCTTATGGAGTCCCTTGAACGCCCTGCAACGAGGACCCGCTTGGAAAGGTCTGATGAAGCAAGATACAGCTTCTATATGTCCAACATCGGAACGGCGGAAAACAATTACGATAAGTTTTGGGATAGAAAGCACGCCAACGAAAATAGGCCGGCACGCAGAAGGAATAACCGTGTGTTTGTGGCTGCGTACATGCTCGTGGCTTTGATTGCCATTTTGGCTGTTAGCCTTTCGGTGATCGGGCTCGGTCGTCAAGAAACCGTTATGACCAAAAACCTTACCCCCATCTCTGCAAGCGCGGAAGATGGAGAAGGAGAGATAGATACCGGCGCCGCGGCGCTCGAAGGTACCGAAGCACCCGTTTTGCTTGGCGGTGAGAATTACATTCTATTAAGTAGCGGCGAAGTGGTTGCGGTGGAGATCCCCAGCCAAGCCAAAGGTGCCAAAGAAAAGCAAAATGGCTTCGACAAGTTTTGTAACTGGTTGAACGGGGTATTCGGGGGCTAAATGTAATTGAATTTACAATCACAAATATCAATCAAAAGAAGGTTATTTGCAGGAATGATGCTGATAACCTTTATTTTTTTTATCGTTGGCGGGAAACTCTTTTTTCTTCAAATCGTAAAAGGGAAGTCTTTACAGGCGCGGGCATTGGACCAATGGACGCGTGATGTTCCTTTGAAGGCGGTGCGCGGCAGTATTCTCGATTGCAACGGGAACGAACTGGCCGGTTGCAATACGACCTATACTCTTTACGTTCGTCCCAATGCAACCTCGTCTGTGGAAAACAGCGCAAGAGCCATTTCCCAAGTGTTGAACGAAGACTATGATGAAATATTGAAAAAGATATCCAAAAAAGGTGTTTCCGAGATCACGGTAGCAAAAAAACTTTCCAAACAAGATATGCAGGCTTTGATCGACTCGGGAATAGACGGCATTTATTTTGGGCGTGATATAGAAAGGTACTATCGATATGGGAATTATCTTTCGCAGTTGCTTGGCTTCGTCAACGCAGATGGGGACGGTCAAGCAGGCTTGGAGAGTTATTACAACGAGTATTTGAAAGGGCAAGACGGAAAGGAACTTACCGAAACCGATCTTGTTGGAAAGGAGCTCAGCGGTGAGATATCTTACCTTCCCGCAACCGATGGATTAAACTTGAAGCTGACCATTGATTCCACCATTCAATTTTTTGCTGAAAATGCAGTAAATTCCGCACTTTCCGAGTATAATGCAAAGAGTGCGAACTGTGTGGTGATGAATGCCAAAACGGGTGCGATAACCGCCATGGCACAGGCGCCGTCTTTTGATCTAAACCATATTGATAGAAGCGACGTTTCTTCGTTGTTTTCCAAAATGAAACTCAATGCGATCACTTCGGTTTATGAGCCGGGTTCCACCTTTAAGATCTTAACCACAGCCATTGCACTCTCCTTGGGAGTGGTTAGGGAGGAAGAGAGGTTTTATTGTGCAGGAGCCAGAGTGGTGGATGGAAAGCGTATTCGTTGCTGGAAGTCTATCGGGCACGGGAGTCAAACCTTTGCGGAAGGGGTGCAAAACAGCTGCAACTGCGTTTTTATGGCGCTTGCCGAACGCATCGGTGTTGACAGAATGTATCAATATTTTGAAAAATTCGGCTTAACTCGTAAGACGGGGATAGATTGCGTTGGGGAAACCTCTTCCATTTTGTTAAACAAGAGTGCTGTGAAAACGGTGGACGCCGCTCGTATCGGATTCGGTCAAGCCATTGCCATCACCCCTATGCAGCTCATCGTGGCAACCGCCGCGGCGGTAAACGGCGGAAAGGTGGTGACGCCTTATTTGATGCAGGCGGTCACCGACTCGGGGGGAAGAGAGGTGATTCGAAGTTATCCTGCCGATCGAGGACGGGTGATCTCGGAACAAACCAGCGCCACGGTTCGCCGTCTTTTGAAAAACGTCGTTTCACTCGGAAGCGGAAAACTTGCCGGTGTGGCAGGATATTCGATCGGTGGAAAAACGGGAACGGCGCAAAAGTATGAGAACGGAAGGATCGCGGCGGGGAAATATGTTTCCTCTTTTATCGGATTCAGCACGGTGGAAGATCCCGAATATATCGTGTATTTCATGGTGGATGAGCCGATGGGGTATCGTTATTACGGCAGTTTGGTGGCGGCTCCATATGTGGGACAGATCTTTTCAAAGATCTTTGAATATAAGCAGATCAAGCCCACCGAAGAAGTGATCAAACTTACTTACTTTGAGATGCCGGACCTTTCTGATATGACGGCAGGGAGCGCAATCACTGCCGTGAACAGGTTAGGACTCCACTTGGAACTGAGCGGAACGGGGGGAAGGGTCATTGCACAATACCCTGCAGCGGGAGAGATCGTGAATAATAACAGCATCGTATTGCTAACATTGTCGGAGGATTGAATATGGACGTTTGTTCCTTGCTCAGAAACGTTGCGGTAAAGCAAGTGTTGCATTATAAAAAGGCGGAAATAACCAAAATAGATACCGATGGCAGGTGCGTTTCGGAAGGAAGCCTATTCGTTTGTTTGACAGGAGGAAGATTGGATGGGCACGATTACGTGCACCAAGCGGAAGAGAGAGGTGCCGTTGCGCTGTTGACGGAACGGGAAGTCGAAAGCGGTCTTCCTCAATTCATCGTGGAAGATACCCGTGTGGCGCTTGCTAAAATTGCGGGGAATTTTTATCATAATCCGGCAGAAGAATTAAAGATCATCACCGTCGTTGGCACAAACGGGAAGACTTCCACCGCTGATATTCTATGTGAGATCTTTACACACGCGGGTTATTCCGCCGCAACGATAGGAACGCTTGGCTATAAAGTGGACGGTTTGCGAAAAGAGGGGTGCTTGACCACGCCCGATCCCGTTGAATTGCATAAAAACTTGGCGGATATGCTTGAAAAGGGGGTGGAGTACGTGATACTTGAAGCCTCGGCTCACGCGATCTATTACCGCAAACTTGCGGGCATAAAAGCCAAGGCGACCATTTTTACCAATATCACGCAAGATCATTTGGACTTTTTCCAAAACATGGAGAATTATGCGGCAACCAAACTATCCTACTTTACACACGCCAATACCGCGCTTGCCATTGTGAATTCGGATGACGAATACGGACGTAAATTGATCGCATCGCATACGGTTCCCGTTATCACGTACGGACTGAATAACCCCGCAGACGTTTTTGCGATTGACCGCGAAGAAGGGGAGAACGGCTTGCGCTTTACCCTCAATGCCTTTGATCGCATTGAGGAGATACGCACTGCATTGTTTGGCACATTTAACGTTTATAACGTTATGGCGGCAACGGCAACAGCTATGTATTTCGGCGTGCCGCTTCCCGTGATCGCTTGCGCTTTGGGAAAAATGAAAAGAGTGCCGGGACGGTATGAAGTGATGATGGTTAAAGGGAGAAAGGTGATCGTGGATTACGCGCACACACCCGACGGATTGGAAAACCTGCTTAAAGACGCAAAAGAGAACAAGAAAAGGGCTCTTATCACGGTTTTCGGTTGCGGTGGGAACAGGGATCGCTCCAAACGTCCCTTAATGGGGGAGATCGCTTCCCGTTATTCCGATCAGGTGATCATCACGGATGATAACCCGAGAGAGGAAGAGGAAGAAGCAATTGCCAAAGCAATACAAAATGGGGTGCTTGCCGATTGCTTTTGTGAGATCGTGTTGGATCGAAAAAAAGCCATTCAAAGGGCTTTTGAGCTTTCCGAAGAAGGGGATACCATCGTGATCGCCGGTAAAGGTCACGAGAATACGATGGAGATAAAAGGGCAAAAACTACCGTATAACGACTTTTGGGTCTTACGAGAACTTGATAGGTAGGTATTTCCTTTGGAAAACGTTTGGTTGATTCGGTCGCTTGCGGCTCTTTTGGTATCTTTTTTCATTGGCTTGCTCTTTGCCCCCTTGGTGATTGCTCTTGCAAAGAAGGCAAAGGCGGGGCAGCCTATCTTATGTTACGTGGAACAGCATGCGAAAAAAGCGGGGACCCCCACCTTCGGCGGGTTTATCTTTTTGCTTCCCGCCTTTCTCGTCACTTTGGTAATGAATATGGGGGAGGGGCTTTCCGTTGGACTAATAGCCGCCATCGTCATGATCTCCTTTGCGGTGCTTGGCTTTTTAGATGACTTTATCAAGATCAAAACAAAAGACAATCAAGGGCTTCGTCCTTATCAAAAAATCGTGGGACAAGCCGCCATTGCCGTTATCGTGGCATTTTATGCATACAGAACTCCCACCATCGGTAGTGGTGTATATTTTCCTTTTTACGGTAAAGAGATAGATCTTGGGCGGTGGTATATCCCCTTTGCCTGTTTTCTTTATTTGGCGCTTTCCAACTGTGTAAATCTCACGGATGGTTTGGACGGGTTGGCTTCGGGGTGTAGCGTGGTGTATTTATTCGTGTATGGCGTGGTGATCGTGCTTTGCGTGTTTGCGGGGGTGGCTGACCAAACGCTACTCCTCTTTGACGCGGCGTTGATCGGCGGAGTTCTTGCTTTTTTGCTTTTCAACACCAATAAAGCCTCTATTTTTATGGGAGATACCGGTTCACTGGCACTTGGCGGTGCTTCGGCGGCTATTGCGCTCTTTTCCAAGCAACCTTTTTGCGTGGTGCTCGTTGGCATAATGTATGCGGTTTCCGGCATATCAATACTCTTGCAAGTAGCATATTTTAAGTTGACCCACGGGAAGAGGATCTTTTTGATGGCTCCCTTTCATCATCACCTTGAAAAGAAAGGGTTCGGAGAGGCAAAGATCTGCGCGATCTATTCGATCGTCACTCTTTTGATGGGGGTATTGGCGATCCTCTCCGCCGTTGTGGGGATATATGGAATACAATAATAAACGGGTAATAGTTTTGGGAATGGGGAAAAGCGGGGAGGCCGTTTGCGCCTTTTTGAAAAGGCATGGGGCGCAGGTTAGGGCGTATGACGATCATCGATGCGTTGACCGCGAAGAGGCGCTTTGCGGCGAATATGATTTTGCTGTGATCAGTCCGGGGGTGCCCTTTACCAATCGCGCCGTTGTTAAATTGAGGGAAAACGCGGTACCTATTCTTTCCGAGATCGATCTTGCTTACATAAACTGTGATTCCAAACATATTTTTGCCATCAGCGGTACGAACGGAAAGACCACCACCTGTCACATCCTTCACCGCATGCTTTCCGCCGTGGGAAGGAGCCATTTGCTGGGAAACGTGGGAGTCCCTTTCATACGGGAAACGGAGCATATTGCAAAAAAAGACAGCGTTGTGCTGGAAATAAGCAGTTTTCAGATAGAACAAAGCGGGCTTTTCCACCCGCAGATCGCCGCCCTTACCAACGTTGGGGAAGATCACCTTGACAGGCACCAAAATCGAGAACGTTACCAAAACATCAAATTATCTTTGCTTGAAAAAGCACAGCTCCAAGTGATAAACGGTGACGATAAAACACAAAGTCGTTTTCTTTCCGCCATACGTTATTCGCAAAAGGACCGCAATGCGGATTATTATTTGAAAGAAGGTGTGATCTACCACGGGGGTAAAAGTTATTCTTTACCCAAACCATCAAGGGGAAAAGGGTATGACCTTGATTATCTTTGTGCCTTTGCCGTTGCCTCTTCCTATTGCGGCGTCAAGCGGGCTTTTCTTTCGGTATACGACAAAGTTCCAATTCCCGTCTATCGCATGCAAGAAATAGGCACGCTTTGCGGCGCGCAGGTCATAAACGACAGTAAAGGAACGAATATCGATGCAACTCTGTTTGCCGTTTCTCTTCTTTCCGAACCCGCCGCTTTGATCTTGGGCGGAAGTGATAAAGGCGAGGATTATAAACGCCTTATGAAAGGTATGGGGGACTCCGTTAAAAGGATCTACCTAACAGGAGCGAATGCGCGTGAAATGTATCTTGCGGCGGAGCAAGAGATCAGAAAGCGCTGTGTGCCTATGTCCGATTTGGATAGTTGTGTAAAGGATTTTGCAAAAGATCCTTTGGCAGTGTTGCTCTTTTCGCCGGCTTCGGCGTCTTTTGATTCGTACAGAAACTTTGAGGAAAGGGGGATGGCTTTTGATGAGATCGTCAAAAAGTATCGCGCTGAATTTGGGCGTTGAAGCCCAAAAGTCTATCTTACTTTCGCAGTCCTCTTTTCTTTCGCGCGCTTATCGCAAAAGAAATGCGGCGATCATAAGTTTAACCCTTCTTTTGTCCGTGTTCGGGTTGGTGATGATTTACAGCGCCAGCTCTTATTCCGCCAATAAAAACTTCGGGGATGAGTTTTACTATGTAAAAAAACAAGGCGTTGCGCTTTTTGTGGGGTGCGCGGCAATGGCGGGAGTTTCCCGCTTGGACACTTTTGTGTTGAAAAAAATGCGCTATGTTATCCTCGCTATTTCCTTTGTGCTTTTGGGGATCATTTTTCTTCCCGGTCTTGGCATGGAAAGCTACGGCGCCAGACGGTGGATCAATTTGGGGTTTATGACAATGCAACCGTCGGAAGTGGCAAAATTCGGTTACGTGATCTTTGCCGCATCCTATCTTTCCGAAAAAGGAGCACGTCGTTTACGAGATATTGCCGCTGTCCTTTTACCGGGTGCCGCCATGTGTTTGCTCATCATGTTGGAACCCAATATGAGCATTACGATGTGCGTAATGTGCGTTATTTTCTTTATGCTTCTTGCAGGCGGCATCTCGGCGGGTAAGATGCTGTTGCTTTTGGTGCCGGCTTTGCTTCTCGTTCCCGTGCTGATTCTGTTGGAACCTTATCGTTTAAAACGGCTCATGGCGTTTTTGGATCCTTGGGCTTCCCCTAAGGCAGAAGGTTATCAGTTGATACAATCTTATTATGCGCTCGGAAGAGGGGGGCTTTTCGGCGTGGGGCTTTTCCAAAGCAGACAAAAGTACCTCTTTTTACCGTTTGCGGAGTCGGACTTTATCTTTTCGATCATCGGGGAAGAGCTTGGACTCGTGGGTGCCGTTGTGGTAATGTGCTTGTTCGCAACGCTTATTTTCTTTGGCTTTTCCACCGCGGCAAATGCCAAAACCAGGTTTGAATCTCTTCTGGCAGCAGGGGTCACTTTTGTGATAGCCATTCAGACTGCCGTGAACCTGGCGGTTGTCACGGGGTGTATTCCGCCCACGGGCTTACCGCTCCCTTTGGTGAGCGCGGGAGGAAGCTCTCTGGTCAGTTTTATGAGCGCCATAGGCATCTTGCTTTCGGTCAATCGGCGTGGTAGCAACTTGCAAACGTAAGCCATAAGATGTAGTATCTTTCAAAAAAGCGGAGAGCAGGATGAGCAGATTGTTGATCAAAGGCGGAAATGAACTGAACGGAGAGGTGACGGTCAAGGCGGCTAAAAACGCTGTTCTCCCCATCCTTGCGGCCACGTTGCTTACCGAGGATAAATGTGAGATCGAAAACGTACCGCATATCACCGATATTTCCAATATGTTAAAGATCCTTGAAACGCTTGGTTCAAAAGTGCGTTTTGAGGATAACGTTATCACCGTGGATAACGCAAACGTGAATAAACACAACGTTCCCAACGATCTTGCAAAAGAACTGCGTTCTTCCTTCTTCCTTTTGGGACCCATTCTGGGTAGAATGCATCGTGCGGTCGTTGCATATCCGGGCGGGTGCGATATCGGCGTGCGTCCGCTGGATATCCACATCAAAGGCTTGCGTGAAATGGGAATCGGCGTGGAAGAAAGCCACGGAATGATGTATTGTGACGGATCAAGACTCAAAGGTGCGAACGTTCTTTTGGATTTTCCCAGCGTCGGAGCCACCGAAAACTTAATGATGGCGGCTGCTCTTGCAAAGGGAAAAACGCGTATTGCAAATGCCGCAAAAGAACCCGAGATAACCGATCTGCAAAACTTTATCAACGCCATGGGCGGTAAGGTGAACGGTGCGGGGAGCAGCATAATTGAGGTGGAAGGAGTGCAAAAGTTGCACGGTTGCACTTACCGTCCCATTCCCGATCGTATCGTGGCGGGGACGCTCTTGATCGCGGGTGGAGTTTGCGGTGGAAAGGTTACGGTGAAGGGAGCCGTGAGGGAGCACTTGGAACCACTTTTATTCAATTTGAATAAATGCACTTGCTTTATCGACTCCCGTGGTGATAAAATATCAGTGATCAGTCAAGCCAGACCGCGCAATCTCGATAAGTTTGAAACTCAACCATACCCCGGCTTTCCCACCGATCTGCAATCGCAAATGATGGTAATGATGGCGGTATCGGAAGGGACGGGCGTGATCGTTGAAAATATCTTTGAAACAAGGTTCCGCATCGTCCGGGAGCTCATCAAGATGGGTGCCAAGATCACGGTCAAAGACCGTACTGCCGTGATACGCGGTGTGAAAGCCTTGGAAGGTGCGGCGGTTTCTGCCATGGACCTTAGGGGCGGTGCGGCGCTCGTTATCGCAGGCGCAAAAGCCGAAGGGTACACCACGGTGGATGGCGTTGAACATATAGACAGGGGCTATGAAAGCATAGAAACCCTCTTTACATTACTCGGAGCAGAGGTGAAAAGGTTGCGATGAAAAGACCCAAAATCGTCATAGGGATCTTCATAACGTTGATCTTGGTCGTTCTAACGATCGTCCTTTTGGCGTGTACGGTTTTTGTGGTTCGTGATATTACCGTGGTCAAAGCGGTCTCTTCTCGTTTATTGGACGAGGACGTGATCGTGGCTTCTTCCAAATTGAAAAAAGGGACAAGCATCATTTCTTTGGACAAGCAAGAGATCAAAGAGGAGATCGAAAGGGCAAATCCTTACGTGGAAGTGGTGGCCATTTCCCGTGAGTTCCCCAATGAAGTTATTATTGAGGTGACGGTGCGTACCGCGGTTATGCTCGTTCCTTCCGAAGATGCATCCACTTTTGCGCTTTTGGATGACGATATGAAGGTGCTTGACGTGTTCCCTCAGTCTGAAACAGATTATCATATGCCCATAGTGAACGACTTGACCTTTGTCGTTCCGGAGCAGGGTGCTCAATCGCTTGTGGGTTCGCATATCACCTTTGCCGATGCAACGCGCGGCGCCTTGCTTTCCGATATCCTTTCCGCCGCAGGCGATCCTTCCATCAAACTTTCCGGCAACAGTTTCAGAGCATTCTTTAAAGAGATCTCTTTCACGAGCGGTACGAGGATCCTTTTGAAAACGCAAAAGGGCGTGAGTTTTGTTTTGGATACTTCCCTTGAAAGTGATCTTTTTTCACAACTTTATATGTGCTTGAACGTGTTTTCTTTGCCTTCCACCAACGTGGACCGATCCAAAGGGTATATCCTGTATGAGAAAAAGGGTATGACCGCGGCATACAATTGGGTGGAATCATTGGATTGATTTTTGTTTTTTCCCGCTTATGCGGGAAAATTTTTATTATTGCGTATTGACTTCTCTATAAATTTATATTAAAATAAATAAATATAGGGGGAGTTATGCCGCAAGTATCGGACGTGACAATCATCGATATCGGATCGCAATCCATATCCGCTTACAATGCGGAGCGTCTTTCCGACGATACTTTTGCAGTAAAAAACACTTGTGTTATCGAATACAGCGGCTATATGGAAGGGAAATGGCTCAAACCCGAAGAGGTCATTCCATCTGTTTTTAAGTTGCTTGACAGGATCGAACGCGGTTCTGGCAAGATCAAAACTTTATACGTTGGCATTCCTGCGGATTTTTGCGTGGTCCGAACGGTTTACGATAAAATCGTTTTCCCCAAGCCCAAGCGTTTAACGCATTTGGATATTGAAGAGCTGTTGAATGCGAATGATCCGTTCCATTCCTCGCAGTATACCAAGATCAGTGCGGACGCCGTTTATTACTATAACGACAAAGGCGAACGCATGCACGATCCCGTCGGAACGGTCACTTCCTATTTGAAGGCACAGCTTTCTTATATCGGTGCGGAGAGTGAGGTGTTATCCTATTTACGTCAGGGCATCATGCGCCACGGCATAAAAAATGTTCGTTTTATCCAGTCCGAGTACGCTTCCGCCATGAGCCTTTTCAGTAAAGAAGAGCGTGACGCCGGTGTGATCCTTGCGGACGTTGGCTATCTTTGCACTTCGGTGCTTTATATCGGCGGTGATGCGCTGTTGGACCTTAAGTCCTTTTCCCTGGGTGGTGCCATGATCCCTATGGGGCTTTCCGATGCGTTTGATATCCCGTTCCCGGTGGCTCAGGCCCTTACTTCCAAGGTAAACTTGGGCTATAAAGATGGCGAGTACACCATAAAATACGAAACCGAGGATTACGTTTTCCCCGTAGAATCGGTAAACAACTTAGTCAAAGAATGTATTCAATGCATCATGGGATACATCCAAAAAGCAATCAAAAGTTTCCGTTTTGAAACAGCACCGTATGCAACCTTGTTTTTGACGGGCGGAGGCTTTTCCGAGATCCGCTGCGCGAGAGAATGTGTGGCAAGATGCGCAGGCAGAAGTGTGGACTTTGTGCAACCATCGGTTCCCAATTTTGAAAAACCGTATTATTCCACAACCGTTGGTTTGATACAGGGCGGATTGCATATAGAAAAACAAGAAAAATTTGGCTTTATCAAAAGGCTTTTCAGAGTATAGGAGGTTCTTATGGAAGATTTTTTGGGACAAAACGAGTCGTTTGAAGAAGGCATCGACACTGCCCCCGAAGAGCTTACAGAGAGAGTTTGTAAGATCCTTGTGATCGGTGTGGGCGGCGCAGGAAACAACGCCGTTAACAGAATGATCAAGGCCGGTATCAACAGCGCGGAATTCGTTGCGGCAAATACCGATAAACAGGATCTTATCTATTGCGCGGCAAAGAAAAGGGTGGTGCTCGGCGCGTCCCTTACCAAAGGGCTCGGTGCGGGTTCTAATCCCAATATCGGCAAAAAGGCCGCGGAAGAAACCCGTGAGATCATTAAAGAGCTTTTGCACGGCGTTGACTTGCTTTTCATTACGGCAGGTATGGGCGGTGGCACCGGTACGGGGGCGGCTCCCGTTATTGCCAGCATTGCGCACGACCTCGGCATATTGACCATTGCCGTTGTGACCACTCCTTTTAAGTTTGAGGGTGAGCGCAGAATGTCGCAGGCAGAGGCCGGTATAAACGAACTTCGTCAGTATGTGGATACCTTGCTTGTTGTCCCCAACGAAAAGTTGCTGGAAGTTATGCCCAAAGGCACCAACTTTACGGCAGCATTCTCTTTTGCGGACGAAGTACTACGTCAGGGTATTCAAGGTATTGCGGATCTTATCGTGAAACCTTCCATGATCAACCGTGACTTTGCGGACGTAAAGACGGTTTTGAAGGAAAAAGGCTTTGCCCATATCGGCATTGGTGAAGCAGAAGGGGAAAACCGTACCGTGGAAGCGGTCAGACAGGCAGTCAACAACCGTTTGTTGGAAACCAACATCAGTGAAGCTTCCGCCGCTATCTTGTTTATTTCCGGCGGTGAGGATTTGAGTTTGAGTGAAGTGGATGACGCCGGTTCTATGGTCAGAAGCGTGTTGAATTCGGATGCCACCCTTATTTTCGGCGCCGATGTAAATCCCGCTCTCGGTAACAAGGTTTCGGTCACCATTATCGCCACGGGCTTTAAACACGGTTCACAAAAACCGCAACCTCGTTTTGTGCAAAACAGAATGCCGCTTTCTTCTATGCTCGGTTCTCAAAAGGATCCGCTTTCCGTTGCAAACGATTTGCCCCCGATGCCTGATCGCAGGCCGCCCGTGCAAAGCGCGCCGCCCGTGGAAGAGCCCGAAGGACGTATCCGTTTGTCCGATAACGATCTCCCGCCTTTCATTCGCAAATTGAAAAGGCCGTAACCTTTTAAGATCATTTAGCGTGTCCCTTTGGGACACGTTTTTTTTACTATTCCTTTTTATTCGACAGAACAGGAAAATACTTTCTCATAACCGCCAACGGCTTAGTGCTATGATGGCAGTATGGTTATTTACGTGGAAGCGGTGATCTTGGATAACTTTTGTTTAGACGCTTTGCTCGCCTATCTGACTCTTTTGTTAACAAAACGCGCGGTGCATCGCTTTCCAATCATTCTTTCCGCACTCGTCGGTAGTTTGTTTGCTCTTACAGTCCCGATCATCGGAGATAACTTTCTCATGAAAATAGCCGTTCTGCTCGTTTGTTCTTATCTTTTTTCTTTTCCGAAATCGTTTCGCATCTATGTTGTTGAAACAATAGTATATCTCTTGCTTTCTTTTACTTTATGCGGGATCATATCCTTTTGGCTCGGAGCACGAATGCAACAGGGGTTTCTTGCAATAAGCGCAGGGGGAGCGGTTGCGTTTACTTCTCTTTCGGTTTTGCTTCTTATCTATTTTACAAGGCAGATCATAGGCTTGATAAATGAAAGAAGAGAACGTGAAAAGTTTGCCGTTGCCGAAATGATCAATCAAGGAAAGAGTGTTCGCATGCGGGCTTTATATGATAGCGGGAATCTTTTAAAAGATCAAAATGGGGATGGTGTGGTGGTTACGGATAAAAAAGGGGTGCTTAGGTTGGGCGAGTTGCCTTCTTTTGGAGAAATGCAAGTTCATACGGCAAGCGGCAGCAAGGTTTTACCTTTGGTAAAAATCCCCAAGATCAAGATATATTGCGGCGGTGATACGAATATACTTACCAATGTAACGGCGGCCTTGTCCGATCTTCCGGAAGAATATCAACTGATCTTACCGTGTGAATAAGAGGGTGGTGCAATGTTTGGCAAAATAAAAGAAGTGTTTAGAAAGTTTTTATCCTTGTTTGATCTTTTCAAAAAGCAAAGAACCTGTTTTTTCCTTTACGGGGAGTCCCTTCCCGCGCCTTATACGCCGGAAGAGGAAAAGCAGGCTATGGAACGTCTTGCGGCAGGGGACGAGGGGGTGAAAAACGAGATCATAGAACACAACCTTCGTCTGGTGGTGTATATTGCCAAAAAGTTTGAAGGGAGCGTAAGCGATATCAGTGATCTGGTATCGGTGGGCGCCATGGGGTTGATGAAAGCGGTAAATTCCTTTGATCCCACCAAAAACATCAAACTTGCCACTTTTGCATCTCGTTGTATCGAAAACGAGATCCTAATGTATTTAAGAAAGATCGTTAAACGCAAATGCGAAGTTTCGTTGGACGAGCCAATCAACGTAGATTCCGAAGGGAATGAGCTCCTGTTATCGGACGTAGTGGGGACTGACCCTGATCAAATCTATAAGGATCTTGAAAGAAAAGCCGAGATAGAGGAATTGTATCGCTCCTTTTCCACACTTTCCGAACGGGAATTTGAGATCATTAAGATGCGTTACGGCTTGATGGATACCGAGGAAAAGACACAAAAAGAAATTGCGGATATGCTTGGTATTTCGCAGTCATACATATCCAGGATCGAGAAAAAAGTTTTGGCAAAACTGAGAAAAGAATTGGCAAAATTTGTATAAACGTCCCGAATAAAAGCAATACTAACCTTGCGCGTCCTTACATAGGAGGAAACAATGGCGCACAAGGTGACGATATGCGGTTTGGATACGAGCAAACTGCCTAAATTAACGGGACAAGAAAGTGAAACTTATTTAAGAAGAATAGCCCAAGGGGATCAAGAGGCAAGAGAAACGTTTTTGCTTGCGAATATGCGGCTCGTGCTTTCCATGGTGCATCGTTTTTCAGGAGCAAGCGCCGACCCGGACGATCTGTTTCAAGTAGGGTGTTTGGGCTTGGTCAAGGCGCTTAACCATTTTGATTTGCGTTACGGGGTACGGTTCAGTACTTATGCGGTACCTATGATCTTGGGGGAGATCCGACGATACGTTAGAGAATCCAACGGGATAAAAGTGAGCAGATCGCTTCGTGATACCGCGTACAGGGCAATGCAAGCTAAAGAATCGCTGGAAAATAAGAACGTGGCAGATCCCAGTCTTTACGAAATAGCGGAAGAGATGGACGTGCCCGTCAGAGAGGTGGTTTGTGCGTTGGATGCCATTTCCACTCCCATGTCGCTTTACGATCCCATTTCGGGAGAAGGATCGGATACCCTTTTGGTTGTGGATAGCGTGGAAGGGGAGAAAAACCCCGAGGAGAACTGGACGGACTCCATTGATCTGCACGATGCTTTGATCGCATTGCCGGAACAAGAAAAAGAGGTTGTAAACAGACGTTATTATCAAGGTTGTACCCAAATGGAAGTCAGCAGACAAATGGGTATCTCACAAGCACAGGTATCACGCTTGGAAAACAACGCCATCAAACACCTCAGGAGCATGTTGGCAACTTAACAATTGGCATAATTTTGCCCATTTCGCAATAGGATGTTATATGAATGAACTTACCTTTTGCGAACTCAGAGGGAAAGAGATCGTGAACGTTGTGGATGGGAAGCGGCTCGGAAGGCTTACCGACCTTGCTTTGACCTGCAACGGACGCGTGCTGGGGCTTATGGCGCCGGGCGATAAATCGGCGCTCAAAGCCTTTGGCGGAAAGGAAAGCGTCTTTATTCCTTGGCAAAACATTACCAAAATCGGGGATGACGTGATCTTGGTAAACTTAATGCTCGGGAATTTTCCCGTGGGCACGTAAAAAATCCTTCGCTCTCTAATTGGGGATGCGGAGGATTTTTCTTGCGTTTAACCACAATATATTGTATAATTTTCATAAGGAGTTTTGCTTATGAAATGCGTATATTGCGGATCTATGGACAGTAAAGTGATCGATTCGAGGATCTCCGACGACGGCTCTTCGATCAGACGCAGAAGAGAATGCCTTGCTTGCGGCAGGCGTTTTACCACCTATGAAACGGTGGAGCGTATTCCCGTGTTCGTCATTAAAAAGGACGGCAACCGTGAGCTCTTTGATACGAACAAACTGCGCGGCGGTATTATGAAAGCTTGCGAAAAGCGCCCCGTATCGTATGAAAGCATCGATAAACTTGTGACCGAGATCGAAAAAACGGTGTATAACCTCGGTGCGAACGAAGTTTCCAGCGATAAGATCGGTGACGAAGTTATGAAAGGGCTCAAAGAGCTGGATCAAGTAGCTTACGTGCGGTTTGCCAGCGTGTATAAAGAATTTAAGGATATCGATACCTTTTTATCCGAGATCGAGAGGATCCTCGGTAAAAAAGCATGATCCAACGCAAGTACTCGGGGGAAGAAAAGCCTCTTAAAAAGGTGCTTTCCGAACTGTTTCCCGAACTTTCTTATTCCGAATTGCAATCTTGTCTTAGAAAAAAGGACGTAAAGATCGACGGCGTGCGTGCGTCGTCAGATTCTTTTTTACGACAGGGCGCCGTTGTGACCGTTTATCCCAAAAAGAAAAGGGAGATCAAGGTGATTTTTGAAGATGAAAACCTTCTTGCTTGCTACAAACCGAAAGGGATAGCCAGCGAAGGGGAAATATCATTTGAAAGCATCGTGCGGGAGGAAAAAGGAGACGTGCGTTTGATGCACAGGCTGGATACCAATACGGACGGAGTGCTCTTGTTTACCAAAAACCAAATGGCGTATCAGGAAGTTTTTGTTGCCATGAAAGAAGGGCGCATCGTAAAAACCTACACCGCGGAAGTGTACGGGCACCCTCCCGCAGGAAAAGAGGTCGCGCTTGATTACTTTTATAAAAAGGACGCGGAAAAAGGTCGAGCCTTGATCTCGGACAGAGAAAAAAGCGGATTCGTTCCCGTGCACATCTCTTTTCACGTTATCAAACAAAAGGAAGAAAGCAGCGTTGTATCCGTGCTTCTTCACAAAGGCAAGATGCATCAAATACGCGCCATGCTTGCTTTTTACGGGTGTTTTATTCTAGGGGACGGTAAATACGGTTCAGACGAAGTTAACCGCCGTTTGGGAGTCACCAAAACGGCTTTAACAGCCTCTGCGATATCTTTTGAGTTGCCCCCGAATTCACCCCTTGCTTACTTGAATACGATCAAGATCGCTCTTTAAAGCGATCTTTTTTTCTTCTGCTTGTACCTTTTTTATTCGTACAAGCAATAATCCTTTCTTAACCGAATATAACAATAATACCTTGCGAAAAAAGGGGGATCTTGTCGGTGATTGAGGGGATCATGTCGCTCTTATCCAATGCGTTTTGTTTAACGGGGTATATTGAAAAAAACAACGTTTTCCCCAAGCCGCTTTCTCCCGAAGAAGAGCGAGCGTGTTTTCTTGCCATGCGTGAAAATGACGAGTCGGCGCGAGAAAAACTTGTTTCACACAACATGCGCCTTGTGGTACATATTGCAAAAAAATACGTTGATGCCTTGGATCCGTCCGATATGATCAGCATCGGTTCGATCGGCCTACTAAAAGCGATCAAGACCTATCAATTTGATAAAGGCACGCAGTTTGCCACTTATGCCGCGCGTTGCATTGAAAACGAGATCTTAATGGCAATACGGGCAAACAAAAAACACAAAGCATGCATTTCGTTAACTTCGGTGATCGGTGCGGATAAAGAGGGGAACGAGATCATGCTCGTGGATACTTTGGAAGAACCCGAAGGGGACGTGTCCGTTAAGGTGGAAAGGGCAGCTTGTGCCGAAGAATTGCACAAGATCCTTGCTAAGGTGCTGGATAAAAGGGAATATACCATCATAAAGTATCGCTATGGGTTGGAGGGATGCGATGTCCTGCCGCAACGTGAAATAGCAAAAAAACTCGGGATCTCGCGTTCATATATTTCAAGAATAGAGAGTAAAGTGCTGTTGAAATTGCGAGATTATATTACCGAAAACAATATTGATTTATAATTTGCTTTTGAATAAAAAAAGTATGGCAAATTGCCATACTTGAAAGCAGAGGTGTGAGTTAATCTGTAAGCCGAGTTCTGTATTTGACGGTCATCTGTCTAGACGCATAGTTACCTATGCGTTCAAGCGAATGTCGGATAGCGGCGGACCACCTTAACCTATCCTCTCTTGCACCAAGTGGGGTTTACCTGGCCGACTCGTCACCGAGCCGCCGGTGAGCTCTTACCTCACCATTTCACCTATTGCCGCAAAAGCGGCTGTGTATTTCTGTGCACTTTCCTTGAAGTCGCCTTCACCGGTAGTTAGCCGGCACTCTGTCCTGCGGTGCTCGGACTTTCCTCATCTTTCGATGCGACCATCTGGTTAACTCACGGGGATAGTATAGCATTCCTTTTCCTTTCTTGCAAATGATTATTTCTTATAAAGTGCGTAAATACTTCTCAGTATGATCTTTCTTCTTGCCGGAAAACTATTAAAAATGCTATCTAAGATCGCTCAAAAGAGAGGGTATTCTTTTGTGGCGGAAATGTCAGACGAAGATATCGTTCGCAACATTGATTATCTTGCACATTCATTACGTAAAACGCGCAAGCGCGGAGCCGGAGTGACCTTATTCCCCATCAAAATGGCACTATCGGGATGTAGAAGATGCGTTTTGAAAAAAGAAAAAAGGGGACTCCGTCTTTTTGGGTTTGAAAAGTGGATCAAGGAGAATTACAGGCTTTTATTCGGCGCGTTAAGCCAAGTATCCGAGCGTGATTTTGCCCGTCTTCCGCACGTAAACGGAGTGCCTAGGATCGTGATACTTGCCGATTTTATTGTAAAATACACCGGCGGAAAGATCAAATACGAGACGATCCAAAGGGTACTATCCGTTTTTCGATCGGTCACACCGCTTGGCTATGATGAGATAGAAGCCTTGCAAGACGCTTTATCCTATCGCTTGCTTTTTGAGATATCTCTCTTTGCGGAACGGTCTATTTCTTATCATGCGGAGTATTTGCGCGCCGAAAAAAGAAAGTTTTCCCCAAAACACGCTTTGTCGGATAGTTATCTTACCTTTTATTCGGATCTTCACAAAGAAGAAGGCAGAGTGGATCAGCTATCGGGGCGCGATGAGAAAGCCGCTTTGCTCGGTTTTGAAAACCTGCTTGCGGATAACGAAACGCTTACTTCGTCCTATATCAATTCTCTGCGCGATCTGCCTACCTGCTTTGATATTACGCACACGGTTGCTCTTTCGGGAGTAAACGAGATCTATTTGAAGGAAGAAACCTATCGCAATATGAGTGACGCGGCAAGGCGGGACTATCTTCAAAAAACCCATGCGCTTTCCCTTCGTTTCGATGTGGAAGAAGGCATCGTTGCGCGAGCGGCTCTGTTATTGGGGGAACGCCACAAAATGCACTTTGGTGAGGTGCTTTTCCACTATCCGAAAGCACTGCGCAGGTATTTGCGTTTCGGGTACGTTGAATCTCTCGCCGATGAGAAAAAAGGCTCGCAAGGGGGATACGTTGCCGCCGTGTTGCTGATCGCCTTGGGGATAGCCGCTTTTCCTGCTTACTACTTGCATAACGTGATAGGGTATCTTACGGTTTTACCTCTGTTTATTGCTTTGCTGCATCCCGTGGAATACTTGGTAAAACGCTTCGTGGGATTGAAGGGTAAGCAGAAACCGGTGCATCAGATGGATTATAAAGTGATCCCCGATCGGTATTCTACCATCGTGGTGACCAGTCGTTTTATAGCGGACAAAAAGGATGCGGAAGAGGCACTTTTACAGGCGCACACTTTGGCATCAAGCGAAAAGGATCCCGCCATTCGATTTGTCGTTCTTGCCGATTATCCCTCAAGCAAAAACGAGTGGGATGAAAAAGATGATGAATTAACGGCCTATATTTCCACTTTGCCTCGTTCCGAAAAGGTGTGCATTTTGGTGCGCAAAAGGGTAAAACAAGGGGGAAAATACGTGGCGCACGAAAGAAAGCGCGGAGCTATCCTCGACTTGTTTCAGGCAATTAAAACGGGAGAGCACGATGCATTCCATTGTGTGGGGGAATTCCCGCACGGAGAGTTTGCCGTACTGCTTGACGATGACAGCGAAGTTTTGCCCGGCACCATTAAAGCCGCGGTGCAGGCAATGGCGCACCCACTTAATCAAAAATACGACCTTATGAGTTTTGGGGGGCGGCTTAATCGTTATTCCATTCGTACCCATTATGGGTTGCGCTTTCTTCGTTCTTGCGGGGTAGATGCTTATCCGCATTATTCGGATTTTTACGCAAACACCTTTGATCGTGCCCTTTATTGCGGCAAAGCGATCGTACGCATCGGCGCCTATTTGGATAAGTTGCAAGACTTTTTCCCCGATGGAAGGATCCTCAGCCATGATATCATTGAAGGGGCGGTGCTCTCATCCGGCTGTTTGAAACGTTGCGTTTACGAAGACGTTCCCGCAACCTTTTGCGGCGATGCCCAACGCAGCGCAAGATGGCAACGTGGAGACGTGCAGTTGCTTCCCTATGCTTTATGCACAAGGATAAAAGATCGAAAGGGAAAACGAATTAAGAACCCCATAGATCCCATCTATCGCCTAGTTATTTTCATTAACGGAATGTCGGTCCTTCGCGAGTTGATGATACTTTCTTTGTTGGTGCTTGCCTTTGTTGTAAATAGTCGTTTTTTACTCTATTACGTTATCACTGCCTTTCTTTTTACAAAAGCGTATGCTTTCATTCTTGCGGTTCGAACCTTTTTCACTCGAGTGCGTTTTTGTCATGCTTTCCGAGCGGCGGTCTATTCTGTGGAATTACTTGCGGAAGAAATGTTATTATTGCCGTTCCGTGCGCTTCTTGGGGCGTTTCTCTTTTCGGTCACCTGTGTGAAGATGATCGCACATAGCGCATCACTTCTGGAATGGAAGCCGTTTCGGACAACGCAGGGAGCGGGCGGGATGGAACAAGGTGCCAAGATGCTGCTTCCATCCGTTATCTTGGTGAGTGCTTTTTGTATTTTAGCAGGCAACCTTTACGTAACGATTTATGCGGGACTCGTTTTCCTTTACGACTTTTATCTGCTCTTATCGGGCAAAGCTCTTACCCAAAAAACGATCAAGCAAAAAGATCAAGATGCCTTGAAGGAAATAGGAAAAAGCATATATGCTTACTTTGAAGAACACAGCGGAGAAGGCTTGATCCCGGATAATTTGCAACTTTTCCCCTACGAGATTGAAGCAAAGATGACTTCGCCCACCAACCTTGGGTTTTCCTTGCTTGCCGAGGTTTGTGCCCTCAAACTTGATTTTATCGTAAAGGAAAAGGCGATAAGCAGGATCGAAACCTTGGTTGAAAGCCTTGAAAAGTTGGAAAAGTGGAATGGGCATCTTTTTAATTGGTACGATACAAAAACCTATCGTGTAATGCCGCCGCGTGTGGTATCCGCCGTGGATAGTGCCAACCTTGTTGCCTGTATGATCGTGGTGAAAAACTGCCTTTCCGAAATGGGGGAGAAAAATATTGCAAATCGCTTGGATATTCTCATATCGAATACCGATTTTACCGCGCTATACGATCCCTTCCGCAAGTTCCTTGTGATCGCTCATTATCCTGATGAAAACAGGAGCGAAGGCAGTTATGATCTTCTTGCTTCCGAGGCAAAACTTGCTTATTTGCTTGCCATCTCACAAGGAGTGGATGCAGAGTGTTATTTCCGATTGGGAAGGGAATGTTCTTCCGTTATGGGGAACACCCTTCTTTCGTGGAGCGGCACTGCGTTTGAATACATGCTTCCGCGCCTATTTGTAAAAGCACCCATCGGTAGCCTTTGGGCGGAGCAGGAATACCGCTCGGGAAAAGTGCAGATCAAGGATAAGACACAAGGTGTTTTCGGAAGGTCGGAATGCGGCTATGCCGATCTCAATAATGCCACAGCCTATTGTTATAAGGCGGTAGGGTGCTCTGCGCTTGCGCTTTCCGATGAGAGGGCGGATGTGATCGCGCCATACGCTTGTTTTCTCTATCTTCCGGAATTCCCGTCCGCTTGTTTGGAAAACTGTGCGGCATTGCGAAAAAAAGGTATGCAGGGAAAGTACGGGTTTTACGAAGCGATCGATTTTGAAAAAGGGGGCGTTTGCGTTCGCAGTTTTATGACCCATCACCAAGGCATGGCGCTTGCAGCTATTACCAACGCGTTATGTTCCGATGCGATCGTTCGTTTGTTTTGTTCTTCGCCCGAAATACGTTGCGTTCGTTTGTTGTTAACGGAAGAAAATATCATAACCAAACAACCTAAACGATATCCGCAAAGACCGAATGTTTCCTTGCATAAAACGGATGTTTGCGCGGAGCCGGAACGCATTCCCAAAGCGCTTGCCATCTCTTGCGGAGAGTATAAAGCCATGTATGATGCGCTCGGGCGCAGTTATGCAAAACTGGGGGATATTTTTCTCACGGAATACCACGATTATCTCCCGGAAAAAGGGGGAATCTTTTTCAGTGTTCGAGAGGGTGATAACAAGATCTCACCTTGCTTTTATCCACATCAGGACCCGGGTGTTTATGCGCAATTTGACTCTACATCAGTTCGATACGTGCACGTAAAAAGCGGTATTTCCTGTGAGGTTTACCCTTTGAAAGGATACGATGGAGAGTTGCGAGTGCTCAATGTGCCAAACGAAACGGACGAGGAAAAGACGGTGGAAGTTTGCGTTTATGCGGATGTGATGTTGAATACACAGGACGCTTACGACTCACATCCCGCTTATTCCGATATGTTCGTATCGGCAGAAGACGAAGGCGCGCGCAATACGGCGTATCTTTACCGAAAAAACGCGGAGTGCAAGATCACGGCGGCAGTTTCTTTCTCCTTAATGGGGCTAAATGACGCCGAAAGGAAATGCAACGCCTATGCCGTTTCAGAGAAAAAAGAGTTCTTTACGGAAAATTCGGCGGCTCGGTATTCTCCTGAGGATGCACCATGCTTTGGTGAGGTTCTGTATCCTTGCTTTTATTCAAAAGGCACCTTGAAGGTAGCGCCGCACGAATGCGGAAAAGTGTATTTATGTATATTTGGCGGCAGTGATCCTTCGGTTTTGAAAGAAAGGGTGGAAAAGATAGATCTTGCCTATCGCTCCGGCGCCATTGAACTTTTGGGGCGCAGGGATAATTTTGAGGAAGGCGGTGACCTCGGAGTCTATCTGAAACTGTGCGGGGAATTGCTTTTTGCACGTCTTGACGATCATACCCTTGCCGCGCGTTTTTCTCACAGAGAAGAATTGCAAAAATACGGCATTGACGTTGCGGACAAGTTGTTGATTTTGGATTTGGAAAAACAGCAGGGTACGGCGGAAGTCAAAAGGGCGGCGCAACTTTCTCATCGATTGTTAACGGCGGGTATCAAGCACAAACTTGTAATTCTTTCCGACCGTATTACGGGTGCGGGAATGGATAGTTTGCAAGCGCTAAATAAGCTGGTTTCCGAGCGTGGTGCGCAAGCGATCATTCTTGCTCGAAAAGAGGGGGAATGGATACGTAAATGCGCATCAGTCGATCTTGCGACATTATTTACAATACCAAGCGAAAAGCCCCTTAAAAGCGTTGAACTATTGCCGGAAGAAAGCCTCAAATTAGGTGAGATCATTTATCCTACGGGAGAAGGCGGGCTTACAAAACAAGGATATTCCGTTCGGCCGCGAAAGCAGGATACCCTCTTACCCTATGCGAACGTGATCGGAGGGGAAAAGGGTGGTTTCGTGATTACGGAACGAGGTGGAGGATTTACCTTTGGTGAAAATGCACGAGAGGATAAGCTTTCCGTGTGGAGCGGGGACGCATTGCGCGATTTGCGCTCGGAATGTATCATCTTGACGATAGATGGAGAAGAGTATATTCTAAACGGGAATCACTGCGAGCATAGAGTGGGGAGCACGGTGTTTTCGCATAAAATAGGGAGCGTGGGCGTGTCGGTGATCTGCTCTTTGGCGGATTCTGGCGCAACCAAGGTTTATGAGGTGATCCTCTCGGATGATCTTGCGAACGCCAAACTCTCTTTCTGCGTTTTGCCTGCTCTCGGATGGCGTTTTTCGGATGGCGTTTTTGCAAGTCAAAAGAAAGGCGGTTTTGCTTTGGTCGCTTCGGATTCGGGAAGGCAAGGATATGTTTCTTGTTTGGAAGGCGGATTGCAGTATTTGCCGCCGCGAGAAAAGGCGGAAATGATGCGTTTTGAAAGCGTTTTCCCCTTGAAACGCGGTGCTTATCATATTTTGTTTTCTTCACGGGAAACGGGCTGTTCCTGCTTGCGTGAGTTAACGTTTTCTCGTGCAAAGACTCTGTGTGAGGTGAGTAAAAACCGTATCAACGTCAGTACGGGTGTTCTTCCTTTGGACGCTTTGTATAATCGCATTTTACCTTATCAAACGCTCAGCGCCAGGCTAAATGCAAAAACAGGCTTTTATCAATGTAGCGGTGCAGTAGGGTTTCGTGATCAGTTGCAAGATAGCTTGTCCCTTTTGATCTCCGATCCCGAACGCGTGAAACGTCAAATTCTCGATGCCGCTCGCCATCAATACCGTGAAGGGGACGCACAGCATTGGTGGCATCCCCCTCGCGTTGGCGTTCGCACCCGTATTTCGGACGATCGGCTTTGGCTTGCTTTTGTGACTGCCCGATATGTGGAAGTGACGGGGGATCATTCGCTATTGGATCAAAGCGTCCCCTTTTTGAGTTCTACGCCCCTTGGAGAAAAGGAGTTGAGCCGTTATGAGATCCCCCAAGAAGGTGAAAGCGCAACGTTAAGAGAGCATATCTTGCGTGCGATCAAAGTGTCTTTGAAGTTTGGGGATCACGGACTGTTAAAGATGGGTAGCGGAGATTGGAACGATGGGTTGGACCGCCTTGGTGTGAAAGGAAAAGGGGAAAGCGTTTGGCTCACGATGTTTGCGTATAAGGTCATAGAGGACGTGATGTCTTTCTTTGGGGATGATATCCGCAGATGGCTCGGAGAAGAAAAAGAAAAACTGAAAAAAGGACTCTCGCCGTTATTAAAAGATGGACGGTATCCGTTGGCTTTTACCGATGAAGGCAAGCCACTCGGCTATCTTGATACACCCGATTGCACCATTGCACTCAACCCACAAACTTGGGCGGTGCTGAGCGGCGCCGTGCCCGAGGGGGACGCACAAAGAGCCTTGGAAAGCGTAAGGGAGCTTGTGGACCCCACGATAGGTATCATAAAGCTATCTGCACCCCCTTTTGATTGCCAAGCAAATTACGGTTATATCTCCGCTTATCCCAAAGGCGTCAGAGAGAACGGTGGACAGTATACCCATGCAGCCGTTTGGTATTTGAAAGCACTGCTGGAGAGCGGAAATAAGGAAGAAGGGTATCGCGTACTGAAAATGCTGAATCCTTTGCTTAGGTGTGCCTCGGAAGAGGATAGCAAACGATATAAGGGAGAGCCTTACGTGCTTGCGGGTGATATATACGGATACGGACTCTATCGCGGTCGTGCAGGTTGGACTTGGTATACAGGAAGTGCCGGGTGGTTGAAGTACGTTTTAACGGAAGACTTTTTCGGCATAAAAAAACGAGGAGATACCCTCTTTGTAAAACCGAATTTTCCTTCTTGCTTTGATAAAGTACAAGCTGTTATAACACTCCCCGAGCACCGTATAACCGTAAAATATGAACGGGGAAAGCAAGACATGTTGTTCCTAAATGGGGAAAAGATATCCCAATTGCGCCTTTCCGAATGTGAAAAAGAAGCGGAACTTGTTTGCCATTTTTGCTGATCGCTTGATAGTTTGGTGGAAATATGTTAAAATTCCCGTATGGATCTTTTTGATTATACGGGAAATGCAAATCAAGTTAAACCTCTTGCGGAGAGGATGCGTCCTCGCACGCTGGATGAGTTTATCGGTCAAAAGCATATCGTTGGTGAGGGCACTCTCCTGCGTAGGGCCATTGCCGCAGATCGGCTGGGAAGCTGTATTTTTTACGGTGTGCCCGGGTCCGGCAAAACGAGTTTAGCCAATATCATTGCCGAAACCACCAAGTCCCATTTTGAAAAATTGAACGCCGTATCCAGCGGCGTGGCGGATGCCAAAAAGGTGATTGACGAAGCACGCGAAAGATTGAAACTTTACGGAACGCGTACCTATCTTTTGTTGGATGAATGTCACAGATGGAACAAGGCGCAGTCCGATTGTATGCTTTCCGCCATTGAGGAAGGGGTGATCACGTTTATCGGTTCCACAACCGAGAATCCCTTTATCAGTATGACCAAAGCCATCGTGTCCCGCTGTCGTTTATTTGAGTTCAAGCCTCTTGCCTCAACGGAGATCATTGCGGCTCTTCGTCGTTCTCTCACCGATGAGCGCGGGCTCAAAAACTATCATGCCCAATGCGAGGATGACGTACTTGCGCATTTTGCGTATGCTTCGGATGGGGACCTTCGTATTGCCTATAATTCTCTTGAACTTGCCGTGATCACCACGCCACCCGATCAAAATGGAGTGATCACCATTACCAAAGAGATCGCTTCCCAATCGGTGCAGAAAAAGTATCTTTCCATAGA
Organism: Christensenella sp. UBA3217; assembly: GCA_002363545.1. Taxonomy (GTDB): domain Bacteria; phylum Bacillota; class Clostridia; order Christensenellales; family CAG-1252; genus CAG-1252. Next base: position 336,537 of record DEWF01000001.1, on the reverse strand, counting down.
CGAAAGCACCTATTACGACATGATCTCAGCCTTTTGTAAATCTTTGCGCGGTAGCGATAGTGATGCCGCCGTGTATTGGATGGAGCGTTTGATCTCATCGGGGTGTGATCCGCTTTTGGTTTGCCGCAGATTGGTCGTTCACTCCGCAGAGGACGTTGGTATGGCGGATCCTTACGCATTGACCATTGCCGTTTCTGCTTTGACTGCCATGCAAAATATCGGACTTCCGGAAGGGCGCATTCCTTTGACCGAAGCCATCATTTACGTGTGTGAAGCTTCCAAAAGCAACAGCGTTGTGACGGCGCTTGGGGCGGCACACGATGCGGTGGAAAAAACCTACGGGGATATCGTTCCCAAGCATTTGAAAGACGCGAATTATAAACAGGATAAGATCCAAGGCTACAAATATCCTCATTCTTTCGGCGGATGGGTGGAACAGCAGTATCTTCCTGACGCCATCAAGGATGAAACCTTTTATGCGCCGTCGCAAAACGGCTATGAAAAGACCCTTGTGAGGGCAAAGGTCGTAAAACGCAATAAAGGCTAAATCGCTTGGTGATTTTCTCCTTTTGTGGTAAAATTTTGGTATGAGAGTACTTTGTTTGGACATCGGGGACGTACGCATCGGCGTGGCGGTCAGCGATCCTTTGGGAATTAGCACGAACGGGATAGAAACCCATCGCACCGAAGGGCAGGAGAAGGATGTTCTGTATTTTACGGAAATGGCTCGTTCTCGCGGATGTGAGCGCATCGTGCTGGGGCTCCCCCTGAATATGGATGGAACAGAAGGTGACAGAGCGGCGCTCGTTCGTTCATTCGGAGCCGCCCTGGAAGAAAAGTCCGGGATCCCCGTTGATTATGAAGACGAACGTCTTACAACGGTGGAGGCGGAGGAAATGTTGATCGAGGCGGGGCTCAGCCGTCAAGAAAGAAGAAAAGTGATCGATAAAGTGGCAGCAGAGATCATTCTGCGCAGTTATTTGAATAAAAAGTGAGGTTTTTATGGATAAGACGATGGAAAACGAGGAAAGAGATATCATCACCTTGACCGATGAAGACGGTACCGAGGTGCAGTGCGAGTTTTTGGATACCGTGGAAATGGACGGCAAGCTTTACTGTGTGGTGGAGCCTTTGACGGGTAGCGCGGAGTACGAAGAGGGCAGTTGCTATATCTTCCACATTACCGAAAACGGTGACGAAACGGTGGATCTTACCCCCATTGAGGATGAAAAGGAATTAAACGCCGTATTCGAGAAGTTTTTGGAGAATAATGCCGAGGAATGCTCGGGAGATTGTTCTTCCTGCTCGGGTTGCGAAGAAAAATAATTTTCAATTATTAAAAATTGTGAGGAAAATTCGTTGCCAAACGGATTTTTCTTATGATATTATAAGTTTGCTAAAAATAAAAGCACCGTGACCGAGGTCGTACTGTTGCTCGTTTGAGTTGTGGCGGCTGCAGAAGTTGCGGGAAGAAAAAACAGGAGGATTTTTTAGTATGTCAGTAATCACCATGAAACAACTTTTGGAAGCAGGCGTCCATTTCGGTCACCGTACCTGTCATTGGAACCCCAAGATGAGTAAGTATATTTATACTGCTCGTAACGGGGTGCATATCATTGACTTGGAAAAGACCGTTGTGGAGATCGAGAATGCTTATGCATTCGTTCGCGATCAAGTGAAGATGGGTAAGTCCATTCTCTTCGTTGGTACCAAGAAACAGGCGCAGGAAGCGATCAAGGAAGAGGCAGAGCGTTGCTCGATGTATTACATCAATCAAAGATGGCTCGGCGGCACCCTCACCAACTTTAAGACCATCCGCACCCGTATCGATCGTTTGAACAGGCTCAACCAAATGGAGCAACTCGGCGAGTTTGATCTTCTTCCCAAGAAGGAAGTGGGTCTGCTTCTCAAAGAGCGCGATCTTTTGGAGAAAAACCTCGGCGGTATCAAATATATGCGCCAACTTCCCGATCTCATGTTCGTTGTAGACGTGGATAAAGAGCACCTTGCCGTGGATGAAGCGAACAAGCTCGGCATTCCCGTTGTGGCTCTTGTAGATACCAAATGTAACCCCGACAACATCACCTGCGTGATCCCCGGCAACGACGATGCGATCCGTGCGGTCAAGCTCATTGCTTCCACCATTGCAAATGCCGTAATCGAGGCAAGAGAGGGTGTGGAGTTCAGCGTGTCGGATGAAGAGGACGTAGTAGCGGAAGAGGCTATCCAAGAGGAAGCAGCTCCCGTGGAAGATGCGGCTCCCGCTGAGGAAGCGGCTCCCGCAGATGCAGAATAATCGGAGGGTAACAAAATGTTTACTGCAAGTGATGTAAAGGAACTCAGAGAAAAGACCGGCGTCGGTATGATGGATTGCAAAAAGGCATTGACCGAAGCAAACGGCGATATGGAAAAGGCCATTGAGATCCTTCGTGAGAAGGGCATGGCAACCGCTGCCAAGAAGGCATCCAGGATTGCGGCGGAAGGCATTGTGGCTGCATTGATAAAAGGCAACGTGGGCGCTCTTGTGGAAGTGAACTGCGAAACCGACTTTGTGGCAAAGGGTGATGCGTATCAGTCTTTCGTGGGCGGGATTGCCGATTACGTTGTGAATAACAACGTAGCGGATGTTGATGCTCTTATTGCGGCAAAGCAAACCGAGATCATTGAAGCAACTGCCAAGATCGGTGAAAAGATCTCCGTGCGTCGTTTTGCAAAGTATGACACCGCGGACGGTATTTTGGAAAGCTATATCCACATGGGCGGCAAGGTTGGCGTGCTTGTGGAAGTGACCGGTGCCGATTGCGAAGCATCCCGCGCTTTTGCGCATGACGTTGCTTTGCAGATCGCTGCGGCAAAACCCTCTTACGTGTTCAGCAGTGAAGTTCCGCAAGCTGAGCTTGATAAGGAAAAAGAGATCCTTACTGCACAAGCGCTTAATGAAGGAAAGCCCGCTGCCATCGTGGAAAAGATGGTGCTCGGCCGCATCAACAAATATTACAAGGACGTTTGTTTAATGGATCAACAATTCGTCAAAAATCCCGATATCTCCATCAAGCAGTATCTTGCTTCCGTCAATAAGGATAACGGTTTGAATCTTGCGGTTAAGAGATTCGTTCGCTATGAGATGGGCGAGGGACTTGAGAAGAGAGTTGATAACTTCGTTGACGAAGTGATGAGCCAAATCAAGTAATTCGACTATGACTGAAAAGGGCAATTCACTTTGCCCTTTTTTCTAATCAACCGCTTTTTCGAATGGAAGGCTAAGGAGAAATTATGGCTACATACAAGAGAGTGATTATCAAAATTTCCGGTGAAGCTCTTGGCGGTGACGGTGGCTTCGGTTTGGATCCCGTCATTATCGATAGGATCGTCGATGATATTATCGCAGTCAAAAACGCCGGAGTGCAGATCGGCATTGTCGTTGGCGGAGGCAACTTCTGGCGCGGCGGGAAAGCCAAATTCATGTCGGATAGGGCAACTGCGGACCACATGGGCATGCTTGCCACCGTTATGAATGCGCTTGCTTTGCAAGACGCTTTTGAGAGAAAAGGGGCGGATACCCGCGTTATGACCGCACTTACCATCACGCGTGTTGCGGAACCTTATATCCAACGTAAGGCCATCAATCACCTCAATAAAGGCAGGATCGTGATCTTTGCCTGCGGTACGGGCAATCCTTACTTTACCACGGATACTGCGGCGGTACTTCGCGCGGCGGAGATCGGAGCGGGCGCAATTCTTCTTGCCAAGAACGTGGACGGCGTGTACGATAGCGATCCCAAGCTCAACCCCAACGCGAAAAAGTATGAAACCTTGAACTACCTTGACCTTCTTTCCAACCACCTTGGCGTGATGGATTATACGGCGGCATCCCTCTGCATGGATAACAAGATCCCCTTGATCGTGTTCGGGCTTAAAGTTGAGGGCGGCATAATGAAAGCGGTGAATGGGGAGAGGATCGGAACGCTTATCCATTGAGGCTGCTTGAAAAGGATATCACTTATGTGATATAATAACAAAAATAGGAACGGGAGAATGTATTATGTCATACGATATTATGGAAGTTTTGGAGATCTTGGATACATACGAAAGCGCACTCAAAAAGGCTGTTGACGGTTATAAGTCACACATTTTGAACATCCGTGCGGGCAGGGCCAACCCCCATATCTTGGATAAGGTTTTGGTGGATTATTACGGCACTCCCACCCCCCTTAACCAAATGGGCAGTATCACGGTTCCCGAAGCAAAGATGATCGTTGTTTCCATTTGGGATGGCAGCGCCCTTAAAGCGGCGGAAAAAGCTATTGTTGACGCCAATATCGGCATCACCCCCAACAATGACGGCAAAGTGCTCCGTTTGGTCTTCCCGGATCTTACCGAAGAACGTCGTCAGGCTCTTGTAAAAGAATTGAAGCAAGTGACCGAAAACGCAAAGGTTGCCTTGCGTAATCACAGACGTGACGCAAACGAAGGCTTGAAGAAGCTAAAAAAAGATTCCTTGATCACCGAGGATGACGTGAAAGCTTTGGAAAAAGACGTGGATAAACTCCTCAACGATTACGTTGCGGACGTGGATAAGGCATTTAAGGATAAAGAAGGCGAGATCTTAAACGTTTAAGGGAGGTTGAATGACACCCTCGCATATCGCATTTATCATGGATGGCAACGGCAGGTGGGCGGAACGCCGCCATTTGCCGAGAAAGTATGGGCATAAAATGGGAACGGAAGCACTTGAACGCACGGTGGAAGCCGCGGCTGAGTGCGGTATTAAAACCGTCACATTTTATGCTTTTTCTACTGAAAATTGGTCGCGCCCTCAGTCGGAAATAGACTATTTGATGGATACCTTCCGCAAGTTTTTGGCGCGCAAAAACGATTATCAGGAAAAGAATTATAGGCTCGTTTTTATCGGAAATTTAGGGAAGCTTCCGCAAGATATAGCGGATTCTTGCCGTGACGCTATGGCTCGCACTGAGAGTAATACCGGGTTAACCGTGGTAATTGCCATGAATTACGGCAGTTGGGAAGAAATCACAAGCGCTGTGAACCAATTGCTTGCGCAAGGGAAAACACAGGTGACGGAACAAGATATCGTTCGTGCGTTATATACTTCCACCGTATCTTTCCCCGATCTTGTGGTTCGTACGGGCGGAGAGATCCGTTTGAGCAACTTCCTTTTGTTGCAATCTGCTTATTCCGAGCTTTTGTTTACTGACACGCTGTGGCCGGATTTTGATAAAAAAGAATTGAAAAAAGTAATAGAGATCTATTCCAAGCGCGTTCGTAAATTCGGCGGACTCGGAGGTGACCATGTGGAAGCGTAATTTGACTGCAGTGGCCCTCATTGGCGTGGCTCTCTTTTTCCTTTTATATCTTCGTACTTTGTACGTGGCTCTTGCCGATATTCTCTTTTATGCATTTATGGTTGTTGGCGGATATGAAATGGTTCGCGTGGGGAAAAAAGCAGGGTATAACGCGTTGTGGTTGCCGCTCCTCGTTTATGCGCTGGCATTTTTACCGCTGTTTCATTTCTACAAACTGACGGGTGTATTACTTGACGTAATGCTGAGTTTGATACTGTTGCTTGTTTTGTTTATCTTGCAGCGTAACAAATATACCTTAAATGATACCTTGTATTCCATCTTCGTATTGTTTTATCCCTTGGTGCTTTGTGCGTCTTTCTTTTACATTAACCACGAGGCGGGCAACCTTTTGGGATTGTTCTATTTGCTCTTTGTCACCTTACTTTCGGATGCCTTTGCGCTGTTTGCGGGAATGCTTTTCGGAAAAAGAAAGTTTATGTTGGACGTAAGCCCCAAGAAAACTTGGGCAGGGGTGTATGGCGCCTATCTCGGAGGTTTGATCGGAAGCACGATCGTTCTCTTGCTTTTTGATGTGTTTCGTGTTTTCAAAAACTTCGGAAATGTCGGACTTATCCGCATTTTTGATCAGCTGTATATATCGGTCCCCGTTTATCTTTGTTTTGCACTCTTGTGCACTACTCTTGCTATTTTCGGGGATCTTGCCGCTTCTCTTGTAAAACGCAAGATGGGCGTTAAGGATTTCGGAACGATCTTCCCGGGTCATGGCGGCGTGATGGACAGGCTGGATAGCTTGCTTTTCGTGGCGCCTGCCGTTTGTTTGTTCTTTACGATCTATAACGGGGTGGTGGGCGTATGAAAAAACTGGCGATCATCGGTGTGACCGGTTCCATAGGAAGACAAGCTGTGGACGTTATTGAAAAATATCCGGAGCGCTTTTCTCTTACCATGATCTCCGCTCACTCGGATAAAGAAAAGCTCATAGAGATCGCGGAGCGCCATAAGGTGCCCGTTGTATGCTTTACGGGAAAAATACCTTTTCATGCGTCCGAACTCTCTTATCCCTGCACGGTCATAACGGGGGACTCGGCGTTATCCGTTGCTTCCGAAAAGGCGGATTATGACGTATTTTTGAACGCCGTAGTGGGAATAGCCGCGCTGGAACCTACCTTGATCGCCATGAAAAAGGGGGCAAGGATCGCACTTTCCAACAAGGAAATGTTGGTTTGCGCCGGAGAATATGTGATGGCACAGGCGCAAAAATTAAAAAGCGAGATCATTCCCGTGGATAGTGAACATTCCGCTATCTTCCAATGTCTTTCCGCCGGAAGAAAACAGGATGTTGATCGTTTGATCATTACCTCCAGCGGTGGCGCTTTTCGTGATATCCCTCTTGCGGAATTAGATAATATCGCGCCCGAACGCGCACTCGCACACCCCAATTGGAATATGGGCAAAAAGATCACGATCGATTGCGCCACCATGGTGAACAAAGGTTTTGAGGTGATTGAAGCGAAATACCTGTTCGATATTCCATTTGATAGGATCGATGCGGTTTTGCATAGAGAAAGCATCGTACATTCTATGGTTCGTTTCCGTGACGGATCAACGGTTGCGCAACTTTCCGATCCCGATATGCGTCTTCCCATTCAATATGCTTTAACCTATCCCGAACGTATTCCTTCTCCGGTCGCTTCGCCCGTGATTCCTTACAGTCTTACTTTTGCTCCCGTTGACGAAAAACGGTATCCTTGTTTTGGTTTGATGCTGGAAGCAGGGCGTCTTGGAGGCTTGTATCCTGCGGCACTTCTTGCCGCCGATTCCGTGCTGGTGCCCGCGTATTTAGAAGGGAAGATCAAGTATTCCGATATCCCTCGCATCTTATCTTGTGTTTTGGAGAATTTTTCTCTTTCGGGTTCTTACGATCTTGTAGACGTTTTGAACATAAATTCCGACGTGGAAAAATATACTCGTAAAGTGGTGGCTCTATGACCAATTTGATCGCAACCAATGCCAGACACATCGTTCTTTCCATTTTTATTGCCATCGTAGCGTTGATGGTGATGATCTTGGTGCATGAATCGGGTCACTATTTGATCGGCAAAGCGTTAAAATTTAAGATCAACGAGTTTTCCATTGGGTTCGGGCCCAAGCTCTTTTCGCACAGAAACAAAAAGAATGGGGAACTGTTTGCCATTCGTTTGATCCCGCTGGGTGGCTTTTGCGCCTTTGAAGGTGAGGATTCCGACAGTACGACCGAAGGTTCTTTTAACAGCCAAAAGCCTTGGAAAAGGATCCTCGTTTTACTTGCAGGCGTCACCTTCAACTTCTTTTCCGCTGTGATCATTTTAACGGTATTATTCAGCACTTACGGTTACACGTTGCCCAAAGTAAACGGTTTGGATACGGGTGGCATCAGCGCGGTGCAAAACTTTCAAGAAGGGGATATCATTTACGAAGTAAATGGTAATAAAGTATATACCGTAATAAACACGAATCTGAAAACCTTACTTTCCGAAAGTGGTGACAGTGCGGAAGTGACCGTTATTCGCCACGGAGAAAAGCAACACATCACGGTGTATAAGGGTGAGTATGAAACATTGGTAATGCAGGAAGACGGTACCGAGAAGGTGGAAGTGCAATCTCGGTTCGGCATCACCATCGGATACACCGATTATCGTATGGTTTTTTGGGAGTCTTTAGGGAGAAGTTTCGTCTTTATTTGGCAACTTGTTATCGTAACTTTTAAGACGATAGGCGGTCTTTTCACAGGTGCCGTTGGCTTAAAAGGATCGGTGGGCGGTACGGTCACCAGCGTGGCGGCAATGGGCAGTGTGACGCTTGCTTTGCGCTTTAAGGGCGTGCTTTTAATGTTCGGCATCATGAGTGCCAGCGTGGCGTTAATGAACATTTTGCCGTTCCCCGCGCTTGACGGTTGCAGGATCATATTCGTTTTGATCGAATGGATCTTCCGAAAACCCGTTAACCGAAACGTGGAAGCTATCATCCATACCGTTGGCATTGTGATACTCTTTTCTTTTGCCATTCTGTGTGATATACTGAATTTGGGGACTATATCAAGTCTTTTCAGGTAGTTTATGAGCAAACGCATTAGGATAAAAGATCGTTATATCGGCGGGGACGCTCCGATCACGATCCAATCAATGACCAATACCAAAACGGAGGACGTTGCCGCAACGGTAGCGCAAATTCTTCGTTTGGAAAGAGCGGGGTGCGAGATCGTTCGCATGAGCGTGAACACACCTGCCGCCGCTGCTGCCGTTCCCGAAATCAAAAAACAAGTTCATATTCCCCTGGTTGCAGATATCCATTTTGACGCCGACCTTGCTCTTGCTTCCATTCATGGGGGGATCGATAAAATACGTATCAATCCCTCGAATATCGGGAGCGAATCCAAGGTGCGTGAAGTGGTTGCCGCGGCAAAAGACGCAGGTATTCCCATTCGCGTGGGAGTAAACGGCGGTTCGCTTGAAAAGGAATCATCGGATAAGTTCGGTTTTTCCGCAAGAGCGCTTGCCGACAGCGCGCTCCGCAATGTGAAACTTCTTGAAAAATTCGGCTTTGAAGATATCGTTATCAGCGCAAAATGCAGTGACGTGCGAATGAATACGCAGGCATATCGTATTTTGTCCGACGTAACCGATTATCCCTTGCATATCGGCGTGACAGAAGCAGGCGGTGGGGATCTTGCTCTTGCCAAGTCTTATGCCGGAATGGGGGCACTGCTTTTGGACGGAATAGGGAATACCATTCGCGTTTCCATAACGGGTGATCCCGTTCAGGAAGTGTATGCGGCTGAGAATTTGTTAAGAGCCACGGGGTACCGCAAAGAATTCGTAGAAGTGATCTCTTGTCCCACTTGTGCGCGTACGGAAATAGACGTTGCCGGGCTCTCGGATGCCATTCGCAAAGCCACGGCTCATATCAACAAACATTTTACCATTGCCGTAATGGGCTGTGTGGTAAACGGCATCGGGGAAGGTTCTCATGCCGATATCGGTGTGGCGGGAGGCAAGGAAAAATCCGCCATCATGAAAAAGGGCAAGGTGCTTTGTACCGTTTCCAATGATAAGATCTTGGACGCTTTGATGCAGGAGATCAAGGAGGCGCACCTTGACTGATATCCTCTCCCTTCTCAGTGAGAAGTTTCAAGGAAAATACGATTATCTCCGCTTGGGTGACGTTAAAATAGGGGTGGAAGAGAAAAAAGCTTCCGTTACCTTTTTGGTTCCGGAAGATATTTACGATTATTCTTTGAATAATGATGATATCCAAGCCATCAAAAAAGCCATTACAGAAGCTCTTGGGTCCGGGTTTTCCGTGTATTGCCGCTTTGAAAAGATCGTGCTTACCGAGGAAACCGTTCGTTCCGCTTTGATCGAATTCATGGCTAAAAACTGTCCGTTGATCGCGGCAAATGTTGATTTTTCCAAACTCAAAGTGGAAATTCAAAATACCCTCAAATTTTCTTTCTCGGTACAAAAAAACATTCGGGAATATATGGAACTGGTTGGCTTTGATAAACGCATCAAGGACTTTTTCCGCGTGAAATACGTAATTGAAACATCACTTGATTACGAGATCACGGATGATGCGCCCATCGTGGCGGCCACCGAAGGTTCCGCTCGTTCCGGTCGATACGGAAAGAGTGTGGAAGTGACGGATAAGATCCTGGTTTTCGGGAAAATGAGCGATCTGAACGATCCTGCCGTGCATATTGCCACCTTAAAAGGTGAAGGAGAGGACGCGGTCTGTTGCGGCAAGATCAATTACCTTTCTTTCAAGTCGCGTGATGAAAGCAAAAAGGACGAATTTAAAAAGTTCTTTAAGCATTATTATACTTTTTCCATTGGGGACACGACGGGTTATTTGAATATCTTTATCAATACCGATACGGAATATCCCGCCTTACAAAACGGCTCTGAAGTGGTGGTGAGAGGCAGGGTCCGCACCAGAGAAGAAACCGGGAACCTCAGCATGTACGTGAAATCGTTAGCATTTTGCAAGATACCGTTTTCGGTTATTGAGGAGCAAACAAAGCCCCTTGATCCCCCTGAAAATTACTCGGTTCTTACTCCAAAAGAATACCATGAAGTCAGCTACGACCAAATCGGTTTTGATTTTTTTAAGCCCAAGACAACGGCACATGCCAATCTCACTCCGGGGTTGGTTTTGACCATCAGGGGAATGAAGACGGAAAAGTTCTTCGTTCCTTATGAGATCGCCATGATAAAGGTGGCAAACGGGCGGATTACGGAGTATTTGCATACCTATTTGAAGGTGGCTTTCTCCGATGGGTCGGAAAAGGCGGAATTTGCCAATAAAAAAGGGTACGGTTCACCCCGTCTATCCACCGTGATCCCCGATTTGATAAAATTCTCGGCAGGAGAGCTTGTGATAGGCCTCAATCCCAGTGCTTCGCTCGATCTTTTGAACATGACGGCAAAGCCGCTTCGCTATCAATTCCGCAATGACGTGCACGTGTTATCCTCTGCCGAAGCAAAGGATGGATCGCTCAAAAAGGGGGACGCTTTGGAAGAAGCCATAGCACTTGCCCACATATTTTTGAAAGAATAATATAAATATCTTTAATAAATTAGTTGTAATTGGTTGTTTTGTGTGCTATACTCATTGTGGTAGAGGTGCTTGTGAGGAAGTGGGCTTGATTGGCTCACTTTTTAATTTATAAGGCACCGATCGGAGGACTATGTCTGTAAAAGAAAAGGTGGAAGAACTGATCCTTCCCATCTTGCAAGATCTCGGATATGAACTCGTGGAAGTGACCTATCAAAAGCAACACGATGCCATGCATTTGACCGTGTATATCGATTGCGATAAGCCGGGCGGTGTCAGTTTGGATGATACCGAGATCGTTGCCAATGCGATCGATCAGCCTTTGGATGATCTTGATCCCACCGGCGGAGAAAGCTTTGTGCTGAACGTTTCCTCTCCCGGCTTGGATCGTCCGCTGAAAACCGAGCGCGATTATCAAAAGAAGATGGGTACGGAAATAGAGGTTGCGCTCTATAAGCCGCTCGCAGGGGCAAAAAAGCATATCGGTACCTTGCTGAGCTATGAAAACGGTATGATTTCGCTCAAAACCAAAGAGGGCGAATTGAAAATAGAAACAAAAGATATTGCGGTAGCAAAACCCTATATCACATTTTAGGAGGAAGTATGATAAACAAGGATTTTTTTGCGGCACTTGACGAGCTTGAAAGAGTGAGAAGGATCGATAAGAACGAATTCATCGCTTCTTTGGAAGCAGGTCTTGCTTCTGCTTATAAAAAAGAGAATGCGACCAGCGCGGCGATCGAAGTGAAGCTCTATCCCGAGCAAAATAAGATCAGAGTGTTTGCATTCAGGACCATTGTGGACGAAGTGACTGATGAGGAAAAGGAGATTTCTCTTGAAGAAGCGAAGAAGATCAAGCCGAGTTATAAAGTGGGCGATACCATTTCTCAGGAGATCACCCCGAAAAACCTTTCCCGTATTGCGGTGCAAACCGCTCGCCAAGTCATCATGCAGCGCTTGACCGATATCAAGAAGGAGCAAGTGTATGATGAGATGAACGAAAAGTCCGGTGAGATCGTAAATGCGATCGTGCGTAAGGTAGAACCGAACAGTGTGTACGTGGAGATCCTTCCCACCCAAATGGAAGGTATCATGCCCATTTCCGAGCAGATCCGCAATGAAAAGTACAATATTGGCGAGATGATCAAGGTGCTTGTCAGACGCATTACCACCAACAATCGTTCTCCGCAAGTGATCGTTTCCCGCGCTCATCCTGATTTCGTGCGCCGTCTTTTCGAGTTGGACGTGCCCGAAGTGAAGAGTGGGCTTGTGCAAATCAAAAAGATCGTGCGTGAAGCGGGTTTCCGCACCAAGATCGCGGTTTATTCCGATGATCCCAACGTGGATGCCGTTGGCTCCTGTATCGGACCGAGAGGTAGTCGTATCAACGTGATCGTGCAAGAGCTGAACGGGGAAAGGATCGACGTGATCAACTGGTGTGCCGATCCCTTGGAGTTCATTGCCAGAGCGATCAGCCCCGCTAAAGCCGTTCAGGTGCACGTAAATGACGATGAGCACTCTGCAAGAGTGATCGTGAACGATAACATGCTCTCCCTTGCCATCGGTCGTGAAGGGCAAAATGCACGTCTTGCCGCAAAGCTCACCGAATGGAAGATCGATGTTAAGCCGTACTCCTCGATTTTGGAGTTTATGGACGAGCAGGAGGGCTGATGATGCCGAAGCAAACACCCAAGAGAATGTGCGTTGCTTGCAGGGGGCTCTTTGATAAAGGAGAGTTGACGAGGATCGTCCGCACCCCCGAAGGAAACGTCTTGCTTGATCCCACCGGAAAAAAGGCGGGTAGAGGGGCGTATCTTTGCGGCAACCCCGATTGTCTTAAAAAGTGCGTGAAAGGCAAGATCTTGAATAAGGTCTTTAAGACGATCGTCTCGGAGGATGATTACGATCGTTTGGCAGAGTCTTATGAGTCGAAATGAGAAGATCGCGGCGTACTTGGGGTTTTCCGTCAAGTCCCGCAAGATCGTCTATGGATATGAAAGCGTGATCGCTACAGGGAAAAGGCTGTATCTCGTGCTTTGTGATAACGAGTTGGCAGAGAATTCCTTTAAGAAAGTGATGCGTTACGCGGAAATCAAACAAATACCCGTACGGAAAATGGCATCGCTGTCCGATTACTTTGGCGGCAAAGCCATTAAGTGCGTTGGCCTTGCCGAAGAGAACCTTGCTTCGGCAGTGGTAAAGGAATTAAATAAACAGTCGGAGGTAGGTACTGATGAGTGAAAACAATAAAGACACCCTTGCGAATATCGCTGCGCTTGTCGATTTGGATAAAGCGAGGTTTCGCAGTCTTACGATAGAGGTCAGGGAGGCACGTAGGCGCGCAGATGACCTTCTTTCTCGCATCTCCGAGATCAAAAACGCTCTCATTGCCAAGGAATTGGAAAAAGAAGAAGAGCTTGCTCAAGCTAAGCTTGCGGAAGAAGCGGAAAAGAAAGCTGATACGGTAGTAGCGGAGGCTCCCGTACCCGAAGCGGTCCAAACGGAAGAACCTGCTAAGGAAGAAACCGTTGCTCCCGAGGCTGAGGCACCGGTAGGTGAGATCGAGCAGGAAAAAGAGTCCGAACAAGAGCAAGCGCCTGTGGCAGAGAAGGAAGAGCCCAAAAAGGAAGAGGTTCCCGTTGCTCCTGCCGCTCCTGCACGTAATCCGTTAAGACCGGACGTGCCCGAACCCAGAAAGTTCGTTAAGCCCATTATCTATATTCCGGAAAGCGAAAGAAACGGGGGCAGAAATACGCGCCCCGGTTATGGACAAAACCGCGGTGGTTTCAATCAAAAGGATTCCATCTTCGGAGGTCTTTCCGATCGTGATAAGGTAATGTTCGCACCTCCTTCCGCACCTTCTAAGGGCAAAGGTGGCAAGAAAGCTTACGATAAAGGCAATAACAATAATGCCTTTGAGGATAAGAAAGGGCCCAACAAGAAGAGCATTTTGCGCCGTGAGCTTGAAAACGGTATGGAGATCGATGATAGCGAGATCGCAAGACGCTTCAAGAGCAAAAAATATCAAAAACAGGCCCCTGTTGTGACCCAAAAGGTTATTGAAAAGGCAGTTATCAACGTGGATCCTGTGCCTATTAAGCTCCTTTCTGAGAAGATCGGTAAGCCCATTGCGGAACTTATGAAGATGCTTCTTTTGGAAGGCGTGATGAAGACCATAAACGATTCCATTGATTTTGCCACCGCAGAACTCATTGCCGCCAACTACGGCATTGAATTGGAACTCAAAGCGGATAAGTCGGCTGAGGAAAAGCTCGAAGAGCTTATTACCGATGAATCTGTGGATAATACCGAACCGCGTGCGCCTATCGTTACCATCATGGGTCACGTTGATCATGGTAAAACTTCCTTGCTCGATTACATTCGTAATTCCCACGTTGCTGAAAAGGAAGCGGGTGGTATTACGCAGCATATCGGCGCATATACCATTGAGAAAAACGGTCAAACTATCACCTTTATCGATACCCCGGGCCACGAAGCGTTTACTTCCATGCGTGCTCGCGGTGCCATGGTGACGGATATTGCCATTATTGTGGTTGCGGCGGATGACGGTATCATGCCGCAAACCGTGGAAGCGATCAACCATGCCAAAGCTGCGGGTGTGCCTATTATCGTTGCGATCAATAAGATCGATAAACACGGTGCTGATATTGACCGCGTGAAGAGAGAACTCTTGAATTATGACGTTGTGGTAGGTGAGTACGGCGGCGACGTGACAGCCTGTCCTGTTTCCGCAAAAACGGGTCAGGGCGTGGAAGATCTGATCGACACCATCAACCTGTTCGTTTCGGAAGAGTTAAAGCCCATGGCTAACTCCAAGATCCCCGCTCGCGGTACCGTTATTGAAGCCAAACTTGACAAAGCCGGTCCCGTGGCAACCATCTTGGTGCAAAACGGCACCTTGAAGATCGGTGACTTTATGGTGGCGGGTTCGGTGTGCGGCAGAGTTAAATCCATGGTGAACGATAAGGCAAAATTGGTGAAGACCGCAGGTCCTTCCATGCCGGTATCCGTGCTTGGCTTTGACGAAGCGCCCTCGGCGGGCGATAAGATGATCGTTCTTGCGGATGAAAAACTTGCAAGAAAGATCGCAGAAGAGAGAAAACTCAAAGTGAAGGTGGATGAGGATACCTCCGTCAAGCACAATTTGGAAGATATCTTTGCACAGATCAGCGAGGGCAAACTCAAAGAGTTGAACTTGATCGTCAAAGCGGACGTGCAAGGTTCCGTGGAAGCGCTTGTTCAAGAGGTGACCAAGCTCAGCAACGAAGAGGTGAAAGTGAAGGTCATCCACAAGGGCGTTGGTGCTATCAATGAGTCCGATGTGGTGCTTGCCAGCACTTCAAACGCCATTATCATTGGATTTAACGTACGTCCGGACGCCAATTCCAAGGCAGCTGCCGCAAAACATGGCGTGGATATCCGCAATTACAGGATCATTTACGACGTGCTGAACGATATTACCCTTGCATTGAAGGGTATGCTTGCGCCCAAGTTTAAGGAAACCGTTTTGGGTAGAGCGGAAGTGCGTGAAACCTTTAAGATCAGCGGTGTTGGCGTGATTGCCGGCTGTAAGGTCGTGGAAGGTAAGCTGCAAAGAAATGCGGATCTCCGCTTGTTGCGTGATAACGTGGTCATCACCGAGAACAAAGTATCTTCTTTGAAGAGGTTGAAAGATGACGTAAAAGAAGTGCTTACCGGATTTGAGTGCGGTGTGGGTATCGAGAATTACAACGATATCAAGGTCGGTGACGTGATCGAGTGCTTCCTGATGGAGGAGGTTGAGCAGTAATGAACATAGAGCGGATCAACTCCGAACTTTTAAAACAGCTCTCCATGATCTTTCGTTATGAGCTCAATGATCCGCGCATCCATGGCATGCTCACCGTTATGGAGGTGAAAACGAGCGACGATCTTTCGCATGCTCGTGTTTACGTGAGTTATTACGGCGATAAAACGCTGGAACAGGAAACCTTTGAGGCTTTGCAAAATTGCACGGGACACATGCGGAACCTTTTGAAAAAGAGGGTCAAAATGCGCATTGTTCCTTATTTGCGGATCATTCCTGACGGCTCTCTTGATAACGCCATGCAACTCACGGAATTGATCGAAAACGCAATGGATAAGACCCATGCCACGGAAAAGAACTATATGGGAGAGGAAAATGGAGATAATTGACGTTGTAAAGTTGTTAAAAAGTGCGAAAATCATCGCGCTTTTTTCACATATAAACCCCGATTGTGATACCATTGGATCAACGCTTGCTTTACGCGCCTTTTTACAAAAAGCAGGCAAAACCGTTTCTTGCTTTTGTGACGGGGAATTGAAGTTCGACATGGGCGATCTTTATTCTGCCGAGGCAATCAATCAAGATGCGGAACTCTCTTCATACGACCTTACCATTGCGGTGGATTGCGCGGCGGAAGATCGCATTGGCAAGTACGTGACTCTTTTCAAAAAAGGGCGCAAAACCTTGTGCGTGGATCATCATTTACAAGATCGCAGCTACGCCATGTATAATTGCATCGATCCACATTCCGGTGCTACGGCAGAGCTGATTTGGCTTATTATAAAAGAGTATGACCTCACCTTTATGGATGTAAATATCGCATCGCTTCTTTATACGGCACTCGTGACGGATACGGGTAATTTTGGGTTTTCCAATACGGGTGTGCGCACGTTGGAGATCGCATCCTCGCTCTTACAGTACGGCATCCCCAATGCCGATATCTCATACAAGCATTTTCGTGAGATCCCCTTTGATACCTTTAAATTAAAGGCTCGCGTGCTTTCCAAAGCACAGTTTTTTGAGCAAAACAGAATTGGGATCCTCACCTTTACAAAAGAAGATTTTGTTGCCACGGGAACTTCATCTGCCAATACTTCCAATTTGGTGAATGAGATCGTGAACGTTGCGGGGGTGGATATTGCGGTTTCCATTACCGAAGTGCGTCCCAATGGTTATAAAATCAGCGTACGTACCCAAGGCAACGTAGATGCCAATGCCATTGCCTCTGTGTTTGGCGGTGGTGGGCATAAAAACGCTTCCGGCTTTATGGTGAACGGTTTTTACGGAAACGTGTTGGACGATATTTTGAAGGCTTGCAAAGACCATCTATGAACGGGTTTTATAACGTGATCAAGCCCATTGGGAAGTCATCCAGCGACCTTGTGATCAAGATACGCGGCATCCTTCGCAGAACAACAGGGCAAAAAATTAAAGTGGGACACCTTGGTACGCTTGATCCGCAGGCTACGGGGGTTTTGGGTGTAGCGGTTGGTTCCGCTACCAAACTTTTCGATCACTTTTTGACAAAACGAAAAACCTATATCGCCACTTGCGTTTTGGGAAAACAAACCGATACCTTGGATGCTGTGGGTAAGGTGACGGCGGAATGCACCGTACCGATAATTGAAGATGATGTGATTCGGGAAACCTTGCAAAGTTTTTTGGGGGAAATTGATCAGATACCGCCCAAATTCAGCGCAAAAAGCATTGACGGGGTTCGTGCATACCGCTTGGCAATGAAAGGAGTGGAACCCGAGTTAAAACCCTGCAAGGTGACCATTTACGATATCATTTTAGAGGATAGACCCCAAAATGATACCTTCCGGTTCCGAGTTACTTGTTCGGGTGGCACGTACATTCGTTCACTGTGTCGCGATATTGGGTTTAAACTTGGTTGTTATGCCTATATGGGCGCCCTTGAAAGAGTGCAAAACGGCACGATGAGGATTGAAGATGCCGTTACGTTAGAGGATATTGAGAAGGATATTTTATCCGGTTTTACCTCCTTAGAACAATTTTCCGCTTCCCTTGATCGTGCGGATTTTTCCGAAGAAATGCGCGTAAAAGTGGAGAATGGAGTAAAACAAACTTTACCAAATGAAGACGGATTGGTTTCCGTCTTTATCGGCGGGGCTTTTTACGGGATCGGTTGTGTGACAGATCACGTTTTGAAGATGGTTGCGAGGGACGTATGAACGTTTTTGACCTTGAAAATGTGAAGGATCAAAATGCCGGGATCATCGCATTCGGGTTTTTTGATTGCATCCATTTGGGGCATCGGCAGGTGATCCAAAAGGCGGTTTCTCTTGCAAAGCAACAAGGGGAACCTTCTTCGGTTTTTCTTTTCAAAAACAACATTTTCCCTCTGATAGGTATTGAAAAACATCCTATTTTTACCTTCGAGGAGCGACTCCGCTTTATAGAAGAGCTACAAGTGGACAACGTTTTCTATATTGATGCCGATAAATCCTTTTTATCCCTTTCGCCGCAAGGATTTTTGGATTACTTAAAAGGCAGACTCGTGATCAAAGGGTTTACTTGCGGAGAAGATTTTTCTTTTGGACAAAACGGGCAAGGCAAGCCTGCCGATCTGTTGCGTGCATTCGGAAATACTTCTGCCATTTTGGATCTTTGCATGTCAAACAGGGAAAAGGTCAGTTCCGAAAGGGTAAAACGCGCTTTGTCAGAGGGTGATATTGCTTGCGCTGAAAAATTGCTTGGCCGACACTTTACGTTACATAGAACCGTAGCGATGGGGCGCAAGGACGGTGCTAAAATGGGATTTCCCACCATCAACTTTTCAATGGATATGCTGCGCTTGAAAAAAGGAGTATATTTTACCGAGGTGCAGTTGGATGGAAAGACCTTTCGCTCCATAACCAACGTTGGTGAGCATCCCACGTTTGGAGATTATTCGTGTAATATCGAAACTTACGTGTTGGATTTTGCGGGTGATCTGTACGGAAAAGAAGTTGCGCTCACCTTTTTGAAATACCATAGAGAGATACGTACCTTTGCGGGGGTTGACGCGTTGGTCGCGCAAATCTCCCAAGACGTAAATGCAAGGAGGGATTATGATTAAGTTTGGACCGTCCGGTACGGATGAAGCCTTTGCCGCGGCAGGGTTTTCTCATACCATCGAAGTGCCCGCATTTATTAAAGCAAACGGGCTGGATATCTTTGAGTATTCCTTCGGAAGAGGGGTGCGTATCACACAAGAAACCGCAGAGAAAATAGGGCGTGCATTCCGCGATCAGGGTGTCGGCATATCGGTACACGCGCCGTATTATATCAACTTTGCGGGTGAGGATCCCGTTAAACTGCGCGCCACTTATGATTATCTTTTTGCATCTCTTGACGCGTTAAAATACTTTGGTGGTACGCGTGCGGTCTTCCACCCGGGTTCTCCTTTAAAATCGGAACGCAGTGAAGCCATGGATCGTTTGATCAAGGCGATGGAGCTCTTTATGGAGGAGTTTTATCAAAAGGGCTATGAGGATCGTTTTGTTTGCGCCGAAACCATGGGGAAGATCAACCAACTTGGGGATGTGGATGAGATCATCCGTATTGTAAACGTAGCGGACAATATTCTTCCTTGCGTGGATTTCGGTCACTTGAATGCACGCACGTACGGCAGCTTGAAAAACAAGGATGATTACCGTGCCGTGATCGATCGATTGATCGATGGTGTTGGTGAACAAAAGGTAAAAAATATGCACGTTCATTTTTCCAAGATCGAATACGGAAAAGGCGGTGAGATCCGACACCTGACCTTTGCCGATAACGAATACGGCCCCGAGTTTGAGCCTTTGGCAGAGATCCTTTACGAATACCGTTTGGAACCTTGGATCTTGTCGGAATCCGCAGGGACGCAATCTTTGGATGCAAAAACCATGAAAAACCTTTATTTTAAGCAATGTAAGTAGTGGAATAATAAAGAAATAATTGCAAAAAACAGATTTTTCGTTTATAATAACACTATGTATTCCGATTTGCTCTTGAAAGAGTGCGATTGTGCGATCATTACTTCTCCCGCTTCTCTCTATTACGTGAGCGGTGTGGATGTGGCGGATGCTGTGTTGATTCTCACCAAACGCGGGAATTACTACCTGACCAATTCGCTGTATGAGGTTGCCGTAAAAGCGGCTTCTCCGAGTGGGTTTGAGTTGCTTATTCAAACCAGAGAGGAGCAAAGCGCATTCATAAAGAATCAAGTTGAAAACGCTGCGGTCATCGGGTTGGAATACGATCATATTACACTTGCTTGGTTTAATTCCTTCTTTACAAAGCAGGATAAAACTGTGGATATCACAGGCACGCTTGCCGAATTGCGCAAGATCAAGTCCTGTGAGGAACGGGAGATCATCAAGCAGGCAGAAAGCATTGTGGACGCCGCCTTTCAAGCTACCTTACCCCTTATTAAGCCGGGCATTAGCGAAAAGGCACTTAGGGACGCTTTGGTGGCAAATCTTGTTGCCAACGGCGCTGAGCGAACGGCATTTGATACCATCGTTGCCTTTGGCGAGAATGCGGCAATGCCGCACGCAGTTCCTTCGGAACGTGCGCTTCGTGAGGGAGATTGCGTGCTAATGGACTTTGGTGCCAAGTATAAGGGCTACTGTTCCGACTTTACGCGCACCGTACATTGTGGCAATCCTTCACAAAAGTTCTGCGAGGCATACCAAACGGTGTTGACTGCGCAGCACAATGCGATCGAGTATCTTGAAAAGGGCGGCAGAAGCGCCTTTGAGGCGGATAAGATCGCCAGGGAAACGATTGATCGTTCGCCTTTTCGCGGGACATTCACACATACCCTCGGACACGGCGTTGGCATAGAGATACATGAAGCGCCTTGGTTATCTCGGCGCAGCAAGGATGTGCTTTGTGATAACGAGGTGTTTACGATCGAACCGGGTGTGTACCTGGAAGGGGAGTTCGGTGTTCGTATCGAAAGCCTTGTGATGATCGAAAATGGTAAACTAACGGTCATAGACCGTTCGGATAAAGAAATTTATATAGTTTAGGAGGATACTATGGGTTCTACTGTTATGGCGGGTGATTTTCGTAAAGGCGTCACCTTTGAGATGGAAGGAAAGGTCTATACGATCGTGGATTTTATGCATGTGAAGCCGGGCAAAGGCTCCGCGTTTGTGCGCACCAAGATCCGTGACGTGATCTCGGGCGGTGTGATCGAGCGCACTTTCAACCCGACCGATAAATTTGATGCGGCTCATATCGAGCGTAAGAATATGGAGTATCTTTACACCGATGGTGAATTGTATTACTTCATGGACGTTGAAACCTATGAGCAACTTCCTTTGAACTATGATCAGGTTTCGGATGCTTTGAACTTTATCAAAGAGAATTCCCAAGTGACCGTTTCTTTCTACAAGGACAAGGCATTCTCCGTTGAACCGCCTAACTTTGTTGAGCTCTTGATCACGATTTGTGAGCCGGGTGTAAGGGGTGATACCGCTCAGGCAGGTACCAAGCCCGCTACGCTTGAAACCGGATACAAGATCCAAGTTCCCATGTTTGTGAACGAAGGGGACGTGATCAGAGTGGATACCCGCACCGGCACCTATATGTCCCGTGTGTAATATCTTTTAAGAATAAAGCCCGCCGAAAATGCGGGCTTTTTGATTATCATTTTTTATGTTGCAAAAAGAAAAACCACCGCATTGACCGGTGGTTTCCTTTTTATTGTTTTGAATAAGGTTTTATTTGATCACAACACCTTCGGTTTGCACAACAATGCCCTGGGTGTATTCTTTAATGGATTTTGCCATATTGAAAAGGTGGTCTGCAATACGCTCCAAGTCGTTTAACAGGGAGAGGAAGACCGCGCCGTTTTCCACGGAACACTCCTTGTTTTCCAGCCTTTCGATATGCGCGGCGGAAAGTTTGTCCTTGGTGTTATCCACCCTTTCCTCATAGATCTCCGCTTGCATAAGCGCATTGAGATCCTGATAATTGAAAGCCTGAACGGAAGAGAGGTACAGGTTGGAGATGCAAGCATAGATCTCCTTTAGTTCTTCCACAGCGGCGGGAGAAAAACGGGTTCCATCGTCTATCAAACGTTGGGTATATTCGATAATGTTTTCCGCATAATCGCCAATACGCTCCAAGTCGGTGATCACGTGATAGTAGGTGGCTATCATGCGCTCGTCTTCTTCGGAAATGTTGGAGGAAGTAAGTTTTACAAGGTATTTTGTGATCTCTTTGTTCAAAAAGTCTATTTTTCTTTCGCGCTTTTCAAAGTCTTCCTTTTTAGAAAGGTCAACGTCAATAATGCTGTCAATGGAAAGGGTAAAGTTCTTGAACGCGCGCTCCGCCATGTAGCAGATCTCTCTCTTACACTCACCCACGGCAATGGAAGAAGTGACAAGGAATCTTTCGTCTATATAACGAAGATGCATTTGATCGTCCTCGTTTTTGGGCTTCTTTTCGGGCACCAATTTGGAAACCGCTTTTACAAAGGGGTTCACAAAGGGAACGAGAATGGCTGTGGTGGTCAGATTGAAAACAGCGTGGAAAATGGCAATGCTGTATGCTATCTTGTTGGGGTTGTTGCCAAATAGCACGCTATGCACAAGCCAGTTTTTGAGCGGCGGGATATACAGCAAGCAGAAGAATATAACGGTGCCGATCAAGTTGAACATTAAGTGGAACATTGCCGCACGCTTACTGTTGGTGTTGGCCCCAATGGACGCGATTAAAGAGGTTGCGCAGGTGCCTAGGTTCATGCCAAGCACCACGTAGATCGCACTTTCCAAGCGGATAAGACCGTTTGTGGCAAGCACGATGAGGATCGCCGTCATGGTGGTGGAACTTTGCATAATGGCGGTCAAAAGGGCGCCAAGTAGGAGTAGAAGGAGCGGATTTTTCACCTTCCAGAACAGGTCTTTGATATTCTCATGTGAGTTGATGATGCTTTTCATGGATGAGCTCATCACGTTCATACCCACAAACAGTAAACCAAACCCGATCAAAACGTATGCAAGCGCTTTGAAGAAGGGCTTTTTCGTAAAAAGGATCATTACAATACCCACAAAAGCGAGGGCGGCAAAAATCTCGGTGATGGGCAGGGACTGCAAGGAAAGCATAAGGCCTGTCACCGTTGTGCCGATATTGGCACCCATGATGATGGAGGACGCTTGGAACAAAGTAAGAATGCCCGAATTAACAAGACCCACCACCATAACCGTGGTTGCGGCGGAACTGTGGATCACCGCGCTGACGGTGCCGCCGATAAAGATTCCGTTAAAACGATTGGAAGTAAGACGGGAAAGGGCACCGCGAAGCTTTTTACCGGATAACTTGGTAAGGCTGTCGCTGAGCACCTGCATACCGAACATCATGGCACCGAGTCCGGCGAGTAATAATAAAATGTATTTCGCTAAGTCACCCATATATCTAAATTATAAAAGGTTAAGTCGGAATGTGTCAAACTTTCTTCATAAAAAAAGATAAATAGAGAAAGTAATTGTTTATAAAAAGTAAATAGGATATAATGATGGTATGAAGTTATTGCTTTTAGATAGTAATAGTTTGATCAATCGCGCGTTTTACGCACTACCGACCTTGCAAGATCACAGCGGCAGATACACCGGTGCCTTGTACGGATTTGTTTCAATGCTTTCCAAATTGATCAAAAGCGAACGTCCCACCCATATCGTGGCGGCGTTTGACGTGCATCAACCAACCTTCCGCCATTTAAGATACGATGGATACAAAGCAAAGCGTCATCCCATGCCGGAAGAACTGAAAGCACAAGTGCCCGCCATGAAGGAGCTTTTGCAAGCAATGGGCATTGCGGTAGTGGAACTTCCCGGGTTTGAGGCGGATGATATTATCGGTACCCTTGCCGCGCGAAGTGATATGCCCACCGTTATCGTGAGCGGTGATAAGGACGTTTTACAGCTTGTATCGGATAAAACCACGGTGTTGCATACAAAAAAAGGCATCACCGATGTGATCCGCTATACGCCTGAAGTACTTCGTGAAGAAGGACTAACTCCCGGTGGGATCATTGAATTGAAATCTTTGATGGGGGATCATTCGGATAATATCCCCGGCGTCCCCGGCGTTGGAGAGAAAACGGCGCTTGATCTTGTGCTAAAATACGGCACGATAGAGAATCTTTACGCTCACATAGATGAGATCAAAGGGAAAATGCAGGAAAAGCTGCTGACAGGGCGTGAAAGCGCAGAGTTTTCCCATTGGCTTGCAACTATCGTGACGGATGCGCCTATCGATAGCGGAGATTTTTCCGCATACCGCTTTTCGGAACCTCTTCCGTATCAAGCGAAAAAGTTGATGGATGGATACGAATTCCGTAAATTGACTGATCGTTTTGCTTTTGCGGAGCCTGTTGCAGATGAAACTGTTTCTGCCGAATGTGAAATATCGGAAATAACAGACCTTTCGGCGCTGAAAGCATTTATAAAAACTTGTGAAGAGAAGAATAAAATAGCCTTTTACGTATCGGATGAGCGCGTAGATATTGCCTGCGAGCAAGATAAAAACGTGATCGTTCGCTATTCTTACGATCTTTTCGGGGAAACCTTGTCTTACGATGATATTTTGCGTGAAATTCGCGCCATTGTGACCGATAAATCCATTCAAACTGTGGTGTTTGACTTAAAAAATAACTATCGGTTGTTTGAAATGGATCAAAAGGAGATCTTTTCCGCACAAGACATTATGCTTATGGCGTATATAGCGGATTGCGGTGCGTATTATGAAAAACCGCAAGAACTTTTAACGCGTTACGGCTTGAATGAGGAAGGCATCGCGTCGGGTTTGCTTTGCTTGGAAGGACTTTTGCGCAAAAAAATGGTACAAGCGAACTCTTTGCGTGTTTATGAAGAGATCGAATTGCCCCTCGTTCCCGTGCTGTATGACATGGAAAAGTGCGGTTTCCGCGTGGATCGTGTGGCTTTGGACGCGCTTTCCGTGCGTTATTCTACGGAATTGCAGTCGGTTGCGGAAAAAATCTACGCTCTTGCCGGTAAGGAATTCAACATCAATTCTCCCAAACAGCTTTCGGAAGTGCTATTTGACGATTTGCAACTGCCTTCCGGTAAAAAACGCTCTACCGGAGCGGAAGTTTTATCCGAATTGGAAGAACTGCATCCCATTATCTCGGAAATACTTCGCTATAGGCTGCTTTCCAAGCTGTTATCCACCTATTTGATCGCGATGAAATCTATGATCGACCCGCGTGGCCGCATCCACACAAGGTTCCATCAAGCCCTTACTTCTACGGGGCGTTTATCCTCTTCCGAGCCAAATTTGCAAAACATTCCCGTGCGTGAGGCTGAGGGGCGTGAGATCCGCGCCGCTTTTATACCAAGCGATGGTAATTTGTTGATCTCGGCCGATTATTCTCAAATAGAATTAAGACTTTTGGCCGATTTTTCGGCGGATGAAAGCCTGATAGACGCCTTTAATCGTGGGATGGATATTCACGCCGCCACGGCGGCAAAGATCTTCGGTGTGGCGGAGGACGCGGTCACATCCAAAATGCGTCGTGATGCAAAAGCGGTCAATTTTGGTATTATTTACGGTATTAGTGACTTCGGTTTGTCCAAAAACGTGGGTTGTAGCGTAAAAGAGGCTCACGAATTCATTGCAAAATACTTGGATACTTATCCTCGTATACGAGATTTTATGCAAGGATCGGTGGCTTTTGCCAAAGAACACGGCTACGTGGTTACAAAAATGGGTAGGATCCGCTCTTTGCCTGAGATTTCAAGCTCTAATTATGCCGTAAGAAGTTTTGGCGAGCGTGCGGCTTTGAATATGCCGCTGCAAGGAACTGCCGCAGATATTATCAAATTGGCAATGATCCGTGTTTATAAGGCGTTAAATGAGGCAAATTGTGCCGCAAAGATCATCTTGCAAGTGCATGACGAGTTGATCATCGATTGTCCTAAGGATGAAATTGAAACCGTGAGCGAGATCTTGCGCCGAGAAATGGAAGGTGTTATGACCCTTAAGGTGCCGCTTAGTGTAAACGTAGCGTGCGGCGAAACGTGGAAGGAGGCAAAATGATCCGTATTGCCATTGCGGGCGGGATCGGCAGCGGAAAAAGCGCCGTCACCGCCGTTTTGCGTGAATTGGGGGCAAAGGTCGTGGTTGCAGATGAAGTAAACGCTGAACTTTTGTGTGATCCTTCTTATATTCGAATAATAGAGAATACTTTTCCTACTGTGGTCCATAATCGTGTTATCAACAAAAAGGAGCTTGCAAATTGCATTTATTCCGATGAGAGCAAGAGAAGGGCGCTCATGGACATTGCACATCCGCTGATCATGCAAAGAATGCTTGGTGCATACTCGGATGCCGCAGTCGTGTTTTACGAGATCCCGCTTTTGAGTGAAATCGATTTTTCTTTTGATAAAGTGTGGTACGTTGATTGTGATATTGCTATCCGTGTTCAGCGTGTTGCAAAACGCGATGGATTGGATCTTGATAGGGTAGAACGTATCATTGCATTGCAAAAGGGAGAAGATAAGATCAGGCAAAAAGCAGATCTTGTGATTGATAATAGGTGGGATCTTGTTGCTTTGCGAGCTACGGTAAAAGCCCAATACTATTCTATTTTAAGCGAATTATCATAATAATTGTATTAATTTTATGCTTATTTTGCATGTTTTCTTGTGATGCAACCGCTCGAAGATATGCAGATAAGATCAATGAGTATTCCGCTTTGTATGGGGTGCCATCTGTTGTTAGTTTTGCCGTTTGTGATACGGAAAGTCATTATAATAGTAAAGCAAAATCTCCTTCGGGGGCGATCGGGATTATGCAGATCATGCCGCAAACGGGAGAATGGATTGCGAAGACTCTTGGATATCCGGATTATAAGATTTCAGATCTATATAACGCAGATATCAACCTTCAATTTGGTATTTTTTATTTATCCTATCTTTTTACGAAATTTGATGAAGATTGGCAGGTTTTTGCTGCCTACAATGCGGGTGAGGGCGTTGTTCGTAGTTGGTTAAATGCCGGGCTAAGTTCACAAGAGTCTATCCCATACGTGGAAACCAAGAATTACGTTGCAAAAGTTGAACGGGCAATAAGCTATTATCGCAATAAGAAATTCGTTGCTTTTGATTGACTTTACGCGTTTTTACCGCTAAAATAAGTGCATAAAAGCGGAAATGGCGGAATTGGCAGACGCGCAAGATTCAGGTTCTTGTGGTAGCAATACTGTGTGGGTTCAAGTCCCGTTTTCCGCACCAGAGGCACCATTTGGTGCCTTTTTTATTTGTACGGGACTTGAACGGGTTGTGTTCGGCAACAGACAAATTGCTTTAGCGTTATTGTTGCCGACAAATGCGGAGGAGCATTTGCAACCCCGGCAAGAGATAGATGTCCCGTTTTCCGCACCAGAGGCACCATTTGGTGCCTTTTTCTTTTTCCCCAACCATTTTTCGTTAGATATTCTTATCCAAATTGACTTTTTGCTCTTGTTCGCGTATAATCAAATAAAGATTACAAGCCGACCGGTTCGTTTATTATAAATAAGATTCATCTTATTTAATTAGGAGAAACAATGATCATATATTATTCTGCAACAGGCAACACCGAGTTTATTGCAAAGGAACTTGCTTCCCGTTTGGGGGATAATTGTTTGAATATTCTTGATTATGTGAAACGAGATATTCCGCTGGAAGTTTCCTCTGAGACGCCGTTCATCCTTTGTTGTCCTGTATATATCTGCGCTATCCCCGTTTTTCTTGTTGATTTTTTTAGGAAAATGCGGTTAAGCGGTAATAAAAACCTTTATTTTGTGTTTACAAGTGCCGGCTATGCCGGCATGAGCGCTAATATCGGCAAACATATTGCACGGAAACTCGGGTTAAAGTTTCTGGGTGGGGCGGAATTTCATATGCCGAGGAATTACGTGGTCAGCGGGCATTATCCGCCAAATACCGAAGATGAGATCAAAGATCGCTTGCTTACCTCTTATAAAAAGCTCGATCAGGTAAGCGAAGCCATACGAAAGGGGCAAAAGATCAAAGAAAGGCACGTTTGGCTGTTTGAAAAAATCATTATTAACCCGGTTGTGCCGCTTTGGACCAAATATATGTACAAAACAGCCCCCTTTTATGTGACAGATGCTTGTATCGGCTGTAAAAAATGCGAAAACAATTGTCCGTTAAACGTAGTTTCTCTTAAAGACGGAAAGCCTGTTTGGACCAAGAAAACCTGCACGTTTTGTATGTCTTGTATACAAAATTGCCCCGTGCGTGCTATCGAATATAAAGATAGGACGGAAAACAAGCCCCGTTATACCTTTGGCAAATACAAAAAAATCATAGAGCAAGCCAAAGAAGGTGAGGCAAAGGGCGGTGGTAGCGTATGATCAAAACCATCCTTTTAGACTTGGATGATACGATATTTGATTTTAAAGCATGTGAGCGCCAAGCTTTATCCGCCGCTTTGGATAGTTATTCTTTGCCATATAGCAATAGCGATCTTACCGATTACAGCCATATAAATGACAGTATGTGGAAACTCCTTGAAAAAGGGGAGATCACAAGGGAAAAACTTAAAACCGAACGTTTTCGCGTGTTTTTATCACGTTATGATGCACCGCCAACTCCCGAAGTGTTTGCCGATCGGTATATGCAAAAACTTGCCAATACTTCCGCATTAGAACCGGGAGCGCGTGCGGTCTTGGAGCACCTCTCTCGATCCTATTCTATCTATGCCGTTACCAACGGATATGAATTTACTCAAAAAGGGCGTATTGCAAGTGCCAAAATCGGGAATTATTTCAAACGCGTGTTTATTTCGCAAAAAATCGGCGCAGTAAAGCCGCAAAAAGCGTTTTTTGACTACTGTGTAAGCCAAATTCCCGCTTTTTCTCTTCAAGAAACCGTTTTGATCGGAGATAGTTTATCTTCGGATATTTCAGGCGGAAATGCTTATGGTCTATTTACCATAAGGTATAATCCGAAAGGGGAAAGTGAAGACCCCGCCATCATTCCAAACCGTGAGATCAAGTCGCTTGACGAACTACCGGCCCTGTTAAAAACCCTTTGATCTTCTTTCTTTCGACGCTATTCGTGTTTGCATTGTATAATCTTTTTGCGCTGTTCAATAATACTGTTTGGTATGAAGAAGATTTATCTTGTCATGACGCAAACGGGAACGGCTTTTTCCAAGTTGATCAAAAGGTATACGGGCAATACTTATAACCATATCTCTCTTGCTTTGGATGATGATCTTGCGGAAATGTATTCTTTCGGAAGGCGAAACGCGTATCTCTTTTTTTACGGCGGATTTGTAATTGAAAGCCCGTCGCGCGGGACTTTTAAGCGCTTTAAGCACACGATAGCCAAAGTGCTTGAACTGTCCGTTAGTGAGCAAGAATTTGAAAAATTGATAGACGTTTTGGGAGAATTCGTGATGCAACGCAAACGCTTTCATTATAACTTTCGCGGGCTTTTGAAGGCGCGTAAACACATTGATTACCAAAAAAACCAGCATTGCTTTTATTGCAGTCAGTTCGTAAAGCATCTTTTTGAAAAAACGGGGATCATCGCAAAAAACTTGCTTGGCGAAGTGGTCGCCCCGGAAGATTTTGCATTGATCGAGGGTGCAACCGTTGTTTATGAAGGACTGCTAAGAGAATATCGCGCGCCTTTGTTGTTACCGCTGGGAGCAATAAAATAGGGCAACTTTTTCTGCTTTTCATCATATAGTCAAATATGAAGAAAGGCAGGAAAAGAAAGAAAAGGATCTATTTGCTTGCCTTTTTGGCACTTATTGTGCTTTTGGGTCTTTGCTTGTTTAATTTAAAGAAAAACGTGCGTCCGGTGGTGTTTACCTATTGTGACGCTTTGATCTCTGCTTTGGGAATGGAATCAATCAACTCTTCCGCGGCGGACGTGGTTGCGCTTTACGAATATTCGGACTTTGTGGATCTGAAAAGGGGGGAGGACGGCAGGATCTTGTATTTGGGCACGAATACTGCCACTGTTAACGGTTTTGTTCGCAGTCTTGCTTTGCGATGTGAGAACGCGTTGAATGCTTTGGGTAAGCAGGAGATCGTTATCCCTGCGGGTGCGTTTACAGGTTCGCCTTTGATCGCCGGATCAGGCCCGAACGTAAAAGTGGACGTCACCTTTTTTTCCACCGTACATTGTGATTTTATTACCTCTTTTGAGAACGTGGGCATCAACCAAACCCGTCATGCGATCTATGCGAAAATAGAGGTGCTGTTTAATACCGTTTTGCCCATTGCCGAACACGAAATCTCTCTTGAAAACCACATCTTGATTGCTGAGAACGTGATTATCGGTGAGATCCCGAACGTGTACGTGGCAAGTGAAGACGGTACCGATTATTTGGATCTGATCCCGTAAAAAGCTGCGAATTTTTAATACGCATTCCTTGACACTTATATTTATAAGTGATACTCTTTTTGTATAAAGTTTTATGACAGGAGTCATTATGTTAGAAAAAATCAAAGAATTATTGTCCAAATGCAAACAAAGCGCCGATCTTGCGGAGAGCAGTGCGGACGTGAACGATCTTCGCGTTCGCTATCTTGGTAAGAGCGGTGAATACACCGGGCTTCTCCGTGGTTTGAAGGACGTTGCTCCCGCCGAAAGAGGGGCAATCGGCAAGCTCATCAACGAAGGAAAGATCAAGATAGAAACCCTTCTTGCGGAAAAAGAGCGTTATTTTAAAGCCAAAGAAGAGGAGAAGAAGCTTCGTTCGGAGAAAATAGACGTGACCCTCTCCAAGGGCGCATCCATCGGATCCACCCATCCTATTACGAAAGTGAAGAATGAGATCTTGGATACCTTTATCGGGCTTGGTTTTGCCGTAAAAGAAGGTCCGGAGATCGAAACGGATTACTATAACTTCCAAACCCTGGGTATTCCCGCGGATCACCCCGCGCGCGATATGCAGGATACCTTCTATATCAGCGAAAACATTCTTCTTCGCACCCATACTTCCCCCATGCAGTCAAGAACCATGCTTTCGCAAAAGCCGCCCATTCGCATCGTAGTGCCCGGCAAGGTATATCGTGCGGATGATGATGCCACCCATAGTCCCATCTTTAACCAGATCGAGGGGCTTTGTGTAGAAGAGGGCATTTCCCTTGCGCATTTGAAAAACATGCTTGAGATCTTTGCAAAATCCACCTTTAATAAGGATACAAAGGTCCGTTTCAGACCTTCGTATTTCCCCTTTACCGAGCCGAGCGTGGAAGTGGATATCAGTTGCAGTATCTGCGGCGGGAAAGGTTGCAGACTTTGTAAAGGTACGGGCTGGATCGAAGTGCTTGGCGCCGGTATCGTAAACCCCGCAGTGCTGGAAAACTGCGGTATTGATTCCAAAAAGTATAGCGGTTTCGCTTTTGGTTTTGGTATTGATAGGATCGCAATGTTAAAGTACGGCATTCCCGATATTCGTTTGATGTATGAAAATGACGTCAATTTCTTGAAACAGTACAAATAGGAGACGGTATGAAAGCACCTTTAAGTTGGTTAAAAGATTATGTGGATATCAACGTTTCGGTCGATGAACTTGCTGCCAAGCTCGTTGGAGCGGGCTTTGAAATTGAGGAAGTGATCCATCCTTCCGATCAATACGTGAACATCAAGGCGGTGAAGATCCTTTCCATGGAGAAGCACCCCAATGCGGATAAATTGCAGATCTGTCAAGTGGACGCAGGTGACAGCAAGTTGCAGATCGTCACCGCTGCCAAAAACGTGGCTGTGGGGGATGTGGTAGCGCTCGCTTTGGATAACTCCCGTCTTCCCGATGGTACAGAGATCAAAAAGGGCGAATTGCGCGGCGTTCTCAGCGAAGGTATGTTCTGTGGCGGTAGTGAATTGAAACTCACCGCAGGAGATTATCCTCAGGCAGGTATAGACGGTGTGTTTATTTTCCCGGAAGGTGTTAAGCCCGGTACGGACATCAATGACTTCCTTGGTACGAATGACGTTGTGTTTGATATCTCCGTGACGGCAAATAGGCCGGATTGCAACAGCGTTCTTGGCATTGCGCGTGAGATCGCGGCGGTACTTCGTCAACCCATGAAGGATACCTTTGCTCTCCCCGCTATGCAGGAAAAGGGTAAGATCGATGCCTCTCTTTCCGTGGAAGTGCGTGATACCGAGCTTTGCCCGCGTTATCTTGCCAAGATGTTGGATAACGTGGTGATCGCACCTTCGGATGAGCTTATCAAGAGAAGATTGCGTTTGGTTGGGCTTCGTCCCATTAACAACATTGTGGATATCACAAACTATATCCTTTTTGATATCGGACAACCCATGCACGCGTTTGATTATAATTACATCAAGGGCGGCAAGATCGTGGTAAGACGTGCTGAAAAGGGAGAAAAGATCGTTACGCTTGACGGCACCGATAATGCTCTTTCCGATCAAAACCTTGTCATCGCAAATGCTGAGGAGCCAATGGCTGTGGCAGGCGTGATGGGCGGTGAAAACAGCGGTATTAACGATGCCACCACCAAAGTGGTATTTGAATTTGCGCGCTTTAAGCGTGATAACGTGCGTAAGACGGCAAGGATGCTTGGCTTGCATTCCGATTCTTCCGCGCGCTTTGAAAAAGGCATTGATTACGTGAGCCAGGATCTTGCGTTGATCCGTACGATGCAACTGGTTTCCCGTCTTGGTGCGGGCAGTTTTGTGGGCGGAAAGATCGATTCCTTAAAGCAAGAAGTTGCGCCGGCTACCCTTTGTGTGAAAAAAGAAAAAATCGATGAGATTTTGGGGATCGATATTCCCACCGAGGAGATCGTGCGTATTCTTTCTTCTTTACAATTCGGCGTGACGGAGAAGTCCGGTGAATTCACCTTGACCGTTCCGGCTTATCGCGAGGATATCGTGGGAGCTAACGACATTGCGGAAGAAGTGATCCGTCTTTATGGTTATGACAATATCGTGGGCAAACCCTTGGATGGTAAAAAGTTAACGCAGGGCGGAAGAAACCGTAAAGATCGTTTGGTAATGCAAACGAAAGCCTTCCTTTCCGGTTTCGGTGGCCTTTCGGAAACCTTTTCTTACTCCTTTGTTAATCCCAAGTTTATGGATGACTTCCGACTTTCGGAAGAGGATGCACGTAGAAACGTGATCCGCATAATGAACCCTCTCAGTGAGGACGTTTCCGTTATGCGTACCACGCTAACGCCCAGCCTTTTCTCCATCTGCGCAACAAATTACGCTCGCGGCGTAAAAGCGGCGCGTTTCTATGAGATAGGTAAAACCTATTTCCCCAAGGCTATTCCCGTAACGGATACCGCCATTGAAAAAGAAACGCTTGCACTTGCCGTTTTCGGTGAAAAGGAAGACTTTTTCTCCTTAAAGAGCGTTATTGAATCCTTGGCAGAACGTTTCCGCATTGCGTTGGATTTCACTCCTTCCGATGAACCCTTCCTGCATCCTTACAGACAGGCGTTTATTTCGGTTAACGGGAAAAAGATAGGTTATATTGGCGAAATGCATCCCGCCGTGACCAAGCAGAGAAAGTTTGATGAAAAGCTTTACGTTGCCGAGTTGGATCTGGACGTGTTCTTTGAATATGCCGTAGAGTTTCTCCCCTTTGTTGCAGTAAGTAAATTCCCTTCCATCGAGCGTGACTTGGCACTTGTTGTGAAGGAGGATGTTTACGGCGGTGATATGTTAAAGCTCATCAATCAAACGGGTGGAGCTTATTTAAGATCTGCTACTATCTTTGACGTGTATTCCGGTTTGGGCGTTCTTCCGGGTAAAAAATCCGTTGCCTTTAACCTTCTTTTCAGAAAAGATGACGGCACGCTGGATGGTGAAGAGGTCAATTCCGCAGTGGACAATATCTTAAAGGCAATGTCCGACGCCTTTGGGGCAAAACTCAGAGATTAAAATGGAGATCCTTGCGCCCGCAGGCAGTATAGCCGCCCTGAAAGCGGCAATTAAAGGGGGCGCCGATGCCGTTTATCTCGGACTTGGTGAGCATAATGCTCGTATCAAGTCCAATGATTTTAACGAGGATAATCTTTCCGATTGGGTGAGCTATGCTCACCTTTTCGGTGTTAAAGTGCACGTTACGCTGAATACCGCCGTAAAACAAGAGGAGATACCGCGCGTTTTGGCGCTTGCTCGCGTGGCAGTCAATGCCGGAGCGGATGCTCTGATCGTTTCCGATCTCGGAATGGTCAAATTGTTATCCGACTTAACAAATATCCCTTTACATTTATCCACACAAGCCGGAGTGCAAAACGCAATGGATGTGGATGCGCTAAGGGGGCTTCGGATAAAACGTGTTATCCTTGCAAGGGAAGCACTTTTGCAGGACGTTGCCGAAATCAAAAAGAAGGTTGCCGAAGTAGAGATCTTTGCGCAAGGCGCGGTGTGCGTATCCTTTTCGGGCGGGTGTTTACTTGGCAGCAAGGTTTATGACGCCAGCGGAAACAGAGGGCTTTGTAATCAAGCGTGCAGGTTAACTTACACCGCACTTGACGAAGACGGAAGAGAGATCACCAAAGGAAAACTCTTATCTCCCAGAGATCTTTCGTTGGGAGAAAAGGTTCTTTCTCCCGAATGTAATGTGGTCGATTCCATTAAAATTGAGGGGCGTTTAAAACGTCCGCTTTACGTTTATGCCGCCACAAAGTATTATCGTGATCTTTTGGATGGGAAGGACGTAAAGCAAGACCTTGTTGATCTTGAAGAGAGTTTTAATCGCGGCTTTACAAAAGGATATACCTTGCGCAAGTCGGATAAGGTCATTAACGTGCAAACGGCTTCTCATATCGGTATCCCCGTAGGCAAAATCCTTTCGATAAAAGAGCGCGGCAGATACAAATATGCTTGCGTTTCCTCAAACTATCCTTTTGAGAAAGGAGATGGCGCCAAGATCTTGCGAAAGGGTGTTGAAGTGGGGGGAAGTGACGTTACTTCGGTGAGATTGGAAAACGGACTATATCTTATTCCCGTAAGCGATGGTGTTAAAATAGGTGACCAAGTATGTCTTACCACTTGTCAACGCAAGGTTGCCGAGTCGGAACGAATCGTGAATAAACTTCCCATTCGTTTGGTACTAACCGGGGAGGCAGATAAAAGGATCACTTTACGTGCGGAGTACGGTTCGATCATTGCGGAAGTTGTGAGCGAATCCGTTGCGCAAAAGGGGAATGGTAAGGATAATGCGGCGCTGGTGGAAAAACTATCCAAAGTGGGTTCATCCGATTTTGAAGTGCAATGCTTTTCCGATATGAGCAAGCAGCCACTTTATTTGAACGCATCGGAATTAAATAACATGCGGCGCTCTCTTTTAGTGAAACTGCGTGAAAAGATCGTTCAAACCAATACGCCTAACTATTATTTTGACGATCCTCGCGTGTGCTGCAAGGATGAACGAAAGGTCTGTGTTCCGAAAAAGATTGCGGAAGTATCCACAACGGAAGAGATCGCAACTTGCGCTTTTGCCGACGCCTTTGTGTTAACGCCCGCTAAAATGGAAGCGGACTTGCTTCACGCAATGCTTCGTTCAGCGGGGGAAAGGAAGTGCTACCTTCGCTTGCCCAAGATCGTTAGAGGGAAAGAGTTATCCTTTTTTAAGGACTTGCTTTGTTCGCTTGACGTGGGCGTTTATGCGGATAATCTATACGCCGTGGCGTTTGCACGGCAGTATAACAAGCCGTATATTGCCGGTTTTGGACTAAACGTTTTTAATAGCGTGACCGCAAGCCTGTTTGCGGATGCCGATCACGTTTGTGCATCGGTGGAGTATCCTTTTTATGGGGACCTGATCTATCGCGCAGGGAAAATGCCCCTAATGAGTTTTGCGCATTGTCCCTTTTCGGTGGTGTATCCTCGGGAGTGCGGCAGTTGCAAACAGGAAAAGGATACGATCTATTACCAAAACGGCAATAATCGTTATAAGATGCTTCGCAGACGGTCGGCATCTTGCGATTTTACCTTGTATGAAGATAAGATCACGTATTATCCGATTTTAGAAAAAAGATCCTGTTTTTACAGTTTGATCGGGCTAACCGGATCGGAGAAAAAAGAAGTGATAACGTGTATATCGGAGGAGATCGGTGAGTAATAACGTCAGATCTTTGGAACTTGATAAGATCCTTTCCGCCGTGGCATTGTGCGCGGGGAGTGAAAAGGGAAAGCAAAGTGTTTTATCCACACAACCGAGTGCGGATCTCTTAACCGTAACGCAATTGCAAAAGGAAACGGAAGAAGCGTATTATGCCATGAATCGCTGTAATTGTTATCCTTCCTTTGAGGTGGATGATATTACCGAGTGTATCATGCGAGCGAAAAAAATGTCCATGCTCACCATGGGGGAATTGCTTAAAATAGCAAGGCTTTTACGTTTGACCAGGAATCTCAAAAACTCTATCGGCAAATTGGATGGGAATATTGCGCCCATCCTTACAAAGATGTCCAATCAACTCTTTTTGCAAAATACCTTGGCGGAAGAGATAGACAGAAGCATTTTTTCCGAAACCGAAATGAATGATTGTGCTTCGGAACGTTTGGGGGCTATCAGGCGTGAGATCAAACGAAACGGTGAGCGTTTACGCGCCAAACTCAATAGCTATATTTCCGTTCCCGAATATCAAAAAGCATTGCAGGACAGCGTGGTGACCATGCGCGGTGATAGATACGTCATACCCGTTAAGCGTGAGTTTAAGGGGGTGATCGCGGGGTTGGTGCACGATCGTTCCGCGTCGGGGCAAACCTTATATGTGGAACCGATGGCTATCGTGGAGATGAATAACGAATTAAAGATGCTTCTTGCAGATGAAAAGACGGAGATCGAACGGATCCTGCACGAGTTTACCGCAAGAGTTTCCGTGATTTCGGACGAACTGCTTGCCGATTATGAGATCATCACGACGATGGACGTTATTTTTGCGCGTGCCGCATACGCACTTTCCACTCGTTCTACGCGTCCCGTTTTAAATCAGAGAGGCTATATCGATATAAAAAGAGGCAGGCATCCTTTGATCGATAAGGAACGGGTGGTGCCCGTTTCTGTGTCTATCGGAAAGGATTACAACATTTTATTGATCACCGGGCCCAATACAGGTGGAAAAACCGTTTCCTTAAAGTTAGTTGGGTTGTTTGTGTTAATGACGGAATGCGGTTTGTTTATTCCCGCAGAGGAAGAAAGCGAGGTTTCTGTATTTGATCACGTGTTCTGCGATGTGGGTGACGAGCAAAGTATCGAGCAAAGCCTCAGCACCTTTTCCTCTCATATTAAAAACATCGTTGAGATCATGCGTGATTACAACGAGCGTTCCCTCATTCTCTTGGATGAACTCGGTGCGGGGACCGATCCCGACGAGGGCGCTGCGCTTGCCGTTTGCATAACGGACCGTATCTTGAAGAGCGGGGCAAAAGCGATCATCACCACTCATTATGGCAAGTTAAAAGAGTATTCTTACAGCACACAGGGTGTGGAAAACGCTTCCATGGACTTTGATCCGGAAACTTATGAACCCACTTTTCATTTGATCATCGGCATTCCCGGTACGTCCAATGCTTTGCAAATTGCCGAGCGTTTGGGGCTTGATAAGGAGATCATTCAAGAAGCAAAAGGAAAAGTGGGGGCGGACCGCGTGTATTTTGACGAAGTTTTAATGTCCGCAGACCAAGCACGCCGCCAGGCGGAAAAGGAAAAAGAAACGGGCAAGGAACTCAACGATGCCCTTCGTGAGGAAAAACGCGCCTTACAGGATGAAAAGAACAAACTGTTCCTTTTGAGGGAAAAACTTGCGGCAACGGTTCGATCCGAAGTGAAGCGCAGAGTGGCGGAATCACTGGAAGAAGTGAACGAGATCCTGGCGGAGTTGAAAAAACTCTTGGACGAACCCCAACCCAAGGATTACTTTGAGGCGGCAAAACTGAGAAAACGCATTGAAGAGATCGCAAATCGGGAAGAAGTGGATGAGGACGAGCTTGAACCGGAGCTTGTTGGCGGCGTTGCCGACGTAGGCGACGAAGTGTACATCAAAAAAATATCCAAGATAGCAACGGTGGTAGGGCTAAAGCGAAACGGCGATTATATCGTGAAGATAGGGAATTTTACCACCACGGTGAAACGCGGGGCTGCGCAAAAGGTGAAAAAGGTATGAGTTACGATTATAAGATCATAAACACCGATCCCAATCTTGCTTTTGTGAAGCGCGCGGTTTTGTATCTTGCTATATTGTCTTTGACGGTTGGGCTTGCGCTCGTCGTTTTGTTTTTGTTGTTTGAGCGTTATTTGATGCTGATTCTTCCCGGTGCGATGATACTCTTTTTTGTGCTAACTTGCTTTTTTGTGGGACGTTCTCCCGCGGCTTATTCCTACCATTTCACGGAAAAGTATTTGGAATTGGAAGGGAATGGACGAGCAACGCTCAAAATTGCCTTAGAAGATATAAAAGTTGAGAAAAATGCGGAATTTTCGGACTTTTCCCAAAAGAAAAACATAAAATATACCTTTTGGAAGAATAGGATTATCGTAAAAAACAATACAAATGAGAATAGTTTTTCGGTAAAGTCTGTGGTTGCACTTGTGAGAAACGAGCGCTATCTGCTTGCCTTGGATGACTATGCTCGTACCCTTGTGAGAGGTGCTACACATGAAGTATAGATATTTTGATTGCGCTGCTACGACGCGCGTGGATGATGAGATCGCCGCTATAATTTCAAAGTATAACGGCAGTTTATTTTATAACGCTTCCGCAAATTATGCTGTTGCGGCGAGCGTCCATCATGAGATAGATGGCGCAAGAGAGGGTTTGTTAAATGCCTTAAAGGGCTTTAACGGAACGCTGTACTTCGTTTCTTCGGGGACGGAAGGTGATAATCAAGCTTTGTTTTGCAGCAAAAAACGAAGAAATGCCAATATCGTGATCTCTGCGGCGGAGCATCCTGCCATATATAATACGGCAAATGCTTTAAAAAACAGCGGTTTTGAACTTCGGATTTGTCCTGTTGACT
Organism: Christensenella sp. UBA3217; assembly: GCA_002363545.1. Taxonomy (GTDB): domain Bacteria; phylum Bacillota; class Clostridia; order Christensenellales; family CAG-1252; genus CAG-1252. The sequence goes on along the minus strand of DEWF01000001.1, from coordinate 297,823 downwards.
CTTTTGCGCGTGTAAATGAGGCGGCTTTTGCTGAGTTGGTGGATATCGATACGGCACTTGTATCCGTTATGCACGTTAATAATGAAACGGGCGGCATAAATGATATTAAGAAACTTGTTTCCATTGCTAAAAGAAAAAGTCCCGCCGTGATCTTTCATTCGGACGGTGTTCAGGCTTTTGGTAAAGTTCCCGCCAATCTTTCCGATCTGGGTGTGGACCTTTATACCATCAGCGGGCATAAAATAGGCGCGCCAAAAGGTATTGCCGCCTTATATGTGAAGAAAGGTATTTCGATCGCTCCGCTTTTGTACGGTGGTGGACAGGAGAGTGGGCTTCGTTCTTCCACTGAAAACGTGTCCGGTATTATGTCTTTTGCTTTTGCGGCAAAACGCGCGCAGGGTGAAAGGCAAGAGTTGGAAGAACGCTATCGTGCCTTTTCAAACGTGCTGAAAGATAGGCTTTCCGAGATAGAGGAGATCCAATATCTTTCCGATGAAAAGTGTTCGGCGCATATTTTCACCTTTGCTTTTAAGAGTGTTCGCGGAGAAGTGATGCAGCATGCGCTTGAAAGTGTTGGATTTTTGGTGGGAACGGGTTCGGCATGTTCTTCCACGCGTGCGCATGAACGCATCCCCAAAGCGCTTGGATTGAAAGAGTATTCGGATGGCGTGATCCGTATCAGTTTCGGCAGAGAAAACACCATGGAAGAAGTGCAAGAACTTGCCGCAGCTTTGGTTGAAAACTATAACGTTTTAAAGAAATACGTTGGGAGATAATATGGAAAAAGTTATTTTGTTGCGTTTCGGAGAGATTTATTTGAAGGGAAAAAATCGCTTCTCCTTTGAAAAACAGCTGTTAGACAATATCAAATACGCGTTGCGTGGGATCAAATTTTCTTTGAACAGGATGCATGGACGCTATTTGATAGAGAATTTGGCAGATGAAGACGTTGTGGAGGTTGAAACCCGTGTTCGCAGGGTCTTCGGCTTGATTTCTTACAGTGTTGCTTTAAAGCTTCCTACGGATATAGAGGTTTTGAAAAAGGAGTGCCTTGCTTATTTACCTGAAAACGGCACCTTCCGCTTTACCGTTAACCGCGCAGATAAAAAGTTTCCGCTCAATTCGCAACAAATAGCCATGGCGCTTGGCGGTGCTGCTCTTACTTATGCACCTAAGTTGAAAGTGGACCTGTTTGATCCTGATAAAGAGATCTTTGTAGACGTGCGTGAAGAAGGGTATACTTTCCTTTTTGCGGACAAAGTTTCCTGCGTGGGCGGAATGCCGGTTGGATCTTCGGGAAAGGGTATCGTGCTTTTATCGGGCGGCATTGATAGCCCGGTGGCGGCGTATCGTATGGCAAAACGCGGTTTGAAAATGTGTGGCGTTCATTTCCACAGTTTTCCCTATACCAGCCCCATGGCAAAACAGAAGGTGGTGGATCTTGCTAAAATTCTTTCTACCTACCAAGGTAGTTTTGATTTATACGTTGTTTCTTTTACCGAAATTCAGCGTGCAATACATGAAAACTGCCCCGAAGAATATATGATCACCATTATGCGCAGGATCATGATGCGAATTGCTGAGCGATTGGCAAAGGAAAAGGGGTGCGGAAGTATCACTACCGGGGAAAGTTTGGCTCAGGTTGCTTCACAAACGCAAGAAAGCATTCTGGTGACGAATGAAACGGTGGAAACTTTGCCGGTTTTTCGTCCGTTGATCGGTATGGATAAAGAGGAGATCATTGCCACGGCGAGAGAGATCGGAACTTTTGATAAAAGTATCGAGCCATATGAGGATTGTTGCACGGTGTTTTTGCCCAAATATCCCGTAATCAAACCCAAGCCTGAGTTGATACGTGCCGCCGAAACGAAAATCGATTATGAAAAGTTGATCGAGGAAGCGATGAAAGACGTTGAGGTGATCCGTCTTTGATCCTGTGCGGTTTAAAAGGGCTGTAAGCTCTAAAGCCGGATGATCTTTGTTGCTTTGTGCAAGATTTGTCCCTCGTTCGAACAAACAATATCTAGCCTAATGAGCGGGAATTTCCCGCTCTTTATTTTGATCCCATTTTCTTCTATGGGTATTATATTTCCGTTTACGCTTGCTTGATAAGTGACGTTCGGGAAGATGTCAAAGGTTATAATGGCTCCCGTTATGGTTTTTTGAACGGTAAAATTGCGTAAAAATAACTCGTTCGGATCTGCTTTTAAAAAAGTATATTTTCCAAAGGAAAGGATGTTTTCTCTTGCTCCAACAGGACTTTGCTCATAAGGGATCAGAATGTGTAAGTTATCCTTTATATTTTTATTAACGCTAATTTGTTTAACACCGTTAGGTGCGGAGAAAGGCATTGGAGTACGTGTTGAATATATTGAACGAAGAAGGCTTCTAACGGTTTTGGTGGGGTGGTTGCCGCCTGTGACCTTGTTTGGTAATGTGTTGGCGGAATATCGACAAACGAAAGTGTGTTCGGTTGTGTAACCCGCACACCAGGCATCGGAATTGCCGTTGCCTTTTGCCACTGTTCCGGTTTTGGCTGCTATATCAAAGGATAAAGGGGATAATTGTTTAGCGGTGCCTGTTTTAGCAGTCTCTTTCAGCATAGTCGTTGTCAAATAAGCGGTTTCCTTTGAAAAAGCTCGGTCCGTACGGGCTGCTTTTGCCTTATAGATCACATTTCCATTTGCATCGGTGATTTTTCTGATGCACTTTGCGGGAACGGGCATACCGCCGTTGGCGATACAAAGATATCCGTTGCAGATCTCCTGTACGGAGGAGCCGTAAGTGGTTCCGCCAAGTGCGAGTGCGGGCGTTTTATCCCGTTCGCACAGCGGGATCCCGCATCGTTGAAGTCTATCCGATGCCTTTTGGATCCCTATCTCTTGCAGGATTTTTACCGCACAAGTGTTGCTGGATTGGGATAAGGCTTGTTTTGCCGTGGTCCAACCGCTGTATCGGTTGTGATAGTTCGTTGGTGAATATCCGTCTATGTGAATGGGTTCATCTAAAATAGGGGAATCGGGCAACAAACGTCCTTCTTCTATGGCGGATGCGTAAATAAACGGTTTTAAAAGCGAACCGGGCTGCCGTTTTGTCGAAAAAGATTTTTTATGATTCCCGAGAGAGGCGGCTGCAATTATAGCTCCGGTTTTGTTTTCCGCCAGTAGAAGTTCCGCTTGCACTGAAGGAATAGTATCTCTTATGTCGTTTGCATAGTTTAAAAGGGCACGGTCTGCATGGTGCTGCGCTTTTGCATCAAACTTCGTATAGATAAAGAAAGGCTTTTTGTATTTATTGTAATTCACGTTAGGAACCATATTTTGGTACTCAAAAAGAACTAAATTACGATAATTTTCAGCATAATTATTATGAAAATCATTATAATTTATAACTAAATTGGAAGCGCAGGCTGATGTAAATTCACTATCGGACAGATAGCCTTGCTTATTCATTAGTGATAAAACGGTGCGGCTTCTATCTAGATTATTTGCATAATGGAAAAGAACAGAGTACCTTGCCGGGTTGGCAACGGTTGCGGCAAGAGAGGCCGCTTCCAAGGGCGTTATTTCGTCCGGTTTTTTTCCATAGAGTTGTAGGCAGGCTTGTTTTATCCCGTAAATACCTTTTCCAAAGTAGATCACGTTTAGATACATCTCCAAAATTTCATCTTTTGTGTAGTTTTTTTCTAACCCAAATGCCAGTTTACTTTCCTGATACTTCCTTTTGAGTGTTTTTTTATTGCTAAGATGGGTGTTTTTTACCAGTTGGCAGGTGATGGTGGAACCACCCTGAGAGAAACTACCGCTTTTAATGTTTTTGAGCGCCGCTCCCGCGATCCTTATAGGATCGATTCCAAAATGAGAATAAAAACGTTTATCTTCCAAAGCGATGAAGGCATTTTTGATATAGGGAGAGATCTCTTCGATTTTGGCATAGTTATCGTTTTCGATGGGGGTATTTGTATTGTCCAATAAAATCGTATTGCCGTAAAGTGATGGCAGTTTGCTTGGATCGGGTGAATCTCCTTGTAAAAACAAGCAAAAAAGTATGATTGCCGAGATGAACAACATGGTTGAAAGGCTTAAAAGGGTAACAATTGCAATTTTTCTTGTTTTTTTCACATCAATTAGTATCGTTTAGACCGTGGAAAATATTTTTGTTTTTTGTTGAATTCTCGGAAAAATTATTATATACTTAATTTATTAAGTATTGTGTGAGAGTTTTATGTCAAAATATTTTATTACCACATACGGATGCCAAATGAACGTGCACGAGTCGGAAAAGATCGCGGGAATGCTCCGCGAGATCGGATACGACGAGGCTGCGTCTTATAATGAAGCCGACGTTGTCGTTTTTAACACTTGTTGCATTCGTGATACTGCGGAAAAGCGCGCGTACGGGAATATCGGCGCTTTGAAAGGGCTCAAAAAAGAAAACCCTTCCTTGATCATAGCCGTTGTTGGTTGCATGACGCAGCAAAAGGGGGGTGCAGAGGCACTTTCCGCTAAATTCCCCTTTGTGGATATCGTTCTTGGCACTAATTCTTTGGATCAATTACCCATTATTTTACAAAATAAACGCCAAAAGCGCACACAAATTGCCTTACACGATGATCCCACCGTGGATCTTTCGCAGGAATTGCCTATTTACAGAACCAGCGGCACGAACGCTTGGGTCAATATTATGTATGGTTGCAACAATTTTTGCACCTATTGTATCGTTCCTTATGTACGCGGGCGTGAACGTAGTCGCTCCATGTCAGAAGTGGTACAAGACGTAAAAACCGTTCTTTCGGAAGGGTATAAAGAGATCACGCTTTTGGGACAAAACGTGGATTCTTATGGTAACGATCTTGCCGATGGCACGAATTTTGCTTCACTATTGAGGGAAATTGATAAGATAGAGGGAAAATATCGCGTTCGTTTTATGACCAGCCACCCAAAAGATTTTAACAAAGACGTGGTGGACGTGATCGCGTCATCCACCCATATTTGTCATAATATCCATTTGCCTATTCAATCGGGGAGTGATAGCATTCTTAAAAGAATGAATCGTAAATACACCTCAAGTCAATATTTGGATATAGTGAACTATATCCGCTCCAAAATGCCCGACGTCGGCATCACGTCCGACGTTATGATAGGCTTTCCCGGGGAAACGGAAGAAGATTTTCAGCGTACGATGGATCTTGTTGGCAAAGTAAAGTATTCAAATGCTTTTACCTTCGTTTATTCGCCGAGAAAGGGGACGCCGGCAGCTGCGATGGAGCAGATCCCCGCAGAGGTTAAAAAATCCCGTATCACTCGCCTTGTAAAGTTGCAAAATGATATCACCAAGTCTCTTTCCAATGAATATATCGGCGGCATTTATGAGGTTTTGGTGGAAGACGTTAATCCCAAATATATTGGTACGGTATGCGGCAGAACGGATTCCGGCAGGTTGGTGACCATGCCCGGAACGCCCGATCTGATCGGCAGTTTCGTATCCGTGAAGATAACCAAATCCAGAAGCGCATCTCTCTTTGGAGAGATCGTTTGATAAGGAGAACAAATGAAGTTCAGTGAGTTAGACAGGAACAAACTTTCTCCGATGATGCGACGTTATTATGACACCAAGCAGGAGTATTCGGATACCATTTTAATGTATCGCTTGGGTGATTTTTACGAGATGTTTTTCGATGATGCGGAAGTTGCTTCTCGCGAATTGGAACTTGCCCTCACCGGGCGTGATTGCGGTTTGGATAGTCGTGCACCTATGTGCGGAGTTCCTTATCATGCTGTGGACGGGTATATTGCAAGGCTTGTATCCAAAGGATACAAAGTTGCTATTTGCGAGCAAATGTCCACCGTTCCCGAGCCGGGAAAAGAAGTGGTGGACCGAGAAGTCGTGCGTGTGATCACGGCGGGCACTGTGATCGATGACGGCATGGTCAAGGCGGAAAAAAGCAATTATCTCGTGTCTATTTTCCTTTCGGATAATCAAATCGGTTATGCGTGGGCGGATATTACTACCGGTGAATTCAATCTCTTTGAGCAGGAAACGGAAACGCCCGCAACCGCACTGGAAGACTTTTTTGCTGCAGTGAATCCTTCCGAGATCATAGCAAACCCTGCGGCATGCGCCTTAAATGAGCGTATTCCTTCCCTTGTGAGCGGCAAATATCCCAAAATGCAAGCCTATTACGAATGGGCGTACAAATATAAAAACGCATATGATTCTTTGACTCGCGCCTTAAACGTTGCCACCTTGGATTCTTTTGAAGTAAAAGACAAGAAAAACGCAGTTTCCGCCGCCGGCGCATTGAACGAATATATGCATGAAACGCAAAAACGCGCGCTTCCGCAGTTCGCCAAGCTTTCTTATTTTAACGATAAGAATTATATGCTTTTGGATAGCGCCGCTCGCCGCAATCTGGAAATAACCGAATCCAGCCGCGACAGAAAAAAGCAGGGCTCTCTCTTTTGGGTGATAGATCGTACCAACACGAATATGGGCGTGAGAAAGTTGCGCAAATGGCTGGATTATCCTTCCTTGGAAGAAAAAGTGTTGAACAATCGTTTGGATGCGGTGGAAGAACTCGTTTCTCACCAAGAAGTACGCGATGTTCTCAAAAAACTTCTTTCCAACATGTGGGATCTGGAACGTTTGGCCGGTCGCTGCGCTTATGGAAACGTGACGCCATCCGATATGTTGCAACTTGCAAAAACAATGCTTTTGTGTCCTGACCTGAAAAAGGCGCTTTCACAGGAAAGTTCTTCTCTTTTGAAAAAGATTTTTTCCGTTATCCCCGCAAAAGTACCGCTTGCCGAAGAGTTGTTGAAGGCTTTGGATGAGAAACACTGCGGCGCCGAATACAAACACGGCGGTTTTATTGCCGACAGTTATCGTAAGGACTTGGAAGAGTGCCGTTCCGCAAAAACCCTCGGAAAGGAGTGGTTGGCTACTCTGGAACTTGCCGAAAAGGAACAAACGGGCATCAAAAACCTACATATAGGCTATAATAAAGTTTTTGGCTATTATATTGAGGTGAGCAAAACCAACGTTGGCCTTGTGCCGTTCCGTTATCATAGAAAACAAACGCTTGTTAACGGAGAGCGTTATATCACAGAAGAGTTAAAAGAGATAGAAGAAAAGCTCTTAACGGCGGAAACCCGCGCCTTGGAAATAGAGATAGAGGTTTTTGAGAGCTTTAAAAAGATGCTTGCGGATGAAGTGACCAATATGCTGAAAATCGCAGATGCGATCGCCGTATTGGATGCGCTTCTTTCTCTTGCACAGGTTGCGGCGGAAAACAATTACGTCAGACCCAAGATCGGAAAGGGCGTAAAAGGCATCACGATCGAAAACGGCAGGCATCCCGTTGTGGAAAAGATCGTTGGTCCACGCAATTACATTCCGAATAATGCCGAAATTAACGAAGATTGCCGCACCATGATCATCACCGGTCCCAACATGTCCGGTAAAAGTACTTATATGCGCCAGGTGGCTTTGATCACCCTTCTTGCGCATATCGGCAGCTTTGTTCCCGCAAGCAAAGCAGAGATCGCTTTGACCGATCGTATATTCACAAGAATTGGCGCAAGTGACGATCTTGCTTATTCGCAAAGTACTTTCATGGTGGAAATGGTTGAGGTGGCAACCATCTTAAACAATGCTACCGAAAAGAGCCTACTGATCTTGGATGAGATCGGGAGGGGCACATCCACTTACGATGGCCTTGGTATTGCTTGGTCCGTCATGGAGTTTATTGCCAAAAAGGTTCGTGCCAACACCTTATTTGCCACTCACTACCATGAATTGACCGATTTGGAAAACCGTTTGCCGGGGGTGAAGAATTACAGGATCCTTGCCAATGAGATTGAAGGAAAGGTGGTATTTTTACATAAGATCGCTCGAGGAGAGGCAAGCAAGAGCTTCGGTGCGGAAGTGGCGTCCCTTGCGGGGGTGCCTGAGCCTGTTGTGGCAAGAGCAAAGGCCATCACCAAGATCTTGGAGGAAACTTCCAAATATCGTGACACAAACCAAATCATGATGCAAGGGGAAATTAAAAAAGCAGACGTGGTACAGCCCACGCTCTTTGATGCGCCCGTGGATGAAACGCTTGCAAAGATCAAAGAGGAGCTCAAAGCCATCGATATGAATTCCATCAACCCCATGCAGGCTTTTTCCATTTTGTCCGATTTGGTTTCGAGGGTAAAAGAATGAAGATCATCAAATTAGACAGTTCGGTTTATAATAAGATCTCCGCAGGAGAGGTGGTGGAACGACCCTCTTCGGTAGTAAAAGAGTTGGTGGAAAATGCCATAGACGCAGGGGCCACTGCCGTGGAGATCTCTTTGGTCAATGCCGGCTTGGATGAAATAAAGGTGCTGGATAACGGTTCGGGTATTGATGAAGAGGACTTAAAGACGGCGTTTTTACCTCATGCAACCAGTAAAATCCGTTCAGCAGAAGATTTGAATGAGATCAATACCCTTGGTTTCCGCGGTGAAGCTTTGCCGAGTATCGCTTCGGTTTCCATGGTGGAAATGAGAAGCAAGACCCAAGCGTCTGAAATGGGGCACTTTTTGAAACTTCGCGCAGGATCCGTTACAGAAGAAGGGGTTACGGCAATGAACCGCGGTACCGAGATCACGGTATCCAACCTGTTTTTTAACACCCCAGCACGCTTAAAGTTTTTGAAAACGCCTTCGGGGGAACTTTCCGAAGTAAAAGCGTGCGTGATGAAATTGATCTTTGCCAATCCCCGTGTTGCATTTCGTTTATCCGACGAAAAAGGGTTGATCTACTCTTCGGATGGGAAAGGGCTCGGTGAGGCCATCAAAGGTATTTTCAGCGAGGATATTTGGCAAAATTTGTTGCCTTTGGATTTTGAGAAGAGCGGCATTCACGTGACCGGTTATGCCAGCAGAAGTACTTTTTTTAAGATGAATCGTACCTATCAGATATCGGTCATTAACGGACGTGTTTCGGAAAATCAAAGCATTACGAGCGCTATCTCAACCGTTTATCAGCAATATCTTATGAAACGGAATTATCCCGTCACCGTGCTCATTATCACGATTGCGCCATCGGAATTGGACGTTAACGTGCATCCCACCAAGGCAGAAGTGCGTTTCAGTGATGGGAATAAAGTGTTTTCTGCTGTCTATCATGCGATCAAAAACGCCGTGGAAAAGGATATCGAAGAGAGAAAGATCCTATTTGATACTTTGCAAGATGATGCAGAGCAGGTCGTGGAGCGAATTCCGCCGATTACCGCCGAGCAGGATACTTTCACCGCCTCCGATCATCTGATTTTTGACTCAGCTCCTCGTAAGGAGATCCCATCTTTTGACTTTTTTACTTCTCACACGGAAGAAATGCACGAAGAGAGCGAGATCACCCGCTCGGTCAAAGAGCATTTGAAAAAGAAGTATAGTTTTTCCGAGCCGGAAGTGCAACAAGAAATGCAAGAAACGGCCTCTCTTTATCGAGTGATCGGACAGGTGTTCGGTACCTATTTGTTATTGGAATATAACGAGAAATTCATTATTGTTGACCAGCATGCCGCCGTGGAACGTTTGCGTTACGATAAGTTGCTTGCCGCATACGAAAAGGGGGCGATCTCTGTGCAACCGCTTTTAATACCGCACGTTTTAGAAGTCACGCCTTCGGAATATGCCATTGTGGAAAACAAAATAGACGCGCTGCGTTCTCTGGGGATCGAACTCGTTCCGTTTGGAGCAGATAGTTTTAAACTGCAATCTGTTCCGGATATTTTATCCGATATGGACGTATCAGCTTTGATCAAATATATACTTTCCGATCGTGCGGAAAGTGAAGATACGATCATTCGCGAGCGTTTGGCTTATGCTGCTTGCCGTAGTTCTATAAAGGGGAACACTTATTTAACGGATGATCAGATCGCGGAACTGATGAACGTTTATTTCAAGCAAGGGTTGCCCGTGCAATGTCCGCATGGTCGTCCCGCCTATTACGTCTATACGAAGCGCGATTTGGAAAAACTTTTCAAGAGGATCGTATGAGACCGTTATTGATCATCGCCGGTGCAACGGGCACCGGAAAATCCGATCTTGCCGTGGCATGCGCAAAGATCATGAATGGAGAGGTGATCTCCGCTGATTCCATGCAGATCTATCGCGGACTGAATATCGGCACCGCAAAGATCACCAAAGAGGAGATGCAGGGTGTTTTACATCATTTGATAGACGTTGCGGATCCTACGGACACTTTTACGGCGGCAGATTATAAAAAGCTGGCAGTTGAGGCTATGCAAGATATCCTTTCGCGCGGTAAATTGCCCATTTTTTGCGGCGGTACCGGCCTTTATATCTCTTCGGTGATATACGATCTTTCCTTTTCGGGGAACTACGATCCGGGGTTGCGTGAAGCTCTTCTTCGCGAAAAAGAGGAAAAAGGAAAAAACTATATGCACCAGAAACTTGCCTCCTTGGATCAAGAAGCGGCGGCAAGATTGCACGTAAATGATGAAAAGCGTGTGATCCGCGCCATTGAAAAGGCGTTAACGGGCGGGAAAAAAGAACAAGATCTTACCTCTCCCAAATACCCTTATAAAATGTTCTTGACCGATATGCCGCGAGACGTTTTGTACGACCGCATCGAAAAACGTGTGGATAAAATGATGGAGAAAGGCCTCAAAAAAGAGGTATACGATCTTTTGCCCAAGATCGGGTTTGATAAACAATGCATGCAGGCAATTGCGTATAAAGAATGGGCGCTTGAAGGTGAGATCGGTGAAAGTGAAGTGGTGGCGCTTATCAAAAAGAATACGCGAAACTATGCAAAACGACAGATCACTTGGTTTAAGCAATATCCCGATGCGGTAAAAGTACCGATGATAGGGCACAAAGTGGAAGAATTGGCAGAAAGAATAAAAAAGACTTTTGAGGAGCAAAAATGAAAACAAGAGAAGAAGCGGAACGCATCTTAAAAAGCTGTGAGGAAGAGAACAAAGCCCTCTTTGCCGAGATAGAGGAAACGGCGCTTTATAATACGGAAAAAGTGCTTGCGGCATTTCGTGAGTTTCATGTGGCAGAGCGTCACTTGAAAGGGACTACGGGATATGGGTATGGTGATATCGGAAGAGAAACCTTAAATGCCGTATTTGCTAAAACGCTTGGTGCTGAGGACGCCATTGCCTCTCCTTATTTTGCAAGCGGCACGCACGCATTGAAGGTGTCGCTTTACGGGTTGCTTCGTCCGGGTGATATCCTTCTTTCCGTCACGGGAGCGCCGTATGATACACTGATGAGCGTTATTACGAAAAAAGGGATCGGCTCCCTCGCGGATTATGGTGTAAAGTACGAACAAGTGGACCTGAATAAGGACGGCTCTTTCGATTATGACGCTATTCTTGCCGCATTGGAGCATGCTCCCAAAATGGTGTTTTTAACGCGGTCGAGAGGGTACAGTGATCGTGACGCTTTTTCCATAGAGCAACTACGAGAAGCCATTTCTTTTATTAAAGCACATTCCAAAGCGATCGTTTTTGTGGATAATTGTTATGGAGAATTTGTAGAAAAGGAAGAACCGACCGCCGCAGGCGCGGATATGATCGTGGGCTCCTTTACCAAAAATATTGGCGGAGGTCTTGCACCTTCGGGAGGATATGCCGCAGGACGCAGAGATTTGGTCCGGCAGGTGGCGTTCAGCTTGACCGCACCTTCCCTCGGCACAGAGATCGGCTCCTATCAACCGGGTTATCAATCCTTCTTCCAAGGTCTTTTCTTTGCGCCTCACGTGGTGGCATGCGCTTTAAAAGGCTCCATTCTTTTCGGAGCGGCTTTTTCTAAAATGGGTTATCGCACCATTCCCGCATGCGGTAAAAGATGCGGGGATATCATTCGATCCATCGTTTTTGAAGACGAGAAAAAGTTAATTGAGTTTTGCAGGATCATCCAATCGGTTTCTCCCATCGATGCATACGTAACGCCCGAGCCTTGGGATATGCCCGGTTATAACGAGCAGGTGATCATGGCGGCAGGCACGTTCGTGGGCGGTGCATCCTTGGAACTGACGGCGGATGCGCCAATAAAACCCCCTTACATTGCATATGTGCAAGGGGGCTTAACGTACGAGCATATCAAACTTGCTGTATTAAGGTGTATTGAAGAATTTGCTTGATCAGTAGCGGCGCATCATGCCAACCAAAATGCCCAAAATTTCCGCATTTTTTGTGATGATATCTTCCATATCGCGGTTTTCGGGGTGCAGTCTGTAATGGTCTTTTTCTTTGAAAAACCTCTTTAAGGTAACGTCGTTATCTATTAAAACGGCGGCAATTTCACCGTTATCTGCGGTGGATTGTTTGCGAATGATCACATAATCCCCATTATTAATGCCAATCTCGATCATGCTGTTGCCGCGTACTTGCAGCATAAAAAGTTCACTTCCTGCGCCGAAAAAGCCTTCGGGTAGGGGAAAGTAAGAATCAATGTTTTCCACGGCAAGAATAGGTGCGCCTGCGGCAATTTCGCCAAGTAAAGGTACTTGATTGACCTTGGATTCACCAACCACTTCAATGCAACGTTTTTTTTGCTTGGAGCGGCGTATTAAGTTTTCTGCTTCCAATTGTTTTAAGTAATACGCCACAGAAGCCGTGGATTTAATGGAAAAACGGCTTTGAATTTCACGAACGGTGGGCGGAAAACCGTTTTCTTGCTGAAAGGAACGAATATAATCGTAGAGATCTTTAATTTTAACGTTTGTAGAAGTTTTCATGCCCATAGTATAACATAACCAAAATAAAATGTAAACATCTGTTCGCATAAAAATGAACAAATGTTTATAAAAAAATAAAGAAAGAATGATCAATTGGAATGATTATCCGGATCTTTATCGGCGTTTTCGCGCAAAACGGTGATCTCGGCGGCGTTACGTAAGATTTCTTCACTCATGGCGGCATAATGTTTTTTGGTAGTATTAACGTCGCGGTGCCCAAGTGCTTCCGCAACAACAAAAATGTCATTGGTGCGATAGTAAAGGTTGGTACCGTATGTGCTGCGAAGTTTGTGCGGTGTGATCTTTTTAAGCGGCGTAGTCAACTTGCTGTATTTTTTAACAAGGTTTTCCACGGCGCGCACGGTAATACGCTTTTTTTGCATGGATAGGAACAGGGCATCGGTTTCGGCATCGGAAAGAAGGCGGTCTTCTTCCAAGTACTTGCGTAAAGCGTCTGAAACTTCTTCGGGGAAGTACAGGATTTTTCTATTTCCGCCTTTTCTTGTGACGGTAAACGAGTTGTTTTTAAAGTCAAGATCATCAATATCAAGCCCAACGCATTCGGAAATACGAATACCGGTCCCTAAAAGCAGCGTGACGATGGCAAGATCACGCAAACCTACTTTTTTATGATAGGCTTGTTGGCGATCGGTTAGTTTTTGACCGTTTTCCACCGTATTCAAAAGTGAGCTGACCTCGGCACCTTCCAAGCGAACGATCTCTTTATCGTGTATCTTGGGTGTTGGCACTTTACTTGCCATGTTGCTGGTCAATTTGCCTTTATTGAAGTAATACTTAAAAAACGAGCGTAAAGTTGATAGTTTACGTGCTTTTGCACGTTCATCGTTTTTATATTCTTTATCATTAAAACGATAAAAACTTAAATATTCCAAAAAGGATTCGATGTGCGTTTGATTGATCTTGTCAAGCTCGGCAAGTCCAAAGGTATCTAAAGTATAAGACCGAAACTCTCTGACGTATGAAAGGATATAATCAAAAAAGATGCGAAGGTCATACGCATAAGCCAAACGTGTTAAAGGAGTTGTGCGACTTTCCACACCAATAAAGAATTCATTGCAAAAAGAAGGTAATTCGCTCCTTAATTCACGTATCTTTAAGATTACGTCTTTATTGCGATTGTCAAAATAAGTTTCATCCATATATATAGTTTATCATGATTCGCAATTCCTGTAAAGATAAATCCCAAAAGCGTATCGATTAACAATAAATCTGCTTGTTTGTTTAAAATGCAATTTTCGAGTGATTGTTTTAATTTAAATACATTTTTAAAGTAAATCGACTTATTTCTTGTGCTAACTATTCGCAAAAGTTGTGTTTTGCGAATAGTTTAATGGAGGATAAAAATATTGTCGAAGAGCGATACTCCCCCACTTTGCGAAATAATCTCCGATACGCCTTGACAAAGATTATTATAAAAAAGTAAAATATTAACATATAGGAGAACCCTTTTGGAAAACAACGTAAACACGGATTTGATTCGGGATCACGTAGATTCCTTCATTTTAAGGTTTTTAGCTGCCGGTGACAGTTATGGCTATGATATTCATAAAGCCATTTCTTCTGCAACAGATGGTGTTTACGAGATCAAACAACCAACTTTATACAGTTGTTTGAAACGTTTGGAAAAGCAAGGGTTTATCAATTCCTATGATGGTGAAACTTCCAACGGCGCACAACGCAAATACTATTCCATCACCGATAAAGGCCGCACTTTTGTGGAAGACGATATCAAGCAATGGGAGTTTTCCCGCACCCTTTTGAATAGGCTTCTTTCCGATAAGGAATTCGATTTGACAAATGCCCCCCGCCCCTTTGATCCCAGCGAGCTCAGACCTCGCACCAAACGTGGTGTTGGCGTGGCAAATGCCGCGCAGGAGGAAGTTTCTGTTGATTCTGCTGAGGAAACGCAGGATCGGGATGCGGAAACACCAAACGAACCTCTTGCTGTTTCAGAATCTCCCGTTTTAGAGGACGATGGCACACCTGAACCCGATATGGAGCCTGTTAAACCCATTCAAAACGCTATTTTCGGCACGCACGTGGAAGGCACACAGATCGATTTGGAGTCCTATGTGGCTGCTCAAGCGGAGGAACCTGCTCAAGAAGGCATTTTGCAAGATTTTTTGCAGGAAAAATTATCGCAAAACGACGATTATCTCACCCCGCTTAACGATCTTTTTAATACCCCCGTTCCCCCTTCTATCTCGGTTCAACAAGAAGAAGCCCCCAAAGAAGAGGCAAATCACAGCGCCTTTAATTATGGAGAATTAAAAGAACGCGCCCAGGCTGAGGGATATCGTTTGCATCCCTATTCCAAAGCGGCTTCCACTTCCTATTATTCTATGAACTTTATTTTCTCTTCTCGTTTGAAGAGGGATAGTTTCTTACTGTTGTATCTCTTTATGCTGGTGGAGTTGTTGGTGGCAGGCTTTGCTTTTGACCGTTATGCAAACCTTGGTTTTGTGTTTTATATCGTCACAGGCTGTATTCTACTCGTTTTTCCCATTTTCGGTGTGATTATGTACTTGATCAAACCCGATAAACGCGTACGAGCGGAATTTGATCTTAAAACGGCTTTGTCCGGCATGATCATGCTAACCATCAATCTTGTGATTGTGTCTATGCTATTTGCCTTCTTCCTCTTTAAAGCGGATCTTGGCAGCCCCAAAACGATGGTTCGTCCCCTTCTCTACCCCTTCTTGCTTTTTGTGGATCTGCCTGTTTATACTCTGATTTACGCTGTTTTGTACAACACAAAACGCTATCATTTAAAGTGATTGCTTAAAATAAAAAGCCCTCGAGAATCGGGGGCTTTTTTAATAGTTCTTAAAGCAAGTTTATATCTCTTTTCTATCTGTTAACGCACGTGAAAGGGTTGCTTCATCGGTATATTCCAAGTTGCTTCCCGAAGGAAGACCCCTTGCGATCCTGGTTGCTTTCACGCCAAGCGGTTTCACAAGCATGGCAATGTACAGCGCTGTTGCTTCACCCGCTTGGTCGGTTCCGGTTGCGATGATGACTTCTTTTACACCGCCCTGTGCAATGCGTTCCAACAGTTCTTTGATATGGATATCGGATACGCCAATGCCTTCCAGCGGACTCAAATGACCGTGTAAAACGTGATATACTCCACCGTATGACTTGGTTTTTTCAAGTGCGATCACGTCTTTTGGCTCTTTCACAACGCAAATGACGCTCTTATCGCGGGTTTTGCATATCTCGCACACCTCTTGATCGGTATAATTGCCGCAAACCTTACATAGTTTCACGCATTCTTTGATCTTCATGATGGCATCGCAAAAGTTTTCCGCCGATTCCATTGGCATATTGATAACGGAAAAAGCGTACCTTGCGGCGGTTTTTTTACCAACGCCGGGCAATTTTGTGAATTCGGCAATGAGCCTGGATATCGGCTCTATATATTCCATGTTAGTTTAAGCCTCCGAGCATTCCCGCATAGGGGCCCATTGCTTCTGCCGTTTCTTGATCGATCAAATTAAAGCCCTCTTGCAACGCGGCAACGATAAGATCTTCCAACATTTCCACGTCTTCGGGATCCACCGCTTCGGGTTTGATTTTAAGGGAAACGATCTTTTTCTCCCCCGTTAAGGTCACTTCCACCATTCCGCCGCCTGCTTGTGCGGTAAATTCGGTGTTTTTCAGTTCTTCTTGCTTGGCGAGCATATCTTGCTGCATTTTTTGTGCTTGACGCATCAGTTGCGCCATATTACCTCCGCCGCCGAAACCGTTGAATTTAGCCATAGTTTACCTCCTTTTAATGTCGATAGACTCCGCTCCGGAAAAGAGTTTTATGATATCCTGAGTGGAAAGCGCGTTGGGCGCATTATCGTTAAAGTATATGATGGATACCTCTACCTGTTCGCCAATCTCTTCGGAGAAAACCCTTTTAATGGTTTCCAAGATGGTGGGCGTATTGCAGTAGTTGTAATTCATCTCATTTTTGAATGCAATGATAATTTTACCGTTTTGAATCTTAAAAATCGTGCTTTTTGCATCCAAAAATGCAATATAAAGCATGTTGAGCGCGCCGGCACGGAACTTGTTTAAGACCCTTCCGCGCAGTTTTGTCATTTGGTTTTTTACAGCACTCGGCAAAAATTCGGACACGTCTTCAATGCTTTCGGGTGCCGCAGGTGTTTCTTGCGCAGTATCGAAAGGAAGCGCTTCGGTTGCTGTGGCGTCTTGTAAATCAAAAGGAAGATCGCTCGTGGGTACTTCCGTCTCGGTTGGTTTGGTTTCTTCCTTTAGGGTTGACGCGGAAGTGATAGCAGTCGCCGCTACGGGAGCTTGGGAAGGAGTAAGCATATTTTTGATAGCGCTGTAATCGGGTTTTTGTTGCGGCATTGCATCCAGATCCTTCAATTTGCCTTCCAAAGCGGTTACTTTGGCAATCAAATCCCCAATATCTTCACCGGAAAGCGTTGCCGTTTTAATGATGGCGGTTTCCAAAAGGATCTTGGGTTGATTGCTGAACCTGGATTTAGCTTCTACCCCCGAGAAAATATCCAAAGCACGCATCAACGTAACGGCGTTAAACTTTTGCGCCATCTCGTTTGCCACCGCAAACAGTCGGTCAGGCAGTTTTAAAATAGCGTTCGCTTCGGCATCGTGTTTGATTATAATAAGATCACGGAAATATTTTGTGAGATCTTTGGTGAGAAGCTGAACGCTCTTTCCGAGTGATGCGGATGATTCGATAAGGTCTATTGCTCCTTTGATATCGCCGGAAAGTGTTGCAAACGCAATGTTTGCTATCATGGCGGGGTCATTCGCGCCAAGTACGCCAAGAACGCTCTCATAAGAAACGGTATCGGAAAAGGAAACGCACATATCCGCCACGGAAAGGGTATCTCTCACACTTCCTTCCCCTGCTTGCGCTATGGCGCTTACGCCCTCTTTGGTGTATTTGACACCCTCTTGATCAAAGATCCACGCCACGTGTTTTTCCAACACTTCCTGCGGGACCAAGTGGAAATCAAGTCTCAAACAGCGGCTCATGATGGTTGCGGGGATCTTTTGTACTTCGGTGGTTGCCAAAATAAACACGGCGTGTGCAGGCGGTTCTTCCAAAGTTTTCAGTAACGCATTAAAAGCAGCGCCGGAAAGTTGGTGCACTTCGTCAATAATATAAACTTTGTATTTACAATCCACAGGGGCGTATCTTACGTTGTCACGTATGGCACGGGCATCATCAACCGAATTGTTGCTGGCGGCGTCTATCTCAACGATATCCAGGCTGGTTCCGGCAAGCAACTTTTTGCAGCAATCACATTCTCCGCAGGGAGAACCGTTTTGGGGAGAAAGACAGTTGATCGCACGTGCAAAGATCCTTGCCACGGAAGTTTTGCCCGTTCCTCTTGTACCGGTCAACAAATAAGCATGGGCAATGTTCCCGCTTTTGATCTGATTTACCAGTGTTTTGGTGATATGATCTTGTCCGATAACTTTTTCGAAGGTATCGGGTCTGTATTTTCTATATAGTGACTGATACATAATTACCTCAATTATTATTATACAATATGTTTTTTCTATAATCAATGGATTAAATTTATAAAAAAACATGTGATTGCAATTATTTATCGTTTATATTATAATAAGTAAAGTATGAAGGACACGAACACCAAAGAGAATTACGCATCTTCCGTTGTGTATAGGATCTATCCTAAATCCTTTTTCGATTCCGATGGAGATGGAATAGGAGATCTTGCGGGAATTGAAAGTAGGCTCCCCTATCTTTCCGCTTTGGGTGTTGATACTTTGGTTTTATCCGCTATTACGGAAACCGATTCGGAGCGTCCGGAATACGGGTGCACCAACTATTGCCGCATCAATCCCGCCATCGGGACGGACGAAGAATTTGATTCGCTTGTGAATGCAGGACATACGGCGGGATTCAAAATATTTCTTTCTTTGAATTTAACTTGTACTTCCGCCCAACACTCTTGGTTCACGCAAGCCATGGAGTCTTCGCAAAATGCTTATAAGGAATTCTACGTTTGGAGAACGGGTAAAGGAAAAAACGGAAAGCATCCGCCCAATAAAAAGAGAAATGCATTCGGACAAAACGAATGGACTTATTCAGAGAGCAAAGGAGAATGGTACAAAAACACTTTCGGTGCTTCCTTCCCTACTCTGAATTATCAAAACCCGCGTTTACGTAAAGAGATTTTAGACGTTATTCGTTATTGGCTCAATAGAAACGTGGATGGGTTTGTGATCGATGATGCTTACTTTGCCATCAAAAAGATCATACTATCCGATTTAAAGCCCATATACAAGCCCGGGAAAGACTTCTTTTCCTCCGGCGGCGGTATTTTCCAGATCCTAAATGAGATCAGAGAGAAGATCGGAAGGGATTTCCCTATTATCCTTTACGGCAAAAACGTAAAACCGGGCGCTTTTTCTTATTTGGTTTCCACCGATCGCGCAGTTGGAGATTCCTTGTATGCGGAACACTTGATCTCAAACCTCACCTATGATACCTCTTTCTGCAAGGAGCATTTCTTCCGTAGTTATTTGAGTTTACAAAGATCTATTTGTAAAAGGGATCTTACCTTTGCCTTTGAGGATGAGGCACACACGAGGATGATCTCAAGGTTCTCCGATGGCGCTGATCCCGCTATGCACTTGGAAAAAATGCTTTGCACCCTGTTGCTTACTTCTACTGCCACCCCATCCATTTATCAAGGACAGGAGATCGGTATGCGCGATTTTCCGCTCAGAAAATCGGTGGAAAACTTGATCGCAAAAGACAATTTACACACCACTTCTCCAATGCAGTGGGATAACGTTCCTTCGGCGGGATTCACCTCTGGCTACCCCTATCTTCCCATCAATGATAACTACAATAAGATAAACGTTATTGCTCAAGCCAATGATGCAGATAGCCTTTTGAACTATACCAAACACATGATCGCTTTTCGTAAAGACTCCACCGCTCTTACGCTTGGTGACTTTTCCGATCATTCCAAGGGAAACATTCTTTCTTTTATCAGGCAATCGGACAAGGAAAAACTGCTCATTATTGCCAACACTACGGACAAACACATGAATTACAAAGTACCTTCCGATCTGTTGGAAAAAGAAGCTGTTTGTGAAGTATCCAATTATAACGTTGTGAGTAAGCAGATATTCCCCACCATGGGACTTCGCCCTTATGAAGTGCGCATATTCCGCATGAAGGCACCTTACTTGACTATTAAATAACTATACTTTCGTTTTTGACTTACAAATCAAACTGATCACAAAGCCGAAAAAGATGGCGGAAGACAATCCGGCCGCCGCAGCTTTCATTCCACCGGTCAAAGCGCCGAGTATACCATCTTCTTTTACCCCTTCTATTGCTCCTTTCGTTAAGGTTGAGCCAAAACCCGTAATGGGAATGGTGATCCCGGCTTGTGAAAAAGATTTGATGGCATCAAACAATCCAAGTGCTTCTAAGAGCACACCGAGAAGTAGAAAAGCAACTAAGATTTTTGCGGAAGTCATTTTCGTTAAATTGATGAGTAGCTGCCCGATCATACACAGCGCTCCACCCACCGCAAATACTTTCAAATAGGTAAGCACCATAATCATTCCTCCCTTTCAAAAGATACCGCATTGGCTATCCCCGGTATGGTTTCCCCTTGTAACGATGATAACTTGGATAGCAGCGCTCCCGTTGGCACCAACAAGATCCTTTTGATTGCCCCCGCCGACATGTGGTGCAGAAAGTAGGAATTGAACACAACGCTACTGCATCCCGCTCCGCTACCGCCTTGTGGGCAACGCTGTTTTTTATCAAAGATCATTTCTCCGCAATCTTTGTGTACGCCGGCCGCATGGATCCCTTCACTTTCCAAAAGTTCAAGAAAGAGTTTACTGCCGTAAATTCCGAGGTCCCCCGTTACGATATGATCATAATAAGAAACCTCACGTCCGGTATCTAATAAGTGTTGAACAACTGTTTTGGCGGCGGCGGGAGCCATGGCTGCACCCATATTATTGGCGTCAGATATGCCAAAATCGATCACTTTACCTATCGTGGCACTTTCCACAAAGATGTTTCCACCCATGTTTCCAAGTAGCGTACACCCTGCTCCCGTGACGGTCCATTGCGAAGTTGGGGTCATTTGCGTGCCGAGTTCCAGGGGATAGCGATACTGTCTTTCCGCCGTGGAAAAATGACTGCTTGTACTGCAAGTGACTTTTTCTGCATATCCGCCATCAATGAGCATGGCGCCCAGAGCAAGAGATTGTCCAAAGGTTGAACACGCGCTGTACATACCAATAAAGGGTATATCAAGTTCTCGTGCGGAAAACGAGGATGTGATGATTTGATTCAACAGATCCCCACCAATGTTAACATCTATATCCTTTGGCGTGAGTCCCGCCGCAATGATCGCACCTGAAATGGCGCTCATATGGAGTTTGCATTCTGCTTTTTCAAAGGATCTTTGACCGAAATCGTCCTTCCTGAGGCGCTTATGAAAGTATGGATCCAAAGGTCCGGATGCTTCCTTCGGTCCTACGATCGAGTAGCCGGAAAGCACACGTGGTTTGTTTTGAAAGCGAATGGTTTGTTTGCCGAAATTCATCATAATACACCTATAAACCAATAGATCAATCCAACTCCGATCGCAGCTGTCACGCCACTCACGATGATAGGCCCTGCAATCACAAACATTTTGCACATTACACCGAAAACGACGCCTTCCGAGCGGTATTCCATAGCGGGAGAAACTACAGAATTGGCAAAACCGGTAATGGGAATAATGGATCCCCCGCCTGCATACTTGCCGATACGGTCGTAAACCCCAATTCCCGTCAAAAGTGCTCCCAAAAAGATCATCACGGTAGAAGTGATTTGCCCGATCACTTTTTCATCAGCGTTCGGCAGGATCAGGGAAAACACGTCAGATATTCCTTGCCCGATCATGCAGATTGCTCCGCCTACCAAAAATGCGATCCATAAGGTTTGCCCTTCCTTACTTTTAGGGGCTATTCTTTTGTCTAACTCCAAATATTGTGTTTTACTCAGCATTTCTGATACACTCCGTTTCTTTTATTTTTCGATAACTTTCCGGTTCAACGTGATTTTTTTCAATCGCATGGTTTTCTTTGTTTTCCATATGCTAAGTATCGCAACCATCATTTGTTTTTATACCTTTTTCTCTCGACAAAAGCGCACAAAATGCGTGACAGGACGACAAAATCAAATGATTCCTTTGATTTAGGAAAAGATACTATGATACGCGGAGGGAAATATGAAATACAGAAGTGAATATCTAAAAGACTGCATAACGGTCATGCCGGAGGGGGATCTTGACGCTGAAAGCGCACGAGAAACCAGAGAATACCTTGACAAACTTATAGATGGATACCGTTTCGATACTTTTATCATAGACTTTGCCAAGGTGGATTTTATGGATAGCACCGGAATCGGCGTACTTCTTGGCAGGTATAAGAGGATAAAGGCGCTCGGGGCGGATCTGTGCGTGACAAACGTTCGGCCGCAGGTGGATAAAGTGTTTCGCATCAGCGGTCTATATCAAATTATAAAGGCGGTATCGGTATGAAGATAACCAATCATGTAAGCATCACACTTCCGGCTTTGCACGGAAACGAAGGGTTTGCCCGCGCGGCAGTAGCGGCATTTTGCGCCCCGCTTTCACCAACTCTTGAAGAGATTAACGATATCAAAACGGCTGTATCGGAAGCCGTTACCAACGTGATCGTGCACGCTTATCCCGGCACGAGTGGAAACGTGGAACTGACTGTTCGGATCTTCGACGATCGAGTGATAGACATTGTGGTAGCCGATCAAGGCACAGGCATGAGCAACGTGGAAGAGGCAAGAAAACCCTTTTTCACCACCAAGTCGCAAGAAGAACACAGCGGCATGGGCTTCACCATCATGGAAGCCTTTACGGATAAAATAGAGATTTTGTCGGAAAAAGGTCGAGGAACAAGCATTTCCATGAGGAAAGAACTGAAAAATGCTTGATCACGAGCAAACGATGCTCTTGATAAAAGAAGCACAAAACGGCAGCGAAGAAGCAAAATCGACCTTGCTTGCCGAAAATATGCCTTTGATCAAAAGCATTATCAAGCGATATAGAAATACCGTTATCGAGTATGACGATTTGATACAACTCGGTTCTCTTGGGCTTTATAAAGCCATTATGAACTTTGATTGTTCTTTCGGCGTACGCTTTTCCACCTACGCAGTCCCTATGATCAGCGGAGAGATCAAGCGACAAATACGAGATGATGGTCCGGTAAAAGTATCCCGGTCCACAAAAGCGCTTGCCATTTTAATAAACAAGTTTACCGATGAATTTCGTGGCAATGAGGGGCGTGAACCCACCATTGAGGAGATCGGAGAGCATTTTAATATAGATCCATACGAGGTTGTTTTTGCACTTGACAGCACCAGGATGCCCGTATCTTTATATGAGAAATACGATGACGATAACGGCGCCTATTTGATAGACAATATCAAAACGGTGGATAAAACGGATGATCTGATAGATAAGATCATGCTGCGAGATCTGATCAACAAGTTAAACGAACGCGATAAAAAGATCATTCTTTTACGCTATTATCGTGATAAAACCCAAAGTGAAGTAGCGGAAATTCTTGGAGTATCACAAGTACAGGTATCTCGCTTGGAAAGTAAAATTCTTGCTTCTTTGAAAGAACGTTTAACGTGAAATATCGTGGGAATTGAACTTAATAAAATTAAAAAGGACTGATCCAAGCATGAGGATCGGTCCTTTTTTTGGCAACGTTAAACTAAAAAAAGAATAACCTATAAATCGATTTATCACGCGAATGCGTGTATATCATCAGTGCCGAAAGGCGCTGTATATCATCAAAATCGAAGCGGTTTTTTATACATGGGAATGCCGTAATGATATGCAAGGGACAAGCACTTGATGATATGCCAAACCTCGCTAACGTTTCGTTTTGGATAAAAAAACAGTCTAAAGCAGGTTCGCTTTAGACTGTTTTTGGTGGAGAGAGATGGATTCGAACCATCGAAGTCGGTGACAACAGATTTACAGTCTGCTCCCTTTGGCCACTCGGGAATCTCTCCGAAATTATGGAGCTGGTGATCGGAATCGAACCAACAACCTGCTGATTACAAATCAGCTGCTCTGCCAATTGAGCTACACCAGCAGGGCTGGTGCCTTGGGGCGGAATTGAACCACCGACACGGGGATTTTCAGTCCCCTGCTCTACCTACTGAGCTACCAAGGCATAAAATTGGCGATCCGAATGGGGCTCGAACCCATGACCTCCAGCGTGACAGGCTGGCGTTCTAACCAACTGAACTACCGGACCGCATTATTAACAAAACTATTCTTGGTGGGCCTTCACGGACTCGAACCGCGGACCAATCGGTTATGAGCCGACCGCTCTAACCAACTGAGCTAAAGGCCCAAGATACATACTGGTCGGGGTGAAGAGACTTGAACTCCCGGCCCCATGGTCCCAAACCACGTGCGCTACCATCTGCGCTACACCCCGAAGATTTGCGACTTAATAATCATACAATAGACTGCCTTGAATGTCAACATTTTTTCGAGAATTTCTAAATAAATTTTAGAGATTTTGAGTATCGTTTATTCAAGGGTCAATCTTCGGTCAAATCAAGGTGAAAAGCAACTACTCCGCGCGTGAATTCCTTCTCATCGGAATAGATGGAGTACATCTTATCCAAAAACTCCACGAGCCCTGAATCGCGGAAGCCAATAGCTGCATGATCCAATGCGGAGTATGCCTCATCAAAGGAAGGAAAATGCTCTATTGCAGTCACTTTTGTTTTTAACACGATCGGATGTTGGCTCTCTTTTATAAAATAGATGGGATCTCCAATTCCGATCTTTGCCCTTTTCTCATCCAACGTGCGCAATTCGATGGTTTTGGAGCGACATTTCAAAAGATCAAAGAACCTTGGCTCCACGTGCATGGTCACCGCACCGCCTTGTCGCAATTCCTTTTGCCATTTGCGTTGGAGAGCATATGCGCGTTGCTTACGTCTTGCACGCAACCTGCCCAGCTCTGCACAGCGCATAGAGGTAAAAGATCCGCCACTCATCTTTCCCGGTGTGATACCGAGTTTTTTCACAGCCTCGGAATAAGAAAGCCCCAGTTTTTGCAAGCAATGTTGTAAGAGGTAAAGCGCCATTTCGGAATCATCATCGGCTTGGTGATGGGTAAAGGAGTCACGGCCGAGTTGCACAGCCACTTTATCCAGCCCTATTCCGTTTTCCACGTCATAAACGGCAGAATAGATCATTTGCGTGCAAATAAAGCGGAAGGTAAAGGGCTTCACTTTTGCGCGCTTGCATGCCTCGTTAAACATAAACATATCGTTATTGGCGGAATGAGCCATCACAATGGTATCTTTATCTTCTAAATAAGTTGCGAGTTCATCCCTAACTTCGGCAAAAGTGGGTTTATCAAAAAGATCGTCCTTGGTCACCTTAAAATCAATGGGTTTACGAAACTTCATTGCAAAACGACACAACGGGTTGATCCAATAATTCCTTTTGAAAATAATATTAAAATTCTCATCTGCAAGAACCATGCCTACGCTGAAAACGCTGCCTTTCACAAACATATTGCATGCTTCAAGATCTACTGCTAAGTACTTCATTTGGTCCACCGATCTCATTATAGCACCTATTTTCCTCCGTTGGCAATGAAATGCAAATGCTTTTGCTTGAAAAACTCATCGTGATATGCGTGCGAAAAACAAGGGTATATTGACATTTTGAAAGGAAATAAACTATTATAATGATATGATCCTAAGCCTATTGATTTTAACTTCTATTTATACGTTTTATATGGGTTATACCGATGGATCAAATGCTGTGGCAACTTGCATCACAACAAAAGCCATGCGCCCAAGGATAGCCATCTCTTTGAGTGCATTTGTTCAGTTTTCCACCGTCATCGTAATGTATTTTATAATAAAAGATTTAACGGTTGCTTCTACCGTGGGGAAAGGGATGATAAAACAGGCATCTTACGTTGCTTTATCAAGTAAAAAAGCATTTTTATTTATGCTTTCGGCGCTTCTTTCCGCAATTCTTTGGAGTCTTGTCACTTATTTTTTAAAGCAACCGAACAGCACCTCACACACTTTATTGGGCGGTATCATCGGTGCCGGCATTGGAGCTTTTGGTTTTCGTGCCGTTCTTTGGGGGAACGTTTTTCTTAGGATCGTTCTCATGATCTTTCTTGCACCCATCGTATCGGTCGTGATCGGTTTTTTGATCCAAAAATTACTGAAAAAGATCGCACTACGCTGTTCTTCCGGTATCGGAAAAACGGTAAAGGTATTGCAATGGGTAAACGTAGGGCTTCTTTCATCCGCCATTTCTGTAAATGATGCACAAAAGGCCATTGGGATCTATATGCTTATCGCATCGCTTGGAATTGGCGTTATGCGCGCCACTCCGCCATTTTACTTGGTGGCGATCTTTGGCGGCTGTCTTGCGCTTGGCATGATGCTCGGCGGTTATCGAATCATCGTTACCATCGGCAGTAAGCTCTTTAAGATCAAGCCGCTCATGTCACTTTCCTCTCAATTTGCAACCAATATCGTTATCTTTTCCTCTTCGGCGCTGGGTATTCCAATCAGCACAGGTCAAGTGATCTCTTCAACCGTTGTGGGAATTGGCATTTCGGAGCGCATCGGTGGAGTTAAATGGCTTACCGTCAAACGCATCGTTTTGGGATGGATCATTACCATGCCCGCTACCATTGCTTTCGGCGCAGGGTTTTACCTGCTTGTCAATTTGATTTTCGGAGGTTGATATGAAAAAGAAAATTGATTTTTATAAACTTTTGGAACAACAAGGTCTTTACGTTGTGAAAGCCATGACTTTGTTGAGCGATTATTGTAAATCCGGTGAAAAGGACCAAGCGGATGAAGTAATTGCCTTAGAAGAACAAGCGGATGATATTCGCAGGACTTTGATAGAAAATCTGAATCGAACCTACATTACTCCCATCGACCGAGAGGACCTTTTCCACCTTTCTCGCTTGTTGGATGAGATCATTGACTATATAAAAACTTCGGTAGATGAAGTAAAGCTATTCAGGATCACTCCCAACGAAGACCTTTTACAAATCACCGAAACCTTATTGGAGATGGCCGGGTATTTATATGACGCTATGCGTTTTATGTCCACCGATCAGGAAGCTTCCAAAGGTGCCGCCTATAAGGTAAAACACTTGGAAAACGTTATGGAAGGTCTTACGAAGGGAGCTTATGCCAATATTTTTGAGAGCGATGACTTTAAAATGATTTTTAAATACAATGAGATCTACCGTCACTTAAATCACACGGCGGACGTGGCGGACTCCGCAATGGACTTTTTATTGGATATCTTTGTAAAAATGTAAAACTTGCTCAATTAGGTATAAAAAAACGACCCGAATAGATCGGATCGTTTTTTTGTTTGCATTTAAACCGCTTATTTCTCGTCGGAAGGAGTGAAACCTTTAAGAAGATCGCCGAGAATGTTGTTTTGTACGGACTCGGTAGTACCGAAATTCTGTACGATCTCTTGCTCTTCCTTGGAGATCTCGTCACCTGCGGACTTTTTGCCCTTGCGCTCTTGTTGGGGACGAGCGTTGTTACGAACTCTCTTCTCGCCTTCTTTTGCTTCAGCAGCGCCTTCGGCAGGTTCTTGCGCATCCTTGATGGAGAGAGCCATGCGGTTATCCACAAAGCTGATGACTTTTGCAGTCACTTCATCACCAACTTTCAAAACGTCTGCGGGAGAGTTGAGTCTCTTGTCGCTGATGTTGGAAACGTGCACCAAACCATCCACACCCGGCTCAATGCTGATGAAAGCACCGAAGTTCACAATGGTTTGCACCTTACCGGTGACGATAGAACCAACGGGATACTTCTCTTGAGCGATCTCATAAGGACGCTTTTGGAGAAGTTTATAAGAAAGGGACACTTTGTAGTTTTCCGCATCCACTTTGATGATAACGAACTCGTATTCCTTGCCGATCTCAAGGATGTCGGCAGGAGCCTGCCCCTTGATCCAGCTGAGTTCGGTCTTGGGAGCCAAGCAATCAAAGCCGTAAACGTTCACGAAGGCACCAAAGTCAGTGAATCTCTTCACGGTGCCGGGCACAACGTTGTTCACTTCAAATCTATCCCTGTTGGCGTCAAAGATAGCTTTCTTTTCTTCTTCTTCGCGAGCCTTCTTCTCTTGCCATTCTTGTTCTGCCTTTTCACGAGCGGCTTTCTTTTCCGCAATCAAAACTTCCTTGTGGGAAGCAACGATTCTATGACGCTTTCCGTCAGCGGCTTCTTCACCCTTCTTGTCGGGAAGCTTTTTCACCATGAGCTTTTTGCCCACATAGCTTTGCAGATCGGCATCTTCCACTCTGTGGAGCTCAATGTGCGAAGCGGGAATAAACACGGTAAAGGAACCTTTCTTGCCAAGCAAGCCGCCCTTTTCCACCGCTTTATCTATCTTTAACTCGAAAACGCCGTCAAGCAAGGCTTTATCCATTTCCTCGATCTCGTCAAACTTGCGCTTGTCGAGTGCGATATAATCTTTGCTGACGTTTGTGTTGGGGATCACGATAGCGGTAAACTTCATACCCGCAGTATAATCTTCGGGCTTGTATTCACCGTCTGTCACCTTGTCGGCAGCAATAAAACCATCTTTCTTGCCAAGACCGGACACATAAACACCGGTTTCGTCACTTCTGATGACCGTCACCTTAACGCGCATCCCTTCGCGGATCTCGAATTTGGTGGACGCCATCACGTCAGCCATCGTCATCTTGGAAGATGCCTTGGGCTGCTTGACTTCTGCTGCTGCTGCGACGGGAGCGGTTGCTTCCGTCTTCTCATTCTCCTCAATGGGGAGAGTCACTTCGTTTTCGTTGCTCATTCCTGATAATACCTCCATGATCAACTCTCTCGGAGTTGATGCTCCTGCTGTGACGGCAATCTTTTGTATTCCGGTGAAATCGATTTCTTGCAGGTCCTCTGCTGTTTGGATGAAGTAAACATTTTTGCAGTGTGCTTTACAAATATCAACGAGTTTTGTGGTATTTGAACTGCTTTTGCTTCCCACTACCAAAACGGCGTCGCAACTGCGGGAAAGGGATTCCGCCTCAGTTTGTCGTTCTTTTGTAGTATAACAAATCGTTTGATTTATGACAAGCGATTTAATCTTATTTTTTAGATGATTTATTATAATATTTGCGGTTTTTTCGGAAAATGTCGTCTGACAAACCAAAACATACTGTTTATTCTGATCGATTTCGAGTTTTTTCGCACATTCCAAACTATCTATCACATGGCATATTTCGGCATAACCGCGCGTGCCGATCACCTCGGGATGCGTAGGATCTCCCACGATCAAAATTGAGCACCCGTTTCGTGCGCTTTCACGAACGATATCGTGAATTTTTTTAACGATGGGACAAGTGGCGTCTATAATCTCGGCAGAGGTATTTTGAAGTTTAGTTAGAACGTTGGGCCCAACGCCGTGTGCGCGTATCACGATGCTTCCGCCGTTGATCTCGGCAGTTTCGTCAACGACCACGCACCCTGCCTCACTCAAATTCTTTATGATCCTTTCGTTATGCGCAATGTTGCCAAAAAGATATACGGGCTTCTTTGTTGCTCCGAGAGCGAGTTTCAAAGCACGTTCTACCCCACTGCATAATCCAGCGTGTTTTGCCAAGATCACTTCCATTTATTATTTCCTTTTCAGCGCGTTCACTTTTTCATCCAATTCCAGGTGTAACGCTTCCATTTTGTCGTGTAAAAGTTGGGAAACTTCCTCTTTTACCTCATGGATATTTTTTCCGTAATATGCCGAAAGATCGATCTTATCTCCCACGATCAAATAATTCTTTTGAAAGAATTTTGATTTGTGATGAAACATCAATGGAATAATGGGAACACGGGCTTTTATGGCATACACGGCGGCACCGTTTTTCAGCTCGGCCATGTCGTGGGTCCCCGCTTGATTTCGAGTTCCTTCCGGAAAGATCAAAAGCTGTTTTCCTGCTTTTAAGCGGCGAAGTATCTCCTTATGCACGCTAACTTCGGGAGTGCCGCGATTTACCTTGATAGCACCCAATTTTGTTAAACAAGATGAGGTAAATTTCCCCTTAAAAAGCTCGGCTTTTGCAAGCACGTTCATCTCTTTTTTCAAAAGTTTTGCCGCCACGATCAATACGTCGGAAGAATGGTAGTGATTACAGCAGATAACTGCGCTTTCGGAAGAAAATTTTTCTTTTCCGAATACTTTTGTGGGATGAAAGATCGCAATAAATGGCAATGCGAACGCTCTTGCAATACGATACAGCATCTTTACTCCTTGATATAGGAAAGCACCTTAGCCAAAACCTGCTCGATGGTCATATCGCTCGTATCGATATAAACGCTGTCTTCTGTGCGCGTTAGGGGCGCAAAATCGCGGTGACTATCATTATAATCACGCTGTTTGATATCTTCCAAAAGCACGGAAAAATCCATTGTTTCCCCTTTTGCGGCAAGCTCATCCAAACGGCGTTTTGCACGCACTTCGGGAGAAGCTGTGATAAAGAATTTATACTCCGCATTAGGGAGAACGTAAGAGGTGATATCGCGACCATCCAAAACGCAATCGTATTTTGCGGCAAGCGCTCGTTGCATTTCCACCAAGTGCAAGCGCACTGCGGGGATCCTGGAAATATCGGATGCAGCTTTGCTCATTCTATGTTCACGAATCTCTTTGGAAACGTCTTTTCCATCCAAATACACGTGTTGTGTGCCATCTATATATTGAATATCCAAATCCACGTTCGGTAAAAACTCTTTTACCTTTTCCTCGTCGTTAACGTCCACGCCAAGCCATATGCTTTTGAGCGCAACGGTACGATACATGGCTCCCGTATCAAGATAGGTAATATTCAAACGTCTTGCAAGTTCCTTTGCAATCGTACTTTTTCCTGCTCCGGACGGTCCGTCAATAGCAATATTCATGGTTATTCCCCCTTTTAACAAATAGTATCATACTCTGTGGACGGAATCAAGCATTTGCGGCGCTCCTGCCGGCAAGGTAACCGGTGGAAAATGCTATCTGCAAATTATATCCGCCCGTTAATGCGTCAACGTCTAACAGCTCCCCCGCAAAGTATAGACCGGATACAAGTTTACTTTGCATATCTTTGGGATCCACTTCCTTTACGTTCACACCACCTGCGGTGACGATCGCTCCGTTAAAGGCTTCCAACCCGATCGGTTTGATGGGAAATGCTTTTAACAGTAAAGCCAAGCGAAGTCTATCCGCTTTGGTGATTGAGTGACAAGGTGCAAGGGGATCCAATCCGGCTTGCTCTAAAATAGGCTCGATAAGGGACTTTGGTAAGAGTTCCGGCATTCTGTTTTTCAATGCCTTACTCCCCCCAGCCGTAAGCTCCCTGATCAGGCGTTGATCCAAAGTTTCCATCGTGATGGCCGGCTTCAGATCCAAATATATCATGAGCTCCTCAAAAGGCAAATTGTTGATTTTGGCCGATGCGGTGAGCACGATCGGTCCTGAGATCCCGCTATGCGTAAAAAGCATCTCTCCAAACTCGGAAAACAGCACTTTTTCACTCTTTTTGACGGTGATCTCACAGTTTTTCAAACTCAATCCCGCAAGAGAAGTGGGAATAACTGCTTTGATCCCAACCAAAGAAGGTCGAAGAGGAACAATGGAATGACCAAAAGATCGAGCAAAACGGTAGCCGTCTCCCGTGGAACCTGTGGCTTGATAGGTAAACCCTCCGGTGGCAATGATTAGCTTATCGAAAGTATACTGTTTTTGATCTGTTTTTATGGCAAAAGACGCGTCTTTTTTATCAAAAGATAAAACCGTTTCGTTCAAGTGGATATCCACGTTGGATTTAAGTAATAGTTTTTGCCAAGCCGAGATAATATCGGAAGACTTGTCAGAAAGAGGGAAAACTCTATCTCCTCTTTCCGTTTTCAAACTAACGCCCGCTTCCGTCATAAGCCTCATTAAGTCCACCGGAGAAAAAGCGTTATAAGCGGAATATAGAAAGCGCGGATTATCCACCACGTTGGCTAAGTGGTTTTGAATATCCGAATCGTTGGTCAAGTTGCAACGTCCTTTCCCTGAGATAAAGAGCTTCTTTCCGAGTTTTTCATTCTTCTCAAAAAGAATGGTCTTTGCCCCGTTTATTGCCGCGGCATATGCAGCCGCCATTCCGGACGCTCCACCCCCGATCACCGCTACATGCATATGGTTCCCTCTGCTTCTTTATCCATAAAGGAAAATGCGGTGTCTTGAATGGAAACGGGAGTTATGGTGATATAGCCGTTTTTAATTAGCTCCACGTCCGATTGGGGGGAGTTATCGAGAGGAATAGGCTCTCCGAGCAACAAGTATCCGCTACCGTCACTATGCTGTTGCAATTCGTAGCGATCGCTGAATTTTCTGAGCCCTAATGTAGCAAAACGTACACCTTTGATCTCATTGGGATCTTGTGAAGGGAAATTAATGCTGTAACATACGGTATTATTGCGCTTTAACGTAAGGAGCGTCGTAAGGTTTTTCTTAATAAATTCGGCAGGATAGGAAAAGTCGTTCGCGTGTTCTCTTCCTATTGAAACCGCAACGGAGGGAAACCCGAGTATGGTACCTTCCAAAGCGGCGTTTACCGTAGCGGAGTAAACAACGTCCGTACCAAGGTTATAATCGTCATTGATTCCGCAAAGGATCAGATCCGGCAGATGATCTTGCATCAACACGTCTATTGCAAACTTGATGCAATCACAGGGAGTACCCGTTAAAGAATAGGCTTTTAATGGTAAGCCGAGGTTATAAGGTGCATAAGTAATGGTTTTGTGAAAAGAAAGTGAATGGCTGTACCCGGATTTTTGTGTGTGCGGTGCTACAACCGTCACTTCGTGCTCTTTACACAATGCCTCTGCAAGCGCATATAACCCGCGCCCCGAAATGCCATCATCGTTTACGATCAAGATCCTCATAACATTTGTCGCTCCCTTTTAGTTTCCGAGCGATTTTAGATACGCTATTTCTTTTGCCGTCAAATAACGAGCCGTGCCGCGGGTGAGCCCGCCGAGTGCAAGATCACCTATCTTTTTGCGACAAAGGAACACCACATTTTTTCCCACTGCTTCAAAAATCTTTCTGACTTCACGGTTTTTACCTTCGGTAATGGTGATCTCCAATTTGGAATACTCGGGTTTTATCTCCTTGGCATACAGTTTTGCGGGAGCATAACGCACCCCATCCTTGGCTTTGATACCGTTGCGGATCTTTTTCATATCGTCTTCCGATATCTCGCCTTCGATTTTTACAAGATAAGTTTTAGGGATCTCATAACTCGGATGGGTTAAAACTTGTGCAAGCGCCCCGTCATTAGTCAAAAGCAACAAGCCTTCGCTGTCATAATCCAATCTCCCCACGGGAAAAAGTCCTTTTCCGGCATATTGATCCAAATAATCGTAAATGGTTTTGCGCCCAAATTCATCTTGGGCAGTGGTGATACAGCCCTTGGGCTTATTGAACATTATGTAAGTGTATCTGCGAATGGGAGTGATCCTAACGCCATCCACATAAACGGTATCGTTATCCACGTTGATATCCATGCCACATTCGGTAGTCTTTTTACCGTTTACGGACACCCTTCCGTCTTTGATCATTTGATCGGCGTTTCTTCTGGACGCCACTCCCGCTTCCGCAATATATTTATTGATTCTCATAAGTTTCTCCTATAAGTTATAATAACTTATTTTTTTTTGAGAATCAAGTGTTTTACTCTTTCGACATCGGCTAAACTTCTTGAAAATATCTTTCAAACAATCCTTTGCTGACGCCATAGGTATCATAAACGTTCAAGGTCACGCATATAAGGTGCACGCCGTCTTTTTGCGCAGAGGAAACCAAGCACCTTCCCGAGTGCGTTGTATAACCGGTTTTTACACCTGTTGCATAAGGATAAGAATAGAGAAGTTTATTTTTATTATAAAAAGTCACTTTTACGTCAAAACCACCCACCTTTTTTGTTGCGTTATACACTTTGGTTTTACATATCGTTTGAAAGATCGGGCAATCAAAGGCGTATTTTGTGATCAACGCAAGGTCTTTTGCGGTTGCATAATGATCCGCATCGTGCAAACCGTGCGGATTGGTAAAGTGGCTGTTTTCAGCACCTGCTTTTATGGCCGTTTCATTCATCATTGCACAAAAACCTTCAACCGATCCTGCCGTTATGATGGCAAGAGCGGTCGCGGCATCATTTCCGCTTCGCAACATTAAACCGTAAAGCAAGTCCAATACGCGCCAGTTTTCGCCCTTTCTTAAATAGATGGACGAGCCTTCCACCCCCACCGCCTGCTTTGGAACAGTTACCCATTGGAAAAGATCGGAGTTTTCTATAACGGTAATAGCGGTGAGTATTTTAGTAGTAGAGGCGATCTCCATCTTAACGTTTGCATTCTCTTCGTATAGGATCTCACCGGTTTCCGCATTCATCAAAACCACAGCCGAAGTGCGGTTATATGCATTAGCAGTGGCAGCGGGTGCGGCAAAAAAGAAAAAAAGTAAAAAAAACAGCAATGCGATCAAGATTTTTTCTTTGCGAAAACTTTTGCTACGGTTTGTAATACGTTCATCCATTTGTCGTCCTCCTCTTTACCGTCCACCCTTATAAAAGAGTGACTGAATTTTCCGAGTAAAAGAAATCCAAGCGGTGTGACGGTGGCTCCCGCCCCGCCTGCTCCGGCTCCCGTGAATTCTCCGTTTATTCTTTGCAGACCGTATTCTCCCCCACCGGACACCATTCCCACACTCAATTTGGAGATGGGGATCACCATAGTCCCATCGGGTGCGATGATCTC
Source organism: Christensenella sp. UBA3217 (assembly GCA_002363545.1). GTDB lineage: Bacteria > Bacillota > Clostridia > Christensenellales > CAG-1252 > CAG-1252. The sequence continues at coordinate 263,139 of DEWF01000001.1, read as the reverse complement.
TCGCCCAACAACCGTTTCTCCGTCAGCCATTTGTTTCAGGTTTTCTAAGGTCTTGTCCATGATGTTTCCTATCGCTTCGCTTTGCATATTTTTCTCCCAAAATAGTATGCGCAAATGAGAAAATAACTAACGCGATGCAGGAATATACGCAAATGGAAAAATTTACCGTTGCCTGTTCGTTCAAATAGCACGGAAGGATCAACACCTTGCTTTTATCCAAGCGATTAAGATTTTTCAAGTAACCGATAAAACTATTTATGATCTGTAAACCGGTTGAAATGGCAATAGAGAGAGATGAGGGATCGCCGCTCGTATATACCGATACGTTTAAGTCGCTTATATGGATCGCGGTAAACAAAAATGGCAATATTGCGCTGTTTTTACCGTGTTTTTTCTTTTTTGACAGCATTTTTGCCTTATTCTTATTGATGGAAATGTAAATGTCATCGGATAAAAAAAGGCGTATGGATAACAATTTGATCCCCAACCATTTGATCGATATATAAAGCACTCGCTTATCGGGGCGAAAAGTGCCTTCCGCCTTGATAAAAATAGGTAAAAGTAAGAACAGTAAAATGAAAAGTAAATAAAAAAAGAGATCCACCATGTTAGTATGGCGGATCTTTCAAATATTATAGATTATTCTTCTCTATCGGCCGCATCTGCCGCAACTTCTCGTACGATAGCGGAAAGGTCAACTTCATAATCTTCGTCGGAAGGTTTTTCCACACGGATCTCCTCGCCGGCAGCAAGCATGGGCGCATCCACTTCGTTCACTTCCTTTTCGGGGAAGAGTTCAATGCTCTTTTGCATGCCTTCTTCCAAAACCTTTATGCGTTCCTGCACCTCTTTTACCGAGGGCAGCTCAGATAAATCGCTCAGTTGGAATTTTACCAAGAAATCATCCGTTGTTCCATAAAGAAGAGGCCTGCCGAGTGCATCTTTTCTGCCAACTACGGTGATCAAATTGTTTTTAAGAAGCATAGAAATGGCGTAATCGGACGAAGAGGAACGAATGTCATCTATCTCCAAGCGAGTAACGGGTTGTTTATATGCCACGATAGCCATTACTTCAAGCAAAGAACGGCTGAGTTCGCGTTCTTTCAATGGCTTCAATACTTCCGCAACGGGTTCTCCCACGTCGGGAGCGGTAACAAAACGCAACGTCCCATTGGTTTCCACAAAAACGATGCCGCCGTTTGCGGGGTCGTATTTTTCTTTAAGATCTTCCACGATGGCATCTAATCTCTTCTTTGTAATATCCATCTTTTCCAAGATCTCGGTCTTGGTTATCCCCTTTCCGGAGGCAAAGACGATCGCCTCAATTATACTCATCTGATTGTTCATCGAATCCTCCTTCGTACGACAGGTTTTCCGCTCCCTCTTTTAGGGTGATCTTGATATCTTCAAAAGGTTTTTCCTGCACTGCTTCAGCAAATTGTTTTTTCAATAGTTCCAGCAAAGCAAGGAAGGTATTGATCTTTTCGCTCTCCGTATAATCTTCATCAAACAGCGAGAAGAAGGTAAGCTCCTTTTTTTCAAGCAACGTTGCCACAAGAGATCTCGTTTTTTGCCCCACAGTAAAACGGTCTTTAACAATGACTTTGGGAATGGCGTCCACCGTTTTGGTTTCCGCCTTGTACATGATTTTGGCAAAAGCATCCAAAAGGTTGTCCAAATTAAAGTTTTTAAGCAAAATGCGGCAATCTTTTTCATCAAATTCAGGTTCGCGGAAAAAGCGGTTGGTGGTTTCCGTGATCTTCAATTTCAGCGCGGAATCTTTGATAAGATCATATTCTTCAAGCAAGAAGATAATGGAGTTCTTATCCTCTTCAAGGATAACGTCCTCTTCTTCCGTACGCGGAAGCACACTTCTGAGTTTAATATCCAAAAGAGTTGCGGCCATGCCGGCAAAGTTGCTTGCCTTTTCAAGGTCCAAGCCGCTCATATCTTCTATGTACTTTAAGTATTGCCCCGTTATGTTTGAGACGAAGATGTTTTTGATCTCGATCTTCGCTTCTTTGAGCATATGTAAGAGCAAGTCAAGAGGACCCTCGAAGTCATCGAGTTTGAAGCTGAACGTTTCTTTGCTTTCTACAAAAAAATCTTCCATCTCAACCTCCCACGATCAAATAATAGAGTTTGTATACACCTTTTTGTAAGCCGGTGATATATAGCCGGAACAAGTTTGCTTGCGGCAACCCGATCGCATCAAAGAAATAACCGAGCAGTAAGATCCCCAGCAAGAAATAAGAGCCATATTGGCGCATAAAACGCAAATACGCGTTATTCGTGCGTGAAAGCGATGCAACCACGTTATATCCGTCCAAAGGATAAATGGGAAGGATATTGAAGGCAATAAGCGCCACGTTCAAGAGCGTGGAGAAAAACGCCACATAAAACAAGTAAAGCAAGAAGTAATACAGCGCTTTTATCGATACTACGACCGGGAGAAGATACCCTATCCCCACCCATAATCCAAAAGCGACTATGGCCTGGATCAAGTTGGCTGTTACTCCCGCCAAGGAGGTGATCAAGAGCCCTTTTCTGATATCCTTAAAGTTGTAAGGATTGATGGGCACCGGACGAGCAAACCCAAAACCCACCAAAAGGAACATCAAAAACCCAATGGGTTCAAAGTGCGCCGCAGGGTTAATGGTCAACCGTCCGTTGGCTTTTGCCGTCATATCACCCATTTTATAAGCCGCAAAACCATGGGCATATTCGTGCAGAGAGATAGCAAAAACGGCGCTTGTCAAAAACGCCAAAATCATAATGATCTTTATGATCGCATCAAATCTCTCATACAAGATGGTGTATATCATAGTCAAAAAATATTATATTTTATTAAAATAGTTTCGTCAACCGATTTCAAAATAATGCACAAAAAGAGGCGCGGTTTATCCGCGCCCCACGTTTTATGCCATTTTTTCCGCTATTCGTTTATAAATATCCGATATCCCGGCCTTATAAATGTCTTTTGCTGCGATCAAATAAACCACCTTTTCCTCTCCGTTATTCATCAATTTAACTTCGCCTACTTTATCACCCTTTTTTACAGGCGCTTTCACATGATAATAGCTGGTTTGAACGTCATATTCTCCCTGCTCCGAACCGGTTTTATAGAGCACCGAAATGTCTTGCTCGGCATAAGCCGGCACCTCTTTTTCTTTTCCTCTCGTTACCGGGCAAAGGAAAGCCGATTCTCCCTTTTTTACCAATATTTCCGTTTTGTAGTTTGCAAACCCGTACAACAAAAGTCGTTTACTTTCTGCAAAACGCGTTTTGCTGTCATCTGCTCCGATCACAACAGAGATCAATTTGGTATCCCCTCGAGTAGCACAAGCGGAAAGACAAAACTTTGCTTCGGAAGTATATCCCGTCTTTCCCCCGTCGCATTCGTCATAAAAGCGAACGAATTTGTTTGTATTGGTAAGGGTGGTGATCCTGCCATCGGGATGGGTATAATCTTCCAACCAAATCTTGCTGTAATCGTAATATCTTTCGTGATTGGTAAGCTCCGATAGCATGAGCGCAACGTCGTGAGCGGAGCTGTAACCGCCTTCTTTAGGAAGGCCGGTGGCATTTACAAACATCGTGTTCTTCATGCCGAGGGATTTTGCCCTTTCATTCATGCGTTCCACAAAAGCAGCCTCCGAACCGGCTATGCGTTCGGCAAGAGCAACGCAAGCATCGTTTGCGGATACCACGATCACACCTTTCAAGAGATCTGTGACGGGATATTCGTCACCGCTCTCCAAAAACATTTGACTTCCGCCCATTCCGGAGGCTTCGTCACTGATCAGTATCTTTTCGTCGAAAGTGAGCGAGCCCTTTTCAATCTCCTCAAAGGTCAAAAGCGCCGTCATGATCTTAACCATGCTGGCAATCGGAAAATGATCGTTTTCCCTTTGACCATAAAGCATTTGCCCCGTTCGTTTATCCATCAAATAGGCGCTTTTTGCCTGAACGGCGGGAAGGTTTTCCGCTTGGGCAATGGATCCTATGGGAGCAACCAATCCTACGAGCATCAACATTAAAACAAGAAATATAAAGATTTTTTTCATAGTTCACCTCACGAATAGTATGGAAAAAACAAAAACCGCTATTCGAAAAGGCTTAAAGTGCTATGACGATCAAATAAATAAGACCGCAAAGCATAACGTAAAGTAAAAAAAGGAGCAAAAGGTACATAATTAGGCTTAATAGCAACGTTGCTCCGGCACGTTTTAAGCTGTTTTTACAAGGGTCCGTTCCATTGCAAAGCCTAAATTCACCGCATTTTAAGGATATCCTAAATAAAAGCCAACCGCCTACGATCAACAGAGGTATGTATAAAAGAACACACGAAAGTAAAGAAGCGATCAAAGAATCTGTTAAGAAAACAACGCAGGCGAGCTGACCGAAGTATTTTCCGAAGAACAACGCGGCAAGTGCCGGGTATATGGTTGGAAATGGCAAAAAATAACATAGAGCACACAAGAAAGCAAAGAGGAAAAAGCGTAAAAAATCAGGCCAAACGTGAGAAAAAGGTTCATATTTCAGATGAAACAGTTCCGAAAACATTCCGAATGGCGCGTTTTTTTCACCGATCTTAACTCCGATATAAATACCAATAGCCATTCCCGCCAACAGCCACCCATAAAGCGCAATCAATCGTCTTTTATTATGTTTTATACTTTCTTTCAAATCAAGTTTCAAATAGTAAAAACGCGATCTCAAGCCATACTTCATATCATAAAGATATGAGTGTAAGCTCTAAAATATGTAAAAACCGCGTTATGCGGCGTTTTCGATCATCCAATCGATATATAAACCATATCCTAAGGTGCTGTCGTTTACGAGAACGTGAGTCACCGCCCCTATCAGTTTACCGTTTTGCACGATCGGACTACCACTCATTCCTTGTAAAATGCCACCTGTTTCCGCTAAAAGCTCCTTATCGGTCACGCGGATCAGCATGCTTTTTTCTGTAGGTTTCTGTTGATTCGACAATTTGATTATATCGATTTTGTATGCTTTCGGAACATTCCCGGAAATAGTTGAATATATTAGGGCCGGACCTGTTCGAATATCACTCTTATTCCCGAGCGTTATTTCTTTCAAATCATCTTTTACCACAGGTAAAACAGTTCCGTATACACCAAATTCATTGCATTTTGTTATCTTTCCGATAGGTTCATCGCGATTCATGAATTTACCCGATAACTCTCCCGCTTTTCCCGCCTCAGGTCTTCGGTATCCGTTTATCAAACAGGAATATATAGATCCTTCATCGGTAATAAAGGGTTTTCCGGTATCCACATCAACAATCCCATGTCCCAAAGCACCGAATTTATCCTCTTTTGTAATAAAAGTTAGGGTGCCAATGCCGTTTATCCCGTTTTTCAAAACCAATCCGACCTTTTTGAGCCCTGTCAAAGCATCGGTGACGGGAGAAAGTGAGACGTTATACTCACGATCCCCTCTTTTTAAAGTAAGATCAACATGATTTCCCGATTTTTGTAGTTCGCTTGCAAATTCGCTTACGCCGCTAACTTCTGTTCCATTTACTTTAACAATCACGTCATCGGTCAAAATTTCGCTGCCGCGAGCGGGACAAAAGCTCCCCTCATCGGTGATCACATCAACCATGCCCGTAACGATCAACCCTTTTTCGGCAAGCCCGATCCCGATGGGGATTCCACCGAGATAAACCTTTTCACCTTCGGCATAGGTGATTGTGGTTGGATAAAAGGTAAATGATACTATTAGAAAAGTAAAAAGAAGCACCTGTATGATCCTACACTTCATTTCGTCACCTCGCTTTTATCATTTGCAAAGTGAAGTGATTTACTCAGTTTAGGCCACATCTTTATTTGGAAAAATGTAGAAAGGTGTTCTAATTTACGGAAAAATGTATAGCAATATTATTAAAAACGGACTAATTTAGAATTGTTTGACGATCTTATAGCATCTTTCTTGCGCAAAGCAATAGACCTAAGCTCTTGCGCATGTAAGCTACCATAAGTGCCCGCCCCCGCTGACAAGCGCTCAACTTCTTTAACGATCCCCTCTTCGGTAAGTGCAATCAAAGAGGTATGCGTTGCACTGCCATCTGTGGTTTTTTCGATCAAATAATGGCTGTCGCTCATAGCTGCAACTTGTGGCAAATGGGTAATGGCTATCACTTGACGAGTTGCAGAAACCAATGCAAGTTTTTCAGCAACAACTTCCCCTATCTTACCGCTGATGCCCGCATCAACCTCGTCGAACACCAAAGTTTGAATACCGTCCAAACGAGATGTGATCACTTTCAGTGCAAGCATGAACCTGGACATTTCACCGCCGGAAATAATTTTTGACAAACTCCTTACAGGCTCACCCGGGTTGGGAGAAATTAAAAATTCCACCCTATCACAACCCGTTTCACTTAAATATTCCTCCGCCGAACCGATCGAAACTTCAAATATACTACCCTTCATACCAAGTTCGGAAAGTTCTCTTTCAATTTCGCTTTTCAATTCCTTGGCGGCATGTTTGCGAGTTTCGGTTAAGCGATCCGATTTCATGATAAGATCCGAATAGATCTCATTACGATTCTTTTGTAATTGCTCGATCTCTGCATCTGCGTCCAAAAGCGTTTCATATTCCTTTTGGAAAACATCATAGCGAGAAAGGATCTCTTCAACCGTAGCGCCATATTTGCGTTTCATGGAACGAATAAGATCTACCCTCTTCTCAACAAAATCGGCTTTAGCATCGTCAAAATCAAAGGAATCGATATATCCCGTTAATTCATCAAGGATATCTTTCAGCTCCACATACGCCGAATCCAGCCTGTTATAAAGGCTTTCGATTGCAGGATCGTATGAAATTGCCTGTTTTAAGGAATTCATTGCCATGGAAACGGCAGAAGGCGCACTATATGCCTCATCCCCTTCCAAACAGGATGCAGAAGCACCTACCGCGTTTAGTATCTTTTCGGAATTGCGAAAGCGTTCTCTATCTGCCAAAAGCGATTCTTCTTCGCCCTCTTTTAATTCCGCTTGCGCAATTTCATCTATTTGATACTTTAATAAATCGATTTTACGGGCGCGGGCTTGCTCATCCCCGTAATCAGAAAGTTTTTTTTCTATTTCACGGTAACGATCATAAAGGGTGGCGATCTCGGTTTTTAAGGCAAATATCTCCTTTTCCCCGTATTTATCCAAAAGATCAATATGGGTGGATACGCTCAGCAGTGATTGATTTTCATGCTGACCGAGAATATCTACCAAGCGCGAGCCCAATTCTTTTAACATGGATAGCGAGGCAATCTTGCCATTCAACCTTACTTCCGACTTATTCTCGCTCATCGTACGGCTTAAAATCAAAGTATCCTCTTCTTCCAAGCCAAGTTCTACCATTTTTTGCTTCACACCTACGCTGTCGGACACGTCAAAAACCGCTTCTACCTGAGCCTGAGAAGCGCCGTGGCGGATCAACCCCTTATCTGCTCGCGCACCCAAAACAAAGCCAAGAGAATCTATGATAATAGACTTTCCCGCGCCCGTTTCACCACTTAATACGGTCAATTTATCTCCAAAAGATAGGGTGCACTCTTCAATTAAGGCAATATTTTTGATATGAAGCTGTAAAATCATTCTTTTTCCGCGGAAAGAAACGCTTTAAAACGGTTCACAATGTTCTCTGCATGATCGGGATCCGTCGCAACGAAAATACAATCGTCACCTGCGATCGTTCCATACACACCGGTAAGATTAAAACTATCGATAATAGCACAAACGGCGTTTGCACTACCCGCCAAGGTCTTAATGACGATCAAGTTTCCGCAAATATTGACGGAATGAACGGTTTGCTTGAAGATAGCGGAAGTTTTGTCATCCCCATTTGTGTAATCACGGGCACTTTGCACATAACGAAACACACCATCCTCTTTAATCTTTTTCAATTTCAGTTCATTGATATCACGAGAAACCGTTGCTTGCGTTACGTTATAACCTTCCGCATTCAATAAATCAACAAGTTGTTCTTGTCTGGCAATATTGTATTTTTTGATCAATTCAAGGATCCTAAGCCTTCTATTATCACAAGCCATAATCTTATTTTCCTTTGGTAAATTTACTCAGCATAATGCTGTAAAAACTGCGTTTATCAATCCTAACGAAAGATACGGAATCCGTTCCGCCCGTGACGGAAACTTCCACCTCTTTTTCTTGCGAATATACGGTAATACCATCCACCACGATCACACATTTCCCTGCGGTTGCGGCTTTAATCGTTACCGTTTCTTCATTTGGCAAAACGATGGGCCGCGATTGTAAACTATGCGGACAAATAGGCGTCACAACAAACGCCGGCACCTTGGGGCTGAGCACAGGACCACCGGCAGATAAAGAATATGCTGTGGAGCCCGTAGGAGTTGCAAGGATCACCCCATCGGCACGATAACGATCCAATGACCCACCCTGGGTAAATACCTGCACGTCCATCAAATTGATCGTATCACCCCTGCCGATAACGGCTTCGTTAAGAGCATAATGAACTTCGGAGCCAATACGGATCTTCAAAAAATAACGCCTATCAAGCTCGTAATTTTTGTTTGCAAGATCATCCAAATACTCCGAGGCAGTCTTTCCGGATTCCGCCAAAAAGCCCATTTTACCACAATTAATGCCCAGGACGGGAACCTGAGGATGTGTGGAACGAATGAACTTTAAGATAGTGCCGTCCCCACCAAAGACCACTGCATAGTCCGTACCGTCAAGGATGGCGCCGTCAAAAGCATAAAAAGAAGAGCCTCGCGCCTGAATTTCGGCGGAAAACTCTTTTGCAAAAGCCTCTGCAAGAGGTTTGGAATGATTTATGACTAAACAGTATTTCATACCGTTATTATAATACGAATATTCATTAAAGACAACAGTTTTATGCAAAAATGCGACTGAAAAATGAATTATTTGTGAAAATTATTACAATTTTGTAAAATATACGGTACGTTCCTCATTTTTATCGGGGAAAACATCCGGCACCGCGCAATGTCCAACCGGCTTAAATCCGGCAACACGTGCTGCGCTTAAAAAAGCAGAAAACGTTTTTTCTATGGCTTTTTTATCTCGAACCACACCGCTCTTTGGTAAAAATTTACGCCCTACTTCAAATTGTGGTTTGAAAAGAAGTACCGCCTTTCCTTCCGCTTTAAGAAATGACGAAAACAGTTCAAACATTCCCGTAAGAGAAATAAAGCTAAGGTCGGCACAAAGAAAATCAAAAGTCTGATCTCCGATCGCGGTTTTTAGATCCTTCACGTTGGTATGATCCAAAATTGTCACCCGCTTATCGTTTATAAGATCTGACGGAAACGCTATGGTAAGATCCACTGCGCAAACAGAAGCGGCACCCTGTTTCAGCAAACAATCGGTAAAACCGCCGTTTGCCGCGCCTACATCCAAACAATGCAATCCATTTACGTTTATCCCAAAGGTGTTTAAAGCGTTCTCCAGTTTAATACCGCCAAGTGACGCGTATTTTACTGTATCCGTTACGATGATATCGGATAAAGTGTTTACCTCAATGGAAGGTTTGTCCACGAGCACACCATCCACCTTTACGCCACCTGTTTTAATGAGGTTTTGCGCGCGCGTGCGAGAGATACCCTCTCTTTCAGACAAATAGAGATCAAGCCTCATTGAGGATCTCCTCTGCAATAGATGCGGCATCGATCCGATAAAGAGAACGCAATTCGGCAGGCTTACCGAAAGTCACGTACGTATTGGGAAGCGTGAATGCTTTATGAATGGAATACCCCATGGCGGAAAGATGTTCGGAAAGAGATCCCGCATACACCACGTCCTCAGCCGTAAACAAAGGTAAATGTTTAATTTGATCCAAACAAGCACAGTCTATCGGTGAAATGAAGCGCGCGTTTACGAGCCCTATTTCCCTCCCTTTTTCTTTCAACATGCCGATCGCATCCTTTGCCACCTGCAACATTGCCGCGCCATGTGCGATCAAATAACCGTCTTTTCCATAAGAAAGCATCTGCCAGAAAGGGAATGCCCCGTCACAAGCATTAGACAATTCGGTACCGCCCTTAGGATAACGTATCACCTTCACGCCATCCGTTTTTTGCGACCAATCAAGCAATAGTTCCAGTTCTTGATAGGTAGCGGGAGAAGCAACTTTACACTTGGGCACGGATGACAACAAAGAAAGATCATAAATACCTTGATGGGATTCTCCATCTTCCCCAACGATACCGGAGCGATCAAGCAGGAACGTAACGTTTAAGTTGTCAAGCGCAACGTCATATAAAAGCTGATCATAGGCACGTTGTAAAAAGGTGGAATAAATGGCAACGTAAGGCTTATATCCTGCACGAGCGAGTGCCGCGGCAACGCTTACGGCCGTACTTTCCGCAATACCCACGTCAATAAAACTGTTCGGGAATCGATTGATAAAACTCGTTAAACCGGTCCCGATAGCCATTGCTGCCGCAACGGCAACAACTTTATCATCTTTTTCGCGCAATTTTATGAGGGTATCCCCAAACACTTTACCAAAGCCCTCTTTTGAAACTTCACCTTTTGGGGAGATACCGTGCAATTTTAAGGGGTTTTGTTCCGCTATTGCAAACCCTTTTCCTTTGCTGGTGACAATATGTAAAACGATAGAGGTTTTATTCTCTTTTGCAATTTCAAAGGCCTTAACGAGGGTTTTTACATCGTGCCCGTCTATTGGCCCTAAATAATCCAAAGCGTACATGGCAAAAGGACTCTTTTCTCCCGTTAAAACCCTCCCATCGTAACGTTTTTCACGCAAGTCTTTCAAATAGTCCGGGATACTGCCCACGCCGGCAGATATGGAAAAAGTGTTATCGTTTATTACAATGATCTGTTTACCGGAAGAAGATGCAAGATTAAGGCCTTCTGCGGTTTCTCCGTTCACAAGCACCCCATCGCCAAGTACGGATATCACTTGATAATCTTTCCCCGATAGTTTGCGAGCCATTGCATAACCGCAAGCCGCGGAAACAGCATTTCCTGCGTGTCCGCCAACAAAATGATCGTACTTGCTTTCGGAAGGTTTTGGGAAACCGCTGATCCCCCCAAAGGTACGCAAAGAATCAAAGGCATCATTCCTGCCGGTAAGTATTTTATAAGCATAGGCTTGATGGCCAACGTCAAACACTATTTTATCGTTATCCGCATCAAAAACGTGCAAAAGTGATACGATAAGCTCCACCGCCCCGAGAGAGGCCCCGATATGCCCTCCGTTTTGAAGAGTTACTTCTATGATCCTTTGCCTGACCTCATTGGAAAGAACGCTCAGTTCGTCCAAAGTAAGCGTTTTGATATCAGCGGGAAGATTTTTTCTTTTCAGAAGCATGTTTTTTCTCCTTTCTGCCTTCCCGACTAAACAGTCCGAGGATGCGAGCGGTAAGCATAACCAGCTCTTTTGAATTGCGAATGGCAATGGTCTTTCCGATCGCCTTTCCGCCAACGGTCAATGCCGCGATCGTTGCGCTCATGGCAATGGATATGATGAGTTGATGGGTAGAACCGGATAACGCAATGATCTGAATAACGATAGCAGCCGAACAAGCGCCCGATATAACACCGCATATATCACCGATCACGTCACAACAAATACTACTTACTTTTTCCGAGTTTTGCACCAAACGTATCGCACGCTTACTGCCCGGCACTCGTCTTGACGCCATGGACGTAAGAGGTTTAATATCGCAATTGGTTACGGCAACGCCAATCCCATCAAAGATGATACTGATCAAAATCAAAAGGACGCAGATCAAAAATGCCACGATCAAATTACTTTTATTGGTGAGAATTTCTGTAGAAAAACTAAAAAATGCCGACAACACAAGAGTGATGATCGTAACTTTTAAGGGCCAAAGATTCTTTTTTTCACCCTTTCTTTTTTGTCGCTCTTTCGTTGAGCTCTCTTCTTGTAAAGAAACTTTATTTTCCGCGTCTTCTTTCAAGAGCTGACTCCTTTAAAAATCGGTGGTAGTAATGCAAGTAAACCTTGCGCCATAGGTCCAGTAGGATTTCCCCATGCGAAACGCGCCGTCGCCGAACGCGCAGTTTCCTTTTGATCCGCAAGGCGGGGGTCACCCCTCACGCAACTGAATCACCACTAAGGTCGCACTATAATCCTTACATTACCGAATACAGTCTAGAAGATTTCCTTAACAGACCACACACGACTTATCCTCTTTTGCAATTTAAGTTTCATGGGCAATCACCGGTATATGTCTGCCGACATATACGGTGTGGTTCCCAATCCGCCTATTTCACTCAAGGCAGGCTACTCTGCACACAGCTTATTACCGCATTGCAGGTTTAATCCCACACAGTGCCCGGTTCCCGACCACCATTGTAGGTCTCCACGAAAGGTGGGTCGGCTTTCGTATGCCGTTACGAAACGCCCACGATTCTTAACTCCCAGCATCGACCCGAATTTGGGCAAAACGAGCCAACACAAGAAACTTCATCGATGTGCCCTACGACGGTCTTTTACCCCCGTCCTCGTATGTGTGTGTTCTGACTAGAATACTGCACCACCGTAAAATTATATTAACATACTTTTTTATAAATTACAACCGATTCCGTTGTGCAAAGGCTATTACGCCACCAACCGAACGCGGTAATATGTTTTATTGCTTGGGATCTTGTTCCCCTTGCTCAGTTTCCGTTTTTTCTTCGGTATCTTTCTCACCCTTTTTTTGTTCCGTCGCAGGGAAAGATAAAAGTGCTTTGATAAACGATACAATATTTTCCGAACCCTTTATCTCGGAAACTGCGTCTATTGCCACGTCACGATTCAATTCGATATACTCTCTTGCCGACTGCTCTGTAAAGGTGGACATCATAGTCAAGCAAGGCTTTTTCTCCTTTTGATCCACCCCTTTTTGGTCTTGTGTAAGATCATCAAGGTCGTCTTTGAGTTGGAAAGCGATTCCCAGATAATTGCCGCATTTCAAAAGTGAAAGGATATCTTGTTCGGATAATCCGGCGGCAAAAGCGCCCGCACCAAGCGCCGCCTGGAAAAGCGCGCCCGTCTTTCCGGAATACATGTTTATAAAGTCATCGCGTTTGAAGTTCTTTTTGATCTCTTCATCAATATCGTAACTTTGACCGCCAAGCATACCCATATATCCTGCACGCACCATAATGCAACTGATCGCTGTGATATAGCCGCCAACGTTTTTGGCTTTAACCGCATTGGCAAGCATGTATTCATACGCATAATTCAAAAGTGCGTCACCTGCCAATACACCCATAGCTTCCCCATACACAGCGTGAGTGGATTTGCGCCCCCTTCTGTAATCATCGTCATCCATACAAGGCAAATCATCATGCACAAGAGAATAACTATGCACAAGTTCAATACCAAACATAAGGGGGAACACGTCGTCATAAGTAAGCCCGCCCATTTCTGCGGCAAGCAGCACCATAAAGGGACGCAAACGTTTCCCGCCACCTAGCACGGAATAACGCATAGCGTTTACCAGCGTTCCACCTCGCAGAGCGTTCATCTCACGCTCTATATCTTTATCAAACTTTTCCGCAAAACGTTTAAGAACGTCTTCAATCATTGGTTTCCACCTCAAAAGCCATATCGGCAAGCTTGCCAAGCTCATCATTCAGAAGAGTGATCTTCCCTTTGCTTTCCTTCAAAATGGAAATGGCCTTTTGGGAAAGCTCCAACCCTTTGTTGTAGATCTCAATGCCCTCTTCCAAAGATAGATTCCCGTTTTCCAAGGAATCGGATATTTTGGTCAACTCGTTCAGTATTTCTTCAAACGTCATTTTTGTATCTCCTTTACCTCTGTTAAGATCTTGCCGTCCTTAGCAATCAAGAGAAGATCGTCCCCAACGGCAACCTCTTGAACGGAGGTAATACGCTTCCCTTTTTTTGTTGCCCCGAAAAACCCTTTTTCGATGCTGGCGAGAGGATTGGCCGCTCCGTAAGCAATGAGCGCTTTTTCCAATTCGCCATCTTTTGCTGTAATAAACACCTTTGCCGCACCCATCATCCTGTTGATTGCCGCTTGCTCCGACATAAACGCGCGGTCTGTAATATGGCGAGCCGAAGAAGACAAAGACTTGGTAACGGCAACTAGATCACTTTGCGATGCTTTCAGTTTATCCTGAACGGATACACCCATTTTGCTTAGATAAGAAAAAACAGTTTCCTTTAAAGCGGCTTCATCAAAGGCGATCATGTGTGCTGCCGCGGTGGGGGTTGCTGCACGCGAATCAGCGGCTAGATCAGATACGGAAAAGTCCGTTTCATGGCCTACTGCGGAAATGATAGGCGTGGTTGCGTTATATATGGCTCTTGCAACGATCTCGGTGTTAAAAGGCGCAAGATCCTCAAAGGAACCGCCACCTCTTGCAACGATGATCACGTCATATTTACCATCGGTTCTTTGAATAGCGTGTGCGATCTCGTTTTCTGCACCCTCGCCCTGTACTCTCACGTTATAAACGTGAATATTGATGGTGTTGTTCACGTTGCGTATCGTCCTGTATATATCGCGAATAACAGCGCCAGTTTTACTTGTGATCACACACACCTCAAACGGAAAAGCCGGAATAGCTTTTTTGTGTTCGGGAGCGAAGATCCCCTCTTTCAAAAGTTTTGCTTTTAATTGTTCGAGTTGCGCGTGCAGATCACCAATGCCTACCGGCTGAACCGAAACCACGTTAAAAGAAAGCTTTCCCGTTTTGGCATAAAAATCGGGAGTTCCTTTTACGATCACGCTATCCCCATCTTTGGGAACATAGGTGCGTTTGTATTGAAAAAGATTACAAGAAATGGCCGCCTCTTTCCCTTTTATTGTAAAATAAGCGTGCGGGCCACTGATCTTAAAGCCCGATACTTCCCCAAATACAGAAACGTCATGCAGCATTTCCTCTGCCTGAAAGATGGAGCGAATATATCCGTTTAGGTCTTCAACCGATAACGTTTTATTGAACATTCCGTTTTGCCGCTTTCAATGTGTTGGTCATAAGCATTGCGATGGTCATGGGGCCGACGCCGCCCGGAACGGGAGTAATATAACTTGCCTTAGGTTCAACACCCGCAAAGTCCACGTCACCGCAAAGTTTTCCTTCATCATCACGGTTGATACCTACGTCAATGACCACAGCACCCTCTTTCACCATGTCTGCCGTGATCAAATGTTTTTTACCAACCGCAACAACCAAAACGTCTGCTGTTCTCGTAACAGCGGCCAAATCTTCCGTTTTGCTGTGGCAAATGGTAACGGTGGCATTGTGTTGCAAAAGCATCAACGCAATGGGTTTTCCAACTTCATTTGACCTTCCCACCACAACGGCATGCTTGCCGGTAAGATTGATGCCTGTACTCAAGATCAGTTGCATAATACCAAGCGGCGTGCAAGAATACAATCCGCTTTTATCATCCAGCAAAAGTGCACCGATGTTGGCGGCGGAAAAACCGTCCACATCCTTCTTGGGATCGATCAAAGGAATGATCTTTTTTGCGTTTAAGTGAGCGGGAAGAGGCAATTGCACCAAAATCCCGTCCGTGTCGCGATCCTCATTCAGTTTCGCGATCAAGGTTTCCAGATAAGAAGATTCCGTTGATTCGGCAAGCTTATACGCCTCGGATGTGATACCCACCGTTTCACATGCACGGATCTTGTTGCGAACGTAAACCTGCGACGCGGGATCATCTCCCACCATGATAACGGCGAGCTTTGGTTTTCTTCCCACCGTCATTGAAAAATAAGCCACCTGCTCTTTGAGCCTTTCTTGCAAGGCATTTGAGATCGCCTTGCCGTCAATGATTTTCCCCATTACCTCTAACCTCCTTATTAATACTCGCCAGCACACCGTTTACAAAGCCGCTACTCTTGCTTGTGCTAAACTGCTTCACAAGTTCCACCGCCTCATTGATGGATACGCCTGCAGGTATTTCGGAGCAATATATAAGCTCGTATGTAGCAATAAGCATAGCGGTCAAATCACCCTTAACAAGCCTATCCACCGAGGAATAGCCGGTAGTGTATTTCAGAATAGATGAACAAAGTTCATCATAATGGGACGCAATGCCGGTATAGCAATTGCGGATATATGCCTTATCATCATCGGTCAAGGTTGCATCGTAAAGCAAAAGTGTTTCGGTTTGCTCGTTGACCTCTTTGGAAAATAAAAATTCAAATACGAGTTTGTATAAAGTTTCTCTTGCGTTCTTTCTGCTCATAACTACTGATTAAATACGATCCCCGCCACGTTGATATTGACTGCCGATACTTTAAAACTCGTTTGTGCCTGCACTTCTTTCGTAATGTTTTGCTGAATATCATACGCCATATCGGGAACGGATACCCCTGCAAAGGCATTCACGTATACGTCTATGCGAACAACCGATTCATTGCGCTCAACTATTACACTTTTTGGTTGGCGTTTTTGGGTTTTGCCACGCATGGCGGACGCATCGGAAAGAGATGCCACGCCTTCCACCTTCAAAGCGGCTTGGGCGGCAATGGATGCAATGGTTTCTTCATATCTGCTGTCTTCGATCATATTCCCTCCGATAAAAGTATAACACAAATTAAACGGATATTTCAAGCGGCAAATAAATTTAAAATTTATTTCCTATCCGCTTTTGAAAAAAAAGAGGGCTTATGAAAAGCCCCCTATGCGATTCGTATTTTGACTTAGACAGAGTACGGCGTGATGATCACCTTACTTGCGGCTACCCCCGTTTCGGTAGTGATGATATTAAGGATCTGGGCGGCATCGTTTGAATCTATCTCCCCTTCCTTTTTCACGATGGCGTTTACGTTGCTTGTGGAAATAGTCACAACGGCGTCTTCAAACCCTTTTGCTTTGATAAGCCCTTCCAAAACGAGTTCGGTTTCACTGAATCCAACCAATTCTTCTCTCTTACCCTCTGCCGAGGTGACAGCGGCGGCTGAAGCGGTTTCGGAATTGATGATAGAATCGTAATACATAAAGGTCTCCTGTCTGGAAGCATCCCTTGCACTGCGATAACTCGTAAAGAAGGAAACCGTCGTTGATGCTTCATCCGTAATCTTTCCAACAGCCAAACTCCCCGTGTTTTTTTGCGAGATCAACACGTTTAGATAAGCTGCGGCAACAAGCAATACCACCATGGAACAAATAATTATGATTTTCTTTTTGTTTGACATTTTTTTACCCTCCATTTGCCATTTCAAATATTTCTATTTTGTCCACCGTAGCACCGGTGGCCTTTTCCACGCAACGGATCATTTTTACCCGATTATTCATATCTTTCGCGCCCTCGGCAACCACCACAACACCAATCACCTCATTGCCGTTATCCGTTGTGATAAGTACCCTTGTTTTCCCTACGCCCGAGATATCGGAGATCAGCTCGGCAAGTCGTTCTTCTTCCTCCGTCATCTTTCCATTTTGTGCCATACTTGCGGTAGGTTTATTTGAGGAAGTTTTGGCTGCTATTACAAAATAAGTGACCCCCGCGATCAAAGCAAAAATCAAAGCTACAACGATTTCTGCGTTTTTAGCGGAACGTATTTTTTTAATCAATTTGCTATTTGTGATACGATCTTTCAACTCACGTACAAATCTCATTGATCACTATTTGTTCCTCCTTCACCCCAAGATACTGTTTGGTAAGGTTATATACCGCATCCACGTCTTCACCTTTTACCGAAACGATAACGCCCACAACTTCGGATTTTTCATTTAACAGCACGGAAGCTTTGGCTTGCGTAAACCCGTTTGCATGATAAATGCGCTCCATCTGCTGTGACAGCGCGGACTGTTTGTCCTCTTTGATAATTTGTATGAAGGCTTGATCGGATTCATAACTCCCCGAAGAAAAGTCAAAGAAAGAATTTATGTCGATTTTTGATCGAATCAAAGAAGGGATCGGTGCTATCACAACGTAAACCACCATCAAAGAGATCACTCCCTTTATATACTTTGCGGTTTGCCCTTCCGGAAGCATGATCTCGGTCATGGTAACGGTAAGTACCATACCGACGATGCTCATGATCCACCCCGTCATAAAACACCCACGTTGCAAGTGACTACCATCAAGATCAAAGTGAGGATCATCACAAAACCGGACCCCAACACTGCTGTGACCAAAATTTTGGTAGCGTTTGATACCGAGTACAGAAAATCCGATATTCGTTTATCCCCAAGCGGCTGGATCAGAGACGCCACGATCTTTAAGGAAAAGGAAAAGATCGTAATATGCAAAAGCGGCTTAAAGATCATAATTAGCACCGATATAATACCGATCATTCCGATGGAATTTTTGATCAATACACAGCCTGCACTTATAAGGTCAAACCCTTGGGAAAGATAGCCGCCAAGGATGGGAACATATCCCGAAAGCACGAATTTTGCCGCCTTTATTCCCACCCCGTCCACCATACCGCCCGTAATGCCCGCTATGGTCAAATACGTCATAAACAACCCGAAAACACAAGATACGATCAAGGTGGAAGCATAGCGTATTGCCGATTGTATTTTATCCATTTTAATGGATGAGGACAAATTCCCTATCAAACAAAAGGCTATTGTGGCAATAAACAACGGCAAGATCACGTTTCCGATCACTTTGGATATGATCACACTGAAAAAGGCTATTTGAGGCTTGTAGATCGAAGTGGAAACGCTTCCCCCAAGAGCACTCATCAAGGTGATGAGCGGCGGATAGATCGTTTCACTGAATTTATTCACCGATAAGCAAAAGTTTTTACATTCCGTAATGATAGATGCCACTTTGACCATAACGATGGTCACCACCAGCGCATAAAAGACAAAATGCACCACGTCTATCGTTTGTTTTTTCACAAAACCGGACGTCAATCCTGAAAGGATACTGCTCATTACCGCAATGATCACGACCGTTAAAAGGGTGACTAACGTGCCGCTGAGTGCACCCAATGCTTTTTCTCCCAAATAGCTAAAAAAACCTTGTGGCGAAAGGGGCACCTTCCCCTCCACAAAGGAAGAAATAAGACCTTTTACGCTTGTGTTTTGCATCCCATCGGGAAGATCCACGCTTTGTAAGAATCGATCGAATTCGTTTAGATCCAAAGATTCAATATACTTTTCAATCTCCGAACCGATCTCCGCCTGCACTTCTTCTTCACTTTTGCTCTGTGCAAAGGCTTCCGCTTGCGTTTCCTCGAATGTGAATAGCACGATAGCAAGCAACAACACCACTAAAAACTTTTTCATAACATAGCGGATATCACGTTCACAAGATTGGTCAAAATGGGCATGGTCATAAAAAAGATAGCAACCTTTCCCGCAAGTTGCATTTTATTGGCAATGCTCGTGATGCCAAAATCGGTGCAAAGCGCAGCGGCGTATTCGGTGATATATCCAACGCCTATGATCTTTAACACACCGGCAAAAAGGGATTCATCCACCCCGCTTTTGCCTACCAAAATGCCGAATTGCGCGATCACTTCCGTTAAAGAGGAAAGAACGATCACTAAGATCAAGGCACTCCCTGCGATAACAGCCACGATATAGAGTTCCGATTTTTCCTGTCGGAGCATTCCGGCAACAAGAGCCCCAATTAACCCCACTCCGACCACTTTTACGATCTGCATTTGTCAATAAAGGTTAAATATCGATTTGATATTTTCAAAAAGCGAAGCGATCATATCAAGTACGATCACCAAAGCGATCACAAGAGAGGCCAAAGTTGTGATGGTGGCAATTTCTTCTTTGTCGCTTTTACGTAAAATGGTATTGATGATCGCCGCAAGCAAACCTATCCCTGCGATTTTAAATAATACTCCTATATCCATAATCACCTCACACGAAAATGATAAACAGAACGGCACCAACAAGCACGCTGAGCTTAAAATACAAATTCCCGTCCTTTCGGTACTTTACACATTCGGTCTCCACAAAACGTTTTACTTCTGCCGCCTTCCCTTTAAGGGAAGCGATCTGTGTTTCGGCATCAGTCTTACCGATCCCGTTAAGATACTCGCATATGTCACGCGTGGCATTTTCCGATACAGGAACAACAGTTTTTTCACCCTTTAAAAAGCGGGAAAACTCCCTTTGGTTCCCCTTGGTAAAAGCGGCGATCAACTCACCTACGGGCATTCGTTCATAGGAGATCTTTTCGGTTGCAAAAAGAAGATATGAATAATAGTCCTCATAAAATGCAGCCTTGAGGAACATTCTTTTTTTGATCCACAATCCGACAAAAGAAGCCGAAAGGATCAAACAAAGCCCGGCGAAGACAGATGAATAACTCATAGTACCACCTCCTCTACCACAGTGCCTACTCTTGGCACTTTTGACAATAGGATCAAATGATCAAACACCTTTTTTAACGGCTCAAAAACACCATGGAAACAGTCCAAAGACGCTCCATGTAAAGTGGCTATCACTTTCACTCCTCCGTAATATGCACGTAAAACGCCTTCTACATCCTTTTCCCCCGATAGCTCGTCCGTTATCAAATAATCGGGGTTCAATGCACGCAATGCGTTTTCATAAGCGATGCGCTTCGGAAACCCGAAAAGCACGTCTGTGTTTTTCCCTATTTTTAAAGAAAAAGAATCCCCGCAAACACCGCTGATCTCTCCTCTTTCATCCAGAATTACAACCGTTTGTCCGGTGTCGGAAATGGTGCGTGCTATCTCCCTCAAAAGGGTGGTTTTGCCAGCCGCAGGAGGTGAAACAATAAGAACGTTTTTCTTGAAATATCCGTTAATTCCAAGAAAATTTGCAATTCCGAAAATTTGATGAGGAATGCGAATGGAAAGAGAAGTGATATGCTTTACCGTTTTGATCTTTTCACCCTCCGCCACCCCTTCTCCTGCTATTCCGACTCGAAGGCCGTCTTTCAATGGTAAAAAACCACAAACCAGTTTTTCCGTCACCGCGTATAACGAACGCTCCGTCACACAAGAAAGCACATAATCAAACTCCGCTTGCGTGATCAAGCATTCCGTCATGACCTTCTTTTGCGTTGTATAATAAACGAGAGGCTTGTCCCGCCGCACACGCACTTCCGTCACTTCTTTTGGCAATAAATTAAAAACCCGCTTCGGTAAAATATCATTCAACATACTGATGTATATGTGGGACAAACCTTTGATATCACCTTATAAAGGTGTAAAAAAATACCCGACCGCGTGAACGATCGGGTAATAAAATGTATTGAATAAGGATCAGTTGGTTCTATGTTTTCCGGCAGAGATAATACGCGCGTTTCGATTAGAGGGGATATAACTGCCGATATCCGAGATCATCTGAATATCTATAAAATCAGTAAACACGAGCTCGCTATCGCCATCATCATAGAAGAACGCCACCATATACGGCATTTTCACCACGTCAGAGAACACGATCGGACCTCTGGAAAGATCGGTATCGATCGCTTTTGTTCCCTTTCTATAGCGTTTGGAAACGTCAAATTCCGCCAAGATCATTCTCTTTCCGTAGCCGAGTTCGGTCACAACTATGAGTTCTCCCATATCGTCTATTATGGAAGCAAATACGACTTTATCCCCGGTGTTCAGTTGAATACCTCTTACACCGGAAGAGCGTCTGCCCTGCACCGGAACGTCAGTTAATTCGGCATTTAGCACCATACCGTCTTGTGTAACGAAGATCATAGAGGAACCGGCGTCAAACTCGCACACGTTGATGAGCTTTTCCTCATCTTTTAAAACGGTTGCTTGGAAGTAAGATTTTGTTAAAGCAATGTACTCTTGAGCCAAAGTACGTTTTGCCATACCTTCAGTTGTGAAGAAGATCCAACTGCTTTCAGGCGTCAGTTTGTTTTCATCCGGACATAATAAGGCGATCACCCTCTCTTCCTTATCCGCTTGCGGCACAAGCTTAATAAAGGGAATACCTTTATCCTTCCACGAGCGCTCGGGCAGATCGGAAGCAAGGATCCTTGCCACGTTTCCTTTATCGGTAAACGCATAGAAATTCTTGTCCGAAGTGAGGTAGCAAATATCCTTAACGATATCATCCTCGCCCAGCCCCACAACGTTTTTGCCACCCGCTCCGAGCGTCCGCTGATTGCAGAACTTTAAATTTCCGTTCTTAAAAAGAACGATACCGCCGTTAACGACAGGCTTGGATTCCGCTTCTTCCGGCTTTAACTCGGAAATAGTCATCTCCTTGCCGCTCTCATCCATAATGGTGGTACGGCGCGGGCGTTTATAACGTTTTTTGATATCCAGCAATTCTTCCTTGATCACCTGATATTGCAACCTAGCGGAAGCAAGTATTTTGGTCAGTTTATCGATCTGAATACGCAACTCTTCGATTTCGCTTATGATCTGATCGGTTTCGAGGTTGGTCAAACGGCGCAACTTCATCTCCACGATGGCATTTGCTTGCTTTTCGGAGAGTGCAAAACGCTGACGAAGCGCGTCTTTTGCGTCATTCACGTTCTTTGCGGCTTTGATAATGGCGATCACTTCGTCAATATTTTGAATAGCAACGAGCAAACCGCGCAAGATCTCATCACGTTCCTTTGCCGCATTTAAGTCAAAACGAGTACGGCGTTGGATCAAGGTGCGTTGATAGTCAAGATAATACCTTAAAATCTCTTTTAACCCCATCAAACGCGGTTTTCCGTCCGCAATAACAACCATGTTGATGCCAAAATTGGTTTGCAGATCCGTATGTTTTAACAAAAGCTTTACGATCCTATCGGGATCTGCGTCCCTTTTAAGCTTAATAGTGGCACGCAAGCCCTGCCTATCCGACTCATCCAAAATATCCGCTATCTGCACATAAGGCTCTTTTTTGCTTTCACGAAGTTCATTGATTTTCAAAAGAAGCTTGGATTTATTCACCTGATAAGGAAGCTCGGTAATAACGATGCTCTTTTTATCCCCTTCTCTCTCAATGTGCATTTTTGCCGATATGGTCACCTTGCCCTTACCGGTCTCATAGGCCTGTTTTAACTCCTCACTCTTGCAAATTATGCCGCCCGTTGGAAAATCCGGCCCTTTTATCACTTCCATCAAATCGTCCAGTTTGATATGTGGATTATCGATCATGGCTACCGCGCCATCGATCACTTCGGTAATATTATGAGTGGGAATGTTTGTGGCAAGACCAACCGCAATACCGCTCGCGCCGTTCACAAGTAAGTTGGGGTATCTTCCCGGCAACATGTCCGGCTCTTTCAAAGAATCGTCAAAGTTCAAGCTGAACGTGACGGTATCCTTATCCAGATCACGCAACATTTCCTGTGCAATGGGCGCCAAACGGGCTTCGGTATAACGCATTGCTGCCGCGCTGTCACCGTCAACGGAACCGAAATTACCGTGTCCGTCCACCAAACACTCGCTCATATTGAAAGACTGTGCAAGTCTAACCAAGGCATCGTAAACGGAAGTATCGCCGTGCGGGTGGTATTTACCAAGACATTCACCCACGATCCTTGCGCACTTTTTGTGCGGTTTATCGTGCGTGAGGCCAAGTTCGTACATGCTGTACAAGATCCTGCGTTGAACGGGCTTTAATCCGTCCTCCACACGCGGGAGCGCCCTATCCAATATCACGTACTCGGAGAAAGGCATCATGGAGTCGTGCATCACCTGCTCGACTGTTTTTTCATAGACTCTTAAGTCGTTTTCGTTCTTAATTTCTTCAGACATTCAAGTATCCCTTCTTCTCAACTTCATCTTTACGGTTAAAATTGGCGTACTGATAGATATAGGCTTTGCGCGCGTCTACGTTTTCACCCATCAAGGTGGTGATGAGCCTATCCGCCGCTGCGGCGTCTTCAATGGTCACCCTCGTTAAACAGCGCGTTTCGGGGTTAAGAGTCGTGTCCCAAAGTTGCTCGGGATTCATCTCACCAAGACCTTTATAGCGCTGCAACTTGTAGTTTCTGCCAACGTCCTCAATGATCTTATCCAAATCGGAATCATCGTAAGCATACTTAACAACGTCCTTCTTTTCCACTTTAAAGAGAGGCGGCATACCGATATAAAGGTGGCCTTGAGCGATCAGTTCCTTCATATAGCGGAAGAAGAAAGTGAGCAAAATGGAACGAATGTGCGCACCATCCTGGTCAGCATCCGCAAGAATGATCACCTTGCCGAACTTTAATGCATTCACGTTGAATTCCGTATCAAAATTTGCGCCAAGCGCGCTTATAATGGTGCAGATCTCCTCATTTTGGAGCAATTGGTCGATCCTCTTCTTTTCAGCATTGATGGGCTTGCCGCGCAAAGGCAAAATGGCTTGGAACCTTCTGTCCCTGCCTTGCTTGGCGCTGCCGCCTGCGGA
>DEWF01000001.1:0-238794 GCA_002363545.1 Christensenella sp. UBA3217 | reverse complement strand
GCCGCCTGCGGAATCACCCTCAACGATAAACAGCTCGTTGAGCTCCGGCTTTCTACCCGTGCAGTTAGCAAGTTTACCGATAAGCATATTGCTGTTTGCATTATTCTTTTGACGAGCAAGTTCCTTTGCTTTCTTACCCGCTTCCCTTACCTTTGCCGCACCAAGTGCCTTTTCAATGATCTTATCGCCGCAATCAAAGTGTTTTTTCTCGGAAAGGAAGGCATCCAACTGTTCCATCACGATGCTTTCCACCAAAGGACGGATCTCGGGGTTGCCGAGTTTGGTTTTGGTCTGTCCTTCAAACTGCACGTTCTGCATGCGAATGGACAACACGCAAGTTAAGCCCTCGCGGAAATCTTCACCTTGCAAGTTCGGATCCTTATCTTTGATAAGACCGCGCTTTCTGCCATAATCATTCATCACCTTGGTCAAAGCGCTCTTGAAGCCCACTTCATGGGTACCGCCTTCGGTGGTGGGAATGCTGTTTACGTAAGAAAAGATGCTTTCAGTATAAGCACCCGTGTGCTGCATGGAAAGTCCGATATAAAAACGATCCTGTGTGACTTCAAATTCAATAGGTTCGGGGAACAACGGCTCTTTTCCGTCATTCAAGTACTTAACAAAGTCACTAAGACCGCGATCATAACAGAAAGAAGACTTTAAGCTGTTCAAATCGTCATCCAGCTGACGTTTATCTTCCACCGTAATGGTAATGCCTTTATTCAAAAAGGCTTGCTCTTGTACGTGAGTGATAATGGTTTGATAATTAAAAAGTTCTTTACCGAAAACACGCTTGTCCGGCATAAAACGAACGAGTGTGCCGTGCTTTTTGGTCGTTTCACCCGTTTCCGTCAAAGGAGTGCGCGGAATACCGCTCAGAACTTTTCCGTTTACTTCAGGAGAATGAAATTCCTGCTTATAAACCTTGCCGTTTTTGTGTATGGTCACGTCCAACCATTCGGAAAGCGCGTTGGTGACCGATGCACCAACACCGTGCAAACCACCGGAAAAGGTATAGTTATCATTGTTGAACTTACCGCCGGCATGCAATTGAGTAAAAACCACTTCCACACCGCTGATGCCCAAAGTGGGATGCTTGTCCACCGGGATACCTCTGCCGTCATCTTCCACACTGATGCTTCCATCGGGATAGATCACAATATCCACTCTGGAACCAAACCCGTTACAGATCTCGTCCAAAGAGTTGTCCACGATCTCCCATAAAATATGGTGTAAACCTTTGGCGCCCGTCGTACCGATATACATTCCCGGACGAAGACGGACCGCCTCCAAGCCTTCAAGCACTTGTATGTCTTTCGCGTTGTATTCCTTGCTCACAGAACCCTCCGAAAACCATATTTGGCATTAAAATCTTGTCTATTATACCATATATTGTGGTCTTTGAAAAGTATTTGGCAAGCGATCTTTTATAAAATTATTATATTATCTCAACTTATGTAAGTCTTTTTCGGGTCGGTTGTATTGCAATTCATAAGGATACCCATTGGTCGCGCCGGTCGTTTGTTTTTGTGCGCTTTGCGGCATAATTTTTCCAAGCAAAGAAAATAGATCGGGGGAAGAGGAAACATTGCTTTTGTCTCCTGACTTTTCTCCGAAAAGCGGTGGATAATCTCCCTTGGAAGTCCCTAAAGACGCGTTTTGAATGAGATCTGATACGCCGGATAGATTTGAGGGAAAAGCGCCTCCTAATCCACCCATTTTCCCCCCAAGTAACATGGGCAAAAGCATCGCCAACGTCTGATTTCCCTGCCCACCGAGCAGATTTGTCAAAAAATCAAAATTCATACAGCCTCCGTCACATTTATATATGCCGAACAATATAATTCAGTGATAAGGAGAATGTTATGGATTTTAAAAATTTTCAAAAAACGTATCAAGCAAAAGAAGAAAACGAGCATCCTGCAAAAGAAGATTTAAAGAAAACCGCAGAA
Source organism: Christensenella sp. UBA3217 (assembly GCA_002363545.1). GTDB lineage: Bacteria > Bacillota > Clostridia > Christensenellales > CAG-1252 > CAG-1252. The sequence continues at coordinate 236,842 of DEWF01000001.1, read as the reverse complement.
GCATACAGTAAAAAGAGTGATGATGAGCTCCTGAAAGATATTCTTACCATGGCAAATCGCGGGAAAGCAGATGGAACTTTTAACGATCAATCGCTCACAAATTTTGCAAACACCCTTTCCCCTATGTTGAACGAGGAACAAAAGGAAAGATTAAAAACGGTAATGGGATTACTGAAAAACAATTAAAGAGCAACCAAAATGTCGTGAATTTCGGAACGTAACGCGTCCACCTCCGGATCACCGAGCGCGCGTTTCTCACGGGGCATGGTAAAATCCTTTTGATAAACGACCTGTGCACCATCATCCCCTTTTCCGAGGATCACGATCCGATCCGCCACAAGTATTGCTTCCAAAATACTATGGGTGACAAAAACCGTAGTGCGTTTGTTCTCTTCCCAATGCCGCACAAAATACTTGATCAAACGTTCTTGCAAACCAAGATCCAGCCCCTTAAAAGGCTCATCCATCAGCAAAAGATCACTCTTGGCAATGAGCCCGCGTGCGATCGCAACGCGCTGCGCCATCCCGCCTGAAAGTTCGGAGGGATAAAGCCCCGACGCTTCTTCAAGCTCCATATCGCAAAGCATTTTTCGAGCGATCTCTTTTCTTTCCTTCCTTTTTCCTTCAAGAACAAGTGCAAGATTGTCTTGCGCGGTCAAATTGGGTAAAAGCCTATGATCTTGAAAGATAAATGAAGTTTTTTCGCTTTTTTTATCTTTCTTTTGGGAAATCAATCCGGATAATATCCTAAGAAGAGTGGTCTTACCCGAACCTGACGGTCCGAGAATACACGTGATACGCTTATCGGGAAGAGAAAGCGAAAAGTCCTTAAATACCACGTTTTCACCGAAAGAAACGTTTATATTCTTTATTTCAAAACGCTCATTTGTCGGCATACTTTCCCTCCTTTTTCGTGTTGAACAAACACTTTTTCAGGATTAAGATCAATCCTTCCAAAAGGAAACCGAGCAAGATAGCGGCAAGAGTCCAGGCAAGCAAAGATGGGGTTTCCAAGTAAGAAGACTGCTGTTTTAAGTTCCGCCCCATACTCTCCTTGGTAAAGGCAAGCACTTCCGCGGCAATGGTCAGTTTTACCGAGAAAGGAAGCGATATACTGATACCGGTAAGCACCGAGGGCGCCATTTGCGGGATGTACAAGCGGAAAATTTTTCTGCAAAGTGGGATTCGATATGCTTTTGCCATCTCCAAAAGCCCGCGATCCACCCCGTCAAAAGCGTTGGCGACCACGGTGTATAGCATGGGGAAAATCACAAAAAAAGTAATAACGTAAGGAGAAATTTCGCTGTCAAACCATATAAACACTAACAAAATGATGGATATGGTGGGCATCACTCGCATCATCAACGTAATGGGAGAAAACGCCCTTTTGAAGAAATAACACAGATAAGATAATACCGCAAACAAGCACGCAAGTGAGAAAGCAATAATAAAACTGAGAAGCGTGCGCGCAAGCGTCATTCCCACCGATCGATAAAATTCACTCTGTGAAAGAAGAGAGAAAAACGCTTTAAGCGTTTCAATTGGCGTGGGAAGGATAACGGTCTTTCCCACGGAAGCCGCCACGGCAAACCACACCCCTATAAACGCCGCAACCCCACACAAAGGCGCAACTATGTTTATAATAACCCTCTTCTTGTTCACAAAATATTCATTTCTCCCTTGCGTTTGCTCGTTTTAACCATTATTTCCCGGTATAAGAAGAAAGCTCGTCGGAAAGATAGTAGAAACCATCGTCAGGCATCTTGTTTCCGATCAGTTTTGCGTTAAAGGTATACAAGATGGAAAGATAGTTGGACACGTCGGTTTTTGCAGTTAAACCGAACGCCGGAGTAATATTCGCTCTTTGTACACCATCCGCTCCGAGCGTAGGCGGGACCGTTGCGCCGATCTCTTTCAAGTAAGTGACGTAAGGGGTGGCATTGGATCTCAACGCATAGCTTCCGTCAAGCGTAAGCATGGCGATCTTTTCCACCAATCCCGCATTTTTCTTTAAGAGGGAAGTTTTAGCTACAAGAGCCGTTTGGGGATAACTCGCATCGGTATTCGTTGCGGTTTTCCATTCTTCTTGTAAGTCAATCTGAATGGAGTATGCCGAGTTCTTTGCCAATGCGGTAGAAACAGCAGGCTCGCCAAGAAGTGCATACTTGATACTGCCTTGTGCAATTTTTTGAATGATCTGAGTACCGTCCGAATAGAAATTCAACGCAACTTTTCCCGTTACGGCGGTATCACTCTCTTCATAAGCAATAGAAGCGCTGTCAAGAACCTTTTTAAGCACGGCTTCGGGAGTGCCGCTCTTTCCTACCGTGTGCAACACTTCACCAACGAGATCACTCAGGGTGGTTTCACCTTGGTTTGTGATCAAATACATAAGACCGTAGCTGTTTGTCGCAACCAGTTTGATCTCGATTTTATTGTTATAGAGAGCTGCGGCAAGGTTGGTTGGCATGATCGCAATATCCGCCTTTCCGTTCATCACTGCCGCCTTGATATCGTCGGCGCCGTTTTTGATCTCATAGTTTATTTTCACACCATTTATCATAGAATGGTTTTTCATAAGATAAGCCATACCAAGCGCCGGTCCGCCATCCGGGACGATCACGGTAATAGAATCCGAATCCTCTGAACACCCCACAAAGGAAACGGCACAGAAAAGTGTCAAAGAAAGTAAAAGTAAGATCGCTATTGTTTTTTTCATAATTTACCCTCCTTTAAGAGTATCATCTACTTTGATAATCAAGAATGGCTGCGGCAATATATAAGTCTTCACTGTAATCCGAACTGATCACGTTACTACCGGTGATCTTCACGTCAGGTTCAAAAGGCTGACCGTGCATACAGTATTTGCCACCATCCGCACTACTATCGTAAATATAATATTTTCCCACGATCACTTGCACGATATAAGGGCCCAAGTCGATCTCTTCGCCTTCTTCGTTCAAGCCTTTATCCATTAGATATCCGTCGCCGCCAAGCAGGTTCACGCCGTTCTGCGCCACGCCTTTTCCCACGGTATTCAGTCCGATCAAAGAGGTTAAGGTGCCGTGTGCCTTCATCGTACCGATCAATGCCTCAGAAGCGGAAGCCGTATGATTATCGCAAAGCACGTAAATATGCTCTGCCTGTACTTTTTGCGCAACCGATACCGAACGAATGAGGGAAACGGGATACTTTTTCGCATAATCGATCTCCAATAGCGGCTCGCCTATGGGTGTATTCCCTATCAAGCAAGAAGCAATTTGCTGAAAGACCAAACTGCTCCCACCGCCGTTCCCCCTTAAATCAAGGATCAAAGCGCTGTTTCCATCTTGATTAAAGGAAGCTACGGCGCTTGTAAATTCATTTAAGACGGCAGAATTGCCATCGAAACTACGCAAATAGATATAACCGAAATTGCTCGGGACACCGGGTAGATCGTTTATATAAATACACTGCGGGAAAATCACGTCCACTTTGCTATACGTAACGGTAAAAGTTTCCTCCCCCCGTTTCATGGTAAAAACGCAAGGTTCGTCGGATGGAAGCATGGAAAGGATAAGAGAATACGAGTTGCTGTCCAAGCCGGACACGCGCATATCGTTTATTGAGTAGATCTCATCCCCACGTTGTACCAACTGCCCGTCAGAAGCCGTTAAAAAAGGAGAACCCGGCAAGATAAAGTCCACCAAACGCTCGTTGTATACCGTGGAACGAATAAGCAAGCCAAAACCCTTTCCGTCGGATACTGTGGAAGAAAGCAGATCTTCCACGGAATACATATAGTTGTAATCACCCAAGCTGGTCACTAAGCCGTATGCGGCGTAAAGATCCGCCAAATCGTAGTCGGGATCATCATAATAAAGATCCTGGATCAACTGCAAAACTTGATTGGTAAGATCAAAGCGCTCTCCGAGAATAGGATCAGAGGAAGCCGTTTTCTCCTCATCGTACTTAATAATCTCAAAACAAGAAATGCAAAATACCGATAAAACCGCCAGCATCGTTAAGATCAGTAAGATTTTTAACCACTTTTTCATCTCAATACCTCATGATCGCTCGTTCGTTAATAGGATCAAAAAGTTTAGGTAAGCCCTTTATGCCAACCACAACCTCATCACCAACAATTAACGCACGCTCGCAAGCCATATAAAAGGAAAAACCGTCACGAGAAAGTTGATAAACGAATTGATCACCGTTAAGATACTTTCCCGTCACAAGCGCTGTAAAACCCTCTTCCGACACCCCAACGTGCTTTGAGGAGATGGCGATTATCGCCTCTTTCCCTCTGTATTCATCGGATATTAAAGTAAACTCCAAAGGAAAAAACTTATTAAATAAACACACACCATCGCTTTCGATCACACACGGCAAACCGGCGGAATAATCCTCAAAAGCGAACAAGGCGCTTAAACAAGCAGGTTTATTCGTAAAATCCGAAGCGCTACCCTCTTGCAACAAATACCCATAAGACATAAACTTGATTTGATCGGTAAGTGCCGCTGCCTCGCACACCAAGTCCGTTGCATAGATCATAATATCACAACGCTTGGCAAGGAGCGGGATATAACGCAAAAAGGCATCTTTACGCGATTGCGGATCAAGTTTTGAGAAAATGTTGTCAATAAACAGCACTTTTGGTTTACGAAGATAGGCTCGTAATAAGACGAGAGAGATCTTATGCCATTCATTCAAGCGGTAAACGGGAGCGTCTATCATTAAATCAAGATCAAACAAAGGAGCCGCTTCTTCCACAAGGTTCTTTCGTTCCGATTTGGGAGTTTTTCTAAGTTTCAAGGGATACTCCGCATTATATCTTGCACTGCGACGATTGAATAACGCGTAATCGTCAAACAACATTTGAAAATCCCTGTCTTTTAAGGAGGTGGATGCGATATCAACTCCATCAAAAAGGATCTTGCCGCTTGAGGGGATCACGCCCGAGAGTGCCTTCAAAAAAGAGGTTTTACCGCCCTGTTTCCCACAGTAGATCACGTTTATCCCATCGGAAAAGGTCGTCGTGACACCGGAGATCACGGCATCGTGTCCGAAGTATTGAACGTTCAAATCGATGCACTCTAATTTACTCATATAGTAAATTATACCCTTCTTTGGAATTACAAGTCAAACAAAAGCGTTCAGATGGTGTAGACCGCTTTTTACTATAAAAAAATCGGCCCACGAAACGCAGAACCGATTTTTTGCAAAAATACTTGATTTATCCGAATATTCTAATCAAACAGTTCTAACTTGTTTCACGCTTCTCACAAAGGATTTAGAGGAAAAGAGGAAGAAAGCGACAACCAGGCAAATGAGCATATCGGGGATCAAATATACCGTTTGATACCCAAGGCTGTAAACCGCAACGGGCGTTCCCTCGGGGGCAAATATTCCAAAGGCAAAAATACCGGAAAGAAAGTGCATGAGGAATCGTGCCGAAAACGCCACGACGCCACCCATCATAAATTGCAATTTCGGACGCTTGGACCACACGTTCAACTCCACGAACAGCGCCGTTAATCCCATGCAGGCAAACGCCATGGGATAATCCAACAAGAATTGCGCCGGATGCAAGATGGTAGGACTCTGAAAGGCTTCCAAGATGCCGTAGATCAATCCTGCAACCGTTCCTTTTTTAATGCCGAATATGTATGCATAGATCATAATGGGCAAAAGGGACGCAATGGTAATGGAGCCATCCTGCGGCATTTTTAAAATACAGATAAAGGAAAGCGCAAAACTCATGGAGATACAAATTGCACCGTAAGCAATAGACTTGTTTGTAAAGCCCGATTTATCTTTTCTGCCAATATAAAGTGCGGCAAAAAGCAATGCCCCCACCAGTAATCCCGCTGAAAGATACAACCCCAACTGGTTCACGTCATTATTGGTAAGCCCGTTAGCCTCAGCAGCATCTCCCTTTTGGAAATGGATCCCCATGCACACCAAAACGGCGATCAAGGATGCTCCAAGGCAGGAAAAGCAAGTGATCTTATACACTTTTTCCTTTTTGAAAAAGAGAAGTATATTACTAGCCATAAGGAGCAAAAGAAATACTAAGATCGGATAGAACAAAAGCGGCACGATGGAATCGTTATAAAACCCAAACACAAGAGAAAGGAGCACCAAAGCGGATGCGTACAACACAAAGCCAAGCCCCGAAAACTTTTTGATACTCTGCCAAATTGGCTTTTTATAGGTGACGATCATCACCACGATAAATGCAATTAAAAGAGCAATGGTAAGCCAAAAAGCAACGGAACGTACCACGTTAAGCGGCGAATCGAACAAGATGGGATACCACGTTGTAGATTTACCTTTTGGGAAAAAAACTTCTTTCATAAAAAAACCTCCCGAATTCTCGGGAGGTGAAAATACTATCGCGTGTTTCCATGCCGAGAATTACCTCATCATGTTCAAAGGGTATGATCTCAGCCCTTTCGGGCACCCCTACAACATTTATTTTACTTTATTCTATCGCTCAAAACACAATTTGTCAAGCGAATGCGCAAATCAAATTATATATTTTTCAACCTTCGCTTTTGCGCTGTCAAGCTCCGCCTTTTTTGCCTCGTATCCCTTTCTTCCGAACATGGCGTAAGTGGCGTTTTTGCCCTCTTCCACACCCGGTTGGTTAAAGGTATCGATATTGAGCATTGCGCCCACAAAAGCCGTTTCCATCATAAAGAGCATCAACAGCTGACCTATCGTGTATTCATTCACTTCGGGCACTGTGATCGTGCGGTTCAAACGGCGTTTTTTCGCAAGCGCATATTCGGTTGCCTTACGCTCGGTATTTAAGAGTTTACCCATGGTGTTCCCACAAAGGAAGTTGACATCCGGGAAATCGGCAAGACCTTCCGGGATCATTACTTCGGTACGGAATGCATCCACGGCAATAAAGGTAATAACCTTATCAAAGGGGCCTTCGGTATAAAGCTGGATTTGGCTGTGCTGATCGGTCACGCCAAGTGCCTTAACAGGCGTTTGACCCGCGTACACTTCCTTACCCTGCTTGTCCACGGATTTACCCAAACTTTCGCCCCAAAGTTGGCAGTACCAATCGGCGATGTACTTTAAGCTATCAGCATAGGGCATCATAACGGAAATATTCTTTCCTTTGTTAATGGCAATAAATTGGAGCGTTGCCGCCATGAGAGGCATGTTCTTATAAGGATTGGATGTCTTAAAGCCCTTCTTTACCATATCCTTTGCCCCAAGAAGCATCTTTTTGATATCAATGCCAAGCACGGCTGCGGGAAGTAATCCCACAGGACTGAATTCAGAGAACCTGCCGCCAACACCGGACGGAATATAGAAGGTCTTAAAACCTTCCTTCTTGGCAAGTTTGATCAAGTTGCCTTTCTCCCTATCCGTGGTAGCGATCACGTGGCTTGCATAATCGGCACCGAGTGCCTTTTTCAAAATATCGGTGATCACCAGGTACTGACTCATGGTTTCACTCGTTGCACCGCTCTTGGTGATCACGTTAAAGATGGTGGTCTTTACGTCTATAATATCCAAAAGGGCCGCCATACGCTCAGGGTCCACGTTATCTTCCACGTAGAATTTAGGTCCCTTACGCATTTTGTACGGAAGCTCGTTATAATGCAAGTGTTTCAGCGCTTGAAAGACCGCGATTGGGCCAAGCGCGCTTCCGCCAATACCAAGCACAACGAAGGTTTTGCACTCTTTTCTTACCTTCTTTGCCGTATCCAGGATATCCGCCACGATCTCGTTTTGATTAAAAGGTAGATCCAGCCATCCTTGCCAGCCGGCGCCACCCTGTTCCTTAACGGAATTATACGCTTTCTTCACCGTATCGGAAACGGCGGTGATCTCCGCTTCGTTAATGCCTTGTTCCGCGCCGATATAATCGCGCATCATGTTGTTAAAATCAAAGCGGATCTGATAGTTTTCTTTATTGAATTTTGCCATTTTGCCCTAATGCTCCTTGTTAATCAGTATTGCGGCTCGATCAAACCGATGGTCTTATCGTATCTTCTGTAAACGATGTTGACCTTACCGGTCGTCGGGTTCAAATACACGTAAAAATTGTTCTCCAAAAGATCCATTTGTTCGATCGCTTCCTCAACGCTCATGGGCATAAGCTCAAACTTCTTGGTCTTCACGATAGCGGGGATCTCTTCCTCCGCGGGATCGTTCATTTCAAGCGCTTCCGCTTCTGCCGCATGGAAGTTAAAGATGCTGTCTTTGAATTTTTTGGTCAATCTCGTTCTATGCTTACGGATCTGTCTGTCGATCTTGGGCACCACGATATCGATATTGCTGTACATATTGTCACTGGTTTCCTCACTGCGGATGACCACACCGTCCACAATGATGGTCACTTCAAGAGTGTAGCGACCTTTGTGTTCTTCTTTGCACACCACCCTGGCGGTGACGTCATCGGAGAAGAAGCGATCCAGACGCTCGGTCTTTCTGCGAATGATATCATCCAGCTTGTCACTTACCGAATAATTCTTTCCCACAATGTCGATTTTCATAAAAAGCCTCCTTATCTGTGAATTATATCAACGTCCAAAACGGACGTTTATACCGTTGATCAAAGGGTTTCTTTACGGAAAGTCAGTTCTTCACCGCCATCGTAATCCACCGTCACGTTATCCCCTATGGCGATCTCACCGCGGAGCAGTTTTTCAGACAAAGCGTCTTCCAGCAAACGTTCGACGGTACGGCGCAAAGGGCGCGCTCCGAATTCGATATTCGTTCCCTTCTTTATAATAAACTTTTTTGCCTCATCAGTCAATACTATCTTAATATTTTTAGCCTCCAAACGCTTACGCAAAGAACCCAGCATGATTTCAGCAATATCCGAGATATTTTCGGGTGTCAAGCTGTGAAAAACGATAATGTCGTCCAGCCTGTTTATAAACTCGGGACGCATGAATTTACGCAAGGCATCGATTTGTCTTTCGCGCTCGTCTTCATATTCATCTTGACTGCCAAAACCAAGGTGTTGCGTTTTCTTTCCGAGTTCTGCGCCAATGTTGGAAGTCATAATAATGATGGTGTTTTTGAAACTCACCGTGCGGCCGTGGCTATCGGTCAGTCTTCCGTCATCCAAAATCTGCAAAAGCAAGTTAAACACGTCCGGATGGGCTTTTTCAATCTCATCGAAAAGCACCACAGAATAAGGCTTCCTGCGTATTTTCTCGGTCAATTGTCCACCTTCTTCATATCCCACGTATCCGGGAGCGGATCCCGTAAGCTTGGAAACCGATATTTTATCCATAAACTCGCTCATATCAATACGAACGATGTTGTTTTCATCCCCGAACATGGTTTCAGCAAGTGCCTTGCAAAGTTCGGTTTTTCCCACGCCGGTCGGGCCCATAAAGATAAAGGACCCGATCGGACGCTTGGGATCTCCAAGCCCCGCCCTTGCTCTGCGAATGGAGCGTGCCAAAGCGGAAATCGCCTCTTTTTGGCCAACCACTCTTTTGGTGAGTTCCGCTTCCAGGCTCATAAGCCTTTCCGCTTCCGCTTCTGTCAGTTTCACAACGGGGATCCCCGTCCATTTTGACACGATCTCGGCAATATCCTGCTCGTTTATCACAAGTTCGGATTTGTTTACCTCGGAAGACCAATTCAACTTGTTCTTACCCACCTTGGTGATCAAGGCTTCTTTTTCTTTTTTCAACTTATCCGCTTCCAAATATTCTTCGTGCGCAACTTTATCGTTGATCTCGGCGGTCAATACGGCTATTCTGTTTTCCAACTCGTTGATGGAATCGGGCGCGGTAAAGTTAAGCATGCGCTTGCGGCTTGCCGCTTCATCGATTAGGTCAATGGCTTTATCGGGTAGAAAACGATCGCTGATATAGCGGTCAGACAATTCTGCCGCGGCTTTAAGCGCCTCGTCCGTGATCTTCACCTTATGGTGATCTTCGTATTTATTGCGAAGTCCTTTTAAGATGGTGATGGTATCCTCTACCGTGGGCGGATCCACCATAATGGGCTGGAATCTACGTTCCAAAGCCGCATCCTTTTCAATGTTCTTTCTATATTCGTCAAGCGTTGTGGCACCCACCACTTGCAATTCGCCGCGCGCAAGCATCGGCTTTAAGATATTGGCGGCGTCCATACTGCTTTCCGCTCCCGCACCGGCGCCTACGATCAAATGGATCTCGTCTATAAAAACGATCACGTCTCCTGCTTCTTTAATGGCGGTAATGGCGTTTTTCAATTTTTCTTCAAACTCACCGCGATATTTGGTACCTGCCACAACACCCGAGATATCCAAGGTGAAAATACGCTTGTCCTTTAACGTTTCGGGCACGTTTCCCGCCACAATGGCTTGCGCAAGACCTTCCACGATGGCGGTTTTACCAACACCGGGTTCACCGATCAAGACGGGATTGTTTTTGGTTCTGCGGGATAAGATCTGAATGATCCTTTCGATCTCATTTTTTCTTCCTATCACGGGATCCAATTTATCTTGCTTTGCTTTCCGTGTAAGATCTTCGCCCATGCCTTTCAAGGCTTCTTCCACCTTGTCGTTTCTTCCGTTTTGGGGTTTGCCCATGCGATAGTCCTCTTCCTCTCTTTCTCCCATACCCGAAGCCATCTTTTGATAAAGATTTTTCAGGTCGGCAAACAAATCGTCGTTTTTATCCTCTTGCTGAGCACGCTTGTCCACGAAAAATTCACGGCGTAATTCATCAAAAAGAAGAGACGCGTTCACGTTAAAGGACATAATAATGCTTCTTGCGCGACATGGTGTGCGTAAAATGGATAAAAAGATATGAATGGGATCGATTACGCCACCGCTGAAACGATCGGCCAATTCCTGCGCGCCGTCCAAAACTACCGTTGCGTTTTGGGTAATTTTGATACCGCCGTCAAAGTTTCTTACAACTTCAATCTTGCAAACCACACCAGAAAGAGTTATGCCGCTTGCTTCCGCTCTGGCGGCAATTTGTTTATCGGTGGCAAGTACGCCTGCAAGAAGGTGTTCCGTGGCGATCAACCCGCCCGTTTTCGCTGCGATCTTACTCGCATAATCCACTGCTGCTTCTGTTCTGTTGGAAAAATTGTAATACATAATATTTACTCCTTATCGGTAATAGTCTTTCGTACCGTTCGAGCACGTGCAAAATCGCGTGCTTCGGACGTGTTTTCGCACTCCGTAAGCCTTACTAAGGAGTAAGGTTTGCAAAGGAGCGCCAAATCGTCAAGATTCACGTGATCCATATCCACAAGACCGAGTATCACGCCAATCTTGACAGAAACAATAAGCGATTCCAGCTCCTCTTGCGATAATAGTTTCGCCGAAGATAGGATCGCAACCGCTCTTGCAACGGAATCTTCCAAACGATTACGGTTTTGTTGGTAATATTTTTGAAGCAAGTTCTTCTCAATGTGATTGATCTTTTCCGCCGCGGAACTTACTCTGTTCAAAATGGTTTCTTCGCTTACTCCAAGCGAAACGGCGTTTGATATTTGATAGCAAAAACCGTCCCCTTCGGATCCTTCTCCAAGCGCGCCGCGAATGGTGAGCCCTGCGGCTTTCAGCTCTTCCACCAAGTCGTTCAACCCTGCATTCAGAGCAATACCCGGCAAAAACATCAAAACGGACGCACGCATTCCCGTGCCAACGTTGGTGGGACACGCCGTCAAATATCCGATTTTTTTATCGTATGCGAGCCTGCATTTAGCTCGAAGAGCAAGATCGTATTCTTTCAATGAGGCAAAAGCATCTTCCAAGGCAAGACCCTTACGAAAACATTGAGATCGGATATGATCCTCTTCTAAAAGCATCACAGAAAGCTGTCTATCTTTGGATAGAATAACACCCCCATAGGGAGATTCCGCAAGCATCGGGCTGATAAGGTGTCTTTCCACAAGATAGCACTTTTCCTCTTCGCTTAACGACCCAATTTGGTAGAGTGTGGGGTCAAATACTTCTTTTGCCGCGGAGAAAGCGGCCCGGTACACCTTTTCCACTTCCCCTGCATTGATACGAGAAGGGAACCTGACCTCGGCAAGATTTCTGGCGAGTCTCACTCGTGATGTGATCACGGTATAATCAGTCATATTCTTTCCCCATCATTTTATCGATCTTTTTCTTAACAGCTGCGGCTTTCTCGTACTCTTCGCGTTCGATCAAATGCGAAAGCTCCCGATAAAGATCTTCCACGTCCACCGGTGCGGGCGGTTTGGCATCCATACCCACGTGGGTAGTTGCCCCTTGATAACCGCGAATATATTCGCTAAGATAATCGTCAAAGGTATGATAGCAACTTTCGCAGCCGAGAAGCCCGCTATTCAAAAAAGATTGCAAGGTAGCACCGCAAACGGGACAAACTCTGCGCTCGGGCGGAATAGCTTTTCTTGCGGCTTCTTGCTGTAATTCCTTGTATTTATTATCCATCAAGGCTTTGCAATGAGAACAAATGCGGTAAGGAGTTTCCTTCCCATCCAACACGCGCACGAATTTATGCTCTGCTATCCTATGATGACAAATTTGACAAAGATCCTTTTCCATGTATGTAAACCTCTTTTGCATTTAGGTCCATTTTACTCAAATGACCGCACGGCGTGAAGGTATCCCTCGTGACTGCCGATATCGTAATGCGGTCCATTATAAACCGCGCCGATAAGACGTTCCGCTTTTGCCTCTTGATTTAATGCGGGAATGATCCCATCGTGGTCGTTTAGTGGAAGCACGGGAATGAGATCCAATAGCTTAGTGCATAAGATCATGCGCCCGATCATTGCATAAGCATGCTTCTTTTTATACTCGATAGGCTTTTCCACAATGTTCCGAATATAAGGAAAGCCATTTATTTTTTTATTCATAAGATCCACGATCCCATAGTTCGATGCGTCTTCACGCGGTACTTCTCTCAGCATCAATGAGGATACCCCTTCCGCACAAGCAAGGCTGCACAACGCCGCAAGCGTCTTTGCACTTTGCCCTTCTCCCTTCCAAGAGAGAAGATCATCCGGATAAAGCACCAGCAATGGGTCACTCCCTGCAAAGTCCCTTGCCGTATAGATAGCGTCCGCTGTACCGAGAAGTTTTTTTTGATAGGCAAAGCGAACCTTCACAGAGGATAGCAGCTCATCCCGTTCACGTGATAACCCATGCGCTGTATTTCCTTTTACCAAGAGCGATTTGGTAAAATAATCGCGCACACTTTCTTTGCCTTCCGAAAGAATGACCATTAGCTCGTTGATGCCAACCGCAACCACCTCTTTTACAACGTGGTGGATCGCGGGAAAGCCGCCGATGGGCAACATTTCTTTGGGAAGGAAGGGAGTTAACGGGCACAACCTGGACCCCTTTCCGGCAGCAAGGATCGCCGCTTTTATACGCATCCTTTTCTCCTCCTTATATTATAGTCTTCCAATACAAAAAAAATCAATATGCATTATTTAATTTTATTAAATAACATGCTATAATATGAGTAGAGAAAAGGTTTTTTCGAATGCATATGAAAGTGGATATTTTACATTGTGATGCGAATAACTTTTACGCCTCGGTCGAGATTGTCAAGGATCCCTCTTTGCGCGGGAAAAACCTTGCCGTTTGCGGTGACCCCGAAAAACGTCACGGGATCGTTTTGGCAAAAAGCGAAGGAGCAAAAGCTCGTGGTGTAAAAACCGGACAAACCATTCGGGAAGCCTTGCAACGTTGCCCGGATCTGATCTTGTTAAAACCCGATTTTTCATCTTACGTTAAGTATTCCAAAGCACTCTTTGAGATATACACATCTTATACTGACCGCGTTGAGAGTTTTGGGTTAGACGAGTGCTGGCTGGACGTATCGGGAAGTCACACCCTTTTCGGTTCAAGCGAAAATATTGCGGAAAGCATTCGCAAAAGAGCACGTGAAGAGCTTGGATTAACGCTTAGCGTGGGCATTTCCTTTACCAAAGTTTTTGCAAAACTCGGCTCGGATTACAAAAAACCGGACGCACAAACGTTGATTTCGCAAGAGAATTATCGTCAAATAGCTTGGTCTCTCCCTGTGGAAGATATTTTGATGGTTGGTCAAAGCGCCACCCGCTTTTTCAAAACGGTGGGTATTACCACCATCGGAGATCTTGCCCAAGCAGATGAAAAGATCCTAACGGCAAAACTCGGTCAAACGGGCGTCACTTTGAAGCAATGGGCTAACGGGGAAAATGATGACCCTGTAAAGCTGTATTATGAGAGCAGAAAACCGGAAAGTGTGGGAAACGGCAGCACCGCCGATCACGATCTGACCACACGGGAAGAATGTGCCGCCTTGATCACCGCCCTATCCGAAAGAGTGGCAACTCGTTTACGAAAACACGGCATGCAAGGATGCGGCGTGCATCTTTCGGTGAAATACAACAATCTTTCCGTTACGGGAAAACAAATGCGGCTCTCATGCCCTACGGCATCTGCAACCGACCTAAAAGACGCCGCACTCAACTTACTTGATCTTTTGTGGCGCGAAGGGAACTCATTACCGGTTCGAGCGTTGACCGTTACGGCTATTTATCCCATAGAAAACGGGGATTTTGTGCCATCTTCCCTCTTTACGGAACAGGAGCAAAGCATAAAGCACACTCGTTTGGAACAAAGCATAGATAGCATTCGCGATAAATACGGATTCGGAATAATCACAAGAGGCTCACTCTTAAAGCAAGAAGAAAGTGCAGATGACTACGATGAAGAATCCAAACCTTTCAAAAGACAATAACGGAAAGCGGGAGTAAAAAAGATCGAGGCGAACCTCGATCTTTCATTTTGCTTAGTCCCTGGAAGACTTTCTCTTGCGAGCGGCTTCTTCCTTCTTCTTGCGTTTTACGCTGGGCTTTTCGTAAGCCTCTCTCTTCTTGATGTCACCGATAATACCGTCTTTGGTGCATTGACGCTTAAAACGTCTGATCGCGCTGTCCAACGATTCATTCTCACGAACTTTGATGATAGTCACTTTTACTCACCTACCTTCCGATACCGGTATACTCTCAATGAATAAGATTTTACAGCATTCCCTTGCTTGTGTCAATGATTTCAGCACATTTTATCCGACATTTTTTCACCGCCGAGAATGTGAATGTGCAAATGCGGCACGCTTTGCATCGCGTCCGAGCCTTTGTTGGAAACCAAACGGAAACCACCCTGCAATCCAAGGCTGTCGGAAAGCTCACCGATCTTTTTGAGCATACGCCCCACCAAAGCTGCATCGTTTGCGTCCATTTCGGTCACATCCGCAAAGTGTTTTTTCGGAATGGCAAGATAATGATACTTTGCTTGCGGCGCAATATCGCGAATGATGATAAAGTCCTCATCCTCATAAACGCGAGGAGAAGGGATCTCCCCTTTTACGATCTTACAAAAAATACAATCCATATTTTCCTCCTATTTTGCCACGAGTCCGTCCGGTCTTTCACCCTCGATCGTGACTTCTATTATTTTCCCCGCCGTATAATCGCGGTCGGGTATATACACTTTTATGTAGTTTTCCGAATGTCCCTCAAAGTAGATCCCATCGCTTGTTTCGGGGATCACTTGTAACACCGATCCCACAAACGCACTTTCATACTCTTTTTTCAGTTCATCACGCAAGGCGCTCAAACGTTTCACGCGATCGGACATAACGGCGTCCGGAATAGCGCCCAAGGAATATGCCGCCGTTCCCGACCTTCTTGAATAAGGGAAAACGTGGATATCCGAAAAAGCGATCTCCTTAGCGAAAGCCAGCGTTTCGTTAAAGTTTTCCTCACTCTCGGTAGCAAACCCAACGATAATATCGGTGGTGATTGCTGCCGTTGGGAAATAGGTACGGATGAGTGCCACCTTATCGGCAAACTCTTTTGTCGTATAATGTCGGTTCATACTCTTTAACACCGCATCCGACCCACTTTGTAAAGAAAGGTGGAAATGAGGACAAACGTTTCCTGCCTTGATCACCGCGTCAAGGAAGGATTGATCTATCACGTTTGCTTCCAAACTACCAAGACGAATGCGCACGGGAAGTTCTGCCAAAGCAAGTATCAACTCCGAAAGCGAAGTGCCGATATCTGCGCCATAGCAAGAGATGTTAATGCCGGTCAAAACGATCTCATCGGTGTTCTCGCTTGCCTTCTTACATTCTTCCAAAATGCTCTCGACCGAACGGGAACGGCATCTGCCACGAAGGTAAGGAATGATGCAATAAGAACAGAAATTGTTGCATCCGTCCTCTATTTTTACGTAAGCTCGCGCGCGAAAATTCGTGCCAAGAGGCATGCTTTCATACTGAGTGGGTAGGGGTTCGATATGCACCCCGTCAACCATCTCCAAAACGGCGTCCTTTTTGGCTGTACCGGAGATATATTGTACCCCTTTTAAGGAGAATTGCTCAAAATTCTTTTCCGAAGCACAACCGATCACGAAAACACGTGCTCGGGGATTGATCTTTTTTACCTTTCCGACAAATTGACGAGATTTGCGTTCCGCCTCTTTGGTAACGGCGCAAGTATTGATCACGTAATTATCGGCAAAAACAAGTTCATCCGTCACTTCGTGACCGCGTGCCAATAATCCCGTCATCAGGCTGTCACACTCGCATTGATTTACTTTACACCCGATATTAATTACCGCTGTTTTCATAACGCTCCATTTCATCCGCAAGCAAGGTAAGCCCCGCTATGCACGCCGTTTCGGCACGTAAAATGCGCTTTCCCAAGGTGACTGTCTTTGCGCCTAACGAATGCGCCAACTGCACTTCTTCTTCCGAAAAACCGCCTTCACTCCCTACTATTAAGGCATAAGACTCGGCCTTTTTGTCAAAAACATCGTGGATATGATTCTCTTTTGCACACTCATAACAAAAAACCGTTTGCCCACACCTATTTGTTGCCTCGCGAATGGCTTGCTCGTAAGGAATTGGCGGAAAGATCTCAGGAACCACTGCTCTGCCGCATTGCTTTGCCGATTCCAGTGCGATCTTGTGCAAACGATCCATATTTTGCACCTTAGCGTTGGTAAATTGAGAGATCATTAAGTGCACTTCCGCCGCGCCTATCTCCGTTGCTTTTTGTACGGCAATATCACTCTTTTCAATGGCGCAAAGAAACAAAATGAGAGGACGGCTGAGTTCGTTCATATTGCGGGAAGCATCCTCTACCACGCAAACGAAAGAACACTTGCCAACTTCCGTGATCGTGCAAAAGTAATCCATGCCGTCACCATTTGAAAGGATCAGCTTATACCCCACTTTATAATGGGAAACCTTCACGGCATGCACAAACTCGTCACCCGATATCTCGATTTTTTGTCCAACAGCGATCCTGTTGGACCTATCAACGAAAAATCTTTTGATCTCCATACGTTCATTATAGAGCATTTATTGCTTTTTAGCAATAATTTGAAAGAAAAGAAAAAGCGGAGAATTCTCCGCCATTTCAAGCTTTTTGCATCAATAAACCGACCCAAATGCCATCTGTTTCTCGTTTTATCAAGCGGAAGCCCATGTTTTGATAAAGTTCCAAAAGCGGTAATTCATATTTATCAATGATCCCACTCATTACGAGATACCCGCCCTTTTTCACAACCTCTCCTGCGTTTTTCATTTTTGAGAGGATATCTGCGGTAATATTGGCAAATACCACGTCCGCCTCTTCGGTAATGCCTTCTAACAAGGATGCGCATTCCACCTTCGCATCCATTTGATTAAGCGCAAGGTTTTCACGAAGATTGTTAAGAGCGGATTCGTCTATATCGCGAAACAGGCATTGTTTAGCGCCCGATCGTAAAGCCGCTATCCCCAAAATACCGCTGCCGCACCCCGTATCGATCACATTCTTCCCCGAAAGATCCAATTCTCGCATTAAAGAAAGGCAAAGCCTCGTGCTTTCATGTTCCCCCGTTCCAAAAGCGGATCCCGGATTGATCAGTACGACCTTTTCTCCTGTGGCTTCCTCTTTCTTCCATACGGGAACCACTTGAAGATCTCCCACTTCGATGATCTTATAAAACTTTTTCCAATTTTCCGTCCAGTCCTCTTGTTTCACCTCGGAAACGGTAAGGTGCAAGGGACAAACGAAGGGACATTCTTTTTTCAAAAGTTCTATCCTGCTTTGCAATTCTTCGGATATTTCCGAATAATCTCCATCGTAATATGCAATTACAGTTACTTCTTTGGGGCGGTTCAAAACGCTTTCTTCCACATAATCCCAAACCAAGGTTGAATTCCAAAGTTCCGCCAAATCTCCGGCGTCTTCCACCACAACGCCGGACCGAGAATAATCGTACAGAAGATCTGCAACGATTTCCGACCCTTCGTGTGTGGTTTTACAAGTGATCTTAATCATTTTTTCAAGTACTCGGCAAACTTCTTCTGCTTGGGAGATTGATTTGCGGTCAATGACGCGTCAAATTGGGTCAAAAGCTCCTTTTGCTGACGAGTAAGTCCCGTGGGCGTTTGCACCTGCACCGTAAAGTAGATATCTCCGTGCATTTCACTGTTCAAACGCTTCACACCCTTGCCGGATAAACGGCACAATGTACCTGTTTGCGTCCCTTCCGACACCTTATATTTTGCAACACCGTCCAAGGTAGGCACCTCGATCTCTCCGCCCATTGCAGCGGTAGTATAAGAGATAGGCACATCAAAGTAAATATCGTATCCCTTTCTCTTGAAAAGCGGGTGCGGTCTGACGTTTACGATCAAGATCAAATTACCGTTTGCGCCGCCGTTCTTTCCGCAGTTTCCTTCATTGGAGAAGGTGATCATCTGCCCGTTATCAATGCCGGCAGGAATATTTGCATGAATGATGCGAGAGCGTTTAATGGTGCCCTTTCCGCCACAGGCTTTGCAACCGTCCGTGATGATCCTACCCGTACCGCGACAATCGGGACATACGCTTTGCACCACTTGCTGGCCGAAGATGGTATTTTGACGGGTGGTCACCCTACCCGTTCCGCCGCATCTTGCACAACTTTTATAAGCAGTACCGCTTTTTGCGCCTGTTCCGCGGCAATCCGCACATTGTTCTTGGCGAGTAATGGGAATATCCTTTTGCACGCCCCTAACCGCTTCCATAAAGTCAATGGTGATGGTGATGGTTATATCGTCACCGTCTATCCTGCCATTCGGACGAGCGGATCTTCTGCCCCCGCCCGTAAAGGCGCTGAAAAAGTCCCCAAAGAAACTGTCAAAATCACCAAAGCCTTGTGCGCCGGCACCGCCTCCGCCAAAGCCGCCTCCCATGGGACCGTTTTCATCACCGTATTGATCGTATGCGGCTCTCTTTTGCTTATCGGAAAGAACGTCATAAGCGTGATTGATCTTCTTAAACTGCTCTTCCGCTGCTTTCTTTTCTGCTTCGGGCTTGGTAGAATAAAGATCGGGATGGTACTTTTTTGCCATCCTGCGATAGGCGGACTTGATCTCATCGTCCCCCGCGTTTTTATCCACACCCAAAACTTCGTAGTAATTAAATTTTTCTGCCATAATTTCCTTGTCTTACACTAACGTAATGTATTTGAAAGATGCAGAGAGGGTCACCCCTCCCTGCATAAAGAAGCATTATTCCACGGTTCCGTTGCCGTTGATATTGCCGTCATCCGGTTGTCCGCCGGCATTCGGGTTGTTTGCCTGTTCTTGCTGATAGAGCTTGGTAAACACCGGATTGATAGCCGCAGAGAGCTTATCAATTGCCGCTTTGATCTTTTCCACGTCGTCGCAGTTGATCTCTTCTTTGGCAACCTTCACGGCATCCTCTACCGTTTTCTTATCTTCTTCGGAGAGCTTATCACCGCTGTCTTTCACCGCCTTCTCAGCCGTGTAGATCAACTGTTCGCCGCTGTTTTTGATCTCAAAGAGCTCTTTGCGCTTGTTATCCTCTTCCGCATACTTCTCGGCATCCTTTATAGCCGCATCGATATCGCTTTCAGAGAGATTGGAGCTGGCAGTCAACGTGATGCTTTGCTCTTTATTCGTGCCCTTATCCTTTGCCTTAACGTTCACGATACCGTTTGCATCAATGTCAAAGGTGACCTCGATCTGCGGAATGCCGCGAGGAGCGGGAGCAATGCCGTCCAAAATGAACCTGCCAAGGGTCTTATTGCCACTTGCCATGGAACGCTCACCTTGCAACACGTGGATCTCAACGGAAGGTTGATTATCCGCTGCAGTGGAGAAGATCTGAGATTTGCTGGTGGGGATGGTGGTGTTTCTGTCGATCAATTTGGTAAACACGCCGCCCATGGTTTCAATACCGAGGGAAAGCGGGGTCACGTCAAGCAGCAACACGTCCTTCACTTCACCGCCAAGCACACCCGCTTGGATCGCAGCGCCGATCGCCACGCACTCATCGGGGTTAATGCCCTTATAAGGCTCTTTGCCCGTCAGATTTCTGACCGCATCGATCACTGCGGGGATACGAGTGCTACCGCCAACCAAGATAACCTTGGAGATCTCGCTGAACGTAATGCCCGCATCACTCATTGCCTGCTTGGTAGGACGAATGGTGCGTTCCACAAGATCAGCAGTCAAGCTATCAAATTTCACCTTGGTGATATCCATATCCAAGTGCTTGGGGCCATCCGCACCTGCCGTAATGAAGGGGAGGTTCACGTTGGTCTTGGTCATTCCGGAAAGCTCGATCTTGGCTTTTTCCGCAGCTTCCTTGATACGCTGCATAGCCACCTTATCGCCGGAAAGGTCCACACCTTCCTTTGCCTTGAACTCACTTACGATGTAATCCATCAATTTCTTATCGAAGTCATCACCGCCAAGACGGGTATCACCGTTGGTGGAAAGCACTTCGAACACGCCGTCACCGATTTCAAGAATGGACACGTCGAAGGTACCACCGCCAAGGTCGTAGATCAACACCTTTTGATTCTTGTTTTCGGACTTGTCAAGACCGTAAGCAAGGGCAGCCGCCGTGGGCTCGTTGATGATACGAAGCACTTCCAATCCTGCGATCTTACCCGCATCCTTGGTTGCCTGACGCTGGCTGTCGGAGAAGTATGCCGGCACGGTGATGACCGCTTGTGTCACCTTGCTGCCGATATATGCTTCAGCATCCTTTTTGAGCTTAGAAAGGATCATAGCGCTGATCTCCTGCGGAGAAAAGCTGTTATCATCGATCTTCACCGTGTAGGTGGAGCCCATCTCTCTTTTGATACTGGAAACGGTGCGATGAGGATTGGTGACTGCCTGACGCTTTGCCGCCTGACCGACGATCCTCTCGCCATCTTTGCTGAACGCCACAACGGACGGGGTAGTTCTGCTACCTTCCGCATTGGCAATAACGGTTGCCTCGCCGCCTTCCATAACGGCTACGCAAGAATTGGTGGTTCCTAAATCAATACCGATAATCTTTCCCATAGTTTTTTTACTCCTTTTTATTTATTTGAGGCACTGCCTCGGTGATTGTGTATTTGAAGGATAAAACTTTTATCCTTATTTGCTTATTCGCTCTTTTCAACGCCCACTTTTACCATGGCGTATCGAATGACTTTGTTGCCGATCTTGTAGCCGCGTTGGTACACTTCCAAAACCTTTCCCACGCTCTCTTCTTCCACCTCGGAACGTTGTACCGCATTGTGGAGGTTATGATCGAAAGGCTGTCCTTCTGCGGGGATCTCGGTCACGCCTATTTGCGAAAGAGATGTTTCAATTTGCTTTTTGATAAGCAGGATACCCTCTTTTGCCTTTTCATCCGAGCAGATACCAAGTGCACGATCTATCGAATCGATTGCGGGAAGGATCGCTTCCACGGCGTCTGCCGCGCCTTCCCTACGAGCGTTCACCGTTGCTTCTTGATTGCGGCGGCGAAAGTTCTCGTAATCGGCGCGTAGCCTTAAATAATCGTCTTTTTCCTTTTTCAGCTCCTCTCTGAGCGCATCCGCTTCGGGGTTTTTCTTGGGTTCCTCTTCGCGGATGGTGGAGTCGGTTTCAAAAGAGATCACTTCTTCTTCGGACGCATTCTCTTTTTTCTTATTTTCGTGTGCGGATTTCGCCATTTTTCTTCTCCTTTTCCTTCATCTCGTCCTCTCCGTTAAACACCTTTTGGATGTATTGGAGAACGCTGACCACTTTGTCATAATCCATTCTTTCCGGACCGATCACACCCGCTTTGCCGATCTCGGCACCGCCAATCGAATAACGCGCGGTCACCATTGAGCAATTGCCGTTCAGTCCGTCGGGTTTCCCTATTCTGACCGAAAGCTCAATATCCCCATCATTCGTCATGAGTTCACCTAGCTTATCCTTTTCATCCAAGAGTTTGATAAACTCCTGTGCATTGGACATTTCGGAAAACTCCGGATGGTGGAACATCTTGCTCGTGCCTTCAACAAACACTTTATTGTGTCTACCCGAAGCATATTCTTCAAGAAGGTTGATAATCTTATCGAAAATGTCGTGGTATTGAAGCATTTCACCGTCAATGTTCATTTGGCTTGACTTGATATCCATGAGCGTCTTGCCGGAGAAAAGGTCATTCACCACGTTATTTGCGGCGGCAATATAACCGCTGCCCATATTCACGGGGATCTCAATAATATTATCCTTGATCACGCCGCTGTCCGTAATGATCACCACAAGGGCTTTTCCCGCGTCCACTTCCACAAGTTTTACCTCACGGATACGGATATCATCGGTATTTTTGATCACGATCACGCTCGTGTAATTGGTGGCGTCACTGATCACTCTTGCGGTGTTTCTTACCACGTCTTCGATCTCAACGATCTTTTTACCGAGGTAATCTCTCACACCCGCCACCCGGATCTCTTTCTTTTCGCCTGCAAGCACGTTTTCCACGTAAAGCTTGTATGCAGGCTCGGTGGGGATGCGCCCTGCCGATACGTGCGGTTGTACAAGATAGCCAAGCTCTTCCAAAGAAGCAAGTTCGCTGCGAATGGTTGCGGAACTGATCTCTTCCCCGTACAAAGTTTTTATCTCTCCGCTGGAAACGGGTTCGGCGGTTTTAATATAGCGCTCCACCAAGAGTCCGAGTATTTTTCTCTTCCTTGCAGAAAGCTCCATATCCTTACCTCCTTTTACCGAATTCCATCGATTGGCAGTTGTGCTTGTTGTTTGTTAGCACTCACAACCCTTGACTGCTAACACTCTACCACCATTATTTGCCAATGTCAAGAGTTTTATGCCATTTTTATAAAAAAAACGAAAAAAAATCCGTGCAACCTCAAAATAATAGGATAAACGATTTAAATTAAAGAATTTATTAACGAATTAGAAATATATAAATGCTGCGGTAAAATAGATAGATGATTTTTTTCTATACAAAAATACTGCTTTACTTTTGAAAGTTTTTCTCCGTAATTACTCAAAAAATCAACGCCAAAGATCTCTCGGAAGCGAACGAGATCTATACCGCAAGACAAACGCAGTCCCAGCATTATAAACTCTTTTTGCCCTTCTTCCAAAGAAATTTCAAGAGTTTCTTCCGCAAGGGACGGATCAGACAGATAATCCGACATGCAAGCGGTATTGCGGGTGCGCCGGAAGGTTGCGCCGCCCTCTTTTTTCAAAAAAGAAGAAGCTCCAAGCCCCAAACCAAGATAATCCGCATACTGCCAAACAGAGGTGTTATAGCGGCAGACGCAGTCATCTTTGCAAAAGTTGCTTATCTCATAACGAGAAAAACCGTTTGCCGCAAGACGCATACAGGCCTCATCGTATAGATCCACGGCAAAATCGTCGTCAGACACAAATTCACCGTGCTTATAGGCCTCAAAAAGCGGCGTGCCTTCTTCCAAGATCAAACTATAACAAGATAGGTGTTTTAAGGGATATGTTAGGAGCCTGTCAAGGGACTCTTGCAAGTTTTCCATCGTTTGCCCGGGAAGCCCAATCATTACGTCCGCACTTACGGCAGGAAAAACTTTCGTTAGCTTATCCAACGCGTTGATTGCTTGCGTGCGATCGTGCGCTCGACCGATTTTTTTCAAAAGAGCGTCGGATAGCGTTTGCACGCCAACACTCACACGATTCACACCAAAGCATTGTGCTGCGTCTATAAAGGCGGGTGTCACGCTCTCAGGATTACACTCCATGCTGATCTCCGCATCCTTTTCCACAAAAAACGCATCACTGATCGCCTTTTTCAGATCACCAAAGTGCTTGTAAGCCAAAGAGGGAGTGCCGCCACCCACATAAATCGCGCTCACCTTGCGCTTTTCTTTTACTCCCGCAGCGCGAATCTGACGGCAAAGTGCATCCATATAAGAAGCCATGCAGGAAGAATCCGCAAAGGACAAAAAATCACAATACGCACATTTGGAAACACAAAAAGGGATATGGATATAAAGCGAAAAATCGCGGGAACAGTCTTTCAACGCTTCAAAATAGACATAAACGCCTCACTGGGCAAGGAAACGCTTCCCACCTGCCGCATGCGCTTTTTGCCTTCCTTTTGTTTTTCAAGCAACTTCTTTTTACGTGTGATATCACCGCCGTAGCACTTTGCCAAAACGTCTTTACGCATGGCTTTTACCGTTTCACGCGCAATGACCTTTCCGCCCACGCAAGCCTGAATGGGGATCTCAAACATTTGCCGCGGGATCACTTCTTTCAGCTTTTCGGCAATACCCCTGCCCCTGCCGTACGCATCATCCTTATGCACGATCAAGGATAGCGCGTCGCAGATCTCCCCGTTCAGCATGATATCCAGCTTTACAAGTTCACTCTTTTGGAAGCCAACGATCTCGTAGTCCATACTGGCATAGCCGCGCGTGCGCGATTTCAGATCGTCGAAAAAGTCGTACACGATCTCGGCAAGCGGAATATCATAGGTGAGTTTTGCGCGGGAAGTATCCACATAACTCATATCAAGGAAAGTCCCTCGCTTCCCCTGACAAAGTTCCATGATAGGCCCCACGTACTCGGGCGGCGTAAACAGCGTTGCGCGCACAATGGGTTCTTCCATATAATCGATCTCGGAAGGAGATGGCAAGTGAGAAGGATTATCCACGTTGAGCATTTCACCACCGTGTTTATAAACGCGATAGGAAACGCTGGGCGCCGTGGTCACAAGGTCAATATTGAATTCGCGCTCCAAGCGTTCCTCAATGATCTCCATATGAAGAAGTCCGAGAAAGCCGCAACGGAAACCGAAACCGAGCGCCGCCGAAACGTCCGGCTCAAAGAACAAAGAAGCGTCATTCAATTTTAACTTTTCAAGGGCTTCGCGCAGTTCAGTGTATTTACTGCCGTCCGCAGGGAAAATACCGGCAAATACAACGGGCTTTACCGCTTTATAGCCGGGGAAAGGCTCCTTGGTGCCCCCTTCGGCAAGAGTGATGGTATCACCAACGGCTGTATCCGAAACGTTTTTAATACTGGCGGCAAGATACCCAACCTCGCCCGCGGAAAGCTGCTTAACGGGAAGCATTTTAGGAGTAAACACACCCACTTCCGTCACGTCAAACACCTTGCCCGTGCTGAACATTTTGATCTTATCCCCCACCTTAACGGAGCCATCCAGCACACGAATAAAGCTGATAGCGCCTTTGTAATTATCGTAAACAGAGTCAAAGATCAATGCTTTAAGCGGCGCGTTTTCATCCCCTCGCGCAGCAGGTAGATTGTAGATGATGCTTTCCAGCACAGCTTCCACGTTCAACCCGGTTTTGGCGCTGATGGCGGGAGCATCATCTGCCGGAATACCGATAATATCCTCTATCTCTTTTTTTGTACCCTCAACGTCCGCACCTTGCAAGTCCACTTTATTGATCACAGGGATCACTTCCAAATTATTATCGATTGCCAAATAAACGTTGGTGAGGGTTTGTGCTTCCACGCCTTGGGTGGCATCAACAACCAAAACCGCCCCTTCACAAGCGGCAAGAGAACGGGAAACTTCGTAAGTAAAGTCCACGTGTCCGGGCGTATCGATCAGGTTAAGCATATACTCCTCTCCGTCTAACTTGTAAAACATTCTTACCGGTTGGAGCTTAATAGTGATACCACGCTCTCTTTCAATATCCATATTATCGAGAAGCTGCTCTTTCGCTTCCCTCTCGGGTACCGTTCCGGTGATGTCCATCAAGCGATCGGCAAGGGTACTTTTGCCGTGATCGATATGGGCTATGATACAAAAATTCCTGATATGCTCTTTATCCATAAATTACCATGCGGTTTTTCCCGCATAAAATATTATATAATATTTTTTTTCGCAGGTAAAGTATTTACATCTTGAAAAGTTGTGTTATAATAAAGGGGAAAAATAAGGAGCGTGGAATGGCAACTTTCAGACCAAACGTCATAGACCACAGATGGCTGTTCGAAAAGCCGATCGCACATCGTGGTTTACATGGTCCGGGCATCATCGAGAATAGCCTGACGGCATTTGAAGCCGCCATACAAAAAGGCTATAATATCGAGATTGACGTCCGTATTCTTGCCGATGGCGAAGTGGTGGTTTTCCATGACGCCACGCTGGAAAGAATCTTTGGTGAGAATATTGAATTGCACGATCTTACATACGAGCAACTTTCGCGCTATACGCTCCCTTTTGTAAATGAAAAAATACCCACATTTAAGCAAGTTTTGGATTACATAAACGGAAGGACCGGTCTTTTGATCGAGATCAAAACCTATTTCCGTACCAAAATCGGTGAAACCGTTTTGCACCATTTGGAAAACTACAACGGCAACTACGCCATCCAGTCCTTCAGCCCCACTCTGCTCTCTTGGTACCGCAAGCACAACCCCGTTATTCCCCTTGGCGTGCTGTCAAATGATTCCGTAAACTTTGCCCTGTACTGGGCAAACAAGATCCGTCCGGATTTTATCTCCTACCAAGTATCCAACTTGAATGACCGCAGAGCCATCCTTTTACGCGCCAAAACCCCCAAGCTGCTTGCCTGGGTAGTAAGCAACCCCATTTTGGAAGAGCGCGCTCGTAATTATGCGGAAAATATTATCTTTGAAGGATATTTGCCTGACTTAGACGCAAGAAGTCATATCCACTTGACCATGACGCGTCTTATTTAGTCTTTCTTTTTACTTTTTCAGAATTTAAAAAGGACAGTTCCAGCATTTCTTCAATAAGATCATTAGAAAGTGAGCCATCAAGCAACACGCTCACCCAACTTTTTTGATTCATGTGATAACACGGCAAAGCGCCCTTTTCGATGTAATAATCGCTTTTATCATCGGTTTTCAGGTTCATAACTTCCACTTCTCCGCTCTCACCTTTTATCAGTTTCCCTTTTGATATATTCATAATGATCGCAAACCATTTTCCGGAATGGATATTACGATACACTCCAAAGTGGGGAAACTTTTTCCAAAGATACTCCGCCGAAACATTAAAACGATCTTTAATAAACCAGTTTACCCAATTTGCCTGATCGGAAATATAGGCTTTTGGAACAGATATTTTTTCGACAAGCTCTGTTAAAAAAGAATAATAAGCATTTTTCACCCCCATCACAAAGGCTCCTTGTGCGGAAGGATCACGAAACAAAGTATACGGTTCCTTTATTTCGGTGTCAAAAATTCTTCCGGAGAGATCCCCGGAGCGGCTGATAAACACTTGTGCAAGCATCGCAGGCAAGATCTCTTTTTCTAAAAAATATCCTTCTTTTGTTCGTATAAATCCGCAGTTTTCAAGATTTTCAAATAAGATTTTCCTGCGAGAAAACACCTGTTTTTCCATGTTTATGAACCTCCTTTTTGCGAGGTAGGGAGCGCACGATCCACAAAATACACGATCACACCCGTCACACCGCCTGCCACCATACCGAAGAGTGCAAGATACACCAAAAGCACGGCAATCTCTCCCGTTCCCGTAATGGTTATTGCAACAAGTACCTGCCCTAAATTGTGCATGGCTCCGCCTGCCGCACTAATCGCAGGCAACCCGTTCGCCCCAAGGCGTAACAAAAGACACATTACACCAAAGGAAAGCACACTCCCCGCAAGGGAGTACAAAATCATGACGGGCGCACCTGTAAACAACCCAATGATCACACATTTGAGCAGCAAAATAATAGCCGCATACGGAATACCAAGCCAAAGGATAGCAAGCAACACCGCCGCATTCCCGAGCCCTATACGTGCATACGGAAGGAATGGGAATACCGGCGGAAGCCAGGATTCCAAAAAACCAAGTATCAAAGCGACCGAAAGCAAGACAGCCGCGCGCGTTAGCTTTCTTGCCGTCATGTGATCGCCTCCACTTCCCCTTTTCCCGCGATCTTGATCACAATTCGATTGGGAAGACAAACGATTGACTGACCTTTTTTGTAGATCTCACCTTTTTTCTCGCAGATCTTATCGGGGCAATCCGCATCCTTTACCCATACTTTTCCTTTGGAAACCACAATGGTGAGGTGATCCAAGGTGATCTCCGTATCCTTAGAAAGAGGTAAAGTCATATACTTTTTTCCGTCAAGATAGATCTCCGCTGCGTCCCCCTTCTCGGGAGATACTGCAAAATAAATCGTTAAAGCAACGAGTAATAAAATCAAAACAAGGACGATAACATCCCAAATGCGAAAGAGTTTATGCGGTGCGGATCTCATAGCTTTTATCCTTTACCGCCACAGATACGCCCTGCGCTATCACCTTTTTATCCGATGTGATCAAAATCCCTTTCACCCCGCACTCATCAAACAATGCGAGCGCTTGATCCACTCCTAAAACAACAGCTGCCGTGGCAAGAGCGTCGGCAAGAAGACCATCTTGGGAGATCACGGTGGCGGAGATAACACCCGAAGAAGCAGGCGCACCCGTTTTACCGTCTATAATATGATGATAGCGCACGTTTTCATACTCATAATAGCGCTCATAATCCCCGCTGGTGGCGCAAATTTCTCCTTTTGCCAAAGTAAAACTTAGCGCATAACTCTCCTTACTTTTACGCGGTGGGGTGACGCCTATCAAATAATTCTTTCCAACTGCGGCAATCGTACCGCCAATATAAACCAGCGCTTGATCGACCCCTTTTTCGCCCATCAGCTTTGCCACGCGTTCTGCGGCATATCCTTTCAGAGCCCCGCCAAGGTCCAAACAAGCGGAATCGCGCAGTTTTGTGATCGAACTAGCGTTCAACGTAAAATCCTCGCAAGAAGATGCTGCCATGGCATTGGCTATTACAGCCGCAACGGGAGGAACTTTCCCATTCATGTTATATGGGGGATCAAAACCCCAGGCTTTTACCAGAGGTAAAATGGAGGGATCAAAAGCATAGTTGCTTATTTGGGCAATGGAAAAAACGCGCGAAAATACGGCATAGTTTTCCGCATCAAGGGAAATGCTTTCCCCTGCCGCAGCCTGATTAATTGCCACTGCAAGAGAACTTGCAACTTGCAAGGAATACTTTTTTTCTATGGAAGAAAGAATTGTTGAAATTGCTCCGTCCAAATCATCGGAAGAAGTATAGGTGACGCAATAATCCGATCCCATCGCAAAGCCATAAGCGGTCTTTTCGGTGGGAGCACAAGCGGCAAAGCAAAAAATAAGCGCTATCAAAAGCAAAAGTGCCGCCGCTTTTTTCATATTAACGAGAAGTGGAACGGAATATGACCGCAAGAGTGCCGGGACCACAATGGGTGCCGATCACGGGACCGACGGGATAACGCCAGATCTCTTGATCGGGATAAGCCTCTCTCAGTTTTGATTCCAACTTATCCGCACCACTCTTGTTATCCGCATCCAAGATCACAATGGGGTACTTATCAAGCTCTTTTCCAAGCGTCTTTACCTTATCCACGAGGGTAGAAACCGCCTTGTTGGAGCCGGTCACCTTGGTGATCACCTGCAATTCACCATCGTTATTCACGTGAAGAATGGGTTTTAACGAGAACAGAGTGCCAATGGCGGCCGCCGCAGCAGAGATCCTACCACCGCGCTTTAAGTGGAAAAGATCATCAACCGCAAAATACTCCGTGAAGCAGTTGATATTACTCTCCAAATAAGCAAACACTTCGTCCAACGTGTGCCCTTCTTGATAGTATTTTACGGCGTAATATACTTGAATACCTGCGCCCCAAGAAATGCTTTTGGTATCAAAGCGACGAAACCTTGCTTTGGGGTATTTTGCAGAAAGATCTTTGAGCGCCATATCCAAGTGATTAAAGGTACCGGACATCTTGGAACTGAAAGAAATGTAAAGCATATCTTCCCCTTTTGCAAAATAAGGCTCCAAAATATCGGTATAGATCTGCGCATTCAAGGCAGAAGTAATAGGCATAGACCCCCCGCGTACCGCTTTGTAAAATGCCGCAAAATCTGTATTTTCACCCATATCGTAAAAATACTCTTTACCGTCTATAGTATAGGGCATTTTGAAAAGCTCGCAATCAAGAGAGGGAAGCATCGTGTACCAAAGTTCGCAATCGGTATCAAAAAAGATCTTACTCATACCTTGCTCCTTAAAGCATCTTTATTTATATAATAAATAAAAAGATGCCGCTTGTCAAGGAAATGACAAGCGGCAAAAAATGCTTAAATATTCCGATTATACAGAAGCGGTGATCTTGGTTCCCTTCGGGTCGGTCTTACGGGTGGTCACGTTGCCATATGCACCATCCTTGTATTGGATCTGACCCCAGTAATCGCCACAGTTGCTGTCATGATAGTAAATATAGAAAGTATCGGTAGCAGCGAAAGAAGTCTTGGAAAGCATGTTCTTATCCGAGATATAGAAGTTATCCGGCTTCTCCAAATATTGCTGCAAGTGAGCTTGGAACGTTCCGGTGGAAGTTAAACCAAAGGTATCAAACGCAGCGGACTTTGCAGTGCTGAGCGGAGTTTTTGCCGCGGTTTCACGGGTGTTATCCACGTATCTGTAAACAAACACGCCCGTCACAGAGCCGAGGATCGCGATGATAGCGATAACAACGATAAGCTCCACAAGGGTAAACGCCTTCTTGTTCTTTCTGAAATTATAAAACATAACTTTCGCCTCCATATACGAAGTAATCTATAATAATTATATAATGCGAACCTATCTTTGTCAATACCGATTTTTAAAAAAATCCCCTATTTTCGATAGGAAACAAGCCGTTTTCAACAAAAAATACGTCATTTTTTCAAATAATACTCATTTTATGACAAAGCAAATGACAAATTCAAATAAAGCAAAGAATAAATAACAATTAGAAAATTACATCTTTTCTATCATATTTGATACATCAAGTAAAAACAGTGAAACTATGGATCAAACCAAATACAAAAAAAGACACTTGCTTTGCAAGTGCCTTTGGTGCGATCAGGGGGACATCAATCTCTTGCCGGGGTGGCAAACGCTCCTCCGCGTTTGTCGACTGCAAACTTACCCATCGCAATAGATGCAGTCGAAACCCACCCGTTCAAGTCCCCAACAACAAAAAAAGCACTTGCAATGCAAGTGCCCTTTGGTGCGATCAGGGGGACATCAATCTCTTGCCGGGGTGGCAAACGCTCCCCCGCGTTTGTCGACTGCTTACGTGCTCCTCATAGTTACAAGCAGTCGAGCCCCACCCGTTCAAGTCCCCCACAAAGAAAAAAGACACTTGCTTTGCAAGTGCCCTTTGGTGCGATCAGGGGGACTTGAACCCCCATGGTTGCCCATACGCCCCTCAAACGTACGCGTCTGCCTGTTCCGCCATGATCGCAAATGACAATGTTTATAGTAAAGGTTTATATGCGCTTTGTCAAGCGATATTTAGAAAAATATTGCTTTTTTATAGAGCAAAAATCCCACAAAAAGCCACTTAGCCGTTCTTTGCCTGTTGGAGCATATAATCGGGGTCAACCGAGTACAGCAAAGCGTTTTGTTTTGTGATAATACCCTGGCGCAAATATGCCGCAATGGAGTCATCCATCAACATCATTCCCGAGTTTCTGTTGGTCATCATGGAGTTGCTGATCTGGTGGGTTTTTCCTTCACGGATCAACGCATTGATGGCGGGATGGTTCAACATGATCTCCAAAGCCACTACCCTGCCCGTTCCATCCGCTTTGGGAATAAGTTGCTGTGAAATAACCGCTTGCAGCACCATGGAAAGCTGCAATCTGACCTGTTGTTGTTGATAGGAGGGGAACACGTCCACCATACGGTCAACGGTATTGGCGGCACCGATGGTGTGCAAGGTACTCATAACCAAGTGGCCCGTTTCTGCGGCGGTGATAGCGGTGGAAATGGTTTCCAAGTCACGCATTTCACCCACTTGTATAACGTCCGGGTCCTGACGCAAGGAAGCACGCAACGCTGCGGCAAAGGAGCGGGTATCGTTGCCGATTTCTCTCTGATTCACAATGCTCTTCACGTGCTCGTGATAATACTCGATAGGATCTTCCAACGTAATGATATGCGCATTGCGATTGTGGTTGATATAATTGATCATGGAAGCAAGTGTGGTGGATTTACCGCTACCGGTAGGCCCTGTGACCAAAATGATACCCCTGCTCTTATTGCACAGATCAAGCATCGTAGCGGGCAATCCCAACGCTTGGAAGGAAGGGATCACGCTGTTGATGGTACGAATGGCTATCGCATAACAGCCTTTTTGACGGAAGGCGTTTACACGGAAACGGTTTTCACCCAAAGCCACGGCAACGTCCACCTCGCCGTACTTTTGGAGTTTTGCCATGTTGTTTTCATCCAATAGATCGCGGCACATCTGCTCGGTTTCTTCGGGAGTAAGCGGGGTGGTGTTGTAATACTTAAAACTACCCGACACACGAAGCACCGGACGAGATTTTACGGTGATATGCAAGTCGGACGCTTTTTGCGAAACCGCAAGTTTAAGCAAATCTTTGATCGTCACTGCCATATTTAGCCCCTTTTACTCGGAAAAACCAAGCATAACTGATTTATTATTTTTATTCTAACATATATTACGCCACGTTGCAAGTATAAACTTTTTTTAGCAAGGCAAAGATATCAATGGCACTCGGGCGCAAGATGTACATAAAATGTAGTGAGCGTCAAGGGGAAAATGAGAGGTGACGCGATGAGTATTAAACGTGGTGAACTGTATTATGCGGATCTGAGCCCCGTTGTGGGCAGTGAACAAGGCGGCGTGCGTCCCGTGCTCGTGGTGCAAAACGATATCGGAAACAAATACAGCCCCACTATAATTGCCGCCGCAGTCACAAGCAAACTCGGCAAGGCAAAGTTACCCACCCACATTGCCCTTGCTGCGGGAGATTACGGGCTTCCAAGGGACTCGGTTGTGCTCTTGGAACAAATACGAACGTTGGATAAAACGAGGTTAAGAGAAAAAATCGGCG
This sequence comes from Christensenella sp. UBA3217, assembly GCA_002363545.1. GTDB lineage: Bacteria > Bacillota > Clostridia > Christensenellales > CAG-1252 > CAG-1252. The sequence continues at coordinate 203,654 of DEWF01000001.1, read as the reverse complement.
AATTACCGCTCGACCTTATGAAAAAAGTGAATGACGCTCTTTTGATCAGTCTTGGTTTTTTTGAGTAGAAGTATTTGCTGCCAAATCGGAAAGTGTTTTAACCGCTTTTGCAATATAACGATGCGTATCGGTGGGTAATGCAGAATACGCTCCCACTTCCACAGCCGCATACTCACCTGCCACACCGAGTATATACGATGCCCCGTAAGACGCGCTTAAAAGATCGCGTCCGCTTGCCGCAAGAGCCGCAACGGAGCCAGCTAAAAGGTCACCGCTTCCGCCCTTTGCCATCCCCGGAGACCCGCTGGCAGAGATATACGCCTTCTTGCCGTCCGTAATAACGGTGGACGCATTTTTCAAAAGCAGTATCACTCCGTATCTTGCTGCAAATTCCTTTGCATAGGAAAGCGGATCAGACAATATTTCCTCCACCGGAATGGAAAGCAAACGCGACATCTCGCGCGGATGAGGCGTGAGCACGGTAGAGCCTACCCTTTCGCGTAACAGTTGCGGATCTTCCGAAAGCATATTGATCGCATCCGCATCTAAAATCAAAGGTACTTTTACCGTTTTGATCAAGTATTCCAAAATCAGCTTTCCCTGTTCCGAAAGGTCCACACCATTGCCGAAAAGCACGGCGTCTGCCCCTGCAACAGCCTTTTCCAATGCCTTTTGATCAAAAGCCATCTTTCCATCAACGGAAGGAAGAGAAAAGAGAGTGCATTCCGTGATCTTATTCATAACGGGATACAATATACAATCGGGCACACAAAGTTTCACAAGACCGTCACCAAGTGCAAAAGCACTTGCGCCAAGCTCCGCAATCACGGCGGCACCCGAATAACTATCACTTCCCGCCAAAATGGCAAGTCTTCCGAGGGAGCCCTTGTGCACGTTGCGTTTGAGGGGCGGGAAAAGCAGAGAAACGTCCTTTTCTTCCACCAAGTAGGCGTCAAATGGTTCGGGCAAGATCCCAATATCCAGCGCACCGACTTGTCCCACACAATCCAATCCGTCAGACAAAAAATGTCCGAGCTTCATATCTTGCACAGCAATGGTCATGTTTGCGTTAACCGCTTCGGGTAACGCCACGCCCCCATCCGAGGAAAGGCCGGAGGGGATATCCACGCTTACCACAAAAGCGCCCGAGCGATTGATCTTTTTTATGCAAGAGAGATACTCCCCTTGCACGTTTCGAGAAAGCCCAATGCCGAAAAGGCAATCAACGATATTGGCATATTCGGAAAAATCCACGTCATCATGATAAGAAAAAATCTCGGACGCGCAAAGTTCACGCAAAGAAGCCGCCCCGGTATGTTTGCTTTCGCCAAAGTCCATTACACAAACGGGGTACCCTTTTTCCTTCATCAAAAGATAAAGCGCATATCCGTCACCGCCGTTTCCGCCTTTTCCGCACAAAATAAGCGTTTTCCCCTCTTTGAATGGAACGTTTTCCAAAACGCCTTGCGCCACCTTTTTCATCAACGTGACGTCATTCACCCCCGAAGAGATTGTGCGCTCATCCGCTTTTTTTGCCGTAAAGGCGCTGACCAACCCTACCATTATCCTTTTACCGCCTTCATTATTGCCCTTTCGCAAAGATCTTGTGCCATCATTTGCACCGTAAGGAGATCCACTTCACATTCACAGGAAGAAAGAAGGAAAATGCTATCCCCGTCATAAGCAGTATGTACGGGAAAAATGCAGCGTGCATAACCATCCTGCGTGGCGTCTGCGACCTTATTTGCCTGCGCCTTGGAAAGTTTCGCGTTTGTGATCACGCAACTGATGGTGGTATTTGCAAAAGTAGGCACAGTTTCCTCTTTTGGACAATAGATCCTTTTACCCGTTTGGGGATCAATGGGATCACCCAAAGCGTTCACAACGGTGACCACCGCCATTTCAAGCGCATCCTTTTTTGCCGTCACAACAGCCATCCCGGAGGGTTTAGCGTTTGCCATACCTCTCATTTTGGATACAGTAGCACCTGCTCCCGCACCGATCCCGCCCGAGAGATCCGTTATAGGTAGCGCACAAGAAGCCGCCTCGTACCCCGCTTGTTTATCGGGGAAGGCAAAGGGCCCGCATTCCAAATCGTAAATAGAGGCGCCGGTACAGATAGGCACGCGATACTGTCCGGCATTGAAACCAACCCCTTTTTCATAAAGGTATTGCATAACCCCCGATATGGCTTCCAAACCAAACGCGCTACCGCCCGAAAGCACCACCGCGTTCACGCGATCAACGGTGTTTTCCGAGCGCAAGAGATCGGTTTCATGGGTTGCGGGGGCACCACCTCGAACGCTTACACCGCCAATTGCCCCATTGGGGCAAAGAACCACCGTCACCCCGGTTTTTTTCTCAACATCGGTATAATTGCCTAATAAAAACTCTTTCAGCATATCAAACCTCGCTTTTGATCTCACAAAAAATTTCTTCCCCCGCAACCGCGCGAATACGTCCCGAGCTTGCATCCGAAAGAGAAGATAAAAAGGTCTTGCATTTATCCGAAGGGATAGCCGCAAGAATGGTTGCTCCGTTTGCATAATCCGACTGTTTTATTATGCCGCCAAAGGAAAAGATTTTATTATGAAGAGAGGAAATATCTCCATAATCACAAGAGAGCGTATAGGTAGTACAAAGGTCAAAAACCGCCTTTCCTGCCGCGGTAATGGCTTGCGCCGCAGCATCCCCGTAAGCGCGAGCCAAGCCGCCCGTGCCAAGTTTTATGCCGCCGAAATAACGCACTACAACAACGGCGGTAAAGGTAAGTCCCGCGTTCTTAATAGCTTCCAAAATAGGAACGCCCGAAGTGCCTGAAGGCTCCCCGTCATCACTTGCTCGGGATTTATCGCATCGTTCCCCCAACAAATAAGCATAGGGGGCGTGCGTAGCGTCCGAATAACGCTTTTTTACCCCTTTGATAAAATTTTCCGCTTGTTCTTCGTCAGAAACGCGTGCACAAAACGCGAGAAACTTGCTGTGTTTAACGGAAAGTTCCGCCGAACTGTCGCATCCGACCGTGAAATACATTACTTTGAATAGGTGACCTTCAAACGGTTTTTCTTACCCTTATAAAGGATAAATCCGTTTGCCACCTGACTATCGGAAACTTCCGCGGCAAGATCGGTGATCTTCACACCATCCACCGACACCGCACCGCCTTGTATCAAGCGACGAGCCTCACTCTTGCTGGGCGCGAAACCAACTTCCGCCAAAATATCAACCACCTTGGTAAAGGTGGGAGCAAGCTCCTTGGTAGGCATGTTCTCGCTGTCACCGGAGAAAGCCGCTTTCACCTTGCGAACAACGTCATCCGCAACCTCTTCCCCGTGCACGATCTTGGTGATCTCGTACGCAAGACGCTCTTTGGCGGCATTGATGCGCTCATCCTGATGGGCGGTCATCTCTTCGATCTCGTCAAGAGGCATAAAGGTCAACAGTTTCATGCACTTTCTGACTTCGCTGTCCTCCACGTTGCGCCAGTATTGATAAAAGTCATAAGGAGAAGTCTTGTCCGCAGAAAGCCAAACCGCACCCGAGGCAGTCTTACCCATTTTCTTTCCTTCGCTGTTGGTAAGAAGCGGGAAAGTCATGGCAAACGCGTCCTTGCCGAGTTTGCGGCGAATCAGGTCCGCACCTGCAAGCATATTGCTCCACTGGTCGTCACCGCCGCACTCCAACACGCAACCGTACTTTTTATAAAGTACGAGGAAGTCGTAGCTTTGCATCAGCATATAGTTGAATTCCAAAAAAGTCAACCCTTTTTCCATTCTGTTCTTATAGCACTCGGCGGTAAGCATTCTGTTCACGCTGAAAAGCGAACCGATATCACGCAAAAAGTCCACGTAATTTAAGTTCAAAAGCCAATCACCGTTGTTCACCATAATGGCGGCGTTTTCCCCTTCAAAGGAGAAGAAACGGCTCATTTGCTTTTTAAAGCACTCACAGTTATGTTGCACGGTTTCGGCAGTGAGCATATTGCGCATATCGGTACGCCCCGAAGGATCACCGATCATACCGGTACCGCCACCGATCAAAACGATGGGGCGATGCCCCGCTTTTTGCATATGGCTCATTGCCATCATGGCAAGATAATGACCAACGTGTAAACTATCCGCCGTGGGATCAAATCCGATATAAAAACTGACCTTCTGAGAGCCGAGAAGCTTATAAAGATCCTCTTCAAAAACGGTCTGTTTGATAAATCCTCTCTCACGCAGGGTGTCCATTACGTTCATAGTAAGCGCTCCTAAAAATGAAATACTTATTATATGATATCATTTGAATAAAAGATTGGCAAGTGTGTGGATAAAATAATCGCTTGATAAAGGTGAAAAAAGCAGCAACTCAATTGGGTTGCTGCTTTTTCTGGTACCCCGTAAGGGGTTCGAACCCTTGATACCGGCGTGAGAGGCCAGCGTCCTAGACCACTAGACTAACGAGGCTTAACGCTAATACTATATCAAATGAAAAGGGATTTTGCAACTGATTTTCGCAATTATCTTCACTTTTCTTGCTTTTTTTTGAGTGCATCGGCGCGGGCACGAACTTCTTCCAAATCGTCACGTGCATCAGATGCTCCATGGAGCTGATGGTCTTCCGCCACCTTCACGTATTTTTCCGCTTCTTCAAAGTCCTGCGGCACACCTTCACCATAGGTATAAGCATGCGCAAGCACGATCACCGCTTCGGGCATCTCGCATTCATAAAAAGCGATCTTTAACCATTCCACCGCTTTTTCAAAGTCCTCTTTTACACGAAGCACAAGGATCGTGAGATAAGCTGCGAAGAAAAGGCATTTTGCAAGACTTTTCCCTACACCGTCCCTTGCGGATTCATAATCTTTGCCGCTTTGTGCGTCCGCCACGGAAGTGCAATAACTATATTTAGCATGGTTCTCGGCCGCTTTTTTGAAGTATGAGAGCGCAAGCGCACTGTTTTTATCATTTGCCGCATGCCCACCCAAAATAAAGCAAGCAATGGGGTTTCCTTTCTCCGCCGCTTGACGAAGCATCTCGTCGGATTTCGCCCTATCGATCTCCACCCCTTCTCCGAGTGCGTACATTTTGGAAAGGTAGATCATGGCTTCCGTGCTGCCGCCCTCTATCGCTTTTTCATAATTACGGATGGCCTGCTCATGGTCCACCCCAACGCCAATACCAAAGTGGTAACAAACGGCAAGATTATAATGCGCGCGCGGAAGCCCGCTTTTTGCTGCCTCCAAATAGAGAAGAAAAAGGTCGTGCTTTACCTCGGTTTCATCCACATCCGCGCCGCGCTCACGCTTTTTGGCATAAGCCAAATAGCGCATGCCTGCCCTATTGCAAAGGTCTACTGCTTGTTCATAAGTGACTGCGTTATTATCCATAAGATAATCATACCATTTTACGATGTTCTCGTCAACAACACTCGCTTATGCCGTAAAAAAAGCACCGCCGAAACGGTGCTTTTTATTAAATAATCAATTACTTTTGCGCTTCTTCCACAGCCACTGCGAGAGCGACAGACGCACCGACCATCGGGTTATTGCCCATGCCGATGAGGCCCATCATTTCCACGTGAGCGGGAACGGAGGAGGACCCTGCGAATTGAGCGTCGCTGTGCATTCTTCCCATCGTATCGGTCATGCCGTAACTGGCGGGACCTGCTGCCATGTTATCCGGGTGAAGCGTTCTGCCCGTGCCACCGCCGGAAGCCACGGAGAAATACTTCTTGCCGTTATCCACGCACCATTTCTTGTAAGTGCCTGCCACAGGGTGTTGGAAACGGGTGGGGTTGGTGCTGTTTCCGGTGATGGAAACGTCCACGCCCTCGTGACGCATGATAGCCACGCCTTCGCTCACGTCATCCGCACCGTAGCAACGAACTTTTGCCCTTTCACCGTTGCTGTAAGCGGTTTCTTTCACGATCTTCAAATCACCGGTGTAATAATCATACTTGGTTTGCACGTAGGTGAACCCGTTGATACGGCTGATGATGAAAGCCGCATCCTTACCAAGACCGTTCAAAATAACGCGGAGAGGGTTCTTGCGAACTTTGTTCGCAGTTTTAGCAATACCGATAGCGCCCTCTGCCGCAGCAAAGGATTCGTGACCTGCCAAGAAAGCAAAGCAAGCGGTTTCTTCACGGAGAAGCATTGCCGCAAGATTGCCATGGCCCAAACCGACCTGACGTTGATCCGCAACGGAACCGGGAATGCAGAAAGACTGCAAGCCGATACCGATATCTTCCGCCGCATCCGCCGCTTTCTTGGTGCCCTTTTTCAGAGCGATAGCCGCGCCGGTGGTATAAGCCCAAACCGCATTTTCAAAAGCGATGGGTTGCACGCCCTTCACGATCTCTTCCACGTTGATACCTGCCTTCAAGCAGATGTCACGCGCTTCTTCGAGGGAAGCGATGCCATACTTGGCAAGGGTGGCATTGATCTTATCTATTCTTCTTTCATACCCTTCAAAAGTGATAGCCATAGTAATTCCCTCCTTATTGCTTGCGCGGATTGATGAAGGTCACGCCCTCACTGAATCTGCCGTAAGTGCCGGTGCACTTCTTCAAAGCCTCGTCCGCAGAGGTGCCCTTTGCAATGAGATCCATCATAACGCCGAGTTTCACAAACTCATAACCGATGACCTCGTTTTCCTTATCAAGAGCAAGTCTGGTCACGTAGCCTTCCGCCATTTCAAGGTATCTTACACCCTTGGCTTCGGTGGAATACATGGTACCGATCTGAGAACGGAGTCCCTTACCAAGGTCTTCCAAACCGGCGCCGATCACAAGGCCGTTCTCGGAGAAAGCGGACTGCGTTCTGCCGTAAACGATCTGCAAGAAAAGCTCGCGCATTGCGGTATTGATCGCGTCACAAACAAGGTCGGTATTCAAGGCTTCCAAAATGGTCTTGCCGGGAAGGATCTCCGCAGCCATAGCTGCCGAGTGGGTCATACCGGAGCAACCGAGGGTCTCCACAAGCGCTTCGCGGATAATACCGTCCTTAACGTTAAGCGTGAGCTTGCAAGCGCCCTGCTGAGGGGCACACCAACCTACGCCGTGCGTAAGACCGTTAATGTCCTTAACTTCCTTGGCTTGCACCCATTTTCCCTCTTCGGGGATCGGAGCAGGACCATGGTTCGGACCTTTTTTGACGCAAACCATTTCATCAACTTCGCGTGAATATTGCATTAAAAGATTCCTCCAAAAAAAGATTTTGCACTGTCAGTATATCACACGCGCGCGACCAATGTATAACGTTTTTATGAAAATGGGTAAAATATTTTATACAACGGTTAAAAAATAAAGGAAGAGAGACCCTAAAGGGTCTCTCAGAGCGATGATCGCTTAGCCCGCATTGCCGTCTCACGGCTGTACTAAACCCGCCGATAGCAGGTTGGGTATAGGCTATCCGACGCTTCTGCCTTCCGCTGATAAAGTGCGGCCTGACATCCGACGCCGCGTTTCGCCTCCCCTATTAATAATTGAGGTTGTGACATATCCGTTACTCGCACAACGCAGGTCGATACTTATTATATAGCACACCCAAAACGTCATTTCAAGAGTTATTAAGTTTTTTTAACGCTATCGTTATCAAACTTAAAAAAACTCTATAAAAAAAGAGTTGCCTTAAGGCAACTGCTTTTCTCAGTTGATTTTCACGCTCAAATGCCTTTCAATATCGAATTCACTCCAAGGAAACACGCTGTCATCCGGAAAAGCGCGGAACACCATCACCTCTTTCTTGGTGGGATGTGTCACCTTGATCTCTGTACTCCAAAGCGCGAGATTAGCGGATTTCACGTACTTTTTACCCGCATACTTCACGTCCCCCACCACAGGGCAACCGATATGCGCCGTTTGCACGCGAATTTGATGAGAGCGACCGGTATAAAGTTGGATCTCCGTTAAGCAGATCTTGTCCTTTTTCTCCAAAACCTTATAATCCAGTGCAGCTTCCTTTGCCCCCTTTACACCCATGGGCACAACGGTGACGATATTTTTCGTTTCATCTTTATAAAGGTAGTTATGCAATCTGCCATGTTTTTCCGCAGGGGTATCCGAAAGAACGGCAAAATACTTTTTCTCAAAATCACCTTCCGTAATGCTTTCAAACAAACGTTGCGCCGCTTTGGTGGTTTTGGCAAAAATCATCACACCGCCCGTCGGACGGTCCAGTCTATGCACCAACCCGAGGAAAACGTTGCCCTTTTTATCATACTTTTCGCGAATGTATTCCTTCAAAAGGGTCAACATATCGGGATCTTTGGTGGAATCCTCTTGCGATGGCACGTTGAAAGGCTTTACCACAACCAAAATGTGGTTATCTTCATAAATTATGGGAATATCTTTGTAAGTAATGCTCATAGTTCACCTTTTGTTTATTCCGAAATAAATCTTGCCACACCGCTACAACCGCACGGCAGTTCCAGCCCTTCGTCTGTGGGAATGGCGAGTTCGTACGCGTCAACGCTTATTTTTCCCTTTCCTTTTAAAGCAAGCTTCAAAAGATCGGCTATCACGGTAGGCTGCAAGCCCGTTGTATAGGAATTTATTAGGAAAAAGAGCGGTTTATCCGAAAGCACTTCACGCGTGCGTTTAAGCAAGGGATATAAGCTCTCTTCCAACTTCCACACTTCTCCATCCGGGCCTCTTCCAAAGGAAGGCGGATCCATAATGACTGCGTCGTATTTGTTTCCGCGGCGGATCTCGCGATTTACGAATTTCAAACAATCATCCACGATATAGCGAATGTGCTTATCTTTCAAACCCGAAGAGGCGGCATTTTGCTTGGCTCTATCCACCATAGCGGGTGCGGCGTCCACGTGCGTGACGGCAGCACCGGCGGAAGCGGCGGCAATGGTTGCTCCGCCTGTGTAGGCAAACAAATTCAGCACTTTGATCTCTCGCTTAGCATCGCGGATCAGGCTTATCATGTCGTCCCAATTTGCCGCCTGCTCGGGGAACAATCCCGTATGCTTAAAGTTCTTGGAGAGTTTCAAGTGAAAGGTAAGTCCTTTTCGGGAAACGGTAAACTCCTCTCTAAAAGGCTTTAAGATCACCCACTTTTCCTCTTTTTTCCCTGCTTCAGCACGATAATAAGCGTTCAGTTTAGGAAAAGAAAAAAGGTCAAATGGCGCTTCCCAAATTGCCTGTGGATCAGGGCGCAAAAGGTGCACTTCACCCCAGCGTTCCAGTTTATAACCATCACCCGTGGCGATGATCTCGTAATCTTTCCACCCTTCTGCTAAATGCGGCATACGGATAAGGTGACGGTCTTTCCGCCAAGGTCAAATTCTTTGGTATAGCCTTGCGTGGTGGTATAATCCACTTGGTCCGCAAGCACGTCGGACAGCACACCGTAATCCGAAACGATCTTACGGAAAGCGTCCTCACCCAACAAACCGAGTTTGATATGATCAGTCACTTCAAAGCCCGCTTCTTTGCGCATGGTTTGCACCTTGGAAACGATCTCACGGGCATACCCTTCTTCAATAAGGGCAGGCGTAAGAGTGGTATCCAATGCAACGGTGATCTTGCCATCCGATTCGGCGCTGAAGCCCTCCCCGCTCTTGGTGGAGATCAAAAGGTCACTCTCGGCAAATTCCACCTCCTTACCGCCAAGCGTCGTTTTGTAAGTACCGCCGTTTTTCACGGCCGCTACGATCTCAGCCGCGTTAGCCGTGGTGAGGAAGTTTCTGATCTGGCCGAGCAAAGCCCCATACTTCGGGCCCAACGTTTTCAGTTGCGGTTTGAGTTCATAAGTAATAAAGGACTGCTCTTCGCTCGCCTTGGTGATTTTCTTTACGTTCAGTTCTTCCGCAGCGATCTCCAACATACCGTCCAACTTTACTTCCACGTCCGTCTTCACGTACATATTTGCAAGGGGTTGTCTGTTTTTAATATTGGACTTACTGCGGCACGCCCTGCCGAGGAACACCACGTTTTCGATCAAGGACATTTCTTTTTCAAGTTCCTTATCGATGTATTTTTCATCCGCAACCGGGAAAGTGGTCAAATGCACGCTGATGGGAGCATTCTTATCGTTATTGACAACGAGGTTTTGGTACACGCTCTCCGCCATAAACGGTACGAAAGGCGCAGTAAGACGGGACATAGTGACAAGCACGTGATAAAGGGTAGCGTAAGCTGCCGCTTTGTCTTCGGTCATTTCGCTGCCCCAATATCTTTCACGGCCACGGCGAACGTACCAGTTGGAAAGCTCATCGGTAAAGTCTGCGATCATGCGGGCGCTTTCGGTGATCTTATAATCCGCCAAGTTCTCATCCACGCTCTTCACAAGGGAATTCAAACGAGAAAGGACCCATTTATCCATCAAGGTGAGTTTGCAGTCTTCCAAACGATAATTTTGCGGCTGATAATCGTCTATACCCGCATATAAGGTAAAGAAAGCATAGGTATTCCAGAAAGTGCCCATAAACTTTCTTTGTGCTTCGGATACCGCTTCGGCATAAAACCTGGAAGGCAACCACGGCGCGCTGCCGGTATAGAAATACCAACGAACGGCGTCTGCGCCCTGTTTATCAAGCACGCTCCAAGGGTCCACAACGTTGCCCTTGTGCTTACTCATCTTTATGCCGTCCTTATCACCAACGTGGCCAAGCACAATACAATTCTTGAAAGGCGCCTTGTCAAACAGCAAGGTGGAGATCGCCATCAGGGTATAGAACCAACCGCGCGTTTGATCCACCGCTTCACTGATAAAGTCCGCAGGGAAATGCTTTTCAAAGGCTTCTTTGTTCTCAAAAGGATAATGCAACTGTGCAAAAGGCATGGATCCGCTGTCAAACCAACAGTCCATCACTTCGGGCGTTCGTTTCATCTCCCCGCCGCATTCACACTTGAAGGTGATGCGATCAATATAAGGACGGTGTAATTCGGAAGGCAATTTGCCGGAAAGTTGCAAGAGTTCCGCCTTGCTGCCCACAACGTGCGTCTTTCCGCAATCCGCGCAAACCCACACGGGGAGCGGCGTACCCCAATATCTTTCACGGGAAACGCCCCAATCGATCACGTTTTCAAGGAAATTACCAAAACGGCCCGAGCCGATGGTAGGCGGGATCCAATTGACCTGCTCGTTGTTTTTCAAAAGATTATCGCGCACGGCAGTCATCTTGATAAAATAAGAACTGCGGGCATAGTAAAGAAGGGGCGTATCGCATCTCCAACAGAAGGGATAACTGTGCGTGTGCAAATGCTTTTTGAACAGAAGCCCTTTTGCCGCAAGCTTTTCAATAATGGATTTATCACCGTCCTTGGCAAATACGCCAACAAGATCGGTCACCGCTTCCACAAATCTACCACGCTCATCCACGAGTTGAACGAATGGCAAACCGTATTTTCTACCCACTTTCGCATCGTCTTCACCAAATGCGGGAGCAATGTGTACGATACCCGTTCCTTCGGTAAGAGTCACGTACGGATCATTGGTGACGTAATAGGCTTTTTCAGCCTCTTTGGTACCGCGAATGTAGTCAAAAAGCGGTTCGTATTTCTTGTGCTCGTAAAAACTACCCTTATGGGTATCCAAGATCTCCGCCCCATCACCGATCACGGAAGAAACCAAAGCAGATGCAAGAATATAGATCTCATCACCAACTTTTACGCGAGCGTAATCTTCGTCCGCATTCATACAAAGCGCCACGTTGGAAGGAAGAGTCCATGGCGTGGTCGTCCAAGCGAGGAAATAGGTATTTTCTTCACCTAACACCTTAAATTTTGCCGTGACAGTCATATCTTCCACGTCTTTATAGCCCTGCGCCACTTCGTGCGATGAAAGCGCCGTGCCACAACGCGGGCAATACGGAACGATCTTATGACCCTTGTAAAGCAAGCCCTTATCGTTAATGGTCTTTACCGCCCACCAAACCGACTCGATATAATTATCGTCATAGGTAATGTAGGGATTATCCATATCCGCCCAATAACCCACGCGGTCGCTCATCACTTCCCATTCGCCCTTGTACTTCCAAACGCTTTCTTTGCACTTTTTCACAAAGGGTTCAATGCCATAACGCTCGATATCTTGTTTGCCATCCATGCCGAGCATCTTTTCCACTTCAAGCTCAACGGGAAGACCGTGCGTATCCCAACCGGCTTTACGCTCCACGTGATAACCCTTCATGGTGCGGTATCTGGGAATAATATCCTTAATAACGCGGGTCAAGATGTGCCCGATATGCGGCTTACCGTTTGCCGTGGGCGGTCCATCGTAAAAGGTGTATTCTTCTTTTCCTTCATTCGCCTTTACGCTCTTACGAAAAATATCGTTCTTTTTCCAAAAATCAAGAACTTCTTTTTCACGTCCGCAAAAATCCAATCCCGTATCAACTTTGTTAAACATATTCGTGCCTCTTTTACAAAATGCGTTTATCGGATGCCCGAAAAACGATTATTTTATCTTGATCAGTATTTTGTTGACCTTTCCACCTTCCCCAACGGGAATACGGCTGATCTCGAACCCACTGAAAGTGGATACGAGGTCAATGAGTTTGGTATAGCCGTAGTTTCTGCAATCAAAATCGGGCATACGCTTGGAAAGATTGTTTCCAACGTCTGCAAGATACGCCCAGCCTTCGTCATTGCCAATGCTGTTCACAATATCTTTCACAATGGCTTTTACCTTTTTCAGCGAAGCAAAGGACGCAGCGGGTTTTTCCGCCGACTTTTTCTGTCCTTTTGCGCTTTCCGATTCCGCCTTATCATCTTTTTCTTCCGGTTTCTCTTCCGCTTTTGCCTCGGTGTTTTTCAAAACTTCAAGGTAAATAAACTTCTCGCAGGCCTTAATAAAGGGCTGCGGAGTCTTCTTTTCCCCCATGCCGAGAACGAGCATGCCCGCCTCTCTCAAACGCATGGCAAGACGCGTAAAATCACTATCCGAAGTCACCAAACAAAAGCCCGTCACCTTTCCGGAATAAAGAATATCCATCGCGTCTATGATCATAGCGCTGTCAGAGGAATTTTTGCCCGTAGTGTAACTGTATTGTTGAATGGGAGTGAAAGAATAAGTAAGAAGAGAATCTTTCCAATTTCGCAGGTTGGACTTTGTCCAATCACCGTAAACACGCTTGTATGTGGGAATGCCGTAATTGGTCACTTCATCCAGAAGATCCTGAGCGTACTTCTCGGATACGTTTTCGGCATCCACCAACACCGCGATCTTATTATCTCTATCCATAAAATCTCCGTAATGCGGCATCAGCCGCAAGTATTAGTAAAGGGTACCGTGCAACTTTTTTTGACAGGCATCACCGAAGCGGACGCGAACGTAGGTGACTACTCCGAAGCAACCTTATGGCACACGACGAACGCCGCTTAGTGCTGCTACCGTCAAGTCCTGACACGGTTCACAGGTCGTCGTTGCACAAGACACCGGTATCAACGTTCCTTGCGCCGCTCAGCCTTCCATGATGCAAGCCGGGAAAAGTATTCTGCCCCACTGTAGCGGATTGTGGGTTCAGGGCACCGCTGGCTCCCCGCATAGCACGGCTTTGTTATTATAGCATATAGGAATAAATTAATACAAGCAATTTGAGTATTTTTAAACGTTGAGGTCTTGACGTAATAAAAGATTTCCGAACCAAAGTGCGCGAAAACTGACGAATAATGCTTTTTTTGAGCATAAAAGCGCATCTTATCCCGTAAGAATCAAGCATGGATCATTTCAATGACTATGAAAAATATCGATACGACGATTACACTGTATTAGGACGCATCTCTTCTTTAGAAGAGCATCAGGTTGAGGACGCACGCTCCATACCGCACGCGATCCCTTCGGATAACCGTAAAGAGAATAAAAAAGCAAGACGCAAAAAGCGAAAAGGTTTTGGGGTTGTGATCATGATGACGGTTTTTTGCTTCTCCCTTTCTCTGTTTGCGGCAGATATTCTCGGCAACCATACGGGATTATCCACATACGCCTCACTTTTTCTCGGCAAAAAGGAACAAGAAAAAAGCGTTTACTATTTTCTATACGCAAGCGCCTCACCCGACATGGGCGTTTCCTACAAAAATGCCTCCGCCATTCGAGCCGAAGGCGGTGCAGGATACGTGATGAAAAAGCAAAACGAATACTATGTGATCGTAAATGCTTATTCTTCCTTTTCCGACGCCGATAAGGTGCAAAAACGCAATACCGCATATGCTATCTTATTCCTTGATATCGCCCCATTCAACTTAAAAAAAACAAAGTCATTATCCCTTGCATCTCCCTATAAAGACCTTTGGGAAAAGGCATATCTCACCCTATACGAATCGGCAAATGCCTTGGCAAGTAAAAGCTATGCGGAAGAAGATATGAAAAGAGAGATTCGTTCGTTTAAGGAAAGCATTGTCGCAAAAGAAAGTTCTTTTGCACAAAGCGCAAAGGGTAATGAGGATAATGCGGTGATTGAATATAAGGTACTGCTGGCAGAGATCCGCAGTGCTTTTGAAAACCTGGAAAACAGCGATAACATCTTATCCGATGCTAGGTATTATTCGGTAATGATCTTACATACCTATGCCTTATTTGCGGAGAAATACTTCTAAAAGAAAGGAATTGAACATAACTATCCTCTTTTTTATTGAAAAACCATAAAAAATATGGTAAAGTAAAGAAAACAAACAAGAGGTGCGATATGGACAAGTGGGATGAAAGGTTTATGGATCTGGCAGAAAAAGTTTCTTCTTGGAGCAGTTGTTTTCAAGAGAACAGACAAGTTGGTGCAGTGATCACCAAAGATAAAAGGATCCTCACCACCGGCTATAACGGCGCAGGAAGCGGCATTAAGAGTTGCAAGGAAAAAGGTGAATGTTTGCGCCGCAAACTCAACATTCCGAGCGGCACCAGACACGAGCTTTGTTATGCCGTACATGCCGAGCAAAATGCCATCATCCAAGCGGCCAAACTCGGCGTCAGTGTGGATGGCGGCACCATTTACTGCACCCACCAACCCTGCTCTATCTGTGGCAAAATGATCATTAACAGCGGGATCCGCCGCGTGATCTTCAAATACGGTTATCCAGATGAGTTCTCCATGGAAATGTTTAAAGAAGCCGGTGTGACCGTGGAAAGATTTGAAGATCTTAAATAATTTTTTAGATTCGTGCATGGATCCCGTCTTTTGACGGGATCTTTTTTTACACGACAATATGCCTTTGGCGTAATTTCATCTTTTCACGATCTTTTCCAAGATCAAAACACAAAAGTACATCAAAGCAGCAAGCACCGTTAAGATCATGGTGGAGCACATTACCAAACTCAAATTGAACACCTGCCCACCATATACGATCAGATATCCCAGACCTTCTCGGCTTACCAGGTATTCCCCCATAATGGTACCCACCCAAGCCATACCCACGTTCACCTTCAAAGCGGCAATGATGTTCGATAGGTTGGATGGAAGCACGAGTTTGGTCAAGATCTGCCACCTGTTTGCGGAAAGCGTTTGCATCAAAAGGATCTTATCTTTATCCACAGACAAAAACCCGTTCAGAATGGTTATAATGGTAATAACAACGCTTATCAGAATTGCCATTACGATAATGGCCGCCCGACCGGCACCCACCCAAATGATGATAATGGGACCGAGCGCGATCTTGGGGAGTGCGTTCAGCACCACGATATAGGGCTCCAATATGCGCCTAAGAGGATCCACGGACCAAAGAATAACGGCAATTACAAGACCGATCAAGGTGGCGGAAAGAAAACCTATTACCGTTTCCAACAAAGTAGCGGACACGTGATCCCAAAGCACACCCTGTTTTGCCAAACCTGTGAATGATCTCCACATTTTGGAAGGACAACTGAATATAAAGCTGTCTATGATCTCCTTACGGGCAAGCAATTCCCAAACCAAAAAGAATTGCACCAAAATAAACAGTTGCATCCCCACAACAAAAGCGGTTGACGCTCTTCGTTTTCTTAAATATGCCCGATGTTCCTCACTGATATTTCCCTTTATCCTTTTCATCCGTAAACTCCAATTCCTTCCAGACCTCCTTAAAAAGATCGGAAAACTCAGGTGCTTCCCGTCTTTCTATGGAAGAAAGACCTTTCTCTATGGTATTTTCAAATATTTTCTTCACTCTCGCGGGTCTTGCGGAGAGCACGGCGATCCTATCGCAAAGTGAGATCGCTTCGCTGATGTCGTGCGTCACCAAAATTGCGGTGATCCCTTCTTCCCGAATGATCTTGCGAACGTCTTCCGCTACCGTCAATCGGGTTTGAAAATCCAGCGCAGAAAACGGTTCGTCCAAAAGGATCAACTTGGGACGCAAAGCCAAGGTACGTATCAACGCCACCCGCTGTCGCATACCACCAGACAGCTCCGAAGGTTTTTTTCTGACAAAATCTCCGAGATTATATTTTTCAAGAAGAGAGCGCGCATATAAAACGTTTTCTTTGGTTTTTATCCCGCGAATCTCCAAGCCAAGTGTGACGTTATCATCAATATTACGCCAATCAAACAAGTGATCTCTTTGCAACATGTAACCGATCTCCGAAGGGGAGATATTTCTTAATATCTCCCCACTGGAAGGTTTTAATATGCCCGCAAGAATGGAAAGCAGTGTGGTTTTTCCGCTTCCGGATGGCCCAACGATGCCGAAAAATTCTTGTTCATACACCGCAAAATCCATTCCGTCTATCGCTTTGGTTTCCCCGCTTTTTCCATGGTAAATATGCGAGATCTCTTTAAGCCTTAGAATCTCTTTCATCTTTCGTAACACTCCTATCAGCCGAGGAAGCTATTATCCACCAGCTTGGAATAATCTGCGCGCTTGCTCATTACACCGGCCGAGATAATGATATCTTGCAAATGTTCAAAATCCTCTTGTTTAAGCTTCATATCATCCACGTATGCACCGATTCTCATATAGTTGGCAATGGCGGAAGTAAGCACGGAAAGTGAAGTATCCGCAAAGGAAGGCGCAACTGCCTGCGCAACTTCTGCCGCCGTGTGCGTGGATACGAAATCAACGCCCTTTTGAATTGCGGCAAGGAACTTTTTCACCTTTTCGGGATTCTTTTTAAGATAGGATTTTTCCGCACAGAAGCAAGTATAGGGGATATCTCCCGCCTCTTCTCCCACGGAAGCCACAACGTATCCCTTGCCGGCAAGCGCAAAATTCGTTGCGGCAGGCTCGAACATGGTACAATAATCCCCCGTTCCGCCGTCAAACGCGGCAGAGATCAAATCATACTGCACGTCGTAGTTGATCCTGGTATTCACTCCGTCAACGTACCCGTTTTGCTTTAAGGCATATTCCAGCGCCATGGCGGGCACACCGCCCTTTCTTCCGCCGATGATCTCTTTTCCGATAAAAGCGGTTTCCCAATCAAAATCCCTCATTTCACTCCGTGCGATCACGAAGGAACCGTCGCGTTTGGTCAATTGACCGATCACGATGGGATAATCCTTTTTCCCTTCGTTGAAAACGTAAATGGATGCTTCGGGTCCGCAAAAACCGATATCGGCTTGCCCGGAAAGAACCGCCGTCATGGTTTTATCCGCACCGCCGCCGTTGGTCAGTTCTATCTTTAATCCCTGTTCGGCAAAGTAGCCTTGGTTGATCGCCACGTAAAGAGGGGCGTAAAACACGGAATGCGTCACTTCATTCAAGCGGATCACGTTTTCATTTTCTTCGCTACACGCGGAAAAGCAAACGCAAAGGCAAACCATGCTAATAATAAGCATTATTACGACAAATTTTCTTTTCATAAAGTTCTCCTTATAAAATTCTAATGTATTGTATTCTTTTTCTGCCGCATTTGGTTCCCATAAGATCCTCAGCAAACGCTTGTACCCTTCTCGTCACCTTTTTTTAATTGACTTTACATAAATTAAGTAATAAAATCTATTTTATGGGTAAGGATTCAAATATAAGAGGAATGAAATATCTCCCCAATGCACTTACTTACTTGCGTTTAGCGTGCGTTCCTGCCTTTCTCGCCGTTTTTTTTGCGGTAGAAGGGGCAAACAACTTAAACGTCTATATCGCTTTTGGGATCTTTCTTTTTGCCTCGTTTACCGATCTTTTGGATGGGTACCTAGCCAGAAAATTCAACTGTATTACCGATCTCGGAAAAATGTTGGATCCTCTTGCTGACAAACTTTTGCAAATATCGGCGGCTGTTTCCCTTTGTATTAACGAATTCCTTCATCACTCCCCTCTTGCGAATCTTTTCCTTGCCTTCCCGATCATTCTCGGGCTGAAAGAAGGTTTCATGATCTTTTGGGGAATACGCCTTGCCAAACGCTCCATCATCGTTCATAGCAACGTATATGGAAAACTCGCAACCCTGGTTTTGACCTTAGGATTGGTTATGAGTTTTTTTGCAAAAAGCAAGTATGACGCTTATCGCATCGTCACTACCGTGATTTTATCCGTTGGCACCATCGTTTCGATATATGCCATTGTGGATTACGGCAGAAAGTTATATAGACAACTAAACAAAACGGTAAAAGGAAAATCCAATATGGATTTGAAATTTTAACAGAGGACTGACTTATGGAAATGGAAAAAACTTACGACCCTTCACTTTTTGAAGACAAACTGTATGCCACCTGGATGGAAAAGGGGTATTTTACGCCGAAGATCGATCCGAAAAAGGATCCTTATACCATCGTGATCCCCCCGCCCAACATCACGGGACAACTGCATATGGGGCACGCTTTGAACAACACCTTGCAAGATATCATGGTGCGTTTTAAGCGTATGCAGGGACACCCCACCCTTTGGTTGCCCGGCACCGACCATGCTTCCATTGCAACCGAAGTTAAGATCGTGGATAAACTCAAAGCGGAAGGCACTTCCAAAGAAGAGCTTGGCAGAGAAGGCTTTCTCAAAGCCGCTTGGGAATGGAAAAAGCAATACGGCGGCAGGATCGTGGAGCAATTAAAGAAGCTCGGTTCCTCTCTTGATTGGTCCAGAGAAGCCTTTACGATGGACGAAAAATGCAACAAAGCGGTCAAGAAGGTTTTCGTAAATCTTTATAACAAAGGTTTGATCTACCGCGGAAGCAGGATCATCAATTGGTGCCCCTGCTGTAAAACCGCCCTTTCCGATGCCGAGGTGGAATACTCCGAGCAGGATAGCTTCCTTTGGCATATCAAGTACCCTCTTACAGATGGTACGGGCTATTTGACCGTGGCAACCACCCGCCCCGAAACCATGTTCGGTGATACAGCTGTGGCAGTAAACCCCACGGACGAACGGTACCAAGGTATTATCGGAAAGACCCTTTCCCTGCCCTTGACCGATCGCGTGATCCCCATAGTGGCAGATGAGTACGTGGAAAAGGATTTTGGTAGCGGCGCCGTTAAGATCACTCCCGCGCACGATCCCAACGACTTTGAAGTGGGCATGCGCCACAACCTGGAAGTGATCCGCGTGATGAACGATGACGGCACAATGAACGAAAAGGCTGGCGCGGCATACGCAGGTCTTGACAGAATGGTTGCCAGGAAAAAGGTAGAAGAAGACCTTGCCGCCCTGGGCCTTTTGATCGAAAAAGAGCCTTATAAGCACAACGTAGGCGAATGCTACCGTTGCCACAGCAGCGTGGAGCCCATTATCTCCAAACAGTGGTTCGTTAAGATGAAGCCCCTTGCGGAACCCGCCATCAAAGTGGTGAAAGAAGGAGATATCGAATTTATTCCCGAACGTTTTTCCAAAGTTTACTTCGGTTGGATGGAAAACATCAAAGATTGGTGTATCTCACGTCAACTTTGGTGGGGACACCGTATTCCCGCTTACTACTGCGAAGAGTGCGGCGAAACCATTGTGGCGGAAAACGCACCCGAAGTTTGCCCGAAGTGCGGCTCTAAGCACTTCAAGCAGGATGAGGACGTGCTGGATACCTGGTTCTCCAGCGCCCTGTGGCCCTTCTCTACTCTCGGCTACCCCGAAAAGACGGAAGACTTAAAGTATTTCTACCCCACCAGCGTATTGATCACCGCTTACGACATTATTTTCTTCTGGGTGGCAAGAATGATCTTCTCCGGGTTGGAGCATATGGGTCAGATCCCCTTCTCCAAAGTTATGATCCACGGCATCGTGCGCGATAAGCTCGGCAGAAAGATGAGTAAGAGCCTCGGAAACGGCATTGATCCCCTGCTTGTTATTGACAAATACGGCGCTGATTCCTTGCGTTTCTCCCTTGCAAACGGTATTGCACCGGGTGGTGATACAAGATTCTACGAAGAAAAAGTGGAGAGTGCAAGAAACTTTATCAACAAGGTTTGGAACGCATCTCGCTTTGTGATGATGAACCTGGAAGGCGTGGAGATCCTGCCCATTGAAAAGACGCAAAAGACCATTGCGGACAAGTGGATCCTGAGCCGCCTGCAAGAAACCGCAAAAGCCGTGACCGAGAACCTTGAAAAATATGAGATCGGTCTCGCAGGTGCTAAACTGTACGATTTCGTTTGGAGCGAATTCTGCGATTGGTATATTGAAGCCATCAAGCCTTCTCTTTACTCGGATGACGCCGCAATAAAACAAAATGCCGCATCGAATATCTATTACGTGCTCGTGGCGATCTTGAAAATGCTCCATCCCTATATTCCCTTTGTGACAGAGCACATTTATCAAACCCTGCCCTTGCACGAAGAAACCATTATGCTTTCTTCTTATCCCATCTTCCGCAAAGACCTCTTCTTTGAAAAAGAAGAAGCAGAGTTCCAAGCTGTGATGGATATCGTAAAAGCAATTCGTAACATCCGTGCCGAAATGAACGTTGCACCCTCTAAGCGCATCCACATTACCGTTAAAACGGCAAATGAGGAGCTGATCAAGACGGGAGAAGGCTATCTTGCGAAACTTGCAGGTGTGGAAAAAGTCACCTACGACTCTTCCTACGTGGCTGAAAAGAAGGTCAGTACCGCAGTTACTGCCGCGGCGGAGATCTTTATTCCCCTTGGTGATCTGATCGATTACGAAAAAGAGATCGAAAGATTAAAGAAGGAGCAAGCGACACTCGAGAAGGAAATTGCCAAATCCAAAGGAATGCTCGCAAATCCCGGCTTTGTATCTCGCGCACCTGAGGCCGTTGTTGCCGCACAGCGCGAAGCTCTTGCCGTGAACGAAGAAAAACTTGCCAAGATCATTGCAAATATCAAGTCTTTCAGCGACTGATCATTCCAAAAGTGTTAAAGGCACGTTCCTGTTTTGTTCAAACAATGTGGGAAGCGCGTTCTCCCCTATCGGGTGTGCTAAGGATGCGCCCCCCACTTCGATGGTAAAGGAAGGTATATCAAACTTTTCAATACACCAATCTTTATAGCCGCCGGTGCTCTGTGCCGTTAAAACAGGAGTATACCCTGTGACGGCAGATAAGCGATATGCAATAGCATCGTCCCGTGCGAGGCTATTTTCATTTTGTCCGTCGAACCCGTAATAGATCACCTGTCCTTTCGTATGATAGGAGATAGTAGCATACGGTTTGACCGTATTCGTAAAAGATGCAAGTGCGTTGACCTCACGCTCGCTCATGGGATAATATCCTATAAAACTCTCCGACGCAGGACAGCGAACGTTTTGTGCACCACCGCCCCACTTGGCGTCGAAATTCGTATTCAGATCAACCGCGTTTGCATTCGCTTTGTAAAGAGAAAAATCCAAGCTGCCGTTTACCGACAATAAATAATCACGCAATTTTTGACAACCTACCCAACTACTGCCATCTAAAACCAAGCGGATCCCATCGGGGTTGGAATTATATATAAAATATATTCCACCCGCAAAGGAAAACCCAGCATAGTATTCAGTAAGCTCCACCCCAAGTAATCCCGTTACGTATTCTCGTGCATGGATCGCGGACTGTACGATAAGCTGTTTTCCGGTATAACTTCCCACATGTGCGGCATAAATAGGTTGGGATAGCAAACTGTACCCCACAATAAATACTTCCGAAAAAGCGCTAACGTTCTTTATTCTTTCCTCAAACTCCGAATAATCCATACTATACTGTATTATTTCATAAGGAAAAAGGTGAGGAATAATAAAAATCCACCAGTGCACCTGGTGGTTTTTCATATAACGGGTAAAACCCTCCTTCATAGGCGGCACGAAATCGTGCTGTAGCCTAACTTGCCTATCGCGAATCGAGACTACTTCTTGAACGGGTCTGTTATTTCAAACACCGTCATTTGTTCCATCTCTTTATCTTCTTTCAACTGATTCGCGATGTATTCCGCTATCGCTTTTTTGTTCTTTCCTACGGTATCTACATAATACCCTCTACACCAAAATTCTCTGTTTCTGTATTTGAACTTCATGTTCGCGTATTTCTGGTATATAAGGACACTGCTCTTCCCTTTTAAGTACCCCAAAAATCCGCTCACGCTGAGTTTGGGTGGTATTGAGACCAACATATGCACATGATCCGGGCATACTTCTGCCTCTATAATTTCCACATTTTTCCATTCACACAACGAACGTAGAATTGCACCTATTTCAAGTCGCTTTTGTCCAAAGAACACTTTTCTTCTATACTTCGGTGCAAAAACTATATGATATTTGCAATTCCACGTCGTGTCTGCTAAACTGTTTGTGTCATTATTCATAAAATTTCCTCCTGTGTTTTTATGGAAGTTAGGCTACAAATCCATTTTAACACAGGAGGAAATTTTCCTCTCATCGGTAAACCTCTTTTGAACCACCGGACTATCCGGTGGTTTTCGCATACAAAAAAGTCCCTCGATCCGGTCCTTTTAATACTGTATTTAGCAGTATGAAAAGGGATCGAGGGACTATTATTTGTGAAACGCTAAATGATTAGCAAATGCCTTGCGCCATCATCGCATCCGCGATCTTCTTGAACGCCGCGATATTTGCGCCAAGCACCAAGTTCTTGGGCTGACCGTATTCGGCAGCTGCGGAGCTGATATTCTTAAAGATGTTCTGCATAATGCCCTTCAACTTTGCATCCACCTCTTCAAACGACCAGAACAATCTGCCACTGGACTGAGCCATTTCAAGCGCGCTGGTAGCAACACCGCCTGCGTTAGCCGCCTTGCCGGGAGCAAAGAGCACACCTGCTTCTTGGAGCATCTTGGTTGCTTCCAAAGTGGTGGGCATATTGGCGCCTTCCGCCACAGCGATCACACCGTTCTTGATAAGAGCCGCTGCGCCCTTCTCATCCAATTCGTTCTGCGTGGCGCAGGGAAGAGCCACGTCGCACTTCACAGTCCAAATGTCACGGCAGTTATCACCGTAAACGGCATCAGGATGCTTCACAAGGTATTCTTTGATCCTGCCGCGGCGCACTTCCTTGATCTCCTTGATAAGCTCAATATCAATACCGTTCTTATCATAGATATAACCGTTGGAATCACTCATAGCAACGACCTTGCCGCCAAGCTCGGTTGCCTTCACAGCGGCATAGGTAGCCACGTTTCCGCTACCGGAAACCACCACGACTTTGCCGTCCATGGAATAACCGAAGTGTTTCAGCATTTCGCTTGCCAAATAGACAAGGCCGAAACCGGTTGCTTCCTTTCTTGCAAGAGAGCCGCCGTAGGAAAGACCACGACCGGTCAAAACACCCACGTGCTCGTTGGCAAGTTTCTTATAATAACCGAACATATAACCGATCTCACGGCCACCAACACCGATATCACCTGCGGGAACGTCGGTATCTGCGCCGATATGACGATACAACTCAGCCATGAAAGCTTGGCAGAAACGCATGATCTCGTTTTCGGACTTGCCTTTGGGGTCAAAGTCACTACCACCCTTACCACCGCCGATGGGAAGACCGGTAAGAGAGTTTTTAAAGATCTGCTCAAAGCCCAAGAACTTCAAAATAGAGAGGTTCACGGACGGATGGAAACGAAGACCACCCTTGTAGGGGCCGATCGCGCTGTTGTATTGCACTCTGTATCCCTTGTTGACCTGCACCTTGCCGTTGTCATCCACCCAAGGCACTCTGAAAAGGATCACACGTTCAGGCTCAACGAGCATATCGAGAAGGCCGCGTGCTTCATACTCGGGGTGCTTGTCAAACACCACGGAGAGGCTGTCCAGCACTTCCGTAACCGCTTGATGGAATTCGGGTTGGTTCGGGTTCTTCGCTTTCAGCTCTTCCAAAACTTTATTAACGTAATTGTTCATATATCCGCTCCTTTTTTATTTTTTGCCAAAATACCTTATAAAACTGTTGCGAGTTTATCCGCTATTTTGTGCAAGAATTCCTGTGTTGTGAGGGCAACGGGCTCCACACCCTCTTTGTGGAAGATCGCTTTCAGATCTCCTGTCATATACCCTTCTTCTACCGTGTCGATGGTGGCTTTTTCAAGTGCGTCCGCATAAGAACACAATGCAGGAAGCTGATCCAACTCTCCGCGTTTACGAAGAGCACCCGACCAAGCAAAAAGCGTGGCAATGGGGTTGGTTCCCGTTTGCTCCCCTTTCAAATGCCTGTAATAATGGCGGGTAACGGTACCGTGCGCCGCTTCGTACTCGTATTTGCCGGTGGGAGAAACCAAAACGGAAGTCATCATGGCAAGCGAGCCGAATGCAGTAGCAAGCATATCACTCATCACGTCCCCATCATAGTTTTTGCAAGCCCAAATAAAGCCGCCTTTGCTACGCATCACACGGGCAACGGCGTCATCGATCAAAGTATAGAAATAAGTAATGCCCGCAGCTTCGAATGCCGCCTTGTAATTTTCATCGTATTCTTCTTGGAAAATATCCTTGAAACGGTGATCGTAAGTGGCGCTGATCGTATCTTTGGAAGAGAACCAAAGATCCTGCTTTTTGCTGAGCGCATAATTAAAGCAACTCTTTGCAAAACTGCGAATACTGCTATCCAAGTTATGCATACCCAGCGCAATGCCCGCAGACTTTTGATAATCCGCTATCAAAACTCTCTTTTCTTCCCCATTCGCGGTGATCACAAGCTCTGCTTTGCTCCCCTTGGGGCAAATGGCTTCCACGTCCTTATACACGTCACCGTATGCGTGACGGGCAATGATGATGGGGCTTGTCCATCCGGGAACGAGCGGGGAGATCCCCTTCACCATAATGGGCTCTCTGAAAACAGTACCGTCCAATGCAGCGCGAATGGTGCCGTTCGGACTTTTCCACATGGAAGTCAAAGAATACTCCGTCATGCGTTGCGCATTGGGAGTAATGGTGGCACACTTCACGCCAACACCCAGCTTGTCTATTGCTGCGGCGGCATCCTTGGTTACCTGATCTTTGGTTGCTTCACGATTGGGTAAAGAAAGATCGTAGTATTCGGATTTTAAATCTACAAAAGGAGAGATCACAATCTCTTTGATCCACTGCCAAACAACGCGAGTCATCTCGTCGCCGTCTAATTCTACGATGGGTGTCAGCATCTTAATCTTGTCCATGGCATTCTCCTATTACGTACTTGTATTTTATCACCGAAACCACCCGTTTTGCAACAGATCGAAAGTCATTTTCGATCAAAAACGGATAGATTATCTAAAACCCCGCTATTAAAAATGATTATATCATTTTGAGAGGAGCGGCTTTTTGCTTCCTCTGTCACCCTTAAAAGAAGGTCTGAGAAATCGATCCCAACTTCCTCAAACAAATAATAAGCAAGCGAGCCGGGCTGGGAGTTCACTTCATTCAAATACAAGGTGTCCGTTTTTTCGCAATACAGATAATCAATGCGCACGATGCCAAACAATTCAAAGGCTTTGTATATTTTTTCGGTTAGCGCGCGTACTCTTTCCGCCAATTCTCCCGTGACGATCTTATTCCCGCCCGTTTTGTATTTTCCCCCTTGGTACTTCTCCTCAAAAGTCAAAAACTCATGCCAAGAACGAGGGTTCTCCACTCCGCCCACGATGATATTGCCCTTTTCATAAAATGCCGCGCAATTGAGTTCTGTGGCATTCTCTATCACCTGCTCCACCAACACATCTTGATCAAACGAAAAAGCAACGCCCACCGCGCGGATCAATTCTTCCTCGTTATGTGCGATATCGATCCCAATGCTGGAGCCAAGTCGCGCAGGCTTTACGATCAAGGGATAGGATAACGATTTTGCCCTTTGCGGCACATCCTCTCCGCGATGCCCGAAAACATACGCCGGCGTATCGATCAGAAAGCGTTCGCAAAGCAGTTTTGTCATGCGTTTATCCATGGTTTGCGCAGATGCAAGCACACCGCACGATGTATAGGGGATATCGTATACTTCCATCAAGGCGGAAAAGGTTCCGTTTTCCCCTTCACCACCATGGCAACACATCAGCATACAGTCCAGCGTTATACTCCTTCGGCCCAAACGAATACCACTTTTTTCAAAGCACACTTCCTTCTTTTTTACCGATTTATCCGCAAAGCTTTTTATTTCAAACTTTCCTGTAATAAGATAAAAACGCCCTTTGCAGGCATAAAGAGGGTATACTTCCGCGCTTTCTTGCAAACAACACGCCGCTTGCACAGCCGTAATGATGGAAATATCGTGTTCATAACTCCTTCCGCCAAATAAAACTCCTATTTTCATAACCTCTCCTTATACCAAATAATCACGAGGAAGATCGCTCATGATCAAAAGCACATCTCCGCGTTTCAACACCTTTTTAAAGAGCAAAGAGGCTTCCTCCGTGTTTTTTACCCGCATGATCTTACACGCACAATTTGCCCTTTTGATACCGCGCTCCACCATATCACCGTAACGACCTTCCGCAACAATGGCAAGTGAGCAACATTCCGCGATCTTTTTGCCCAATTCCAAATTGCATTTTTCTTCCTCTTTCCCAAGCTCTACCATTCCCGAACAGTAAACAACTTTTCTTCCTTCTCCGAAATAGCAGAGGGTATCGAGCGCCACGGCAGCTCCGATCGGATTGATATTATAACTATCGTCTATCACGGTCACGCCCCCGCTTTCCATCACCTCAAAACGATGCGGAGCGCCCGTCAATTCTCTTGCCGACTCTTCTATACGATTGGCAGGAACGCCGAGTTCAAGAGCGATAGCGGCCGCCAGTGCAACGTTGATCACGCAGGCTTTCCCCACGCTTTTCAGACTGATACGCAAACGGTCTTTCCCATGAACAAGAGAAAAGGAAGAACCCCCCGAAGTGATCTCCACCTGTTGTATCAAATACTCTCCTTCAACGAATCCCACACCTATCTTTTTCCCTATTCTTTCCCTATAAAGAGTGCTAACGAGCGGATCTGTCAAGTTATAAAACACCATGTCGTTTGACGGCACGAAACGCGCTAATTCTCCCTTTTCTTTCAAAAGCACTTCTTGCGACCCGAAGGTTTCCAGGTGTTGCGGCGCGATCCCGGTTAAAACTCCCACCGTGGGCGAGATCATCTCGCATAATTCTCGGATATCCCCCTTTCGCCGTGCCCCCATCTCAAACACACAGATTTCCTCATTTCCCGTGGCTTCCTGCAAGGTTTTTGCGATCCCCAAAGGGGTATTGTAATTTGCAGGAGTGACGAGCGTTTTATATTTTTGAGAAAGAAAGTGCGTCAACGCATTTTTGACGCTTGTTTTTGCATAACTTCCCGTTATTCCTATCTTTATGGCCGGCATTTCTCTCAGCCTTTCTTTAGCTTTTAACAAGTAATGACGGTTATTGCGTTTTTCCAAAGGATTTGAAACTACCGCCGAAAGCAAAAGGCAAACAGGCGCAAGAAAAGGTGTTGCACACCAAAGGGCAAGATGCTTGGTAAAGATAAAAGCAAAGAACAAAAGCGTGTATAAAGCCGTATTCAGCACGAGAAACCGCATGAGCCTGTTCGTGTAATTCATGCTCATGTGCATTTTTTCATATAGTCCCCAAGCCAACAAGCCGCTAAGCGCAAAAAGTGCGATCAGGAGAGTAAGATAAAGGGCCCTCGAGTGTACAAAAGTAAGGGAAAAGCCCCCCACCCCCATCAATAAAAAGGAAACAAGGCAAAACGTTATCTTTCTTTTGGCTCGACAAAGATATTCGTCCATTCGATAACCGCTCCCTTGAAAAAGAGATGCAAAAGGCAATGAGATCAAATAAAAGATCCCGATCGATAGAAGATAAAAAGAGATCATACTCCCTCTCGAAAGGCTTTTAACACAAGAAAAACATAACCGGAATGTTCCAAATAAGCAAAATGGCCCGCCTTTTCAAGCACGATTTTTTTGCTGCCTTGAATGAGTTTATTGAGTTTTTTGCACATGTAAAGAGGGGTGGCTCTATCCTCGCTCCCCCATATTAAAAGTGTGGGTACAGTGATGGCTTTTGCGTCCTTTTCGCTGCTTTCGTTTACAACGTTCACGAAAGTTTTTTTCATTGCGCCGCTCAGTTTTTCGTAATCTACACTCCCTTTTGGCAGCCATTTCCAATGTAGTTTCTTTCCTATTTTGTAGGAAAAAACCTTAAAGTAATAGCGAGGTCCTCTTCGCGGAATGATACCGGCGCTGTCTAATAACACGAGCCCACTCACAAATTCGTCCTTTGCCAAACGCATTGCCACACGCCCACCAAAGGAATGACCAACGATCACGGCGCTTTCCACGCCTCTTTCTCGTATTAGTTGACGAACGCCCTCGGCATAGTCCTCTATCGTTAAAGGATAATCGGGATGAGGGCTCGATCCAAAGCCGTATAAATCAATTAAAATCACGCGGAAATACCTGCAAAGTCTGTCGGCAAGTCCCTTAAATGAGGCTATTTCCCCGCCCCAACCGTGCAAAAAGATAAGGCACTTGCCTTTTCCGTAATCAAGGTAATTGATAGGAGCCTCCTTATAACTCTAACCAATATATGAGTGCGTTTTCTTTATCCGTATAGTAATGCGGCCGCACCCCTGCCAGCTGAAAACCGGCACGTTCATAAAGACGGATCGCTGTAAGATTGCTTTCTCTGACTTCAAGCGTGATCGCTCTTGCGGATAATGCCCGCGCCTGCTCCACAAGGTGAGCCATCAATTGTCTTCCAACGCCCTGTCGCCGATGATCCGGATCGACCGCCACATTTAATATATGCAGCTCATCCAGAATGTGTAAAAAACCGTAATATCCAATGATTTTATCTTGATATTCCACTACAAAAAAAGAGGAAATGGCTTCCTTCATCTCGGAAAGTACCATTTCGGTTGACCAAGGTGTTTTAAAAGACATGGCCTCGATCATGGCTATCGCGGGAGCATCCGCCTCTTCCCCTCTGCGAATAGCGATCTTTATTGACATTGCTTTTGTTCCTTTACGCGTTCCGCTTGCGATTTTCTCATATAATTCGGTTTCAAATATTCACGTTCCGCAGTTGGCATACAGGCGGAGAACGCTCTTTGTTCCATTGCTTTTTCGACAAGAAGAAGTGCGGCTTGCGGCAATTTATCCAAGAGAGCGGATTGTTCTACCGCTCCTTCTGGAAGATCCGATTGCTCCACGTTTTTCTCTTCCAAATATCCATTTACGGGAAAGGCGGTATATGCGCTACCATGCCCCGCATCCAACCAATACGCGCTTGCGTTCGGATAAGCAACCTGCATCAACTCAAAAGAAGTAAAGGAATATCGAGGAATAGAAAGCGCAAACCCCATTGCGTTTGCAAAAGTCACGCCAATTCGAATACCGGTAAAAGAGCCTGGGCCCACCACGGCAGCAATGCCTTCCAAGTCATCGTTTTCCAGCCCAACTTGCGCCATTGCGGTTTTACACGCGCCTATCAATGAGGATTGGGTAGACAAAGAAGTATCCAAAAAGGAAACGGCTTTGCTTTCGCCGTTAAACACCGCAACGTATCCGCATTTTAACGTGGTATCTATGATCAATCCTTTCACGGTAATCTCCTATGCGCGTTCTTCCTCTCTGATGATAATGCGTCTGCCCTCTTTGCAGTAAGCAAGCGATATTTCAAACACGCGAGCATGTATCTCCTCAACCGCACACCACTCTATCACACAAACACCGTCCTTTTTTCCAAGATACTCTTCCAAACCAAGTTCGGTAAGATCCCCGGAAAGGCGATACATATCCATATGATAAAGCGAAAGTTCTTTACCTTGATACTCCTTAATGATGGTAAATGTGGGAGAAGTGACAGGCTCAGTCACCCCAAGAGCAAGAGCAATACCCTTGGTAAACGTGGTTTTTCCTGCCCCAAGTTCACCCGACAAGAGAACAACGTCACCGCCTTGCAGTTTCGTTGCAAACTCTTTTGCCACCTCAATGGTATCTTCGCGCGTTTTTGCAATAAACTCCATGGCACTATTATAGCCGTTTTTCCCGTATTTCGCAACGATTTTCCTTTTTCGGTAAAATACACTTCAAAAAAAACCGTATGATCCGAAAAACTTCTTGACAACAAGCGAGGTAATGAGTAAAGTAAAGGCAGATACATTTTAGGGCGGGGTGTAATTCCCCACCGGTGGTATAGTCCACGAGCCCGCAAGGGTTGAGCAGGGGCGGTTCCTGCACCGACGGTATAGTCCGGATGAAGCAAAGTGTACACCCATACTTCGTCTTTTATTTGCCTTGATCTGTATCAAGGCATTTTTTATAGGAGAAGTATTATGAACGCAAAAGCATCCATCAAAAGGTTCGGAAAAATGTTCACCCCTGCTTATCTTACTAAAATAGCGGTATTAACGGCCATCTCCTTTATCATGTACATGTATATCAAAATACCGCTTGCCTTTATTTTCCCGAGTTTTTTGGAATTTCAATTTTCCGAACTTCCCGCCATGCTCGGCGGCTTTGCGCTCGGACCTTTTGCAGGTGCGCTTATCACCGTTTTAAAGTGCGTATTAAAGCTACCCTTTACCGGCACGGCTTTTGTGGGGGAACTGACAGACATGTTGCTTGGCCTGCTTTACGTATGCCCTGCGTCAATCTTCTATCACTACCGTAAAACCAGAAAATCCGCCCTGTTTGCTCTCTTGATCGGCACCGCATGCTCCACGGCGGGTGCCATACTCGTCAATCGCTTTATTTCCGTTCCCTTTTACGTGGAATTCTTTTTCCATGGGAACTTTAATATCATTGTTAATATCGTAAAGCCGCTGTATAAAAACGTAAACAGTAATAACTTCTATGCGATCTACCTGAGTGCCGGCGTGCTTCCTTTTAACCTCTTACGCCTTGGCGTTGTAAGTCTGTTGACCTTCCTTATGTATAAACATCTTTCCGGCATTTTGCATTGGGAGATCAAGTCCAAAAAACAAGAAGAAAAGCCTATGCAACAAGAACTACAAGCCCCTTCCGAACAAGACGAAGTGCTTATGCTCGAAGAAATGGAAGAGAATGAGCTTGATAAAAACACTTTCCCGCAAGAATAACACCGCTTTCCTTTAACAACATTTTGACCACAAAAAAATGGCTTAGCATAATGCGCTAAGCCATTTTTAAAATCCTTTTAAGATGCTTTGATTTTTACTTGGAAAGCAAATACTCGTCGATCGCCTTTGCGGCAACTTTACCTGCGCCCATGGCCGATATAACGGTTGCGGCGCCCGTCACGGCGTCACCGCCTGCATACACTGCCACGCGAGAAGTCAAGCCCGCTTCATTCACGATAATGCCGCCGTGGCTGTTTACTTCCAAACCTTCGGTAGTATTTTTCAAGAGGGGATTGGGAGAGGTACCGATAGCCATAATGACCACGTCTAAATCTATATCAAACTCCGACCCTTCAATGGGTACAGGACGCCTTCTCCCCTTTTGATCGGGTTCACCGAGTTGCATTTGGATGCAACGAATGCCCGTCACGGATCCGTTCTTAGGATCGCGCGGATCTTCCGCATTGTGGTAACCGAGTATCTCAACGGGATTGGTGAGTAATCTGAATTCGATACCCTCTTCCATGGCGTGCTCCACTTCCTCTTTTCTTGCGGGAAGTTCCTCAATGGAACGACGATAAACGATATAAACCTTTTCCGCACCTAAACGAAGTGCCGTACGCGCCGCATCCATGGCCACGTTTCCACCGCCAACGACCGCAACTTTACCGCCTTTCATAATGGGGGTATCAGGGTCTTCCTTATATGCTTTCATCAAGTTGCTTCTGGTTAAGAATTCATTAGCGGAATACACACCTTTCAAAGACTCTCCGGGAATATTCATAAAGTTGGGAAGACCTGCGCCGGAGCCAATGAACACCGCCTCAAAGCCCATCTCAAAAAGCTCGTCCACAGTAAGGGTCTTACCGATCACCACATTGGTCATCACTTCCACCCCGAGTGCCTTTAAGGTATCCACCTCTTTTTGTACGATACTCTTGGGAAGACGAAACTCGGGAATACCATACACAAGCACGCCCCCCGCCAGGTGAAGTGCCTCAAATACCGTCACTTTGTATCCTTTTTTAGCAAGATCACCCGCACAAGTTAATCCGGAAGGACCGGAACCGATCACAGCCACTTTGTGTCCGTTGCTTTTGGGAACTTCGGGAGCTTCTTTGGAATACCTGTTATGATAATCCGCAACGAATCTTTCCAACCTACCAATGCAAACGCTTTCCCCTTTTATGCCACGCACACACTTGCTTTCACACTGTGTTTCCTGCGGACAAACTCTGCCGCAAACAGCGGGAAGCGATGAGGTTTGCGTGATGATCTGATATGCACCCTCAAAATCCATCTCTCTGATTTTGGCAATAAACTCGGGAATATGTATATTGACCGGGCAACCCGAAACGCACGGCATCGTTTTGCAGTTCAAGCAGCGGTTTGCTTCGTCCACAGCCACGCTCTCTTCGTATCCGAGAGCCACTTCGTTAAAATTATGCGCGCGCACTTTTGCTTCTTGCGTGGGCATTTCGTTCTTTTTGGGATTCATATTCGGCATATATCACACCCCCTTGAAGAGATTGCAGGCTTTTTCATGAGCCTTACGTTCAAAATCGAAATAGGTCCTGCCGCGGGACATAGCCTCGTCAAAATCCACCTCGTATCCGTTAAAATCAGGGCCGTCCACACAAGCAAACTTGGTCACTCTCTTGCCATCTTGCATAAGAGTCAAACGGCATCCGCCGCACATTCCGGTTCCGTCTATCATAATGGGGTTCATGGAAACGGTGACAGGCACGCCGTAAGGCTTTGCCGTAAGCGTAACGAACTTCATCATAATAAGCGGTCCGATCGTAATGATCATATCAAACTGCTCACCTGCGTCCAGCATCTCTTTGAGAGGGACGGTCACGTTTCCGTGGCGAGCATATGAACCGTCATCCGTCATGACCACCAGCTTGTCCGAACAAGCCTTAAATTCATCCTCTAAGATCAAAAGATCTTTATTACGGAAACCGATGATACTGGTCACCTCGGTGCCTTGCGCATGCAACGCTTCCGCCACAGGCAGCGCAATGGCACAGCCCACGCCACCGCCAACCACGCAAACCTTTTTCATGCCTGCGATATGGGTGGGCATTCCAAGCGGACCGACAAAGTCCTGTATATACTCCCCTTCCGCCTTGTGGTTCAACTTTTCGGTTGTGGCACCCACGATTTGGAAGATGATCTTGACCGCGCCGCGCACGGGGTCAACCCCGGCAATGGTAAGCGGGATCCTCTCCCCTTCTTCGTCTACACGCAAAATGATGAACTGTCCCGCCTTTGCTTTTTTTGCAACGAGCGGTGATTCGATCTCCATCATGGTGACGGTAGGATTCAAACTCTTTTTCGTAATGATCTTGTACATTGTTTTCACCTCAATGAACTTATTATATAAAGGAATGGGGTTTATCGTCAAGGTAAGCGCGTAAGGATTTGCTATCTTTCCCGCCCATTGCCCTTATTTGTTTTTATAACGCCTATAAACGAAATGCTTAACGCAGGAAACCGTTAATGATCTGTTCTTCCGCCTCTTGTTCGGTAAGCCCCAGGGTCATGAGCTTTATTAACTGATCTCCCGCGATCTTGCCGATTGCCGCCTCATGCAAAAGCGATGCGTCTATATGGTTTGCCTGCAAGCCGGGAACGGCAAGGATCTTACCTTGGTCCATAATGATGGAGTCACATTCGGTGTGTCCGTAAGAGGGGGCGTTACCCGTGATCTTTGCATCAAATTTTTGGAAAGAAGTGCCCCTTGCCACAGAGCGGGAGACAACGTCCGCGCTTGCGCCTTCACCATCCAAGATCACGTCATAGCGGCTTAAAGCCCTTTGATCATCGTGCGTCATCAATCTTTCACGCACCACGAGTTTTGCACCGGCGGCAAGTTTAGCTACGGTGGTACGCTCGGTATCATCCACGCCTTTGATCTGTACCATTTCCATGGTCATTTCCGCACCTTCTTCCAAATATGCTTCGGTGACGGGGTTCAAAATACGCTTACCTTTTCCTGTTCCGGAGCCGTAATGCTTTTCCACATAACGCACTTTGGCGCCCTTCTTCAAAAAAAAACGATGCACGCCGTCATGCTCGGAATCTCCCGTTCCGCAGTTATCAATACCACATCCGGCAACGATCAAAACATCCGCGCCTTCCCCCACGTAAAAATCGTTATAAACGGTTTCTTTCAAACCGCTCTTGGTCATTACCACGGGGATATGCACGCTTTCATTCTTGGTGCCGGGCATGATCTCAATATCAATACCGCTCACGTCCTTTTTGGAAGTAATAACGATATGTTCGGTGGAGCGTCTGCCCACCGCCTCGGAATCCGAGCGAATATTATATGCGCCTTCGGGCACCCCGTGGAGGTCAGCCACTTCTTCAAGAAGCCTCAGTTGGATCTCATCAAACTTCATACGTCCTCCTTTCCGGACGCACCGGTACAGAAATTCAAAACGGAAGCAGACCCCAACAAGGAAGGCAAAATTTCCTCTTTCGAGCCCTTTCTTTCCACCTTACCGCCACTTATCACAATGATCTCATCCGCCACGTTTAATATACGCTCTTGGTGGGAGATGATGATAATGGATCCGTCCTCAATATCTCTGCGCATATCCTCAAACACTTTAATAAGATTATTGAAACTCCAAAGATCGATACCGGCCTCCGGCTCATCAAAAATGGAAAGTTTGGTTGCACGAGAAAGGATCTGTGCGATCTCGATCCTTTTAAGCTCTCCGCCTGACAAGCTTGCATTGAGTTCACGATCGATATAATCCCTTGCGCAAAGACCCACTGCCGAAAGATAACGACAAGCGTCCCCCACCGCAAGACGTTTTCCGCTTGCGATACGAAGAAGATCCAACACCTTTAATCCTTTGAATTTTACGGGCTGTTGGAATGCAAAAGAAACACCTTTCTTTGCACGATCGGTAACGGAAAGATCGGTAATATCTTCCCCATTATAAAAGATCTTGCCGGAAGTGGGCTTTTCAATTCCCATGATCAAACGAGCAAGGGTGGACTTGCCCCCACCGTTCGGACCGGTAATGACGGCAAGTTTTCCATCTTCAAGAGTCAAACTGATATCCCGAATGATCTCTTTTTTCTTTCCATCCTCTCCCGGTACGGAAAAACAAACGTTTTTAAGTTCTAACATAATTCCTCTCTTGCGGATAATTATTCTACGAAATAATTATAATACAAAAAAGCGTCGCTGTCTTGCGTTTTTACCCGCATTGCTGATTTTTGACGAAAATATTTACCTAAAACAAAAAAGGCTCGCCGAAGCAAGCCCTTTTTATGAATGCTTTTTATTTTTGAAGGGTACAACGATAGATTTTCAGCTTAGGCTCGGTACCCGAAGGACGCACCACCATCGTACTTCCGTCTTCAAAGGTAAATTTGATCACGTTTGATTTGGGAAGTCCGTCAATGCCGATAGAATAGTCTTTCTTCTCCACGACCTTTTTCCCTTCAACCACCATAGTCTCACGATACTCATCCATGATCTTGCTCATCTTAACAAAGCCTTCTTGACCTTCAAAGGCAAAGCTCTCCAAGGTGGAAACAAAATGCCCGTAAGTTGCATAGATCTCATCCAGCTTATCAAGCAAGGAGATACCTTGCGCTCTGTAATAGGCAAACATCTCGGCAATCATGAACACACCGTCTACCGCGTCCTTATCACGCACGTAAGAGCCGGACAGATAACCGTAGCTTTCTTCAAAGCCCAACAGGTAGCAATCTTCCTTCCCCTTCTTTTCCAAAAGACCGATCTGCTCGCCGATATACTTAAAGCCGGTAAGCACATTGATGGTACGAATACCGTAATGATCCGCGATCTTCTCGGCAAGATCACTCGTGACGATGGTTTTGACAAACACGGGATCAGCGGGCATCGTTCCGTGCTTGATACGCATGCTTGCAATAAAATCAAGAAGCAAGAATCCAACTTCATTTCCGGTCAAAAGGGAGAAATCACCATCCTTGTTTTTAACCGCAATACCCACACGATCGCAATCGGGATCGGTTGCGATCAAAATATCAGCGGAAGTATTTTTAGCGTATTCCAATCCAAGGGCAAGCGCTTCCTTGATCTCGGGATTGGGATAGGGACAGGTAGGGAAGTTTCCGTCCGGGAGTTCTTGTTCTTTTACAACCGTCACGTTGGAAAAGCCCGTTTCCTTCAAAATGCGAGTGACAGGCACAAGTCCCGTTCCGTTCAAAGGAGTATAAACGATGTTGGCACTACGGTCGGCTTTTTCATCCCCAAGCACCGATTCCTTCTTTACGCGTTCGATAAAGGAAGTCAAAACGTTGTCGGAAATATATTCGATTTCCCCTTGTGCCAAAGCCTTATCAAAGTCCTTAATCTTTACGCCGTTAAAAATATCCGTACTCTCGATAAGCGAAAGGATCTCATTTGCCGCTTGTTCGGTAATTTGGCAACCGTCATTCCCGTACACTTTGTAACCATTATACTTTGCCGGATTGTGAGAAGCCGTCACCATAACACCGGCGCTTGTTTTCAATGAACGCACCGCATAAGACAAACAAGGCGTAGGCATCAAAGTTTTATAAAGATACACTTTAATACCGTTTGCGGCAAAGATGGCTGCCGCCCTCTTGGCAAATACGTCGGAATTGATGCGTGAATCATAGCTGATCGCAACGCTTCTTTCCCCTTCCGGATAATTGGCTATCACATAATCGGCAAGGCCTTGCGTTGCTTTTCCCACCGTGTGAATATTCATTCTATTCGTTCCGGCACCAAGCACACCGCGCAAACCACCGGTTCCGAATTCCAAATCACGATAGAACGCATCGGAGATCTTTTCCTCATTGTTTGCAATGCTGTCTAATTCATCAGCCAACGTTTCATCGGTCACTTTTTCTCTCCAAAGAGAATACAATTCGTTTACGTTCCTTCCGGAATTCACTTGATTTGCTCGCTTTTCCAAAGTGAAACTATCCCTTCCGATCACAAACTTGAACTTTGGCATTTTGTACACCGAGAAGGTGGCGGGAAGCACGGCTGTCACGTAATTATCAAACCCTTTCACAGCACAGAAAACCGCATTTTTGTCGCCCAAACGATCTTCGTCATAAGCCTTTGCGACCACGGAATTAGGCACTTTGCCCGAAAGAGGAATTTTGTTTGCTTTGGCAAACTTTTTGTCATACACAAAGCCGATTTTATCCGATTTCAGCTTGATCGTATAATCGCCATCTTCCACCTGAAGATCATTATAAGTAAGTGTGTTCCCCTTCAAACGGATGCGAGTAATGCCGTTTTTCGTAGTGACACGGCAAGGAGCGGTATTGGAAGAAATGATCTCGCGAGAATTCACGCGCAGGCCGTCCTTGTCGGTAAAGGAGATTTCGGAGAAAGGCACGTACAAGTCGATCTCTTCCCCTTCTTGCGGCACTTTTCTGGTATCAACCCCATCTTCTGTTTGATTAAAGTAAGAGTTATTGATACGGAACACAAAAAATCCTTCTTTCACTTCGGATTTAACGTAGAAAGTGACAGAGTCGTTTCCGGGGATCGTAAAGTCCACCTTTGCCTTAAAATGGATCCCTTCCGGCACTTCTTCCAAAGACACTTTCGTGGCGGGAATACGGATCTCGGCAAGGCTTTCACGTGAGAAGTCAAAGAACTTCTTCTTTAATAATTCAGGCAAAAGATAACGCCTTTTGTTAATGACAAGCTGGTTATTCTCAATAGAGCACGGCACGCGGTTCACGTCAGGTACGCCCATGATGGACTGTTTGGTTTCCGCATCGAAAAGATGGGATTTTTCCATATCAAACACCATGCTGATCTCCAACCCTTCCACGATATCGTAATTAGTGGGCACTTTTACGATAATCGGTGATTCCACCCCGCTTACGTTAGCATAAATGATGGTCTCACTGCCAAGGTGTTCCACCACGTCCACTCTGCCGCGAATGCCTTCTTTGCCGCCAAGTTTGATATTTTCGGGACGAATACCGAAAAGCACCTTTTGACCGATATATCTTTCATCGGCAAGTTGGTTTGCTTTCTTTTGAGAAAAGGTAACGGTATGATCCTCGCCAAAGGTTACACCAAGCTCGCCGTTTTTGAAAAGATTGGCGTCAAAGATATTCATTTGAGGAGAGCCGAGGAAGGTTGCCACAAACACGTTTCTCGGTTGTTCGTAAAGGGTTGCGGGAGAGTCCACTTGCTGAATGAACCCATCCTTCATAACCACGATCCTATCACCCATCGTCATTGCTTCGGTTTGATCGTGTGTCACATAAATAAAGGTGGTGGCTAGTTTTTTATGCAACTTAGTGATCTCTGCTCTCATCTGCACGCGCAGTTTAGCGTCCAAGTTGGAAAGAGGCTCGTCCAAAAGGAACACGTTGGGTTCACGAACGATCGCACGGCCGAGCGCCACGCGCTGTCTTTGACCACCGGAAAGCGCCTTGGGCTTTCTGGAAAGAAGATCGGTAATACCTAAAACAGACGCCGCGGCCTTCACCCTTTTATCGATCTCTTTGGAATTCACTTTACGAAGCTTCAAGCCGAATCCCATGTTCTTATAAACGGTCATGTGCGGATACAATGCATAGTTCTGGAAAACCATTGCGATATTTCTATCCTTGGGTTCCACGTTGTTCATCTTGGACCCACCGATATACAAACTGCCCGAGGTGATCTCTTCCAAACCGGCGATCATACGAAGAGTGGTACTCTTACCGCAACCGGATGGTCCGACGAAAACCACGAACTCCTTGTCTTCGATCTTGAGATTAAAGTCGGAAACCGCGCGAACGCCGCCCTCGTACACCTTGTAAATATTCTCAAGTAGTAAATCAGCCATTGTCATTCTCCTTTTCGGCCTCTCCCTCTCGCGGAGCAAGACCCTTATTTATATAATCGGGATAATACACCGAGTTTATATACCTATCAAACAACGTGTGACTATACAGCGTTGCTACCAGCACCGTAAAACCATCTCCCCAAAAAGCCATTACCGCGGCAAACGCGAAGATGGCCCAAGGAGAAATCACGGTGAGCGCAAAAGGTACGCCCACGCAGGCAACGAAGTACACGAGCGACATGGGAAAGTGCATGATCGTAAAGGATAACCCGTTTTTCAATGCACCCGAGAACTTTAACTCGTAAAAATTATCCACCGAGAGAAAGTACTCCACCGCCACGTAAAACATCGTAAAGATCAAAGTGGTTGCACCCAAGCCAAGCCCTTTGATCCAAGTGCTGTCATTCGTTAAAACAAAGATGGATCCGACCTGCCATAGGAAAGCAATGAACCCCACTAGGCACCCTGCCAAGAACCCTTTAACAAACCCTTTTTTCAGGTTTTGGAAAAACAGTTCTTTGATATAGCCCCCTTCGTTTTGCACCCTTTTCTTCATCACACCGAATGCCGCATGACGACCGATATAGCGCACTCCGAAGAGCGGGATCTCTATCAAGGCGGAGTAGAAACACACCCAGAACAACCCTTGTAGGTCCGGCAAATGTGTGATCATTAACACTTCCAAGATGAACCCCGCTGCCAAAGGAATGGAAAAGAGGAAAAGTATCACGCTGATCTCCGCAAGCAAGTAGAAATCATCTCGGACGATGGTCTTAAATAATTCCTTTCTCGTTTTGGGAAGGGCAGCGTCCCCCTCCTTCAATTTCAACCCTTTGTACCTAAACATATTACCTCACAATCCATTCAATAAAATCAAAAGAATGGTTTGTTTTGCCACCCGAATTTACCGAGGAAGCCACCGCAAATACAACGTATCGCTCCTCTGTAAAATCAAAGTATTGCGCAAGCCAAGTTTTTTTCTCTTCCGGAATATAAACACCGTAAGAGATCTCGTTTTGGATATAGGCTTCTCCCATATCCGTCAATTCGGCAAACGCCGTTTCGCATTGCGTTGCATTCGCCACGCTTTCCGGCACGATCACCACGTCGGACATCGTGAATCCCACCGTTTCATACTTTTGCTGAAAAGCATTCTTTCTCGCAGGATCAGCCGAGGCAATGCTCACGGATTTTAAGTAATCAAACTGCTTTTCCGCAAGGCTTTCAAAAGCGTTGCCGCTCTTCACGTGTCCTGCAAAAAAAACTTCTATTTTCTCGGTGTCTTTCGGAGAATGATACATTCCGAAAAACCACATCCACAGCACCACACATAGGATGGTGACCACCAAGTATTTCAGCCATTCGGAGGGCAAAGAATCACGAAACCTTTTTTTCATCTTGCTCTCCTATCTCCACGATCACGCTTGCTTGCGTAACGAGAAGATATTTTTTTCCTTTTTCAAAGGTAGCATCCTCACGTAAAAGATGGAGCTCACGCTCACTATCTCTCACCTGAAAGATCAATATGCGCATTTCCACACCTTCGATGGTTTTACGCGCCTCTTCCTTCACGAACACGCCGTATACGCTTTCCACAAGCGCGCCCGTCACTTTATTCATCAAACGGCACCATTTGACCTGATAATCAAACTGTACCGTAAAGAAGAAGATCGAATACCATGCAAAGGCAATTGAGAGCACAATATCACCCACCATGAAGGGGATATAGCTGTCGGATGACAGAAAAAGCAACAGTAAGGCGCCTGCCACGTACACGCAGGCGATCACGATATAAAGAATAAGCAACTGCTTTTTCTTTCTCTCTGCCGCTACTCTGTCTTCATCCTTTACGAGCATCATATCTCGTCAAGCACTCTCTTCACTCTTGCTCCGAGGATCTTGTAGCCTTCGGGGCCGAAATGCAGTTTATCATCCAAGTAATGAGAGAAGATATACTCCCCTTTCTCATCCTTACAGATATCTGCCGTTTCGATATAGGTAAGATAAGGCAACTTTGCCGCCTGCTCTTTTTGCCAAGCGTTGAGCTCACGCACAAAATCCTTGTATTCATCGCGCGCAAAACTGGTTTTTGTAGCAATGGTAACGATCTTCACGCCGGGAAAATCCTTTACGAACTTTTCCCAAGTGGCAAGAAAGAGCTCCTTGGTTTCTTCTACCGTATAGGAACAAACGGGCTCGTTATCCCCGTAATACCACAAAACCACCTTGGGAGCAAAGGGCTTTGCCACTCTCTCATAGTGGAAAAGTGCTTCGTCCGAAGTAGAGCCTCCAAAGCCGGCATTG
The DNA here is from genome assembly GCA_002363545.1 of Christensenella sp. UBA3217. Classification (GTDB taxonomy): domain Bacteria; phylum Bacillota; class Clostridia; order Christensenellales; family CAG-1252; genus CAG-1252. The sequence goes on along the minus strand of DEWF01000001.1, from coordinate 162,249 downwards.
ATCGCCTTGTAATCCTTAAACTCTTCCTCTATGCTTTTCCAAATGCCGAAAGTGCTGCTTCCGTAAAAGAGCACGTTGCATTCTTTCCCCTGTTTTGCAATGATCGCTTGCAATTCGGGTTCATAACGATACATATCAATCTTGTGTTCAATCATTGTCATAACGCTCCTTATCATCCGCGATCACCGCTTTTTTCACTTCGGCGCCCCAAAGCACGTATCCTGCCTGCGACATATGCAATTTATCGGTCAAGAAGTATGCTTCGGAATACTCCCCGTTTTTCTTTTCAAGAACGGTACCCGCATCTATCGTCTTTAAGTATTCATGCGTTTGGGCATATTCGAGCACCATATTGTTTGCGGTATCAATATAGCTCTTATAAGTTTTATAATAGCCCGGCACGTGATTGATCAAAATGAAGTGAACGTGTGCTTCGGGCAAACGCTCGTGTAAATACTCAAACAGTTTGATCAAATTCTCACCTGTGGTCTTTCCGTTTTTCTTGAAGTTGATGATATCGTTAATGCCCACGTAAAGCACCACGGTCCTGGGATTGTAAGGAATGATCAAGCGATCCGCAAGGGAGTTGAGCCAATGGAAGGACGCAGAACCGCCGATACCAACGTTTTTGGTGGTGACGGGATTCATATACTCGGTGGAATTGCTCCAATTCTCCATAGAGGATGAGCCGCCCAAGATCACGTTATAGGAAGCAATATCCGTTGCTTCATATCTGAGCGCCTTTCTTTCAAAGGTACTTTCGTCTATGCTTTCTTTGGGCGTAGCGGGATCATCCGTTATTGCCAAAGTGCTCGTGATATCGTTTACCGTCACTTGGATGGTTGTGTTGGATCCTCCCGTCGTATAGGTCACGCTGACAACACCGTTTTCATACGTTGCGGATTGAATTGCAGTGGCAGAAGCGCGGGTATAATTCAAATACTCTTTAACGTTTTGCGCCTTTGCCGTCAGACGATTGATGCCTGCCGTTGTGAGCCCGACTGCGTCATCCTTGATGGGCTGATTGCACACGCCCGTTAAAGAGAATTCGGAGGATTCGTCTATCACTTCGGTAAACTGCAACCTGGGCTCGGTATAATCCAGCACCGTTTCACTCTCTTGCGTGCGCTCCCACTTTGCGTACAAATTCAAACTGCCGGTAATGGGGGTGCTAAAATCGAACAGTTGTTCCCCCTCTTTATCCAGCGCCCATCCGCAAAAGTCATATCCCACTCTTGTGGGATGCTCGGTAGGCTCGGTAAGAATATCCCCTTCCATGGCTTCCTCAGTCATAAAGACGGTATTTTCCGAAATCACCTCACGTCCCGAAGAAAGGGAGATGGTCTCACCTGCAATGTTCGTAAGATAACGCACTTTTGCATTCAACGGAGAATAAGAATACTTTTTCGCTTTCTCGGAAGAACAAGCGGAGAGTGCTATCGTACAAATCATGCAAATGATCGAGATGAGTGCTATGCTTATTTTTTTCATAGTTTCCCCTCTTTGTAAACTTGATCGCAAAACGCCTCAAACGGTGCGGTAGCTACGCAAACGAACTTATCCGCGGCGCCGTAATAGACGTACATCAAATCATCTTTCACCACGATCCCCGTCGGGAACACGCAGCCGTTATAATAGCCGTCCGTTTCAAAAGAAAACTCGGGTTCCATGATAAAATCTTTGGTACGAGCAAGGATCTTGGTAGGATCCTTTTCATCCAAAATCACCGCACCAACACGATATCCGCCATCCTTCTTTGCCACACCGTGATAAAGCAAAAGCCAACCGTACTTGCATTTTACGGGAGGAGTAGATCCACCGATCTTGGCATCTTCCCACCATTCATTCCCTTTCATCAAAAGTGTAGGCTTTCCCCATTCCAACAAGTCATCCGAAAAAGCGATCCAAATGGCGGGGTTCTCATTTTCAAACCCTTCCCCACACCACTCCATCGGGCGAGATAAACGCACGAACTTGCCTTCCACCTTCTCGGGGAAGATATACACGTCACGATCATCCAAGCGGCTGTCCGTGATCCTGCCGAGTTTTTTCCAATTCTGCAAATCTTTGCTGATGGCAAGATGCGTCACACTGCCGTTCGTGATCAGCATGGTGGGACCCGCCTCGGGTTGAAAGCCGTAATAACCGCAGTCCTCTCTCCAATACTGCCCGGGCGCAAAGGTACGGGAAGCGTAGGTCAAATAATAATACTCTCCCATTTTCACAAGGCGAGGATCTTCCACGCAACCACCGTCCGGACCGTTCACATCGGGTGCCAGCACGGGCTTATCTGACGCACGGTCAAAGTGATAGCCATCTTTACTAGTGGCAAGGCCAAGGTAAATATAGTGCGTGGGATCGTTGCCCGCGGCGCGATAAAGCATCTTAAATTCCTTGCTGTCCTCATCGTAGATCACGGCGGGATTCAGTACGCAAAGCCCCTCCCATGAGTCACCTTTTGCAGTCAATATAGGGTTTTTATCATATTTGTTGAGTTTCATTTCAGTCCACCTTTTTGTTATTTTTATCCCGCATACGGGGTCTTTGTGTTGGTATCGAGCGTTATGTTTCCGTCCAGCGTGATCTCATCCAAGAGGATCTCGCTTATATAGTAATCGGCAGCGGAATAGTTTTTGAAGTTCAAAACCACCTTGGACATATACTTCACGAGATCGGAAGTCATTGCCTTGGTATCCCCCTGCGTTTGCACGAATTGATCAAAGCCTATCGAGTAGGTCGTCCACGCCGAAGAAATGTCGCTGATGGTAGCCTGATACTTGTAATCTTTGTTGTTGTACTTCAAGTAAAAGACCAAAGTTGCATCGGAACTATACGAATCGCCTTTCATTAAAAGGGTAAGCCCCTTTGCGTTAACGGATGAATCCACGGCAATATACTCGGAATAAAGCGTTTCCATATTGCATTTATAAGGCATTTTAAGGCTTTTTCCCTCTCCCGAAGCGGTATCATCGGAAAGGTCAAGAACCGCATAGGATGCGTTGGTTTCACTGCTCCAAGTTAAGGTTTCCACCCTATCCTCGTCAAAGTTGTTAATCACAGCGATCTTGGAATTACCGACCGTGGGTTTGATCTTGAAAGAAGCGTCCTCTGTTTTGCGCTGGGTATCGGCTGTGAAGCAAATGTTATCCACGCATACAAAGTTGCCGGAATTATACTGCGCCGGATCGGAAAAATCAAAGATGCTCGTTCTTTGATAGAAGTACTGGAAGGCAATGGAAACCGCCGTGATCCTATCGCAAGTGATATTCGTAAAGCCCGAAGAGTTTTCCGTAAGGGAGAACTCACTGAAAGGAACGGTGTACTTTTTCCATTCGTCCGCAAGTTTTTCTATTGTGTAAGAATACAAGTTCCCGCGCTTATCTTCCAAATAAATGATCATGGTAGCATCTGCTTTTAAGATAGAAGAATCTTTTGCACAGATGGATATGGCGGTAAAATCGCTCACTTCTTTTGCAAGTTTGGTAGAATAATTAGCCTCGGGAAGGTCTGTCTTATAACCAAAACGTGCAGCGGTGTTGTTACCACCCAAAGCGGCGTCAAAATACAGTTCGATCGCCTCATCCTTATTGGCCGTGGAAGTTGCCCACCTATAATAGGTTTGATAAAACAAGTCGTAAGACTCAAAGTTATCGATCATGCCGTCTTCTCCAACGACCGTAGAGTGCAACTCCTCACCCAAGGAGTCTTTGAGCGCGGCGGACATTAGTTCCTCATCCAAAGAATCTTTGAGCATAACGGGCATAAAGTCGCTCACAACAAAGGAGCCGCCTTGATACAAGCTGTTCACGCCAAAGAGGATCTGTCTGATATAGTAGAACTGCTTGATGCCATCTCCCTTAAATCCGCCTTCCGCAAGGGTAAACGCCGCAAAAGGAATAAGCATCTTTTTGTTCTCAGGCACATTGGCGGCAGATATCTTGAACTGCCACACGTCGTTATCCTCTTCCACCAAACGGATGATAAAGTTATAATCGGTGGTTTTTATGCCGGAAAGATCAAGTTCAAAATAGAAGGCATCTCCCATATACAGCATTTTACCAATGGGGATCACCACAAAGCCGTAGCCCTGTTGATCGCTCGGAATACCGCTGTTGGTAGTAAGAGAAACGGTAAGAGAATCCCCATTCTCTGCGGGATCTGCCGTAAAGTTAAAGTACGTGCTATCCGTTTTTAACTCGGAAGCAAGCTCGTTAAAGTTCAACTGATCCACGAACATATCCGCATAATTATCAAAACGGATCGCCCTCAAATCGCTGAAATACGCAATACCGTCACCATCCACGTGCTCAAACACAAGTTCCACGCTCTTTAAATAATTCGTATCAAATTTTTCATTCATCACGGGCGTACCTTTGGTACGAAGGATAAATTCTTCGAATTTGATAATGATGGTCTGCTTGGCGTTTGTGGCAAGTTTGATGGGCGCATACCAATACTCGTTATCCTCGTCTATCAAACGGAAATACGCCGCGGCGTCATTGCCTGAATAATAGAAATTAAAATAGAAGGCGTCCACGCCAAAGAATTCTTGTTCCAAACTGCGAGTGACAACCACCCATCCGTTGGACTCGGTATAGGCGGGACCGCGCTGGGTATCTTCCCTATCGAAAGAAACAGTCAAAGATTGCTCCCCTGTTCCGAAGAAATCGTTTTTGGAAAGAGCAACCGTGGCTTTGGAGCCAACCTCGTGAACCTTCCATTCATCGGCATATCCCACCGAAAGCGGGATCTCTTCATAAAGCGTTGCTTCGTAATAGAAAGAAAGGATATGGCTATCGCTTTCGCGTATGTCGTCTTTGTTGACGGCAACCACACGCCAATAGTAAGTTTGATTCTTTTTCAGATCCGCCTGAACGGTGTAAGTGGTGGACGTGATGCCCTTTTGACAGATATATAAAGTATCGGCGTACTTGGTTGCCTCGTCATCCGTAAGCAAAGAACTCTCCAATGACGCGATCTCCAAGGTATAACTCGCTGCGTTTTCCGCTTCCGTCCAAGAGAAAGTGGGGATCGTCGTGGTGATCAAATGATTCACGGGAGTTTCCGCATGGAAAGCCCCGATATCCCCCCTTGGTTGGGTAAGAGTAAAGCTGTTGGATTCATAGGTTTTGGGAGTTTCCTCCGAAGTGCAGCCTACCGCAATTAGTACGATCGAACAGAGGATGATCATGCATAACAATACTTTCTTCATAAGCTAAATCCTCTCTGTGGATACAACCACCATTGCATAAGCAGGCACATCCAAGGTCATCTTTTTATTCAAGCTGCCGTCCACCACGTAATTGGGAACCACAAAGCCATCCGACCCGACTTTCAAAGAATCCTCATCATAAACGTAAATATACAATTTTCCGCTTGCGTTGATCGCTTCATCCAGCACCACGGTCTGCGATACTTTCTTTTTGGAGTTGTTTACCAAAACGATACCGCCCTGCGTTCTGTCTTGGTTCACAGTGGCAATAGTACGAACACCTTCAGCTGCATTTTTCGCACCGTACACAACGTTTCCGGGACGAAGCAGATTGGTCAAAAGCACGGAAGAATGATACCAGGGACGGTATTCTTGTTTAGAAAGCTCCGCCGTGGCAAGGGTGGAGAACATGCCCCACTCTTTGGCATTCGTACCCGTTTCATGGTACATAAAGTGCATGGCGTCATCCAAGTCCCAATAAACGATGCCGTTAATACCTGCATTCAGGCTCTGAATTGTGTAATCCGCCATACGAAGACCGTAGCTGTAATTCATAATGAATTCGTTACAGTCGGTTAACGAGTTTTTACCCGAAAGAAGCCCTGCTTCCCAAATGTACATGTTTTTGCTGTTGCCCAGCTCGCCGTCTTTCTTTTTGATATCATTATAAAGCGCGCGCACGCGTGATTCGTATCTTGCGCTCTCGATATCACCGTTATTCGCATAAAGGTGCACGCCGTAGTTATTCAAGATGCCCGATATCTCGCTCGCGGCTTTTCTCAAATAGATACGAGAACCTTCCAACGTGGTAGTATCACCGCCAACGATGGCAAGATCATTCAGACCGATCTTGTCAAGGGCACTGCGCACGGTTTTCACCCCGGTGATCCAAGTATCAACGGTGTTATAGGCGTTTTTGGAAGTTCCGACAAGACCCGTCACGTTGGGTTCGTTGGTGTTTACAAACCAACAAATGCAGGAATAGCCCTTGCTTACGAGCAGATACTCCATAAGGTCAGCCACCATCTTTGCCCAACGCGGATCGGCGGAAGCGTTGGGGATCATCTTATAGATGTCCTTATCAGGATCAACGTTTCCTATCACGTTCCAAACACCGAATGCCACCTTGATACCATGCGACTGACAGTAATCCAACACGTCGCTCGCATTTACCATTTGTTTATTATTGAAGTTATACCCCCAAGTATCGTCTTCGGGATCATCCGTGCCCTTATCGTCAAAGTCCGTAACGAACCAATCGAGGTTCGTCATGCAGCGCACGAGGCTGGGGTTGAGTTTATCCACCGCGGAAAGAACCCTATCCCAAGACCCTTTGACCATCTTGTTGGTATCCTCATAAGTCCCCCATTCCACACCGAGTCCGTCAAAGGAAGCGGAAACAATGTTGTCGGACCCGAATTTGATTACGCCGTCCGACTTGCTTTCTTCCGAACAACCCACCGTAACGGTGCCTATCAGAAGGACTAAAAGCAAGATCGCCAATACTTTTTTCATATTTTATTTATTACGATTCCTGTTTATCTCATTCAACACTTTGTTCCAAGTGCTGCTCGTCATATCGCTATTGTAAGAGCTCATATTCTTCTTGCCAAACGTGTACAAAAGTACCGCGGTGTTCGCTCCGTCAAGCAATTTACCGGCATTTGCCAATTTTTCCTTGGTTTGCATCCATTTAACGTCCGCAGGCTCGGTGAGAACTCTTAACAGACCATCTTCGTAAGCCTGTTGCATCTCGGCAGTCCAATCGCTCAAAATTAGATAAGAATGCTGTTTTTTCGCGTTCTTTTGAATGGCAGGATCAATGGCAGCAATATCATTTCCGAGCGTGAGCATTTTTCTCAAAGATTTGGCGCCGTTAAGAGCATCCTTGTATTCGCCTTTCACCTTTTCCCAAAGGTTGGTCGGAAGAAGCTTTACCTTGGTGCCTTTGTACTCGCTGTCGAAGTTGTTGCCGGTGACGATCTCGTAATCCACATCCTCCATGCCGTAAAGAGCCATCATCGTGCCTTCTTCGGAAAGCAACCAATCCATGATGTCAAGGATCTTATTCATCTTTGCGGTGGAGATATCGTAGTTCAGGAAAGTCATGGAGAACCATTGCTCTTGTCCTTCCAGCGCGTATTTCCCATCCTCACCTTTGATCTTCATAATAGCGGTATAATCGTCGATATCCGCCTCGGACACCTTTCCGTCCTTCATCAAGGTATTTCTGATCTCTTGATAGTTTTCAAAAGAAAGGTTTTCGTAAAGGATACCAGCTTTCTTTTGGGTATAATAGGCTTTGATCATGTTCTGCTTTTCGGAAACGTCCGCTTGCACGTCACTGTAATACCCTTTGTTTACAAATTCTTTTGCCTTAGCCAAACCTGCCAAATACTCGGAGGTATTATAGTTGTTCACGATGTTTCCGTCCGCATTCTCGGTAAAGCAGTGCGGCGCGGTCTTATAGAAATTGATAACGGAAGGATAGCCCCATTCGGAGTCTCCGAGCACGATGCTCTCGTTATCCGTATTAAAATAAGAGGTAAAGGCTTCAAGAAGAGCTTCAAACTGTTCCCAGGTATATTCGTCGTTCGGCTGGTACACGCCAGCAAGCTTTGCCACGTCACGGCGATAGATATAAGTAAAAGGAGCAAAGGAAACTTGTCCCGTGGTGCTGATATTCCTCATAACGGGAATGCCGTACAGTTTGCCCTTGTACTTCAAGAGATCGATATCCTTCACGCTTTCGATCATCTTTTTCAGGTAAGGCCACGGAGAAAGATCGGAAGGAAGGGGTTTGATGATCTCACCTTCTGCCCAATAGTTATAAAGGTTATCAAAGTTATAACTCGTGACGTTTGCCTGGAACACATCGGGTAAACGTCCACCCATCACTTCACCGTTTACTTGGGTATCCCAGTTGACATAGTTATAGTTAGAGGTTTTGAGCTTGATGCCGAACTTGGTTTGAATGTACTCGGTATAGGGGTCGCCCTGCTCCGCGCTCCATTCTCCAAAGTAAACGTTTCTGATCGTAATGACGCCCTCGTCCTGCTCGCTGCCGCCGCAGCCAACAAGGCCGATCACACAACCGAAAGCAAGAGAAAGCACCAAAATAGCGATGATGATTCTTTTCATAATATCCTCCCTTTTATCCTTTTATAGCACCCACTACCAAGCCTTTTACGAAGAACCTTTGTAAGAATGGGTAAAAACACATCATTGGCACGATGGTGAAGAACACGCTCGCCATCTTAAAGCCTTCCGAAACGGCGTCTTTTTGCGCCATACCGTCCACGTTGGACGCGGTTTCCTGTATCAACTGTTGCAAAACGTATTGCAAGGGGTAATACTCTTCCTTCTTGATAAACAGCATGGCGTTATACCAACTATTCCAGTTACCCACTGCAAAGAACAAGCCGATGGTGGCAAGCATGGGCAAGGACATGGGTAAATACACCTTAAAGAAGATCTGCACGTCGTTTGCGCCATCGATCTTTGCCGACTCTTCCAAATCGGGCGGCAAAGAAGCAAAATAGTTGCGCATCAAAAGCATGTTGTAGGTATCGATCGCACCGGGAATGATCATAACGAGGAAGTTATCATACAATCCTAGTTTGCTGATAAGTTGCATATACGGGATAAGACCACCGCCAAAGAACATGGTAACGAGGATCATGTTCATCACAAAGTTCTTCCCAAGCCATTTATTACGCGACAGAGCATAGCCCGTAATAACGGTGAAGAACAACTGATATGCCGTGCCCACAAAAAGAAGCACGAGGGTCACGCGCAAGCCGCCCCACAAGGTTGCTTTGTGGAAAACGATGTTATAGTTATGCCAAGTGACGTGTTTGGGGTAAAGCAAAAACTCGTTAAACACGTTGTTGGGTGAAATGGAGATCAAAAACGCATTGTAGAAGGGATAAATGATGATAAGCCCGTAAACAAGCATGAACGCAAAGAGGAACCAGTCCATCATGGTGACGCGCTTGTCAAAGGTGCTGCCCTTGGGGCGAAGAGGTAAATACTTGATATCCTTAAACTTTCTCATATGATACCTCTCTCACCGCATAATTTTGCTATTCGATCCACCATAATAACGAGGATAAAGGATACAACGGATTTAAATAGACCCACCGCAGCGCCGATACCCGGTCTGGCGCCCGTTTTCAAGGTGGTCCTGTATATGTACGTGTCCAAAATATCCGCCACTTCATAAACGGGTTTTGTATAAAGGTTAAACACTTGATCAAACCCAGCGGAAAGAATGCCGCCCATAGAAAGGATCAAAAGCAAGATAGCGGTAGGCTTGATAGCGGGCAAAGTGATATGCCATATTTTCTGTAAACGTGTTGCGCCGTCAATATCAGCCGCTTCATACAGTTCGGGGGAAATACCCGCCATGGTGGCAAGATAAATGATACTGCTCCACCCCGCTTCCTTCCATATGTCCGAGCCATACAAGATAACAAGGAAGAAGTCCTTATCTTGCGTAAGCGTTGTATTGATGGACTTCGTGACAACACCGTTCGCACCGAAGATATTAAAAACAAGACCCGCCACGATGACCCAAGAAAGAAAGTGCGGGAAGGTGACGATGGTCTGGAAAGTCTTTTTGAAAAAACGCAAACGGATCTCGTTGATGATGAGCGCCATTAGAATTGCCGCCACAAAGCTGATAAGCAATTTAGACACACCAATGATAACGGTATTACGCAACACCGTCCAAAACTCATCGTCATGGAAGATCTTATAAAAGTTTCCAAAACCGTGGTGATCGGCAAAACTACTGCCGAAGATACCTTTTTTGGGGAAGTAATTCTCAAAAGCGATCAAGATACCGCACATCGGCAAGTAGCAAAACACTATGTAAAAAATGATGGCGGGTATGATCATCAAGATCAAATATTTCGAGCGATTTACCTTTGCCCCGAAATCATTGAAAAGCCTGTTATTATTGATTATCAACCGTTTATTCATCCAAACTATCCATCCGTATGACGTCCCTGAATGTTCTTTTACAAAGAACAACAGGCCTATCTTTTAAATTTTACTATATAATCTATTATTTTGTCAACAGTCGTGAACGCAAGTCCCACGTAAGTATCTGCCCCACCGTAATAGATGGCAATTCTGCCGGTTGCTGCGTCCGTAAGAGCGGAGCAAGGGAAAATGACGTTGGGTACAAAGCCCACCGTTTCATACTCCGTTTCAGGCGTGAGAACAAAGTTTCCGCAACGGTACTTTACCTTTCTGGGATCCTCTTTATCCAGCAAAACGGCACCCATGCTGTACACGTAGCCGTTGCAAGTCATGGTGGCACCGTGGTAGAAGAGAAGCCAACCTTCGCTGGTTTCAATGGGCGCGCACCCTGCCCCGATCTTTAAGCCCTGCCACCACTCATAGCCGCGCTCCATCAGACGGGAATGATTGCCCCAATACACAAGATCGGGTGATTCCGAAAGATAAATATCACCAAAGGGGGTGTGTCCGTTATCCGAGGGACGAGAAAGCAGATAGAACTTTCCGTTGATCTTCTTGGGGAAAAGCACCCCGTTCCTGTTAAAGGGCAAGAACGGATGGGAAACAAGGTCAAAGTGTTCAAAGTCCGTGGTTTTACCAAGTGCAAGCACAGGCAAACCGTGCTGACCGTCACACCAAATCACATAATAGGTGTCCTCAACCTTAACAACGCGCGGATCGTAGGCGTACTCAAACTTGTAAGCGTCGCCATCTTTCGTGTGGAAAACGATGCGCTCGTTTGAAAAGGTAAAATGGATACCGTCATCACTTTTTCCAAAATAAAGATAAGGAATGCCGTTTTTGGTTTCCGCACGGAAAACACCGGCAAATCCCCCCTTAAAAGGAACCACCGCGCTGTTGAATACGCGAGTGACGTTGGGGATGGGGTTGCGATCGATGATGGGGTTAGCGGAATAACGCCAAACAGGATCGTTGCCCGTAGGGTCTTGCCAGGGAATGTTAGGGAGATTGTCGCCGATGATTTTTGCCATAATGCTAGTTCCTTTTTCGTGTTTTATTCAAGCCGCTATAGCGGATCAAGTCATGATAGTTTGGTTAAGATCAAGTTATCCACAAACAGGTGTCCGCTTGCAGAAGTAGCGTAAATAATTATACTCTTGATCTCGGTTGCCGTAAAGTTAAAGTTCACCGTTTGGAGAGAAGAGATACCGCCCGGTGAAGAAAGCGATGCCATAAAGTCTTCCCCACCCGCGGCGTAGATGGTGCTGCCGCTCTTGGTGACGATCTCAATACGATATTTCAAACTCGTATCACCGCTATCACCGCCAAGGTCAATGGAGAGGTGGTTTACCGTGCCGAGACTCGACCCGCCCTCGTTATACGTAAACTTATAGGTATTGCCGCCCGTCCAAAGGTTGAGCACTCTGTCTTTATCCGATGCGGTTGCGATAGAAACGTTTCCTGCACTCACATAGGTATTCGATTGATACGTATACTGCTTCCACCCGCTTGCTGAACCATTATTGAAATCCACTTCTTTCGTGGTGATCTTTACCGCATTGGCAGAAGAACAAGTTGCGGTGGAGAATTGCAAGTTATCCAAGAAGGTATATGCGTCCGCCCCTTCCCCATGATTACCTCTAACGGTCACATACATCTTATCAAGCGCTTTGATCTTTTCATAGAAAGACTTTTCGCCCAAAAGGCTTTTTGCTTTGGGTGCAGTATACTCTTTATTACCGGAATTGATGATCAGGTTTTCATCCTCAAATCCCACCGTCACGTGATACCAAACACCTGCAGTGAGGGACAAGTGATCTATTTTATAATCCACGTAAGTACCGCTTGCCGAATCCTGGAAACGGAAGGTGGTTCCCGTATTCAAATACGCGTTCAGTTTAATATCAAAACTCAGCGATTTATAACTGGAAGGAAGATCGCCAAAGCTAATGCCGAAGCGATAAGACATTCCGTTAAGGAAGGAATGAAATTTTACTGCCTGACCAGCGCCGTAAGCATCCGTTGCGGCAGAAACCGAAGCCGTAGAAGCGGTTGCCCAATTGGTATTGTAATACTCTTTTGACCAAGTACCAATGCCCTTTTCAAAGTTGTTATTGATGCAAAGCCCGGGCAAAGTGAAGGTTTTGCTTTGCGCCGAAGTGGTACCGTTATAATAGACGTTTGCGGCGGCATCCCACCCGCCAACTGCGCGGAATTTCACCGTTCCGTTAGCTGTGGCAGTATACCCCGTGTAGGGAGTATTCACGTAATTATTACCACCATCTGTGGAATACTGCGCAGACACGCCGGCATAGCTCCAAGTTGCCATGGTGCCGGAAGAACTGATAAAGGAGAATGCCGTTTGTTTTGTGGCGTAAGTAAAGGTTGCGGCTGCACTATCCGCATAAGCCGATCCGGTAGCGCCCAGCGCCTTAACGTAAACGGTATGAGTGCCAACGGTAGTGGAGAAGGATACACTTCTATCAGACTGCGTGGTATAACTGCCGTTATCGATCTTAACGGAATACCCCGTTGCGTTGGTTACGGAATTCCAAGAGATCCCCTTACTGTTCGCGGTAAGAGTGGGTTTTGCAAGAGTAGCAACCTTTACGGTAGCGGATTTTACAATGGGAGAAGAAGTATAATAATAGATCTTCTCGGATGAATTCCAACCGCCCTCTGCTTTCACGTTTAAGGTATGAGTACCTTCTGTGGTAAAGGAATAGGAAGTATCCGTCGTGACAGTATAACTGCTCGAACCGTCCACGCTGTAAGAAGTTTTATACGCAACCGCACTCCATGACGCCTTGGGACCAACCACAGAAATATTGGAGAGGGTAACGATCTTTACTTGATAGGTATAGGTTGCCTCATCGCTGTCAAGAAGTGTGGAGCCGTTTCCGAGTGCTTTAACAGCCACGGTATAACTTCCCTCTTGCGAAGCAAGATTGGTGTACGTATTGCTTTGCGAAGCAGGACTTGCCGAATTGGTTTTTACCGAATAGCCCGTTGCTTGGCTCACCGAAGACCAGGTGATGCGGTTATTGCTAACCGAGAGCGAAGGCTTGGATAGCTTGGAGATGGTCACGTTTGCGCTCAAAGACAAAGAAGCATCCGCCGCATAATAATAGGTATGGTTAGCGGAAGAATATCCGGTATATGCCGTGACTTTTAAGGTGGTCTTTCCTACTGCTGTGGCGGTATAGGAAGTGGCGGTATAAGCATATGCCGTTCCACCATTCACGCTGATCCTCACCGATTGCGCGTTCACTTCCCAAGTAAACTTTGTGGTGCCGCTTTCCACCTTCAAATTGCTTAAATAACAAACCACCGTTTTATATTCCACCATCACGGGATCACTATCCGGATACTGCTTTGAATCGCCTGTAGAATGTGCTTTCACGGAGATGGTGTGCTTTTCATCCCCTGTCGTAACGGAAGTAAGGTAAGAAACGTACAACTGGGTTTGCAAAACGTACTCGCCACCGTCTACGGATACCAAATAACTATCCGCATTATCCACCTTTTGTATGGTCAATGCCGAAATACCTTCCACCAATCTCGGGCTATTGAGTTTGATAGGTACCACGATGTACTTGCTGTTTTCCTTATCCGTGCCAACGAATTTTAATCGATTGGCGGTATCCACGCCCGCGGTAGCCTTAATATAAACGGTGGTACTACCGCTTTCGGGAGAATAAGCCTTTTCGGTCAAAGCCGTTTCTGCGTAATCCGTCCAGCCTTCTTCTTTTGCATAAAAGACGCCCTGCGCGCTTTCAAACAGCGCACGACCATCCTCTTCCGTGATCTCGGGAATACAAACTTCCCTCACTTGGTAGGTGACGATCGCATCCTCGCTGGCAGGATATTGGTTTTTCGTATCCTTGCTGTTGTAAGCGCGTACCTTTACGGTATATTCCCCCACCGTATCGGAAAGCGAATAAATAGATTCCGTAAACACGAAATACTCGCCGTTATTTACCGAAATAAGCACCGAATCGGCATTTTGCACCCTGCCGATGCGAATACCTACCGCTTCAAAGGTAAGATCAGGCGTTCCCAACTGAGTGGGCACCACCACTTCTTTGCTTTCTTCAACGGTTTCCCCGTAATAGTAAACGTTGTTTTCCGCATCGTAACCACTCTTACATCGAATGGTGAGCGTAAGCGTTTCGGACGCCTGATAGGAGGTATCGGTTATCAAGGCAAAAGGAATGGTTTCGGGATACCCGTTTACGATTCTTTCTATCCTTCTTTCCGTAATACCCACCTTGGTCCAAGAAGCAACCTTGTTGTTTACCGTGATCTCCGAGAGAGAAACGTATTGCACCGAGTAGCGCCAATAGGTAGGTTCACTGTCCTTAATGGCGGAACCGTCGCCCATCGTTTTGATGATAAACACGTAGTTGCCTGCGGTATGACTGAATTCATAACGCCTTACCGAGGGAAGATAAGAGGACCAATTTTCCGCAACGGTATCCGCCGCTTCGGTTTCGATCTGCTGATCCGTATAAACCCCTTCCAACACTTTATAAGCAAAAGCCGTGGCTTTCTTATCCTCTTGCCACTCCAAACCGCCCTCTACCACCTGCAATTCGGGCGCAAAAAGTTGTGATTCCGTAACGGGGAGTTCAACCCAAATGGTACTTCCGATATATAGAATATCATTTTCCGCATCAAACCCCGGTTCGATCTGCAAACACAAGGTGATATTATCACCGCTTTCGTTAATGTAATAGGATCTATCATAGGGAGCGTATTCGTATAACTCGGAATGCCCAACCACCTCGTCACCGGCTTCATACAAGGACAAAATGCCGTCAAATTCCCAACTGACCACAGCACCGGTGATCCTATAATCCGAGAGCCCGATTTGGATCACGCGATAGGTATACTCCGCGTAGGCACTATCCGGGTACTGCAAGTGTTCAAATTCACCCGTATTGACCGCTTTTACCGAAACTTGGTACTCCCCGGGAGTGGTTGCATAGGTCAAAGAGAGGGCCGTTTGCGGTTGCACGCCCACGGGAACGTCGTTTATCGTTACGTAATAAGCATTGGCGTTTTCCACGCCCAACCACGTAATGCCGTCCTTGGTTTTATTAAGCACGGGAGCCGCCAGGTACTTGGGCACGATGACCGTCTTATTCTTGTTGATCTCTTCTCCAAAGTAAAAGATCTTATTCACCTTATCAAAACCGCCCGTTGCACGCAAGAAAAGCGTGGCGGTCACGTTGGTGACAAAGGTGGTATCTTCAATACGGCTTTCCGCTCCTTTCTCTCCCACCTTTCTGTAAAGATACAATGCGGTGTAGGTATAAGTTGCTACACTTTCTATCTCGCTTTCTTCCACGCTGATATCGGAAAGAGATAGCTCGCGAACCGTAAAGGTAAAGGGATCGGAAGGTTTGCTGTCTTTATAATTCCCCTCGTTTCCGATGGTCTTTACGCGCACGCTGTAATCCCCTGCCACAGACGGGAAAAGATACTCGCTTGCAGCATACCACTCTCCCCCGTTCACCGAGATCTGATACGTAAGGAAGGGGAACGCGCTGTTCATATCTTCCACAGTGGCAACGGTATCATCCGAATTATCCTGATTAGCAAACGCCCAATACAGACCGTTTTCCGAGCTGTTCAAAAAGAGGGTAGGTGCGGGAAGATTGCGAACTTTTACACTGGTTTCCCTAACCACGTCCTTTTCGCAGTAATAGTACACGCCATCCTTATAGCCTGCTTTTGCCGCAACAGACAACGAATGACCGCCAAGTTCGGTTGCGGTATAGTAGTTTTCCGCCCAATCGTCATAGGTGACGGTATTAACCGTTAAAGATACTCTATATGCTTGCGCCGTCCAGCTCACGGTTGCCTTATCCTTGCTAAGGGTGAGGGTGACGGGTTTTACCGTATAGCGGAATTCCGCATAATTGCTGTACGCGATCACTTCCCCATTATCATCCAAGATCACGCTTCTGACGCGCAAAACGTATTCCCCTTCCACCTTAGCATAAGGGAAGAGCCTATCCGCGCGGATCACTTCATCGCTTCCGTTTACGGAAACGGCGTAAGAAGCGTCCTCTATCTCAGACCAAGTGATACCCTCTTGCGTGGGAACGATCACGGGATCTTCCGATTTTGTCACACCGGCAAGGATCTTTTTGGTAAGCTCCTGCGATCCCACGTAATAAACGTTGTTCTCGCTGTCGTAGTAGCCTTCCACTCGCACGGTCAAAACCGAGTTTTGCTCGGTAGAATAGGAATTGGTTTCGGTTTCCTCAAAGGTGCCGGGAACAATGCCAGACTCTGTTTTTAAGTCCACCTTACGGGAGATCTTACCGTTGGTGGTCCAGGTGGCGGTATGCACCCCGCCTTCAATGGCTACCGATATGGGAGAAAGGAACACGTCCTCTACCCTGAATGAATAAGACGCTGTTTTGGTAAGCGTTTCATCCGCCCCCACTCTTCCGCGAACACGCACCACGTAATTACCTGCCACGGTAGGAATAGAATAAATGGTGCCTTCCGTCCATTCTCCGTCATTTACGGAATACTCCATGATGGCGTTGGCGTCTTCATGGGTAAAGGTGAGCGCAAAACGCCCTTTTTCGATCTCCGGTTCGGAATAACCGGAGAAGACGGAAGAATCTGCCTTATATCTCACGGTAAGATCGTCCAAATACAAATAACTCACTTCGTTATCACCGTGGTACCTCGTAATAAACAGGAATGTCACGGGAGAAATGGGATCTTTTGTTTCATATTGGATGGTTTCAAGATTATCGGTGACGGGATAAACGTAAAAGGCGCTCTCACTGCCTAAAAGATAGTGCTGATCACCGTTAACATCCACGGCCACCCATTTGACCTCTATGGGTTGCGCCCCGGTGTAATAGTTACCGATCGCTACCGAGAACGAATTGGCAAGACCAAACGGCATACCTTCCTCATGGTAAACGAATTGATTGGTAAGATATTGACCCGTGGCAAAGTTAATAACGGTAGAAGCGTTTTTCTCACGGCAATTGATCTGCGAAGATTCGTTTACTTTCCACCCTTGGTTTTCCACGTAATAGTAGGAGATCCAATCTTCGTTAAGATAGCTTTCTCCCACTTCCCCGTCTTCAAAATCCAATGTAAGATCCGCCGTTTGTTTGAAAAGAAGCGCATCCAAATGATCTGCATATTCACCGGTCACCGCAAACACGCGCACAGACATGCCGTTATCTTCAAAGGAAAGATCCATCTGCAAACCGTTCTCATCTTGTAAACGAAGAGTCGCACGAGCAAGGTCCGTAGAATATGAGCCGTTCAAAATGCAGTTTTTCTCCAAAGCGGTAGAATATAAACGGAAGGTATTTTCTTCTTCCAAAAAGAGAAGCCACTCGTTTCTCGATTCGTTGGGCAAAGTTTCGTATGCAACGTAAGAGGAACCCATCGTGATGGGTTGCATCACGTCTTCTTTTGCCTCTGGATCGTAAGAGAAAGTCAATTCGTCAAAGCACAACTTACAGTCGTCACCGATTTCATCGTTTCCGGTGACGGTAAAGCTCAAACGATCAAGAAAAGGAACAATCTCGTAAAGCTCAAAAGCAGTTGCTATAATATCGGGAACCCCGTAAGATTGCGCCTCTTCCGATGTTCTCATTTCCCAAAGATCGGCAAGAGAAAAGCCGTTATTGAGCGTCCAATCGGGATCATCCAATCGCAAAGTTACCTTCACCCAATAGGCCGGCAACACGCCAAGATCTCGGCGAATGGCATAACCCGTGTCGTCATCCGCAAGCGTTAAAGTCAAACGGGAGATCCCATCCCCTTTGTAATAGAAAGAGAGGGAATCATATCCCTGCGTTAAGTTAAGCAATGTGGAAAAACGATATGCCACGTTGTTATTCCAGGCATTCATAACAAGTGCATCGGAACGATCATATCTCTTTCCCAAAGAAAGGTGCGCCGAAGTGCTTTCCCATGCGGTAGAACCGAATTTATCCGCGGACCAGCGCTCGGCAAAGCCGTCCGCCCCATCCTCAATTACGTTATCGCGTATTGCCGTGGTCACAAAAGTGATGGTTGCCACGTCACCAACCACGTAATTGATATCATTTTGCTTATCCAAACCGTAAGCGACAAAGGAGATTGTGCAACTTTCGGGTGCCGTATACAACGAACCTTCAAGAGGAATGTAGGCGTCATTATCGGCAGTAAAATAGACGGGTGCCACCGATGTGACCGTTGCTTGATCCGAAGCTGTCTTGATGGCGCTAAGAGTAGTAGCCACCGTTTGATATTGATAAACGGCAGCAGGACTGTCATCATAATTGGTGTGATCCCCTACTGCTTTTAACGCAATACTGTGTGGACCAATTACATCGGAGAGCAATAGCGGATCATATTTTTTATCACTGTTTTTGGTAAGAAGGGTATATTCACCGGCATCATAAGATACCGCATAGCCGCTTGCTTTTGTATTTGTGGTCCAGGTAATGGTGTTATCGTTAAACTTCAAAGTGGGTGCGGCAAGTGTTGGCAAAACGCTGGGTGCAATGGTGACAGACTGCGTAATGGATGAGCCGGCGTAATAAACCGCATTTTCCGCGTCAAACCCACCCACGGCACGAACGAACACTTTCACACCATCCAAAGATGCCGTATAAGAATTCTCGGTAGTGATCACATAATCCCCCGATTCTTTCACGGAAACCTCTTTGGCAATAGCCGTCCAAGAAACCGTCTTACCCGAAAGAGGGTTTAACGTCAATGCAATTTTAACCGTGGTATATGCATATTCCGCAACTCCTGCTTCCTTACCGGAACTATCCTTTACGTAAACTTTAATGGTATGAGCGCCTGCAGTGGTGGAATAGCGCAAAGACGCTGAGCCATCAACCTCTTTCTCTTCCCCATCATCCAAAACGTAATAAAAAGTATCGTAGGTTTCATGCGAAAAAGAGATCCCGTTTTCTTCCGCAACGATAGAAACGGGAGCAACACTCTCCGTACCACCTTCCGAACAGGCATATAGACAGACAACTGCCAAAACAACGATCAAAAAAACCGAAAGAAACAGTTTTGCTTTTTTCATTGTTGCCCTCCGTGTGCAAATACTTATACATTATAATTTTAACATATAATTATTCTAAGTTCAATAGTGATTTTCAGTTTTAAAATATTGAATAGATAAAAGAATCAGTTTAGAAAAAATAGTCTGAATTCACTTAAACATATAACAAAGCGGCGAAGAAGTTTCGCCGCTTTGCTTTTATTTGTTGCGATTGACTGTTTGTTACGATTGACTGCTTACGGGATATTAAAACACCGCCAGCAAGAATCCTGCAGCAACCGCCGAGCCGATAACGCCCGCCACGTTGGGACCCATTGCGTGCATCAAAAGGTAGTTATCCGCATTCCACTTTTTGCCTTCGTTGTGCGCCACACGGGCCGCCATAGGCACCGCGGAAACACCTGCCGCGCCAATAAGGGGATTGATCTTTCCTTTGGTGATCCAGCACATCAGTTTGCCCATAAGCACACCGCCCGCCGTAGAGAAGCAGAAAGCAAGCAAGCCCAAGCCGACGATCATCAGGGTCTCCTTGGTCAGGAAGCTGGTATAGACCGCCGTAGCGCCCACCGAGATGCCGAGGAAGAGAGTGACGATATTCATCAAGGCATTTTGCGCGGTATCCGACAGCCTTTCCGTCACACCGCACTCCTTTAAGAGGTTTCCGAACATCAAGCAGCCGAGCAACGGCGCCACGCTGGGGAGCAGGATACAGACCAATACGGTGACCGCTATGGGGAAGATGATCTTTTCCTTTTTGCTCACGGTGCGCAGCTGATCCATCTTGATCATACGCTCTTTCTTGGTGGTAAGCGCACGCATGATGGGAGGCTGTATCAGGGGGATGAGCGCCATATAGGAGTAAGCCGCTATAGCGATAGCGCCAAGCTTGTCCGGGGCAAGGGTCTTGGTGACGAAGATGGCGGTAGGACCATCCGCGCCGCCTATGATCGCCACGGAAGCCGCTACGTTTCCGGTGAAGCCGAAGATGATGGCAAGGATAAGCGCCATATAGATACCGAGCTGCGCCGCCGCGCCGAGGATCAACGACTTGGGGTTGGCAAGCATGGGACCAAAGTCCGTCATGGCACCCACACCAATAAAGATCAAACAGGGATAAATACCCGTTTTAACTCCGATATAAAGCAAATCCAACAATCCGCCGTTATGCAGTACGTTTGCATAATTCACTCCGTGATCCGCCACTTCTTGACTGAACCACAGTTCGGAATGAAAGAGCGCGTTGTCACCGGAACTAAGTCCGGGCAAGTTGGTAATAAGCATACCGAACGCAATACCCACGAGCAAAAGAGGTTCAAACTTCTTGGAAATGCCAAGGAAAAGCAGGATGCAAGCAATCACGATCATCACGACCGACTGCCAAGTAAAGGCACCGAACCCCGAATCGCTTGCAAGTCCTTTGACTATATTCGATACATTTTCAGCATTCATACTATCCTCACGCTATCTCAAAGAGAGGGGACCCAACCTGCACTTGCGTGCCCTTAGGCGCCAAAACGGCAACCAACGTGCCGTCCTTGGGGGCGGAGATCTCATTCTCCATCTTCATTGCCTCGATCAGCATCACGATCTCGCCGGCTTTCACCTTGTCCCCAACGTTCTTTTTAACTGCTACGACCATACCGGGAAGAGGAGAAGGAGTGGCATTGCCGGAAGCGGCGGGAGCGGGAGCGGCAGCAGTAGGAGCCGCGGCAGCAGGAGCAGCAGCTACGGGAGCAGCAGCGGGAGCGGAGATCGCGTCGTACTCGGAAAGAAGCTCCGCATTGCCCTTTTCCACTTCAACTTCATAAATCTTATTGTTAAGTTTTACTTTATACTTCATAATCTTTCTCCTCCTATTTCGCAAGAGATTCACCGCCGTCGGCGTCTTGGATTTCTTTGATAGAGATAAAACGCAACTCGTTTAAGGGAGTCTGCATTTCATCCGCCACGATCGCCATCACCATTGCGGCAGTACGATCATCCACGTTATTGAGTTTTACATTCCCGCTCGAACCGGGTGCAAGTGCAGGTGCCGCCGAGGGCGCCGCCTCTTGCTTAGGCTTTTTTGCAAATAACCCATCCGATTTGCGTGCCACGTAAGAAAGAAGGTAAATAAAGCCCATCAGCACGACAAGAACCAACAGCACGATGCCAAAGCCGAGCAACGCATACAAGAACCCGTCCCCGATGGCAACCTTTTCAGCAGCATTTTTGGCGGCGTCTTGTGCATTTTCCGCAAGAAAAAGTGCCATAATCAATCCTCCACCTTCTCGATCGTGTAAGTAGCCTTCTTTTCCTCTTTCTCGCGGCGAGCATCAAAGAAACGCTCTGCTACCTGCGGGAAAGCGATATAGGAAAGCACGTCCTCATCGTTTTTAGCGATGCCGGCAAGTTGCGCCTTAGTTGCTTCAAACTGCGGTTCAAGGGTATCGGCAAAACGGCAAGTGATGGGTTTTTCGTCACCGAGAACTTGCTTTTTCAGTTCCTCGTTGATCTTACCGGGCGCCCTGCCGTACTCACCGCGGAGATAGGCTTTCACTTCCTTACTCACGTTCACGTAACGGCCGAAAAGCACGTTGCTCGTGGCTTGCACGCCAACCATTTGGCTCATGGGAGTCACAAGGGGCGGGAACCCAAGGTCTTCTCTGACTTTCGGAGTTTCGGTAAGAACCTCTTCCAATCTATCAAGTGCGTTTTGCTGTTCAAGCTGAGAAAGAAGGTTGCTGAGCATACCGCCGGGAACTTTATAACTTAATGCGTTGGTATCGGTGGAAAGGGACTTTGCTTTCAAAGTGCCACTCTTTACAAAATCAGCAAATACGGGTTTAAAGAAGTCGTTGATCTGCTTCAAAACGTCCGCGTTCAGATCCACTTCGTATCCGAGTTGTTTCAAGGCATAAGCAAGGGTCTCGGTGGCAGGTTGCGAAGTACCGCCGGAGAAGGTGCTCGTAGCGGTATCCAACACGTCCACACCCGCTTCCACCGCTTTGAGAGCGGTCATATATGCAAGGCCGGTGGTGCAGTGCGTGTGCAACACAACGGGAAGTCCGACGGAATCCTTTAATGCGGAAACGAGGTCATACGCTTCTTGAGGCCCCATTACGCCCGCCATATCTTTAATACAAATGGTGGAACAGCCCATTTCTTTCATCTCTTTACCAACTTGCACAAAATTGGCAAGGGTATGCACCGGGCTGGTGGTATAACTGATGGCACCCGAAGCCATGGCGCCCTGCTTAATGGTTTCCTCAACCGCCACTTTGATATTGCGCATATCGTTCAAAGCGTCAAAGATCCTGATGATATCAATGCCGTTTGCCACGGAACGCTCCACGAACTTACGAACAACGTCATCGGGATAATGCTTATAACCAAGCAGGTTTTGCCCTCTCAAAAGCATTTGCAATTTGGTGTTCGGCATTGCCGCTTTGATGCGACGGAGCCTCTCCCACGGATCCTCATTCAAGAAACGCAAGCAACTGTCAAAGGTTGCTCCGCCCCAGCACTCCACCGAATAATAACCGGCTTGATCCATCGTGCTGAGGATACCCTCAAACTTCTCGATGGGAAGCCTTGTAGCGATCAGCGACTGGTTTGCATCGCGAAGCACTGTCTCGGTAAACTGAACTTTCATATACCCTCCTATCCGATTGGCGGCTATGCCGCAACAAAATTTTTCCGTATAACAGTATAGCAAAATTCACGCGCGTGCGCAACGCATTTTCCTCTCAAAATATAAAAATATTTTTATAACTATATTAAAAGTATAAAAAAGAGCGCTTAAAATAGCTTTTTACGCCAAACCGATATCCAACGCCATCATAACCACAAAACCGATGGCAAAGCACACGGTGGAAACGTTGGTGTGTTCTCCTCTTGCCGTTTCGGGGATCAATTCTTCCACCACCACATAAAACATGGCGCCTGCGGCAAAAGCCAAAAGATACGGAAGAATGGGCAAAAATACACTTGCGGCAAAAATGGTCAGCACCGCGCCGATGGGTTCCACCACACCGGATAAAACACCGTAAAGAAAAGTTTTGCCTTTGGGCATACCTTCCGCCCTAAGCGGCATGGACACGATCGCACCTTCGGGGAAGTTTTGCAAAGCAATACCGATGGACATGACCACGGCTCCCATTAAAGATATGGTTTGATTACCGTAAAGCCAGCCGGCAAAGATCACACCAACCGTCATTCCTTCGGGAAGGTTATGAAGCGCCACGGCAAGAAACATTTTGGTTGTGTTTTTCAAACCGCTTTTTACGCCCTCCTCGCTTTTATCATTATGGATATGCGGGATAACAATATCAAGCGCAAGCAAAAACAGCATACCGATCAAAAAACCGATGGCAGCGGGCGCAAAAGCAAATTTGCCCATATCTTTGGATTCTTCCAAAGCGGGAACAATCAAACTGAAAAAAGATGCGGAAACCATGATACCCGCCGCAAAGGCCGTTAAGCCCTTTTTAAGCTTATCGTTCATATCTCCACGCAAGAAAAAGACGCAGGAAGACCCTAAACAGGTTCCTAAAAAGGGTATTAAAACACCGATAAACACGTAAAGCATAGTTTAACCCAATCTCCTACCATCTTATTCGAAAAAATCATAGCATATTCAAGCGTGATTGTAAAACAAAAAATTGATGAGATTTAAAACGGTTCTGCGGTATTTATAATCTCGCATCAAAATGCGATCATCGCGGGTTTTCACAACGCTCTCGTTCAAATTCTGCCGTTATGTAAATAAAAACTCGCCCCGAAAGGCGAGTTATCATTTGTAAAAGAGCGCGTAAATGATACATAATCAAGGTAAAAACGCCTAAATGATGTACACTTTTGCCTCCACCGGAATTTATCGAGCAACCAGCTTCAAAAATTTAGTATCATTCATCTGCTCGTTTGTCAGATATACTCCGTCATAAAAGAGAGCATACGTTGTGATCGGTGTAGGTGCGTTCTGCGCCTGTTCTTTATTTTCGATGCGTATCGCTTTGAACGGAATATTATGCTCTTTGGCAGTTTGTTCCACGATCGGAACATATTTTGCGTTAAAGGGACACTGGCTTGTATAGTAAAGCACATATCCTTTTTCTTCGATACGCGGATACTTGGCGCACTCTTTGAAACGGGGTTTTGCGGCAGAAGCGGCAAACGGCAAATATGCAAGCTGAATTCCGTTATCAGCCTCATCGCAAACGGTAAAACCTTTGTGTTTCAGATATTTCGGATCTGCAAGAAACGGTTTTTTCTTTTCGGAAGTTAAAATGCAAAGACCGGTTTTCCCCTTGGCTTTACTGTCTTTTATACACTCGTCTAAAAGTTCGTTTGAATATCCATGCCCCTTAAATGAGCCGGATACCCATAGACAGTCAATATACATATAACCGTCTGCATCTATCGGATTCCACGCATTTTCAGCAGGTATATATTCAATAAAACACTTCCCGCGCTCCACGCTTTTAAGAAATACAAGCCCGTCATCAAAACGTGCGGTAAGCCATGCTTTTTTTGATGCAACCTGAACATCCTTATTGTTTGAAATGGCACAGCAGATATGTTCGCTTTCAATGTTATCTTTTGTAACCTTTATGTATTCCATAACAGTTTCCCGCGTAATCCCGATTTGTCGCTCTCTTTTTTCTTATTATTATACTCGAAAAATGTAAATGATTCAATAGTGAAATCGCGCCGTTGGCGCGGTGAAATCCTCGGGCTTATGCCCTCAGGTGAAATCGAAGGCTGCGACTTCGGTGAAATTAAATCCGTCCTTAACCCGCCGCAGGCGGATTTCACCACAAAGTGATTTCACCGCCCGACAAGGCGATTTTACCCGTCCGCAAGGACGGATTTAGTTTAAAAGACTCATCTTTTGTCCACCAAAAGATGAGTCTTTTCTGGCTGGGGTGGCAGGATTTGCTCTTGCAAAGCGCAAAGCATACTTTTTATCAAGTTTCTGCTTTTCGCTTTGCTTCGGTCAGCCGCTAAAAACAGCAGAAGTCAACTGCTGTTTTTTTTAACGCTCTCGTTCAAATTCTGCCGTTATGTAAATAAAAACTCGCCCCGAAAGGCGAGTTATCATTTGGCTGGGGTGGCAGGATTTGAACCTACGAGTGCGAGAGTCAAAGTCTCGTGCCTTACCGCTTGGCGACACCCCAACGCAGTTTATTAAAATGGGGTGAGTAGAGAGATTCGAACTCTCGGCCTCCAGGGCCACAACCTGGCGCTCTAACCAGCTGAGCTATACCCACCATTATGAAGTTTTTGTGCTGGCGAGCCAGGAGGGATTCGAACCCCCGACCTACGGCTTAGAAGGCCGTTGCTCTATCCTGCTGAGCTACTGGCCCATATTCACGCCAAGCACGATTGGAGCGAGTGATGGGAATCGAACCCACACGACCAGCTTGGAAGGCTGGGATTCTACCGTTGAACTACACCCGCACATTGTTCAGTAGCAGCGTTTTTAATATTACAATACCGCGAAATCAAATGTCAACAGTATTCAATCAAATTTTATGATTTCCGCGAAATATTTCCCCTTCTCTATCGTAAGACGAGCCGCCGTTGCTTTCCCACCGTAAGAGGAAGAGGCGCTACCGGGATTTACAAAGAGAATTCCGTCTATCTCAGTGACCTCCGCACGGTGCGTATGCCCGAAAAGCGCAACGTTGATATTCTCTTTTTTTGCCACGCCGAAAAGGGTCATCAACCCATATTTTACACGTTCTTCATGTCCGTGGGTGAGCATTACGCGTATGCCGTCAAAATCAAGTATACGACGAAGCGGCGTTTCGTCATAACCGTCGCAATTGCCTCTTACAAATAAAAACTTTTCGGGATAAGCGTACTCGAAATAACGGATCTTCATTAACCCGTCACCTAAAAAGACAACGTAATCGTTTGTTTCAAATGCCCTTTCGATCTCCTGATCGGAATCCCCATGTAGGTCGGAAAATATCATGATCTTCATAGTTTTTCCAACAAATCTTTCAGCGCCCTGCTTCGGTGGCTCACTCGGTTTTTCTCTTCATCGCTGCTTTCACCAAATGTCTTGCCAAGTTCATCGGCATAAAACAAGGGATCGTATCCGAAACCGTTTTCCCCTTTTTCCTTTTCCAGAATGTGCCCTTTTACTTCACCAAGACCAACCAAACTCTTTCCATTAGGGAAAAGTAGCACCATCGTGGTGACAAAACGTGCACGACGATCGGGCTTCCCCACCATGTTTTCCAAAAGTTTTTGATTGTTTCTTTGATCGGAACAAGGTTCACCCGCGTATCTGGCGGAATGCACCCCCGGTTCCCCGTTCAAGCACATTACTTCCAACCCGCTGTCATCGGCGATCACAGCCTTATCTGTAAAAGCAGCCACCGCTTTTGCTTTGATCATTGCGTTTCCGTAAAAATCGGGTGCGGTTTCTTCGGGGTCCACCGATATGCCAAGATCAGCAAGCGCATAAATACGCTCAAATTTGCCACTTAGGATCGCACGGATCTCTTTTACTTTATGCTTGTTATTGCTGGCGATCACAAGTTCCATATATCATTCCGTCCGCAATGCCACCACAGGATCTTTTTTCGCTGCCACTTTTGAGGGAATAAAGCCTGCTAAGAAGGAGAGGAACATACTGATTCCGATAAGCGCAAACGCACCCAACACAGGCAAGGAAGAAAGCCCCTTAATGCCCGTATAGTGAGCGATCACCAAATTCACGGGAATATTCAAAAGCAAGGTAATTATAATGCCGAACAAACCCGACATAAAGCCCACAGTGAGCGTTTCGGCATTAAACAGACGCGACACGTCGCGTTTGCTTGCGCCGATGGATCTCAACACGCCGATCTCTTTTGTGCGCTCCAACACCGAGATATATGTGATAATACCGATCATGATAGAGGACACGATCAAGGAAATAGAAACGAAGGCGATCAACACGTAAGAGATGATCTGAATGATCGTACTGACCGATTCCATTAAGGTAGCCATCATGTCGTTATATTTTATTTGTTTTTCGGGTGGAACGGTCGAATTATACTCTTCCACCAGCGCTCCGATCGCTTTTTTCTCTTCAAAACCTTTTGCATACAAATAGATGGAAGAAGGTTTATCCGAAGATACGGCGCCCAATTCGGAAAGTACGAATTCGGCATCCGAACCATCTTCAAAGGCTTCTCCGGTCAACACGTTGATTTCGGTATTCGCTTTCTGTTCCAAAACCATCGGGTGCTCGTTGGTCTTTTGAATGATATATTCCGTTAAATCGTGGTTGTACCCTATCACGCCGCTCATAATGGCAGTGGTGACGGTATCCTTGGGACGAATGATTCCGGAGATCTTAATGGTAACGCCATTATCCAACGCTTCTTTGATAAAACGTTTGTTGTTGCTCTGATTCTGCCATCCGTCATCGGTCTTTTGGTATTTATCCACCCCGAGAATGATCTTATATTCTCTACCGATCAACTCGTCAAAATCATACGTTTTCGGCACGATGGGATCCCCGCCGGCTCTTAAAAAGGCGTCCGTTATGGTTTCCAAACCGATGGCACACATAAGATAGTCGTCTATACGGTTGTATTTATCCACAACAAGTACCACTTCAAAATACTGATTATCCGTTTCCGCATAGGAGCGCGGCCAGTGTCCCGTTAAAAGGTCGTACTGTTTATTTTCCAAAAGATCGCGATTATCCACAAGTTCTTCCCAAATGGCAAGTCCGTTGAGCATCGTGTTCATATAAGTTGACATATCCGAAGAATTGTCACCGGTAAGAGGCTTCATCACACTGGCAGGCACTTCAAACGGATAAAGCTGCGTGTTACTGTTATATCCGTAGGAAGCTTCGTACACGCAAAAGTTCGTATTATAAATATATTTAACGGCGTTCGTTATCTTTCCCACCTTTTCGGGATTTGCTTCCAACCACGTTTTGAAAGACGCCAAATCATTTTTGTTCACCGCCCCTGTTGCCCCTTTCAGCAAAGTGGTAAGTACGTCGTTCGACTTGACCACTTCCTCTTTGGGATATGCACCCGAAGTTGAGGTATCTGAAACCATCAGTTCCAACACGGATTCCAAAGAAAGCGAAGTTTCGGAAATTGTGATCGGGTAAGCGGAAAGCGTATCGCGCTCCACCATATCTATATAATTTTGAAAGCCGTTGGACAGCGACAAGATCAAAGCGATACCGATAATGCCGATACTTCCCGCAAAGGCCGTTAAGAAAGTTCTGCCTTTTTTAGTAAAGAGATTTTTGATGGAAAGTGAAAAAGCGGTAAAAAAGGACATGCTGGGCTTTTTCTTGCGCCCCTTTACCTTTTTCGGCTTGGGAGTATCCTCTTTATCCGGCTCCGCCGAAAGCACAATTCCTTCCCCTTGCGCAACATCGGTAGCAACTTCTTCCTCGGAAGTGGGCGTCACAGATTGAGGAAGATCATCAACTAAGAGTTTAGCTTCTTCTTGCAAGCGTTCCTCTTCTTCGTCATAAGGCATACTGTCAGATACCACCTCGCCGTCTTTCAGCCTTACGATACGGGTGCTGTATAGTTCAGCGAGTTCGGGATTGTGCGTGACCATAATAACGAGCTTATCCTGCGCGATCTCTTTTAAGATCTGCATGACCTGCTCGCTGGTTTCGGTATCCAAAGCACCGGTGGGCTCATCCGCAAGGATAATATCGGGATTATTCACGATAGCACGGGCGATCGCAACGCGTTGCATTTGCCCGCCCGAAAGTTGGTTGGGGCGTTTATGTATTTGGTCCGCCAATCCCACGCGCACGAGTGCTGCTTGCGCAAGAGCCTTACGTTCCGCCCTTTTTACACCGGATAAGGTGAGTGCCAATTCCACATTTGAAAGAACGGTTTGGTGGGGGATCAAATTGTAAGACTGAAAAACAAAACCGATAGAATGATTGCGATAATTATCCCAATCTCTGTCCTTATACTTTTTAGTGGAAGTTTGATTGATAACAAGATCACCCGAAGTATAATGATCCAACCCGCCGATGATATTCAAAAGCGTGGTTTTACCGCAACCGGAATGACCCAAAATGGAAACAAACTCGTTTTTGCGAAAGGAGATGCTTACCCCCTTTAATGCGTGCACCGTTGAATCGCCGGATATATAATCTTTTACGATATTTGCCAAACGAAGCATAGTCCCACTCCTTAAAAGTACTTCGATTTTAATATAACAATATTAAAAGCGCAAAGTCAAATGTTTCCCTTAAAAAGTGAGATTTTTGAAAACTTTTTAACAAAACACCACAAAATAAACAAAAAAAAGACCCGAGGCCTTTCCCCATTTGGAAAAAACAGGAAATACGTTTCTCGGATCTTGTTTTGATTACTTAGCCAAAAGAAGGGCTTCCATTGTGACGATCTTAACCACCGTCACAAGCACCTCGGTAGCCTTTTTCAGATCCTCTTTTGAGGGATACGTGGGCGCTATGCGCAAATAGGAATCCGAATCATCGTTATGCAGGGGATGAGCCGCTCCGGCAGGCGTGATGGTAAGCCCTGCTTTCTTGCACATGGACCAAACCTTTTTTGCCGTTCCGTTCAGACACTTCAAGCAAATAAAATACCCACCCTGAGGCTTGTTCCAAGTGACCGTATCACTATCCCCGAAGGCGTTATCAAAAGCATCCAGGACGATCTCAAACTTGGGACGGATCAATGCCGCCTGCTCTTTCATAATGCTTTCCACGTGTTCTGCGGATTGCAAATACAAGGCGTGCGCATACTGCCAAACTTTATTAAAGCCGATGGTCTTCCATCCCATTTTTTCTTTAATGGAAGCAATATTCTTGGGAGATGCCGCGATCATGGAAACGCCGCTTCCGGCAAAGGTGATCTTAGAAGTTGAAGAGAACATATAAATTCTATCTTCCGTGCCCGCTTCCTTGGCAATTGTGAAAATATTGGCAAGTTTGGGTGCGTCCTCGGTCAGGGTATGAACGAAATAAGAATTATCGTAATAAATGCGAAAATCGGGAGCGGCAACCTTCATTTTTGCCAAGCGCGCCACTACCTCATCGGAATAGACGACACCGCCGGGGTTGGAGAAACGCGGCACGCACCAAATACCCTTGACCATGGCGTCATTCGCCACCAAGTCTTCCACGATATTCATATCGGGGCCATTCTCGTCCATCGGGACAGAGATCATCTCAATACCGAGTTTTTCACAAATGTTAAAATGACGATCATAACCGGGAACGGGACAAATAAACTTCACCTTTCCGGGAAGTTTGACCCAAGGGGTGGAACCGAGCACGCCTGTTAAAAGCGCATCGGAGATCATATCGTACATTATATTCAAAGAACTGTTGCCGCCCACGAACACGTATTCTTCGGGGATATCAAACAATTCGGCAAAGATCTTTTTCATCTCGGGAATGCCGTCCAACAAGCCGTAATTCCTGTAATCCGTGCCCTTGGGGAACTTGGTATCTTTTTGCAAAACGGAAAGCAAAGGCATGGTCAAGTCCAACTGATCCGCCGCCGGCTTTCCGCGAGACATATCAAGAGAAAGCTTTTCTTTCAAAAAAGCGTCATATCTCTTTTTTTCCGCGGCAAGAGTGCTTTTCAGTTCGTCTTTCGTCAGTGATTCGTATTTCATACAAGCCTCCGTTTACCCATTATACTCATTTTCTTCGGTTTTGTCACGCACTATTACGCGAATGGGCGTGCCGGAAAAATCAAAGGATTCCCGTATACCGTTTTCAAGATACCGTTGATAGGAAAAGTGCATGAGAGTGGAATCGTTGGTAAAAACCACAAAGGAAGGCGGACACACCCCCGCTTGGGTGGCAAAGAACACTTTTAAGCGCCTGCCGTTCTTTGTGGGCGGCTCATTCATTGCCACAAGGTTCATGATCACGTCATTCACCACGCTCGTGCCGATGCGGCGTTTGGCGTTCTCACCTACTCTCTTGGCTTCGTCAAGCAACTTGTCCACTCTTTTTCCGGTAAGTGCGGAAACGTAAGCAGGCACAAAGTAATCCATGAATTTTAATTTTTCTTTGAGATCCTTGTTGAACTTTTCCACCGTATGGGTATCTTTTTCGATCTTATCCCATTTGTTCATGACCACGATGCTGGCTTTTCCTTCCTCGTGCACCTTACCCGCAATGCGAACGTCTTGCTCGGTGAGGCCTTCTTCCGCATCCACAACGATAAACACCACGTCAGCACGTTTGATGGCGCCGAAAGCACGTAAAACGCTGTAATACTCCACGTCCTCTTCCACGCTGCGTTTACGACGAATACCCGCCGTGTCTATTAGGGTGTACTTTTGCCCGTTATGGAAAAACGGAGAGTCTATTGCGTCACGCGTGGTTCCCGCAACTTCACTCACAATGGTGCGTTTGGTACCGAGAATGCGGTTTACAAGAGAGCTCTTTCCCGCATTGGGTTTTCCCACCACGGCAATACGAATGGAAGGATCTTCTTCCTCTTCTTCCACCTTGCGAAGGTGATGGGTAGCTTCTTCCAAAATATCCCCCAGACCGATATTATGTTCCGCGGAAAGCACAAAGGGATCTCCGAGGCCCAATTCGTAAAACTCGTACGCCGTATCAAAAGGATTATCCAACTTGTTTACCGCAAGCACCACCGGCTTGTGCGATTGACGAAGCATATCGGCAATTTGGTAATCATCGGGAAGCAATCCCCCCTTTCCATCCACTACGAAAATAATGCAATCCGCGATTTCGATGGCGGTTTCCGCCTGCATACGGATATGTTTCCACATGGCGTCCTCACTCTTGTATTCGATACCGCCCGTATCAATCACGGTAAAATTATACCCGCACCAAGAAGCATCGGCATAGATCCTATCGCGCGTCACGCCGGGAGTGTTGTGCGAAATACTGATGCGTTTTCCCACGATTTTATTAAAGAGCGTGGATTTCCCCACGTTCGGCCTACCTACGATCGCCAATAACGGTTTACTCATCTTTCACCACCCAAAATCCTAATAAAGCCATCGCCGCCCTCTGCCACGTGCACCCGAACGTCAAGCGTTTTTTCCAACTCGCAAAGCGTCACTTCGTCCAGGAACACTCCGCTGAATTCGCGCAACATGGTTTTGGGAATGATAACGTTCTTTTTCAACTTTCCTTTATACTGCTTTATGATATCTCCGCCGGTGACCAACCCCGATACGGTGACCGTCTCCCCGAAAAAATCGTTCCTTACGGGACAAACCTCGATCTTTACAGGATACTTTTCTTCCAGCTCCCTGCAAAACTTTTCCAACAGCGGCGCAAAGGACATGCCCGTGATGGCACTGAATTCCCCCTTAGGAGAAACCCCCTCTTGCAAAGCAAACTGAGCACAATCGAAAAAGTCCGCAACCAAACCGACGCCGTTCTCTATTTGCTCAAAAGCGCCGTAAGATTCGTAAGGGGGGAGAGGTACATCCCCGATCAAATACATTTCGTCCGAACAAAAGGCAAAGGGTTCTTTATACCTTTCCAACATCTTTGCATTAAACTCTTCCACCGCTTTGATCGTGCGGCGGGCATTTTCGGGAGAAATGGGAGAAAGCGGCGTAAGACCCTCGCGATGCTTGGTCAAACCAACGGGTACTACCGCCACGGTTTTCACATAGGGATAGAGTTTTGCAAGCTCCGTGATGGTTTTCATCAGTTCTTCCCCATCGTTTATTCCTTCCATCATCACGATTTGGGTGTGCATGGTGATATGTGCCGCCGCAAGCTCATGAAGATAATCAAACAGTTTTGCGCTCTGCGGGTTTTTGCATATCTTTCGCTTTAATTCGGGGGTGAAGCAATGCACGGAGATATAAAGCGGAGATAGAGAAAGACGCTTGATTCGATCAAGATCTTCCCTTGTCAAGTTGGAAAGCGTCACGTAACTACCCATTGCAAAACTCATGCGATAGTCATCGTCTTTCACGTACAAGGTCTTGCGCATTCCTTTGGGAAGTTGTCTAACAAAGCAAAACATGCAATCGTTTTTGCAAGGAATGATATAGTCGGACTGATTCATTTCAATGCCCAGCGGCTCGTCTTCCTCTTTTTCGATGGTCAAAGAATACTCTTTTCCATCACGGAGAAAGGTAATATCCACTTGGGCATCTCCCTCGTAAAAGGCAAGATCGGCATCATCCACGAAAGGATATCCGCCAAGAGAAAGTATTTCATCCCCCGCTTTGATCCCCGCCGCTTTTGCCACGCTGCCGCGAGCCACTTTTTTTACGATACGCGCTTGTTTATCCATAACAAAATAAATGATAGTAAATAATTTATAAAATGTCAAATAAATCGCGTAAAATGCGCTTTCTCTCCTATACAAAATCCCTTTCAAAGCATCGACTGAGAATGAAAGAGGCGCCCTCTCACAAACTATTCCTATGTATTTGGGCGAAATGGCTTTATTGATCGTATCCATCCTCGTGATGACGGGACTTGCGAAAGGGATCACGGAAAGACTTCGATTCAACGAATTTGCGGCGGCATTTTTGATTTTTTTGATCGTACTTTTAAACGTGCGAGGAAGCGTGCGCTTAACAAGGGACTTCTCCCTATCCTTAGGGGGCGTTCTCTCCGTTCTCGTTGGATTCTATACTCTCTTTAAAAGAGCGGATGAAGGCAGGGACGTTTTGCTCGGATTGCTTTCCATGATTGGCACCGCGGGCATAGCGTTTTTGTATTCTTACTTTTTCTTGGAGCAAGCGCCCATGGATCCCCGCCTGCTTGCCACCCTGCTTTCTCTTCTCACCGGTCTTTGGTGCGCCGTTTCCGCCAAACGCACCTTCTCTTCCTGTTTGTTTTCCGCCCTCGTTGGCAGTTTCATAGGGATTGCTGCTTACCAGATCTTTTTCAGAAAAAGCGGCAATATAGGAGGTAGTTATGCCTTCACCGTCATGTGGTTCAGCGCAATCGTAGGTCTTGTTTTACAATATCTTTTTACCATGATGATGCGAGCGGTCAACAGCCCCCGCGCAAACAGTTATTTCGAAGCGGGCGAAATGAAAGAAGAGGAAACAAAAGAAGATAAAGAAAAAGAAGAAAACTAATCGTTTTCGGAGGGAGCGTCCAGCATTAAAATATCGTACATCAAACGCTCGGAAGCAAAGGTTTTTTCTTTCAAATAATACCCCTGCTCACGTTCGATCATCTCAGTACGGCGATCGGTATCGATGAGCAGTTCTTCCACGGCGGCGTAAGTTTCCTCAGGCGTTTTTGCGGGAGTGACCAAAGCGCCGCTCACAAGGTAGCGATAGATATCGTGTTCCAACACCGTGATACCGTCCAAGAGCACCACCGGGATCTTATTAACGAATGCGGAAAAAATAAAATGCGTATCGGGCAACGTCACGATCACGTCCGCCGCCGCAAAGATCAAAGAATATTCCAATTCCGACTTAAAAAGCACTTCCACGTCGTAATCGTCCGCAAGTTTTTTATAATATCTGCGAATGGAGTGATTACCGTAGGTTAAGATCAAGAGAGAATATTTGCCCCTTTCACTCAAAAGCCGCACCACTTTATCCTTAATGGTGGCGGTGCAATAATCCCCGCCGTTCACAACGATCAAGGGAAGATCCCCTGAAAGTCCTAACAGTTTTCTTGCCTCAAAACGGGTATGCTTGGGTCTTTGATCCTCCGAGAACGGCATACCGGATAAGATGATCTTATCACGATCCACCCCAAAGTGCATCAGCCCGTCTTTCAGCATCTCGTTCTCCACCAAATAAAGATCCACGCCCGAACGAACAAAGCCGCGCGATAGCGCAAAATCCGAAACGAGCGCAACCACTTTCACGTCGCTGCCCGTCAGTTTTCTTGCAAGCAAGGTGAGTTTCAAAGCATAGCGATTGGTGGTGACAATCACAACCGGATGAAAACGATTGATAATATTTACGATGCGAGTGACCGCCACGTTCCTTTTATCGGACAGAGTGATCTTATCCTGCTCTCCCGATGAGATCATGCCTCGTTCTTCTTTGATACGAACATCATCCTTTTTCTCTTTGATCTTACTCATCCATTTCACAAAGAACGGAGCGTTTTTTGCGTAAAAACGCGAGGATTTTACCCGCCAAAAACGGTTGGCGGCGCCAAGATAACCCACGTCATCCACCGTGACGATATCGCACTCGGGGAAAGCCGAGCCGATGGCTTTTTCAAGAGCGTCGCAAATCAGCGAGTTCTTATGTTTATCGTACAAAATGACGAGATGTTTCTTCCAACGAATACTCACGTCTTTCTCCTTCTGAGTATATCTCCCTCTTCCGCAACGATCTCGGTTGGGATCAAGAGTTTTTCCTGCACACGCAATGCGTCTTGGATGCTTTCGCCTTGCAAGGTAAATATCTCCTTAACCGGAATCTCCGCCACTTCCCTTGCGGGAGCAAGCAATTCCAGCTTATCTCCTACCGAAAAACGGTTCCTTTGCTCTATTATAACACACTTTTTGTTAAAATCATAGCCCAAAACTTTACCAATAAATTCGGCGCCGCCGTCCGACTTGGAATCCTCGTAACCGATGGTATCCGAGCCACCTTTTCCGCCAAGCATAAAACCCGTTGTAAAACCGCGGTTGGAGCAAAGCGAAAGCTCCTCTTCCCATTCCTTTTTGCAATGATAATCACGGGGATGTGCCGCCGCCTCGTCAAGCGCCCTTCTGTACGCGTCGGTGACGGACGCCACGTAATACGCCGTTTTCATGCGCCCTTCTATCTTAAAGGAAGTGACGCCGGCGTCTATCAAACGGTCCAAGAAGGTAATGGTCTTTAAGTCGTGGCTGTTCATGATATAAGCGCCGCGCTCATCCTCTTCTATCGGGAACTCACGCGAATTACGATTTTTCTCATGGATCACGTAATTCCAGCGGCAAGCTTGCACGCACTCCCCTTTGTAGTTATCCCTACCCGAAAGGTAGTTGCTGAGTAAGCATCTGCCGCTATAACTGATGCACATGGCACCGTGCGCAAAACATTCTATCTCCACCGAAGGATCCAATGCGTCACGTATCGCTTTGATACGATCCAGCGATAATTCCCTTGCCAGCACGATGCGCTTTACCCCCATATCCGCCCAAAAACGAGCACTATACGAGTTCAAGGTGTTTGCTTGCGTGGAAAGGTGCAATTCCAAATCGGGAACGATGCTCCTTGCTAAGGAGATCACCCCGGGATCGGATACGATCACACCGTCCGCGTTGATTTCTTTTACAAAGGGAAGATACTCTTTGATTTTGGAAAAATCTTCATCGTAAGGAAACACGTTCAAGGTCACGTAGCCCTTTTTCCCTATCGAGTGAAGATACGCAAAGGCTTGTGCCATCTCCTGCTCGGTAAAATTATCCGCATAAGCGCGCAAACCGAACTCTTTACCGGCAAAATAGACCGCATCGGCACCGAAGTGACATGCGACCTTCATTTTTTCAAGATTTCCGGCAGGAGAAAGCAGTTCTAATTTCATTTTTTTTATTTTTCCACCACGATAGGCACGATCATGGGTGTGGATTGGCTGATGGAATAAAGCATGCGTCTGACCGTGCGGCGAATTGCCGATTTAATGGCGTCACGGTTGTCGCTGTTGATATATTTGATATTTTTGACTGCACCGAGCACTTGCTTTTTCATTTCCGCAAGATCTTCTTCGGATAAAGCCGCCATACCGCGCGTGATGATCTCGGGAGCGGAAGGCTTTCCGTTCTCCACGCTTAGGCTCAAAAGTACGATGATAAAGCCGTCGGCGGAAAGTTGGCGTCTATCTTTGATAACGGGTTCCAAATCACCCACCGCATCGCCGTCCACGTATGCGTTGCCCGCCTTGATATTATCCAGCTTTTTCAATCCGTCTTTTGCCACTTCAATGCTCCAACCGAGCTCGGGAAGCAAAATATTCTCTTTGGGAATGCCCATAGATTGCGCAATACCGGCGTGTATCTTCAAATGGCGGAACTCCCCGTGCACGGGAATAAAGAACTTGGGATTGATGAGCGAGAGCATCATTTTCAATTCTTCCTGATGCGCGTGACCCGAGGTATGCACGTCCTCTATGGCAGAATAAATAACTTCCGCTCCCAAGCGATAAAGGCTGTTTATTACGTTATAAATGCTCTTTTCGTTCCCGGGAATGGCACTTGCGGATATGATCACGGTATCCTTAATTCCCACCGTGATGGAAGGATGCTCTCCCGCCGCCATACGCGTCAATGCACTCACGCGTTCCCCCTGCGAACCCGTGCAAATGATACACAGTTTTTCGGGCGGGATCTTTTTCATTGCGTTTTCGTTCACGATCAAACTATCGTCATAGCGGAGCAGTTTAAGGGTTTTTCCAAGCTCCACCACCTTTACAACGCTCCTGCCACTGAGCACCACTCTGCGGTTATTTGCCGCCGCAATATCCAAAATCTGTTGAATACGATGCAGGTTGGATGCAAAGGTTGCCACGATGATCCTTCTGCCCGTGTGCGCCGCAAAAATGCGGGAGATACTTTCCCCTACTTTTCGCTCGCTGATGGTATGACCGGGACGCTCCGCATTGGTGGAATCGGAAAGCATAAGTTTTACTCCTTTTCTTCCCAGATCCGCAAGAGCGGCAAAGTCCATTTTTTCATTATCGATGGGGGTATGATCTATTTTGAAATCACCCGTATGAAAGATCACCCCTTGGGGGGTATCGATCGCCACGGCAAGCGCACCGGCAATAGAGTGACAAACCTTAAAGAACTTTACCTTAAAGCAGTCAATGGAGATCTCACTGCCCGAAGTCACCGTTTTCATCTTGGCTTTCAAGCCGAATTCTTCCAACTTTGCGCGGATCAGCCCCAGCGTTAAAGTGCTGCCGAAAATGGTGGGTTGATCCATGACCTGGAAGAGGTACGGCACCGCGCCGATATGGTCCTCGTGCCCGTGCGTACAAATCACGGCTTTTACCTTTTCTTTATTTTCCACCAAATAGGAAAAATCGGGGATCACAACGTCCACCCCAAGCATTTCCTCAGAGGGGAAGGTAAGACCCACGTCTATCACGATAATACTGTCGCCGTACTCGATCACGGTCATATTCTTTCCGATCTCGCCCACGCCGCCTAAAAATCCTATCTTCAATTTCTTAGCCATATTACTCCTAAAAATATCACAAACGCTTTCACGTAATCTTTTTTGATTATTATACAAGCCTATATTTATCCTCGTCAAGTTTTTGGGATATGCCAAAAGGTCAAATCAAGTAAAAAAAGAGAAAAAGCAGCGATAAAAACTCTGAAAAACAAGAAGGAATTCTCTTTGAAAAAGGTATATTTTCGCAAGCGACCATCATACTAAAAACAAAAGGAGAGCGCGTATGAAAGCAGTGATCATGGCAGGAGGAAAAGGCACTCGCCTTGCCCCGCTTACAGACAATTCCCCAAAACCCTTGATGCCCATTATCGATAAACCTATTTTGCGGTATATCATTGAGCTATTGAAAAAGCATGGAATTACGGATATTTCCGTCACTTTGGGCTATAAGGCAAACCAAATTATCGAGGCGTTCGGAGATGGGCGAGAACTTGGAGTGACCTTGCATTACGTGGTGGAAAGAGAACCGCTGGGAACGGCGGGCGGCGTGCGTGGCGCGGCGGCGGGTTTCAAAGAAGATTTTATGGTAATCTCGGGGGACGCTTATACCGATTTTAACCTGACCGAACTGATGGAATTTCACAAGCGTCACGGCAGGCTCGTCACCATTGCCGCAACGCGCGTAAAAAACCCTTCCGCATTTGGCGTTATGCTGTTAAACAGTGCGGGGAAAGTGCGTTCCTTTATTGAAAAACCGCAAGTGCCCATAAGCGATATTGTATCCACGGGGATCTATGTGTTCAAAAAAGAGATCTTGAAAAAGATCCCTATGGGATTTCAGGATTTTGCCCGCGATATTTTCCCCACCATACCGGGGCAGATCTATGCCAAGATCATGCAAGGATATTGGTCGGATATCGGCACCCTACTCTCTTATTACAGCACCAATTATCACGTGGCGGAACAATCGCTTTGTTTGGCAAAAAGATAGGGAACCGAGCAAATTGATTTAGGGAGCGCAAGAGGAAAAAACGTCTTGCGCTTTTTCTTGTTTTTCCCTAAAAACCGCTTTTTGAGAGTCTTTTTTGAGTTATAACAATTTTGTTTGGTAATTTATTCATTTCTTAAGGAAAATGTGACGTTATTTACTTGCGTTCCAAAAATGGAAGATATAAAATATATGCGAATAAAATATATTCTCAAAGGAGAACGATATGAGAGTTTACAATTTTTCCGCAGGACCTTCCATGCTTTTTGAGGACGTGTTAAAGCAAGCCCAGGCTTCTTTCCTCGACTATGAAAACAGCGGCATGAGCGTGACCGAGATGAGTCACCGCTCCAAGGTCTATGACGGCATCCACAACGAGTGCCTTGCTCTCTTTACCGAATTGATGAAGGTGCCCGATGATTATCAAGTGCTTTTACTGCAAGGCGGTGCAAGCCAGCAGTTTGACGCCATCCCCCTGAACCTGATCTCCGCCACCGGAAAAGCGGATTACGTGGTGACGGGTAACTTTGCAAACCTCGCTTACAAGCAAGCCAAGAAATACGGCGATATCGCTCTTGCCGCTTCTTCCGAGGATAAGACCTATACCTACATTCCCAAGGTGACCATCGATTCCTTCCGCAAGGACGCAAGCTATGTGCATATTACCAGCAACAACACCATTTTCGGTACCAGATGGAAGGAATTCCCCGAGACTCCCTGCCCCCTCGTTGCAGACGTAAGCAGTGAGATCTTGAGCCGTGACATTGACGTGAGCAAGTTTGGCCTTCTCTATGCCGGTGCTCAAAAGAACATCAGCGCGGCGGGTCTTACCGTGGTCATCGTTCGTAAGGACCTTATCGGCAAGGAACTTCCCATCTGCCCCACGATGCTTGCCTATAAGACGCAGGCGGATAAGAACAGCCTTTATAACACCCCGCCCGCATTCAGCATTTACATTGCCATGCTCACTCTCCGCCACATTAAGGCTATGGGCGGCATCTCCGCAATCAACAAGATCAACGAAGAAAAAGCGGCAATGCTTTATGACTTTATCGATAACAGCAAACTCTTTAAGAACTACGTTAACAAGGAAGATCGTTCCATCATGAACGTGCCCTTCGTAACCGGTTCGGAAGAGCTTGACGCCAAGTTCGTTAAGGAAGCGGCAGCGGAAGGTTTGGTATCCATCAAGGGACACAGACTGGTTGGCGGTATGCGTGCCTCCATTTATAACGCAATGCCCGTGGAAGGCGTAAAGAAACTTATCTCCTTCATGCAAAAGTTCGAATTGGAGAACAAATAAGGAGCAAATTATGTACGAGATCAAAAAATTAAACCCGATCAGCGACCTGATCTATACCAACCTGGATAAAGCGAATTACACCGTGTCGGACAGCGCGGCAGATCCCGTGGGCATTCTTGTGAGAAGTGCGGCTATGCACGAATACGAGATCAACCCCTCTCTTGTGGCTGTGGCGCGTGCGGGTGCGGGCGTTAACAACATTCCCCTGCCCAAGATGACGGACGCAGGCGTGGTGGTTTTCAATACTCCCGGCGCCAACGCAAACGCAGTAAAAGAGCTTGTGATCTGCGCACTGCTCCTTTCCTGCCGTGACGTGATGGGCGGTGTGGCATTTGCCGGCAGCCTGAAAGGCAAGGAAGACGCCGCCAAACAAGTGGAAAGCGGCAAAAAGGCTTTCATCGGTCCCGAGATCTTCGGAAAGACCCTCGGTGTGGTCGGTTTGGGTGCGATCGGCGCGTTGGTCACCAAGGCAGCCCTTGCGCTTGGCATGAAAGTGGTTGGATACGATCCCTTCTTTACCCAAGAAAAAGCAAAGAGCATCAGTGAAGAATTAACTTTCACCACTGATTTGGACGAGATCTTTAAAGCAAGTGACTTTATTACCTTGCACGTTCCTTTTAACGATGCAACTCGCGGCATGGTCAACGCCTCTTCCATTGCCAAAATGAAGGACGGCGTTCGTATCGTGAACTGTGCGCGCGGCGAACTTGTGGATAACGATGCCATTCTTGCGGCGCTGGAAAGCGGCAAAGTGAAAAAGTACGTGACGGATTTCCCGATGCCCGCCGTGATAGGCGTGTCGGATAAGATCATCACCATTCCCCACCTTGGCGCATCCACTCCCGAAGCGGAAGATAACTGCGCGGTCATGGCTTCTGCCGAGCTCAAAGACTTTATTGAAAACGGCAATATCAAAAACAGCGTGAACTGCCCCGCTCTTTCGGTGCAAAACAAAGGCGCGGTGCGCGTGACGGTGCTTACCAAAGCGGCGGATGCGGAAAGTCAAGTAAAAGCAGCCCTCGGCATTGCGACCGTTGCTTCCGCGAAACGCGGTGACGTCACCTACGTGATAGCGGACCTTGACAAGGCTCCTGCCCAAAGCGCCATCGATGCGCTTAGCGCAAATGCCCTCAGAGTGAGAGTGCTGTAAATCAATTGGTTTTATCAAAAAAGTCCGTCGGTTTCGACGGACTTTTTTCTTTTTCCAAACGCGGATGAATGAACCTCTCGCTTATATTTACAAAAGGAAAAGGTGATTACAAAATCTCCAAATTCTTACCGTAAGAAGCTTTGAATTGATCTTTGCAATTGAGCGCATCACGGATCTCCAAGGAACAATCCGCATGGTTTTCGGTAATGGTCTTCATGATCACGCTGTCACCTAAGATATCGCAAGTGATACCGGTGATAATGCCGCTCATGCTGCGATCAAAGCTTTCCGCTATCTTTAACACGATACCAAGTTTTTTAACGGCATCGATCTCCTCCTCGGAAAGCATGCTGAGATACTTTTGCATATCCTCGGTGACGGGCACGCCGTCCTTATGCGCGGAAGCAACGAAAGCCGCCATTACGATCTCCTTATGGGTAAGACCGCAGATCTTGCTGTTTAAGATGATATAAGCGGAGTGCTTATGGTGATCGTAGAACTTGATCTTGGTACCTGCATCGTGAAGCATTGCCGCGGCGCGAAGCACTTTCACGTACACACGCGGCAGTTTATGTAAAACTTTCAGCTGCTTAAACACCTGCATGGAAAGGTCCATGATATGGCGCACGTGGTCCTCGTTCAAACCAAAGTATCTTACGAGGGTATTCAAGCTGTATCCGAGCACGTCCGAGATGGGCTTTTCGGAAACGGTGGGCACCGCGTACTTAAACATGGCGCCTTCTCTCATGCCGCTACCACTTATCATAATGTTTTGGAAGCCATAAGTATTCACGATCCTGCTGATACAAGCGAGCGCACTCGGGAAAATATCCGCACGGGTGCTGGAAAGGCCCTTGATCTTCATGGTACGATCAAGGGGGAGGGTCTTGATCGTATCGTAGATCGCATTGAATTCGCTTGTTTCCAAGGTGTATCCGTGCGCCACGTTGAGAGGATACTTTTTGATCCTACGACTGATCTTGCCAAGGTTCCTGAAAGAACCGCCAACGCCGATAAATTGGGTGTCGGGATCCATTTCTTTCAGCCATTCGATCTTGTTAAGCTCGTCGGTGACCGTCTGTTCGATCTTCTCCGCGCGCTCTTCGGGCAAAAGGTCTTGGTCCTTGAACATATCGGTAAGAGTGACCGCGCCGAAAGGAAGGGTCGCCTGTTCAAGAATAGTCTTTCTGTTGTAATAGATCAACTTGGTACTACCGCCACCCATATCCACGATAAGGCCCTTAGGCACGTCCATGGAGTTGATCACGCCAGTATAGATATACTGCCCTTCTTCCGCCGCGCTGAGCACGCGCAGTTTGATACCGCAGGTGACCGCCACTTCTTCCAAAAAGCTTTTTTGGTTCTTGGCGCGACGTACGGCCGCTGTGGCAAAAGCGAATATTTTATCCACACCGTTGGAATCACAGAAGCGTCTGAACATCTGCAAAGTCTTTTTGGTTTGCTCTATGCGAGCCGGGCGCAAGAACCCGTCAATCTCCATATCCTGCCCGAGCCTGACGTTTTCTTTCAGCTCGTCAAATACGAAGAAATACCCTCCTTCCAAGATCTCCACCAGCACGAGACGCGCTGAATTCGAGCCCAAATCAATAATCGCAATCTTTTCCATATTCGGCACATTCCTCCCGTTTGTAATTATTCTCTCGTTTTAATACATTTGGACGGACACTTTGTTTGACAAACGCCGCATCCAATACACTTATTGTAATCTATGACCGCAAGGTTATCATCTAAGGTGATAGCTCCTACGGGACAGTTTCTAACACACATACCGCAACCGATACACCCCGCCTTGCAGTAGGAACGAACTTCCTTTCCTTTAGCGTGATTGGAACAAGCCACGTACACCTTTGCCCTGGTGGGTATTTTCTTAATAAGGCCCTTAGGACAGGACTTGGCACACTTGCCGCAAAGGGTACAACGATCATCCGAAACAGAAGCGTATCCTTTATCCGAAACCGTGCAAGCGTGGTGCTCGCAATGTTTCACGCAGGTGCCCGCGCCCATACAGCCCACGGGGCATGCCTTGCGCCCGCCCGCCAAAAGCTCCATGGAGGCGCAATCACCGTATCCGTGATAATCGTATTTATCCTCGCAAGAACTTCCGCCGTTACAGCACACCACAAAGGACATTTCTTCCCCTTCGTTCACGGTGCCTAAGATCTCAGCGATCTTATCCTTATTTGCCTTACTCGTGGCATTGCAGTTGGAAAGATCCGCTTTGCCGTTTGCTAAGGCCTCGGCAAAGGCACTACACCCCGCATAGCCGCATCCACCACAGTTGGCACCTGAAAGTAAACCTTCGATTTGCACCACTTTTTCGTCACGCTTTACTTCGAGTTTTTTCCCGAGGAAAGCAAGCAGGACCGCAAATACAGCCGCCACCGCAATGAGCACCGCGGCAGGCACCAGGATCGCTACATACAATTTAGTCGCAAGCAACATTTTCCCTCCCTCCTTACGCGATGCCGAACATTCCGGAGAATGCGCTAAATGCCATACTGAGGATGGCAGCCGCGATCAACGTGATGGGGAACCCTCTGAAAGAT
Organism: Christensenella sp. UBA3217; assembly: GCA_002363545.1. Taxonomy (GTDB): domain Bacteria; phylum Bacillota; class Clostridia; order Christensenellales; family CAG-1252; genus CAG-1252. The sequence goes on along the minus strand of DEWF01000001.1, from coordinate 117,929 downwards.
TCCGGCACGTTCTTGGGCACGATCCTTTCCCGAATACCGGCAAGCAACACAATGGCAAGCGTGAAGCCCACGCCGGCAAACACGCCGTTTAGGAAAGATTGAATTAGATCATATGACTTCTCAATATTGAGAAGAGCCACGCCGAGCACGGCACAGTTGGTGGTGATTAGAGGCAGATACACGCCCAGCGCGCTGTACAAGGACGGGCTGAATTTTTTGATCACGATCTCCACCGATTGCACAAGAGCGGCAATGATCAAGATAAAGGCAATGGTCTGCATATATTCCAGCCCCAATTTTACAAGCACGTACGTATTCACGAGCCAGGTAAAGACAGAAGCAATGGACATAACGAATATAACGGCAAAGCCCATGCCAAGCGCGGTATTCGTCTTTTTGGAAACGCCAAGGAAGGGACATATTCCAAGGAATTGACTCAGCACAAAGTTATTAACGAAGATCGACCCTATGATGATCACGAAATAAAGGTTCATTGCTTCGCCTCCTTTTCGCCCTTTTCATGGTGCGATCCCATCCTTATTTTTCTCTCCTCGGCAAGCCTTGTGAGATAATTCACAAGCGCCATCAAGGTGCCATACACCAAGAAACCGCCCGCCGGCATGATAAAGATTGACATGGATACGTTCCCAAGAGATCCAACGGGAATGCCAAAGAAGGAACCGGAGCCGAGGAACTCTCTAACCATTCCGATAAAGGTCAAACTGAGAGTAAAGCCAAAGCCCATACCCAAGCCGTCCAACGCACTGTCCAAAACAGGATTGCAAGATGCAAAGGCTTCCGCCCTGGCAAGAATGATACAGTTCACCACAATAAGCGGCAGAAACACGCCCAGCGCCTCGTAAAGGGGTGACATCCACTTGCGCATGACCATTTGCACCACCGTCACAAAGGTGGCAATGATAACCACGTATGCGGGAATACGCACGCGATCGGGAATGAGCTTTTTAAGAAGCGAGATCATCACGTTTGAGCAAAGCAACACAAAGGTGACAGCTGCACCCATTGCCAAGCCGTTCAACGCTTGCGTGGTGACGGCAAGGGTGGGACAAGTGCCAAGCACCAAGCGGAAAGTCGGGTTGCTTTTAACGACGCCGTTCGTCAACGTATTCAGTCTTTTGCTTTTCATACCGACGCCCCTCCCAACACTCTTACTTGATACCATTTGATCGCGGCATTGACCGCATTTTTAACAGCCGTGCTACTTTTAGTAGCACCCGTTACGGCGGCGATCTCACTCACATTTGCGGACTGCGCCTCAAAAGCATAGCCTTCAAACTGTTTGGTGATCGTTGTGCCGTAAAACTTTTTGAAATAACTTTCGTCCAGCGCCTTGCTTCCCAAACCGGGCGTTTCATTTGCTTCATACTTGGCAATCTTCACGATCGCACCGTCCGTGATATTCACAAGCAAACGCAAAGTGCCTTTAAAAGCACCTTCTCCTTCCGCCACCAAAACGTAAGTGTCTTGCGCAGGATCGGTTGGCACGTAAACCGAAAGGATATTCCCCGAGGAATACTCGACCTCGTCATTCAAGCCGGATAACTCGTACTTTTTAAGCTCCCCGCTGTAAACGGCGGTGGCTTTCCCCGCAAACAATTCTTCCTCCGAAATATAGGTAAAATGATTCACGAGTCCGAGCAATGCGCCGGCTACACCCGCTATCACCACAAGCACAAGAGCGGTCATAAAGATTTCAAATCCGAGGGACTTTCTCATTTCTTTTGCCCTCCCGCCTTTTGCTTAACGTACCCGAAGGGATGCATTTTGAACGCCTTGTCGATATACGGCGTAAGGATATTCATTAACAGGATTGCAAAGGATACGCCCTCCGGATAGCTGCCGTAGAAACGGATCAACGAGGTGATGAGTCCGCACCCAAAAGCAAACACCACAAGCCCTGTTTTGGTGTTGGGCGAAGTGGAATAATCGGTTGCCATAAAGAAAGCACCCAGCAACAAACCGCCACCCAGTACCGAAGGTAAAATATAGCCGAGCGCATCCCCGTTTGCACCGCCGTAGATCAACGCAAAGAGCGCAACCGTTCCAACAAAAGTAACGGGCACCCGCCAATCGATAATACGTCGCACGATCAAATACACACCGCCGATCAAAAGCGCAAGCGCACTGGTTTCACCCAGCGAACCGCCCGTTGCGCCAAGGAACATTTTCAAAAGATCCTTTCCTGCATAGCCGCCTTGCGTTAGAGAAGATAGCGGAGTTGCCGTGGTAACAGCGGCCACGTCCTGAATTGCGGAATTCCCTTTCAAAATACAGCGGAAATAGTAAAACGCCCCGCCATCCGACCAATGGATGGGGCTACCCCACGGTTTGGTCATAAGCGCACCCCACGCGAGCAGCAGGAACACCCTGCCGGTAATCGCGGGATTGGCAAAGTTTTTACCGATGCCACCAAACAGCATTTTTACGAAAACAATAGCAAAAGCGCTTCCGATAATGGGCACGTAAAAGGGAACCGTAGCAGGCAAATTAAGAGCAAGCAAAAGCCCTGTGACTGCGGCAGAACAATCTTTGATTGTTTGCTCCCGCTTCATGACTTTGTTATAAAGCGCTTCCGCCCCAATGGCGCTTCCCACGCAAAGCAATTCAAGGAAAAGCGCATAAAAACCAAAGAAATACACCGAAGCGATCACGGCGGGAAGTAAGGCGATAAGCACTTCCTGCATAATGCCGGAAACGGTGCGCCTATTTGCGATATGAGGAGAAGAGGATACTACGAACTTGTTCATATCACACCCCCTTTTCCTTGATCATTTTTTTTGCACGGCGCATACTCGTGACCAAAGGTCTGCGCGCAGGACACACGTAAGCGCAACATCCGCATTCCAAGCAACTCATGGCATGAAGTTTTTTTGCCGCGGCAGCGTCTTCCGCATCTACGGCTCTTTCAATAAACATGGGCATCAAACGCATGGGACAATGTGAAGCGCATGAAGCACAGTTGATACATGCGGAAATGGGTTTATCCCCTTCCGCAACCTCCTCTTTCGTTAAGAAAAGAAGGGAAGAAGTACCTTTACCCGTGGAAGGCAAAAGATCCGATTGGGCAAATCCCATCATCGGACCGCCGCTGATCACCTTTTCGGTTTCAGGCAATAATTCACAATAAGAAGCCACGTCCTGATAGGTGACGCCGTTTCTGACCCAAAAATTACCGGGCTTGGCGCACCCCTTCCCGGACACGGTCATAGCACGCATAAAGGAAGGCTTTCCGAGAAACACCGCTTCGTAAATGGCATAAGCGGTATGCACGTTATCAACAACGGCACCAACGTCCGCAGGGAGCGCACCTTCCGGTACCACTCTTTGCGTGATGGAATAGATCAACTGCTTTTCCGCCCCTTGCGGATATTTTGTAATGAGGGGCACGACGCGAATATCCTGCGTGGCAAAAACGGAAAGCGCACGAATGGCTTCCGGCTTATTATCTTCCACGCCGATATACGCCTCTTTTACGCCAAGAGCTACCATCATTGCCTTAATGCCTTCAAAGATCTCTTTTGTCTTTTCCAAACAAAGGCGATAATCGCAAGTAATATAGGGTTCACACTCGGCGGCGTTAATGATCAAAACGTCCACAGGAGTGCGAGGGGAAAGTTTAACGTGAGTGGGAAAAGTGGCTCCGCCCATACCAACGATACCCGCTTCCGCCACACGAGCCTTTACGGATTCTGCCGTAAGATCGGTAAGAGGGGTAAGGAAAGATTCTTGGTAAAGCCCATCGTTCTCAATAACCACGTGATTCGCTTTGGTACCGATCGCCGTGCGCTTGGTGATAAATTCCTTTACTGTGCCGCTGACAGAAGAATAAACGTTTGCAGAAACAAAACCCGAGGAGCGTCCAATCAAAGTGCCGACAGAAACGTGATCCCCCACCTGTACCGCGGGAGCAGCCGGAGCGCCGATATGTTGGGACAAGGGAATAGAAACCACACTCGGCGTAGGAAACTCGCTGAGCGGGATATCTTTTGCAATATTCTTGTTGCCCGCGGGGTGTACCCCACGCTTAAAGGTTAACTTCAAAGCAATTTTCTCCATTTAAATTCCAGCCTAATTTTATCACACCCGCACGCGTAGTGTAAAGACTTAAATATAAAAATATTTATTGTTTTCCATAAATATTACGAAAAATCTCTCTTTTTCAAACAAAAAATCGTCGTTTGAATTTGTGTAATAATCTATTTGTAGAATATAATTTTACTTTTGCTTGTTTTCTTTGAAATATCCGATAAAAAGAGCAATAAGCGATATGGATCCGAGCAAAACCAAAAACCATCCGAAGCTCTTTTTCAGCACGACTTCCGGCAAGCGCCCCAACAGCGGAAGCGCCAAAGCGAGCCCGAGAAAGGAAAACGCCAAAAGATAGATAACCGCCCCTTTCTCCAACATTTTATTATTAGCGTGTATTACGAGAGCCACTGCTGCCGTGGGTAAAAAACAAACCAAGTTGATCCAAGAGGCCGTCTTGGGCGAAACCTTCAAACAAAAAGTCAATATGGGCATTAGCAGCGTACCGCCTCCGAGCCCCATAGACCCGATCAAGCCGCCGATTGCCCCCGCTAAAATCAAATATAAGGTTTTCATTGCAAGTATTTGATCCCCGCATAGATCATGATCCCGTAAAAGAGAACCGAAAGGATCTTTTTAGGCATTCGCTTTAAGAGAAACGCGCCGAACACAGCGCCCATCGTAGCCCCTATCCCCACGCGCACCGACAACACGATATCCCACGTTCCTCGAAAAACGTATAATATGACGGAACAAAGTGAAAGAGGAAACATGACGGCAACGGCAGAAGCATGCGCCTTTTTCTCAGGCAACTCCATACAACCGCCAAGCGCCGGAACGATGAGCATCCCCCCGCCACCTCCAAAAAGACAGTTTGCCACTCCTGCAAAGAGGGCAAGGATAGCAGCAGCTGCGCTTTTTGCTTTCTTTTTCGTTTTTTCGGACATAGTATAACTATTCCCGATTTATTCCCCTATCATTCCTTGTTTATGTTGCCATCTAGGGAGAACTAGGGACTATTAAGGCAAATCAAGCAGGAAACAAGTGTCAAGAGTGTCAAACGGCACGGCAGATTGGCATATTTTATTTTTGATTCTTAATAAAAAAACAATTGATTATTTTTTACTTATATATTAAAATATTTAAGAACAAAATTTTAATCGGAGATGATTAAATGAAAAAATCTACTTTGAAGACCTATCTCATCACACTTTTCACGCTTATGCTCGTCTTCGCGCTTACGCTAACGGCTTTTGCCTGCAGCAGTTCGGATAACAAATCCGATAATGCGACGGAAGAAGAAAAAGAAGCCTTCACTTCGCTCGTATCGAACGGCGACTTTTCTTCCACGTCCGGAGATACGCAGCCCTACTCCGTTTCCTCTTGGAGCCAGTACACGCCGAGCACGTACAATTCCGAAAATACCGTTTCGGGTATCGTGAGCACCGGCGCGGACTATGCGAAAAAGAGTTCCGCTTGGGGCAATGCAGCTAATCCTTTTGGAGAAGCAAAGGATGAAAAAGTCCTTATGATCTACAACAAGGAGCTCAACGCAAACGGCTATTACGCCACCTTTGAAACGGCAGCTTACGGTTATTACAAACTTACCGTTAAGGTCAAGGTCGTTAATACCAACGGCGGTGGCGCTACCATCCGCCTGTATGCGGATAACGGCTTTGCCCAAATCACCGACATCAACAACACCGATGAATTTACCACATATACCTTCTACGTGGAAGCCTCCTCGGCGGACAGCAACTCCGTGACCGTGCTTCTTGCGCTCGGATATGCCGATCAAAAGGTATCCGGTTATGCATTCTTTGACGACGTTGTTGCCGAGAAGATCACCGCGGCTGATTACAACACGGCAAAAGCGGCGCCCGCAGAGGAAACCGTTCGCGTGATGTCCCTGCTCAATCCCGAAGGTGAGTTCAACTATTATACTTACAATTCTTCCGATAAGAGCGGTGTTCACACCCCCGACTCTTGGACTTGGACTACTTCCAAAACCAATTCCACGACCTTAAAGCACGGCGTTGTTTCCACCACTGCCGTGGATTGGGATGAGGAAACCTATGGCGAGAACCCCGGTCTTCCCGTTGTGGATAGCGAGGACGATCACGTGCTCATGATCGAATCCAACCAAAGTAGCACTGCAACTTTTGCTCCTGCCGCTGTGTACTATGCTTCCAAATCGCAAGTGCGTTTTGACCTGTGCACCCTTTATAAGATCGGCTTCTATGCAAAAGTCAATGTGGATTCTTACGATCACATCAGCGTTGCGGATTACGCAAACCTCGGCGCGCGCATCGTACTTGATGCCGGCTCCAACGGTTATGCAACCAAGACTTTCTCTTCCAAAGTGATCAACAACGGAAACGAATGGCGCTATTACACCATTTACGTGATCGGAAACCAATTCAGCAATCGTTTCTTCAATATTCAAATTTGGCTTGGTGATGACAAAGATAACAGCACCTTGGTACAAGGAAAAGCCTTCTTTGACAAACTCACCATTACGCCGGTAAAGACCTTTGACGCTTCCGTCAGCAAGAGTACCGTTGCCGCGGATTCCATCTTGACGGGCGATATTTACTACTTTGATCTCATTAACCTTCTCTCTGAGAAGGATGATCCTTCCGAGGACCCCAACCTGTTTGAGAATGGAGATTTCTCTGATTTGGACGCAGGCCTTCCCGTGGGTTATGAATTTGATACTGTGGGCGGTAGCAGAGCCGAGATCGGCAGAGATGTTAAGATCGCAGTTCTCAACAAGGAGATCCTTGATCAAGAATGGACGGACGATATGAAGACCCAGTACGGTCTTTCCGAGAATCCGAAATATCCTTACGGCTTCTCTAACGTTCTGCTCGTAAACAACGTGATCCCTGCCGCTTATTCGGTAAAGACCGTTGAATATTTGGAGATCAAACAATCGCTTTGCTACAAACTTACCGTATGGATGAAGACGGTTGGTCTTGACGATGGCAAGAACGTCACTTTGGAGATTCTCAGCGAGTCCGGCTCTTCCGTACAATCCTTCTCCGTGAATACTGCAAGCGACACCAACGAATACGCTAACGGTTATTCCGAGTACATCTTCTATTTCAGAGGCGCCCTGCCCGTGCTTGAAGAAAACACCAACAAGGTTTATTTGAAAGTTTCAAACGGCTCCGGATCCGCTTACGATCCCTCTTCTTATCAAAAAGGCGCGTTCTTGATTGCAAATATCAGCATGGAACAGATCCCCTATTCGGAATACTCCAAGAACGCAGGCAAGAACACCAAGCAACAAAACTATGCCAGCAACTCCACCAAAGTGACGAACGGCAACTTTAACACATTCACTCCGGACAGCACCGAAATCGATCAAGAAACCGGTTTGGTTGCCCTTTCGGATAAGGACGGCAATACCCACCTGACCGGTGCGGTATCCAACTGGACCAATAACGTGAACAGCAAGTACGGCACTTTGCAAACCGAGGGAACGAGTGTGGCATTCACCTTGGCAAAAGATGCTACCGCAACCCAGTCCGTGGATCTGGGCGGAAAGAATATCACCAAGATCGTGATCACCGGACCTTCTGATTATAATAAGACCTTCTACACCTCCAGCCAGTGGAGCAGCCTGCTCTCCGTGAACAACCTTACCGGAAAGATCGGTTGGAAAGAAGGAGATACTTTTAACGCACTTGAAGACGGCAACTATGATTTCGTGGTGGTTTCCGGTCAGGAAGATTACAACAAGTTGATCGCCGGCATCATCAACATCAATAACAGCCAAGAATATTTTGATCAATTCGGTTTGGATAGAACCGAGATCTACGACACTTGGAATGCTACCGTTTCTGAAGAAACACAGATCAAAGACGTTTCCTTCGGTGCACCCAACCTGCTGATGATCACCACCCGTGACGGTGCGACCGTTACCTTAAAGAACACTACACTCGGCGGCACCGAAAACGATATGACCACTACCTACGCTTTGCGTAGTCCCTCCACTTCTTTGGAAGGAAGCTCCTATTATTTGTTGAAGTGCTATGCGAAAGCTATGCCCGGTGCAGAAGGTGAGATCTACCTCACCACCACTTCCACCGACGCTAAGGTGGCAATGCACAAGGTTTCCGGCACCAACAACGGTTGGATCGAATACAACTTTGCGGTTGAGACCGGTCTTGCCACTGTGAATGCTTACTTTGAGTTGTATTACGGCGCCAAGGGCGATGCGACCACCGAGTTCAGCGGCACCCTGCTCTTTGATAGCTTTACTTATAAAGAGCTCACAAAAGAAGAATACGAAGCGGTTATTGCGCTTGAAGATACCGCAACTTCCAAGTTTACGACTATCACCTTTGATAACGCTTCGGCAAAGGAAGGCACGGCAACCCCCTCTGCTTTCTCCAAGACCAACTCTTCTACCGATAAGAACACCATTGTGTCCGGCATTATCTCCAAGGACGAGTTTAAATATGTGACCGATGACAAGGACAACCTTGGCTTGTATGAGACCGTCACCAAGAAGGATGAGGATGGAAACGATACCGATGAGACTGAAGACGTGATCATTGAAGGCAGCGCCCTTTCCGCTTCCGACATCTTTACCAACGCGGGTATGTTGGATAACGCCACGGTTGGTAATTACCTGTTGATGATCAACAACCGTAAGGCTACCTATCAAACTTATTACCTTTCCGATCTTAGCTTGGAATCCAATTCCTATTACAAGTTCAGCGTGTACGTGCGCACCTCGCATATTGAAAAGGATAAGTATGCAAGAGTTTACGTGACCATCTCCGATGAACCCACAAGTTTCAAGGTGAACACGCAATACAACGAGGATGGTGAAGCGATCGAGAACGAATGGGTGAAACTTTCCTTCTACTTTAAGAATGAAAAGGATTCTTCCGTTTCCTGTAAACTCTCCTTTGAGCTTGGCGAAAGCGGCACCAACCTGTTGCAAGGCTACTTGTTCGTTGATAACCTGAGTCTTGCCAAGATCACCGAAGAGGAATACACCGCGGGCACCGCAAATTACAAAGTTGCGGAAAAGGACGACCAAGGCAACGACGTCTTGGATGAGCACGGTGAAGTGGTTTTGACCGAAGAAAGTAAGGCTTTTGCGCTCACCAACAGCGTGATCGTGCTGGAAGCGGATGAAGAAGAAAACACGGATGAGGAAGAAACCACTACGAACTCCGGTTCCAGAACCGATGCTTCCTTGATTTGGGCATATATCACCTCCATTGTGATCGCCGCCGTGTTGATTGCCGTTATTATCCTGTGGCTCTTCAAGAAGTATTACCGTCCGGGCAAACGCACCAAGGTAAAGAAAGCCGGCTACGACAGAAGCACGCTGAAAGGCAAGGATGAGGAAGAAACCTCTACCGGCAGCGCACGTGACGAGTACAAAGACTGATCCATTCACTTTTTAATGCAAAAGCACACCGCTTTTACGGTGTGCTTTTTCTTTTCCCTCGGTTCAATTCCGAGTCTTCTATCCTTTCCTCGCTTATAATTCAAGCAATAATGCAATATAGTATAGAAACGATATTTTTAGCGAGGCACGATGAGAACTTTAAAACAAAGCACCCTGCTGATAATGCTCTTTTCCATCATTACCCGATTGATGTCCTTCTTCTTTAAGATCTATCTTTCTCGCAGGGTGGGCGCAGAGATCCTTGGGCTTTTTCAAATGGCGTTTTCGATATTCGGTTTATTCTCTATGATAGCCGGATCGGGAATCCCTCTTATGCTGTCACGCAAAACCGCCGAGCTTACCGCCGTAAAACAAGAAAAGAAACTGAACGGCGTAATGACAGGTGCAATGCTCCTCTCTTTGGGCGTTTCCCTTTTCTTGATCGCGGGCGCATTTCTCTTGCGCCACAAACTCACCTTTGTCTTTTCGGATGGAAGGTGCGTTAAACTCTTTTATATCATTCTGCCAGCCTTGCTCAGCAGCGCCATGTATCAATTACTACGAGGCTACTTTATGGGCAAAGGCAGATACTTTGATTACAGCCTCACGGAGCTACTGGAAGAGGTTATAAAGATCATTGCCTGCTTGACCTTTCTTTCCAATGCTTTTATTGCGCTTTCGGATAGCGTTGCGATCAGTATTGCATTTACCATCACCGATTACAGCGTAATGATCATTTTGCTTTTGCTGTATTTTATAAAAGGCGGCAAAATAGCAACACCCGTTGAGTGCAAACCTCTCATACGTTCCTCTTTGCCTGTCACAGGCATGCGTATTGCCGCAGGATTGATCACTTCCTTTATTGCCGTGTTTCTCCCTGCTATGCTCGTTAAAAACGGTATGGCCCCGGGCGCGGCAGCCGCAGAATACGGAAGAGCGGTAGGAATGGCGTTTTCCCTTTTATTTGCCCCTCTATCGCTTACAGGCGCACTTTGCGTTGTGATCTTACCGGAAGCCGCTGCGCTGGCCGCCACGGGCAAATGGAAAGAATTACGCACGCGCGTAAATGAGTCCATTTTGTTTATTTTCATCATCACAGTGCTATTTTACGCCCTCTTTTTGGTTCTTGGTGAAACTTACGGGGAACTATTGTTTAAGGATGTAAGAGCCGGCAAATTTGTGGCATTCTCATCGGGAATGGTGATCCCTGCGGCGCTATCCGGACTCATCAACACCACTTTAAACTCCCTTGGCGAAGAAAGAAAGGTTTTCTTCTCTTTTCTTATTTCATCCCTGCTTTTGATCTCATCCGTACTCTTTCTGCCAAAATATATCGGTATTTATGCTTTGGCTGTGGGCGAATGTGCCTTTCATGTGGCGGAATTTATGTTTGGAATGTACTTTTTATGGAAAAAAGGCGGCTATACAGGCGCGATCTTTCGTCCCGCAGCTATTACTATGTCCTTTGCCTTTCCCACCGCTTTGGCGGCAAAATGCGCACATCTATTCAGCCAGTGCATCGGATGCGGCATCATCGTACAAGCAGCTTTTGCCACCATTACGGGAATAGCAGCCTATCTAAGCTGCATTTTTCTCTTCAAACCCATCCCCGGGCTGAAAGCCATTGTGTTAAGCCGAAGAAAAATCAGGAAAACAAAGAAAAAGGACTTGTCGAAAACAAGTCCCATTCTCTCCGATAAAAGCAGTTGACCTTTGCATTATGAGATCATTTCTCCTCTCTCGCATACCCCATCATCCGTAGATGCTTGCGCGTTATTTTCCGTCTTTTCCTGCCTTTGCTTTTGTGCAAGCATCTCTTTTAGGCGCGGCAGCAACAAACGATTGAAAACCGGCATCAAAAGGAAGTTTAGAACCAAGTTGGCGATCATATTCAAAAATGCAGTTGCCACTTTAATTTTGATCCACGGACCGAATGCTTTGTTCTTCGGAGCTGCATACACAAACCAAAAGGTAGTGGTATTGATCCCCAAGCTGCACACTGCAAAAGTCATGATATAACTGATAAAGATGATCCAATTATATTTGAGGGGGATCATGCGAATAAACCCCGGAATAGCGCCCATCAATCCCGCAGACAAAGTAAGGGTGGGAAGCCACGCGCCTTTTGACCAAAGAATGCACCCCAACACGTCCCCTACCACGCCAACGATAAACCCCGCGCCCGGTCCGAAATAGAAGCCGGCCAAAAAGTTGGGGATATAGGTGAGCGAAAAAGCAATTCCCGTTCCCGGCATCGTAAGTGTTAACGTGTTTAAGATCACGGATACTGCCGCAATAATGGCAATATAAGCGATATTCTTGGTAGAAAACTTCATAAAAAAAACCTCCTATCACAAAGGAAGGTTCATTGAAAAATACTGCTATTCCACAACGAACGCAATAAGCCACCGCAGGTTGCCCTTTCGTTCGCAAACAACGTCCCATTTTGCGACACTTTACGCGGCTTATCTACTTTGCTCTTTTATTGTACTTTTTCCACTAAAAAAAGTCAAGCAAACTCGGGGATACACAATAAAAAATGGCCGCAATTTGCGGCCATCATTACGTTTTTAATCAGGCAACTCGGTTTTATCCATTTCCTCAACTTCCGCCTTAGGTTTCCTCCCGCGATAACGGTAATTTTTCAAACCGGAAAGCAACTTGGAGAGTTGATTGGTTTCATATTCATAATCCGGGTCTTTTCGCATATAAAAAGCGGTTTTCTGTTCGGTGACAAATACGATGTCTTCCTTGGTTTCAATGATCTTTTTCAAAAGGTCATAGGAAACTTCCACACCCATCTCCCCTTTGGAGCTGCGGCACAACTCATCAAAAGAATCCTCGTGAAAACGGAAAACAAAAACCATTTCCCCCCGCAAGGCAAAAATCTGTTGATAGGTCCTTTTTAGGGATGCGGGCTGAAAGAAAAACTTCATCAAATTGATGAGTATCACAAGAATGCCACCGAAAACCAGCACCACAGGCGCGCGCCAAAACACGTAGGTGACGATCAAAAGCACGCCAAGCAACATTGCCACTGCGTACATAAGCCACTGCGTCCTTCCTGCCATCAAGGTATTAAAGCGGCAGTGCGCCCTGAAATCATATACAGTGGTATTTTCACAAACGATAGGTTTTTCCATGCTCATATTAAGTACTCCGTTAACGTTTTTATTGTATCATTCAGTGCGCTTACTGTCAATCAATGTGCCAATCTACGCTTTCTCCGATTTTTGCAAGAAAGTCGTTTGCTTTGGAAAAATGTTTGCAACCAAAGAAGCCGGCATAAGCAGAGAGCGGGCTTGGGTGCGGCGCTTCCAACACAAGGTGTCGACTGCGGTCGATCAAGGGCTTTTTACTGCGTGCGTTTCCGCCCCAAAGCAAGAACACCATGGGCTTTTCCCTTTGGGACAAAAGCGATATTACGTGATCGGTAAAAGTTTCCCACCCTTTCCCGTGATGAGAAAGGGGCTGACCTTTGCGAACAGTCAAGGATGTGTTCAAAAGAAAAACGCCCTGTTTTGCCCAACTTTCCAAGCAACCATGCGCAGGAGGTTCAAAACCTATGTCACTCTCCAACTCTTTATAAATGTTTTTGAGGGAAGGCGGAATTTCCACTCCTTTTTTTACGGAAAAAGCAAGCCCATGCGCTTGCCCTTCCCCATGATAAGGATCTTGACCGAGAATAACAACTTTTACATCCTCGTAAGGGCAAAATTTGAAGGCGTTAAAAATGTCGTTCATAGGCGGGAAAACCACCTTTGAACGGTATTCTGACGCAAGAAAAGAACGCAGTTCGAGATAATACGGCTCGCTCCACTCTCTTTTCAACAATTCATCCCAAGAATTCCCTATATGTACCATTTTTATAGTATAACACAAAACAGAGATTTTTGCAAAATAACACAATAGCGATTGACTTATTATATAAATATGATTACAATAATCGTATGCGGGAGTCGTTCAATGGTAGAGCACCAGCTTCCCAAGCTGGCTTTCGCGGGTTCGATTCCCGTCTCCCGCTCCAAACAAGAATTCGCCGTGACAATGTCACGGCTTTTTCTTTGCCGTAGAGCGGAAAGTATCTTTCGACGACAGCGCGAAGAAAAAGTCACAAGTGCGTCAGCACGGGCAAATTTTGTTTGGAAAACACACCGCACCGTGCAGGTGCAGGGAATATCCCGTTAAGGAATATCACCGTCTCCCGCTCCATAAGGCACTCGCATCGCGAGTGTTTTTTATTTTTATGACGGGAATCGAATAGGGAGCCGTGAGCGAAGCGAACGCTTTGCGTAGCAAAAACGCCCTCTTGTTCTTTTTTATTAAGCCGTGTTATAATTACCTTGTTATGAAAATCATTCTTTCAAGAAAAGGAACCGATTCCGCAAGCGGCGGAATACCCGGCATTTTTATCAGAGAGGAGAAAAAGATCGTTTCCTTTCCTATACCCTTACCCGACGATATCCGATACTCCGATCTTTCCTATGACGGAAAGACTTATGCCGAGATCATAAAAGAATTAGATTCCACTTTCCAATATGATAACTGTCATCTTGACCCCGATCTTTTAAGTGACGTTAAAAGGAGAGGAAAATGGCAAGCGGCTTTCGGTCAAGAAGGTGCACCCGCAAAGCACCTTGATAACCAAGGTGTGAAAGAAGGAGATATCTTCCTTTTCTTCGGCTGGTTTAGGGAAGCGATTGAGGAAGATGGGAAATATCATTTTATGCCCGGCAAACCCGATCTTCATATGATCTACGGCTACCTACAGGTGGGGAAGATCTTACGCGAGCAACGTGAAATGCAAGATGAATTACCCGACCACCCACACTCAAAATACGATGCCGATGCCCCCAAGCACCGCAACAACCGCATTTATGTAGCAAAAGAGTATTTGTTTGACGATCCGACATGCCCAGGCGCCGGTGTGTTTCCGTTCAGCGATGAACTGATCTTAACAAAAGAAAAAGAGCCTCGCTCTCATTGGAAAAAGTTTTTGCCGAAAAACGAATATGACGTTACCTATCATAATAACCGCAAAGAAGAATCCAAATACTTTCCATGCGTATCAAGAGGGCAAGAATTCGTGATCACCTCTCACTCGAATGAAAGCGATCCCAAGAAAAAGGAACTAACTGAAAAACAATCGAAAAAAATCAAACAATGGATCATAAAGAGGATCAAAAACGAAGACAATGGCTAAAAGGCACAATAAAAATCCACCAGTGCACCTGGTGGTTTTTCATATAACGGGTAAAACCCTCCTTCATAGGCGGCACGAAATCGTGCTGTAGCCCAACTTGCCTATCGCGAATCGAGATTACTTCTTGAATGGGTCTGTTATTTCAAACACCGTCATTTGCTCCATCTCTTTGTCTTCTTTTAACTGATTCGCGATGTATTCCGCTATCGCTTTTTTATTCTTTCCTACGGTGTCCACATAATATCCCCTACACCAAAATTCCCGGTTCCGGTATTTGAACTTCATGTTCGCGTATTTCTGGTATATTAAGACACTGCTCTTCCCTTTTAAGTACCCCATAAATCCGCTCACACTAAGCTTGGGCGGTATTGAAACCAACATGTGTATGTGATCCGGGCACACTTCTGCCTCTATAATTGTCACGTTATTCCATTCACACAACGACCGTAGAATTGCACCTATTTCAAGGCGTTTTTGTCCAAAAAATGCTTTCCTCCTATACTTCGGTGCAAAAACTATATGATATTTGCAATTCCACGTCGTGTGTGCTAAACTGTTTGTATCATCATTCATAAAATTTCCTCCTGTGTTTTTATGGAAGTTAGGCTACAAATCCATTTTAACACAGGAGGAAATTTTCCTCTCATCGGTAAACCTCTTTTGAACCACCGGACTATCCGGTGGTTTTCGCATACAAAAAAACCGCACTCAAAAAGTGCGGTTTTTTTACAATTCATTACAACAGATCATTATTCTGCTTTTGCGTACACGCTGACCTGTTTCTTATCCTTGCCCACTCTCTCAAAACGGACCACGCCGTCGATCAGTGCAAACAGAGTATCATCCTTGCCGCGGCCCACGTTGATGCCGGGATGGATCTTGGTGCCTCTCTGTCTGACGAGGATATTGCCTGCGAGAACAAACTGACCGCTCGCGCGCTTGGTACCAAGCCTTTGCGCCGCGCTGTCTCTACCGTTTCTCGAACTACCTACGCCCTTCTTGTGAGCGAAAAGTTGCAATTTGATAAACATATCACTTTACCTCCACTTCAATGTATTCCGAATAGCCTTTTTGAATATCCGACACACTGAGATACAGCGTTTTGAGGATCACGTTGCAATCGTGCCTTTGTTCTTCCCCGAGATCACTCGGTATGCCCAGCACAAAACTGCCTTTTTCCTCATTCACACGGTACTCTGCTTTAACACCCACCACGCGGAGGATGCCAAGCGCCGCTCCTTGCATCAGAGCGGACAGGGCTGCACAAACGATATCTTCCCCGTTCTCTGCATAACCCGTGTGCCCTTGGGACTCTATTCGGACGAAATCTTCGCCTTTTTTCCGAAATACGATCTTCGTCATTTATTTGACGATGGACTTGATCTGTACTGTCGTAAACGGCTGTCTGTGACCTTGACGCTTGCGCTCGTTTTTCTTAGCCTTATACTTGAAAACGATGATCTTCTTGCCCTTGCCCTGTGCGACCACTTCCGCCTCTGCGTAAGCGCCTGCCACCGTGGGGTTGCCTGCGGACACACCGCTTTCATCGCTGATCATGAGCACGTCAAACTTTACGGTGTCTCCGACGTTGGCTTCAAGCTTTTCCACTTCAAGTCTGGTGCCGTTCTCCACCTTATACTGCTTGCCACCTGTTGCGATAATTGCGTACATAATTTACCTCCTCTTACCAGTCTCGCTGAATGGGGTGAGTATTCACTTCTTTGGGACCCTTCTCATGCGGCTCAGCCATAATGTTATCATTTTTTGCATGGGCCTGTCAAACAAAAAAAGCCTTTATAATAATATAATTATAAATAAAAAGCCTTGCCCGAAAGAAAACGCAGGCAAGGCTCCGTTTTACCGCCGATCAAAGCATTTTGTACATCTTATCCCTATCATCAAAGAACGCCAACGCACCCAGCGCAATGGTTTCATCCGGATTTCTGGGAACGTTTACCCGCATTTTCAAACGCTCGGTCATAGCATCTGCAACGCCATCGCTTGATGCAAAACCACCAACGAGCGTCACGCCGGCATGATACACGTCCAACACGTATTTTTCCGGACACATCATGGATACGCTTTCGATCACCTCCGCAAAGGAAGAAAACACCGATTGTATCATGGGGAAGATCTCTCCCGAGGTAATTTCCGCACGGTAAGGCGTATCATCCACAAGGTTTCTTCCCGCCACGTCCGCACTCAGGATCTGCTTACCGTTAAAGGACCCTATCTTGATACGGAGTTCCTCGGCGCAAGAGCGCGAGATACCCAAACGATAATTATCCGCCACGTAAGTGCATATCTTTTCATCTATCGCCTTGCAACTCATTGTGACCGAGCAACCGGTGATAATCCCGTTCGGACCCACGATCGCCACGTCGGAAACCGACGCGCCAAAGACGGCTATAAGGTTGTAATCACCCGAGAGTTGAGAGCTCACGGCGATAGGCGTTTCCATTAAAATGGGACTCTTTAAGCCCACGGCGGCAAGAACGTTTTCATAGTTCTTTCTTTCCACAACGGACGTGCCGCAAGCGATCGTGGCGATCACTTCGATACGAGGAGCAAAAAGACCTCTACGCGGCATTGCTTTTTTTACAAAATCTTTCAGCATCAAAATGGCCGCTTCGGTATCTTCTATCACGCCCTCTTTTACGGGATGGACCAAAATGGCCATCGGGTCACGGTCACGACTGCGCATATAGCGTTTTGCCTCAAAACCGGAAGCAATGAGCTTATATTTCCCGCGTTGTTTTAACGCCACGATCAAAGTAGGCTCTTTCAGAACCACTCCTTTGCCGCGTATGGCAATAACAGTTTGCGCATAACCCATGTCTATAACGATCTCATTGGTAAACATCTCTTACTCCCATTTCTTCCAGCACCTTGCCGAGTTTTTCCGTTGGCAGCCCCATGATCGTATCAAAACTGCCCGTATAATTTTTAACGACTATGCCATCCTGTATTCCGTATGCGCCCGCCTTATCAAAAGGAGCAAAACGGTCCAGGTAATCATTTATTTCTCCGTCCGTCAATTTGTGAAAATGAACGAGCGCTTTATCGTAAAACACCCTTTCCTTGCCATCTTGTTTCAGATAGACCCCCGTATAGACGGCGTGCGTCACCCCCGAAAGTTCCCGAAGCATACGAAAAGCATCTGCTCTGTCTTTGGGTTTGCCGTAATAGCGTCCGTGACGATATACCAGCGTATCCGAAGCAATAATCAAAGCATCGTTTGCCATGACGCTGCGCCCTTTTTCTCTTGCAAGATCCATCACCAAGAGATGAGGCCGCTGATAACGGGAACGCTCCTCCGCATCACTCTTGGTCACGGAAAAATCTTTCACGAGCTTATGAAGAAGTTCCCTGCGCCGAGGCGAGGCGGAACAAAGCAAAACTTTCATACCGATATTATACAATACCTGTCGAATAATGTAAAGAAAGAGTTTTCCTTTTCCATGGATCGCACGCATTTCTCCTTCCGCACCTCGATTTCTCCCTAAAAAGTCCCTTGGATACCCCATTCTCAAAAGGAATTAAAAACTTGTTTCTCTCACACGACCTATGACTAACAAAAGGTTCCGGGCATAATCTTTTGCCCTAAAAACATAGTATAGCGTATGCGCTGGTACAAATTCTCCATCGTGCTTACCATAGGATTGTGCTTGGAATTGTTGGTTGCCATTCTCTCCTGTCTTTTGATACGCGAAAACGGTGAGTGGTTGGCTTCTCTTGTGCTGCCCTATTTTGCACCGAAAAATCCTCTCTTTTACGGAGCGATGATGGAAAGTATCTATCTTTCTTCGGCAATCTCTTTGGGCTTTTACGTAAAACGAAGCCGCGATCTCCCCAAAGGACTTTGCCTTTCTGCCGCGGAAGGCACCATGCACATTTTGAGCCTACTTTTCTTTTTCAAATTTACCTACGAGATCACCTCCTTTTTCCTTGCGACCGCCACGATGCTCTTTTCTGTTTTTATCACCTATGTCTTTCTTGAAAAAAGTGCCGTCGCAGGGTTTTCTCGCATCCCCGTCCTTGGTTTAACAATCTATTTTTGGATGGTACTTTACTGCCTTTTGATGATCAATTTCGCTTGATTTCACCGCAAAAAAGACGAATCTTTGAAAATACTTGAAAAATAGGTGGAATATTGATATAATCAATATATGCTACTTGTGATGGATGTGGGAAATACCAATATCAAACTTGCGCTTTTTGACGGCACGGAGATGCGTTCCAGTTGGAGAGTATCCGCTACCGTGGCGCGCACTGCGGACGAATTCGGCATTGCCTTCCGTGATATTTTTTCCGCCCACGGATACACCTTTCAAGACGTGGACGGTATCATCATCAGCTCCGTTGTTCCCACGCTGAATTACACCATCGAACACGCTTGCACTTACTATATGAATATCAAACCGATGATGATAGACGCCACGGTAAAAACCGGTCTTTCCATCGGATACACCGTTCCGAAGACCATCGGTGCGGATAGAATTGCCTCCTCCACGGCGGCTTTTCATCTTTACGGCGCCCCTGCCATTGTGGTGGATATGGGCACCGCAACCACCTTTAACGCGATTTCGCGTGACGGCGTGCTGCTTGGCGGCGCCATTGCCCCCGGCATTAAGACCAGTTTGGACGCATTGGTTTCACGCGCTTCACAGCTCCCCCTCGTGGAGCTTTCCCTGCCCGATTCTCCCATCGGTACAAACACCATCACCAGCATGCAATCCGGCATCATTTACGGGTATCGCGGGTTGGTAGAAAACATTGTAAAAGAGTTCAAGAAAGAGATCGGGGAAGATGCGCACGTGGTGGCAACGGGTGGCTTAACAAGCGTGATCCTTTCGGAGAAAAACGATTTTATAGATTATTACGATCGTGCACTCACCTTAAAAGGCTTGCAGATCATTTATGCACTAAATCATTAGGAGGAAGTTATGAAAAAAGTTGGGATCGCCCTGCTTGGGCTGGGCGTTGTCGGAAGCGGAACCTACCGCATCTTACAAAGCAAAGCGCATAAGATCGAAGAAGACTTTGGCGTTTCAATTGAAGTTCGTCACGTGTTGGAAAAGGACCTTTCCAAAGCAAATGCTCTTGGGATCGATCCTGCCATCGTGTCTTGTGATATCCAAAACGTTATTAACGACAAAGAGATCTCTGTTGTGGCGGAATTCTTTGGCGGTATCGAGCCGGCAAGGACATTCTTGATCGCCGCACTCAAAGCGGGCAAAAGCGTTGTCACTTCCAACAAAGAGCTCTTTTCCAAGCATTGGCCTGAGCTCGAAGCAGCCGCTAAAGAAACGGGGGCCGGTATTTATTTTGAAGCGTCCTGCGGTGGCGGTGTGCCCATCATTCGCGCCCTGCACGAAAGCATGCAAGGAAATGACGTGTTGGAGATCAAGGGCATTGTAAACGGCACCACCAACTATATTCTTTCCAACATGAGCGAAAAAGGCAGTGATTATTCCGATACCCTCAAAGAAGCGCAACGCCTTGGTTATGCGGAAGCAAATCCCTCTGCCGACGTGGATGGGTTTGACAGCACCTATAAGCTTTCCATTCTCTCTTCCCTCTCCTTCCACAAGCGCGTGCCCTACACCGCCATTTACCGCGAAGGGATCAGCGCTGTGACCAAAGAGGATATCAAGTACGGCAAAGAATTCGGCTTGACCGTTAAGTTGCTTGCGATCAGCAAAAACGTGAACGGAAAGATCGAAGCGCACGTGTACCCCGCTTTTATTCCCGACGATCATCCCTTGGCAAAAGTATCCGGTGCATTTAACGGCATTTACGTGGTTGGTGATAACGTGGGTGAACTCATGTTCTACGGCAAAGGTGCGGGGGATCTTCCCACCGGCAGTGCGATCGTTTCGGACATTGTGTATGCCGCCACGCGTGAACATCACAGACGCTATCCTTTCATTTTGGAAGAGGAGGCGCAGGACTTTAATAACGATTTTGAAAGCGAATACTTCATTCGTCTTGTGGCTAAGGATCAAACCGGAGTACTCTCCGAGATCACCGGCATACTCGGCAAGGCAGGCATCAGCATTGATTCTATGGTACAAAAGGCGGGCGATCACGGAAAGGCAACCATCGTGCTCATCACGCAAAAGACAACCGAGTGCACTTTCCGTCAAGCGATAGAATCTTTGAAAAACGCAACCTGTGTGAACGAGATCGCAAACGTGATCCGCGTGGAAAAATAAACAACAAAACAAACATTAAAAATCCCCCGAACGACCTTTCGGGGGATTTTTTTATTAACTATTCGCGATAAAAGAACTTTTGGGCAGACAAAGGATCACAACAGATCGTTATCCTTTTCTTCATTCTCGGCTTCATCCAAGTCATCCGTAAAGCCGCCGCTTTTCGAAACGATGATCTCGTCATCATCCTTATTATCTTTCTGCTTGGGCATTGTGGTCGGCGCGATCACGTTGCTATCGGAAAGCAAATCGTCCCCTGCCGCGTTATCCGAAAGTAAGCTTGCTTCTTCTTCGTTCATTTCATCAATAAATAAATCATCCATGTAGGAGCGCGTGGGTGCATAAGCCGCAGTCTTATCCCCTCTGGGCACAAAGCTTCCAGGCGTAAAGGAACGCGGTTGCTTCTTATCGTTAGAATCCTTTTTCTTGTCCTTTTTATCGGGCTTTTCCTTCTTTTCCTTTTCCTTTTTGACCTTCTCAGGCTTCTCTTTTACTTTTTTGTCCTTTTCTTTTTTATCTTTCTTAGACTCGGAATCATCGCTTTCTGCAACAACAGGAGCCGTTTCTACGGGCGCAAAGGATTGCTTAGCAACATTCGTTGCCGTAACTTCTTGTTTCTTGATAAGAGGCTTTTCAGGCGCGGCTTGAGCATCCACAAGCATACTGCTCGTATCAGCATCGGAAGATAAGAGTTCGGATCCCTCCGAAGACGCGGGCTTGGATTTCACGATAGGCGCGGGCGTGGGCGCCAACGGTTGATCGGTAAAGAGCGCATCTTCTTCCGCGTTTTGAACCTCAGCTGCAACAGGCTTGATCGGCTTAAGCTTTTCTTCCTGCGAAGCTGCTAACAAATTCTCGTCAAGCAACGCAACGTCCATTGCGGCAAATTCGCGGATCTGCTCCTCGGTAAGCTCTTCTTGAACTTGCTTTTTCGCCGTTTTCGCTTTCTTTTGCTTCTTCTCGCCGGCGGGTTGCAATGCCTTCTTTGCCTTTCTCTTCTTAATGACCTTGACAAACAATCGTATCACAAGGTATAAGACGGCACAGCCAATGACCAATACCACGCCCCAAATCACGTAGAACCATTCTTGCATTTCGGCAACAGCCACGTAATAAGCACCGTCATCGTAATACAATAGTGATTGTCCGGACTGGGTGAAGGAGAGCGCCTTCGTAGAACCATCCGCATGCAAGGCAACAACGACCAAGCCATCGCCTTTCAGTTGTTCTTCCAACGGCAAGGATATTTCCACAAGCCTGGTGGGTTGCTGGCCGTTTGCCGTTTCCAACTTGTAAAATTTCACCGTCTTATAGAGCATCAAACCGGATAAGATGTACTTTTGTTGCGCGTAAATGGTATCCGTCTTGGGAAGCGGTGTGGCGGTGACGGTATTTTGCAGATAATTCACGGTGATGGTGCCCGGTTTGATCGTCAAATCAAAGTTCGGATCAGAATCCACGTCACTGATCACCACGGGAGTGACAAGGTTTGCACCGTCTTTATACTCCAAAGTCGGCACGCCGAAGCGTACGTTCAAAGAAGCAAGTACGGTGGCGGAAACCCTGGTGCCATTCGCATTCAAATACTTCAGTACGGGAATGATCTCTCTCCCGTTATTTTGATAAGTGGCGTCCTCAATCGTGACGGTCACGGGACGCGGCAAGATCCTAAACTCTTTTTCACCATCGTAAGCAAGATTGGTCACTTTCACGGTAAAGTAATCGGAAACGTCCTTTCCGCCGTCGTAGATCACAAAGGAAGATGACGCATTGGTTTTTAACACGTCATAAGTGCCCACGTTCTCGCCTGCGCTACGTCCGATGGAGCTCGTGGCAGAGATGGTCAAAGGCTTCAATGCGTTCACGACCTCATTGCTTATCGTGTAAGAAATAATAGGATCAAGATCCCCATAATACTTTTGCAAAACAGCATCGGATGCAAGCTTGACCTCTATCTCGTAAGTTGTGATCTCATAGATCGCACTATCCACGAAGGTTATATCATAATTGGACTCGTTGTTGCGCCCTGCTTCTGTCACCACGATGATAGACCCGCGAAGGATACGGAATTTGCGCGGCTCTTCCTCGCTGATGGGGGTTGCGGAACGAGCAAGTTTGCCGGAAAGCCTATCTCCCTTCGTGGGATTTTTCACGAAAGCATTGGTAAGATCGGTATTGGAATCGGTATCCAGCACCGCAAGATCAAAGGTATCAAAGGGTGTAAGATAATTCTTGCTCTGCGCGTTGGGTGATATGGTCAAATGGCGCTTGGTGATCTCAAAGGTGGCGTTTTCCATCTCAATATCATAATTGGAGCTGATATCCACCCCTGTGTTGCCAACCACTTTGACCCATTTGAGAGAGATCAGATAGGTACCCACGTTTTCCCCGCTTGCGCGAGTTGCGGAATACTCAATGCTATCGTGATAATTCAAACTACCACTCGTGACGGTTGCCGCAAACACGGTGGGATCCGAATCGTTATAAATCTTACTTTGGCCGGGCGTGACTGACACAACGATATGGCGTTGCGTGATATGGTACACCGCATTCTCAACAGAAAGAGTAAACAGATCGGATAAATGCTTATCGGTATAAGCCGTACCGGCTCCTGCATCATTCAAAGCAAGGGAAGAAATATCAATGGGATAGAAGCCCACGTCTTTCCCACCGCTATAAGAAAGCGCGCCCACCATCATATCCTTTTCTTTAAGTGATGGGAACACCAGCGCAAGGGTTTCCTGATCGTAAGACAAGGTATACTTGATAATACTGTCTATTGCCATCGGATCGTACTCGCGCGTGACGTCCAAAGGGGTAACCGTCACTACGCTCTTGGTGATCCTTGCTTGATAAACGGAAGGATACTCCAACGTATAATATGCAGCAGTGGAGGCGGGAAGCGTATACACACTATCCAATATGATGGAAATGGGATCCTCACTCGGTACAAGAGTAGAGAAGTGACCGGTGATGTTTCCATCCAAAGCGTAAGTGATCGCCTCACTTTCCGCAACCATACTTCCGTAAGATACCTGCCCCACTTTCTTTACGGAAAGCGCAAGAGCGGACACGTTAAAAGTCACGGTGTTCGTTGCATCAAACACTTTATCCTCAGCAACGATACCATTCACCATAAGCACTGCTTTTTGCACGGTAAACAGCCTGCGCGGAGTCTTTGCCGAAGAATAATTGCCGCTTGCGCCCTCGATCGTGGTGATGGATGATGCAGTCACGGGCATGGTGCCACCGCCCAAGAGGGAGAGTTCATAATCGGGAAGATCGCATAAGAAAGCGATCTCCACCGCATATTCACCGGGGATTTGAGGTGCAGAAGATAACTTCTTGTACCCATCGTTTGAATTTGCGTAATAACGGAAACGATAGTGAGTACCCGACGTCAACGTGACTACCGAACGAGTCCCCGATTCTTCCACGTAAAAATTCACACCAAAGGTCTTTTGCTGTCCATCGTAATACAACGAAGAAGGTTCCGTGAACTCCCAACGCAAGGTACGAGGCGCAAATATCTCAAAAGCATATTCCAGCGTATCGCCTGCCGAAATGTACAGATCGTTTGCCTTAACGAGATAATCCCCAACATAAGAATTAAGCACGTACCCATACTGCGATTTCAGCATCGTGATACGCATACGATAGGATCCTACTGCGGAATAGGGAGTGCTTTGCTCGTTGTTCTCACTATCCAAATACGTTATCTTGTAATCCTTACCATCGCCCTCTTCAAGATCCAGCGTGGAAAAGTTTTTCTGGAAAGAAACCTTAATGGCTTTTCCCTGCCCATTATAAGCAAAGGTGGGCATCTCATAAATAAGATCAACCGCACTTTGCTGTTTGATTTGGAACACAAAGTCCACGTAACAATGGTTGGAGATTGCCGAACCGGCAAGCGAAGTTTCTCCCATCTTACCGTTTTTGAATGTATAACAACCGTTTTTGATATAGGTATTGATATATTCGCCTTCACCGTCAAGCGCCGCCTCTAACGAGATACGCGCCACGTAATAGCTCTTTGCATAAGGCTTTACCGTGGATTGAACGGACCCGCTGATGATGGTGCCATCCGAGCCGGATTCATAATAATAAATGGAGAATTCTTCCGTAAAACGAGAAGTAATGTCAATATCGTACGCCTCGGTATCGCCATTATAAGCATAGAAGAATACTTTTCCGTCCTTTATACCCTTTCTATCCGCATCCGTGGTACCGGTAAAAAACAAGTTATCATCCAGTTCCTTCTTGATCTCCACTTCGCGCGGAATAATGGAGAACAATTGATAGGCTTTTCCGTCTTGGAGTTTATAAATGCTTACCGCATTGCCATCGTCACCGAAAGCCGCCGCCTGCGAAAGAACCACGTTTGCATTGCCAACGGATATTTCCTGACAATACTTACCCGTTAAAACAGGCTCGGCGGGAATATCAAAATCAGTATCGTTGTTCGAACGATAATATGCTTTGGATTCGGAAAGAGTAATACCCAAAGCCGCAAACTCCGCTTCCGTGCGAGCAACTTCGGGGGTTCCCGAATAATGCCCGTTCAAAGCAACGTATTTCACTTCCGGCACGATCTCCTGTCCCGAACCCACAGCAGCGCCCGTCCACATGGCTCGATAAGAAAGGGGCACGATAAATACCGTTTTTAACGAAAGAGCCGAAATTCGATAGGCGTAAGTGGGATGATCCAAAACGTAATTGCCCGAAGTATCGCTCAACGTTGCTTTGGCAAGATAACTGCCAACGTTGCGGAAAGCAGTACTGCCAAATGCAGAACCGTCGTTTACGGCATACGTAAGGGTGTGACCGAGAGAAATGGGTCTGGAATACAAAGTGAAATCAACGTGGAAAGTTTTCTCGGTGGCATCGTACACAAGATCGTGGCTCTCGGAAGAAACCGAGAAAGTTGCCTTTACTTCAATGGGCGAGATCTCAATATCGGCTGCGGTGAACATGCCGCGCTCGATACCCGTCGTTTCATCGGTACGCAGATAGGTAACGATGCAACGATAACTACCGGCATCCACCATTCTTCCTACGGGAAGATACTCGTTCGTAGCAGGTTGTTTGCGGAAATAAGAGATTTGATAATCCACCAACTCGGTTAAGGAAATGGAGCTTCCATTGCTGAAAGAAATAACAGGCTCTTTTACGCCGGCGTCATATACGCGATTCAGCGTTTGAGAGGAGATGGTACAAAGGACCGAAGCCCCTGAAATGGTGTAAGCATAGTAAGCAAAATCACTGTTTTGCCTGATCGCATAAAGGGGAAGATCCCTGATATAAACCACGCGCTTCACGTAATTCCCTGCCGCACTCGTATCGGATACGGTGTGATAAACGCCTTTATCCAAAAGATAACTTTCAACGATATAATCGGTACCTAGCTCCAAACTAACGGGTGCCCCCGCCTCGTTCTTAAAGGTGACGGTATCTCCGATTGTCACGTACAAGGAATGATACACCACACTGAACGTGCCGTAAAATTCATCGTTTTCCAACAAATTAAGCGAAGCGATATCTTGTTTAATGACCATCTTAAAGGAATAATTCCCCACCGCAACGGGGGCGGTGGTCCCGATCGAGGTGCCGTCCGCTTGGTAATAATACAAATCGTATTTTCCCGTCAAAGCAGACGCAGAAGCGGTAGGATAAAAGATAAGGTCGGGTTGTACGGGAAGTCCCGTATAATAGTTCACACCGTTGTTGGCGGGCACCACGTTCAAATTGCCCGATGTGACGATTTGGAATTCCTTTTCGATCGGAGGATCGGCGATCTCTATCGTGTAATCGGAATACAGTTGCGCAGGTTCGTCAAAAGTAATGACCACACGATACTTACCCGCATTTTTCAAGGTGGTCACGTCCGTCCAAGAGGGGGCGATTTGGTACTTTACGCTGTACCTCTTATTGATGCTGTCGTAATAAACGGAATGGATCTCCGTTCCGTCCAAATAGTAAAAGACGGGGACGATATCAAACTCATCCTCGGAAGGATTGTTCTTTACGAAATCCAATTCGTTATCCGGATCTCCGTTGATATAATACTTTACGTAATACGGCTTGGGTGCAACGGTAAAGCGCGCTTCCAAATAATCTCCTGCCGTCACGTTATAAGAAGGTGCGGCAGCCGTAAAGATCACACGGTAAAGATAATCACCCGCTTCCGTGGGCGTGTACGCCACGGCGCCGCTATCGTTATACGCCTTCACAAAAGCGGAAGAAGCATTCGCTGAGCCATCAGAAGAAAGGCGAACCACTTGCGTCTTGTAAGAAGCAATGGCGGCGATCTGAGCACTGTTGGTCAAGGATACTTCCACAGGTTTATCCTCATACATGGACGTGCTGCTGAGTGATAAAGATACTTGCGAATGGATCACGGAAAACTCGCGATACATCACGTATTTGTTATCTTCTTTTCCGAGAGAATTCGAAACGATGGTGCGGGAAAGCGCGGTTTCCAAAGAGGGATCCATTACCACTCTGATGCGATAGGTGTTTACTTCCGCAATAGAAGAGGCACTTTCAAAAGCCCCCCCGTTCTTCTTTTGGATCTCAAACGTATAGTCCGCACCTTGATTGAGCGCGACACCGTTCAAATACAAAGCAATACCCGAAGTAAGTTCGGAATAACTGACCTCACCCAACGTGAGAGAAGACTTTCCGTCCAAAGCAGTGCAGAAAAGCGAAAGGTTTTCACGAACGATGGTAAAACGCTTTTCCCCCACGACAATGCCGGGAACGATGCTGTTTTGATCGGTGGTGTTTTTATGACCGTACACGTTATTGATAGCAACCACACGAGCAATATACGAACCTACCGCTTGCGGCGCTTGCGAAAGTGCGGTACCGTTTTGATTATAAAAACGCAATTGGAAATCACTCTTGTACTCTTCGTCCTTTTCCCAAGAGGTGAGGTCGGTGCTCTTATATAGATCGAACCCGAAGGAATAAGCGGAACCCGTAAAAGTTAAGGAAGAGGGAAGCGGCTCGCCGCCGAGCAACACGTCTGCCTCGGAATAGATGACCTGCAAGTCCGCCTCTGCAACGGGAACGGAGAGTGCCAAAACAAGTAAAAAACACGCCAATAATACGATCAGCGGATAGAGTAAGATACGATTTGATTTGGTTCGTGCGCGCATCGTGTACCTCTGTAAATAAATATACATTTAAATTTTAACACAATCCACGCGCGCGTGCAATACCTTATGTGTAAATTTTTGCGTTCAGGAACACGTTCTTGACCGCCTCACCGAACAAGGTGCGATAATCTCGCTTTCCAAACGCCATATTGCACCCAAACACCAACAAGGCTTCGGGCAAAGGAAAGGTATCGCATATTAAAACAATTTTATCGGAAATTACGGATATCTCTGATTTTTTTACAAGAAACGGAATGCTGATGGAAAAGTGTGCACCTTCCGGAAGCCATCCGATATGATACTGTTTGGCTATCCCCGTAAAATCCAGATAGATCTCGGCATATGCGTTCAGATGATCCTCTTTTTTCTCAAAGGAAATTTGTTCCAACTTTCCTTTTAAGGGTACTGCCGGCGTACAAGAGGCCACGATCTTGGAAAAAACATAGCATAGCTCAGCATCACTCAACGTTTCCTTAAGCTCAGGCAATCTTCCCTGAAAAGCAAAAGAGCGGTATACCAATTCCTCATCGATCGGAACTTTACTCTTAACGGATAACTCCAAATCGGGATATTCCTCTTCAAAGCACATGGAGATCGAACCACCCTCGTAAAAAACGGAGGCTGCTTTGGGTTTTTCTTGAACCGCCTCTTTGCTTTTGCTTTCAGGCAACGATTCGGAAACGATACGCGGCTCCTCTTGCGTTTTCTCCGAAAAGGTAAATAATCTGCTTTCGGACGCAAGTCCAAGAGAATAGACCTGCCCTTCTTCCAACCGCGCAACGAAGCGATCGGAAACATAGGATCGAACGAATAAGGAAAGCGCTGAGCACAGCGCAACACTTAAAAGCAATATTTTTATTCTCATTTTTTTACTCCATAGATCAAAGACTGCATATTTCTGTAAAGTTCACGCCGAGCCTCTTTTCCTTCCGGTGTGGGCCAAAGCGGATAGCAGTGTTGCTGACCTGCGCCTTCGTAATACACCACCGAGGCGCCCTTCTCCGACGTTTCCCGCACAAAACGAAGAATGTCCGGTCGAAAGATCTCTTTTTCACCCGAAAAGACCAAAAGACGTTTGCCGGCATATTCTCCATTGATCGGACTGAGCTTCGGGCTATCATAAGCAAGGTCGTATGCCCACAACCGAGCCACCCGATCCAAAACGGATACAGACAGCATCGCGTCCGTTCTTATTTTTCGGCATTCTTCCCCCACGCTTAGGGACACCCAAGGGGAAATTGCCGCTACGAACCCCGCTTCTTTTCGTTCGGAAGCAAGGGCTAATGCGAGCATCGCCCCACTGCTGTCACCACACAATAATACATCTCCCTTCTTCAAAAGAAAGATATAAAAATTATGCAGCAAAGCAAAACAAGGCAATATAGTGGAGATGGGCAGTTTTGGATAGAGAGGGAAATAAACCTTTGCGTGCGTATTGAAAGCAAGATCGGCGGCAAACCTTGCTTGGCAACGCCGAAAGGAATTCATAAACCCGCTTCCGTGAAGATACATGATGCTTTTTTCCGTTTCCACCGAATGAGGAACAAACACGTAATACGGCATGCCACAATACACTTCCCTATGCACCCGCACGCCGGAAAAGAAAAACAACCGCTTTTCCCCCTTTTTATATCGAATGGCATTTTGACGCAGCTTTTTATAAAACTTTCGTTCCGATACTCTCTTGTTTGCACCGGAGATGCGTAGTATTCTTTCAAGGATCTTACTCGATACACTCATACGGAAAAGTATAGACAAAGGATAAAGGAAATACCCCTTATTATAGAGAGTTTTATAAAAAAAGGTGCGCCTTTTACAGCGCACCACAATGTATGTTTGAATAATTATTTTCCAAGAAGAGCAAGCACGTTTTTCTCAATACCCGCCGCATCGATCTCGTAATGTGCCAGGATATCCTTTCTTGCACCAATGATGGAAAACTCATCGGGAACACCCAATCTCTTAAAGTGTTTCACACCGCCGTTTTCCGCAATCACTTCCGCAACGGCGCTACCCAAAGCACCGATCACGTTATGATCTTCCGCCGTGATAATGCCGCCGGTTTCCTTCATGGCCTTAATGATCTCATCTTTATCAATGGGTTTGATGGTGTGCATATTCACCACACGGAGAGAGATCCCCTTTTCCTTCAAAGATTGCGCCGCAATGAGCGCCTGATAAACCGTGCTACCGCAAGCAATCACGGTAAAATCCGTACCTTCGTTCATGCGAACTGCTTTACCGATCTCAAAACCGTAATCATAGGTGTTGTAAACGTCGTAATCGGTACCTCTGTTGATACGGATATACATGGGGCCGTATTTTTCGTAAACCGCCTTGGTAGCAAGCTGCGTTTCAATATAATCCGCGGGACAAATGATGGTCAAATTTGCCATACCGCGAAGAGCGGCAATATCTTCCAAAGCGTGGTGCGTACTTCCTGCCTGAGAGAAGGAGGTACCGCCGTGAGAACCAAGCATTTTAACGTTTGCGTTTTGATAGCAAATATCGGTATGGATCTGATCCAAGTCACGCAAAGAAGCAAACACCGAGAAGGTTGCCGCAAAGGGGACCAGCCCACCCAAAGCAAGACCTGCCGCCATACTCATCATATTTTGCTCTGCAATACCCACGTCAAAGACCCTTTCCGGGTATTTCTTTTGCATGATGGTCACTTTAACGGACCCCGCAAGGTCGGCGGACAAAGCGCACACCTCGGGATGATTATCCGCAAGCTCCAAAAGTGCCTTTCCAAAGGCTTCCGTAGTGCTTCTTGCTTCCGATCCGATGATAGCAAACTCTTTCATTTATTTGCCCTCCTTTTCCGCTCTTGCAATACGGACTTTTTCATACGCGTCAAGGTCACGGAAGACTTCTTGCAATTGCGCCTCATCCAAGGTGCCGTAATGCCACTTATAGTTATCTCTCATGAAGCCGACGCCCTCTCCTTTGAAGGTATTCAAAATGATAACGATGGGTTTATCGGAGGTATTTGCTTTTGCTTTTTCGAGAGCGATCACGATCTCGTTGATATTGTGGCCGTCCACTTCCAACACGTCAAAGCCGAAAGCGCGCCACTTATCCGCAAAGGGTTCCAAACTCATCACGTCCTCGGTGCGACCGTCGATCATGCATTGGTTTCTATCCACAATGGTGATCAAATTGGTCACTTTGAA
The DNA here is from genome assembly GCA_002363545.1 of Christensenella sp. UBA3217. Classification (GTDB taxonomy): domain Bacteria; phylum Bacillota; class Clostridia; order Christensenellales; family CAG-1252; genus CAG-1252. The sequence goes on along the minus strand of DEWF01000001.1, from coordinate 86,709 downwards.
GTGAGATACGCTCATTGCCGCTTCCCACACACTGCCTTCATCACACTCACCATCGCCAAGGAGCACGTAAGTGAAGTACTTCTTATTGCGAAGTTTGGCAGCCATGGCAAGTCCAAGGCCTATCGAAAGCCCATGACCGAGGGAGCCGGTAGAGGCTTCCAAACCGGGGACCTTTCTCTTATCCAAATGCACGCCGAAGGGAGAGCCCGTGTGATTATAAGTGGGCAACAACGCTTCATCCACGATGCCAAGATCCGCAAGGATGGGCGCGGTGATCACGCCGGCGTGGCCTTTGCTGATGATCAACCTATCGCGGTCTTCATCAAGGTAATTATCCTTGTTGAAGTTCATCACATAATAATACAGTGCGGTAAGTACATCCGCACTGCTATATGCTCCGCCAATATGCGCACCCTTCGCCCATACGCAAACTTCCGCAGTTTTGCGACGGAGAGAAGAGGCTTTCTTTTCAAGAGATATCCATTGTTCTTTGGTAAGTGCCATTTCGATATTCCTCCTGCTTTTAATTATAGACTACTTAACATTGAATAGCAAGTCAAAGTGATACAAAACTATATCTTCTCCGCAAGAAATTTCTTCCTTGGCGGGAAGAGAAAAACCGTTCACAAGGCGAGCCGCCGCTCTGCTCCTGTAAGAAGCACCGTCTTGGTCGAAAAGCGAAAGACATGCGCGCAGGATGCGCTCTGCATCTTCCCTGCTTTCACCTTCCCCCGATGCCTGATAATACTTTTCATACACCGTGGCAAAATGCACCGCCGTAAAATGCGGGGACATATCGTAAGTTAAGCCGTTTTTTCTGTCCCGCTGAAAGATCTCCGGCACGCCGTTTGTGGCAAAAGAAAGGGAGGGAAAGGAGAAAGTTTTCAACCTTGCCAAATGTTCTTTTGAAGTTAAAAGATAATATTCTTTTCCCGTCAAAAGATAAGCGTCAAGCAAGGTGGATAGTGCTCCGTAAACGATCTCGGGTCCATAGGGAAGGCCTTTGAACGAGGCATACTTATTCCCGCTTGCTATGAGTTTATCTGCCGCCGCGGAGATCAATTCCGTCAATTCTTCCGCAACCTTTTGCTTGCCAATCTCACGAAGTGCTTTTACTACCATAAGTGCAGGTGTTACTTCGTAAACCGATCCGCTTTTATATAAGTTGGAAAGGATCACGGCGCTTTGCAACAAGCACTCTTGTTTTTTGGTAGCAAGGTACTCCTCGTATTTGATGGCGGCAAACAAAGGGTAATGATAGTATTTTTTGAAAAAGCGCGCGCGTTTTCCGTTAACGTCATCCGCCACTTCACCGCCGCGATAGATCTCACGATCGTAAAACGCAACGGACTCTTTTACCCGTTCTGCCATTTCAGCGGAAAGAACCCCCTTTCCCATCTCGTGCAACAAGAAAAGAAGCGGCGCGGCGCGATATCCTCCCAAACTGAAAGGACTCCTCACACCTCTACGTATCACGTATTTTCCTGTCGAATGATCATAAGCGGTAAACGCGCCGGAAAACGGCCCCGAAGAACGACGCTGTTTCTTTAAAACAAAATGTGCCCTCTTCTCCATTAGGTCACGCGGATACACGTAATAAGACACGATAAGCGACTGCGCTCCCATCGTGATCACGGCTTGGTGCTCTCCCACCCCCGCGGGACAAAGGGTGCATTCGCCTTGATCAAAAAGCAAGGTTTGCTCCTCCGTTTTTAGCGAGATGGCACGAGAGGAACAAAACCGGATCTCTTCCCCCTCCTCCACGCAAAGTTTATCCGCCGTTGCCGTTAACAAACCGTAAGACTCTGTCTTTCTGAAAAAATCGTTGCGATCATGACAAGAAAAAACCAAGAGCTCACAAACATACTCTCCATTCACTTCCAGGCGCATTGCGGGAAGATTTAAAAGAATATCCCCTCTTGCGCCCTTTCCAACGGAGCGCTCCAGCGAATAAGAATAACATTCCCCCTGCGTCATTACAACGCCAAGTGAAGGCATATCACCCGAATAACGTTCACAAAACACGTGTGTGACGCCCTGGGCGCGAACGTGTGCATGTACGCGACGGCGAAGGGATAGATCGGGACGATCAAACGCATCCTGAAACGGAAGATAGATACCGATATCCCCTTCCGCAAGGTCAACTGCTTGCTTGCCTTTATTCTTGAAATGATAAAGGAAGGAGACCGCACCCTCTTTTTCTTTTACCGTAAGAGTGCAGGTCAAATTGGAAAAGAACAAAAACTCGCCCTCAAATTGATATTGCAAAAAGCGGCTCTTAATAAGAAAATTGTTACCGGTCGGAAGCCCAAACGTTCTGCCGCGCACCCAAGAAAGACGCTCGGGATCTCCGCTCACGCACAACCGTTCCACGCCGAAAGTGGTTTTATTAAAATAAAAGTCAAGCCCCGCCGCCGAAAGAATCATACAATGAAATACACGATCAAAACCGTTCCGTTGGAATACTGTACGGTGGCATTCCTTCCGTCCACCGCTCTAAATGCCTTGTGCAGGTCAGGATAAGCGCCGGACAATACGTCATAAGATGGATCGATCATAAACTCCATATACAAACTGTTGTTCACTTGATCATAATAACGAACCGCCGCCACAAGATCACTGTAATCGCTGATATACAAACTATGACCTTCCTCGGTTTCCACCGATTTATAATACTCGGCATCACCAAGAGCCAAGTTCTTAACGGATGCGGCATTGCCCGCATACTCTTCGTGACTTGCGGCAAAGGAAGCTTCGTCCAAAAGGAAATAGCGGTGGGACACGTATTTGGTGGATTCGCTATCCTGTTTTATGGTGTAATTACCCCACGTTGCATCCACGCAGTACCACTCGCCATCCAATTTCACTTTATTCCAGGCATGCGCCACCCTGCCGTTGTTCGTGGCATAACCGGTCACTTGATAACACTCGATGCCCTCGATACGGGCAAGCAACATAAAGGCGTAAGAGATGCCCTCGCACACCGCCGTTCCATCCGAGAACACGCCCTCAATGGAGAAGGCTGCCAAGCGGTTCAAATAATTATTTCGTAAGGCACTATACAAATCGTCCGTGGTGGTATTCACCCCATCCGCAATTTGTTCGATAGCGTCTCGCATGCTCGCGGAAAAACCGTTGGTCCCGTCATTGAGCGCATCCTCTATCATATCTTTTGCCGTGGCAAGATCATGTCCCGGGAGCGATGCTATCAGATTATATAAATTCAACGCGGAGTTATCGTAATCCACGTAAGAGGCAAGGAAATCATAAATAACATGCAATTTTTCCTTGTCTGTCATATCGTCCGAAAGATAGGTATAGCAAAATTCTTTTGCCGCATTGTATTGGGTCAAAGCACTTCCCGTCACCACAGGGCGCAACCCCGCTTCCACCACCGCCAACATCTCTTTCACGTTGCGCGCCGAAACCGCCTGTTTTTGATCGATGGGCAAAGAACTTCCCGTTGTTCTTGCATTGATCGACTGACTGTGACAGATGGCAGGATTATCGTTATGAACATCCGTTCCCTCATACCCCGTTGAAATAACGCCGCTCGCATTCACGTCAAGCATTTTAAAGGTGATATACGGATCCAAATACTCGCATCCCAATCTCATAGACCAAGGGATAACAAGTTCGTCTTGAATCCTTCCGAGATAAGCGGACGGATTTGCCGAAAAAGCAGTGTACTCGGTGGATTTCACGTAAACTTTCTTATTGACGTTTTCCCCTTGATAGGCAAGATATTGGCAAAGATCTATCGCTTCATTGATATCTTCGATATAAAGATCAGCCGTGTGCCCCATAAAGGAATAGGAATTGGTTAAATAGCTGTCGTAAGTGCTTGATACGCCCGCCTTGGTAAAGGAAAAATGAGCGCCGCCCACGCAAGTGACAACAGCGGTGTGAGAATTATGCTTATTCACACTACCGCCTATGAGCTTGCGATCCTGTCCGGCGGCAACGGGAGAATTCACCCCGTCAAAGGTGACCGTATGGCTTCCGCCGCAATCACAGTGGAAAGTCACGTACACGTTAGGCGCATCAATATCGTAATTGATCTTAACGTTCGTAGGTGATGCATTTGTATTCTTGATAGTCAATTCAAAAGGTTCATAATACTTTTTCGCTTGATTGTCGTAAACAACGTAATAGAAATCATAAACGCCAACGTCCAAAGTGGAAAGATATTCTCCGTCAATCTGAATGGAGCTGGAGCCCCTGGGGGTTGATAGCGTACGGACGGTGGCCGCCGAGCCATCGCTCACAAGCCCCATTCCCATAACGGTGTAATACCATTTTTGATCGTGCGTGGCAGATAACGTAAAATCGGTGCGGGAAGCTTTATCATACTCTAACGAGGACGTGATGGTGACGCAGCCTTGCACGGTGGGTGTGACCTCGCCGCCACCGCCACCCGATTCACCTGAGTCACCTTGTTCGCCGCTGCTGGAACTACCCGAGCCACCGCTTCCGGATTCACCGGAACCCGATTCACCCGAACTGCCGGACTCTCCGCTGCCGGACTCTCCGGAGCCGCTTTCTCCCGAGGTACCGGACTCACCCGAGCCGCCGCTTTCGCCGGATTCACCCGAGCTGCTTTCACCGGAACCGCTCTGTTCGCCGCTCTCGTGTTCACCTTCTCCCGTGCCGGCATCCTGCTCCACTTTTTTGGAATCTCCCTTAAAAAGATCCGTGACAGCGTCGGTAAAAAGACTGCATGCCGCAAGCGAGATGGTGACCGCAAACAACAGGCATATTGCCACGATCATCAAAAGGGCTCTGCTTTTGTTCCCCTTACACTTTTTCCGATCCATACCTTTCTCCTATCACGTGATATCTTTATTCAAAGCGTAAAAACCCATGCCCGACTGGTTACCGGAGCTTTTATAGGTGCAAACCACTCTTTGCTTGTCGTAATCGTAATACCAAAAGCCTTTTAAAGCGTAGTAATTAGCGCTGCTTCTTGTAATGCATACCACCATTGTATCCTTGGACGAAAGATTTCCACCTTTGATAAGGCTTTGAATTTTATTAGAAGGATTGGTAGTCAAAGAGGGATTAAACTCCAACACGTAATATTGAAAAGAAGTTTCAAGGTTGTATTCGTTCAACGCGCCCGTCAAACCGCTGTTAGAGGAAATAGTATAGTAAAAATTATCCCCCTTGTAGGTGTAAGGAACTTTTTCTTCTCCGAGATTCAATTGAAAAACGTAATTGCGAACATTGGTGTTTGCGGTGATGCAATACCCTTCCACCTTACGAAACTCCGTCTGCGTGATCATGCCGCGCAAATTGGGCAAAACGATAGCGGTGGTGATTGCCATAATGGTCATCACCACAATAAGCTCCACCAAGGTAAAGCCTTTTTTGATCTTCCAAAATGCCGTGCATTTTTTCATATCTTTATCATATCATCTCAGCCGTCTGCTTGTCAATATATTATAATATTGACAATGCGGCAACCGTATGATAAAATGGTGCTATGAAAGGATTTCGCAGGCAAAAAAAGGCTTTCACGTTGATAGAACTCATCGTGGTGATCGCTATTATCGCGATACTTTCCGCCATTGCCACCGTTTCCGCTCTTGCTATTTTGCGAAGCAACGAAAAAAAGTCTGCTCAAACAACTTTAACCAACGATTGGAAGTTGACCTCGCAAGCCTTTGACCAAATCAACTTGGGTTATACGACCGTCAAGCGCCCCACTACCGCCTTCATTGCTTCTCGACTTGGCCTTTCCACCAGCTCGATCACGCTTACCACATCCGAGTGCACTTCTCTTTCAAAGGGAAGAGTTCATATCCAATATATCGAAAACCCCGAGAATTTACGCACTCGTTATCAAATCAAGCGTATTACCATCAATTATAACGGAAACTATTATTTTACCGAAAACGGAAAGGACGTGCGCGGTCCTCGCGACTCCCTCGGTTGATCCCTTGCCCTGCCTAATATGACACAAAAAAACGCAGATACCATGTACCTGCGTTTTTCTTTTTGTTTTGGTTTTGATATTTGTCAAATGGTATAGATGGTGCGCATATATTCTTCCACGCTGGTAATACCTTCTTTGATCTTCAAACGCACGTTCTCATCCATAAAGATCATGCCGTGCTCTTTGGCGTACGCACGAAGTTCTTCGGTGGTAGCGTTCTTGGTGATAAGCTCACGCAAACCGGTATCCACGGTAAGCACTTCGTGAATAGAAGTTCTGCCCTTATAACCGGTAAAACTGCAATTCGGGCAACCCACGGGAGCATAAGCTTCGGTGATGGTATGATCTTTCAAGATGTTCTTTTGTGCTTCCGTAACAGGTTGCATCTTTTTGCACTTGGGGCACAGTTTACGCACGAGTCTTTGCGCCAAAACACCGTTCATTGCCGCCGCAACAAGGTAGGGAGGCACGTCCATATCGATCAAACGAGCGATAGTGGAAACGGCGTCGTTGGTGTGCAATGTGGAAAGCACCAAGTGACCGGTAATAGCGGCGCGCATGGCGATATCTGCCGTTTCGTTATCACGAATTTCTCCGATCATTACGATATCGGGGTCCTGACGAAGAATGGAACGAAGCGCCGACGCAAAGTCAAGGCCCGCTTTGTGGTTGGTTTGCACCTGGTTGATACCGAACACCTTCTTTTCCACAGGGTCCTCGATGGTAGTCACGTTCACGGTGGGTTTGTTCAGATCCTGCAAAACGGTGTAAAGGGTGGTAGATTTACCACTACCGGTAGGTCCTGTCACCAGCACCACGCCGTTCGGGGCTTCGCAAACACGCATAAACTTTTCCGCGTTCTCGGGAAGCATGCCGAGATCGGTCAATTTCACGTCCGAACCCATTGCGGTACCGAGCAAACGAAGCACGGCTTTTTCACCGTAGGTGGTGGGAAGCGTGGATACACGGATATCGATGAGTTCCCCTTCAAAGGTGTAATCAAATCTGCCGTCCAACGGGATACGCTTTTCGGCAATATTCATGTTGGAAAGGATCTTAATTCTGGTAATAAGGCTCTTGTGCGCCGAAGGGGATATTCTCATATACTCCTGCAAGGCGCCGTCAATACGCATTCTGATAATAACGGTATCACGGAAAGGTTCGATGTGAATATCACTCGCGTGAGTAACAAAAGCCTGCTGCACCAAGGTGTTGAGCATCTTAACGATCGGGGCGCTATCCACCCTGTCTTCCAGCTCGTTGGCGGCTTGCGCGGCGGCACTTTGATCTTCCTGCGACATATCCTCCGCCATCTTTTGCGCCTTTACGTTCGCATAATACTTTTCGATCGCATCATTGATAGCGGCGCTGGTAGCAAGCACAAAGCCGATCTCCATACCGGACGCCATCTTGATATCTTCCAGCGCATCCATGTTTGCGGGATCACGCATGGCGATTATCAGCTTGTTTCTATCGATCTTGTAAGGAATAACAAGGTACTTACGCGCCAATTTTTCCGGCACCAACTTGATAATATCGGTATCCGTAACGTAAATGGTACCTTCCAAAAGAGGTACGTTCATACGCTCTGCGAGCGCGCGCAAAATATTCTCTTCAGAAGTGACGTTCAAGGCGATCAAGATCTCAGCCAAGCTCTTGTTTTCCTTGTTATTGTTGATCTGCACTTCTCTTGCCTGTTTAAGATCCTGCGGCTTAACGTAGCCTTTTTGAAGTAAAATCTGTCCGAGTGTAAGTTTACTCATACTGCCTCCGGAAAATATTATTCGTGAATAATATTATACCATACACTATCCGTTAAGTCAATACGGCAAAAAAACCGAAAAAACAAGAAAAAAGCGCCTTGCGGCGCCTTGCATTTGAACAGAATAATCAAATAACAGCGGCAATTACCGCGTTGCCGCAAAGCAACGCCACGAGAGTGCCCAGGGAAAGGAAAGGAACCAAAGGTAATTGATATTGCCCGCCCTTTCCGAATGCCAAGCGAAGAACGATAGCGCAAAGAGCGGCAACCACCACCCCTACCAAAAAGGCAAAGAAGGTCAACTTAAACCCAAGAACAAGTCCCAAACAAAACATGAGTTTTACGTCACCGCCGCCAATGCCCCCCGTCACCATCATCAGGATAAAAAGCGGTACGCTTATCACAACGGCGCCTACCAAATGCTCCCACCAGATGGTATCAGCTTGAGAAAACGTGAAGAAAGAGAACACGAAAACCAACACCCCGATGCCAAGCACGGCAAGCATTAACGAATGCGGCACCTCCCTGATATCAAGGTCGATCAAAGAAAGGGAAAGCAAAACGGCGATCAACACCGCGTAAAGGTAAAAGGAATATTGCCCGTAAAAGAAAACGTACAAAAGCAACAAACTTGCCGCATAGATAAGCTCAGTCAAAAACAGTCTGAGTCCCTTTCTCTCCCCACAATGCGGGCAACGAAAAGCCAAAAGAGCAGACCCTACGAGCGGGATGAAAGTTTTGCGCGGTAACGCCCTGCCGCAAGAGGAACACTTGGGCGCTACGATCTCCCTAAACTCGCCCCTTGGAAGAGCGTAAGAAGCGCGCTCGATAAACCCGCCCAAAAACAAGCCTATAACAAAGGTGACAACGGCAAAGATCACAAAAAGCATATCATATCCTCTTTGAGAACCAAACCGAGTAGTACTTCTTCCAAGAGGAAGTGTTGGTGCCCGTACAAACCGTTGCGGCGGTACGGGTGAAAATGCTACCGCTCTTGGTAAAATAAGCGGTATAAATAATATCCCCCGTGATCACCAAATTTTCACAAACGATGGTTTTGGTGCCGGAATACGTAATGCCGTTTTTGGCAACCGTCATGTGCACTTCAAGCACCGTGGCGCTATTGCCGTTATCGGGGTTTTGTCTGACGTAAAAATACAAACCTTCTTCCTTACCGGTACAAGAGATATAGGGGCTTTGATAATCATCGGATTCCAACTTTAAGCCGAATGAACCGCAATAGTTCATCCAAGGATTATTCACGTCGGAATAATCCACGATCTTCATTTCGGGGTACAGATACCCCTTGATCTTGGGAGAATTCTTTTCATAATAATTATCCAAGGCAATGCCGTACTTTGCTTCAAAATAGCGCATGCCGTCATACTGATTCTTCTGGTCGGTAGTACCCCTTCGGATCTCGGGGAAAGACATGGTGCTGGACGAAAGATAAACGCCGGTGGCTCCGCGCAAATGATAAGCGATATCATTCAAACGAGAAGTGACCGCCGCGGAAAGTTCGCTCTTGGTACGGTTGCTGTTATAAGCGCGTAAAACGGGCAACACCATCATGGAAAGAACGGAAGCAAGAATGGCGGTGATAGCCACTGCCGCGATCATCTCCGCCAAGGAAATGCCCTTTTTATTCTTTGCCCTTTTCCATCTTGAAACAAACATATTATTTAGCCGTTTCCGTTTCCTTTCCGTATTTTAAGTCATAATACGTGACGGATACACCCATATCGGAATCTTGCGCGTTGGAGGAAGTAAACACGAAGGCACTCTCAGCCTGCATGGTGGTTCCCACGTTATAAGAAACCGTCACGTAAAGAGTTTTTTGATTTTTATTCGTGCTGGACGTTTTGACCGTGGCATTTTTGGATGCGGCTTCAGACGCAGTCTTGCGAAGAGAATCCGAGGCACGCAAAGATTGCATGGCGCTGTTGGTCAAAGGCAAGATCATGGCAGAGATGAGCCCCACCAAAGCAATGGCGCACACGCACTCCATCAAAGTGAAGCCCTTTTTGCATTTTTTCAAGATCCTAATAAACCTTTTCATCATGCGCTCACTCTTACCCCTTTATAGTCCCATTTTAACATTTTGGTGGAGAATCCGGGGCCTGCCGTTAAGAATTGGGACAAACTGTACTTTTTGCCACCGTTCAAATAGGAACTCGTGGTGCTATAACTATAAATGGTGGTTTCACTCAGGTTGGGTCTTACGCTTGAATTACTGAAATTCAATTTATTACCATTACTGCCGCCATAGTAATAGAAATTATCCGCCACGATGGTACCCGAAACGTTTCTATTGCCGCCGCTGCTATAACTGGACCAATCCAACATCAAATAGTTTCTTGCCACGGAGGTGGTAGTTGCCGTGGTGGAAGAAGTATACAACTTGGAAGAATATGCCCCACCCGTTGCATTTCTGAACACGTTATAGGACTTTAAGCTGCCGGAAGAACCGTAAAGTTCATCCTTATTACCGAAAGGCATATAAATGAAGCAGCCAAGGGGCATACAATCAAAGGTGAGTGAGATATTGGTACCGGCACCGATGATGTAAAGCTGCGGTTCATAATAGGATCCAACCTTCTTCAAACCACCGATCGGGTTCGGGAACACGTCGTTTGTGGCTTTACCGCGCACGATGAGCGTATCACCGCTGGTAAGGTAAAGGAACACTCTGCCCTTTCCTACCACCGTCATGGTATTTTCCGCATCTCGAATGACTTCAAGACCTATGCCCTGCGGCAACACCACGTGCAGATCCTTTGCCGTACTGCCATAGGGATTAGCCGGATTTGCACAAGCATAGAATACGATACTGCTATCATAGAACGACACGCTTGAATCACCGAAGAACCACGCCTTTTGTTTTTTACCGATGATGGTCTTGTTCGATGAGGCTTCGTGCCAACTCGCGTGATCCTCGCTTCCCGTACCATCGCCCATAAAGAAGGCGGAATACGGCAATTCACCGCTCTCGAAAATCAAGAGCTTGGTGCGGCGCTTGTGATCGGGATCCTTATCAAAAGGACCGTCCCATTCCGGATATCCGTTTAACACGATATAATCCCACAGCTTGCCGTTGTTGATCTTGGAACTACGCCAGCCGTAGATGCTACCCGCTATACCGGCAAGGGTACTACCGGAATAGTGGTCTTCATTCACGTAATAGGTTTTATTCTCTTGTTTAAGCATCACGTGTCCGTTGTACTCAACGGAATCACCCGTTTGCAAAATACGCTTGGCGGGAGTACTCGTACCGGAAGAATCTTCATAAGGCAACTTCCAAGTGTAGGGAATAAACCTAGTGTTCCAATAGGCCTTCTCGGGATTCTCATCGGTATCAAAGTGACGAGTGATATCTGCCGTCCATTGCTTGGAAGGATGCTGCATGGTCACCGATACCGTATACACGGGATAAGTCCAAATAGCGGGTGAAGTGACCGCGCCCAAGCCACCGAAGGAATACTCGCTGCTTGCCGGAGCCACCGTGGCAACGGTGAAGCTAACGCTCTGCTCCGACATGACCACCGGCTTATCGGGATCCACCTCGTTTACGACCTGTATTGCAGAAACGGTGGCGTTGCCCGAAGCGGGATTATAGATGGTACCCACCGTTGTAATCATGGGCTTGGTAGGTGCGGTCTTTGCCGCAGAGGAGATGCCCCAGGAGGAACTGCCGACACCCGATTGTGAAGGTCCGTTATTGGGCCTGTATCCGCCCGACGCTTTATTCAAAGTCTGGGGAGCATCTATAGAGGGTGCGGAAGACTTGGGCGTATAACACTGCGTGAGTTGTGCCTTCGTTTGCGAATAGGTTTTTGTTTTCGTGTCGTAATGAGATCCCCATGCGTATTTTTTATACGATTCCCATTTCGTATTAAAGCACTTAAGATACTGATCTCCATTCGGGATGTAAGCGGTAGAGTCGGAAATGCCGTCACTGCTGTTTGCCGCCCAATAGTGCCTACTACCGTACCTGTCACCGCGGTTTTTCAAAACGCTGATCCAACCGTTATTGGTCTGATTTATGGACCCCTTCGTCACGTACATACCGCAATAGCTTTCCCAGTCCTCACTGCCGTATTTACCCACGATCACGCCGTAATCTTTTATGTTGATCTCTCTGTAAGCGCACACGTCAAGGGTGATGGTGCTCGTGGCGGCATTGGAACCCTTACCGATCACGTTCACACTACCTCTATTATAGTTCGTACTACCTATTTTGACCGTACCGCTTCCGGTATCGCTTACAAACACACCGGGATGCTGCGCGTAATCCTTTCGCTCATAGGTCGTTTCTCTTTTCACTTTACCGGAGCCGATATAACTATCATCGCGAACGACCAAAGCGCCTTTGTTCACCCAAACGATGGTCCTGCCTGCCGCAACGCAAGAAGAACTTTGCTGATTAGAATAGATAGCCGAACCGCCATACAATTCCACGCTATCTCCAAAGTAAAAGAGTTTGGTGCTTCGATGCCCTTTATACGACACCTCACCATCGGAGCCGGAATAAACCGTGCCCTTAAAGTAGGAGCCGCCGAGGATGTGCGATACGCCGTAATAGACCGACACGTTAGAATAGGTATTTACGTGACTGAAAAAATTCTGACCGGACGCACTTGTGGTATGCAGGAAGGCGCCATCGCCACTTACGTTTATACCGTTATCATTGGAGCTGTAATTAGAGTGGTTGGTATCGGAAGAAAAGCCTGCCGAATAGGTTTGGCAATAGATCAAATTCACCTGCCCTGCCGTAAGGAGTTGATTGCCGAACTTGGTGTTTGCCGCATAACAAGTACCGGTATAACCGTTGCCGGAAGAGATGGATACTTTACCTTGGAAGATCACGAGTTCTTTGTTGCTGGACCAAGTAGCGTCATAATAAACGTCGGACTTGGTTTTTCCCTTTTCCGTGTTATTGGTGCTTTGCAACTTTTCCATCCAAGCGTGTTTATCTTCACCGTATGCATGAGAAGAATCGGATTTTTTATATCTGATGATCTTCATATCCGCGTTGGAATTATCCGTCGGCGCGGAATTCAAAAGACCGTCCGTATTCCCCGAATACGTTTCCGGGGGCTTTCTGTTCACGATAAGGGCGTTTGCTTTGATCTCCTTTTTGAAGGTGACGGCGGGGTAAGTATTTTTACTTTCATTCCAGAAGGTATAAATAATCAAACGACCTTCCACATTGAACGCCGTTTCACTGATCGACCAAGGTTCATCGGGACTGCCGAGAACAATACAACTACCGCCCTGCTCCGTTTTGAAGTTTACGGATGTGGTATTGGCAAAGCTCTTTTTCAAATCGGCATAATAAGCGCCCTGACAATTCACCATCTTACCGGACACGGTGATCTTGCTGTTATCCACGAGCCTACCGCGTGCGCTCACGTTTCCGCCAACCGTGATTTGGTGGGTGGGTGTGCCGAGATAAATATCGTTCAAGTCATTCCAACTGCTCGGCGTAGTTCCCGAAGTGTGCTGGAAGTAGCCGCCGATATTACCGTCCATTTTGGCCATCTTTACGTTATGCAAACGAACGTCTCCGGAGATGGTCTTATCTTTATCCACCGTTAACGTATCCGCCGAATAAACGGAGAGTTTACTGCCAAGAGCACTCTTAACGGATACGGTAGTTGCTTCTTCCACCCAAATGGGTCTGGAATAAGTGCCACCGTTTATGGTGAGGGATTTCAAGCCTTTAAGATAAATGATATCCGAATCCGAATTGGAATCCGCCCCGCCTTTCAAAGTGACCATGGTGGTGGATTTGGTGCCGTAAATAGAATACTTACCCGTCACCTTAGCGCTGATCGTGGCGGAAGTGACGCGAATATCATCGGATTTATTGATATACAAGTTCTTGATCGTGCCGCCTTCCGAAGTGACGGTACCCGTGTTCTTTAAGAGCACGTCCCCCTCGTAAGTGCATTTGGCAAGGCTCACGTTTCCGGTGCCGAGGAGGCGTACCGTTCCCTTAAAGGTGGTGGACTGTCCGTAGAAGGTGACGCTGCCTTTTGCCGATTCCGCCCATTCCACCGCACCGTTAAAGGTTTGATAGTTATGGTCCTTATCCCCACCTACGTTAATGTTCGTACCGTAGCTCAAAACGGAAGCAACGGTGGTTGGATGCGAAGAATCGTTGGAGAACTTGATCTCACCCTTCATGTTCCAAACCTTGGGAATGGTCTTGCAGTTGGTAAGCGTGATATTGCCCCCCGTGGTCAGGATATAATCCATGTTTGAAGCGAAGGTGGCATTCGTGATGGAGATGTTTTGGGCGGCATAAATATAGGTTTTGTTACCGCCGAAAGTTTGCGTGGAAGTGATGCTGATGCTGCCCGGTGACCAAATATTGCCGGAGATCTTACCGCCGAAAGAGGAGGTTTTGGAAGCATCCTGCAAAATCAAATTTCCACCCACCGTGCCGCTACCTGCGTACTCTCCGCAACTGACGTCCGCACCAATGTTTCCGTTATTGGTGATCTTACCGTCCGGTGCAATTTCCAAACTACCGCCGATGGTAATACCGCTCTTCACGGTAATAGATTTACAAGAGGAAAGTGACAGCGAGCCGGAAACGTTATGATTGATATTAAAGGAAGTGACGCGCGGTGCGTTCAAACCACCTATATCATCATCGAGCGTGATCTCGGTCACGTTGGGCAAGTGGATATTCCCCTTAAAAGCGCTTGAAACTCTAACGCCGGTGTTCAAGCAATATAAACCACCGAGAGATACCAGATCGGTAAGACTGTTGTTATACTTGAAATAACCGTTCACGTAAAGCTCGCCCTCCACACGAACGGGAGAGGAGTATTTAAGGTTTCCTTCAATGGAAAGGTCGCCCGTGGTGTTGCTTGTCGAGCTTGCCTTTACCAAACTGTATTTCAATTCATAATAACCATCGGAGTCACGAGCGGGTGCCGTCAGATACAACGAGAGCGTCACCAACTTGTTGGCGCTGTTGCTCGGATCCGTCCTTGACACTTTATCAAGCCCGTAAATGTTTTTGCATTGGATACGAGCATCTGTCTGCATGGCGGTATCAAAATAGAAGTTGCCGTTGCTGATAAGGTTTTGTCCGTAAAGCTTGGCTGCGGAAGTTCTTCCGCCCACGTGCGCGTCGCCGTTCTTCACTTGAATACCGGACCAAACGCCGGTGAGGACGTTGTTGATACCGATCACACCACTGGTGGAGCTGGAAGAGTTTTTCTTATCCACGTACACGGTGGCGCCCGTTTCGGCATAAACACCCATCACGGATTCCACGTAAGCCGTCACCGAACTCTTTTCGGAAGTAAAGCTTTGGAAGAAGCCTTTGATATAATTGCTTGAATTACCAATGATCACAGCTCCCCTCGAAGCAACACGGGTGGGCGTGGCGTACATGATAGTGCCGGAGTAAGGACTATACGCTTTGCCCTGCCATACCACGGAAGTATACCCGTAAATTACTCGATAGGTATTTGTTTCCTCATCACCCGAAACGCCGTATCCGACGGGATACTCTTCCGTATCACTCGTACTGCCAACGGTGACCGACCCATTTCTGCTGGTGGCGCCGCAACGGTAAGAGCCCGTGATCGTCACGTTTGATTTTGCGGAAAGATTACCGCCGTAATAATTCAAAGAAGAACCGCCCGAAATAACCGCACCGCCGTTCGTAGCGTACAGATCAACGGAATTGCCTGTGCCACCTGTGATCTCCACCGCTTTTACGGAAGAAGCCTTAACGGTGATATCGGCGTATTTAACAATACCGGACGAATGCTGATAGGTACCGGAAACAATGCCTTTAATGGTGGTTTTATCATTGGTAAGGTTGCCGCCGTTCACGATCAAGTTATTGCACTTGAAATCTCCCGTGACGGAACCACCTGCGGAAATGGTAAGATCGCCGCTGACATCAACGTTTTTAACCTTCACATCCACCGTACCAGTTGAACGAGAAACAGTAAGGTTGCCATCTTTCAACCAAAGGATCCCTGCCACGATCCAATTATTAGAAGCATCCGAGTTTGCATCGGGTTTATCCAAAAGCAAGCTACCTGAACCCAAAATAAAATCTTTACCTACTTTAATACGCGTGGAAGCATATAACGCAGAAGATCCGTTAAAACTATCCACCGTAAAATTACCTTCCACGGTGGTGTTATAAAGATTACTCGTCTTTAGCGTGTGAGTGTAAAGATCTCCTTTCACCGTTAAAGTTTTGTTATTGATATTCAGCGTACCATTTACAAGCAAGCCGGAAACCGTGAGTGTACCCGTTAAGGTGACCACCACGTCCGGATCGGTGGCTTGCACGCTACCGAAGGTGCTTGTGCCCTGCAAGTTCAGCGTTTTGGCGGTGCTTACGAAAGTGCCTTGGATCCTGGCATCCGTGGTGTTCGTAAAGGAGGGATCGGAATCGCTTCCTTGGAAGTGCTTAAAATCATACAAATAGCCCGCCACGTAAGCCTTGCCTTTCACCTGCACTTCGGAACCGTATCGATACTGCGTGCCGTTTGCTTTTTCCACGTAGAAAGAGGAAGCCGCCGCCGTGGGACGCACGCCGGTATTCGCCATAACGGCATTTTCCGATCCCGCTATCTCCGCATAGATCTTTGCTGCGTAAGTTGTGCCCGAAGTGTTAGACGATTTGTTGGAAAGGCGAGTCTTACCCGTGATCTTAAAGGAACCGACGTAAGCATGCAGCGTGCCGTAGAACTTAGCGGGATTTGCCGTATTACCGTACACGTCCTTGCTGTAATCATCGCCAAGCAACACGAAAGAACTCATGTTGCTGGAAGAGGACCCGACCTTTACCGTACAGGTGGACGCCACCTCGGTATTGATGCCCAAGGAGAAGCCCACGCGCGTTTCTGTCAAGAACACACCATCGTATGCGGTCAGTTTTCTGCACGCCACTTGAATGGACACGTTGGGCCCCACGTACATAACGCCGTCCTTGTAAGAATAGGAACCCAAACCAAGTGTACGATTATAACCTGCGTTCGTATACTTTGTACCGCCGTGATACATGTGGATAAACTGCGCGGCGTAAAGGCTTGCCCAATCGTCAAAGCGCATATCCGACAGGAAAATGCAACGGGCATTCACCACGGTGCCGATCCAGCCGTCATAGATGTACGCGTCACGCAAATTGCTTGCGCTGTTGCCCACGTTCAAAGTCATGATACGCGCGCCTGCCATATCCACCCACGGATTGGAAGTACCGTACGCTGCATTGTAGAGGTCACTAACTTGATTGAGTTCTTGAATAAAGGTGTAAGCGTTGCCGTATTGATTGGCACCTACGTATGCACGGCCGCCGTTTTGGAAGCCTGCCGTGGAATTGGAAAGATAAACAGCGCCTTCGGAGCACCAAACGGAATTGAAATACGTAATGCCGTATTGCGTTGCTTGACTAACGTAAAGGTTTCCCCTCACCTGCACCACACGGTCACAGTCACCGGTCACAAAGGTTTTGCAGGTGTGCTTAAAACTACCGCTCGTAGTTTGGAAAAGACCTACGCCGCCATAAGTGATCCTGCCGCCGTAATCGCACATGGAAAGAAAATCTCCATATGCATCAAGCCCGGCATTGGATATCCACAAGCAACCGTTGGGGCAATTCACCTGCCCGCCAACGCCGCCGCCCAGCACGTACACGTTACCGTTAATGGATTGAATGTTACCCACCACAAAGGCGCCGTATTGCACGTACACGTCCCCTTTGGCATAGATGTTCTTTGCCACGGTGGCGCCATGCGAAATGACAACGTTGCCGTCCGCATAGATATTACCGCCCACGTAAGCGTTGCCGTAATGATCCGCCAATGCGGGAGCGTTGGGATTTGCAATGGTACCCCAAACCGTCACGTTGCCGTGTGTTTGAATGTTGCCCGTAATAAAAGCGCGGCCCGACAATGTGACGTGGCTTTGCGCATAAACGTTTTGTGCTTGCGCCTTTCCGAATGAAGAGCCATACACACCGCCCACACCGACATCGTTGGTGGCGGCAAAATAGGTATGCAACGCCTCGCCGGGATCGGCTATGGCAACTTCACCTTTTGAATAAATATTATTTTTTACAAAACTATAACTTGCCAAAACCACGTTTCCGGTGGAATGGACTCCATATTGGCCGTCCACACTGGTAGCATATAAACCAAGATCACCGTACGACGTAAGGTTTCCGGTGATGGTGTTGTACTTTTTATCCGCCGAAGAAGTGACGGAAGCAATGGTGGTCTTGCCCGTGGTGGTAAGCTTACCGCCCATATCCACATACAGCCAGAAGATGGGGTTTTCCACGTTGTCATCCTCGCCTGCGTAAACGTACACGCTAAGGGAGCTCTTATCGGTGGAATCCTTGGCTTGAGCAAAATTAAAACTCAGATCCTCGGTGTTGGTAAGGATCACGTCATAATCGGTAAACGCGTCATCCAAATGTTCGATCTCTTCCTCGCTGTCATCCTCACAGCTGTAAATAGAGGTGACGATGGAGAGGGAGTTGTTTACCAAGCAAGCGGTACGCACTTCGATAATGTTTACGTTCACTTCATCGGTTACGGAATCTCTGGCATAGCGCATTTGCACCGTTCCGTTAACCAGCTCACCCGAATCATCCGCAATGTTAAAGGTGCCCGTGACACGAGGATCGTAAGCTTCCTTTTTTTCCTTTTTCTTTTGGTAGATCGCCTCTTCTTGGTCAAGCTTATCAATGATCTTTGCAATGTTATAGCCATCCTTAAACTGCTCTTTGATGGCAAGACCGATGGACTTTGCGTAATAATAGCTTTGATCGTCCGAAACGGAAAGTACCGCGTCGGCGTAAGAAGCGGAGGAGATCGCCGTCATGGAAACGATAACGGTTGCCAAAAGCAAGAGCACCATGATCGCATAGATCAAGGCTGCACCTTTCGTATTCTTGCTCCAACCTTTCAGCGTCATAAGCGACACCTCCCGTAATCATTATACATAATGATTAACTTTTAGATCTCAATTACTAACAAAATTTTCCTATAACTTAATGGAATCGTAATGATCCCACTGCCCTTTTTATGCCTCAAAAGCACCCTTAAAGAGGGAGATCACTCTTCCTCTTCTTCTTGGAGCGCGGCAAGCTCTCTTGCATAAGTGG
The DNA here is from genome assembly GCA_002363545.1 of Christensenella sp. UBA3217. Lineage (GTDB taxonomy): Bacteria > Bacillota > Clostridia > Christensenellales > CAG-1252 > CAG-1252. Next base: position 67,857 of record DEWF01000001.1, on the reverse strand, counting down.
AGATGCCGTCCGTTTCGGTCATAAGCACGGTAAAGTTTATAGAACCGCCATTATCTTTTGTGCTGTACGTGACGCTATCGATAAGCAAGGAGCCCTTTGCGGTCAAATGCTCCAAGAAGAGCACCAGCGCGCCGATGTTGGGAAGATTGCACCCTTCCGCGGTCATTTCTACGGCAAGATTGCAATCCGCGGTGGCTGCCACCGTGAAGTTGATGCTTCTCTTGGCGCTCTTGATGGTGTAAGAAACGCCTTTAGCAGTATCCTCGTAGGTCACTTCCCCGTTGATTTCACCGGAAACGTCCTGTGATTTATCGTAATTAATAAGGATCTCGGAATCATCCGACTCCATGCCATAACGATACTCCAAACCGTCTATCCACTTTTCGTCCACGCCGTAAGTCTTGGTGTATTCCAAAATATTGCCCGCCAAACGAGAAGCCTCTTCCTTCAATTGCAAGATACGCTTATTCAATCTTTCATTTGCCAAAACGGGCTTTTCCGCCAAGTTGGGTTCCACGCCCATTTTGATAAGCTCGCGCAACTGCTCGGAATTTTCACTCTTTTGCTCGCTCAATTTATCCAAATACGTGCTTTTCTTTTCCATGGCGGCGCTGATGCCGTAGCCCGGAAGGATATACGCTATCGCAACCACGAAAATGATCGCCAGCAAAATCAACAACATTTTATCTCTCTGCGTTATTTTCATCCTTTTATCCTCCCCGTTTCGGAATCGTAATAATCCAAAACGACCTTATACTCCGTCAGTGCTCCTTCGCTATCCGAATCAAAACGCGCGACCTCTTCGTTCACCCTAAAGAAATAAGAGTAATCAAAGGCGTCCATGCACGCCGTAAAGGAATGGGTTTTGGTAGGAAGGGTAAGAGTAAAGGAAAGCTTTTCATTCGTGAAGCTGATATCGTCCAGGGAATATGCGGCAAGTTCTCTTTGATATTGCCAACCGTTTGCTTCCACCAACGCCGCAGTGTGCGCTTCCAAAATATCCACCGCCCTTTCCAAAACGGACTTGATAGGCATGAGTACAACGTTATAATTCACGTCGTTATACGAATGCGTGAGATATTTGGCGGGAGAATACACCCCGTCATAATAGAAGGTATTGGACATTTGCAAAGTCAAGAAAGGCGCCTCGCCGAGCATGGGTTCGGAATTGTTGAGCAAGGCTGTGCCAAGGGAGGCAAGCCCCATGCCGTCGCCACCGGTAAACACCATTACCAAGTAGCAACGATAATAAGCGTACCACACGTTGGTCTTGGGGCTTTTCTTTTGTGCATCCGCAAGTTTTTCCAACGCAAAATAGAAGAGAGCCCTGTCCTCTACCTCATCTACGCTTATCTCTTCATTATAAAGAGATTCACGCAAACCGGCATAATCCCAAGCGGTAAAAGGCTCATCCTCCTCCGGATCGTTGAGGGAAAAGAACTCTCCGACAGGATTGTTAACGATGGCGTTCTTGACCGCGTTCAACTCGTTGGGGGTCAGTTTGGGATAGAGGTTAGAACTTGCCTCTCCATATTGATTGATCGCCGCGGCGGAATCGATATCGTTCTTCACTTTCTCATACTCTTTTGCAAGCGTAGTGACGTATCTCTTCACGTTGCCATATCTTTCCGCAACGTCTTTTGCAGCATCGTAATCGGCCACGGCCTTGTTTGCGTTCATGTTTAAATACACAAGCAGACCTACCGCTACCACGATGACGAAGATGGCAAACATGACCATATAAGTCATGGGGGAACGTTTTGTTCCCTTTGCCCGCTCTCCGCCGGCAGCCTTAAACAGGTTTATATCTCGATTCGTCATATTTACCTCCTCAAAAAGGCACCGATCGCGCCGCTGTATTTATTGAAGTCAAAGATGTCCACACCCTTTACGAAAGAAGGGATCGGAAGGTGCGAGATCATCAAATTCAAGGATTCGGCGAGGCCTTGCAGCAGCTCATCGTCCAACCCTTCGATATTGCCCGTGATAAAGATGGAGGAAACGTTTTTCCCCGAACGAGATTCGTAGAAACGGATCACGGTATTGATATTGCTTGTGAGTTCACCAAGCAGATAGTTATTATCTTTACCGTTTCCGACGTACAGCGTGCTGTTCTTGGAGAAGCGGCGCTGTCCGCCATCGAATACGTAAAGCGAGATAAAACTATCCTTATAATCCAAAAGAACGAAGGTTTGATCTCTCATATCACGGCTGGACTTGCAGATCTTTTCCACCAACTTGCTGATCGCGTTGGGGGATACGTCCAACACCGTGGGGCGCATACCGAGTTCGGTTGCGGCGGTATGCAGGCTGTCGATCGCATCGTTGGACACGTAAGTGACCGTGATCCTTGCCCTCTTTTTCCCTTCTTCGTTTTTGAAGGTGCCTTCCACGATATAATCCAAGGTGTTATTTGCCATCTTGGTATCACTGAATATCTCGTTTGCCACGATGAGCTTTACCTTATCGCGCGAAACGCTTGGCACGTTCATCTCACGGAAGATCACGCGGGGGTTGTCCAGCACGTATGAAAGGGTGGTATTCTTAATACCGCCCGAATTGATGCAATCCTGCAACACCTGCGAGAAAGCCATAAGATCTTTGATGTTGCCGCTCTCCATTGCGCCGACTTTGGTTTCGATCTCATAACACTTATTCACGATGATCTTGCCGCCGCTCATCTTGCCGTCAACGATTTTAATCTTGTCGTCTCCTAAATTTACACTCAGCATATTTCCCTCCGATCAGCCACCGATATTTTCGTACGAGGAGAACATCGGCAACAAAATTGACAATATAATAAGGACGATGATACCCGCCATAAAGATGAGCATCAAGGGTTCCAGAAGACCGGTCAACGCCTTGGTGGCATTATCCGATTCTTCCTCAAAATAATCCGCCACACGGATCAAAACGTCGCCCAGCACGCCGGACTCTTCACCAACGAAGATCATACTCGTAAGCATGGGGTCAAACACTTTGATGCTTGACATTGCCTTTGAGATGCTTTCGCCCTTTTTCACACGATAGATCGCATCTTCCATCTTGTCTGACACGTAAGCGTTTCCCACGATAGCCGTACACATTTGCATAGCATCCACCACTTGAATGCCGCCTTCGTAAAGAGTGGCAAGGGAACGAGCGAAACGCGCCGTATAGATCATGCGCATCAGCTTGCCCACCTTGGGCATGGTCACCTTCAATTTATCTAAGGTGTATCGCACCTTTTCGATATTCTTGATCATAGGGATCACGATGATCAAGAACACCACGCCTATGATCAGGAACAGGAAGTTATCGATCAAGAAGTCGGACAGACCGAGCAACGCCTTGGTGAGCCCCGGCAACTTGTTCTTATCCATGGTAGAGGTCATCTTGGGCAAAACCACCGCCACCATTAAGATCACAACGCCTATCGTAATGATCGCCAGCATCTTGGGGTAGCGCAAGGCGGCTTTCACGGCGTTCTTGGTCTTTTGTTCCTTCATAAAGTGATCCGCAAGTTTGTTCAGGGTATTATCCAAATCACCGCTCATCTCACCTGCCTTTACCATGTTAAGCATGAGGGGAGGATAGGCTCTGCCCTGCTCCGAAAGCGCATCGGACAAGGAATTACCTTTTTGAACCATCTCGTAGATCTTACCGATGGAAGTTTTAAGCGGTCCTTTCTCCGTTTTGGCATACAACATATCAAGCGCGGAAGCCAAAGGAAGACCCGCTTTCAAAATGGCGCCGAGCTGGCTGCAGAAATTGCCAACCAGCTTTAAGGGCATGGCTTTGCCGCCCTTGCTTGCGGACGCAACTTTGGTAAACTTGATTACCGTATTACCCGCTTTGGCGACGAGTTGCCTTAGCTCCTCGTCGCTGTTTGCGATCATGGTGCCGCGAATGGTTTTTCCATCCGGGGACAATGCTTGATAATTATACTTTTGCATCGCTACCTCCTATTAACCGATTGTAGTGCCGTAGTTCGCACCGGTAAGCGCGGCGTCCATCACGATGGGTTGACTATCCGAATTTAAGACCGAAACGTTGCCCGTCAGCGCCGCAATGCCCAAGGACGAGAAGTTTACGTGATATACGTAATACAACGATACGTCGTCACCGTCCAAGAGCTGTCCGCCCGTTGCTTTTACCGAAACGATCCTAACACCCGCGGCGTAATACAGCGGCAAAACTATGGTGCGCTGACCCGTGCTTTCATCGGTGTGATTACCGATATGCTCCTCGCAACGCTTGCCACCGCAGAATGCACCGTCTTCATCCACGTTCAAGCAGGCGGTAGGCGTATAGAGCACCAGAATGTTCTGCGGCGAACCTACCTCACCTATCAAGTCAAGATCGTTGCCGCTAAGATCCTTGACCGTTGCGGTGTTCGGCACGTAGATCAAGGCGTTGGTGAACAATCCTTGCGGGAGTTTGATCGTACCGTAGCAATCCAACGACACGAGTTTCACGGTGGAGGGGAAGCAGCCCGCTTCCAACGTGATGTTATCCGCAGAGATATAGATCTCCGTTAGATCCGTACCGGTATAGTTCTCACTCTTCTCAAAGGCACCTGCCTTAACGGTAAGGTCACCGATATCCGAGAGCACCAACTTGTTGACCGCAGAATCGTAGAAGGCATTCTCCTTGATGGTCTTTAAGTTATTGCCGAGGATCAATCCCGTATCCAGCGTATTGGAAACGGTGGTCAAGGATGCGCAACCCTCAAAGGCGTATTCGCCGATCTCGGTCAATGCCAAGAACTTGGCGGTGGTAACGTTGGTGTTGCGGAATGCGCCGTAAGCGATCTTCACCAAGATGGGTTGCTCACCCACAACGCCGGCCTTGCTCGTGCCGTAATAGGACTTATCCGCATACTTAATGGCTATCCAACCGTTTGCGGTCTTTTCATACAGCAAGTTCGCTTCTGCGCCGTAGGTTTCATTATTACCGTTAGAGTCATCCGTGATGGTTTGCAAGGAATCGGTATCACGGAAGGAACCTTCGCCCTGCGCGTTATCCATCTGCACGGAAGTAAGGGCGCTACCGAAGATAAACTCGGTGATGGAGCTACCCTTAAAGGCTTTCTTGCCAACGGTGGTCACGTTGGGAACATCCACCACGCGGATGCCCGTTGCATTCTCGTATGCGGATTCACCGATCACAACGAGAGAGTTAGGCACCACGGACACGGCGCTGCCTGCAAAGGCTCTCATGCCAACTTCAAGCACTCCCGTGGTGGGAAGGATAGTGGAAGTAATGGCGCTCGTTCCCTCAAAGGCGCTCTCTCCGATCAAAGCGATCTTGCCGCCGGACAAGGAGATCTCCAAAGAAGTGATCTCGCTGTCGTTATAGAAGGCATATTCTTCGATCACCGCATCCTCATCCTTTGTGGCGTTAAAGCGCAACAACACCGTCTTGAGGGTGCTGATACCCGCAAAGGCTTTCTTATCCACCTTTACAAGTCCGCCCTTCACCTCAATAGAAACGAGGGTGCTGGGAGCCAAGTTGATGGAAGTATCGTAAGCGTCCGTATCATAATTGTAGCCCACGCCGCTGAATGCACCCACTCCGATCTCTTTTGCGGAACCGAAGGTGGCTTTGAAGCCTGTCACGTTGATATTGGCAAAGGCTTGCATGCCGATCGTGGAAGCTTTGTTCACGTTCACCTTACTGAGGCTAGTGCCCGCAAAGGCCCTTACGCCGATGGATACCGCGTTCTTGCCTTTGATTTCAAGAGAAGTGATGGGCGTATTCATAAATGCCTCGTCACCGATCTCGATGATGCAAGTATTCTTGCCGAAGGTAACGGTGGTAAGGGCACTGAAGCCTTGGAAGGCGTGCGGTGCGATCTCCGTGACCGTATCCGCTATCACCACCTCGGTGACAAAGTCGTTCGCCCCGAGGAAGGCATTTGCGCCGCTTCCTCTGCCGATGGCAGTCACGGGCAAGCCGAAAATATATTCGGGAATATAGAGCACGGAATTACCATACTCCGCATCCTTCACGTACTTCATCAACTCGTTATCCGTCACTTTCAAACCGGTGATCCTGTAGCCTGCGCCGTCTTGCACGTAATTAAAGCAATCGTAAGGCGTAAAGGTGTTCCAATGCTCCTCATTCTCATCCAATCCCTTGAAGTAGCGTTTTGCATGGGTAGCATTCATCGGGATGTTGATCTTCAAAGATCCGGAGAGATTGATGATACACAAGGTGGGATCATCTTTTACTGCGGCAATAAGATCATCCACGTCAGAATCGGAGTAAGAGGGCCACAAGTCACCTTCAATAAGCAAGTACGATACGTAAGAGGTGGTGCTGTAGAAGGCGCCCTTGCCAACGCTGCTCACAGAGGCGGGAATGTCGATCATGGAAATATTCTTATTGTTGCACTCCGCAAAGGCTCTCTCGCCGATCCACAAAGATCTCGGGGAAACTGCGCTATCCACGTTCCAAAGGGTGATAGACTGCAACTCTGCGTTGCCTTCAAAGGCACTGTTTCCGATCCTGTTGACCTTGGCGGTTCCGTTGTTAACAACCACAGGCAACTGTTTGAGCTTGGCGTAAGCGAAGGCATAATCACCAATGGAGGTGACGTCATAAGACATGGTCACGCTTTCCAGGCTCGAACAACCGCGGAAGGCATTCTGCGGGATCTCGGTGATGCCCTTACCGAGCACCACGTTTTCAAGGCGGGTGCAATTCATAAAGGCACCTTCCGCCAACGTTGTCACGTGATCGGGTATCACAAGGGTCCTGATCCTGCCGGTGGAGAATTCGGAAGCGTTATCCAAGCCCACCGTAGTGACGAGTTTCGCATCGATATATACGGGGATGACCAAATTTTCCACGATGGTGTTCACACCGTAAACGGTGATCTCGCCATCATTTTCGGCATATCTCAACTTGGTCTTGGGCGTGAAGGCAGTTGCCGCATCGTGGTCCACGTCGGCAAGAGCATCTTCAAGATCGGAACCTTGCGGATAATACACGTGGGTGGTCAAAGCAAAGTAAGAGGTGCCTGCGCTACCTACCGCACTCACAGTGCACTCGAAGTGCACTTCTTTCAGGGTATCGTTCACGAACGCACCCTCGTTGATCTGCAAATCACCCGTTCTGATAGCAGGAACGATCACAACCCCGTTCTCACCAAAGTCAATACCCTTGAAGGCATACGCTTCGATGGCGGAGAGGTAATACGTCTTGTTATCCTGATCGAAGGAATTCGGTATGGTAAGGAAGCTACCAAGGTGCTCCGTCAAGTAGCTGGCAAATACCGTATGCACGCTCATGGTCTTATTAATAGACCCGCTTGCATCGTACTTGAACAGAATACCGTCGCTAAAGTGGTACTTACCATTATCCCTTTCTCCGTCAAAGGTGATGGAAGAAATGGAAGTGCCGGCAAATGCCGCGCTGCCGATGTATTGCACCTTATCGCTCAAAGCAAGCGAAGTGAGTTTGGAAGCGTTTTCAAAGGCGGAATCACCGATCTTCGTAACTTCACCCAAGCCGATCACGGACTTCACGGCAGCATCCTTAAAGGCGTACGCGCCGATCTCGGCAACCCCGTTCAGATCCACCTCTTCCAAGGTGCTCTTATAGAAGGCACCGTATCCGATGCTTTCCATCTCAGCAGGCAACACAAAGGAAGAATTCTCCGCATAATTGATGTGATACACGAGTTCCTTTGCCGCCTTGTTGATCAACGTCATGTACAACTTATCGTACGATTCGCTATTCTCTTGCTTCTTATAGTAAGTGGTGGCAACGAAGGTACCGTTATCCAAAGACACGGTACGGATACCGTCCTCCTCGTTTTCGCTCTCCTCACCGATCACGATGATCTCGGTCATATCATTACCGTACAAAGCGCCGGTGCCGATCTCATCCACAAGGAGCGGGAGAGTCAACTTGCTTACACCGCAACCGACAAGAGCAAAGTCCGCAATAGAGGTAACCTTGCATCCGTCGATATAATCGGGAATGATGATCTCGGAATAATCCATTCCGGCAAGCTCTTCGTCATCCTGAGCAGTCTTGATCTTAATGATGCGCGCGTTGGATTCACCCGTTTCGTACTCGAAGCACTTCTTGGGCGTATGGAACTTATAGAACACCGTTTCACTGCTTGCAAAGTGATCTTCGCAGAATTGAGCGAGAGAGCCGTACATCGGCACGTCCAACATGACGGTGGTGCCTTCAAACACGTCTTCGGCAATGGTAAGATCATCATCAAAGAAGACGGTCTGCAAGCTACCCGCATCCATAAACGCACCCTTCTTGATGGTCTTTACGCTGTCACGCACGATGATGCGCTCCAACTTACAACCGTTAAAGGCGCCTTCATCAATGCCGCTTACGCCGGCAGGTACCGTATAGGAACGATCGCCAGAAGGCACGAGGCCCGCCGGATAGAGTTTCAAGATCCAGCTGTCGTTTTCACGCATATACAACACCTTGCTCTCATCCGACTTAAAGTAGCTATTCTTCTTGTTCACGTCCACACCGGTCAAATTGGGAGTACCGCGGAAGACGCCCGCCCCGATGGATCTGAGCTTGCTGCCGATCGTTACGCTCTGCAAAGCTTCAATATATGCAAATGCCTCGTCACCAACCGTTTCGATACTGTCGGTAAGGTTCACCGATTCGATAGCGGTATAAGAGAAGGCTTTCGCGCCGATCTCATTAACGCGGATACCGAAGTTTGCCTTGGTAATACCATAGCTCACGTTCAGTTTGGCAGTATCCATGTTTTCCGCATCTTCCATCTTGATGGTGAGCACGTAAACGCCGTTCACAGGTTCCAGCCTGATGAGCAAGCCGTCTATGATCTCCTCACGATAAACGGTGTTGCTTGCCGTTGTGTACTGAGTGCCGACGATGCGGTTATCCACCACGATCTTATCACCCACCGCTCTGATCTTGTGACCGTTCACCACGGTATTATACACGTTTCCGGTAGTAGTGGTGGTGACCACCTCTTCCTTGGAGATGATCTCATCCTCTTCCGTCTTCACAAGGGTGACCTTGGTGCCGATCACTTCAATATAGGAAACACCCGTAAGGTCGATCCTACCATCGCAACCGTAGAACGCCATATCGCCTATCTTCTTGAGCGAAGAAGCAAAGGTGACGTTCGTGAGGTACTTGGCATTCATGAAGGCTTCCGCGGGGATCTCGGTCAAGCTCTGCGGGAGCGCAACCGATCTCAATCCGCTCTCCTTAAAGGCGCCGGTGCCCATCTCTTTAAGAGAAGACAGGAGCGCATCGGGGATGCTCGTAAGAGAATCGGTACCCTTAAAGGCATAATCACCGATCTTCACGATAGAGCCGTTTGCCTCAATGTTATTCAGGTTCTTGGCGTCTTCAAATAAGGCCTCGGAAATCTCCGTCACACCCACGGGGAGAGTGATCTCCTCGATCGCGGTGTTCATAAAGGCACCTTTGCCGATGTTCTTAACCGTGCCGAGTTCCACCGTTTTGAGCGAGGTACAATCCTTAAAGGCATAGTTGCCGATGGATCTGATGGCCGTATTGGTGAAATCAAGTTCGGTAAGCGTTTCACAGCCTTCAAATGCCGATTCACCGATATCCGCAAGCATCTGCGGGAAGGTGATGGACTCAATGGAGGTGCCCTTGAACGCCAACGCGCCAATGGTATTCACCACACTCGGGATGGTGAGAGAAGTGAGGCTCTCGCAACCATAGAACAAGCGCGGCGCGATCTCGGATACGTTTGCGGGCAACGTGATCTCACTGAGAGAGCTGCAACCCTCAAAGGCACCCTCTCCGATCTCGGTGACCGTGGCGGGAATGCCGTTCACGGTGGTAAGACCCGATACGCCGTAGAAGGCATACGCTCCGATCCTGCCAACGTTCTCGGTGTTAATGGAGAAGTTTTCGCAAGAGCGCAACACCGCAATGATCACCGATTCATTCTTGACGGAGCTGTACTTCACGAGAACGGTATCATCCGAATCCGTTCTGTATCCGCTGTACGGATAGATGGTCCTAAGCGAATACAATCCCGCAAGCGCGCCTTCCTTGATGTCGCTCACCTTGGAGCTGAGCGTATAGCTCTCCACCACGGAAGTTTCGCCATCGGTATTCTCCTCAACGGAGAACGCCGCGTAGATCGTGCGGTCGTAATCCTTATTATCTTGCAAGACCAAGATACCGCCGACGATCACGTCTTGAGTGCCGATGGTCTTATAAATGGGCGCTTCCACCTGCAAGATAAAGTTCCTGTTCTCGTCGTTTGCATTCTCAAAGAGGATGAACTCGGAGTTAATATTTTGCACGTGCTCAAAGGTGCCCACGAATACGTAATTACCCATCGTGCACACCGTCTTCGGGATGGTCAAGGTGCGCAGCTTGGAATTGTGCGCAAACGCGCCGTCGCCAAAGGTGGTTACTTTCCTTCCCTTCAAGTACGTGGGGATCACGATATCAGTCTCAGACTTGCCGCTATTGGTCAAACCGAGAATGCGTATCTCGTTTCCGTTCACCACGTCGTAATTGAAGCAAGAAGCAGGCGTGACCTCAACCTTTTCAATGACGCCGGGCTCCGCGTTCACAACAACGTCCTTACCCACGTGGAAGACCACCTTGCCGTTGCCGAGCGAGAATGCCGCAACGCCACCCTCGGGATTACCCTCAAAGTAAACGTCCAGCACACCGGAGGCATTGGTGGTAAGCGCAAAGGCGTTTGCGCCGATGGAAGTGACGGTATTCGGAATGATGGCTTCCTTGATCTTGGTATACTTAAAGCTGTTCGCGCCGATGGAAGTGACGGATTCGGGCAAATAGAGCTCGGTCACCTTGTACAACTGGGCGTTACCAGGCGCCGCAATAGCCACACCAACGATCTTTCTGCCGTACACGTACTCGGGCACCAAAAGCTTGCTGATACTGAGCGACACAAAACTATCCGTGACGCCAACGAGAAGGGCCTCGTTCGCATTCAGTTTGTCGATCTTTAAGTATCTGGACGGCGTGACCTCTTGCGTTGCCACAACACCCGCAAGACCCACGAACTTGTTAAGCGGATAGGACGGCGCGTAAACGGTAAGGTTATTGCCGCTCTTCACGAAAGCGTTCGCGCTGACCGTAATGTTATCGGAATAACCTTCGATATACACCTCCTGCAAAGAATTGCTGTACGCAAAGGCGTTCTTACCGATGGTCATACTTGAAGAATTCGTAAGCGTTTCGTCCTCCACAAATACCACTTTCTTTAAGGAAGTCATACCGGCAAAGGCGTTTGCTCCGATGGATTCAAGGCGATAAGACAAGTATATCTCTTTTACCGTCTTGGCACCGTAGAAGGCGCTATCCGCGATCTTGGTGATCTTGATAAGCTCGGTACCCTCGTAATACACGGTGGGCACCATCAAAACCGTACCCAATCTCGTGATATCCGCTTTCACGATCTCGCCGGTCTTTTCCGTGGCAGAAACCACAGTGGTCTTAAAGGTAAACGCTCCTTGCGAAACCACTGCGCGATAGGGGATCGAGTAATCATTTGCATAAGTATGCGCGCGAGTGCCTTCCACAGCAAAGATGGTAAAGGTCTTATCGCAGGTACTCTTATCCACGATCATATCGGTGGTTTCATCGCCAAAGGTCACGCTCTCCGAAAGGATGATAAGATCGGTCAGATCGGTGCAGCCCTCGATAGCCATCTTGCCGATGCGGCGAGTGGATTCGGGGATAGTGATAGAGGTGATGCCCTTTCCTTTGAAGGCACCCGAAAGGATCTCCACCACGCCGTCCGGCACGACCACTTCGCCCTCTTCATAAGAAGCATACAAGGTGACGCCGTTCTTGCTGAGGATCATATTCACATCAACGATCGCGTCCTTGGTGGTGTAGGAAGTTGTGTAAATGGAGTTATCCTTATTGACCGAGAAGTCGTTGATGGCAAGACAGCTTCCGAAGGGGTTGCCGTCCAAGGATACGAGCGCTTTACCGATCTTAACGCTGATAAGCGCTTCACATCCGAAGAAGGCATCCGAACCGATGCTTTCCAGCATATCGGTCTTCTCATCGTACATCTTAACAGTGACAAGACCCGTTTCGCTCGAAGTGTCGTAACAATTCTTGAAGGCATCATCTCCGATAAAGTAGAGATGCAAGGGATCAATGGCGGTAATGGTGGTGATGCCCTCAAAGCCGCCTTTCTTAATGCCGATGATCTGATATGCCACGCCATCCAAATAGCCGTAATGCGGGAGCGTCAAGGTTGCGTTTGCACCGGTATACTCCACATCGTCCTTGGCGCTGATAGCCAAACCGGTAATGCCCTTATAAGCGGTCAATTCATAATTGAACAGATCAGGCGAATTAACACGGATCAAAGAGTAGTCGGAAGAATACAGACTCAATCCTTCGATATTCGCACCCTTGGGCGCAAATACGTTCGCCTTGATCTTAGCGGTACCGGTAAAGGTAAAGTTGCCCGCTATGTTGATCTCCTCCAAGGAGTTGAACAAACCGAAGGTGGAAGACGCCATTTTGGTTAAGGTAGCGGGGATGTTGATCACCTTCACGGCGGAAGCACCCTTCACGTACACGAAGGCGTCGGTTTCCACTGCGGAAGCGTTATCCAGGTTCACCACTTCGCTGCTGCAATCGAACACGAAGCGTGCAGTCCACTTACCCGGTCTGCCGTAATACAACACGCCGTTTGCCGCGCACAGTTGCGAGAAGCCGTCGCCCTTCAAACCGTCAATGGTCTTCAAGTTCGAGCAGCCTTTGAACACAGCCGCCATACCCGTTGCGCTGTTATCCGCAATGGTCTTCAAAGTTTTCACAACCGTGACTTTGGAGAGCAAAGCGCAATTTTCAAAGGCTTTTGCGCCGATATCCACCACGGGTCCGAGGTTGATAACGCCAAGCATGGAGCAATCCGCAAAGGCTTGATCACCAAGCGTCAACAAGCCGCCGTTACCGGAGGTTTCAAACTCCACTTCCTTAATGGAGGTATTACCCGCAAAGGCTTTGCTCTTGATCTCGGATACCGTCACACCGCCAATAGATGCCGGCACGTAGATCTTGGCGTGTCCGCCGTTGGAGCAAATGTGATTCTTCAATCCAGCAATGCGTATAAAGGTAGCGGTGCCGATGGTATAAACCTCGTATTCGTAGCACTCCTCCCATTGACGATAAACCGACAGAGATTCCACGTAAGTTGCTCTGATGCGGTAATCCTCATAGAAGTAGTTATACAAATTCGTTGCGTTCTTCCTAATCTGCAAGAAGGATACCGTGGTGCCGCCAACGTACTTGACGGGAATGCCCTTGATGATATTCTCGCCAACGTTTTCCACGTCGCCGAGGAAGCGCAACTCACGAAGACCGGTGCAATCCTCAAAGGCAAAGTCGCCCACAGTGGTGACCGCCGCCGGGATAAAGAGCACGGAAAGATCGGTACAACCGGTAAAGGCACCGTCCGCAATGGTCTTTAAGCCGTCGGGCAGATTCACGATCTTCAAGTTGATACAACCGTCAAAGGCGTGCTCCCCGATCTTGGTCACGTACTTGCCGAGTTTGATAGAGGTGATATCGGCGTCTTGGAAGGCAAAGCGACCGATCTCCACCACCTTTCTGCCGTCTATCGTATCGGGCAGGGTCACGTCGGTATCGGTGAGATAGATCTCGGTATTCGCCTTTTTCAATCTCTTAAAGCCGGTGATCGCATAACCGCCCGCGCATTCGCTGATGGCAAGTTCACTGTTGGTAGTATCGTCTATGATGTACTTGACCACTTCCACAAAGGTGATTCCGTGCTCTGCGCAGAAATCCTTAACCGCCGTGCTGCCCGTTTCCGCCGCATACACAACGAGGGAAGCGTTTTCACCCAAGGTGTGATATTGGTCGGTGGTGGTTTCGGTAATGCTCTTGATGGTAGTGCCTTGGAAGCGGATGACCTTCACGTTGGTATATCCGAAGGCCGCCGCGCCGATCTTCACCACACTGTTCGGGATCGTGACGCTTTCGATGAGGCCATATTCATTGGCATTCGTTTCGGAAGCATGTGAGTGAGCGTTAAAAGCTCCGATCGCAATTTCCACAACGTCCTTTCCATGGATGGAGGCGGGGATCACGATGTGCTTATGAGAAGCATTACACTCGTGCGCGGTAAGACCGGTAATGGCAATGCCTTCATAATGCTCCGAACCAATGGTAAAGGAAGTATCCTCGATTTGGAAGCAACCCCAAGTGGTACCGAGGTTAAAGGTAATACCTTCCTCTTCGCAGAGGTAATCCAAATTACTTGCCGTGATACCATACACGATCAAAGAGGAAGAGCAACCTTCAAAGAGGCTGGATCCCAGGTCGGGATCGGAATTCACGTACAATTCCGCAAGCGAGGTGGCTCCGCGGAAGGCGTAAGAACCGATGCTCTTTACGAATGCCGGCAAATTGATGGTGACAACGTCCGTCTTTCCGTCAAACACGCCGTCACCGATCCTTGTGACCTTCTTATCTTCAATGTAAGTAGGCACAATGATCTCCTCAATGCCCGATCCGATGTACTTATTGATCCTGATCTCGCCATCATCCGTTTCTTCATAAGCAAAGGCGGAGTAAGGAGTGATCACGTTGAACTGCAACGCATGATCGCTATAATCCGCGCAGTATGCGGCAAGATTCCCATTACCCGAGCAAGCAAACACGTCGATCTCGTAATTCTCGCCAAAGATGGAGGCGCCGAGTTTGTCGGCTGCAAAGTCACCCACGAAGTAGATGCTCTCCAAGGCCGAATCCTTAAAGGCGTTATCACCGATGCTGACAATGGTGTTCGGGATCTCGATATAACGGAGCGCCGTGCAACCGTAGAAGGCATTTGCACCGATGGTCGTGACGTTATTCAGGTGCAAAGTTTCGATGGTGGTGTTATGCGAGAAGGCATATTCGCCGATCGCAATACATTCATCGGGGAGGGTGAATTCCTTAACGGTATTGCTACCCAAGAAGGCAACCAAGGTAAGCTTTTCATTGGCTTCCTTCTTATACAAGCCGCCGCCCGAGTAGGCATACTGAGGATCACCGGGATTGACTTTGTAGAGCACGTAATACTCGTTTTTCTCATTCACACCGATCTCCTGGATACCCTGCGTGTTGATCAATGCGCCTGCCCCGATGGTGCTGACTGCGGCTCCAATGGAAAGCGATTGCAAGGACGAGCAACCTTCAAGGGCGTATTCATAGATCTCGCGGATATGCGATACCGCGGTTTGCTCGGTACGCATGATCACCTCTTGATAGAGTGCATCATCCGTAATGGTAATGGTGGATCCGTTCTTTTCACCGATCCTAAGCTCGCCGTTGTAAGTGGTGACAACTTTGACCGTCACGTTGGGATTATAATGGATGAACTCATCGGAGAGCAGGAAGGAGTTGGTGTAGAACGCAGTCGAAGCATCGTTTTGCGTGGTCATCAACACGATGCTTACCTGCGACGCATTGGGCAACAGACCCATTTTGATTCCCGTAAGATTGAACATCATACGGAAGGAAGGAGCGCCCGTCGTATAATCCATGGTAAGATATCCGGCGGTCAGTGCATTCGTAACGCTTTCACTATACGAACCGCCCGCACCCGTGATGCTCACGTAAGCGCCGGCGTAAGCGTACAACGTGGCGTTCTCATCACCCACCGGGATCGCATTCGTGGAAGTCCAAACGTACTCATCGCCAACGCGCACGTCAAGCTCCTCGGTGTACTCGATCTCAAAGTCACCCGACTTCTTGGCAAGCACGCTGTGTATCGCAATATTCTGCTTGTATTCGGAATTCACGATATTGCTCAGTTCATACGTCTTAACGGTATCCGGGCAACCAGTCACCTTAAAGGAAACCTTCAATTTGCCCTTCATGGCGCTGAACGTGGAGTTGGTTGTGATATTCACCCACACTTCGCCGCTGGACTCTTCATAGGTAAAGAAGCCATCCGAACTTGAAGCAAAGTAATTGGATGCACTGCTGTTTGCAGAGAGATATACGGGAGCTTCCGGCGTTTCTTCGCTCGTATCGTCGTTTACGTCTATATGCTGGTAATAGATCTCCGTGATCTCGTTGATCTTGAAAGTCATATAGATGTCATATTCCGAATAGTGCGTTCTCGGTGTACCATAGGAAACACCCATGAACGTTTCACGTTTGAACCACTTGATCTTCAATCTGGCCTTCACAACGTAGGTTCCGGCGCCGAGCTTGCTGTAATAGTTATATCCGTCGCTGTTCAAAGAAGCCATCCAAGCAGTGCCGTCTCCGCTGGGTTGCGAGAAGGTAAAGTGTGCTTCAACGTTTGCGGCGTCGGTTTTGCTTACCGCGGTGACTGCCGAGTATTGCGTGCAATCATCCACCGTGACGCCCACCGCCAACTTCACGTATCCATAGTTGAGCCAAGAATCAAATCCGGTCGAATAATCGCTGTTATTAGCGGGCTTGGAGGAAGGATAGAAATCCCCCGAAGGATCCACTTGATTGCCATCGGAATCATATTGCATGATATTAATGCTGTTTGCAAGCGGCTTGATATAACCCGCATCGTGAATATTAAAGTTGGTATCGGTTTGCTCGGCGACAATATCCGACTTTGCCTTGATGGTCTCGGAGATATAAATGATCTCTCCGCTTTCATCCAAGGAGTAGTACAAGCAACCGCCGTCTTCCAGCATCAACTCGGTACAGCCGGCAAATACACCGTTTCCGAGATAGGTGATATAGGAAGACATATTAAAGAATTCCAAGCCGGAGTAAGCAAACGCCTTTTCTCCGAGAGAGGTCAACTCGGTGTATTCATCCGCCACGAACACGTTCTTCAAAGACGAGCACCCGTAGAAGGAATAATTTCCGATCGACGTCACGTCTGTGCTCAAACCGTCTTTGGTGATTCCGGTCTTTCCGATATAATGTAATTCTTCAAGCTCGGAGCAGTTATAGAAGAGATAATCCACAACGCTAACGAGCTTTCTCGGGAGCATGATGCGGGTGAGGCCCGTGCAGTTATAGAAGGCGCCCTCTCCGATCGTGTAGCAATAGTTGGGAACCACAAAATCGGTCAAACCGTGGCAATTCTTGAAGGCGTACGCGCCGATGCTTGCCAGATCGCTCGGGAGAACGATGCTATCCAAGGACACGCAGTTCTCAAAGGCATGAGCGCCGATCCTGGTAAGACCGGAGGGGATATTCACCGACACCAAGGAGCTGCAATTACGGAAGAGTCCGTCCGGAAGGGTTGTGAGGAATGTAGGCAAGGTGACCTCTTCCACCGTGCTGAGATTTGCAAACAAGTTGGAGGAAATATTACCAACGTTGTAGCCGTCGATCTTATCCGGAATATGGATCACCTTGTGATTTGCGTTGCACACGTGGTCCTTAATGCCGGTGACCGTGATCTGGTACACGGGATTGGTCGGCGTACCCAGATCATCAATACTGTACGAGAAGCACAGGACGGACGCGCAGGAATTGTACTCCACGCCCCACTCACCGAAGTAATCGTTCATGTAAGTGGTGGAGGGACCGAAAGCGGTAAAGTTTCTCACTGCGCCAAGCGACTTGCTCATCGTGTTGTTGAAGATATTCTCTCCGAGAGAGGTCGCTTCGCCGAGGAAGTAGCCTTCGTAAAGGTTAATGCAACCGCTGAACGCCATCTTTTCCATGATCTTCAAAGAGGAGGGGAAGATCAAGTTAGAAAGGTTCGTACAGTTGGCAAATGCCATCTCGCGGATCGCGTTCAAACCATCCGGGAATACCACAGCCGAGAACAAACCGCCGCTGAATGCGCCCTTTGCGATCTCAGACACTCTTCTCCCGTTGATATACTGCGGGATCACAAGGATATCATCGGAATCCAAAGCGTTATACACGCCGGTGATCGCCACGGTGTTGTCATCATCTTCCAAATACGTCCAACGGAAGTTGGTGCTGGGAGTAGCCACCTTCACCGTATAATTTTCGGCAGTCTTCAAAGCCGCGTACACGTTAGATTCCACAAGCTCGCCTGCGTACGGCGTGTACACCACCAAGTGCTCGTTCACAGAGCTGATAGCCGCCTTATTGATCGAGGTGGTATCATACAGATCCTCCAAGAAGGTGATGGAAAGCAAGTTGCTTGCGCCTTGGAATGCATGCGCTTTCACGTGACGAGTGTTACGGTTCACGTTCATTTCCACTTCACTGCGCGCGATCATATAGGTATAAAGCGTCTTAAAGTCCGCAGAATACAAAGCGCCGCCATCCACCGCAAAGTAGGGGCTGGAAGTGGTTTCAACAAAGTTGCCATCCTGATCGTAATAGTAGAAGGCAATGTCGTGCAGTTTCTTTGCCTCAAAGAAGGAAGAATCACTAATGGTCTTGACCGTGTACGGGATAAACACCTTAACGACCGTATCCTTCTGATAGAAGGCATTGCCAATGGTGGTGACCTTCTTGCCGTCAATGGTCTCGGGGATCACGATCCTGTTATGGCCATCCGCACAAACGTGATCGGACAAACCGGTAATCAGGATCTCATTTCCGTTCACCACGCTGTACTCCAAGCAAACGATCTTATCAAGGGACTCGGTTTGAATGTCGTACTCGTTAATGTTCTTTACGATATCGGTCAATTCGGTATTCAGGTATACCACCAAGTTCTCCTCACCCGCATCCGCAAAAGCATCGTCCGAGATCTTGAAAGAGGCGGAGTCGATGGAGATGGATTTCAGAGATTCGGTAGAGGCAAACGCCTTACTTCCGATATGCTCAATAGCGGTACCGAGATAAATGCTGGTAAGATTCTTACAACCGGCGAATGCCGCAACACCCACTCTGGTGACCGTTTGCGGGATCACAAGGGAATTGAGCTTTTGGTTATGCGCAAAAGCCCTATCACCGATAGCCGTCACGCGGTAGCCGTTAATATACATAGGCACAACCACATCCACGTGATGGGTGCAGGTGTGCGGTTGCAACCCGGTAATGATCGCCGTGCCCGCTTCCACGGTATAGGTGAAACAGGTTGCCGGCGTGATGCACATAAAGCGCACGTCGTTATCGGTGCAGAAGAGTTCCAAAGCACCCTCGGACAAGCCGGTGACCACCAAAGTGGCGCCGGTTCCGTCAAAGGCGCCTTGATCAACAGAAGAGATCGCACCGTTCACTTGCACGTCAATGAGTTGTGCAGCACCCTTAAAGGCATCCTGCGAAATGCTGGATACCGAAGCGGGCAACACCACGCTCTTCAAATGAGCCGCACCGCCAAAGGCGCTGTTTCCGATCATGATAACGCCGTCCTTTACGATATGGCTCTCGGCGGTCGAACCTGCCGGATACGCGATCAAAGCAGTCTTGCTCTTGTTATAAAGCAGGCCATCTTCGGAAGAGAACTTTTTGTTTTGTTCACTTACGTCAATAGAAACAAGTTTGCCGGCCGCTCCAAACGCACCCGATCCGATGGTGGTAAGTGCCTCGTTCAAGCTCAAAGACTCCAAGGTGGATCCGTAAAGAGCATTGGCAAGCACGGTTTCGGTGGTATCGGCCAACGAAACCTCCGCACCCGCAATGGAATCCACAATGGCAAGAAGGGTCTTGCCGTCCTTGGTATAGATCAAACCGTTTTGAATTGCCAAGTATTCGTTGGACTCGGGGATCACAAAATCACGCAATGAGGTGCAACCGTTAAAGGTGGCAGTGCCCACGTCGCTTACATAATCGGACAGCGTGATGGCGGTGATGCGCTTGTCATTGGCAAAGGCACCGCTCTTGATCTGCATCACCTTCTTTCCAAGGAGCAAATTCGGGATCACGATGTTGTTATGACCGTATCCGCAACGATGCGCTTTCAAACCATCCACACGGGTGAAAGATGTACCCGAAGAGTTGACCAGCGTGCTGGTAAGGAAGCAGGTATAAGGCGTGCCGCTGTTATAGGCAATGGAATTGCCGGACGCATAGGACGACACCGTACCGCTCTTTTCACAGTACAAGATCAAAGTGGACTTTGCGGAGAGGAACACGTCCGCGCCGAAAGCAACGTTCTTGGTATTAAATACCACTTCGTTCAAAGCGGTACAAGAAGCAAAGGCATTGTTGCCAATGCTTTCCACGCTGTACGGAATGGTAAGGTAAGACAAAGCGGTACAAGCTTCAAAGGCGCTGTCTTTCACCGTTTTGATGCTGGTGGGGATCACCACGGATACCACTTTATCCTCATTCTTAAAGGCAGAATCACCGATAGAGGTCACTTTCACGCCGTTGATATACATCGGGATCACCACGTCCACGTGACTTCCCGTGCATCCTTCGTGACCGGAGGGATTCAACTTGGTGATCTCGATGGTGGCGTTATCCAAATAACGATAATCGAAGCAGGAAGCATCGTTCCAAGGCACGTAGATCGCACCGCTGGCGATAGCAAAGCTCTCCAAGTAAGACCCCTTGGGTCCAAAGAGTTGCAAGCCAAGCATGCTGCCATACAACGCGTCGGAAGCGATATAACCGTTATCCACTTCGGTTTCCATATCGGTGCAGAAGTAGATCTCTTCCAAATCGATCATATTCTTGAACGCGCTCACGCCCACGTGATAAGTGGAATACGGCACGGTCAGGTAGCGAATATGCTCAACCCCCTCAAAGGCTCTGTCTTCAATGATCTGAACGGGTTCTTCGGTTTCAAACACTTCACCCGCAAAGGCATTGAACATGGTATGGAGCAAATAGCCGGCTTCACCATACAGTGCACCGCCCTTCAAGTAGAAGTACGGATTATCGTTCAATTCAAAGGTTTCCAGCTTATCCAAATAGAGGAAAGCACCCGCGCCGATATCACTTACGGTATTACCAAGGTTCACGTAAGTAAGATACGCCGCGTTTTCAAAGGCGCTCTTGCCAATGATCTCCACACCTTCCAAAACCCTGAGCGAAACGATCGTGGAAGACTTAAAGGCGTTATCCGCTATCGCGTATACGCGAGTATTATGGATATACCCGGGCACGATGAGGGCGCTATGATCGCCCTTGTGCACGAGCTGCCCGTTCACGTAATCCATGGCCTCTTGCGCACAAGTTTTTTCTTGTGCAAAGCCTTTCACGATATATCCCGTGTCATCCGCTTGCAGATCCAAGCACTCTTTGGGCGTGTATGCAAGGAGAGTCAGGTAGGAGTGCATATCCACCGCATGGTTGATATAGCTCGTAGCAGGCGCATAGACCGTCACGGGCTGATTCTCATTCATTTCCCCAAAGATGTCCTTCACGCCTTCTACCGTAACAATGTAAGAGGTCTTTACGCCGTTAGCGGAAACCTCAATGGTGTATTCACCGGCGTTGTACTTGTTATAGCGCGAGAAGTCTACCGTGTACTCTTCTTCGGTCAAAATGGCAACGCCACCGCCCGAATAAACACCGTAAACGATGAGACCGTCCGCCGCAAAGTCACTGCCCCAACGGAAGCTGTTTACGCCCACAAATACTTCTTCGGTTTCCACCGTTCTCGTATAGTAGGCAATGGGGTTCTCCTCGGTAGAGTCATAAGTACGAGCCAACACGAATTGATCGCCCACTCTTACGTAATACACATTCTCCTCAAAGGTTTCGTCCGTGATTACCACTTCCAAGTATTGGTAATGGTAAATGGTGGTGGTGACCTTGATGGACGTCATACGCTCTTTATCGGTCACAGGCACCAAATTCATCAGAACGTCTTCTTCGGTCACACTCTCGCCCGCGATGGGTTTTGCATCCAAGCCGATCTCGGTATTGTTCTCAAAGTAGATCTCTTCCAAAGCGCCCATATCCGCAAAGGCATTTGCACCGATACGAGTAGCGGAAGTGACCTTCCCTTGCTGATCCAAATGTTCGGGAATACGAATTTGCTCCAATCTATCGTTGCCTTCAAAGGCATAATCCGCAATCTCGGTCACACCGTCAGGCACCACGTACGTACCTACGCCATAGTTGCCACCGCCCGTGGCAAGATAGGTGTGCAAGAAACTGCCGTCTGCGGAGTACAAAGTGTAATTATCAAAGCGGAAATAACGGTTGCCGGACGCAACGGTGATCTCGTTCAACTTCTCACAATCCGCAAAGGCGCCCGCACCGATGCTGTACACGTTTGCGCCAATGCGGATCTTGATCAAATGCTTGGATCCCGCAAAGGCACCCGCACCGATATGCGTGACGGTTTGCGGTACCTGGAAGTCATTGGTGATCACGCCCGAAAGTAGCGAGGTATTCATCGGGAGATAAGCAAGCAAAACGCTCATATCCGAAGAATACACGATGCCCGCCGCATAAGCGTTGTCATCCTGCACAACGAGATAATTCTCGTTATCATGGATATAGATATTTTCAATATTGTAAGCACCCTTCAAGAATCCTTCACCGATGGTTTCCACCGAGTAAAGAATGGTGAGGGACTTGATCTCCACGCGATCCTTAAAGGCGTATTCCGCAATACCGGTTATATCGTATCTTACGGTATCTTGTTTGAGATAAGGAGCGATAACGATCTCCTTGGTGCCGTATCCGCTATCCGCCTTCAAAGCCGAGGTCATACCGGTGATGGTTGCCACACCGTGTTGCTCGTCGATCTTTTTCAGTTCAAAGGTGAACTCCTTATCCGAAGTCCAGGGGATATAACGAATGTGCGCCGCTGTCACGTCCGCATTGTAATGATCCATGTAATACAATTGGATGGTGCTTGCCGTGCCGCGATCCTCTCCGCCCGGTCCGTAAACCAAGATCTTGAAGGAAGCGTCTTGCTTCTCCATCACTTCGGCGTCACCCATGATATTCTCTTTGATATCATCGGTTTCGGGAGAGCTTTCATAATAGAGATAACGGAGATTGGGCATATCCGCAAAGGCATATTCACCGATCTTTTCAATGCTATCAGGCAAGCGCAATCTGGCTACCCTCGTGCCTTCAAAGGCGCGTGCACCGATCTCTGCAAGAGGCGCGTCGTGTCCCACGAGCATATTTTCCAAGATCACGGATTCATCCTCATTGGAATAGAGATAGGTGTGCAAAACGGTCTTATCGTTGTTATAGAGAATGCCCACCGCGGAATCAAAGGAATAGTTATCGTTCTGCTCGGTGCCGAGGATCTTCTCCAAGCTGGTCATCTTGCTGAATGCACCCGCACCGATCTCTTGCACGGAAGAGGAGAGCGCAATGATCTCCACCACGTTGTTGCCGTAGAAGGCACCGCCCAAAATGGTATTTACACCACGGAAGGTGATCGTGGAGTTCTCTTCGTCCACTTCGGTATCGTTGATATCCTCATAATGAATACCTTCCTCTTTCGGTTCTTCCTGCTCGGAAGGCTCTTCTTCCTCGCCTTCTTCCTCATCCTTGCCGCCCTCTTGCTGCTCGGGTTCGGTTTCCTCGGTTTCGGCGGGTTCATCCACGATCACGCGGAGCACCGTATCAAAGTTCACCGTTGTAAAGGCGTTGGACGCAAGATAGGTATGCAAGACCATCTTGGTATCATCCATAAAGAGGGCGCCATTCTCAAAGTAATAAGAAGACGTTTTTCCGGTGACCGGGCTTTCGGTCAACTCGATCTCTCTGAGATCCTTCATGCCCGCAAAGGCGCCGGTACCGATCTCATTCACTGTGCCGCTGATGGAGATCACTCTCGCATCGGCGTTCATAAAGGCATAATCACCGATCTTGGTAATAAGGTCACCCTTATAGAAGAGAGGTACTTGGATCTCTTGGTGAGTGCCGGTCAAACATTCTTCCTCTTCGTGATCGCGCAACTTGGTGATCACGTATCCGGAATCACCTTCTTCAAACTCAAAGCAATCCTTATAGCTATACTGTTTGAGAGTGAAACCGTACTCTTTCACGATAGCGGCAAAGAGTTCGGAATCCTCACCTACCGGTGTGCAAACGGTAAAGTCGGAAGAAGTAGCAATGTTGTTAAACACATCCTCGCTACAAATCTTGATATAAGTTTCGGTGTAAAGCAAAGTCAAGTACTGCACGCCGTCAAACGCCATAGGCTTGATCTCGTTTACGTTAAAGGCATCACCGATCACCAGCAAGGAAGCTCTGGCGCCTGCGGGATACGCCACCAAAGAGGCGATCTCCACAGAGCCGTCTTCACCCACGCTTTCAATATGGTACAAGACGCCCACCGCTTCGTCACCGTATTTAGCGGAGCTTACGAAGTGGGTATTTTCGGGATGCACGTAAATGTTTTGGAGCACCGCGCAAGAGGCAAAGGCTCCGTCCTCAACGGTAATAACGTCCTTGCCGATGGTCACACTGCGCAAATACTCACTGCCGTAGAAGGCACCCGCCGCGATTTCGGTAATGCCGCTCGGTACGGTATAAGAAGTGGCGGTATTCTTTGCCGTGTAGAAGATGAGCTTGTTCTTTTCACCGTTCTCTTTTCCGAACAAGATGCCGTCCTCAAACACAAAGTGCGTGTTCTCGTCGGACAAGCTGATCTCAGTCAATCTCACGCATCCGCTGAGCGCGCCGCCGCCTATCTCGGTAAGATCATCAGGCAACTTGATGCGAATGATCTCATCGTTTCCTTCAAAGGCATGCGCCCCGATCGCCGTGACGGTACAAACAGTGCCGTCTTCCGCAGTCACTTGATTCGGGATCTCAATATCATCGTGAGAGGTATAGCAAAGGTGATCTTTCAATCCCGTCACGGTAGCCGTTTTGTTATCGGTATCGTAAGTGAATTCAAAGCAATAAGTATCCTCTTCCAAAGATTCAAAGGTCACGACCGTCACGTCCGGCATGACGCTAAAGTATCTCATCAAGGCGGTGCAAGTGCTCGGGAAGTAAACGGTGAGCTCCAAGCCGGCAAATGCGCCCGCATCGGGAGTTAGGTCGGATTTGAAGAAGACTTCTTTCAAGGAGTTAGCGCCGTAGAACGCGTTCGAAGCAATGCTTTCCACAGCACTGCCCACTACAAGGCTGCGGAGATTGCTACCGGCAAAAGCGCCGCTCTCGATCTTAGCCACGTTATCACCGATCCTTACGCCGCGGAACGGAATATAATAGATCGCACCCGTTTCAAAACGTTCCGCAAGTTGATAGGTGGTGCCGCTGCCCACTTCCACGCGTTTTACGTAATACTTACCTCTTACAAAGTTCTCCTCGGTAACCGAAGCCATCAAGAAACCGTTTTCATTGATGCTTTCCTTGAAGGCATCTTCCGCCACCGTCACAACGGGTTCACCGTCTATATAAAGAGGAACGTTGATCTCACCATGGGTGTGATCACAATTGAGTCCGGTGATCTTAATGCCGCCCTCGGTGGGTTCATATTCGAAGCAAGGAGTAATATCGGCAAAGAAGTTAAGGCCGGCGTCAATAGCGGCCTTTTCCACCGCATAACTGCCGCTCGGCGCATAGATATCTGCATGAATGGTACCTGCGACGCCAAATACCTGATCCCCCATCGAAGCATCTCTTGTAAAGCGGATCTGTTCAAGAGCAAGAGCCTTGCTGAACGCATTGTCCGCCACTTTAACCACCGATTCGGGCACGTCAAAGCTCAGCGCACTGTTGGTATAGAGATAGAGATACAAGATGCTCTGATCCTTATTATAGAGAACGTTGCCTGTGAACTTAAAGTTGGTATTTTGCTCGGAAACGTAAATGGACACCAATTTATCGCATCCGCTGAATGCATCGGGAGCGATCCTTGCCACTTCATCATTGAGATAAAGCTCTTCCAAATTCACCGCACCTTCAAAGGCACGACTGACAATCTCTACCACGCCCTTGGGCACGGTATAGATCACCTCGGGAGAGAGACAAATGTACATCGTTCTGCCGTCCATGGAAAGCAACGCACCGTCCAAGTACTTATAAGCGGGATTATCCGATACCACCTTCACCTCTTTGAGCCCCGTACAACCATAGAATGCGGCGGGACGGATATCCACGATGGTAGCGGGAATGGACACACTGTAAAGATCCTCATGACCCTTAAAGGCATTGGTTTCAATACCGACCACCTTCTTTCCTTCAATATACTCGGGAATATCCACGTTGGCGTGACCGGTGGAGCAATAATGTTTCTTCAAGCCAGTAATATAGATCTCATCCGCATTCTCACCTTCGGTATAAGTAAAGCAAGAAGGCATCGTGTAGGAATTATAATTCACGAAGTAATAAGCCGAGAATGCAAGCGGCAGGTTTCCTTCGGTAGGTCCGAATACGTTGATGCGATGATTGCTGCTGCTAACAAGATCGGTGCCCACGTTCTGAATATCACCCAAGAAATAGATCTCAGTCAAGTTCTCACAATTAAAGAAGGCGCCGTTGGAAAGCGTGACAACAGAGGCGGGAATGGTAATAGAAGTTAATCCGCGCATGCCGACGAAAGCGTTCAAACCTATCGAAGTAATGTTTTCACCCATCACGATTTGTTTGATGGAATCATACTCGCCGTTTCTGCCGGAGAAGCACTCGTCATCAATACCCACCACTTTATAACCGGCGAAAGTATAGGGGATCACCACGCTCTCCAATTCCGAATAAGCGGTAAAGGATTTGATCACGCAAGTCATGGTTGCATCATCTTTGTATTCATCGGGTACCGTAAAGAACCTTTCCTCGGTCCACGGATAGTACTCCACGCCCGGGTAATTATCCATCTTGGTCTTGATACTGCCGCTTGCCGGTCCGTACACGATAAGAGGATTGTTGGTTCTTACTCTCTCGGACAGATCGCCAAAGATCGTTTCGCCGATGGAGCGTGACGCAATATCCGTCGGGAAGAACACCGTGGTCAAACTCGTGCAACCCGCAAAAGCGTTTTTGCCGATGGACTTGATGTTTTCCGGAATAGAGATCGTTGTCAGTTTTTCAGCATATGCAAAGGCCTCTTCTCCGATGGTATAAGAGTTTGCATTGGCGGAGAAGGTGATGGAAGTAAGCCCGGAAGCATTCTTAAAGGCTCTCTTACCGATGGAGAAGTCCACGCCGTCCGCCACGTCTATGGTCACGGTGTAGATCTTGTTTTGACCGGAGAACGCATCGTCCTTAATGCCCACAACGGGAACACCCTCGCTGTATTCGGCGGGGATCTCCACAAAGTTGTGGCTCTTATCGCAAATGTGTTGCGACTGTCCGGTCACGATCTTGGTAGATTCACCGCTCGTACCGTTCGCATACTCAATGCACTCTTGGTCACTACTCATCTTCACGTTTACGTATCCGCGTCTAACTCCTTCTTCACCCAAGAATTGCAGGTAAAGGTCTTTTGCAGAATCCGCAAAGTAGAAGGTAAGATTGCTGAGCGCAGTGCCTTGGAAGGCATCTTCCGCAATGCTTGCAATACCATTCTCCATATTGCCGCCGAAATACACGCTGACGAGCGAGGTGCAATCCGCAAAAGCTTTGCTACCGATCACTTGTACGGTTTCGGGAATATAGATGCTGGTCAAACGCGCAATGCTGTTGCCCGCAGAGGTCTCGGCAAATGCCTTTTCATTAATGGACTGCACGCGCGCGCCGTTGATATACGGCGGAATGGATATGTAAAGCTTCTTGCCCGCAGAATAGGTAATATCCTTATCCAAGCCCAACACGGAAACCCACACGGCGTCGGTATCGGTGGTGGTAAAGACGGAAGCGGAATAACAGTTGTTGAATTTAACATTATTCTTGACCGCATAGAGTCCGATATTTTCGCCGTTCGGGCTGTAGATAACCAAATTGTTGTCACCCGCAAAGACCTCTCTGCCGATCGCAGTGATATCGTCTTCCACGTAAAGGGAAGTTAAGGAAATTGCTCCGCTGAACGCATAGTTTCCGAGAGAGCTCAAACCGCCTTGAATGGTAACGGTGATCAATCTGTTAGCGCCAAAGAAAGCGTTTGCCTCTATCACCCTGACGGAGGCGGGAATGATCACTCTTTGCAAGGTGGTGTTGCCGTAGAAGGCACGCTCGCCGATGGTCTTAACGGTGGAGGGCACGGTGTACTTCTCTTCCTCGTTATAACTGAGGTAAGTGATGAGCCTGGTTCCGTCCGCATTATAGATCGCCTTGCTGTCCGTGGTGAAGTAGCGGTTTTCGGAAGAGATCTCGATTCTGCTGAGTTTGGTGCATCCGTTAAAGGCATCCGAAGCAATGGAGGAGACCCCTGCTCCGATCCTGATGGTTTCCAAATTCTCAGCGCCCGCAAAACTACCCGATGCGATCTTGGTAACGCTATCAGGCACCTCGTACACGGGTTCGGGAGAAGCGGCAAAATAGCTGATAAGGGTATCACCCGTTCCGCTGAAAATAACGATGGAACGCATGTTGTTTTCCCCGATCGAAGTGGTCACTATACGGTAATAAATATTTCCGTCCGCGGTCACTTTGACCAAATTCTTACAGCCGCTGAACACACCTGCACCGATCTTTTTAACGGTTGCGGGAATGGAAATGGACTTGATCTTGGTGTTATTGATAAAGGCTTCATCCGCGATCTCGGTCACGGGAAGTCCCTCAATGGTATCGGGGATCACGATATTTTCATGTCCGTAAGCACACACGTGCGCCTTAATACCCGTAATTTTGATTTGCGTGCCCGCATCGTTCTTGGTGTACAGGAAGCAACCGGAGTGAGTACCCGCATTGTACTTGTAGCCATATTGCAGGCAATAATTATAAACGTTGCCCGTTAAAGGTCCGTAAACATCCACCGGAGCATGATAGAAGATGTTGGCGCCCAAGTGCCAATCCTTCTTGGACTCTTCGGACTCATAATAATCCACCACGTCTGATTCAAAGGTTGCGGTCATAAGCGCGGTACAACCGGAGAAGGCGTTCACACCGATGCTGTAAACCGAAGCGGGAATCACGATATTGGTCAATGCAGAGCACTCGCTGAATGCGTTATCTCCTATCACAAGCAAGTTGGAAGACAGGGTCACTTCGGTGAGCTTCTTGCAGTACTCAAATGCCTTATCTCCGATCTCGGTGACGGTATTCGGGATAACAAGTTTCTTAATGCCGGTATTCGCAAAACCTTCCACTCGGGTGACGGTGGCGTAATCACCATCCCAAGCGCTAATGGCGGAATAATACTTTTTGGGAATTCTGGCAGGAATGATGAACTCGCCGTTCGCCTGCGCATCCGAGGCAAACAAAGCAGCCATATCCTGCGTATCGTAATAGTAGTAATCGGTATCCTCAAACAGTGTTGCCACCACGTAAGCATAGGTCTTGGTTACGGGATCCTTGACCGCTTGATAGAAGGTCACGTCGGTAAGCTCCTCTATGCCGTTGTTATAGGTACCGTTTTCAAACTCTTCCGAAGTAAGGCCTTCCGCTTTGCGGAACACGCCCGATGCAAAACCGTAGATCGTGGCATTACCAAACTCATCCACGGAGGAATAGAAGGAAGTGCCGTTCATAGTGACAAGGCTCAAATAATCCACCTTGGTGTGACCCACGAAAGTCAAATTCGCAATGGTATCACAGTAACTCATCAAGTTGCTGGTGTACTCTTCCTTGACCTCGTCATACACGGTGGGACCGTAGATCACAATACCGTTCGTGCCGGTAAAGATACGGGCAAAGGTAGAAGAATTTACCTTGTTTTTGTCAATATCTTGTACAAAGTACACGTATTTCAATTTGGAAAAAGCAAAGGCGTACTCCTCGATCACGTCCACGTTGGGAGCGATCACCTTGCCCATCAAGTTGGTATTATAAGAGAAGGCATACGATCCGATCGTGGTGACCGCCTCGTCGATCACGTAATTCAACGCAGCGTTGGAAGAGAAGTAGGTATGCAAAGTAGTACCATCCTTCAACAACACCATGGTGCCATTCGTATCCACGAGTTGATAGTAATCGTTCGCTTCCACTTGCAAATCGGTAAGAGAATCGCACTCCGCAAAGGCGGCTTCGCCGATGCTCTCGATGGTGCCCGGGATCACAAGAGAAGTGAGCCTGACGTCACCGTGGAAGGCAAAGGAGCCGATGGTAGTAAGGCAGGCGGAATTCATCTGCACGGTTTCCAACAGCACGCAACCTTCAAAGGCTCTATCACCAATGCGCACGAGCGAAGTGGGCAAATTGATCTCCGTGAGCGAGATACATCCGTTAAACGCATCGTTCCCGATATAGGTGACGGTGGAAGGAAGCGTGACCTTCTTGATCTCCGTTTTACCCTTAAAGGCGCCGTCCTTGATGCCGATAACGGTATATTCGTTGTCACCATCCGTTATTTTCTCTTGGAAGTAAAGGATCTCATGCTTGCTGGTATCGGGATCATCGGGATTGAATCCCTTAATGACAATGGTCTTATCCTCTTCGGATACAACGTCCCAAACGAAGGTGGAAGAAGAAGTATAAACCACGAGCACGATGGGCATCGTGTAAACGTCTATCAACGCTTCGTAACCCTCAGCAGGGGTAAAGCGATAACTGTAGAAGGAGATGGCGGAATTTACGTAAATGGAAGGATCCGCCCAACCAAAAGTGCCCGGAATAGCCTTTCTTGCGTAATATTCCGCAGTTTGAGAGTATTGCGTTGCCTTAACGTACCTGCCGTCTATGATGGTATAAAGCGCAGAGGTACTGGCGGCAAACTCTTGACTGCTTTCAATGGTAACAGGCTTATAGTAGTTCGCCAAATACACTTCCACCCCATCCGAGATCAAGTTCACTTTGGAAAGTTGCGTATCGGAAGCCACGGGATCGGCATACGGCGCCTTGCTCGTGCTGAGATATTGCGAACCGCTTGCCTTTTTGACCATTACGCAGAAGTATACATCGGTGGACTGATAGTTTTTCTCATGCGGCTTGAACACGGCGCGGTAGTAGTAATACTTAACGCCCTGTTTCACCTGCTCGATCACAAGAGGAGTGCCCGATTCGTCCGTCATTGTTTGATTGGGTTCGCCCGGATAAATGTTGGGATCAGCCCATTCAAAGGTGCCTTCCACAGCCACGCCATCCGGATTCAACATAGTATATTCGTTGTACAAGGGCAATTTGATGTCTGCAAGACGGGTGCCGAACACAACGGGTTCAGACGTGATGGAACCATACGTTTCCTCATTAACGGCGGGTTGCAGTTTGATCTTCTTAACGTGCACAATGCAAATCACGTTGTCGGTGGACACAAAAGCATCATAAGCATCGTCAAGGGTCACCAAAACGCGGCACTCATAAGTATCTTGCTCCGCAAGTTCGGCAGAAGTATCCATCCATTCCAAGAAATAGGCGGAAGCGGGGATCTCCTGGTCAACGAGAATGATCTCCCCATCCGATTCTCTCTTTACCTTGGTGGTATAGTAAGCCTTTCTTGCCGTAGGAGCGGGGATGTCTTCCAGCGTGCTGCCATAAGGCACTTCTTCCGCTTTCAGATCTTCAAAGTGAATATCCGCCTTACCGACGGTAAGCGGTATGGAAAACTCTTTTACCTTAAACTCTTTATTCAAAGTACTGCCGCTTTTATCGGTTGTGGGGGTATAGACAACCACGTACTGATTGGTTCCCACTTCACCGGCAGAAGGCACGTAATCGGGATCTTTCCAAGTAAAGGTACCAAACTGCGAGTTGTTTGAAACACCGCCTGTCAAGATACTATCCGACAATGATTGTCCGAACTTGATCGCAGAAGCCAACGGAGCGGTTTCGATAGACACCTCGGCAGGAACGATCTTATCTGCCAAAGTGATCGTGCCTTGCACGATCTTCACGTTTCGTTGATCGCTCGGGATAAACAGGTAAGTATATTCCTCGGTTTTGCAATAGAAGGACAAACTCTCGCCCGCCACGTCGTCATAATAAACGGTGCCGTTTTCGGCAATACGTCCCCAACGGTAGGAACCGCTCACAACTTCGTTATTACCGATGACATAACCTTTTGCGGTGGACTTATTCAAGCGGATCGAACTGAGAGGGGTACCGCTCACGATCTCGGTCGCATTGATGGTGGGTTTGTTCTTGTTTTGTTCGGTCACAGTTTCGCCGTAAAGCACAGGAGTTGCTTTTTGCACGACGATGGGAAGCTTAGCGGAAGCACCCTTTGCGGTGGAGAGTTTAAGCGTTTTGTAGTTGCTGTAATAGCTTCCTACTTCTTTGGATGACCCTTCAGGAATAAAGGTCACGTCATAATAAGTGGGCGTGGTTTCGGAAGTGGCGGAAACGGATAATTTTTGACCGCTCGTCCAGGAAAACGAGCCGGGGATATAATCCTTTTCATCCTCGAAGAACAAAGCAAAATTGCTTTCATCCACTTTTGTGACAGAGAGCCATGAGTCGGAAAGAGCCGTTCCGAATATCTCACGCCTTTCGGTCGGAGCATTTGCAGGATAGTTATTTATCACTTCCGGCCAGGCTGTGACCTTGGGCGTTGCCTTGGTGATGGTGAGCGTGGCGGTTGCCGTAGCCTTGCTGTATCCCTTTTTGGAATAAGTGACCGTGGCGGCATACACGCCGGCATTCACGGGTCTGGCTACTTTCAGTCCTTGCTCGTTCACGTACTCGATGGTCCACCCGGACGTATCACCGAGAGATGACGAAACGTCAACGGCATGCGGTGACCCGTCGTAAACCACCGTAAGATCGGATGCCGTGATCTCCATCGACTTCTCCGAACAAGAAGCGAGGGTGACCGCAAGCGCCGCAACCAAAAGCATGATCAGTATCAAAATGGAAATTCTCTTTTTGCTCATAACAGCCTCCTGTAACTGTTTGTATGCCGATGCCTTTTTGGCACGCATATTATGCGGGCGCGAAAAACATCTACGAAAATAGTAGCATTATCGTAGATAAACTTCAATGTTTCCCTATAAATCTTATTTATAAAATAATTCCTATTAAAAAAAGTTAACTCATTCTTATTCAAAAATTAACCAAAACCGGGCTTTACGCTATTAAGGCACAGCTCGAAGGATAAAAACAAATACCCAAGGAGATCCGCCAAAACAAAGGTGGAATGGCAAAACAAGCAAAACTCGAAAAAGATGATCCATGTACGCCGAATAAAAAACACAAACAGCGCACACCCCGCTCAAAAAAGCGTCCGTATTATCTTAAACCTGAAAAATGACGTGATCTAGGGACTTCTAGGGACTTTTTTGCAAAAAGAACGCCGCACGGGTGGTGCGGCGTTCTTAGGGACTCATAGGGACTATTCTTCTTTTTCCTTTGTTTCAACGGAAGCGGATTTTTTCTTTTCGGGTTTTTCCTGCGGCAATTTTCCATACACGATCTTTTGCGTGGGTGGAACCTCACCTTTAAGCATACTTTGCATATACTTGACCAATTCCGCAAGAAGCTTTTTGGCACTGCGGTTTTTCAAGGCAAGGTACCAGCAGTGATAATCCATTCGTTTAGTGGAATAATAGGAAAGGTACGGGATATTCCGTTTATCCAATTCTGCCATCAGACGTTCACCCTGCCCAGCGCAGAAGATATCATACTTTGTATGACCGATAAAGCACGGCGGGAACTCATCTCCGATCCAATCCAACAAATTCAGGTAGGGTTTAAGCGGGTATTCATCGATCGCACCCTTCTTTCTAACGTTAATGCCAAGCACTTTATTCCCAAGGCCACGGGCAATATCCAACACGCTGGGTGAATTCACGGCGGAAAGCACATCGTATGGTCCGCAGAAAAGCAAAGCGCCGCGCAACTTAACGTCTATTTTCTCGCAACCAAGCGCCTCGGCTAATTCGTGGTTCTGCATGACCGTGATGGCGTGCGCCGCAATTTGCGCCCCTGCGCTGTCACCCATCAAATAGAGGTTATTCATATCCACACAGAGCTCTTCCGCATGTTCTTTGATCCAAGCCAAAGCTTTTATGCTGTCACGGGTGAATTGCGGGAATTGAGCGGTTTCACACTTGTGGTAATTCACGTTTATTACGCAAACGTCAAGCTTATCGACCAAATAACTTGCTATTCCCGAGCGATATTTCTTATCACCCGCCATATAACCGCCACCGTGGTAATTAACGATGGTGGGAAGCTTAAAACCCTCTTTATCCTCATGACGATATACGTCAAGACTGCACTCTTCCGCATCCTCTGCATCGTAAACGATGTCTTTGGTCACGGCAATACCTTCAAACTTGTGTTTGTTCTGTGCACGGTTAAACAGCACGTCAATAGATTTAAACAAAATTCGTTCAAACGAAGCCATACGCCAACACCTCCGTTATTCTTTGTTTATTATACCACTGATAGCGGCAAAATTTCAATATGTGCCTTGTTTTAAGCGCAAGGTATTATTGATTATTTTCAATATAGCGAACGATATCACCTATCGTCTTGACCGAAAGCGCCACTTCATCCGGTATGGTGATAGAAAACCCGTCTTCAAATGCCATGATCAGTTCTACCAAATCCAGCGAATCGGCATGAATGTTCTCTACGAGGTTGGTATCAAGGCTCAAAGACGCTTTATCCATATCAAAATGATCCGCAATGATATCAAAAACTTTTTGTTGTATCATAATATGCTCCTTAAAGGACTTCCTTTACTTCTATCTCGCCCTCTCCGGCCACCGCGATCAGATAATCACCTATCTCCACGTATCGGACCGAAAGGGTCTTTTCTTTCAGAAGGTCGGACGTTATGCCCGTTCCGAGCATCTTTCCCGTTGCTTCCTTAGCCGTCCATACTTTATAAAAGTCATAAAGGCTTTGCGGGACTTCACTCTCATGGAATAAACGCGACAATCGCTCCACGTTGCGCGGGACGGTCACGTTTTCAATATCCACGCCAACGTCCTTTGCCGAAATGGCGGCAACCGCGATCTCTCCTTTGTGCGTAAAAGATATATGGTAGGTTGAATCCTTAAAATAGGGTTCGCCCGATTGTTTTTTTTCTACTTGTCCGAGCCCAAGCG
Source organism: Christensenella sp. UBA3217 (assembly GCA_002363545.1). Taxonomy (GTDB): domain Bacteria; phylum Bacillota; class Clostridia; order Christensenellales; family CAG-1252; genus CAG-1252. The sequence continues at coordinate 33,028 of DEWF01000001.1, read as the reverse complement.
CTTCCACCGCATCATGCAACTCTTCCTTTTTGGCAATGATGAGAAGGATCTTGCCTTGTTCCGCCGCCACGTTGCTCATGTTTTCTTTTATGCTCATGCTTCGGATTCCTTTTTTTCTTCGGAAGAAGACTCACTTCCGCCGTCTTCCGCACTTTGTACCGCCACTTTCTTGATATTTTGCAGTCTGGAATGATCCGCCGCCACAAACTTAAAGTTTTTGCCGTGCCATTCAAAGGCAAGGCTACCCGTGCGGCCGTTTCTGAATTTTGCCACGATAAGCTCCACGATAGTATCTGCGGGATCTTGGTTCTTTTCCTTATACAGGAAGCTGACGATATCCGCATCCTGTTCGATGGAGCCGCTGTCCCTAAGGTCATGCAACTGCGGCTTTTCGTTATTCATCTCGGCATTTCTCGAAAGCTGCGAAAGCACGATAACGGGCGCGTCTATCTCCTTGGCAAGAAGTTTCATATTACGGCTGATCTCAGCAACTTCCTGCTGACGACTTTCCTTACCGGGGAAGGTCATAAGTTGCATATAGTCAATGATGATAAGATCGATCTGGCACTTGTTCTCTATCATGAAACGGCGGCATTTTGCAAGAATGTCACCCGGCGTTTGCAGGGTAGTTTGATCTACGTAAATGTGGCTCTTCCACAGGGTTTGACGAGCGTTATTCAGTTTAATAAACTCATCCAACTCCAAATTACTCTTGGAGATATCTCCGTTATCAATGCCCGTTAACGAGCAAAGCATACGGCGAACGAGCTGTCCGGAAGCCATTTCCAAGGAAAAGATAAGGATGTTTTTGTTCGCATCGCGTTGCGCAATATTGGTGGCTATATTCAAAGCAAATGCCGTTTTACCCACACCGGGGCGCGCCGCAAGAATAATAAGATCAGATCTTTGCAGTCCGTTCGTAATATAGTCCAAATTGTAAAAGCCCGTTAAAAGTCCGGTAGACGCTTCGGGGTTGGCGTGTTGCTCCTCGATCTTACGGATCACGTCATCCGCCACTTCACCCACGCGGGTCAAAGAGGATTTGCCAATGGACTGTGTGACACTCAAAATGCGTTGTTGAGCAAAAGCCAAACTCTCCGTGCCATCCTCAGAGGTGTACACGTCCTCTGCGATCTCTTTACTTGCCTCTAACAGTTTGCGAAGCAAACCGTCCCTTTTGAGGATATCCACGTAATACTTACAACCTGCCGCACTCGGGATAGCGGCGGCAATGCCACTGATATACGGCACGTCCCCTGCATCCGCAAGGGTGCCTTTCAAGCGCATTTTATCCGCCACACTCACGATATCAATGGGGTGACTTTCCAAATAAAGATCGCGCATGGCCGCAAAGATAGCCTTATTGGGAGCTTCGGAAAAATCATCTTCCGTTAACTGTGAAATAAAATCGTTCACAGCACGCCCGTCAATTAAAAAAGCGCCCAAAACACTCTTTTCGGCTTCTCTGTTTGCAGGATATGTACGCATCTTTTTCTTTTCGTTCGTCTTTGCCATATTTACTCCTCACACCGATCGGATATCTCTCCGTTCGCTTGGGGATCTTCCGCGGATAACCGCTTGCCCCCGTTTCTTACTTTGCTTTTGTTTATATAAATTATAACAAATATTACCACCAAACTCAATACGAAAGCCAAAATAATGCCCGCGTATAAAAGGATGCCGTTTAGCGAGTAGCTTCGCAAGACCATGTTGGTTTTGCTATCGGGATAAAGCCTCCACACGTGGTAGTATATCCCGTCCTTTTGTGTCACTTCTCCATTGGATCGGATACTTCTGTACGGCGTGCCGTAAACGTAAAAGAAGTTGCCTTCCAAAGAAAAATCCCGATATTCTTCATCCACATAATCGCGCGCCTTGGACAGCGTTTCCTCTTCCAAATAGGAATCTAACGTGGTTTCGCTCACCTTGTAAATGCCGTCAAGCTTACTATTCTCTGCTTCATTCTTTTCTCTGCCGGTATAGCCGCATGCTATCTGATAATCGGTAGCAGAAGGAAAATAAAAAGATAGCGTGACTTCTCCCGCCGTGGTATCGTGCAATGTGGCATACTCCGATAAGCCCATATCCTCTACGTAACGAAGCATGGCTTTGACAGCCTGCGCTTTCACCACCTCGGCATCCGAGCTTTCGGCATCGTAAAGCAATTGGTACTCCTTGTGGATCCCGCCGTCCGCATCGGTATATGCTTTATACACAAAGCTCTCTCCGCATCCGCAACAAACAAAAGCGATCAAGCCAAGGAGCAGGAGCACAGCCGCGATCTTGCATTTCCTCATAGGCGGCTCAATTCCTCCACCGCTTCGGAGAAAAGACTCATTGCTTTCTCAAAGGGTTCCATCTTCGTAAGGTCCACACCCGCCTCTTTCAAAATATCGAGAGGAGGTTTGCTTCCGCCAAGGGACAAAAAGCGCATATATCCTTCCAAGGCACCCTCTTTTCCTTCAAAGATATCCTTGGAGATGGCCGCCGCGGAAACGATGCCCGTGGCGTATTTATACACGTAAAAGGAAGTGTAGAAATGCGGGATACGCGCCCATTCGTAAGAGATGAGCTCATCCGTTGCTTGTGCGCCGTAATACTTTTTGTTGAGATCGGAATAGATTTTACAAAGTTCCTCAGGCGTGACCGTTCCTTCTTTTTCCACCTTCTCATGCGCCGCAAGCTCAAATTCCGCAAACATGGTTTGGCGGAAGAAGGTGGTGCGGAACATATCCGCAAGATAGGAAAGCAGGTAGCGGCGGTCCGCTTTGCCTTCCTTCAATAGATAGCGATATAAAAGCATTTCGTTTACCGTGGAAGCGATCTCCGCCACAAAGATCTCATACCCTGCCTTGGGGAAGGGTTGCGCGGCATCCGACTTGTAGGAGTGCATGGCGTGCCCGAGTTCATGCGCAATGGTAAATACGTCATGCGTGGTGGGCTTGTAATTCAGCAACACATAAGGGTGGGATGAATAAGTACCCCAAGAATAGGCGCCGCTACGCTTATTCTCCGTTTCATACACGTCGATCCACCCACCGTCACGCGCCTCTTTCAAAAGAGCCACGTAATCATCCCCCAAACAGGAAAGCGCACGCATCACAAGGTCATATGCCTCTTCATAGGTGAGTTTTAAGTCCGCACCCGTCACAACGGGAACGTGCATATCGTACATTTGCAAACGGGAAACGCCCAGCATCTTTTTTCTTGTGCCAAGATACTTTTTCAAAGCGGGAATACCTTTGTTCACGCTCTCCACGAGGTTCTTATACGCCGCCACGTCCACGTTTTCGCCGTCCATGCACATTTCCAGCGCGCCGTTATAACCGCGGAAGTGTGCGTAAAACTCATCCTTTTCGATATTGCCGAGGTACAGGGCGCCAATGGTGTTGATCATGTTCTTGTACGCCTCGAACATGCTCTTATACGCCTTACGCCTGACCGCACGATCCTTGCTCATCATCAGTTCGCTGTACTTGCCGTGCGTAAGACGAATGAGGTGCCCTTCCTCGTCCTTCACCTTGTCAAAACGGATGTCGGCGTTGTCAAACATCGTAAAGGCGTTTTGAAAGCCGCCCGCAAGTTCGGACACCTTGGCAAGGATCTTTTCCTCTTTGTCCGAAAGATATCGCTTTCGGTTGCGTGCGAGTTCGGATAAAGAATAGGAATAATCGGAAAAACGCGGATCATTCGACAGCGCAATGAGTTCCTGCTCGGTGTAAGAAGCAATGATCTCGGGACTGATAAAGCTGGAATAAGAAGAGATCTCCGCCGCCAAGTTTCTTGCTCTGCCCACAAGCGCCTGCGAAGAAGCAAGGGCGGTATCTTCATCCTGCTTCATTTTGGCATACACGTACAGATTTTCAATTTGGAGTGATAGATCGCTCTCTTCTTGGAAGCAAGCGAGCAAGCGATCGGGATCCCCGAGTTTGCCGCGATATTTTAAAAGGGAATCTTTTTTATCCGCAAGGGAACGATAGGCGTTTTCCCACTCCGACCCCTTGATAATACTATCCAAGTTCCATTTGTATTGATCTTGTACCGAATTTCTTTTCATGTTAGCTCCTATGCTTCCAATTTTTGATCGCCCAAAGAAATGATATTCGCTTTGCGGAAAACTTCCGAAAGAGCAAAACTCACGGCTGCCGGAATAATAAACAAGCAAAGCGAAATGCCAAGTGCGATCTTCCAGCCGGGAAGTCCTGCCGCCTGAGAGGCGTCTATCGCGCCGAACACACCCACCAAACCGCTGGTTCCCATGCCGCCTCCCGCCACGTTGCAGCGGAGGTCTAACAGCACCGCCACCAAGCCCGATACGGCGCTTGCCAATATCTCGGGCACCATGATAACCGGCTTACGCATGATATTCGGGATCTGCAACATACTCGTGCCGATCCCTTGCGAGATCAAGCCGCCCACGCCGTTCTCACGGAAGGAAGACACGGCAAACCCGATCATATGCGCCGCACACCCCGCAACTGCCGCGCCACCCGCAATGGACAAAGCGTTTGCATACTTTGCGGAAACCGCTCCCGCAATAGCGATCCAAATTGCTGCCGAAGAGGTAGGCATGGTGAGAAGCACGCCCATTACGATAGCAACGAACACGCCGATAATGATCTTGACCGCCGCACCCGCTTCAATGGCAAGGGCAATGCCTTTTCCCAAAAGTTCGATCAGTTTGATAAAGGGCCAAGCCAAGAAGATGCCGCCGAACACCAAAAACATCATGCCGAGAGGAACGAGCACGATATCCAACTTGGTCTTACCTGCGTAAAGCATTGCGATCTCTACGGTAAAGAGCACCACCACGTAAGACCCAACGGGATTACCCGGCTTACCCAAGGCAAAAGCAAATGCCGCGTTATCGATCAACACGTTCACAAGATCAAAGGCAAACGCACCCGCCATACCCGTGACCGCCGCGGTAAACACCACGAGGGGGTTTGCTTTGAGTTTGCTTGCAATACCCACGCCAATGCCCGCGCCCATTAAGGACTTTGCCATATTGGCAATGATGAGCAACGTTCTTGAAAAGGAATTATCCCCGCACCAATCGGCGATCTGCGCAAGAATGGTACCTGCGATCAAGGTGCAGAACAAACCCTGCGCCATACCGGAAAAGGCATCTATAAACCAACGTTTGGGCAGTTTTTTCAGTTGACCCAAAAAGCGAGCGCCTTTGGGCTGCTTGTTTTCGCTTTGTTGTTCGGACACCGTGTTTTCGTTCATTTTTTCCACTCCTCAAATAACATACGCGCAAAAGCAAACAACGGTTTTTCAGCCGCGTCCTCTTGCTCATTCTCACCGAGATCACATTGTTTTGCCATCTCGGAAAACATTTCTTCCCAGGTATAGACCTTCCATCTAAACAGATCCAACGCCGTGGCGATCCTTTCCGCAAACGCCGTCCAGATCTCGGTTTCAGACCCGCTTTCACCTAAGATGGCGCCGATCTTTTTCAGCAACCGATCCACCTGCTCATCAAATCCCACTACCTTTTCACCCAAAACTCGAAGCCACTTTTCCAAACTTGAGGCGTGTTTTTTCAGCACGTGACGAAGTTCCTGTGCCGTGAAAGGCTTCACGTAAAAGCGTTTTCCAACAAGCCCATCCAACGTGCGAAGGGTATCGTAATACCCAAGCAACAAGCTGTGCTTGATGGATGCTTTTGTGAAACTCATCGTATGACCGATTCCCTCGGAAGGATCAAAATACTCAATGCTAAGGGGCGTATCCCCGTTATCGTACCGAATATCACCGCCCAAACGAATGGCTGTGATATCACTATAACCCGCCTCAACGAGCATGCCGATGGGCAGGTTATCCATGATGCCGCCGTCCAAGTATTGCACGCCGTCTATCTCCACCTTGGTGAAAAAGGGGATCGCGGCGCTTGCCATCAAATAGTCCACCAAGCGTCCCTTGGGGATATCCTCGATAAAGAGTTTTTCCAACTCCTTTTGTTCGCCCACCTTGACCGTGACCAAGCCAAAGCGCACGGGAGAGGCGCGCAAGGCGTCCTCGTCAAAAGTTTTTGTAAGCAGCGCGCGAAGACGAGTGGTGTCTATGCCGTTTCCGAACAGACGCAACACCGTTAAAAAGAAAGATAACCCGCCCGCGCTCTCTGAAAGAAGTCTGCTTTCCTCGGGAAAGAGATCGGCATAATCCAAGTTCTCCCATATTTTATACAGTTCGTCCACTCTGCCCGAAGCATACATGGCCGCGTTGATCGCGCCAACGGACGCTCCGATCGCACAATCAAAATGACAGCCTCTTTCCTGTAAGGCTTTGAGTGCCCCCGCTTGATAGGCGCCTTTGGCTCCGCCGCCCTGCAAACACAGCGCTTTCATCTTTTGCCTCCGAGTTTATTTTTCACACACGCCTCGTAAAGAAGCACGGTACCCGCCACGCCCACGTTCAAAGAATCACATTTTCCAAGCATGGGGATCGCTACCAGGTCAGTTTCTTTATCATACCAACCGCGGCTGATCCCGTAGCGTTCACTTCCCATCACAAAAGCCACACGCTTCCCGAATGGCAATTGGTAGTACATTTTTTCCGCGCGGCTATCCGCAAGATAAACGGTAAAACGCTTGCTCTTCAAATACTCGTAACAATCGTCCGCGCTCTCAAACTCCACGATGGGCACGTGAAACGCCGCCCCCATCGTGCTGTGAATGAATTTGGGATGGGTCAAGCGCGCCTTTCGGTTCACGATGAACACCGCGTCCGCACCCGCGCCGTCCGCCACGCGCACAAGGGTACCCATATTGCCGGGGATCTCAATGCCGTCCAACACCAAAACCACCGCTTTATCGTCAAAGCTCAAATCGGAAAGCGCCCAAGTCTTCATGCGACAAATAGCGATCACGCCGTCCGGCTTATCCTTTTCGGCAATCTTTTTAAAAACCTTTTCGCTTACGGTGAAAGACTGCTCCGCTATGGGCAATATCCTTTCGATCAAAGTGACGCACTCCTGCGTATAAACGCATTCGGGAGAGATAAGCAGCGTTTCCACTTCCAACCCATCGTTTACTGCAAGAGAAGCCAGCCAAAAACCTTCCGCCACGAAGAGTTTCCTGGGGTTTGGCTTGGCATTGGTTTGTATGTTTTTGACCGTTTTGACCGCGGCGTGCCCTTCACCCACGTTCAGAAGGTGCAAGGGCGCCAAGATAGTATCCAGTCTTTCGCGTAGATCCAACATGTTATTTTACAATGAAGTTAATGATCTTTCCGGGAACGTAAATGACCTTCACGATCTCTTTCCCTTCAAAGTATCCCTTCATATCTCCGCCCAAGATCAAACCTTCCACCTCTTCCTTGGCGGCGGTCCTTGCCACCTTCACAACGCCTTTGAGTTTGCCGAGGATCTGCACCGGAATGGATACCTCATCTTCCATGAGCATGCTCTCGTCGTATACGGGCCAAGTGCTTTCCGCGATCAAGGTTTTGTTGCCGATCGCTTCGTTGATCTCTTCGGTCACGTGGGGTGCCACAGGATAGAGAAGTTTGAGTAAGGTTTCCAGCTCGGCTTTGGTCACAAAACCATCCGCGTACACTTCGTTGGTAAAGGTCATCATAGCCGCAATGGCTGTATTGAACCCGGTTGCTTCATAATCGGTAGATACCTTTTTGATCATGCGGTGCACGCTTGCGGTGTGCTTTTTGCTGTATCCTTCTTCCCCATTGATGAGTTCGGGCAAACGCCACACCCTCTCAATAAACCTCTTGCAACCCACGATGCTGTTATCCGACCAAGGAGCGGGACGCTCGTAATCACCGATAAACATCACGTAAGTACGCAACACGTCGCTACCGTACTTATCAATGCAATCGTTGGGGTTCACCACGTTGCCGAGGCTCTTGCTCATCTTGTTGCCGTCGCTACCAAGAAGCAAGCCCTGTGCCGTACGTCTTTTATAAGGCTCGGCAAAAGGCACCGCGCCGATATCGTAAAGAAAGCGGTTCCAGAACCTGGAATAGATCAAGTGACGGGTAACGTGCTCCATGCCGCCGTTGTACCAATCCACGGGGCCCCAATATTTCAATTTCTCGGGATCGGCAAGAGCGTTATTGTTCCTGGGATCGATATAGCGCAGGAAGTACCAGGAAGAACCTGCCCACTGCGGCATCGTATCGGTTTCGCGCTTTGCCGCGCCGCCGCACTTCGGACACTTGCAATTCACCCAATCGGTCACTTTGGACAAGGGAGATTCACCGGTATCGGTGGGCTTGTACTCTTCCAGATCGGGTAACTTCAAGGGCAATTCCTCTTCGGGAACGGGCACCATGCCGCACTTATCGCAATACACGATGGGAATGGGTTCACCCCAATACCTTTGACGGTTGAACGCCCAATCCTTCATGTTATAATTGACCTTTCTTTCACCGATTCCTTTCTTTTCGATATAGTCGATCATGGCGGTAATTGCCTGCTTGACGGGAAGCCCGTTCAGGAAGTCGCTGTTGATCATGGTGCCGTTATAAATATCGGTGTATGCTCTCTCATTGAGGTCCACTTCACCATCAATAACCTGAATGATGGGGAGAGAGTATTTTTTTGCAAAATCATAGTCACGGGTGTCGTGAGCGGGCACGGCCATAATGGCGCCCGTACCATAGCCCATCATGACGTAATCCGCCACGAAAATGGGCACTTCCTTACCGGTAAGCGGGTTAATGGCTTTTACTCCCTGCAACATGACGCCGGTTTTGTCCTTTTGCAGTTGCACGCGTTCAAACTCGTTCTTTCTGCGCGCCGCCTCACGATAGGCTTCCACCTCGGCCATGTTCGTGATGGACGCGGCGTTCTCCTCGATCAACGGATGCTCGGGAGCGATACACATAAAGGTAACGCCGAAGATGGTATCCGCACGAGTGGTGAACACGCGAAGCTTGCCGCCTGTGGTCACGGGGAAATCCACCTCTGCGCCGTAACTTCTGCCGATCCAGTTCTCCTGCTCGGTTTTTACGCGGGGCAAGAAATCAAGCCCATCCAGTCCGTCAAGAAGTTTATCCGCATAGTCACGGATCTTCAAGAACCACACGTCCTTTTGCTTTTGGATAACGGGTGAACCGCAACGGTCGCACACGCCTCCCTGCGATTCCTCATTGGAAAGCACCACCTTGCAGTTTTCACAGAAGTTCACGTAGGTATTGCTGCGATAAGCAAGCCCTCTCTTGAAAAGCTGCAAGAAGATCCATTGCGTCCATTTGTAGTAAGAGGGATCGGTGGTATCCACCGTCCTGTCCCAATCAAAGGAATAACCCACCCTCTTCAATTGGCTGACGAAAGTTTTGATATTGTCATCCGTCACCTTTCTCGGGTGCTTGTTGGTCTTCATGGCATAGTTTTCGGTGGGAAGACCGAAAGCGTCCCAGCCGATCGGAAAAAGTACGTTATACCCTTCCAGCCTCTTTTTGCGAGAAATAACTTCCATGGAAGTAAAGGCGCGAATATGACCCACGTGCAGTCCTGCGCCGGATGGATAAGGGAATTCGATAAGCCCGTAAAACTTGGGCTTTTTATCAAAATCCTTTGCTTTGAAGAGACCTTTCTCTTCCCAAATACGTTGCCACTTTTCTTCAATCTCTTTCGGTGAATACTCTTTCATAATCGTCCTTTTACCCGCGCAAACTTTTCGTGCGCGATTTATTACTATAATTTTTAATAATATAATACCCGCAGGGAAAAGTCAAAGATTTTGCGATAATCTGTTTTATTCGGTTATAAAACCTTTTGTTTTTGACCAAACTTCCGTCGGAGGTATGAAAATGAGTATAAACCCTTTTGAACTGAAACCGATGGAATTGGAGAATTGTTTCACCGAGCGAAAAGACCTGTACGGATACAGCTACGATAAATACAATGCCGATCCCTATACGAAACTGCGCATCATTTTGATGAACGGCACGGAATTTGAGCAAGTGGGATTTGGGCACAACGTGATGCGGAACGAAGCGCGAGGAGATCTAAGACGCGACCTTGCCCTGCTTCGCAGAAGCGAGCAAATGCAACAAAAACGCATTGCCTGTTTGAAGCCCATTTCGGAAAGTGTTTTGGAAAACACCATCGCTTACGAACAACTTGCGGTGGACCTGACCGCACTGATGGCGTCCCGAGAGCAAAACCCATACGTGAAACACTGCTTGGACTTTGCTTTGTTGGAAGATTTTGACCACCTTTACCGCTATGCCGACTTAATGAACATGGAAACGGGTGAAAAGGCGGAAGACCTTGTGGGCGGTTATACCGAGATCATGCCCGGACGCCCCACCATCAGCGAGCATCGTCATCCCTACGATGACGTAAAACGCCCGATAGACAGCAAGAAGGACAGCCTTTTGACCAAGCTGCAAGTCAATATTATCACCGCGGCGGAACAGCAAACCATGAACTACTATATGAACCAATGCGGCTTTTATAAATCCGATCTCGGGCGCAGGTTGTATCAGGAAATAGCCATGATCGAGGAACAGCACGTGAGCCAATACGGCAGTTTGATCGACCCCATGTGCTCTCCGCTTGAAAAACTGCTGATGCACGAATATACCGAAGCTTACCTGTATTACAGTTGCTATGAAAGCGAAACGGACGCCAAAGTGAAAAAGATATGGGAAGACTTTTTCCTGCAAGAGGTGGCTCACCTGCACTATGCGGCGGAACTTTTGAAAAAATACGACGGAAAAGAGTATCGAGAAGTGATACCCGACCCGGTTTTCCCCGAACTTTTGAAACTTTCGGAACAAAAGGATTACGTGCGCGGCGTGCTTAAAAACACCGTCACCGAAACGGGTATGCGCGAAGACTTTGTGAAGTTGGACGCCCTTTCCGATAGCTTTGACTTTTTTGACTACCAAAAGAGGGTGAATGGAAGCGCCACGGGCGTGGCAAGCCACGAAGTGATAGAACGCCACATCAAAGAGCTTGGCGAAGACTACCGCTACCAAAAGAAGGATCACCCTGTGATCGCCCTCAGAAAGCGTGACGAGGATAACTACGTTTTAGGGAGAGTCAAGGGAAAAGTAGGCATTTAACAAGCGCCTTTTTGCACCTCTTTCAAGGGATAAAAAAATCTCGCTTCCGAGCACCGGAAACGAGATTTTTTATTTGCATAAAACGCTACTTACGCCACGGGAAGGCTGTTTACCAAATATTGCGTGCGAGCGTAAGCATAATCGTAAGAAACACCCGTATAGTCAAAGGTGCAGTCCGAATGGATCTCAATAACGGAATATCCTTTCATTAAGTTTTTGGGATCATCCGTTTTGTTCTGTTTATACAGATGATAAGTTGCATAACCGCTACAACGTCCGTACGCGAGATACACGGGGGTCTTGCCCGGCGCCGCATCTTGATACAAAATGGAATCGTTAGTATGATCGTGTCCACAGTACAAAGCGTTGATACCGTCGCGGAGGGACATCATCAGTTCGTACATATCGTTATTATAGTCGGAAGAACACACTCCCTCGTGGTTTATGGTACCCGGCACAACATTCCAACCGTCAATGGAATTTACTGCGTTTTTGCCCACCACAACGCCGTCATGGTTCTTTGCTTCGCTGCCTTCCACGTACGTCCAGCCGTCACCCGCCACTTCGGTGGTCCAGCCTTCGGGGAGATCGGAAAAAGCAACGTAACGGAGATTCCTCTGCTCAATAAGCGGAATGTGGATAAAGAGCATTGTTTTTACGCCGTTGGTGCAATTTTCCGTCACTTTATTCACCTGCTCTTTGTACCAGGTTTTTTGGCTATCTTTGAGGAAGTCATAACTATCCGATTCCAAACCCGGAGTATCGTTTTTCAAACGATTGTAATCGGATTCGGATATCTCGTTACCGGAATCCATAAAGATCATGGACTGCACGACCTTATAGTTTTCACCAAGCAAATTTACCACAAAGTTGCCAATGCCCCATACTTTCTCACCCGACTCGGTTTTCTTAACGGAAGTATCGGTCAGGCAGTGCGGATACTTTTCCACGATGCTCATTAACTCTTCGCGCGACATCTTAAAGAATTCGTCCCCTTCGTGGTTGCCAAGCACGTACACCCAATACACGCCGAGTTTTTCCATGATCTCACAAAGTTGAACGGCACGCGCCCTACCGCGGATACTGGTAATAATATCACCGGTGAGCAACACAAGATCGGGCTCTTCACGTTCGATAGCCGCAATATACTCACGAATGGTCCTGTTGTTTCCGAGATCCCCCTCGTTTGTTTCGGAAAGGTGCATATCGGTAAACTGCAATACCTTCCAATCACTGGTGTCGATCGTGCCATCCGCATTGTATTTTGCCAAAGAAACGGATCCCGTGGTATTGTGTTCGTCACACACGTCCAATACCTTCACGTTTGAGCCGATATTGTAAATGCTATCCCAATCCACGTGCATAGGCAAAGGTCCGAAAAGGACAATGGCCGCGATCATGATCGCAAATGCCAAAAAAATCGATACGCCTATGATAATTTTCTTTTTCACTCCCATAGTGTTTTCACCCTTCATGATGATCCTCCGTGATGCGCTGATGCGCAAAAATGTATTTCCTTAGTTTCGCGCTTTGGTTAAAAGCGTGGCGCGAAAACGCTTTGTCCCTCACAATTCAATCGCTTGCCTTTTGATTGGGCTCGTAAATGGTATCCACGTGCTCGCCGTTTATAATACGTGCCATCTCTTTGGTGGTATCTGCGTACCTGATCTGATAAACGTCAAAGGTGGAATCGCTGTTGATCATGATCTTTTGATACCCGCGCAAGTGATAGTCGTCGGTATCGGACAAACCTTGGCTGTACAAGTTATAGCTCTGCAAGCCGCTACCTATGCCGTAGCAAAGATAAATGGTATTTTCGCCAACGGGCGCATCTTGATAGAAAATGGTATTATTGATATGATCGTGGCCGCAGAACAAGGCGTTTACCCATTTGCGAAGCTCCACCATCTTATCGTACATACCGCTGTTGTAATCCGAACAGTAGCAATCTTCATAACTTGCGGTATCACCAACGATATGCCAGCCGTTCTTTACGATGATATCTCCGTAAAGCTCGTTGCCCACGTAATAGGGATTATCGGGATAAGCGTAATACCAATCGGCAGGCTTTACGCTACCCGCTTCCAAAAGTTTGATATTGCTCATTTCCACCAAGGGGATATGGATAAAGAGCATGGATCTCACGTTCTCGTTCAAAGCGGCGGCAGCACGCACGCGCTCATCAAACCAAGTGATCTGACTTTGCTTCAAAAAGTCGTAACAACCATCCTCAATATCCGTAACGCCCGCTTTTTTCAAACGGTTATAATCCTTGGTGGAGATGCGGTTGCCGCTATCCAAAAAGACCATGGTCTGCGTGATTTGATACCCTGCGCCAAGCAGGTTCACGGTGGTGTTGCCAAGCCCCCAAACTTCCTCCCCGGAAGCCGTCTTTTTCACTTCATTCTCAACCAAGCAATGGGGGTACTGTGCCCAAATTTTGATATTCTCTTCACGGGAAAGGGTAAAGGGCTCGGAGTCACCTTCGTGATTGCCCAAACAGTAGCACCAATACACGCCCATCTTTTCAAACATCTCCGCAAGTTGCACGGCACGCGCTCTTCCCTGCGGGCGAGTGATGATATCACCGGTGAGCACCACAAAATCAGGTCTTTCGCGCTTCATGGCAGCAAGGAAATTATCCAAGGTGGTCGTATTCGTATCGTCCTCTTGCGTTAAGTGCATGTCGGTAAATTGCAACACCTTCCAAGGGCTGGTATCGATCACGGTCTTGGTATCGTCGGTATACTTTACAAGCGCAACGGTATCCGACATGGGATTGCGTGAATCATTTTTGGAAAGCAATTCCACGTGATTGGGAACGCGCTGCACTTTTTGCCAATCCACAACCATAGGATCGGGTCCGAACAGATACACGATCACAATGAGCAAGGCAGACAAGACAAACATGCTTACGCCGATAAAGATCCTCCTCTTTGTTGACTTTTTAGGTTTACTCATTTTCCCCTCCGTTATCAGAGCTTTGGTGAGTGCTTGCATCCACCGAAGACTCTCGAACATTTTCTCGAATATGGATCTTATGCGTGAAGCCTCCCGCTTTTACGGTGATCTCTTCACCCAAATAATCCGTTTGTACGTATTGACTGTCGTAGCGCTTGAACTTGCATTCCTGCGTTTCCCCGTTCAAGGTAAAATCTCCACCGTAATGCAACGCGAGCGCGCGCTCTCCCGTATGATAAGCAAGGTTTTTACCGTCAAAGGAAACGGCGTTGGACTTGATCCTTTGCATAAAGTCTTCGTAACTTTCCTTATCCGCAGAAGACAATTCGTATATCGTGTACTGCACTCTTCCCCTTTGCACGAGTTCAAAGCTCTTGTATGGGTTTTTCAAAAGCCCTTCCATCACAGCTACCTTTTCCTTTTGGAAAGGCAGGTACTCAAAATCCGAAGCGCCTATCAAAGCAAGGAAGGTATTCCCCTTCTTTGCAAATGCGTACCTGCCCTGCACCCGCACTTCGTCCAGTAGTTCCTCGGGAAGATAGGTGTGCGTGTAAGGAAGAATACGTTCGGGAGAGAAGGTGATCTTGCGCGGGATGCGGTGGATCAACATCGTAACGTTTTCATGCTGCACGGCGTGAGGCGCCGTGCCGTATCCGCCCCAAAAACCGGGTGCGGTACGAAACTCTTGATCCTTCAAAGGATGGTGGGTAAACACCGTTACCCCGCCCGGCAGCAAGGCCGCCATGGTGGTTTGCTGCGCACCGGCGCTACCCGGCTTGTAATTGATGAGGGTAGAAAGCTTGTAATCCTTGGTCTTATAAATATAAACGTTCGAGCGCTCGAGCGCCACGCCATTGGGGTAGATATTGAGCCAACGCGAAAGGAACGGGAACACCCCCAAGAAGCGCAAAATGGAAATGTTGAAGTATTTGAAGGGGGATAAGAACTCGTTGTAGATCAACGAATGCTCGTTCACGTAATCAAAGGTGTTGTTGATCACTTCGGGGTTGGAAAGAGCAACCATGCCGAGTTGGAACATGATCTGCCGTTCCTCCAAGCCGTACAGCCCCTCGGAACGAATGTCCTTGAGGTCCAAGCCGAAAGAGCTGCGGATCACCTGCGTATCGGTATCCCGCCCAATGGCTTTGATGGCTTCGGGTACCTGATAGATGGGGTTGCCGTCCTCATCCTTCAACTTTAAAAGGCGAAGGAACGCGCCCACCTGACTGGGTTTGTGATAATACAGCCCGCCGTACTTTTCGGAATTATTCCAAATGGCATCGGTGATAAGATCTGTGGTGTTCTCCTGAAATGCGCAGTTGATGTTGTTTCTTGCGTACGCTCTGCCCTGCGCGCCGATGATGGTACCGAAGGCGTAGGAATGCGCGTAATCCAAGCACAAGATATCCAAAATGCCCTTTGCGCGATCCATCAGCTCTTTATCCGTTCTGTCTCCGTGAAGAACAAGGAGGGAAATATTGGCAAAATCAATGGGAAGATAGTTGTGGGAATAGAACTCGGAAAAACCGTACTTGCCACGAAGCTCAAACCAAGTGATTATGCGCTCGCGCCCTTCTTTTTCCTTCTCCGCGCCCGTCTTCTTATCGTTTTTGAACACGCGATCCGGGAAAAGCCTGCCGATCAGGTATTCCAACACGAAAAAGGTGATCTCGTGATTTTCGGAGAAATAACAAACGCTGTCGTGTCCCTTTTCCGAGATCCAAAACTTCATGCCGAGCATGGTTTCTTCTAGCATGTTGCGCACCTTGCCGGAGGGAGAAACTTTATCAATAAAAGCACCGCCCGCTTTGTAAAAACGGTAAAGCGAGGTGGCACGGAAATCCATACAATCGTAACGGGAACGGATATAATGGCAACCCGGCTCCAAAACCGCATACAAGTCATCCTCCTTCACGTCCGCAAGAGTAAAGGAGATCTCGGGATTGACGAGATCGGGATTTTCCAAAAGCCAAAGGATATCGTTAAAGTGATACTTATGCCTGTGCCTTCTCTGATCCTTTGCGGGAAGAACGGGTCTACTCTTTTTGAGAAGCCCGAGGATCAAGTCCAGCCCCATCCAAAGCACGAGCGCAAGGATCACAAAGGCGAAATAAGGACTCACCCAAATCAAAAGAGCAATACCCGTAATGATCAATGCCAAACGCACGATCATCCAAGCCAACTCTTTTTTTTCAAAACTGCTCATTTTACGCTTCACTTTTCTGCCTCCGAAGAGCATGTTCCCCGGGTATCTCCCGAGGGGGTCATCATTTGTCCGAATTCGTTTCCTCGTTCGTGGGTTGTTCGTCTGCGGGTTGTTCGTCTGCCGAAAGCGCCTCTACGCTTTGCTCGGCAACAGGTGCATCGATTACATCTTCAGCAATGGTTTCCGTTGTATTTTCAGCCGTTTCTGTCACTGCGCCTTCTGCACCCACACCTTCTGCGGCAAGCTCGGGATCGATGCTCGCTTCCAAAGCCTTTTCTTCCTCAATGGCTTTCTTGCGACGCTCTTCCAATTCCGCAAAGATCCTTTCACGATTTTTACCAAAGAAGTTATCGAAAAGCAACGGCACGATCGCCAAGACCGATCCGGCAAGAGGTGCGAGGGCAACCAAATAGAAAAGCCCCTGCTTGGTAGCGTCGGATTGAATGATAAACTCGCTGTTTGCCTGCGCCACGTGATAGCCTACGAAGCCGAGACCGATGGGGAGCCACACGCCCGAAAGGGTGCTTGCGGCTTTGGTCTTCAAACCGTTGATACTCCAAACAAGACCTTCCGAACGCACGCCGGTACGCCACTCCATGTAGTCAACCGAGTCCGCCACGATGATGGTGGCGCAAGTGCTGATCATGCCCGAAGGAATACCGGATACGATAAAGAAGAACGCCACCCAGAAGATGCTGGAGTACCCCGAGAAGAAGAACAGCAAATACATAAAGCCCGCAAAGGCATAACCCGCTATACATAGGTTCCTCGGTGAAAACCGTTTTGCCAAGAACGGCACCGCCAACATGAACAGGTACGAAGGAATGGAGGACCCGATACCGATAAAGGTAGCGAGCGCATAGTTGTTCATGGTTTCCTTAAAGAAGTAGATCATGGCGCCAAATCCCATGGAGCGGAGAGAAATCGCAACGCTGGAAAAGAAGGTGCAGATCAAAGGACGGTTCAACAAAAGCGCCTTCACGTTCTTTCTGAGCTTGACCTTTTCTTTTTTTACCTGACTGAGGGAAACGGTTTTTTCCTTCATGGTAAAGAAGGCAGAGATACCGAAGATCAAGGTACCTGCACCGATCACCATACCGATCAGGAAGTACGCGGTCTCCTGTGCGGAATGACTCGTTGCAACGTACTGGAAAATAATGGGCACGGCGCCGGGGATAGCGGTACCGAAAGAACCCATAAAGCCGGAGATGGTGTAAATATTTTTTCTTTCCGTAGGGTCTGCCGTGATGGACATGCCGAGGGTGGCAAGCGGCACGGAGAAAATGGTTTGCGCAAGACCGTAGCCGATGTAAATGACGTACACGTACACCAATCTGCCCATCAGGCTGAAGTTGGGCACTGTAAAGAGCAACACGGTAAAGATGGCAAGCGGGAAGGAACCGAACAACACGTAGGGTCTGGATTTACCCCAAGGAGAATGGGTAATATCCACGATCGCACCGGCAATAGGGTCGGTAAAAGCGTCTATGATCCTGGTGACGAGCATCAACACCACGATCATCTCCGGCCTTAAAAGCATAAAGTCCGTTAAGAAAAGCGTGAAATAGGAAGCGATCAACTCGCCGATACTTCTTGAGAAAAAGGTGGAGCCGCAAAAGCTTACAATAGAAGAAGTGGTGGCCCTGTTGGGATCCTTTTTCTTCCACAGTTTGCGTTTTCTCGTTGCGGGGATCATCATGGTTTCGGTAGCGGCGTTTGTATCCATCGTTATACTCCTCTGCATTAACCCTTGGAGGTTGCTTATCAAGTAAAAAAGTTGTGTGTCTTGCGTGCGCTTTTCTCGCGCGAGAAAGCCCGAGCGGAAATACACATAATAATAATTAAATAAATTATATCATATAGAACGCAATCTGTAAAGCCACATTTTTCAGTTTTTTTCAAACCTTTTTTGCAAGCGTAAAAATGCCCCTTAAAAGCAAAAAAGCGCGCCCCGAAAGGACGCGCCCATTCTTTATTGTGCCGATCGTTTATTCGTGGATGGCAAAATAACGCTTTGCGTTCAAGTAAGAGATCTCCCCGACCACCTTGCGCAAAACACCCATATCCTTCACAAACTCGCCCTTTTCCACAAGCTCGCCCACGTAAGAGCACATCAGGCGACGAAAATAATCGTGACGGGTATAAGAGATGAAGCTGCGGCTGTCGGTAAGCATACCGAGGAAAGAGCCAAAATGAGAGAGTTCGGAAAGTGCCTTAAAATGGTTCAAAATGCCGTTCTTAGTATCGTTAAACCACCAAGCAGCACCCATTTGGATCTTGCCCTTCACGCCCTCCTCGTTTCCTTGGAAACAGCCGATCAAAGTGCCCACGTACTCGTTATCGGCGGGGTTCAGGTTAAAAATAATGGTCTTGCCGAGAATACCGGAGGTATTAAGATCATCCAGCAGAAGTTTGAGCCCGGTTTGATATTCCTCGGTGGAGATGGAATCAAACCCGGTATCCGCCCCCAAGCGAAGGTTCATGGCGGTGTTGTTATTGCGCATGGCTCCGATATGAAGTTGCACGCTGAAACCTCTCTTATAGCACTCGCCGAGAAGGAAGCGGATCATATAGTTCTTATAAGTATCAATATCCCTTACTTCTCCCTTGAGAGCCGCACGGAAAATAACGTCCGCATCCTCTCTCGAAGCACGGAAATAACGAAGACCTTCAATAGCAAAATCGGTAGTGACGGCGCCCTGCTCTTTGAAGGCATCCAAGCGCTTGCAAAGCGCGTCTTCCATGTCTTCCAAGGTTCTGATCACAAAATTGGAAACGTTGCCAAGCTTTTCAATGTTCTTAATAAACTCGGGGCTATCGATATTGATCGCTCTATCCCCGCGGAAAGCCGGCAAGATCTTGGTTTTGATAGCGGCATTTTCACGAAGCAAACGATGATACATAAGATCGCAATAGATCTCCTCGGTGGTGCACACGGTATCCACGTTAGACATTGCTATTGCGGAAAGAGGAGAGAACTTGGTCTCTTCGATCACTTTGTTTGCCTTATCCCAGATCCTCTTGGCATAGGTGCGAGTCAAAGGATATTTGATGCCGAAGTAAAACTCCAATTCCAACTTGGACCAAAGATACAAGGGATTGCCCACTGCCGTTTCCAACATGGATATGTAAGCGTAAAACTTGTCGTAATCCGAGGCGTCTCCCGTGATCAATTCCTCCGCCACGCCGAAGGTACGCATTTGCCTCCACTTATAGTGATCCCCTTTCAACCAGATCTCGGTCAAATTCTTGTAAGGCTTGTTTTCATACATTTCCTTGACCGACAAGTGACAGTGATAATCAAAGATCTTAAAGGTCTTTGCGTATTTGTACAGTTTTTTTGCCGTAGCGTTAGTCAGTAATACTTTGTTCATCTTTTTCTCCTTTTTTGTCTGTTTTACTCAGAAACTATATCTCTTTTTCTTTCTTGCAATTTTGCTTTGTTCGCGTTCGAAAGGTACTCTTGCCAACCCACGTTTTCGATCAATCGGACTATATCGCAAGAATCGTCGTCATACACGAACTTGTAGATCATGGTGATCTTGGCATCCCCCTGCGAACCGTTGATCTTGGCGTTCACCAAAAACTCTATTCTGATTTGGCGGAACAAACCGCACTCCCATATTTCCGCCATGAAATCCGCTCTTGATCGTGAGATTATCCATGCGGCCGCTGAACGCGGCATTCAACCTATCTTCCTTGTTTTCCGAGCGTTGCGCTTGTTGCAGGTCCTCCGAAAAAGTGAGCACATAATAACGGTTTTCCTCGGTAGGAGCCTTTACGCGAACGGTATTAGCGTCTATTATGCTTGAATCCACCTCGGGAGCAAAGTAATTGGGCGCTTCGGGGTTTTTAGAAGGATTGGTGGCACGTAAAGCGTTCTGTGATTATTGGTTTCGTGATAAAGCCTTGCCCATTCTGCAATAGCAGGAGCATACTGACGAGGATTATCAGGCGCCACAAGATCAAAATCCATATCAAATCCGCTGGAAACTTCCTTTCCCAAAAAAGGCAGCGCCATAAACAAGTAGCGCTATCTCCGGCAGCATAAGAACGATGATAATGACGATCAATGCTTTTTTCATTTTTTAAAAAGGGTGCGGGCAAGGCTTTCGCCCCGCCGCGCCTTTTTTTGTTAAGCCATTAAACCGATTCCGGCTCAAGTTCCGTTGCTTGCTCCGCAGCTTCCTTTGCCGCTATTTTCGCCTCCAACTCAGCAACCTCTGCGTTCAAAATATCTCTGTTCTTTTTGCTCATTCTGCTGATCCACTTGGAATCGTGCTGATCGGCAAGTTTCTTAATATGATACGCCACGCTGGCATCCTCGTCGTCATAACTGAACCCAATGGTTTTATTGATCCTTGCTTCGCCGCGGTTCCCGCTGATGGTGGCAGTCACGCGAGCATAGTAATCGATCCTACGGAACACGCCCATATCCTTCCAGATCTCCACCGTAAAGGTAAGTTCACTGAATTGGATGTTGCTGAGGCTGTCAAAGGACTCCGAGAAACGAGCCAAGGTTTCACCGGACGCTTGCGCTGCGGCAATGATCGCTTTAAAGGTAAGACGATAATAGGGGTTCTCACCATCCGCATCCACAAGTTCGATCGTGGCGCTGGTCGGATCGATCAAAGAGGAGTCGATCGCCTCGGTTCTCGTATCGTCGTTAATATGGTTCTTCACGCCGCCGAGATCAAGGGGGAAATCATACCAGCTGTAAATATTGTAAGCATTAAGATCGGGAAGAGTCATGGGATCTTTGTTATCCACGTCGGGGCTTTTGAAAGAAACTGCCCAGGTCTTTTCCTTTTTATCGTAAGTCGTGGTGGTCGTCTTGGAAAGACGCTGATCCACGTAATCGATCCTGGTGACCGCGGGATTGAGCACCCCGGTATAAGCAAACGTTTGATAGAACATATTTGCACCCGTCTTTGCGCGGAAGTAATCGGAATAAGACTCCTTACCGGACCCTTTCACTTCCACGTGCGCCGCATAATAGAATTGATTGATCATAATGTTGTTGTACGAAGCGTTTATGATCATTTGCGCAATTTTATCCGCCTTGCTCTTGCCGCTATCTTCATAAATGGCGGAAACGTCTATCTTTTGTTCCGCATATTCGCCCAAGAACAAGTCACGCGCAGGAGCTTCGTACATTGCTTCCGCGGTGCTGTCCAACTCTTTTTGCGTTCCTTGTGAGATACCGTAGCCAAGCAAAGCGGTGCTTACTACGAGCAAGAAACTGATAATAACGATGAGTGTTGTTTTCATAATTCCTCCTATTTAAGCGTAGAATACGCCATTGTAGTCATATTGATGGTAAGGTTATTATCCCCGGGAGCGCTGTCCGTCACTCCTTTTTTATACTTATAAGTGCTACCTTTCTCCAAACTGTCATTGGTCAACCCGAGCGTGGTGAAAGAAGCTATGGCATCATCAAGCAGATCGGCAAAAAGAATGCAGCCGATCTGATTATCGGGATCCGCCTCGATATAGTCCTCCGGCTTGAAGCCTAACTCAAGGCCATCCGGCAACAAAGCGGAAATCACTTTCAGCTTCTTGATCTGCCTAAGAGCGCCGTAGGCGTTAGCGCTTCCGATAAGATCCTTAAAGGAATCAAGCCCACTGACCTTCAACGAAGATACAAGACCGATCAAAAGGTTGTTATTGCACAAATCAAGCTTTCCGGTTCGATAAAGATCGGAAAGAGATGCGGAGAGATCGATCTCAGCAAAGTTCGGATTGATCTGCCTGATCTTGGCAAAAAGATCAAAATCGTCTATCACTTTGAGAGCCGTATAGATGGAATACTTTAACAGTACTACCCGCGTATGCAAAGCGACGCAACTTTCGTCACCGCCGTACATACTTGCCACAAAGCTCATTGCCAAATTGAAAACATCCGTATAATCCGACTGCGGAATGACCACGCCGTACGCTTTTGCCGCACTCTCCACCGACAAGCCGCCGTTAGCGTCCTTTTCGTAAAGAGGCAGTTTTAAGAATTTTAAGATAACGTCGTTATACACGTCCTCGGCAAGCGATGTCACCTGCGCGTCGTTTTGACCGTTTTTCTTTACGCCGAGTTTTGATAGGATCTTATAAACCATATCCATATCGATCTTGTTTTTGATCTTGGCAAGCATGCTGCCATCCAAATAAGCAACGGAATATGCGGTAAAATCCGCCAAAAGCGCGTCTTTTTCTTCTTGGGACAAATAGGAAGGCAGGTATTCTTCTTTCTCGCTGTTCATATTCCAAGTGCGCACGTAAGCGGTGTCCCCTTTTGCGCGGAAATAGCGCACGGGAGTGGGATAATTGCACAAAGAGGCGCTATTGATATCCAATATCTTGTTGCCTGATCTTGTGGTATAAAGCGCGTCATCCTGAATATGGATATGCCCGGTGAAAATAAACTTCATGCCGGCATTGGCAAGCACGTCCGCCACAGCGCGAGTGTCGGGATCGTTCACCGCGCCGTTTTCCGCCTGTACGAGGGGGCCGAAGTGTTGCAAAAGCGGGAAGTGCATCATACCGATGGGGATCTTTCCCTCTTGCACCGCCTCTATCGTCACCTTTTTCACCCAATCCAACAGTTCGGTGGTCATGGCGCCGTCGTGTCGTTTGCGCGCAAGGGTATATCTTTCGCCGTTCACAAGCACGTAGCCATCTTCATCCACGTCATACCCTGCCGCGGCGTATGAGCCGTCGTTATCTTGCAGATAATAGGTATCGGTATAATGGCACATATCGATCGCGATCAAACGGTATTTATCCGAAAGATCCGCCACGTATGAAAGGTTATCGCCAAGCACGAAGTTTGCGTCCGTGGCCGCCGCCTCGGTCCCTTCGTTTTTGTAATACTCAACAACATCCTCTCCGTTATAGCCGAAATCCGCATAGATACTTGCAAACTCCACTTCCGAGGTGGATCTTGTGAGCCTTTGCGTTCCGCTTGCGTACGTATAAGAGTTATTGTTGATATCGTGGTTGCCGGGAATGGTGAAAACCTTTATCCCCGCGTTCTCCAAGCGTTTTAACTCGGAAGCCACCGCAACATGAGAAAGATAACCGCCGTCATCTGCATTATCCCCCGAAACGAGCACCACGTCAAAATCCGATTCCGTAATGATCCTATCCACCGCCGTTTTTAAGATGGATTCCGATAGGCCGAGCATCTTTTGCCCGTGCGCTTCCCAAGATTTGTAATCACTGCAAGTCATATCCACCGCTTGCGTTTCGCTCATCACGTGGATATCCGCAAGCACGCCGATGGAGATATCTTTATCCCCGTCCGCCACGAATTGACCGTAATTCGGGTCAACGGAAACGGGATCCGCCACGTACTCCGCGGTGATCCACTCGATCTTTTCGGGTTTCTGCTCTTCACATGCCGAAAAGAGTACGGTGGACAAAGCCAACGTGAAAAGCACGATCAAAGATACGGTAAAAGAAAATACTCTTTTCATTTTTCCTCCCTTTTTACAGTGTTTTTCAAGAAGGTGACGCCGTTGATCTCCACCTCGAAAGTATCGCCCGGCAAAAGCGGTCCGATCCCTTCGGGTGTACCCGTTAAAATCACGTCCCCTTGTTCCAAGGTCATAATATCACTAATAAAAGCAACCGACCTTTTAACGCTGTTTATCAAGTCACGGGTATTGCCTTTTTGTACGACAACGCCGTTTTTCTTTCCCACGATCTCGGCTTTTTCCGGGTTAAGATCGGTTTCCAAAAAAGCGCCGAGGGGACAAAAGGTATCAAACCCCTTTGCACGCGTCCACTGCCCGTCCCTTTTTTGCATATCGCGCTCGGTCACATCATTTGCGGCGGTATACCCAAGCACCACGGAAAGCGCATCCTGCTCCGAAAGGTGTTTTGCGGTTTTTCCGATCACCACGGCAAGCTCCGCTTCGTAATCCACTTTAGTGGCTTGCGCGGGATAAAGAATATCCTCTCCGCTTGCAATGACCGAGGTGGACGGTTTCAAAAAGACAGTAGGTTCGGGAAGCACCGCCAAATGCAGTTCTTCCGCGTGTTTTTTGTAATTTGCGCCAAGGCACACCACCTTGGAAGGCGCAACGGGGGCAAGCAAGCGATACTCCCCCTCGTAAGGTTCGGACAGTTCACCCCACTCCCCAAAGATATCTCCGAGGATCAAATGATATCCATCTTGCTTTACGGAAGCATAAAACACACCTTCCGGCAATGCCAACCTTGCAATCTTCATTTCACTTTCCCCTCTTTAAGAAGTTTATCCCTCTCGATCGCCGCCCATAAGAAGGAAGCGATGCCGTAAAACATATTGGGGGTTTTTACCACCCACGCATAACCGATATACGGTACAACGGGCACGGGGATGGTGGGACCGCTGATCTTAGTCATTACAACTTTCCCGTTCTTTTTAAACTTTAAGCAGGAAAGAACAAAAGCATAAGCCTTTTCCGCATAGGGAAGATACTCTTCTCCGATATACCCCATTCTTACGCCGTGATAAATGCCGTCCGCGATCAAAGCGGTGGCAGAGGATTCCAAATACGTCCTTCTCCCAAGCAAGGTGTTGAACCCGCCCGAGGGGTGTTGTTTTTTGACAACGGCGTCCACCGTCTGACGGTACGCTTGCAAAATGCGTTCGCGCTCGGGATGATCCCCAATGCAATCCAGGATCTTGGGAATGGCGGAAACCACCCAACCGTTTCCTCTTGCCCAATAATACTTGCGCTTGGGATAGTGGTGTTGCTTTTTTACCCAAAAACTGTGATACCACAAGTGATCGTCCTTATCCATTAGGCAATCTGCAAACAGCGCGGGTTGTTTGGCGGCAATTTCCAAAAGATCGCCGTCCCCTTCTTTCGCCGCATAGAGTGCGGGGAACACGCTGAACATCATCAAACTATCCACCCAAATGGACTTGGGATAAAACTTGCCGAGGATATTGCCGCCCATGTGATTGACCGCGTCCTTATAGATGCGCGGCTCGTTCTTAATATAATCAAGAACCTTATCCGTGAGCGCTTTATACTCCGACTTTCCCGTGCGGGTATACACCGCGTATGTAATAAACCCGGGCGCGGCGGTATCCGAAGAATCCACCTTGGGTTCATGCTTTACGTAATAGTCGCAAAAACCCTGTAAGAAAGGCAAATACTTTTCGGAACCGAGGTAAAGGTCCAGATCGTTCAGGGCTGCCCCCATGATCCCCTGCCCCCAGGTCCAACGCATCTCGGGACTTTTAAAGTTCACCACGTAATCGGCAAGTTTGATCGCTTGGTCAAGACTCATTATTGCAGATCCTCTTCGTAGCCTATCTTCTTAATATGATCCACGCTCTTGGCGATCTCACTGAACGGATGCTTGGTGTTTTGCTCGATCGCACCGTAATCCACCCCGTTTACCTTGGCGGCTTCAATGATCCAATTAAAATCGATCACGCCGTCACCGAGGGCGTAATTGGAAGGATTCCTGCCAATGAATTTGCGGTAAAGAGCATAATCTCTCAAATGCACACCGCGTACTCTGCCGGACAAACGGTTCAACAGTTTTTCCACGTTGATGCCCGCTTTGGTGGTCCAATAGGTATCGATCACAAAGTTCATATCTTCGCTCATATTCTCCACGATGATATCAAAGCGAGTGCCTGCACCGCTTCTGATAAACTCAAAATCATGGTGATGATAGCAAAGCTGAATGCCGTGCTCCTTGTACTTTTTGGCAAGCTCACTTGCCCATTTGCAAAACTCCACAAGTTTCTCATCGCTGCCGATGATGCACTCGGTGGGAAGCACCGAAATGATGGCGGTGGTGCACTCGGTTTCTTTTAAAAACTTCAAGCATTTGTCAAACTCATCCGCCAAAACGTGCGGTTTGATCTGCGCCGAAACCACCTCGATGCCAAACTCCTCTTTGGCTTTCTTAAACGCCGAGATATCCGCATCGTCAAAGTTAATCCTTGCCGCCTCGATATATTTGATGCCAAGGGCGGAAAGTTTTCTCAACGTGCCGTAAAGATCCTTTTGCGCCTGCTTGCGGCAGGTAAATAATTGCAAACCGATTTTCATTTTTGCTCCTTACTGGCTTAGCGAAGATCGGTGGTCTTCACGCCCTGCATATCGTCAAATACTTGGTTTTCACCGCACATACCCCAAATGAAGGTATAATTCTTGGTGCCGACGCCGCTGTGAATGGACCAACTGGGGGAAATGACCGCCTCCTCGTTTTGCACCACGATGTGACGGGTCTCGGTGGGGTTGCCCATCATGTGGAAGACCACGTTGTCCTGCGGAATGTCAAAATAGATGTACACTTCCATACGGCGCTCGTGGGTGTGAGAAGGCATGGTGTTCCAGTTGCTGCCTTCTTCCAATTGGGTAAGACCCATCGTAAGTTGGCAACTATCGCAATTGCCCGGCACGATAAATTGGTTGATGGTGCGCTTGTTGCAGTCCTTAAAATCACCGCAAGCACGATGCACCGCGTTCACGAGCGGAATGTGCTTGGTGGGATACTCCTTATGAGCGGGAGTGCTGTTAAGGTAAAAATGCGCCGGAGCCTTGGGATCCGCCGAAGCGAAAACGATCTCCTTGGTGCCTCTGCCCACATACAATCCGTCAAAGTGATCCATTTGATACACCTTGCCGTCCACCGTAACGGTTCCTGCGCCGCCGATATTGATCACGCCGAGTTCGCGCCTTTCACAAAAATACTCCGCGCCGAGTTCTTCACCCGCAAGAAGGGGAAGCTCTTTGCTGACGGGGCATGCGCCACCCGCAATGATCCTATCGATGTGGGAATAGGTAAGATTGATCTTATCCGCCTCGAAAATATTTTGAATGAGGAAGTTCTCACGAAGTTCCTCGGTGTTCATTCTGCTGTACTCTTTTTTGGATACTGCGTATCTGACGTCCATTGTTGCGTCCTCCTTTTATCTTTGCACACGGCCGCTGCCGTCGCCTTCGATGAGTTTTAAAACCTCGTCCACCGTGACCATGTTGTAATCCCCTTCCACGGAGTGCTTTAAGCAACTTGCGCCCACCGCGAATTCGATCACCTTTTGGCTATCCTCGGGGAAATGGAGCATACCGTAGATCAGGCCGCCGCCAAAGCTATCGCCGCCGCCCACGCGGTCCACGATATGGATCATATACTCCTTGCTGAAGAAGTAATCCTTGCCATTATAAAGCATGGCGCTCCACTTATTATCGTTGGCGGAAATACTGCCGCGAAGAGTAATGGCAACGTACTTAAAGCCAAAAGCATCCACCAACTTTTTTGCCACGGACTTGTATCCCTCTTTGTTGAGCGCGCCCTTGGAAATATCGGTATCGTCCGCTTTGATGCCGAACACGTCCGCACTATCCTCTTCGTTTGCGATCAAAACGTCCACGTAAGGCATCAGGGAAGTCATCACTTCCTTTGCCTTTGCTTTGCTCCACAACTTCTTGCGATAGTTCAGGTCACAAGAAACGGTGATGCCCTTTGCCTTTGCCGCTTTCAAAGCGTCCATGGTGATCTCCGCCGCACCATCCGAAAGAGCGGGAGTGATGCCGGTAAAGTGGAACCAATTCACACCTTCAAAGATCTTATCCCAATCAAAATCCTCACGCTTGGCAAGTGCAATGGCAGAAGCCGCGCGGTCGTAAATGACCTTGCTGGGTCTTTGGCTTGCGCCCTTCTCCAAGAAGTAAATGCCGATGCGATCCCCGCCGCGTACGATCTTGCCGGTATCCACGCCGAACCTGCGCAGGCTGTTTACCGCCGCTTGGCCGATATCGTTATTGGGCAGCTTGGAAACAAACGCCGCGTCCACGCCGTAATTGGCAAGGGACACCGCCACGTTGGCCTCGCCGCCGCCGAAAGTCACTTGGAACTTATCTGCTTGCACAAAACGGAGGTATCCCTCCGGAGCAAGTCTCAACATCAATTCACCGAACGTTACTGCTTTCATTATTTTACTACCTCCATCGCTTCTTTGGATAAAGCGGTTATTTTATCGAATTCCTTTGCTTTGATCAAGCTGTCCTTCACCATCCAGCTACCGCCGCAGGCAATGACCTTGCCCGTTTCAAAATACCCTTTGATATTCTCCGCAGAGATACCGCCGGTAGGCATGAATTTGAGTTGGGGGAAGGGACCGGCAAGAGCCTTAATGGTCTTTACGCCGCCGTAATTCTCCGCGGGGAAGAACTTGACCACTTTCAAGCCTTCCGCAATTGCCATCATCACCTCGGTGGGAGTGACCACGCCGGGAAGATACAAAACGCCCGCTTTACGGCACACCGCCGCCACGTCTTTGGAAAAACCGGGGCCAACGATGAATTTGGCGCCGCAAGCAACTGCTTTCTTTGCCTGTTCTTTATTGATAATTGTTCCCGCACCGATCAACATATCGGGGCAATTCTTTGCCGCCAACGCAAGAGCATCGGGGCCGCACGCGGTACGGAACGTGATCTCCGCGCTTAAAATACCGCCGTCGGCAAGCGCCTTCATTAAGGGCAAGGTATCTGCCACATCGTCAATCTTTACGACGGGGACTATCTTCAATTCCGCGATTCGCTGTAATAATTCGTCTGTCATTTCCTATCCTCCTAAAAAATGGTGATATTTCCGCGGCGATCAAGCCGTATTTTCCACAAAAAAAGCCGACGCGTCAGGACCGATCCCTTGGTTGATCCATAAAACTGCGACGGCTCATTCTCATATACAAACTCCCTTTACGTATGCGCGTATTTGCGCACTATGGATATATAATATCATACCCATTTGAAAGTAGTCAATAAGGAAAAAAGAAAAACGCAAAAAAAACCAAGCGCCGCGATCAGTCGAGCCTCTAAAAAAAATGCCTCTCTGCGGTGAGAGGCAAATAAAGTAAGTTTTTTATGAATAGCGCTTGAAAAGATCGTCCAGTTCCCGCACGAGTTTTTTGGTTTCGGAATTGGTCCTTCCCTTAAAGTTTTTAATGAGCTCCCCGAGCCTGCCGCCCGATTCAAGAAGATACTTGTAAACGGTGTTCGGCGTGACCCTGCTATGCGTTTCGGGCAGGTATCCGTCTTTGACTTTTACATTCTTCAAAAGATCGTAAGATTCCGAAAATTTTGGGGCAACGGCATTAAAGCCGAATTGACTGCGAACGTCATCCGCCCACTTCTCGGCGTTATCCCCGCCACCGTGCACCACGAACACGCGATCGGGACGGTTATCGTAAGCATCCAGCCATCGCATGAGCCCCATTCTGTCGGCGTGAGAACTCGTGTTTCCCATGACTGAAATGCGTGCGTTTACCGCAATATCTTCCCCAAAAATCCTTACGCGTTTCGCGCCGTTCAAAATGGCGTGACCGAGGGTTCCTATCGCTTGATATCCCACGAAGAGGATGGTGCTTTCGTTGCGCCATAAATTGTGCTTCAAATGGTGACGGATACGCCCCGCCTCGCACATTCCGCTTGATGATATGATCACCTTGGGCGTGGGATCCTCGTTGATCATGCGGCTATCTTCCGACGTGATGGAAACCGACAATCCTTCAAACCCGATGGGGTTGACCCCGCGATCAATAAGCTCCTTGGCTTCCTCATCGTAATAACTTTCTCCCACTTCGGTAAAAATGTTGGTGGCTTCTATGGCAAGGGGGCTATCCACCACCACGGGAAAAGCGCCGTGTCCCTTAACTTTCCCTTCCTCTTTGATATGACGAATAAAGTAAAGGATCTCCTGTGTGCGTCCCACCGCAAAGGAAGGGATCACAAGATTTCCCCCTCTGTCAAGGGTGGTTTGTATCACTTCGGCAAGAGCATCCGCCGAGGGAATGACCGTTTCGTGCACACGATCGGCATAGGTGCTTTCCATCACGATATAATCAGCCTGATTAAAGTACTTGGGATCGTTCAAAAGCGGTTGGTCGGAATTGCCGATATCGCCCGAAAATACTAACGTTTTTGTGTTTTCTCCCTCGGTGGCTTTTACGAGCACCGAAGCGGAACCCAATAGGTGTCCCGCGTCACGGAAGCAAATGGAAAAGCCGGGGAATAACTCCTTTTCCTCTTCATAATCCAACGCATAGAAGAAGCGGCAAACGTTCTCGGCATCCTCCATTGTGTAAAGGGGTTGGATCAAGCAGTCACCGCTCCTCTTTCCCTTTCGGTTGCGCCATTCTGCGTCGCTTTCTTGGATATGGGCGCTGTCAAGCAACATGATGCTGCACAGTTTTTTGGTGGCGGAAGTGCAATAGATCTTACCGCGGAAGCCCTTTTTATAAAGAAGGGGGAGCCTGCCGCTGTGGTCAATATGTGCGTGTGTTAACAACACGCAATCAATGGAAGAAGCGTCGAAAAGGAAGCCGTCCTCTTCCCCGTCAAAAACGTCCGTTCCTTGACGAAGACCGCAATCTATCAAAACGTTTTTGCCGGATACCTGCAATAAAAAACAGCTGCCCGTCACTTCTCTTGCCGCTCCGTAAAAAGTTAGAAACATCCGAGTCCTCCGTGCGAGCGCATCAGGCGCTCTTCTTTAATAATATTATATCATCAATGCAAGGAAAATACAAGATTGATCCGAGAATTGTGCGAGGTAAAAAAGTTAAAAAACATCAAAAACTCTTGACATTCCTTGTGCAAAAACGTATCATAAAGCTATCAACCGAGAGGTGAAAATCATGAAACAATTTACCATTAGCTTTTTCTTTACGCCGAAAGCGATGTGACAGAGTGAGTAAAACTCAACCATTCACACCGCTACTTTTCATTGCAAAAAAGTAGCGGTTTTTCTTTTATAAGGGGGGTCAACGATGGCAAAGCAAAACAACCAACAGATCAAAATTGCTTATTGCGGCACGCAAGGCTCTTTCAGCGAGCAGGCGGCGAAACGACTTTTCCCTGAGGGGAAACTTATTGCCTGCGCCACCTTTCAAGAAGCCTATGACCTTGCCCTTACCGCACAAGCAGATCACGCCCTTCTCCCGATAGAAAACAGTTATGCGGGGGAAGTTAGCGCCACGATGGACATGATTTACCGTGGCACCCTTTTGGTAAACGACTTGTACGAAATGCGAGTGGTGCAAAATCTTGTAGGGGTGAAAGGAGCAAAACTATCCGACGTGAAAACGGTAATAAGCCACCCGCAAGCGCTTGCACAATGCGCGGAATACATTGCAAAGCACCATTTACGCGAAGTGACGGCGGAAAACACTGCGTTTGCCGCCAAAGCGGTGAGCGAAAGAGGAGCCGCTGACACAGCTGCTATTGCAAGCAAGGCATGCGCCGAACTATACGATCTTGAAGTGCTTGCGGAAGATATAGCGGAAAGCCGTGAAAACACCACTCGCTTTGCCCTGCTTTCCCCGCACGCACCCCAAAAGAGAAAGGGGGAGCGTTTGATCCTGCTGTTTGCCGTACAAGACCGCTCAGGCGCCCTATTGGAAGCGTTAAAGATCATTGCGGCGTACGGATTCAACATGAAATGTCTTCACAGCCGCCCTTTAAAGGACAAAGCGTGGCAATACTACTTTTACGTGGAAGCGGAAGGCGAAGGGGAAGAAGCCATGCTGCTGAAAGACCTTTCAAGCTATTGCACGAACGCAAAGATCGCAGGAAGATACCTGCCCGATCAAAAATTGGAATAAAAGGAGGAACCATTTATGAATATGGTATTTGACAGAAAAGTTGCTCTCCCCATTGAGATCAAAGAAGCGTACCCGATGGACGCCGCTTCCACCCGCATCTTTGAAGAGAGGGACGGACAGATCAAGCGCATCCTTTCGGGAGAAGACGACAGATTACTCCTGATCATAGGGCCCTGCTCCGCCGATAACGAGGAAAGCGTGATGGATTATATTTCCCGCCTTGTGCCCGTGCAGGAAAAGGTAAAGGACAAAATTCTGATCGTGCCGCGCATTTACACCAACAAACCGCGCACCACCGGCGACGGCTATAAGGGCATGCTCCACCAACCCGACCCCAACGGCAAGCCCGATATGATGAAAGGGTTGATCGCCATACGCGAACTGCATATCCGTGCAATACGCGAAACGGGCTTTACCTGCGCAGACGAAATGCTTTACCCCGAAAACTATCGTTATTTGGATGACGTGCTGGGCTACGTGGCTGTGGGAGCACGATCGGTGGAAAACCAACAGCACCGCCTTGTTTCCAGCGGCATAGAGGTGCCGGTTGGCATGAAAAACCCCACCAGCGGTGACTATTCCGTTATGCTGAACTCCATTACAGCGGCACAACACCCGCACACCTTTTTATACCGCGGCTGGGAAGTTCACTCCCTTGGAAATCCCTACACACACGCCATTTTGCGCGGCTACGTGAACAAGCAGGGGCAATCCCACCCCAACTATCATTACGAGGATATCATCCTGCTTTCGGACCTTTATAAAGCGCGCGGACTATTGAACCCCGCCGTGATCATTGACTGCAACCACTCCAACTCGGGCAAAAATCCTTTTGAGCAAGAAAGGATCGTGAAAGAGGTG
Organism: Christensenella sp. UBA3217; assembly: GCA_002363545.1. Classification (GTDB taxonomy): domain Bacteria; phylum Bacillota; class Clostridia; order Christensenellales; family CAG-1252; genus CAG-1252. Next base: position 350 of record DEWF01000001.1, on the reverse strand, counting down.
CTTTCGGGCAGAGCCTTTAACAAGGACGTTAAAAAATTTGTAAAAGGTTTGATGGTGGAAAGTTATATTGAGGATGGCGCACAAAAGATCGGTGAAGGCATTTACGGAAAGTCCATTACCGACGCTTGTTTGGGCTGGGAAAAATCCGAAAAGCTGATTTACGAGATAGCGGACGCGCTCCGATAAAAGAGCACAAAGCTGCCTTTGCCCTACCGAATCCTACAAACCAAAGAAATATTTTTATTGAAATGCTTGCACTTCCCTTCATTCCTTGCTATAATGAGAATGCCTTGGGGGTGTAGCTCAACTGGTAGAGCGCTTGAATGGCATTCAAGAGGTAAGGGGTTCGA